>CAWIEK010000041.1:0-210320 GCA_963835065.1 uncultured Chthonomonadaceae bacterium | reverse complement strand
ACATTTACAACGAAAATTTGTGCAACCAGCGACTGCATAGGAAGGAATTGTCCGTTTTGCCGTCGTATACGCATTAAAGTCAACTATTTTGATGAAAAGGGTTGAATTTTGGAAAACGGCACTACTGTTTTGGACACAGAAACACGCGAACGCCTGAAGCGATTAAAAGCAATGACAGCGGCCTTTGCTCCTACACCCTTTGTCTATGAAGATCAATTGATAAATGATTCGGAGTGGGCGTTGAGGGAGGGAAGTTTGCACTTCGAGCAAAAAAGCGCGGTGCAGGCCACCTTGCGCAAAATTACGGCGCGACTTGCTGACCTTCACATTGACTATGCGGTTGTCGGCGGCATGGCGTTGTTTCAGCACGGGTTTCGGCGCTTTACTGAAGATGTAGACATTCTGGTAACGCGGGAAGGGCTGAAAATCCTTCACGCGCAATTGGAAGGGCGCGGCTACGTGCCGCCGTTTGCGGGCAGCAAGAACCTGCGTGACGCCGAGTTTGGCGTTCGCATTGAGTTTCTGATTGCGGGCGAGTATCCCGGCGACGGCAAGCCCAAGCCGGTTGCGTTTCCCGACCCTGCAACCGTTGCCATTGAACGCGATAACATCCGCTATCTGGCGCTGCCTGCCCTTATTGAACTGAAACTCGCGTCCGGCATCACGGGCGCGGGCCGTATCAAAGACCTTGCCGACGTGCAGGAACTCATCAAGATGTTCGCCCTGCCGCAGGATTATCAAAACCAATTGAATCCCTATGTGCGCGGCAAGTATCTGGAACTCTGGCAAAGCGTGACGACCATTCCTGCGCGATACATTTCGATTTTACAAACCGCCATTCCGCTCCCACAGGCACACTCCCTGACCGACCTGCTTGCCCTATTGCCGGAAGAGGCGGTTCGCTTAACGGCTATGCAGCAGGCGGGCGTTGTTTTCGATCCCGAACGCAGCCGCCCGGAAAAAGGCTATTTCGTTCTGGCAACGCATGACGCGGAGGTTGCGCAAGCGTATGGCCTGCACACCGAGTCGGAAGTCATGTACGAGGAATAAACCTAACTTTT
Source organism: uncultured Chthonomonadaceae bacterium (assembly GCA_963835065.1). Taxonomy (GTDB): domain Bacteria; phylum Armatimonadota; class Chthonomonadetes; order Chthonomonadales; family Chthonomonadaceae; genus CAWFQB01. The sequence continues at coordinate 209,259 of CAWIEK010000041.1, read as the reverse complement.
CACCACCAAGACACCAAGAACACCAAGCAGAACGAGAAAAATAAGAAGAAAGACGTTGTAGAATTACCGGAGAGAACGAACCTGTCTTGGATTTTATGCCTTCTGAATTGCCTGTTTTCTCTTGGTGTTCTTGGCGTCTTGGTGGTGAAAAGTTATGAATAAATCAAGTTGAGCGGCAGCCGTTCGGTCACAAGACCGGGCGGCTATTTTTATGGATTGGACGTTGGCTTGGCGTGGAAGCAGAGGGACTGGAAGCAGGGGCATTGGCGGGCGTGTTGGGGATGCGGAGTTTGCGCTCGTTGGGGAACACGTAGCCGAGTTTGCGGGCGGCCAGTTCGATACCTTCCGGCGTTTCAATAGCGCGGAGTTCTTTGGCCGCGTTCTGGTTTTGGATTTGCAGGCGTTTGAGTTGGCGTTCCAGGCCGTCGTTGCGGTCGCGGAGACGCGACGCCAGCACAAACGGACGCGCCGCGTTCATGCCGACAACGCTGAACAGCAGGCAGGCAGCAACCGTCAGAAGCAACACAAAAGGGCGGCGCTGCATCAGGGGCTTGCGTCGCAAAGAAGCGGAAGGCAGGTTGGACGTGGTGGCAGTAATCGCGGTTGCCTCAAACCAACAGAATTTACAACATGATAACGGAGAAAAGCGAACAACAAGCACCTGACAAATTACGCGAAGGAACTGTTACTCAGGCCACGAATCCTATACGTTCGATTCTGTATCCTCATACGGCAATTGATTCGCGGCAGTTCCCGTTAAAGTCGGTGAAGTCGGATGCAAACGCGCCCCAACAGACGCGCCGCTCTCCCCATCCAAACGCTTGCCCATCAACACCGCGCGGTCAATCACGCAAAGCCGATTAATTTCCTGCTTGACGTTCTTCAGCATGTCGCTCAGGCGCAGTCCTTCACTAAATCCTTGCGCCTTCCAAAAAGCCGTATCCGCGGACTTTTCTCGGTACGCGAGTTCGACTCGCTCACACCGATGCAGGCGCTCGTAATCGTTCAGAAAGTCCATTTTCAGCAACGGCGTCCAGCCCCAATATTCGCAGCCAAGCACGTACCAGTGGTAATGCTGATCTGCCGATTCCAAATAATCGCCGCAATTTTCCATAGTCACGCCCCCTGCGAGAACGAGTTACGAGAATGAGACGCCTTCTTCCGCCATGCCGACCAGAATCGCGCGAACGAACGGATCGTCTTTCATGCGCGCTTCCATTTCCGCCCGGTCTGCGGCATCCAATTTCAACAACGTGCCGTTCGCGTCCGCCGCCTTTAATTGCTCCGCATGGGCCTCGAATTCCTGCCAGCGGCTTACAAATTCTTTTTGCGCTACCGGCGCTTGCCCCAACCGGTCACAGCCAATCACGTACCAGTGATACTCCTTCTCCACAGCAACACTCCAAAAAACTTTTAAACCACGGGGGACACGGGGAACACGGAGAGGCGAGAGGGGGAAGGAGAACCGCGAAACACACGAAATAAACGAAAAAAGAACAAAAGGATAGGAGAAAAGAGTTGAAAGAACCTTATGAACGAGATTTCTCCTCTTTGCCCCCTTTGCCCCTTTGCGGTTCTTTGTATTTTCCTCTTTTCGTTTAGGTTCGTGTGTTTCGCGGTTCCTTTTTCCGGTTCTTTTCCCCTTCTCCTCCCGTGTTCCCCGTGTCCCCCGTGGTTTACTTCAAGTTGTAGAACGCGGAACGGCCTGCGTAGAGAGCCATGTCGTCCAGCGTTTCTTCGATGCGCAGCAGTTGGTTGTACTTGGCGACGCGGTCCGTGCGGTTGGGAGCGCCGGTTTTGATCTGCCCCGCATTCGTGGCGACCACGATGTCGGCAATCGTGGAATCTTCGGTTTCGCCGCTGCGGTGCGAAATGATGGCCGTGTAGCCCGCGCGCTTCGCCATTTCAATCGCGTCCAGCGTTTCGGTCAGGGTTCCGATCTGGTTCACCTTGATGAGAATGGAATTGGCCGTGCCGGTTCGGATGCCCCGCTCCAGGCGATCCGTGTTGGTCACGAACAGGTCATCGCCGACAATCTGCACATGCCCGCCGATTTTCTCCGTGATGAGTTTCCACGAGTCCCAATCGTCTTCGCTCAGGCCGTCCTCAATCGAGAGAATGGGGTACTTGTCCACGAGTTTCGCGTAGTAATCCACCATTTCCGCGCCCGAAAGGATGCGGCCTTCGCCTTTCAGGTTGTACTTGCCGTTCTCGAACAGTTCCGTGCCTGCCGCGTCCATTGCCAGCATGATTTCGCCGCCCGCCTCGAATCCGGCCTGCTCAATCGCTTCGATAATCACCTGCACGGCCTCTTCGTTGCTCGACAGGTTGGGCGCGAACCCGCCCTCATCGCCATACCCGGTCGCAAGGCCGCGTCCTTTCAGCACCGTGCGCAGGGCGTGGAAAACCTGCGTGCCCATGCGCAGGGCTTCGGAAAAACTCTGCGCCCCGACGGGCATAATCATAAATTCCTGCAAGTCCACGTTGCTGTCGGCGTGTTTGCCGCCGTTCAAAATGTTCATCATCGGCACGGGCAGGGTGCAGGCGTTGACGCCGCCGATGTACTGATACAATTGCAGGCTCAGGGCTTCGGCTGCGGCGCGGGCGACGGCCAGCGACACGCCCAAAATGGCGTTCGCGCCCAGATTGCCCTTGTTGGTCGTGCCATCCAGTTCCAGCATCCGCATATCAATGGCGCGTTGGCTGGTCGCGTCCATGTCCACGATTTCCGGCCCAATTTTGTCGTTGACGTTATCCACAGCCGTCAGAACGCCCTTACCCATGTAGCGGGTCTTGTCGCCGTCGCGCAGTTCTACCGCCTCGTGCGCGCCCGTAGACGCCCCGGACGGAACCGCCGCCCGCCCCCGCGTCCCGTCTTCGAGATACACGTCTACCTCAATAGTCGGGTTGCCCCGCGAGTCTAAAATTTCGCGCGCAATCACATCATCTATAATCAAACTCATGATCTTGGCTCCTTCGCTGTTGTTCACGGTCTCGCGCTTCCGTTTTCATGCGCGCGGCTGTTTTGCTGTTTCTTCAGGTACAAAAATTTGCGCCGTGTTCATCCTCGCCGCATTATGACACAATCCGGCGAATCCTGTGACGGCTCCCCAGGCGTAAACGCCAGGGCTTCATATTCTCAGGTCTGCGAGGGCATTTACCACAGCCCTCTCGCTGAAGGCAGCGTCCCTGCCCTTCTTCTGTATGTTGCGGGCGGCATTTACATCCCGATGCAGCACAAGGCCGCAGTAGGGACAAGAGTGCGTACGGCAGGAGAGTGATTTGGGCACGTACTCGCCACATCGGAACAATTCTGACTGGTTACTGCTGGGACTGCACTTCTATCACCCGTCTGACGGCTCTTGCAGCCTGTGACTTCAAAACAGCAAAGAACAGCCCCCAACCGGCATCCATAATGGCTCGTGCAAGGTGATGGTTCTTCAACATGCCCGCAATGTTGAGCTTCTCGATGTAAATGGTGTCGAAACGGGCGAGCAGGTCATGGACAACCTTGTGGATGAAATCTAATCTGGCTCTCGCCACCCGCTGATGCGCCTTTGCCAGCAAGACCTTTGCTTTGTCGCGTCGCCTGCTCTGACGCGGCAGGAGTTTGCCGTTCTTGTCCCTTCGTGTGCGGCGTTCCAACCGCTTCTGGCTTGTGCGCAGTGCGGCTTGTGCTTTATGCAAGGGCTTGGGATTGGGAAGAGGAGGCGTATCATCGGAGAACGTGGCAAAGTTCTCCAAGCCGACATCTATGCCCACTTCCCTGCCGGTTTCAGGAAGCGGTTCGGGTTCCACGTCACAGTCAATGCAGCAGTACCAGCCGTCCGACTTGTGCGTGAGGGTGCAGGTCTTGGGAGTGCCTTGCAGCGGACGATGCAGGCGAATAGCAACATCGCCTATCTTAGACAACCTCAGAAAGCCGTCCTGCAAACTCACGCCTCTTTCCCACTGCGGATAGGTGAAGGAACGATAGCGTCCTACTCCCTTGAAGCGGGGAAAGCCCGGTTTCTCGCTGCCGGCCTTCACGCGGCGGAAGAAGTTCTGATACGCTTTGTCCAGCCGTTTGAGAGCGTCCTGCGCTACCTGAGAGTAAATGTCGGCAAGCGGCTGCGCGCGTTCTTTGAGACAAGGCAGTTGCCGGCACTGCTCGGCAAAGGTGACGGTTCTGCCTTCGTGTTGGTAAGCATCTATGCGTTCGGCAAGCGCATGGTTGTACAGGCGGCGGCAGACTTCGAGCGTGTCGCAGAGAACCTGCTCCTGTTCGGGAGTGGGATAGACTTTGTACTGGAAGCAGACCATCATACACACAGTTTACCCGGCAAGCCAACACCTGTCAAGGACGCAAGGTAGGACGACATTCGGCCTGAGAGCCGAAGTCTGAACAGGAAGTCCATTCATCCCCATTGCTAAAGCAAGGGGCTTTCTGGACTTGCATTTGGTAAACACAGCTACAATCGCGCCTGTTCCAGACTTATTTCGCCGCGCCGTTCCAGAGACCGAGAAGAGAATTTCTGAGTTTATCCCTTTGTCTTCTAAAACAAATTAAAAATTTGTGAAATATGTCCACGCGCCTGTTGACACAAACATGCTTGGCAGGTATATTTATTAAGTTAAGTATTGTGTTGCAGATGACTGGCGTATTCTGTTGATCTGCAACCGACGCTGTATGTTCCGCTCCACCGCTTTCTGCTTGCGCTTCCATGTTTGCAAGTTTCAAATTGCTATACTTCCAATGCATTCTTTACTGGAGGTTCTAATGCTGTTTCCCGATTTAAGCAAGGCCCGTATCGTTTGGCTTGCCACTCCAGCCATTTTCTGCCTCGCGCTTCCCCTATCCGGCAAAGTGAGCGCGGATACGCCCGCCGCTGCTTCGGCTCCCAAGCCGCAAACCACAAATGCCCCTGCACCGCCGGAAGCGGGCAGGATACCGCTACGAAAGCGCCCGCCGACCTTGTGGACTCGCTGAATACCGCGCTTAACAAAGCCAAAAGCGCGCTTGCCGACGCGCAATCCCACCGCGACACGGCGCTGAGTATCATCAACGGCCTGCCTTCCACCGGCAAAGACGCCGATCTGGACGCCGACCCCGCCAAACGCTTGAACGGCATGGCGCAGTTGTTGACGGATAACAAGGTGACAACCGCTTCGCTGAAAATGCTGGAAGCCAACCTGCGCGCGGACGCGGACGCCAAAACCGGGCTGCCCAAAGCGCAGATGGATTTGCAGGCGGCGCATGATGCCGTTAAGCCTTCTGTGATTGCCGCCCTGGCAACCGAGGCTGATAAAACAGCCGCGAACAAGGCCGTTGCGGATGCGGAACAGACGCTCAAGGATATGGCTGCCGTCCTCAGCGACATCAAGGACAAGGCGTTGGGAGCGGCGGCAGGGGATGCGACAAAGCCCACCAATCTGCATAATGCCGTTCAGAACCCTTACGCTTATGCCGCCGGCCTGTTCAATCTGCTGAAAGCGCGTCTGGACGCGACCATTTTGCCCGCCCTTGCCCCCACCGCCAAACCTGATGCAGTACGTACCGCGCTTGTCAGCAATCTGGGCGCGGAGTTGGCGGTGGAAACGCTGCGGACGCAGCTGGGCGATGCGTGGGACAAACTTGCTCAAAAACTAAAGGACGCGCTTGCCGCTGCCGATCTGAAAGAAGATGATTGTGATGAAAGCGGAAAAAGGCGGTTGATGACGAGGACAAAACCGTCGCTTCTCATTTCGAGGCGTGGCTGACATTCCCTGCAAAAAGACATTCTGGCGCAGGGCGATACCGTGAAAACAACCACTCTGGAACTCCAGGCCGCCCTGAACAAAAATCCGCGCGATGAGGAAAAAATAATTACCGCGCCTGCCCTGCTGAACTACGCCCGCGCGCAAGCCGCTGATGTTCTCCTCATTGTACAGGAGCCACGCCCGAAGCTGCTGGACCTGGTTACAAAAAGCGGGGAGTAGACACCGGCAACGCCGCCGATCTTGTTCCCGTCACTAAAAACCGCCGATAACACGCTTTCCACGCAGACCGCCATTCTGGACGATGTGTTGAGTGGCGACAGGGAACATTTTGTGCAGGATCAAATGCGTCTGTTCTACTTCACCGATGTTCCCCGACTGCTGTACGCGCTCAATGCAAACGTGCAGCGCAGAGACCCGGAAAACGCCGACCAACTGCAAAAAGACTTTGCGGACAAGCGCAAGGCGCTGCTTGACACGGAAGGCGATATTGCCTTTGCCAACACGCAGATCAATCTTGCCGCGCAGGAATTGCGCAGTATACAGGAAGACTTACGCCGCACCACCGCGCAACTTGCCAAAGCGGACACGGACGCGAAGGGCGCAGAGCAGCGTCTGGAATCGCTGACGCGGCTGAATGACACGCTGACATTACGCCAGACCAACCTACAGCGGCGTCTGGACGATTTGAACAAGCAGGCCGGAACGACCAACGCCAACGACACGGCGAGGGCGCAATCGCTGCAAAACCAGATCAATCAGACGCAGCAACAGATGGATCGCGCAAAAACGCAGTCGGATCAGCAGAACATTATTGTGAAGCAGCTTACCGATGAGCAGGCCGCCATTAAGAAGCAGCATGACACTCTCTTAGACCAGCAAACAAGTTTGCAGGACAAACAAACGGCGGCGCGTAAAAGCCTGATTGACCTGCAATCCGCGCAGGCCAAAGCCCGCATTGTGGCTTCGCGCACAGCCGATGAGGAAGCGCAGGCGTTCGGCGACCTTCACGCGCATGGCGCGTTCTACTACACGGAACCGGTTGGCGTCAGCACCGACCCCATCAAGCGCGTGATACTTATCGGCTACGATGACAGCAAGGTAATTTTCATTCGCGGCCTGCCTAAAGACGTAGAGCGCGTGAAAGAATTGATCGCCGGGTACGACCGTCCCGCCCCGCAGGCCCGCGTCACCCTCTGGACGCTGCAGCTCAACGGCTCCGATATCAACGCCATCAACCGCGCCCTGAAAAACGTGGAAAACACGCTCCGCGACCTGCGTGGCTCCATCATCTCCGTTCAGGACATATTGCGCGACAGCATCACGGAAGAAGTCAACCGTGTGGCGCAATTTGCCTTGAAACCGTCTAACTCCAATATCAGTACTGCAGCGCCGGCACAGGAGCAAGCGAGATTAGCGCGCTATTTCTTTTACTCCCGCGAAATTCGGCAGGTACTCGGCTTCCCCTTTCTCTTGAACCAGACAGCCGGGAGTCATCTTCGCTCTCATCCTCTATCGCCGGAATTTCCCGTGTACACCGGCAAACCTCCAGCCGCTGAGGATTATGCCGCTATTGCCTCGTTGACGCGATGGACCCTGCCTGACCCGGCACACGCGACTACTTTGGGCGAGATGCTGTTCGTCCTCAGCCTCGGCAAAGTATCTTCCCGCGTCAACATTCTGAACCGCTTCGCCCAGGAAATCAACAAAAGGTTTGAAGCAAAGGGTGGGCAGGATGTGCCGCAATTTCGAGCGTTGAAAAATTTTGCGACCGCAATAAGCAGTTATACGCGAGTACGCCCCAGCAATTTCTCGCAGGCAGCCAGCCAGCCCAGCGACGCGGACATCGAGAATAACGGCCTGATTATCAACGCGGATTACGACCTTCCCGAGAACACAATATATCTCGCAAATCCCGGCAGGGATAACCAGGCCACCGGCCATCCTGCAAATTCTTCTTCAGGTTCGGGAACAGATACCTCATCGGTCTACCCGGCCTTTCCGCGCACTATTTTGGGATTACTGGTAGCGTCTCCGCCCGACATGGGAGTTTCCAACTCCGCGCTGAACGCAAACCAATTAGAAATCCTGAGCGCGCTTCAGTCCAAATCCAGGGAAGCTGTCACATCCGAAATTCGCCGCCTGCTGTCGCAGATTGACGCGCTGGAAATTCGCAAAGATGATCTGGCGGGTACTCCTCTATCCAATAAACGCTACGACTCGCAGGAGGCGTTGCTGTTGCGCGAACAGTATCTGCCGCTGGTCGGATGGCTTTATTCAAAGTTCTTCAAGTCGGGCGACCACAAAGAGGATGATGGACTCTCCTATTACCAACTCGGCTTGAAAGCGACGGGAGTACTCCACACGAATATTCCAACTATCGTTGGTGAGATTCAGGCCGCCAGAACAGCGGCCCCGAACCCCCAGGATAAGACAGATGCTGACAAGAAGGCAACGCAAGAGGGCTATCAGGCGACGATAAAGCATCATCAAAATGAATTACGCGAGATGGATATAGCGGCCCTCAACATTGTCAACGTGGTGCGGCAGCGCAATTCGCTGGCCGAAGCAACGCCCCGCGTTGCCGCCGCCGATGACATGATCAAGCGCATGATTATCGTTGCCGAAGACGACCTCAACTACTTTTTCGTGCAGCCCGCTCTGGACGAGCTACGCAAAAACGCGCGCTCCAACGTGCAGGTTGGCGTTCTGAATCGCGAATCCATGCTGGTCACGAATCGGCAGATTTCCCGCCTGGACCCGCGCGCCAGCGCCAACCTAAACCTATCCGGCGGAACGGACTTCTTACAGGAAGCCACGCAACTCGGCCAGATTATCAGCGGGGTTCAGAACAATCAACAGTTCCGGGACGCGCAGCGGCAGGAAAAGCTACAAACGACAGTACCCCTGCTCGGTGGCGGACTGGCCGCGCGCCTGGGGCAGTCCACAGGCAATTACTTCGCCCTCGGCGGCCTGCTCGCCCTATTCGGAGACCTGGCTTCCAAGCCGCAGGACGCCGGCGGGGAAATCTACAGCATCAATACAGGGAGTCAGTTCCAGATCACGCCTATTTTCGACCCCTCCGGGCAGGCATTGCGCTTCGACCTGAACTATACGGCGGCAACGCGAATTCAATCACCACTGGGAACGACCACGCCCGACCTGCCCAACATTGACCGGCATACCATCAACACGCCCGTGCAGATCAGCAACCTGGAGTTTCGCGAAATCTCCACATTCGAGGCAAATACCAAAATAGGTCTGCCGGAAGTGCGTTCCGGCGGCGTTCCTATCGTTAAAGATTTGCCCATCTTTCGAGATATTCCCATTTTGGGCTACTTCTACCGACGCAAGGCATCCGCAGCCGCGCGGCAGGAGAGCATTTTGTTCGCGCAAACCAGCATGTACCCGACCATTGGCGACATTGTGGACGTGCTTTCCGACGTGCCCCTCCGTTTCGACCTGAATACCGAAACGCCGGATTATCTCAAGCCTGTTCCGGTTCCGACAGAACCAAAGTCGGCGACGGGAGGGGTACTGAGCGCATTGGCTTTCGATCCCGCTCCCGTAGTCCTCGGCAATACTACGGTGGGAACCGTTACCTTCAGCGCGCCCGTCTCAGAAAACACAACCGTTCATCTTAACAGCGATGACGAGGATTATGCTCACTTGCCGATGCAAACCGTTGTTGTTCCAAAAGGGCAGACCTCGGCGGTATTCATCATTAAGACGGGTCAATTTGCCGCCCCGCAAGCGCAGCAACCGTCCGGCGCAGGGGGCAGCACACCCGGCGCGAATTCGCCGCCACAGTCCAATACGACGCCACAGCCCAATACGCCAGCCGGTAACAAGCCACCACAACCGTCTGGCGCGTCAGTAAAGCCAACTCCTGTCGGGGGCGCAAAACCGCCGCCTGTTGCGAAAAAATCCGGCAGTAAGACGCCGTTCTGGTACACCGGCAAAAAAACAATCCGGCGCGAATTTGCCGCAACAGCAACAAGCCGGTAACAAGCAGACGTCCGGCACACCGACAAAAATACAACCCGATGCGAAGGCGCAGCAGGCGATTGTTCCACGCGCTATCGCTATCACGGCTCACACCGATGATAAAATTTCCAAAATCGCGCTGCTGCAGGTGACAACGCCGGACAAGCCCGCCGCGCCCGCTGTTGAATTGCCTGCCGTTGCCGCCTTGACTTTCACGCCCGGCACGGTTGTGGGCGGGCAGGACGCGCATGGAACGGTGATTCTGGCCGCGAAAGCTCCGATTGGCGATACGCCTGTGTACCTTACCATCAACGATTCCAAAACGGCGCAGATACCAGCCTCGCCAATTACGGTTTCGGCAGGGCAGTTGCCGGCGGAGTTCACCCTGCACACGTCTCCGGTGGATCGGGAAACGCCGATTGTTATCACCGCCACCAGCGGCAAAGCATCCCAAACGGCAGCCTTCGTTGTGAAACCGCCGAGCCTGGCCGACGTGAAAGCCACGCCGAATCCAGATGGAACCTACACAATCACTACCATCCTCAACGGCAAGGCAGGGCCGCAGGGCGTGGTTGTCTCCTTCGACTCGCCCAATCCGTATCTGCAGTTCAATGGCGCGGCCAAAGTTGCGGGCGGCGCATCGAACGTACCCATCACGGTGAGGCAACAACCCTTGCCGCGCAATTACTTCGGCGCGTCCGCCCGTGTCCGCGTCACTGTCAATAACATCACCAAATATGTGGATGTTCCTCTGCATCGGTAAGAGTAAATTCACTCTGCCGTAATCAATACCGCCCAAGTATGAGTTTGCAGGGGCACAGCATTGTGCCCCTGCACTGTTGTCTTCCACAGCGTTGTTTGCCGTCAAGATTAGTTCTAACGATAGAGCAATTATCAAGGCATTATGGAAACTTTTCGCGCCAAAATTCGGTCTTGATAAGTAGCGTCAGTGACGCAGGTTTTTCGGCCTGCTGTCCTTTCAAGCGCGTTGGCTTTCTCCCGTTTACGGATGGGTAAACGCTGTTGGAGAAAGACGGAGAGAACGCGCAGAATACGCGCCGCGCCACAAGCCGCGCGCGTTTCATCAACCTGCGGCGCGGCCTGCATAGAGCGCTTTTGAGGAAGTTCTATCGCAACAGCACGGCACGACGGCAAACAACCGGCCTGCTTCCGCCCGCCATCCTTGTCGCAGCGCGTTGTATGGCGCGGTTCGGTTGTGGCTGTAAAGGCTGCCGATGCAGTCTTTGGAGGCCCTCTCCCGGCCCGTTCCCTTTCGCGTCTCGTGACAAGAAGGAGTGGCACACACCCGTTTATGTCTAACCTACCTATTACCGCTCGTTACGCCAACCCTTTTCCCGTCAGCGACAGCCCGAACGGCAATACCAGCGTCGCCAACACGCCCTACGGAGCCGATACCCTTGCCGATGAGCGCAAGCCGCTTTCCATGCAGCAGCACCGCATCACCGACAACCTTGCGCAACTGCTCGACGTTCTGCCGCCCGCCATTCGCCAGCAACTGGAACAAATCGGCAGTCTGGACGACCTGCTGGAAATCGTCATGGATTTGGGCCGCATCCCCGAAGCGCGTTTCCCGGAGCGCGTCGTTGAATTGGGAACCGATGTTATTCCGGCGCAGGATATTGATTTTGTGGTGGGGCGCGTGGGCGAGTTCGGCAAGGACAACCGCGCCGGAATTGAACGAACCCTGCACCGCATTTCGGCCATTCGCAACCGGCAGGGCAAAGTCGTCGGCCTGACCTGCCGCATCGGACGCGCCGTGTACGGAACCATTGACATCATTCAGGATATTGTCGAAGCCGGCAAAAGCATCCTGATGCTCGGTCGTCCTGGACGGGGCAAAACCACCAAGCTGCGCGAAGTGGCCCGCGTTCTTTCCGAAGAATTGAAAAAGCGTGTTGTGATCGTGGATACCAGCAATGAAATCGCGGGGGACGGCGATATTCCGCACCCCGCCATTGGCCGCGCCCGCCGGATGCAGGTCGCCACGCCCGAACAGCAGCACAACGTCATGATCGAAGCGGTGGAAAACCACATGCCGGAAGTGATTGTCATAGACGAAATCGGAACCGAACAGGAAGCGTTCGCCGCCCGCACCATCGCGGAACGCGGCGTACAGCTTGTCGGAACCGCGCACGGCAACAGCCTCGAAAACCTGATGATGAACCCGACGCTGTCCGATCTGGTCGGCGGGATTCACGCGGTCACTCTGTCCGACGACGAGGCCAAGCGCCGGGGTACGCAAAAAACCGTTTTGGAGCGCAAAGCTCCGCCCACCTTCGATGTGATTATCGAAATCATGGAAGTGGACAAGCTGGCCGTGCATCTGGACGTGGAAAAAACGGTAGACCGGTTGTTGCGCGGCGCTCCGCCCCGCCCGGAAATCCGCGTTCGCAACGACAACGGCCAGATTGAGGTGATTCAGCGCTCGGATGAAGGCGGCAGCATCCGGGAAGTTCCCGACAACGATCCCGTTTACGGCAGCGGCCCCAACCGGCGCGGCAGGAACGAGCGTCCGGGGCGCAATGAGGGCAATGACCGTAATGACCGCGCGCCTGTTGCCGAACGCCCGGAGCGCGATCCCCGGATCACGCGCATCGCCGGCCCGCCCGAACAGCCCCGCGTGGAATCCCGGCTTCGTCCCACGCTGAAGCCGATAACGTCCGCATCGGGCCAGGCGTCCGCAGCCGCGCGCAGTCGTGACGTGGAAGACGAGGAAGACGGGCCTGCCCGCTTCATCGTGCCTCCTGTCGGCGGCAATACGGCCAGTCCGGGCGCGACCATAAAGCAGATGCCGGCGACCGTGCGAATTTTCCCGTATGGCGTGTCGCGCAGCCGTCTGGACCGCGCCATTGCCGAGTCGCGGGTTCCCGCCCTGATTGCCCGGGACGTAAGCGACGCGGACGTGGTTGTCGCTTTGAAAGCCACGTACAAGCGCGAACCGGGCAAAATGCGCGAAGCGTCCCAAAAGCGGCTGCCCGTGTTCATGGTGAAAAGCAACACGTATGCGCAAATCAATGACAGCATCCGTGAAATCTTCCGGCTCGGCCCTTCGGAAGAGGAATCGTCGGTTGATACGGCGGAAGACGCCCTGCTGGAAGCGCAGGAAGGCATTGACGTGGTGAAGCAGAGCGGCGAAGCCCTCGACCTGTCACCCGCCAACTCCTATATGCGCAGACTGCAGCACCAGCTTGTGGAGCGGTATCAACTGGTCTCGGAAAGCGTGGGCGTGGAACCCAACCGCCGCGTCCGCATCCTGCCCGTCGGCGCGTGAAAAGTTCGTGTTGCAGGGGCTTGATACATCAAGCCCCCCTTGGCGCATGTTGGATTTTCAACACGCCGTTAGTATAAATAGAGCCTTGTGCCGACATTGCGGCATAAGTCCGCGTATAGTTTCCGGCTGGTACCTTTTCTCATATTTGGCCGGTTTTATGTTAGTCCCATGCCGGCGCGAAGTAGTTCGCGCCGGTTTTTTCGTAACATGGGTTTGCGTCAGGTGTTCTTTTGGTCAGGCGGCGTAGTCCGTTGAGGTTGTTACTTTTGTCCAGGCGCTGATGTTGGCCTCCAGACTGTCGAGTTTTTGGCGCAGCATTTGCAGCGCGTCGCTGCCAAGCAGGAGGCGCAGGGGTGGGTCGGGATTGTCGGCAATGTCGAGCATAGCCTGCGCCGCCTTTTTTGGATCGCCAGGCTGCTGTCCGATACTGCCTTCCAGCCAGGCCAGTATTCCGTTGGTGCTTGCGGCATATTCAGGGATTGGATTGTCGCCTTTTGGAACGCCGGTTACGCCGAAAGCCGTGCGGAACGAGCCGGGTTCGACAAGGATGACATGAATACCCATCGGCTTCAGTTCCGCCGCCAGCGCTTCGGAAATGCCTTCCAGCGCGAATTTGCTGGACGCATACGCGCTCAAAGCAGGCGGCGCGGTCAGACCGACAACTGAAGAGACGTTCAGCACGTAGCCCGATTTCTGCGCCCGCAGGGTCGGCAACGCGGCCCGCAGAACGTTCACAACGCCGAATACGTTGGTTTCGTATTGATCGCGGAACTGCGCGTCCGTAATCTCCTCAAAGCCGCCGACCACGGCATACCCCGCGTTGTTCACCAGCACGTCAATGCGCCCGAATTTTGCTTTTGCCGCTTCCACAGCGGCGGCAATCGTGTCCGGCTTGGTCACATCCAGCGCGACGGCCAATACCTTGTCGCCGTATTTCTGCGTCAGGTCGGATAAAACTTCCGGCTTGCGAGCCGTCGCCACCACTTGATTGCCTGCCTGCAGCGCGGCCTCAGCCAATTCCCGCCCGAATCCGGTAGAGGTTCCGGTGATAAACCATACCTTGCTCATTGTTTGCTCCTGACACTAAGCAGTTGATAGCTGATAGTTCGTAGTTGATAGTGATGCAGGAACTATGAACTTGCAGTGTTCTGCCGCTTAGACTTGACATTAAAATAATGCCGTGAAAATTACTGTAACGGCTTCGGCGCTAATCCTTGATGTTCAGCACGGCCTTGCCCGCGTAACTGCGGTTAAGCAACTGCTGCGCCACATCCGCGATTTGCGTCCAATCGGCTTCCACGCTGATTTGCGGCTTGATTTTGCCTTCCCCGATCAATTTGGCGATACGCGCCAGTCCCTTGTCGGCGGACTCGACGGTTTTGAGTTCGTCAAACAGGATCATGCCGTACAGCGTGGTCATGCCCTTGTTGTAAAACGTCTGCGCGTTGAAGGTCACGTCGTTGCCTGCCGACGTGCCGAACGTGACAATTTTCGTGCCCTCTTCCACCAGTCCGAGCAATGCGCCCAGCGTGTCGCCGCCCACTGCGTCCAGCATCAGGGCATAATCGCCGAACGGCTTGGCGTTGTCGCCTTTTAGCGCGTCGCCCACCAGCACGGCGTCCGCGCCGATCTGCTTGATGGCTGCCACCTGATCGTCGCGCCGAACGTGCGCCACCACTTTTGCCCCGACCAGTTTTGCCAGTTGGATGGCGTAATCGCCCACGCCGCCTGTCGCGCCTGTAATCAGCACGGCGCGTTCCAGCAGAAAGCCACCCTTCCATAGTCCATGCAGCGCGGTCAATCCGGCAACCGGAATCGTAGCCGCCTGCGCAAATGTCACATTATCGGGAATCGGGGCAATCTGATCGGTGGGAACCGCAATCTGCCGCGCCCACGCCCCCGAACGCAACAGCCCGACAACCCGCGTTCCCGCCTTTGGTCCGCTCCCGTCCTGCGCGACCTGCACAACGGTTCCCGCCATATCCCACCCCGGACGCCGGCCCGCGGGCGCGTTCATGGACATCCGCACTTCGCCCCGGTTCAGCGACACGGCTTCCACCTGCACAACCGCCTCGCCGCTTGCCGCAGTCGGCGCGTCCACATCCTTAATCGCCAGTTTGCCCGCCACATTCGGGTCCACTACCACCGCTTGATTTGCGCTCATTGTATGCTCCTTTTGCACCACCCGCTACGCTAGAGGCACAGAGACACAGAGGGGTCACAGAGAACAGGAAAGAAAAGGAGAAGAGGACAGGGAACCGCGAAACACACGAAATAAACGAAAAAGAATACGAAAGACAAGAGAAAAACATTGAAAGAACCTTGTAAGCGGGCTGCTCTTCTTTGCTCCCTTTGCCTCTTTGCGGTTCTTTTTGTTTTTTGTTTTCCATTTTTCGTCTTGGTTCGTGTATTTCGCGGTTCTTCCCTCTGGAATTTCTCTGTGACCCCTCTGTGTCTCTGTGCCTCTAGCGTAGCGGGTGGTGAATTACTGTTTTTACCAGGGCAGCGTTTCGTTGAAATGGAAGAAGCCACCTGTCGGTCCATCGTCAGGCAACGTGGCGAGGCGGACGGCGGTTTGCGCGCCCTGCTCCACCGTTAAATCGCCCTGTACGTTCATGTCGGTTTTGACGGACCCGGGGTGGGCGGCGTTCACTTTAATCGGCGTGTCTTTCAATAGCGCGGCCTGAATCACCGTCAGCATGTTGAGCGCGGCCTTGCTGGAATTGTAAATCGGGGCCAGCCATTCGTTGGGAAGCTGGCCGGAACCGTTGAAGGTGAGCGAGCCGAGAATGCTGCTGTGGTTGACGATGCGGCCTGCGGGCGCCGCTTTGAGAAGCGGCAGAAGCGTTTGCGTCAGGAAGTATGGCGCGATGACGTTGGTTTCATACCCGTCTCGAAAGCCTTGCGCCGTAACCCCTTGCAGGTCGGGAAACACGCCCGCGTTGTTGACCAGAATATCGAGTCGGCCCGTGTTCTGCGCGAACCAGTCGGGCAGGGCGGCAATGTCGGCCTCATTCGACACTTCCAGTTTGACGGCGTGGGCGTCGATTCCTTCGTCCTTCAGTTTGGCAACGGCCTCCGCGCCCTTCTGCGGATCGCGCGCCCCAATCACCACCGTAATGCCCTGCTTGCCCAACTGCCGGGCGATTTCCAGCCCGATGCCCTTGTTCGCGCCCGTAATCAGGGCCACTTTGTTTGTTGCTGCTGCCATTGTAAGGCTCCTTATAAACGTGATTGTAAACTCACGCTCTTTGCAAACTTCGCCTGCGTTCTTTACAGGCTGTATGTAACTGCATCGGTTACATTTAAGGACAAATGCAAGCGTGGGTTCAGGACTGCATTTGCCCTTCGCTTGCGGACAGGCGGCAATTCTGCGCCTTCATACGCTCCAGAACATCCGCTATCGTGCTTTGCGCCAGCCGCTCCTCCAGGGCAGTTTCGGCTTCGGAAAAGAAGTCGGTCAGCGCCTGCTGAATGGTTCTGCCGATGTCGCAGTGCGGGTTGGGCTGCTGCGCGTGGAGCGCAAACAGCGGCCCTTCCTCGACGGCTTTATAAGCGTCCAGAAGCGTGATCTGCTCCGGCTTGCGCAATAGTTTCCAGCCGCCGCCACTGCCCGCCTGCGAGGTCACTAACCCTGCTCGGCGCAAATCGCCTAAGACGCGGCGAATCACGACCGGATTGGTGGTGACGCTGCATGCGATGAAGGCGGAAGTCAGCAGTTCCGGCTGCGGATGCGCCAGCATGGTCAGGATATGGATCGCTACGGCGAAACGGCTGTTGACGCTCATACTTCGGTGTCCTAAATGTAACTGCTCTGGTTACATAACGTCTGAGTTGCGGGCAAAGTTGCCCCTGTTTTAGAATTTCTTGTTAAATTTTGGTTGTGGGCGCGACAATTTTGTTTCTGCCGTTCCTGGCTTTCGTTGCCGTTCCTGGCTTTTTGTCGCCGCTGCGTCGTATATCAACAGTGTACGTTCAGGAACGCAAATGGTTGAAGCGCGATAAAGCAAGCGTACAGAAAATAACGCGCCGGTTGAAATCAACTTCAAATTAATTTGAAACAACAGAGAAACCTACATTGGAATCTATAACGGAACCTGCATTGGAACAAAATTCTGAATCTACTCCCTCATCTCAGGAGACGGCGGCAGCGACACACGCGCCGCTTACGAACGGCCTGATACGGCTGATGGCGTTTACGTGCGGCCTGAGCGTGGCGAATATGTACTACTGTCAGCCGCTCCTTGCGCAGATGCAGCGCGATTTTCGCATAACAACGCCGCAGGTATCGTCTATTCCCGTGCTGACGCAGGCAGGCTGCGCGGTAGGTATGCTGCTGTTCGTGCCGATGGGCGACATTTGGGAACGCAAGCGGCTGATTTTGCGCCTGCTGACGCTGGCGACACTGGCATTGGGCGTGGCATCGGTTGCGCCCAGTTTGGGGTGGATGGTGGCGGCCAGTCTGGTGATTGGGCTGGTGAGCGTGGTTCCGCACCTGATATTGCCGTTCGCCGCGCAGTTGGCGCGTCCCGAAGAGCGCGGGCGGGCAGTGGGCAGCGTGTTGGGTGGCCTGCTGATCGGCATTTTGCTGGCGCGAACGGTTAGCGGGCATATCGGCGACCAATTTGGCTGGCGCGCGATGTACGGCCTCGCAAGCGGGTTTATGATCGCGCTGGCATTGATTTTGTGGCGCGCGCTGCCCCGCTCCCTTCCTTCAGCGCAAATGACGTACCCGCAGATATTCGGCTCACTCCTTGTTCTCATCCGCGAACAGCCTGTTTTGCGCGAAGCCGCTTTAATCGGCGCGCTGTCGTTCGGCGCGTTCAGCGCGTTTTGGAATTCGCTGGTGTTTCTGCTGGAGGGTGCGCCGTACCATTATGCCCATGCGGGCGAGGGAGCGGGCTTGTTCGGATTGGTGGGCGTGGTCGGCGCGGCGGCTGCGCCCCTGATGGGACGCATTGCGGACCGCCGCAGCCCGCGCCTGACGTTGGCAATCGCCTTATGGCTGACGCTGGCAAGTTATGGCCTGTTCTGGCTGTTCGGCTATCAACTATGGGGATTGATTGTGGGCGTGATTGTCATGGACTTCGGTGTCCAATCCGCGCATGTTTCCAACCAGACGCGCATTTACGCCCTGCTTCCCGAAGCCCGCAGCCGCCTGAACACCGTTTACATGGTGTCGTACTTCATAGGCGGCGTTGTCGGCACGTCTCTCGGCGCGCAAGCCTGGCATCGCTTTGGCTGGCACGGCGTATGCGCAGTCGGGCTTGGCTTGCTCGCGCTTTCACTGGTAATTTTTTCAACAGGAGCAGGAAAACCCTCGCGGAACGGTGAACATCGTGCAGCAGTAGAAAGCGATAAGCGATAATGAGAGGAGAATGTGAGTGACGCTGGAAGAAGAATTGCGGGCGCAGGAAGCGCAGGTAGATGACCTGCTCAAAGCCGCCAATCGGTATGTCGGGACGCTGAAAACGTGGAAAAAAGCCTGTCAAATCGGGCATGTCGGCAATATGCAAAAGGCGATGACACAGGCGGGCGAACTGGCTCCCTCGCTGACCGCACCCACGCAGGCCGCCGCGCAAAATTGGACATTTGATGCGCGAACCTATCTGGAAAGCGAGGAATGGCGGCGCGAATTGCAAGCCACTGCGTCGGACAAATTCGGCCTGCGCGTGTTGGAAGAAGGGGAAACGCTGGTCTCTTCGCCGGTCGTCATTCGCGCATCCGGGGCCAGGGGCGTCCTGCAAATCGGGAAAGTGAACTGGCCCGCCCTCCGCCCGCAAATTGTCGCCGCGGAACTCAAACGCCTGCGTGACCGGGCGCAATCCGCCAACTCGCAGGAATTTCTCGATAGCCTTTTGTCCGTTGCCCAACGCCTGGATAAAGGCGATCAGCCTTTTGTAAGATTCCGCGACGTTTACGATCTGTTCAGCCTCACACCCGGCTGGAAAAAGGAAAACCCGCCCGCCGCGTTCGGGCAGGCCATTTACGCCATGCACCGCTCCGAACTCCGCGTGACCCGCTCCGGGCGTAAATTCGAGATTGTTTATCCTGCCGGAAACGTCAAAGAGCGAGACCTTTTCAGCGTGATTTCCGAAGATGGCCGCCCTATACTCTACTATGGCATTCGGTTTCTGTAAGTGCAAATGATGAATGATGAATGATGAATGTAATTCAACTCACAAGATGAGGCTATACGTTCAACCTGGGCTTCTTACTCATCATTCATCACTCATCACTTTTATTGGAGGTTTCCATGCTGACAACGGAGGCTCTGAACGCGCGGCTGCTGGTGGCGCCGGACGAACTGCTGCGGGCGTTGGATCAGGAGTGCCTGCTGGATTACATCAAGTCCGGCGGCTCGTCCGTGAAAGTGGTCAGCGGCAGTGACGCGCATTTGAGCTATGTGCAGGAGCGGATGCGGGAGCGGGCGCGCGAGGAAAACTACTATTACGTTCTCTTGGACCCGGCGAAACTGGAAGCGGGCGGTAAGCGCAAAGAGCTGCACCGCATTGACCGCTTCTTTTTTGAGGTTACATCGAATGTAGATTGGAAAGCGTGGGCGCGGGAGCAGGCGCGGCGGTATCTGGAAGAGCGCGGTATCTATGTTGCCGCCCATCGGCAACTCGACGACCTGGATGGCATCGCGCAGGACAACGACCGCAATTCGCAGGATTTGCTGAACCAGTACCAACGCGAATTCGCCACCACGCAACTGCGCGACCACGCCATGTCGCTGGAATTTCGTACGGCGGTTACGGCATTGGGACGGGCGCAGCTTGTGCCTGACGCGGTTTCGCCGACAACGGAAGAAGTGCTGCTCAAATGGTTTGCGGGCAAAACCATGCCCGGCGCGGCCAACGCGCTCAAGCGGGTACAGATTTATGAGCGTATCAGCCTGGCGAACGCGCGTTCCATGCTGGTTTCCTTCTGTCGCTGGCTGCCGCGCACCGGGCACAACGGGCTTGTCGTGACGCTGGACTTTCGCCCCTACGAACACAAGAAAATCCCGACCACTCAGCGATTGGCCGAGCAATTACGCCGTATAGACGAGGCGCTGGCGCGCGGCGCAACCGCGCAGGAACTGGCGGCATTGCGGGCGGAAGTCGGACAGGAACCGACCGTGACGTACAGCGACGCGGCCTACATGCAGATGCTGGCCCTGCTTCGCCGCTTCATTGACGAGATTGACAGCTTCGAGCGGTTCCTGCTGGTTGTCCTCACTCGCCCCGCCTTTTACGACCCCGCTTCGCGCCGCAACTACAACAACTACAACGCCCTGCAAACCCGCATTGGCCTGGAAGTCCGCGACACCCGCCGAGCGAACCCCGCTGCGGCTTTAGTACATGTAGGGGAAAACAAAGGATGAAGGATGAAGGATGAAGGATGAATTTAGGGAACAGGAAACAGGGAACAGGGAACAGAACTCCCCAACACCTAATACCCAACACCTAACACCCACTTCATCCTTCATCCTTCATCCTTCATCCTTTTCTTGAATGGAGGCAGAAAATGGACGCAGAAGCAGTGGCGGCGCGGAGCGCGATTGAGTCGCTGCGGTCGGGGGTGCCGAGCCGCCATGCGGTCACGCAATTAGGAACCACGCAGACAGAAGTGAAGGCGCAGTTCGACGCGGGATTGGAAGCTCTGGCGGAGGGCCGGGGCGCAGCGCCGATTATGGTTTCCGCCAACTTCGGGGCGGGCAAATCGCACCTGCTCAATTATTTGCAGGCTGTGGCGGCGCAGCAGGGGTTTGTCACGAGTTTTGTTGTCGTCAGCCCGGAAATGCCACTTGGAAACGCGCCGATTGTGCTGCGAACCCTTGCGGAAGCAGCGCAGGCTCCCGGCAACGCGGACACAGCCCTGCGCGCTCTCGCCGCTAATTTGAACACGAGCAGCACCGCATTCAACGATCTCAAAGCGTGGACGCGCGAAGCCGGCCTGGATGATCGCTTTCGCGCGCTGCTGCATATTTATCAGGAATTCCGGGCGGATGAGGAACTGCGGGCGCAGGTGCTGGAGGATTTCGAGGGCAAGTTTTTGCCCAAAGCGGTCGTGCGGCAAAAGCTCAAGGAACTCGGCGCGCTCGTCAGTTTCGATTTAAGCGGCCCGCGCAACGCCCTTGTTGCGCATGACCGTATCCGCCTGCTGGCGCGCTTGTACCGGGCAGGCGGCGGCAAAGGGCTGGTGGTGCTATTCGACGAGTTGGATCGTATTGCCAGGTTCTCGGTCAAGCAGCGTTTGAGCGCATATCAGGAATTGGGCTGGTGGAGCGATGTGGCGCAACAGGAGGGCAGCGCGATTTTGCCGGTCTTCACCATGACACAGGGGTTTATCAACGATACGGTTACCGGCGGCACGCGCGACGAGCAGCGGTTTCTTGCCAACGTCAACAGCAGCAGCGGCACTGCCGACGAGCGGGACTTACGCGCCCTGCGCGGCATCAACTTGCTGAAAAAACCGTTTTATCTGGAATCGCCCACGCCCGAACAGGAGGAGCAGGTCAAGTACCGGGTCAAAAACCTGTATGAGCAGGCATACAACACCAGCGTCCCGTTTCTGCCCCGCGTTCGCGGCGAGGTACGAACTACCATCCGCTCCGAAATCCGCCGATGGATCACGCTTTGGGACCTGCACCGCTACTACCCGGAGTACACGGCGGATGTAGAAAGCGGCGACGTGCAATTCGACACCTCCGAAATCTCCGATCAAACCCTTGCCGAAGCCGAAGCCACGGAAGACGCCAACGAGTAGTGAGGAGTTGAATTGGCACGAGACTATGAGCAGCAGATTAGCGCGTATACCTATTCAGATGTGCGTGATTTGTGGACTGCTGTTCGTAATGCAGACCCGTTGCCGGATTGGGAAGCAGGTAATTCGTTATGCTGTGGAATTTGGGCTTCCTGACCTGCTTGTGGAGGATCACCTGCTATGACATGCTACATCGTCGTGGAAAGTAAATCGGATATTGTGTATGTGCGGGAACTTCTAAAACCGAAGTTTGCTCTGGAACGCGATGATATTCGCGTAGTATCAGCGGGCGGGCGGGACAGCGCAGATACAATGGCGCGTTCTTTGCTGGCAGCGCGTCGTCAGCCAACTATGTTAGTCTTGAACGTGCCCGCAGACGCTGATTGTATTTGGTTTGTCGCCGCGTCGTCAGCCAACTATGTTAGTCTTGAACGCCAACTCTTCCGACGCGCAGAACATTCGTACACAAGAGGAATTTCTGGAAGACGCGATGGGACAAGTGGCGGCGCGTTCACGGTGGCGAATACTTCTGGCGGTTCCCAGCATAGAGGCATTGCTGTTCTCCGATAGAAACATCGTGGAGGCGCTTGTCGGACACCCGCTTACGGAGGAACAATTCATACGCGGTCAATATGTGCCCCGGCAAATCCTGATGCAAGCCATGCAAGTGTCCTCGCCCGACGCATTTACACAGGCGCTTGAAAGCCAGCTGGCGCATTTGGATTTCAGCGCGTTGCGGCAGCATCCGTTCGCCTGCCAACTAAAAACGTTTGTCGGCGAAATGCTGCAAAAAGCCGCCGCCTGAGTTCAGACATGCCCCTTACGCCGGTGGCTAACGCCTGTCTCCTCAAAGAGCTACGCAATCAACGGTTGTTCTTTGACATTAGAAGGAAATCGTGACACAATAATTCTATAATTGTATGTCTGCGTGTCGGAGGATAGAAATATGGCTGCTGTAGATGTTCGCCGAAAACTTTCGCGTAAAAGAAAATCCGCTTCCTCTTTACACATATCTGCGGAAGGCACGGGCACAAAAATTACGCCTGTTGCTCCCTTATCTAATACTTCTCAATCAGACGTAGTTTTGGATGATTGGGAGATGCTTGATGATAGTCTCTTAGTAAAAGGTACGGCTTTGGCTAGTGAGTACACGCTTCGACAATTGTGGGATACGCCGGAGGAGGATGAGGCTTGGCGCGATTTGTGAAGGGAGATGTTGTGGTTGTTCCATTTCCGTTTACTGAATCCGCCGGTTTCAAAAACCGGCCTGTCTTAGTTTTAGCGTCCTGGCCTTACAATGCAAGCGAACATTATCTTGTTTGTGCGGTAACAACCCAATCAGTGCCAACGCCGGGCATTATTGAAGTAGAAGCAGGGGATATAGAAGGCGGTACTTTGAACAAGCGTTGTTATATAAGGCCGACATACTTGTTTACTGCGGATGAGGCGCTTATAACCAAAAGAGTAGGCACATTAAAAACAGAAAAACTGTTGGCTGTTTTGACGACAGTGCATACTCTCACCAACCCGATAATATAAGCCGCGTACAAAATTTTCTGCTAAAAGCGAAACACTGAATCGCCGACCAAACCCTTGCCGAAGCCGAAGCTGCCGAAGAAACGAGTGAGTAATGCCCGTACCCTATCGAAAATTGCCGCGCGCCGCGCAGGAGGGGATTGCCGCGTTTGTGGACGTGCAGCGGGCGCGTTCGGCGCGGCAGTTGGTGGGGGCGCTGCTGCTGATTGACGGGCGGGGGCAGCCGCTGGAATTCGTTCACAATGTGGTGGATGCGCCGGGCGGGTTTTTGTGGCCGGAAGAGAAAGTTCGGGCGGTGGGTACGGTTGTGCTGGTACATTCCCTGTTTGATGCCTGCCAGCGCGAACCCGATTTGCTGGTGTGCAAGGACACGCTCGGTACGCCCGATTTTTGCCGTGACGAACTGGCTCCGTCCATTCCATTTGCCCAGGTCGCGGAAGGAGAACCGGACGCGCCGCTTGCGTGGAGCTGGATTAATGAGCCGCCCGCATCGGGCATGAGGGCGCACGCGCTGTACGAGCATCTGGCGAAGCGCGGGTTTGTCGAGGAGCCGTTTGCCCGCCTGCGCGACGGCCTGCGCCTTGCCTACCCGGAAGCGTTTCAAAGCGGAAGCGGAACGCGCGGTACGAATTCGGCGACAAACGTTGCTGCATCGGCTTCAACAAGCAGGCGCGTTCCGACGGGGGAGCGCGAAACGTGATTCCGTTTACGCGCAAGCCGAAGCCAACCGTATCCGGGCGCGTACCCGGCTTGGGACGCGAGTGGTCGCCCGACGTTCCCGCGCCGGTTGCCCTTGCCATCGAAGATTTTCGCGTCGGGCTTGCTCGTGTCCGTCCGGCAGGGCAGTTGTTGCCGGGATTGCCCGCGATTGGCGACAGCGCCGGTTTGGAAATGGCCGCCGCCCGCGCCTACCCTATCGGCTGGTTCGACCTGCAAAATATGTGGGATGAGATTCCCGCCTTCCGCGAGGGCGAACTCGAAGACGACCCAATCCCGTCTCCCGCGCGCCCGCTTTCTTCCGAAGACGATTTCCTGCGCCGCCTTGCCGCCCGCTTGCAACCCCCGCTTTCCCATCTCACCGCGCCAAACGGCGTTTTGGAATGGCCCGCGCCCCTGCTGCCCTACCAACAGGACGGCATTGCCGCTTTATTGTCCCGCCGCGAACTGCTGCTCGCCGACGATATGGGACTGGGCAAGGGGATTCAAGCGGTTGCCGCATTGCGTATCCTGTTTTTTCAGCAACGCATCGGTTCGGCGCTTGTGGTTGTGCCGGCTTCGCTTCTGGCGCAGTGGAGGCGGGAGTTGACGCGGTGGGCGCCGGATTTGCAGGCTGTCACCATCAGCGGCGCGGCGGGGGAGCGCAGCAATCTGTGGCGCGTTCCCGCCCATGTTCGGCTGGTCAGTTACGAAACCCTGCGCATGGACGTGGTGGAAATCGCCGACAGCCCCGTTTCGCGCCAAACGTGGGATGTAGTGGTTTTGGATGAAGCGTCGCGCATTAAAAACCGCGAGTCGGGCAATGCGATTGCCTGCAAGCGTTTGCGGCGACTGCGGCGATGGGCGCTGACGGGAACGCCGCTGGAAAACAGCCTGGATGATATTGTTTCCCTGCTGGAATTTTTGCATGGCGAACCGGGACAGCCGTTTTCCTTGCCGTCTGCGCCCGCCGAGATTGTGGCGCAGTTGCGGGCTGTACAACTGCGGCGCAAAAAGCAGGACGTGCTGCGCGACCTGCCGCCCAAACGCATTCACGAACTGGTATTGGAACTTCCGCCCTTGCAGCGCATGGCATACGACCGCGCGGAAAAAGAGGGCATTTTGCGATTGGCGCACTACGGCGCGGACTTGACCATTACGCATGTTCTGGAACTGATTACGCGCTTGAAGCAGATTTGCAACGTGGACCCCGCCAGTGGCGAGTTGGCCAAACTGCGCGACATTGCGCAGCGCATGGAAACCTTGACGCAGGAGGGACACCGCGCCCTGATCTTTTCGCAGTTTACGGACGAAACGTTCGGCGTCGGCAAATTGGCGCAGGTTCTCAAAGCGTTTCGTCCATTGGAATTTACGGGCAGTCTGTCACCGGGGAGACGCGCCGAAGTGGTGAACCGCTTTATGACCGATCCCATGTACAAAGCCTTACTGCTCTCGTTGCGGGCGGGCGGCGTGGGCTTAAACTTGCAGGCCGCGTCCTACGTGTTTCATCTGGATCGCTGGTGGAACCCGGCCATTGAGGAGCAGGCCGACAGCCGCGCCCACCGCATGGGCCAGCCCTTCCCCGTCACCGTGTACCGCTACATCTGCGCCAACACCATTGAGGAGCGCATTGACGAAACCCTGAAATCCAAGCGCAAACTGTTCGCCGATCTGGTAGACGACGTGACGCTCGACATTTCCAACGCCCTGACCGCCGACGAACTCTTCCAACTGTTCGGCCTGTCCTCCCCACGCCCGAAAACATCGTAGAGGTTTCAAGGCCGGGGCCTCTAAATGGGAAAAGAAAAAGAGTATGTAGAGTCATCGTCGAAATCTTGGCAATACAGCGCTTCCAGCCCGATGTCTCGTTGTGTCAAGTTGTGAAAGGAAGAGGCGTCGCGACCTCGTAAGCGTCAGGGCGAACGGGGAGAGTGACCAGGCATCTTCCAGCACCTCCCTTCCGGGTTAGTTGATAGTTGATAGTTGATAGTTGATAGGAACTATGATCTTCAACGTCCCGCCACCTGGCTAGTTAGCAGTCTCTATTATGTAGACGTGCGTATGTACTTAGACGAGTTGGAGGCAGAGAAGGTTCGTTGTTTCTGTTGTTTGTGTAGATTTTTTTCTACTTTTTTGCGCGTTCTTTTTGGATTGGTCCACCCGAAGGAGGGAGCAGGCGCAGTCCACTGGTGGATGTACCACGACGGGATAGATGTTGAGCATTTTAGATATGCCAGCCCTGGTAGAGGTTTTCGCCGTATGGCGAATTTGTGAGCAACGCGCTATAATATAGTGGGTAGTGTAGATTGCAGGAAGGGAGCAGTCATGGCAACTTTAGAACTGACGGATGCGCAGGTATTTGCCCTGCTGGAACAATTGCAGGAGGAGCAGAAACAGAGAATCGCCAACCGCCTCCTACAAAGCGCTGTTCTGCGTCCTCAGCCGGTATTTGGCAGCGCGAAAGACGATATTCTCTACATGGCGGACGATTTCGACGCGCCATTAGAAGACTTCAAAGAGTAAACGTTGGAATAACACTACATGTGCGGCAGTAAACCCTCAACTCTCAACTCTCAACCTTCAACTCTCAACCTTCAACTAACTTCCGACGTGCAGAACGCGCAGCGCGTGGCTTTGAGGGGGATTTTGCTCAGGCATTGCGGACATTCGCGGGTGGTTTCTTCGGCGGGCGTGTCCACCTTGCGCCGCGCCACCAGCCAGTTGACAGGCCGAACGACAAGGAAGAAGACTACCAGCGCGGTCAGCACAAAACTGATGAGCGTGTTGAGGAATTCGCCTATCAGGAACTTGCTGCCGTTGATGGTGAAGGCATACTCGCTGAAATTCATTTTGCCGGGAATGCCGATGATGGGCGTGATGATGTCTTTGGTGAACGCCGTCACGACACCCGTAAACGCCGCGCCAATGACCACGCCGACCGCCAGGTCAACCACATTGCCACGCAGTATAAACGTTTGAAATTCCTTGATCGCGCTCATTGCGTCTCCTCTGAAGACATACGTTTGAAGCCTGCGCCGGTGAAAGTATGCGCAGGCAAACTCCTTCTGCTATATGAGCCTTGCCATGTCAGCAAAAGGAATTTGCCCTGCCCGCCCGCTTCTATACTAACGGTGTATGAGAAGTTCGTGTTGTAGGGGCGCTGCTTGCCGCGCCGATCCCCTAGTTCTGACACGCTGTTAGCATAACCTGCTTTCTACCGGATACGGAAACGCGCCGTTGTTGGTTCGGACTGCTCGCCCGCGTCGTTGGCGGCTGTCGCTGCAATCGTATACTCCACGCCCCGATTTCCCAAAATGCTGCCGATGTTGATGGGCGCTGTCTGCCAGTGGCCTTCTCTATCCGCCCGTACAACGGTATCCGCCGCTGTTCCCTGCAAGGTAATCAGACCGAGCGCCTTGTTGCTGTAATTCACCCGGACATGCACTTTGCTGTGGGGCGACGCGGTTCCGCGCACTGTGAGCGGGTTGCCGGGCGCTTCGTTCGGGCCGGGCGAGACAATCAACGGCGCGGCAGGCTTGCCCGTGTGGATGCGCAGCGCGTTTTGCGAGGACTGCTGAAAGCGCTGTCCATCGGGGGTTTGCAGGCGGAAAAGGATCGGCTTGCCGTCTGCGTCATCGCCGCGCCGAACCGTGTAATTGCAGGCGTAATGTCCGGGCTGCTCTTCGCGCATAGCCACGTCCTGAATGTTGCCCACGCTGAATGTCGCCTGTCCACCGGGTGAGCCGTTTAACGCGACATTCAGCGAATCTCCGGGCTGCAGCGGATGGGTGGCGTTGTCGCTGACCGCCCGGATGCCGCCCGCTTCCCGCGCTTGCTCGGCAAACGTCCATCGGGCAGTGGAGCGGTTGCCCGCCACATCCATCACGCGCAATTCCACCGTTTGCGGGCCGGCAGGCAGGGGCGCGGCAGGCCGGAACGAAATGAAATCGCGCGTTATGGTCGCCTGCGCAGTGACATCCTGCCCATTGAGCAATAAGCGTACCGAGTTGCGGTCTATGCCGCTGCCTTCGTCCTCGAAAATGGCGGAAATGCCGGGGCGCGGATCGTTGACGCGGGCGGCTTCTTCGGGAGCGCGGTCCCGGATTTGTGGCGGCATGGCGTCTACGGCCAGCGTTTGCCCCGCCTGTATCATGGGAGCCATTCTGCCGCCCACTTTCAGGCTGCCGATCACGGCTGCCGAACGCAATTGCAGCGGCTTATCGGACGGAACTTGCCACGCGCCGACGTAATGCCCCCGCGACGCTTCGCGCATGGGAATATCTTCCACAAGGCCGGGAACGCGAAAATCCGCCTGCCCGCCCGGTGTGCCATCCATAGTAACATGCAGGGTCGCGCCGCTTCGCAGCCAGCCGGGCGCGTCCTGCGTAAATGAGTTGATAACCGGAGCGGGGCCTTTATCCGCGTCGTCCCTGCGCGGCGGATGGTCATCTCGATGGGGCGGGCGGTCATTGCCTGCCGGACGGGCGGGCTGTCCGCTGCTCGCGTTCAGGGCGTCTTTGGTGATAATCCGCACCGTATGCGTTGCCGCGTCCCAGCCCACGTCCGCTCCCAACGCTTCGCCTAAAAAGCGCAGAGGGACAAACGTATGGTCGTGTATCTCCTGCGCGGCCACATCGAGCGTGACATTGTTGCCATTGACAACCGCGATTTTGGAGCCGATTTTTAACTGAATATCTATTTTCGCCGTGCTGGCGACAACGGTTTGCGTTTGCGGCAGATAAGCGATGGTCGCGCCGAGCTTTTCCAGAACGCCGCGCACGGGAACGAGGGTGCGTCCGTCAATCTGCTGCGGGCCGATGTCCTTGAACTGCACCGGCTGCCCGTTGACCGTGACGCTGATGCCCTGCGCCCGAACGCCGGATGCGCTCCCCAACAGCAACAAAGCCGCCGCTCCCGTCAGCGCCGCAAAGCGGGTAACAGAGTTCTTGCTTTGCCAACCCCGAAGCGCGTTTTTCCTGATGACGTTTTCCCTGAAGAAAGGATTGTTATGTGAGTTTTGCGAATTGCGCAGGTACATGGTTTCCTACCCCTTTATTCCTGTTGTATTGAACTGCTTGTTTAGGGACATGCCGGAACACGACGGAGTTCCTCAAATGAGGCCATACGCCGTCCTGAGCGTGAAAAACAGGCACTCTTCCCTGCGCGTCTTGACGTTCAGGGCATGATAAAGTTCAAGTTCGGGTGTTCAGGTGTTCAGGCGTTCGGTATTCAGGCTTCCTATATTCCATCTTCTATCCTAATACCTTCCTACCCCGTTTTGGAAGCAAAAACCGTTCCACGCGCCAGCGGCAGCAGGCTGCCTTTTACGGACAGCGCAATGGACTTGAACAGGCTGGCCGCTTCCGCCGAAATCGCCGTTTTGGAGAATAAAATCACGACAAATAACTCCTGCGAGGGTAGCAGACCGCCGAAACCGATGACCGAGCGGATGCCATACGGCGCGACAAAATCCTGCTGCGCGGGAATGTAGGGACTGCCCCCGGCTTCCGGCACGTAAAAAACGTTGTAGCTGCGTTTATTGGCGTCTTCCATCAGCAGGCCCTGTCCGGGCGCGATCACATCCCGGATTTGCAGGCCCATTTGCTGAATCAGACTTGCAATCATCGGCGACTGCCTCACCATTTGCTCACTCAGCAGGGGAATCGCCTGATGGCGCAGGGAGCGCGCCCGGTCATTCCACTCCGGCCTGTCGCCCACCGTCGCCAGCAGCGTCAGGCATTTGGTTTCCGGCTGTATCGGTACGCCGCCTGCCGCATTTCGGGCAAAGCCGCGCAATAAAATCGGCAGTTGCCCGAAGTCGTGCGTTTTGTAAAAGCGCGCGAGGGCGCAGGATTTCTCGCCTGTTTGCGGTTCGCCCAAATTGTCGTACAGGTACGCGGCGATGGCCTGCGCGAGTTCTTCCATGCTGCGCGCGCCTGCCCCGATTTTGCTCAGGGCGGCGCTGCATTCCAGCACTTCGGCAATAGAAAACCGCGCAAGATCAAGAAGGATGGAGAACGGAAGGTTTTTGATTGGAAAGCCTTTTGCGGACACAAAAGGTTCCCAACAAGAAATCCATTCCTCCCCCGGCTAATGCACGGGGGAGGAATGGATTTGATTTTATGATTTCAACGATGCCGCGTTGATGCAGGTTTTTTCTCTTACGCACAAACGATTACAAGCCGATTAGCGGTTGAAGAGGAAGGCGGGGCTGTTGATGAGCGCCCACATCAAGTCCTGCGCGCCTTCCATGCGCGTTGCCGACTTTTTGAGGTGGTCTTGCGCGTTGGTCATTTCCTTTGCGGTTGGCAGGCGCGACACGACGGACAGGAATATCTCTTCCACCAGCTTCTGGTCGGAGGGGCTGGGCTTCATCAGCAGCGCCAACCGGCCTGTCGGGGCGGCAATGGCGTCGGAAATGGTCGGGCCGTTGATGAGGTTGAGGGCCTGTCCCAGACTGACCGTGCTGGAACGCTCACACTCGCAGGGCGTGTCGCGGGCGGGCTTGCCGAACAGGTCGAGAAAGCCATCCCCCGCAGCGGATTTGGCGTCGGGCAGGGCCTGGGCGAACGTTCCCGTCGGCAGGCCGACGAATTGCGCGTCCGTGCCCGTTGCCATGTGAATGGCGTCGTAAAGCTGTTCGGCTTCCAGGCGGCGCGGCAGGGCGTGGGAAAAGTTGTTCTTGTCGTCCGCGTTCCACTTATTGCTCTGGATGGACGCCTGATAGGTTCGAGACAAGACGATTTGCCGCATCATGTATTTCAGGTCGAAGCCGCTGGTCACGAAATCCTTGTTCAGCATTTCCAGCAGTTCCGGGTTGCTCGGCGGGTTGGAGGCGCGAATGTCGTCAACCGGGTCAATGATGCCTTTGCCCAGGAAGTAGCTCCACAGCCGGTTTACCATCGCCCGCGAAAAGAACGGGTTGTCTTTGGACGTGAGCCAGTCGGCAAAAGCGTCCCGGCGCTCGGTTCCGGTTTTGAAGTCCGCTGTGTGTGCCAGATGCCCGACGGGAACCAGGGGCGCAACGGCCATCGCGGTTTTCGGGTGCATCACTTCAGTTCCCGCTTTATCGTACACCACCTCGTCTCCCGGCTGCGTTCCCGGCTTGAAGCTGACCTGCGAGAAGAACGCGCCGAACTGGTAATACTGGTTCTGCGTCCAGCGCTCGAAGGGATGGTCGTGGCACTTGTTGCAGGAAAAGCGGACGCCCAAAAACAACTGCGTGACGTTTTCGGTTGCCGTAGACGTATCGCGGACGACGCGCAAATAGTTGGCGGGCGCGTTCTCGTAAGCGTCACCGGTTGCGGTAATCATGGCGCGGACGAACTTGTCATAGGGCATGTTTTCGGCAACCGCAGAATGTATCCAGTTGCGGAACTTGCGGACGCCCTTGTCGCCCAAAAATTTGCTGTTGCAGTCCAGCAGGTCGGCCCATTTGTTGGTCCAGCGATCCGCAAACGCGGGCGAAGCCAGCAGCGCGTCAATCATCTTTTCGCGCTTCATCTGCGTAGGCGTTTTGTCTTCAATGAACGCGCGGGCGGCGTCCGAGGTGGGCGGTAGGCCGGTCAGGTCAATAGAAACGCGGCGCAGGAACGTGGCATCGTCGCACAGGCCGGACGGCAACGCCTTGATCTTTTGCAGTTTCTTGTCTACCAGCGCGTCAATGTAGTTGTTGTCCGTAACCTTCGCCCACTTGTAGCCCGTTCGGTCTCCCAAAACGGTAAGCGGCGTAGTGGCATACGTGCCTTCGTAGCGCACGAGCAGAGCCGCTTCCCCCCTCCGAACAGCGGTAATCTCGCCGGTTGGCTTCACGGTTGCGGTTTCGGGCATACTGCTTGTCAGCACGGCCTCGCGGGTTACATCTCTTGTCGTGCCATCCGGGTAATGCGCCAGAACCAGCGTCTTCTGCGTCAGGCCGGGAAGCGTGAGGTTGGGAATCGTGGGCAGCACTTCCAGACTTGCCACGCGCTTTGTCCTGCCGGTATCGGAAACCACTCCCTCGCTGATCCACTGCTTCAAAATGGCGTAATAGCGCGAGTTGGGAATAATCGCTTGCCCGCCCTGATGCGGCACTTCGCCAATCGGCTTGAGCAGCATCAGCGATTGCGCCGGGGCGGTGCGGTTGAAGCGCCGCGCTTCGATGTCGTCAATGAGGGCGTGGTGATCGTAATCGGGGTCGTAGCCGCGCAGACTCAGCTTGAAGCCGTTCTTGCCCTTTGCCGAGCCGTGACACGTGCCCGCGTTGCAGCCGGCCTTGCTCAAAATCGGCTCCACGTCGCGCACGAAACTGATGGGCGGCGCGGACACGCTTTTCACCACGACAGGCACGCTCGCCGTCTGCCCCGCTGCGGAAACCGTCAGCCGCGTTGCGCCCGTCTTGACCGGCTGCACGTACCCATCCTTATCCACGCGCACAATCGGCGCGGCAGGCTTCACGATTGCAAGCGATGACAAATCTACCGCGTATCCCGACGTGGTTTTGCCCGTCACGATAAACGAGCGCGCGTCCCGGCTGTCCATCAGCGTCAGCGAAGCAGGCTGCACGGACAGACTGACGATTTTAGGCAGGGTGGGCTTTTTCGGAGCCGCTTCTTCCGCATGGGCAACGGCAACCAGCGTACAGCAAGCCGCCAGAAACGGCAAAAACAAAGTTCGTAATGTAGGCATAAGAGCATTATCCTCGATAAGTCCGAAGTAAAATAGAAAAAAACATCTTACTTTGATGCGCGTTTGATGGCGAGTGGGACGGGCGTAAAGGCTTTGGCGAGTTCGCCTTTGGGCAGGTTGTACAGGCGGACTTGGCCGTCGAAGCCGCCCGTTGCCAGTTGCTTGCTGTCGGGGCTGAAGGTCAGGGCGTACAAAACGCCGGAATGGCCTTTCAGTGTGGCGACCTTCGCGCCGTCCGCCGCTTTGTACACGTTTACGACTTCGGCTTCGCCGCCCACCGCAATCATTGTACCATCGGGGCTGAACGCGATGCAGGTGGCGACACCGGGCTGCCGCTCGAACATGCGCAGCAGATTGTGGTCTTCCTGATTCATCGTGCGAACGGATGTGCGGAACACTTTGTACAGGCGCGGGATGCCGTCGTCACCGGCGCAGACCACTTGATCCGCTTTGGGGTTACGCGCCATGCAGCGATACGGGCTGGTGTGCGTGTTGATGTCATCAATGAACGACGCGCCCTGCACCTGCGTCAATTTGATGGCCGAGTCGCGCCCCGTGCTTAACACATGCAGGTTGTGCTTGTCGTCCTCCATGAACGCGGTGGCAAACACCCAATCGCTGTGGTTGTCCAGCCGCATCAGTTGCCGTCCATCGGGAACCGCAACCACTCGCAGGCTGTTGTCGGCGCACCCGAACGCCAAATCCTTGCTGTCGGGCGAAAACGACGCGCCGAACAGGGTATCAGCCGTCATTTGAACCGTATTCACGGCCTGGTTTGTCGTGGTATCCCAAAACTGAATCTCGCCCGAACGCGCCGGGGAACCGCCGACAGCCGCCAGCAGCTTGCCGTCAGGCGAATACGCAAGCGATAAAATCTTTTCGGACTGCCCGATAAGCCGCGCAATCAGGCCGGAACCGTCCGCCTTGTGCAGCAGAATTTCCCGATACCCCGATACCGCCAGCGTTTTGCCGTCATTGGCAAACGCAAGCGCGGTAATCACGGGCGGCTTGATGTACACGGGCGGGTGCGCGGCGTCAATGGTGTCTTTGATGACGGGCGAATCATCGGCTGCGCCCTGCGCGATCCACGAACGGAACAACGCCAATTCCTGATTGGAAAGCGGCGGCCCGCCTTTGGGCATCAGGTCGCGCTTGCCCGTCAGATATTCCATCACCGGGCTAGTTTCGGGCTTTTTGCGGACGATACACGCCCCGCTCGCCCCGCCCTTCATCACGTCGGCATAGGAAGTCATCACGTACTTGCCGCTCGGAATACTGGCCTGATGGCAGCCCTGACACTTGGCCTGAATGAGCGGACGAATCTGCTTGTAATAACTGATGGGCGCAATTGGCAGCGCAGGCTTGGCATCGTCAGCGCGGGCGGGCGCAAGGTAAAGGCGGCAGCAATGTTCCCGCCAGCGCACTCAGCAGCAGCAGGCGCGAAGGGTAAAAGTGGAGAGGATTGAAAAGTTGTGTGACAAACGCATAAATTTCCTCGGCAGTAAGTAACAGGGCAAAAGCAGGCAAATATAAGCGCCGCTAAGCAGCGAATGGCAACGGCGTGGGCTTCAATCCTGCTTTATAAGACAATTGAACACAAGGGTAGTTTCATTATAACGGCTTAAGATGCTCTTATGGCAACCCTGTTCCGCAAGCAGTTTTGACGGACGAGGCGCAAAGGATAAAATAAACGCTATTCGGACAGTATCAAAACTGACAATCTTAGCATTTGTGAGATACCCAGGCGGTTTCTTACGAGCAGGAGAAGTGTCGAAGAACGTGAATATAGGAGTATTCTGCTAACAACCCGCTTCGCGCTTTATGGAAGCACAAGCCCAGGCTGCCATTAACAGGTAAGTTGAAAGCGCCGATGGGCATGGAAGAACGCGCCAATTCAGGAGAAATACAAATGCACATCACATGCCTTTACCGACTAATACCTTTCTTGTTCCTTATCTGCCTTAGCAACACATGCTACGCGAACACACAGCAGGGAGTTGAAGTATGGACAGTGTCCGGCATACCCGCCTACATGACCCTTCGGCATTACGTTGGCCTGCCGGGCCAAAATGGGATCAGTAGCCCACAGGTGGTAAATCTGCAAAATGATGCGCTCAAACTGGATGAGACCGCACTCAAACGAGACCGAGACCGAGCGCCAAGATTAGTATCTGCCATTCTCTCGCCCGATTTACGTTTTCTGATGTGTCATTGGATCGGAATCTGGCGAGACGGAGCATATTCGGCACTCTGCGTCTACGATGTCCGCGATGGCAGGCTTCTCGTGAACGTGAGCAATCCTTCACGCGCGTTCTATGAAGATTGTGATTGGCTAAATGCCGATGAAATCTGGTTTCGCACACGTCTGGTTTCTAAAGCAGGGGTACCGCAAAAACAGCCTTATTATGCCGTTCCCGTTGCGACCGGGCAGCCACATCCCTTCACAGATAAGGAACTTCATGCCACGATTTCCGCCTTGCACACATCGTGGAAGCCTATAGAGACTGCGGCCAAGGCATTCAAATCGCTTGGCTTCAAGTCTCGGCCACTCGTGAGATGGGACAGAGCAGCCAGAAGCTGATCTTGACTCCCGCCACATGTCCAGTCATGGCGCAGTCTCCTCGGATGGAAAGCTCGCCATTTTAGCAAAAACGGTTTATGAAAACAACACGGCCAGGGATTTAAGTCTGAGCGGAGG
Organism: uncultured Chthonomonadaceae bacterium; assembly: GCA_963835065.1. Classification (GTDB taxonomy): domain Bacteria; phylum Armatimonadota; class Chthonomonadetes; order Chthonomonadales; family Chthonomonadaceae; genus CAWFQB01. The sequence continues at coordinate 173,896 of CAWIEK010000041.1, read as the reverse complement.
TAAGCCGCTGGGACAACTTGCGTGGTCAAACAACCCTTCCACAAACGGATTTCAAAAGCGGCAGGCTGGCCCTGACTTCGTTGACGCCTTGCAGGCATTGTCAACGTCTCCACGGTTGGGCGGTGTGCCTGATCAGGCACAAACTATTATACGTCCAAAAGCGCCATTTGTATACCTTGCGCAAAAAATAATTTCATTGTCCTCCTGATGTTGCAATCCTCCTTTCCGGCTGCTATACTAAGTATGTAGTATACATTTGACGGTGTGTAGTGCCGGAACATTGCCGCCGTCATCCATTTTGCTTGTCTTTTGTTTACCATCAGGAGGGTTGAACCATGCTGCGCTTGCAGGAGGGGGAAGCGGTCAAGATTGTGGAGCGGCCTGCGGTTGCCGCCGACGCGAAAAGCGGATTGTATTTTTCACATTACCGGAATTTGTCCGGCACGGTTTTCAAACTGTACGGCACGGGCGAAACGCAGCAAGCCGCCATTGACGTTGACCTCGACTCGCTGCCGGAAGACGTGTCGCGCCGCCATCTGGAAACCCGCGACCTGATGTACCAGAGCCTGACCGGTGACGCCAAAAAACTAAGCGCGCCCGGTACGCCCGGCGAGTTCCGCCTGCGCTACATCGTCCTCGTCAGCATCGCCGACCTGAAACGCCGAACTGTCACCTTGAAGAACTAGAATGAACCACCCGCTGCGCTAGAGACACAGAGACACAGAGAGGGAACACAGAGGAAGAAAAGGAGAAGAGGAGTGATGGGAACCGCGACGTTTTTCTTTTCTCAGTGAAACCTCTGTGTCTCTGTGTCTCTAGCGCAGCGGGTGGTGAATCTTCTCCTACTCCCACGTAATGAGCGGCAGTTCGATAGGCATCAGGGCGTCGGGGTGCGTGGGCAGGACGCGCACGGAAAAGCCCTGCATCCCGCTGTTGGTCGTGGGCAGGTCGCCCTCGTAGATGTTGCGCCCGTCCTGCGCGCCCGTCCATTCCATCGGCACGGCGGTTCCGCTCGTAATCTGGTGGTTGAAGTCGAGCGCGCCGTAGTAGGCTTGAACAATAATGTCGCGGGGCGTCAGGTCGCCCAATTGCACGGACGCCTTGATATGCACCGACTGCCCGGCGGAAATCGTGTCGTCGCCCGTTTTTTGCGATTCCACGTTGTCAATGTGCAGTTGGCCCCATTTATCGCGGACGCGGTTCTTCCAGTCCACCAGTTCTTTTGCCTGCCCCAAACCGTCCTGCGTCAAGCGCTGGAACCGCTCGGTTGCCGGGAAGTAGAAACTCGTGGCGTACTCCGACACCATGCGGTGCGTGTTGAACTTGGGACACAACTGGCTCATGGAGTTTTTCACGCGGGACATCCAGCCGCGCGGCAGGCTGTCGCCCGCCCGGTCGTAAAACAGGGGCACGACTTCTTTTTCCAGAATGTCGTAAAGGACGCGGGCTTCTACCCGATCCTGCTCGTCCGGGTCGGCGTAATCCTCGCCCTTGCCGATGAACCAGCCCACGCCCTTTTCCTCCACTTCCGCCCACCAGCCGTCGGGAATGGAAAGGTTCAGGCCGCCGTTGGCAAGCACTTTCATGCCGCTCGTGCCGCTGGCTTCCATCGGGCGGCGGGGCGTATTGAGCCACACATCCACGCCCTGCACCATTTGCCGCGCAAGGGCAAGGTCGTAATCTTCCAGAAAGACAAAGCGGTGGCGCGCGTCGGATTTGCGGGCAAACTGCACGATTTCCTGAATCAGATGCTTGCCGCCATCATCCTTGGGGTGCGCCTTGCCCGCCATGATAATCTGCACGGGACGATCCGCGTCCGTCAACATCTTAATCAGCCGTTCGGGGTCGGACAGCAGGAGGGTAGCGCGTTTGTAGGTGGCGAAGCGGCGGGCGAAGCCGATGGTCAGCGCGTCCGGGTGCAGGATTTCGCGCGTCCGGCGGATTTCGTACTCGCTCATGCCCCGCTGCTCGTATTGCAGTTTCAGCCGTTCGCGCGCAAACTGCACCAGTTTTTCGCGCCGACGCTGCTTCACGCGCCAGATTTCCTCGTCCGGGATGCTGTTTATCTTGCTCCACACGCCCTCGCCGCTCACGTCCTGCGACCAGCGCCCGCCTAAATACTGATCCAGCACGTTCGCCATTTCGCGGGATGTGAACGAGCGCGCGTGGATGCCGTTCGTGACGCTGCTGACCGGCACTTCCTCTTCCGGGAACTGCGGAAAGCCGATTTGCACCATGCGCCGCGTTACTTTGCCGTGCAGTTTGCTGACGCCGTTGACGTGGTGCGCGTGGCGCAGCGCCATGATCGCCATATTAAACTTTTCGTCCGTGTTGTATTCGTGGTAGCGGCCCAGGTTGATAAACTCATTGAACGTAATGCCAAGCTGCCCGATATAGCCGCCGAAATAGCGGCCCAGCAGGTCAGGCGGGAACATATCGAAGCCGGCGGGAACGGGCGTGTGCGTGGTGAACAGATTGCCCGCAGCGGTGGCTTCGCGGGCATGCCAGTAGTCGCAGCCGTTCTGCTGCATCAACATGCGGGTGCGCTCAAACGCCATAAACGCCGAGTGGCCTTCGTTCATGTGGCAGATGGTCGGCTGAATGTCCAGCGCGTTCAAAGCGCGCATCCCGCCGATGCCCAAAATCAACTCCTGCTTCAAGCGCATTTCCGTATCGCCGCCGTACAACTGATCCGTGATGTTCTGGTCTTCGTAGTTGTTGGCGTCAATGTTGGTGTCGAGCAGATACAGCGGGATGCGCCCAACGGCGATTTTCCAGATTTGCGCGTACACGTTGCGGCCCGGAAACTCCACGCAAATGCGCAGGGGCTTGCCGTTCGCGTCCGTCTGCAACTGCATCGGCATGTTGTAAAAATCGTTGGTCGGGTAGCGCTCCTGCTGCCAGCCTTCCGCGTTGAGGAACTGCCGGAAATAGCCCTGCTGGTACAGCAAGCCGACGCCCACAAGCGGCAATCCCAGATCGCTCGACGACTTAAGATGATCCCCGGAAAGAACGCCCAAACCGCCGGAATAAATCGGCAAGCACTCCGTCATGCCGAATTCCATAGAAAAGTAGGCAATGCGCGTGTCGGGCGAAACTTTGTCTTTCCAGTTGCGCGTAAACCACGTGTTTTGCGCTTTCAGATAGTTTTCCAGGCCATAACGAACCCGGTCCAGTTCGGCCAGAAAGCCGTCATCCTGCGCGATTTCGCGCAATCGCTCCTGTGAAATCGTGCCCAACATGCGGACGGGGTTGTGCCCGCTGCTTTCCCACAGGTCGCGGTCCAGTCTTCGGAACAGTTCGATGGCCTCATGGTTCCAGGCCCATTGGATATTGAACGCCAGTTCGCGCAGGCGGTCAAGCGAGTCGGGCAGCGCGGGCACGACGTGAAAAGCATGAACGGTAGGCATGTATACTCCTCAAAGGAAATGCTGAATGCTGAGTGATGAGTGATGAACAAAATCCAATTCATTCATCATTCATCATTCATCATTCAGCGTTTGTTCTATTGTCGGCAGCAAAAGGGTAATTTTTGTAGAAAGTGGCGGCAGTATCTTGCGTCATACCTGCCACGCTGTTGTTATACGAACCGGGATAGTCAAGGTTCGCGCCAGTGCCTGTGAATTGCTAATCTTAATACCGATAACTTCACCACAAAAATTGCGCCCGTTGGTCTTGACAAAGCAGACTTTATAGCCTATACTATATATGGGCGATGGGAAGGCGAATTTGCGCAGTGCTGGGGACTTGACAGTCTTTATAGGGCTGTTATGAGCAAGGTTTTAACAACCAATACCATCGTGGGCGGATCGGTGCTTCCTGACTCTTGCCACTAGGAATTTGTAGAGTGGCCGCAGTACAAAATTCCTGCATCTTGTTTTAAGAGAGTCCTACTGTCTATATAGATGGTAGGGCTTTCTTGCTTTGGCATGTGCTGCAAATTTGACAGGCATGGAGGTCTGTTAGAAAATGTCGAAACCCGCTGAAGAAAGGACAGGCGCATGTTATTGTTGTATGCCAAGATGTAAATAAGGCTAAAGCGCATGAGGTACTGTGCCGCTTGACCTCTGAAAGTTGGGAAGATGAGAAGATCATTCAGATGGTTGTAATACCTCAGAAGCGTTCAACACATGCTTCCTTTGTTACACAAACGATTGAGGCAAACCTGCCCACACACTTTCCCCATATTTTAGTACCCAACGATATAAAGATTGTGCCCGCCCGTATTACAGAACGTGGCTTTCTAAATCGTCCGGCAAACATTACAAACTTGTTGCGCGCAGCTTTACCACACACGTTGAAACAACTGAGACTGGATTGGTCGAGCAAAATCGAGGATACATTGCGCAATGCCTGGCGGCATGGGGAAGTTGACAGAAATGCGCTGGATGCCTGGATAGAGCAGTTCGATAAATTAGATGGCGCCGCGTGGATTGCAGAAGAATTGTTAAGGCGATTAGATTTCTGGTCAGAAGCGCGTGTGCGAAAGGCGCTGCGTATCAACAAAAAAGGATTAGCAGGCATTGATTGTATCTGCGTCAATCAACATGCCGAAGCCGGTAAAAGCGCTGGTGTTATTGCAAACTTGGTTAAAAAGCAGTTAGCCGCTCCTGAACTAAATCAGTTGAACATGCCTTTGCTCTACATTAGAGAGGCTCTTATTGAGGGGTACAAAAACGTTCTCTATGTTGAAGATTGTCTTATTACCGGCAACGAAATGTCACGAGTTCTAGGAGGATTAACAGGCGTAACTGATCCGGCCAAGGCGAAAGCAGTGAAGTTACCCGATGCCGCTATGTTGACAAGCGCCGAAATCCAGTTGCGCGTAGCATTGACAACAAACTACGCTTTGACGTTTTTGGAACGCTACCTTGGCGAAAATCACATGAACAACATCACCATAGATATACGAACAACGGACAACCTGCCGATTTTGACGCCTGTAGGGATTCAGGCGCTGAAGTCTGATGCGCTGTGCGATGAGCAGGACTGTTTAGTTCATCCTGACCAGTATATTTCCCCGGTTGCTTTTACAGGCTGGACAAATGAAGACAAACGGCAACGCGCTATAAATTTCTGTTCCGAGGTAGGCTACCAACTATATCAATCGTATTTGCAGAGCCACAACAAGGAGAAGCCGGATGCGTGGATTCGGCAGTGCGCTTTGGGCGTTCGTCAGGCGGCTCTAATCACAGCGTTTTCACATTCCATTCCAAAAGAAACCTTGCCGCTATTTTGGCGAATGTAACTATCAAATGGGCCAGGAAAAACGCGTCATGCAAGCCACTATTTCAGGCGGCTGAGTAATCAAGTACAAATCATGCAACGTCACCTTGCAATGTTGCAATCCTCCCTTCCGGCTGCTATACTAAGTATGTAGTATACATTTGACGGTGTGTAGTGCCGGAACATTGCCGCCGTCATCCATTTTGCTTGTCTTTTGTTTACCATCAGGAGGGTTGAACCATGCTGCGTTTGCAGGAGGGGGAAGCGGTCAAGATTGTGGAGCGGCCTGCGGTTGCCGCCGACGCGAAAAGCGGATTGTATTTTTCACATTACCGGAATTTGTCCGGCACGGTGTTCAAACTGTACGGGACGGGCGAAACCCAGCAAGCGGCCATTGACGTTGATCTCGACTCGCTGCCCGAAGACGTGTCGCGCCGCCATCTGGAAACCCGCGACCTGATGTACCAGAGCCTGACCGGTGACGCCAAAAAACTAAGCGCGCCCGGTACGCCCGGCGAGTTCCGCCTGCGCTACATCGTCCTCGTCAGCATCGCCGACCTGAAACGCCGAACTGTCACCTTGAAGAACTAGAATGAACCACCCGCTGCGCTAGAGACACAGAGACACAGAGAGGGAACACAGAGGAAGAAAAGGAGAAGAGGAGTGATGGGAACCGCGACCTCCTCGTTTTTCTTTTCTCTGTGAAACCTCTGTGTCTCTGTGTCTCTAGCGCAGCGGGTGGTGAATCTTCTCCTACTCCCACGTAATGAGCGGCAGTTCGATAGGCATCAGGGCATCGGGGTGCGTGGGCAGGACGCGCACGGAAAAGCCCTGCATCCCGCTGTTGGTCGTGGGCAGGTCGCCTTCGTAGATGTTGCGCCCGTCCTGCGCGCCCGTCCATTCCATTGGCACGGCGGTTCCGCTCGTGATCTGGTGGTTGAAGTCGAGCGCGCCGTAGTAGGCTTGAACAATAATGTCCTGCGGCTTCAGGTCGCCCAATTGCACGGACGCCTTGATATGCACGGACTGCCCGGCGGAAATCGTGTCGTCGCCCGTTTTTTGCGATTCCACGTTGTCAATGTGCAGTTGGCCCCATTTGTCGCGGACGCGGTTCTTCCAGTCCACCAGTTCTTTTGCCTGCCCCAAACCGTCCTGCGTCAAGCGCTGGAACCGCTCGGTTGCCGGGAAGTAGAAACTCGTGGCGTACTCCGACACCATGCGGTGCGTGTTGAACTCGGGACACAACTGGCTCATGGAGTTCTTGACGCGGGACATCCAGCCGCGCGGCAGGCTTTCGCCCGCCCGGTCATAAAACAGCGGCACAACCTCTTTTTCCAGAATGTCGTAAAGGACGCGGGCCTCTACCCGATCCTGCTCGTCCGGGTCGGCGTAATCCTCGCCCTTGCCGATGAACCAGCCCACGCCCTTTTCCTCCACTTCCGCCCACCAGCCGTCGGGAATGGAAAGGTTCAGGCCGCCGTTGGCAAGCACTTTCATGCCGCTCGTGCCGCTGGCTTCCATCGGGCGGCGGGGCGTATTCAGCCACACGTCCACGCCCTGCACCATTTGCCGCGCAAGGGCAAGGTCGTAATCTTCCAGAAAGACAATGCGGTGGCGCACGTCGGATTTGCGGGCAAACTGCACGATTTCCTGAATCAGATCCTTGCCGCCATCGTCCTTGGGGTGCGCCTTGCCCGCCATGATAATCTGCACGGGACGCTCCGCGTCCGTCAGCAGTCGTTATCAGCCGTTCCGGGTCGGACAGCAGGAGGGTAGCGCGCTTGTAGGTGGCGAAGCGGCGGGCGAAGCCGATGGTCAGCGCGTCCGGGTGCAGGATTTCGCGCGTCCGGCGGATTTCGTACTCGCTCATGCCCCGCTGCTCGTACTGCAGTTTCAGCCGTTCGCGCGCAAACTGCACCAGTTGTTCGCGCCGACGCTGCTTCACGCGCCAGATTTCCTCGTCCGGGATGCTGTTCATCTTGCTCCCACACGCCCTCGCCGCTCACGTCCTGCGACCAGCGCCCGCCTAGATACCGGTCCAGCACGTTCGCCATTTCGCGGGATGTGAACGAGCGCGCGTGGATGCCGTTCGTGACGCTGCTGACCGGCACTTCCTCTTCCGGGAACTGCGGAAAGCCGATTTGCACCATGCGCCGCGTTACTTTGCCGTGCAGTTTGCTGACGCCGTTGACGTGGTGCGCGTGGCGCAGCGCCATGATCGCCATATTGAACTTTTCGTCCGTGTTGTATTCGTGGTAGCGGCCCAGGTTCATAAACTCATTGAACGTAATGCCAAGCTGCCCGATATAGCCGCCGAAATAGCGGCCCAGCAGGTCAGGCGGGAACATATCGAAGCCGGCGGGAACGGGCGTGTGCGTGGTGAACAGATTGCCCGCAGCGGTGGCTTCGCGGGCATGCCAGTAGTCGCAGCCGTTCTGCTGCATCAACATGCGGGTGCGCTCAAACGCCATAAACGCCGAGTGGCCTTCGTTCATGTGGCAGATGGTCGGCTGAATGTCCAGCGCGGTCAAAGCGCGCATCCCGCCGATGCCCAAAATCAATCTCCTGCTTCAAGCGCATTTCCGTATCGCCGCCGTACAGCTGATCCGTGATGTTCTGGTCTTCGTAGTTGTTGGCGTCAATGTTGGTGTCGAGCAGATACAGCGGGATGCGCCCAACCGCGATTTTCCAGATTTGCGCGTACACGTTGCGGCCCGGAAACTCCACGCAAATGCGCAGGGGCTTGCCGTTCGCGTCCGTCTGCAACTGCATCGGCATGTTGTAAAAATCGTTGGTCGGGTAGCGCTCCTGCTGCCAGCCTTCCGCGTTGAGGAACTGCCGGAAATAGCCCTGCTGGTACAGCAAGCCGACGCCCACAAGCGGCAATCCCAGATCGCTCGACGACTTAAGTGGTCCCCGGAAAGAACGCCCAAACCGCCGGAATAGATCGGCAGGCACTCCGTCATGCCGAATTCCATAGAAAAGTAGGCAATGCGCGTGTCGGGCGAAACTTTGTCTTTCCAGTTGCGCGTAAACCACGTGTTTTGCGCTTTCAGATAGTTTTCCAGGCCATAACGAACCCGGTCCAGTTCGGCCAGAAAGCCGTCGTCCTGCGCGATTTCGCGCAAGCGCTCCTGTGAAATCGTGCCCAACATGCGGACGGGGTTGTGCCCGCTGCTTTCCCACAGGTCGCGGTCCAGTCTTCGGAACAGTTCGATGGCCTCATGGTTCCAGGCCCATTGGATATTGAACGCCAGTTCGCGCAGGCGGTCAAGCGAGTCGGGCAGCGCGGGCACGACGTGAAAAGCATGAACGGTAGGCATGTATACTCCTCAAAGGAAATGCTGAATGCTGAGTGATGAGTGATGAACAAAATCCAATTCATTCATCATTCATCATTCATCATTCAGCGTTTGTTCTATTGTCGGCAGCAAAAGGGTAATTTTTGTAGAAAGTGGCGGCAGTATCTTGCGTCATACCTGCCACGCTGTTGTTATACGAACCGGGATAGTCAAGGTTCGCGCCAGTGCCTGTGAATTGCTAATCTTAATACCGATAACTTCACCACAAAAATTGCGCCCGTTGGTCTTGACAAAGCAGACTTTATAGCCTATACTATATATGGGCGATGGGAAGGCGAATTTGCGCAGTGCTGGGGACTTGACAGTCTTTATAGGGCTGTTATGAGCAAGGTTTTAACAACCAATACCATCGTGGGCGGATCGGTGCTTCCTGACTCTTGCCACTAGGAATTTGTAGAGTGGCCGCAGTACAAAATTCCTGCATCTTGTTTTAAGAGAGTCCTACTGTCTATATAGATGGTAGGGCTTTCTTGCTTTGGCATGTGCTGCAAATTTGACAGGCATGGAGGTCTGTTAGAAAATGTCGAAACCCGCTGAAGAAAGGACAGGCGCATGTTATTGTTGTATGCCAAGATGTAAATAAGGCTAAAGCGCATGAGGTACTGTGCCGCTTGACCTCTGAAAGTTGGGAAGATGAGAAGATCATTCAGATGGTTGTAATACCTCAGAAGCGTTCAACACATGCTTCCTTTGTTACACAAACGATTGAGGCAAACCTGCCCACACACTTTCCCCATATTTTAGTACCCAACGATATAAAGATTGTGCCCGCCCGTATTACAGAACGTGGCTTTCTAAATCGTCCGGCAAACATTACAAACTTGTTGCGCGCAGCTTTACCACACACGTTGAAACAACTGAGACTGGATTGGTCGAGCAAAATCGAGGATACATTGCGCAATGCCTGGCGGCATGGGGAAGTTGACAGAAATGCGCTGGATGCCTGGATAGAGCAGTTCGATAAATTAGATGGCGCCGCGTGGATTGCAGAAGAATTGTTAAGGCGATTAGATTTCTGGTCAGAAGCGCGTGTGCGAAAGGCGCTGCGTATCAACAAAAAAGGATTAGCAGGCATTGATTGTATCTGCGTCAATCAACATGCCGAAGCCGGTAAAAGCGCTGGTGTTATTGCAAACTTGGTTAAAAAGCAGTTAGCCGCTCCTGAACTAAATCAGTTGAACATGCCTTTGCTCGACATTAGAGAGGCTCTTATTGAGGGGTACAAAAACGTTCTCTATGTTGAAGATTGTCTTATTACCGGCAACGAAATGTCACGAGTTCTAGGAGGATTAACAGGCGTAACTGATCCGGCCAAGGCGAAAGCAGTGAAGTTACCCGATGCCGCTATGTTGACAAGCGCCGAAATCCAGTTGCGCGTAGCATTGACAACAAACTACGCTTTGACGTTTTTGGAACGCTACCTTGGCGAAAATCACATGAACAACATCACCATAGATATACGAACAACGGACAACCTGCCGATTTTGACGCCTGTAGGGATTCAGGCGCTGAAGTCCGATGCGCTGTGCGATGAGCAGGACTGTTTAGTTCATCCTGACCAGTATATTTCCCCGGTTGCTTTTACAGGCTGGACAAATGAAGACAAACGGCAACGCGCTATAAATTTCTGTTCCGAGGTAGGCTACCAACTATATCAATCGTATTTGCAGAGCCACAACAAGGAGAAGCCGGATGCGTGGATTCGGCAGTGCGCTTTGGGCGTTCGTCAGGCGGCTCTAACCACAGCGTTTTCACATTCCATTCCAAAAGAAACCTTGCCGCTATTTTGGGCGAATGGAACCATCAAGTGGGGCAGGAAAAACGTGTTATGGACGCCACTATTTCAGGCGGCTGAGTAATCAAGAACAAATCATGCAACGTCACCTTGCACTTAAGGGTCCGTAAAAGTATAACTTCCCGAATGTGGTAAACTCAGAGGTATGAAAACTCCTCTGCCGGAACCTACCCCGCCGATACATCGGTGTTCCTGTGCGACGTGTCTTACGCAAGTGGATACAGCGCTTACGCGCTACCACCATCAAATCAACCTGTTGCTCAGCCGGCTCAATGAACCGCAACGCCGCTGGTATGTTGGGTCGCTGTCGCTCATGCCCAACGCCCTCACGGACGGCGAACTTTCGCTCCTCACCGGTCTGGATGAAAAAACCATCCGTCGCGGCAGGCGCGAACTCCAAGCCGACCTGAGCACGGTTCCCGCCGACCGTCTGCGTCACGAAGGCGGCGGGCAACCCGCCGCTGAAAAAAAGACACGACCTTAGCAGACGCTCTCGTGGAGGCGGTTGAACCGCATACGGCAGGCGATCCAATGACCACGACCAAGTGGCTCAACGTGCGCTTGCGCGACTTGCAAGCGCACTTGCAGAAGAAGGCGCATACGGTCAGCCTGCCTGTGTTGAGCCGTCTGCTCAAGAAGCGCGACTATCGCCTGCGGGCCAATGTCAAGGAGCGTGAAGCCAGCCACCCGCCCGAACGCGACACGCAGTTTGTCTATTTGCAGCGCCAACGGGAAGCGTTTGTGGCCGCAGGACAGCCCGTTTTATCTTTGGATACCAAGAAGAAAGAACTGCTCGGCGACTTCAAGAACGCAGGGCGCATCTGGTGTCAAGAAGCCCAAGCGGTCAACGTCCACGACTTTCCCAGTGAGGGGATAGGACGGGCGGTTCCTTACGGCATCTATGATCTGGCTCACAATGTCGCCACCGTTTATGTCGGGCAGTCCGCCGACACGGGCGAGTTCGCCGTCAACAATCTGGCTCACTGGTGTGAAACCGAGATGCCGGTACGCTATCCCCATGCCACGCAGTTGTTGCTGCATAGCGACTGCGGCGGCAGCAACGGCTACCGCTGCAAGTTGTGGAAGCAGCAACTCCAAGAGAAAATTGCCGACCGCTTCGGCCTGGAAGTGACCGTGTGCCACTTGCCCACCGGCTGCTCCAAGTGGAACCCGATTGAACATCGGGTTTTCAGCGAGATCAGCAAGACGTGGGCGGGATGTCCCTTGCGCGATTACGACACGGTATTACACTACTTGCGTCAGACCACTACCAGCACGGGCTTGCAGGTGACGGCGCATCTGGTCACCCAAGTGTACCAAAAGGGCATCCAGATAGCCGACGACGTGATAGCCGCTTTGAACCTGACCAAGCACGACGTGTGTCCGCAATGGAACTACACCGTGCGCCCAAGAGAAACGGTTATGCTCGCTTGATTCGGGAACTTATACTTTTACAGACCCTTACTACCCTTACTAACGGAAGAACGACAAATTCGCCACAGAACTTTACCCTGTGCGCAGACATTGTCTTGTTGACATCATAGCCAATCCTGTTCATAATACAAGCGTGACGTTCTCTATGGTAGAGTAACACTTTCCTACTTTTTTAAGAACCTGTATAATGCGTTCACGGCCCTTGATACAAACGCCGGGTATCCGAATACCAAACACCGAACACCGGCTTTGTGAAGGTAGAAAGCGAAAATTATTGATGCACTTTTTTCAGTTGCCTGAGCGTCCTTTGTTTCGCGCTTTTTCGCCGTTTTATGGCCTTGCGTTACTTTTGGCGTCGGTGTCTCAAGTGGGGGGGCAGACCTCAACCCTCAACACGGGCGTCCACCCGGAGGGAAGGACACAACCCTCAACTGCGTCGGCATCCCCGGCGCGTGGGCAGGTCGCTTCCAAGCCGTTCGCGCTTACGATAGACAACATCATGCGCGGCCCGGAATTGATCGGCTACGCGCCCGTCAACGTACACTGGTCGCAGGATGGGCGTTTTGTGTACTTCGACTGGAAACAGGCCGGGGAGTCGCGCCGCAAGGAGTATGCCCATTATGTGGTCAACGCGGACGGCAGCGGCCTGCACCGCCTTATAGACGAGGACGCGAAACGCCTGCCGCCCCAATTCCGCGAACTTTCTCCCGACAAACATCTGGCTGTGTATTCGGAAGCCGGCGACATCTACCTGTACGATTTCGCGCAGAACCAAAAGCGGCAACTGACCGCAACGATGGAAGCCGAAAGCAATCCGCGCTTCACGCTGGACGGCAAGAACATCGTTTTCGAGCGGCAGGGCAACCTGTATGAACTGGCGCTCGACGGCGGGGGCATCAAGCAACTGACCGATATACGCCGGGGAACCGCGCCGGAACAAACGCCGTTTCTGGCACAGGCCGGCGGGCGGCGCAGAACCGCGACTCCCCCAACCCGGCAGAACGGCGCGGCATCCGGCACAGGCGGAGTCGCCCAATCTGGAGCCAGCACGAATGGAACCAATGCTACCGGCAATAATGCCACTGCAACGGGAACAACAGGAACCAATGGAGCGCGAAACAACGCCGCCAGAAATAACGGTACAGGCAGAAACAATCCCGCAAGGCAAAATGGCAACGGCGCGAACAATGCAGGGACAGCCGATACTTCGGGAACGAGCGGCGCGGGAACCGGGAGTGCGGCTTCCAGTCAGGAAGCCCTGCAAAAAGCGCAGGCGGAATTGTTCGAGTCGCTGCGCGAGGATGCGAAGCAACGCGCCGAGCAGGACGCCAAGCGTCGGCAGGAAGAACGGGGACAGCGCAAGCCGTTTATGCTGGCTGCCGGGCAAAGCGCGTTCGGATTGCGCCTTTCTCCCGATGGCGAATGGGTCAGCCTGACAATCCGCGAGGGCGACAGCAGCGAAAGAAGCGCGGTTATTCCCCGGTTTATCACGGAAAGCGGGTACACGGAAGAAATTCCCGGTCGGGGCAAAGTGGGGGATGCGCAGGGCGCGACGCGCATGGCCGTGCTGAATGTGGCGACAGGCGACGCGAAGCCAATTGTCTTTACGCCGCCCGCTTTTAGCGCCGAAGGGCTGCGAAGCGGGACGCGGCGGGTGAACTGGTCCGGCTGGCAGTGGTCCGAAGACGGCAAGCGGGCTATCGTAACGGCGCGGACGACGGACAACAAGGACGCCTGGCTGCTCGGCGCAGACCCGGCAACGGGCGCGACAAAGGTTCTGGCGCATCTCCACGACGACGCCTGGGTAGGCAGGTTCGGCGCGGGCGCGATGGGCTTTCTGCCCGACAATCGGCACGTGTACTTTGTTTCGGAAGCGGACGGCTACGCGCATTTGTACACAGTCTCTACGGAAGACGGCGCTCCGGTACAGCTGACGCAGGGGCATTTTGAAGTTTTGCGCGTCCGCCTGTCGGAAGACAAGCAGAAGTTCTATTTTCTGTCAAGCGAGGACGGCCCAACCGAACGCGCCCTGTATTCCATGTCCATTAGCGGCGGAACCCGGACGCGCATTGTCCGCATGTCGCAGGCGGATGAAGATGATTTCGAGGTTTCGCCGGACGATAAAACGCTGGCAATCGTCCGTTCCACCGGCAATCGCCCGCCCGAATTGTTCCTCATGCCCAACCGCCCGTCTGCCTCCGACTCTTCGGGCGTATCCACATCCGACGCGGTTACATCCTCCGCCCGCACCGCGTCAACGGCGCAAACAAGCGAGACCAAAACCACCGTAACGAAAACCCACGCGGCCAAAGCATCCACCACAAGAGCATCCGCCGCGAAAGTATCCGGCTTGAACTGGCTGACGCAGGGGCAAACGCCGCGCCGGACGGGGAAGCCGATGCCGTTCAAGTTACTCACTCCCCGACACCCGAATGGCTTTCCTACCCCTGGATCAATCCGCCCATTGTCACGTACAAGGCGCGGGATGGCGCGACGGTGTATGCGCGGCTGTACAAACCCGCGAAATGGAAGCGGGGCGGGCCTGCCGTGTTGTTCGTGCATGGCGCGGGCTATCTGCAAAACGCCCATACGTGGTGGAGCTACTATTACCGCGAGTATATGTTTCATCACCTGCTGATGGAGCGCGGTTATCTGGTGCTGGACGCGGATTATCGCGGCTCGGCGGGCTACGGGCGGGATTGGCGCACAGGCATTTACCGGCACATGGGCGGCAAGGATTTGGACGACGAAGTAGACGGCGCGAAGTGGCTGGTATCCACGTATGGCGTTGATCCCAAACACATCGGCTTGTACGGCGGCAGTTATGGCGGCTTCCTGACCCTGATGGCGATGTTCACGCAGCCGGATGTTTTCGCGGCGGGCGCGGCCCTGCGTCCCGTCACGGATTGGGCGCACTACAATCACGGCTACACGGCCAACATTCTCAACGAGCCGCAAAACGACCCGACCGCGTACCGCCAAAGTCTCGCCCATTTACTTTGCGGAGGGTTTGAAGGGCGCATTGCTCATCTGTCACGGCATGGTGGACGACAACGTTCACTTTCAGGATTCCGTGCGGCTGACGCAGCGCCTGATCGAACTGCACAAAGAAAACTGGGAACTCGCCGCCTACCCGGTAGAAAGCCATGCCTTCGAGGAACCGTCCAGTTGGGCCGACGAGTACAAGCGCATCCTCAAACTCTTCGACACCAACCTGCGCCGCTAATGCTATGCGCCTATGGTCCCTATTTCACAGATAACCAGTTACAATGCGATTTTTGTTAACGAATCTGCTGGTGCGCTATCCTGTTCTTGGCTGGCTTTTGGGCGCGATTGGCGTTGTTCTGATCATCATCGGCATGAATCAACTTCGCGCTTTCCATCATATTCAGGATGCAGGTGTGAAGACGCAGGGAACTCTTGTATCGCTTGAAGGCGAAGCAGGCAGCAAAGCGAAACATTACGTACGCTTTTGAAGCAGACTGTAAGCATTACACCGGGCACAGCGAAGTAGGAGCGCAAGAGCGTGTCAATCTGCATCCCGGCGATAAGATCGAGGTTCGCTATCTGGCAGCCGATCCCGCGCAAAACGTGACCGGCGCGTCGTGGCCGTCTACACCCTATATGTATAATCTTGGCGGCATCGTTCTGCTTACCCTGCCGTTTGCCATTGCGTTCAAACGCCGCAGATAACGCTTCTTGATGTTAAACTGAAGGAATATCCGAGAACAAAGCTGCGCTACTCTCCACCAAAACAAGCAAGGAGAAGCAGAAGAACCTGGAATGGAAAGATACTCGGCATTAAAGAAAGGCGCGCGTATGTCGTTGCAGCCCACTGCCAAAGGCAATGCCGCGCGGATGCCTTCCGGTTCTATCGCAAACAAGGAAGCAACCGACGCTGACGTGGCGCTTCTCCTTGTGCTGCATCAATCGCTGTTGAATATCAATGAGGGCATGACCTCGCACAAATGTTACCCTATCCGAACTTGCTGAGGAAGTGAGATTATTGCGTAAATCTGGAGTAGGATAGGAGAACCAAATAGGGCAAGATGAGGGGAACCGGAACCAGGGCCAAGGCGGAAGCAAAGGAAGAACATGGGAACAGTTGAACTGGTTGATAAGACCTCTGTAAAAGTTTGTGCAACCGGCAAGGAAGATTTGGCGGTCCTTACTGTCGCCTTTCGCGCCAGTCTCGGCAGTGACTCTCAGACGTTTATCGAAGGCACAGACGACTACATAGTGAGTCTTGAAAACTTTGGCAATATCGTGGCCTTACGCGCGTGTGGTTTCGTGTGGGACATGAAAGCCTTAGAAGCGGTGGTTGATAAGCTAGAAAGTGTTAGGTACTTTTGAGGCTATAATGGCCTTGTGCGGCTTTGTACACGATGCTTCGCACTACCCATAGTGAGATACTCAGCCGCAAACGGTATCGAATACTCTGCTTGTCTGCTGAGTTAACAGTTGTTGCAAGCAGATGCGCTCGGAAAGTACCTAACACACTATAATGCCTATGGCTTATAGACGCGCGATAATGCGTTCCATCCAATCTGAAACGGAGCCGGTTGGCGCGTCCAGAAGCAAGGGAGGCGAACAGAAGTAGAATGAAATCAGGCATCCACACAATTATCAGGGTTATGCAAAAGCGACTGTCGCGGTATGCCTGCTGATTGTTTGTTTTGGCTTGTTCATTTGGGCAAGGATGTACGCACGTAAGCAGTCGCAGGCCCGCTGCCCTCGCGGCGCGCATACCCCATTTCAACAAGCTGTCCAAGTTCCGTACGCGCCTGCCGGTCGGATACATCCGATGCAAACCGACGATGGTACTCCTGCGCTGTGATGCGTTCCCCGGATGGCGTCTGCTCAAGAAACGCAGCCTGCCTTCGGCTTAAATGCATGTTACGCTTAGGAGTGACAACGGCGGGCGTTCGACGCAAAGTAAGCAGAATACCGCCGCCCTGCTCCTCCCACGTCGGCTCCGGCAACCCCGCTTCCACGCACTCGGCAACGATACGCCGCGCTCCAATACCCATCCGCTCCGCAAGACCCCGCAGCAAAAATACGTGCGCAATGTCCGGGTTGTGAGGGCGTGACACATACCCCTGCCGGAGCGTTTCAACGGTCATGCCCTGTGGCAACGCGCCGGAATTCCAGAACTCTATGCGATCCGGGTACATACGTACGGCAACGCCGCCATCATAAGTGGCATAATCCCGGTGCATCAGCGCGTTGATAAGCGCCTCACGGATTGCGCCGGGAGGATAGAGCGGCTTGTCTGCGCGAATCAATTCTGCGCCGGGTAACGTGGAGGCAACCGGCAGATGCGCTTGCAGAAAGGTAAGTGTCTGTTCCAACAAGGCGAAAGCATGCCCCTCAAAAGTGCGATGGTCTATAATTTCGGAGGGATTGTCGGAGGCAAACCGCGCGACACGCACTCGGATTTGAGGATACAGGCGGGCGGGCTGTCGGGCGAAAAGAACAATCGCGCTGTTGAGCGGCATCCCGCGCTCCGCCAGATTCAGCGCGTTGAGCGCGTCTTCAACAGAAAAGTCCTGCCTGTTTGCTTGCCAGCGATTGTTTTGTTCTTGCTTCACAGTGTGAGCAATCTCGTTTTGGTCTAATTCTTCCACAGCAATGCTCAGGGCAGACAGGCGTTCCCACCGTATAGGCTCCTGCCGCCGACGCTGGAGTAGGCCGGCAATGTCCGCGCCCGCCGCGCGAAGGCTGCGCGTACCACGTCGTACAAAGATACCATCCCGATATACGTAAGGAGGCTCGGAACCGGGCGGCACATCCACAACGATGCAGGGCTTGCCTCCAATCTCCTCCACTCCTACCGAATACGAGGCTTGCGGCGAGAGGTGTTGAATCAAATCCTGCCGAATGTGGCCTGCCATCTCCTGAGCATTTTCGATGCCTCTAACCGCGCCGCTTGCGGTTACGCCAGCCACCAGAGTTCCTCCTCCGGCGTTGAGAAATGCGCTTACCGTTTCCCCAACCGCTTCCACATTTTCAACCGCGCTCTTGAATTCGGCGCGAACATTCTCTCCCTGTTCAATCAAAGGCTGCAAGATGGATGCTATCATAACGCTCTCCTTCTTGGGCGGCGCGGCAACATTCGGCGTATACGCTGCGGGTCTGCAAACTGCGTTTCCAAAAACGTCAGCACCTCGCGCTCGTCATAAAAGGGCTGTGCCCAATTGCCTACCCGTTCCGACAGGGGAATGTCACTGGAGTCGCCTACAATCTGGAACTATCTGGAACTAAAAAGATTTAATGGAATAATCTGGAAGTATGCACACTTCCAGATTATTCCATTTGCAGCGCAAATTTATCCTTGATGTTTGATTTGGGGCTTTAAGCCGCCTCATTCCTTATTCATCATCTTCATCGCGCCTTGCGGATGTGCGGGCAGACGTGGGCAGGGCGTGGCGGAGGGGCGGGAGGGGCGTGTTGATGCCCTTGACCGAGTGCCAGATCAGGTCGTGCATAGTGTGGTCGGGAACGCGGTCAGCGTGGGCGAAGTCCAGTTTGGCGCTGTCACTTGCGCGGTACGCCTGCCGATTGTTCACATCGGCTATGATTTCGCGGGACGGCAGAATGGCGGTATAAGGCGCATCATTGGCGGGCGTGGAACCGAACGCGGCAAACACGGGCGCAATCGCGTCGTACTGGCACATAGGCGGCAGGCCGAGCAGTTGTTCCATCGTGTGCAGCGCGCTGTCCGAGTTGTAGAAGTGATGGTCTACCATGCCCTTTTGAATGTACGGCGAAATGACAAACGCAATGGAGCGGTGCGCGTCCACATGGTCAATGCCGTCCTGCGCGTCGTCTTCTATGACGAAAATCGCCGTTTCTTTCCAGAACTTGCTTTCGCTGACAGCTTCCACCAACTGCCCCACCGCGTAATCGTTGTCGGCAATCATGGCGCGGGGCGTGGACACGCCGACACGGGTTCCGCTGGTATGGTCGCGGGGAAAGCGCACCATTGAAAAGCGGGGCAGGCTGTCCGTCCGAACGTAGTCATCGAACTCGCGCTTCCATTCGGCGAAGCGGGACGGGGCATTGTGGGTTCCATACGCCGCTTTCTGCCGGGGCGCAATCGCGTTGTGCATCGCGGGCGCGTCGCTGTCGGCATACGCCATATCAAACTGCCGGAAATCCGTGTCCGTATGCCCGACAAGGACTTTCTTGACGGGCGTGTTTTCTTTCGTAATCAGCGTGCCATCCAGCGTTTTGGCGTCGGCAAAGGCGACATAAAAGCCGTAGTTGCGGTACGACAAGCCCTTTTTGCGCAACGGCGTCCCATATATAGCCACCGGGAGCGCGGTTTACGTCGGGCTTGTCCAGCAGGTCAACCGGCGTTCCGTTGATCTGCCCCTCAAAATCATAATCCCGTCCGCGCCCACTGTAATTGAAGGGCACGTTGCGTTCGTTGTACTCGCTGCCCATGCCGGAAATCGTCCAGTTCCAGCCATCCGCGGACACTTCCGCCGAGCAGTAGAAATTGTCCAGCAACACGAAGCGTTCGGCAAGGGCGTGTTGGTTGGGCGTCACGTCGCGCCCGAACAGCGTCAGGGATTTGTCGCCATTGCCCTGCGGCAGATCGCCCAAAATCTCATCATACGTGCGGTTTTCCTTGATGATGTAAATCACGTGCTTGATGCCGGTATGGGGCAGTTTCTGGTTGTCGGGAGCCAGATTGAGCCGCGTGGCGATTTGCGTCAATCGTCCGAGTTCCGCATCCGAAGGCGTCGGTATCATGGACACCGTGCCTTCGATGATGTTTTCGATGTACTTCTCGTTGTCCGCTTTGCGCCCCGGATCGCCATTCGGGTTGCGGGTTCGCGCGCCCTTGGCGTTGGCAACGAACAGGCGCTTGCCGTCCCCACTGACAACAACGGACGTGGGATACCAGCCGGTCGGGATCATTCCCATCGGCTCGTTTTTGCCGCTTTTCAGGTCAATGACGGCAAGGGCGTTCTGGTCGGCAAGGGTGACGTACAGGCGCGATTCATCCGGGCTGAGGGCGAGACCGGTCGGGGTTGCGCCCGGCAATTTTGATTTGCCGCGCACATTCCACGTTCGCGTAACCGCGTTGTTGGCGGTATCAATGAGGCTGACGGTATCGCTGCCGGAATTGGCGACAAACAGGCGCTTTTGTTCCCTGTCCAGAAGCAGCGCGGTAGGATGATCGCCCGTCTTAATGTCCTTTACATCCTTGCCGTTTGCCGGATCGGCTACGTCCAGCGCGGCCACGCACCCGTCCTGCTCACTCGACACGTAAACCTTTTTCTCCGCATCCGCGCCCTTTGGTAACGGCGACAATGGCATACGGAAAGCCCGGCGTCGTGATGCGTCCCACGCGCTTGTTTGGAACGTGAATGTTGCTTTCAAAAACGCTGACGGAACCTTTGAAGTCCGTATACGCGCTGCTTTCATTGTTGGCGGCATACAGCCTGCCGATTCCACCCGCGACACCGGCGACAAAATTGGGCTGCGCGTCTTTGGCCGCAGGGGGAACGGTAGAGGGGTTCTCGAAGGTTTCCACGATGCCACCGAATTTGCCTTCCGAGGTGACGTAGATGCCGCTGATGCGGTCTTCCGGGCCGCGCGAGACAAATACATGGTAGCCTTCCCCGGTTGTCGAGCCTTGGAACGACAGTCCATAGTACAAGGAAGTTTTGTCGGCGCGGTTGTTGGGAGCGGGGTTGAAGGGCATTTGCGAGACGAGATGCCCGTCGTCGGCGCTGAGGATGCTGAGGAACTGCCGAAAGCCCGTGTTGGTCACAGCGATAAACTTGCCGTCAGGACTGAGCGCCATGTTGACGGGGAAACTGCCCACGTCGGTTTGCTGGCCCTGCGGCGCAATCCGCCTGCCGTTGGAAAGCGGTTCCGGCGCAACGTCCGCGCCTTGCCGGTGGCTCCAGGCCGTTTTACTTCCGGCAATCAGGGCAACCCCGGCCACTGTGGAGAGGGAAGCAATCAGCAGGCGCGACGGCTTGTTGGGTTTCCGATTGCCGCTCAAACTCGTGTGCGAACGCATGAATTCAGCCTCCGTTGATCGCCGCGCGGGCCGCGCCCTCTCCCTGCGTGGAAGCCCGCGCCGGCGAATTGGAATGAGATGGTGAAGCAGAAATGGGATGCGGGTCGGTAAGCAGTTCTGCGGGCGTGGGTGGCCCGGAGATTTCGTTGGCGGGCAGTTTTGCGAACACATCGGGATAGGTGGTTTGTATCCACTGGCGCAGCGTCATGCCCCGCCCTGTCTGCCGATACCGATCAAAAAAGTCGTCCATTGCCCGTGTGCGCGTGAACTTGAAATGGGCGTAGCGCAGGGTCAGTTGTTGGCGTTCCGCTTCATCGAGCGGCACGTTCTGGTACACGTTGAGGTAGATCGTGCCGACAAGCCCGGAGCGGTCCGAGCCGCCCTGACAGTGGTACAGAATGGGATAACGGGCGTTGTCGAAAGCGTTGAGCAGGCGCTTCAATTGGGTGGGGTGCGGGGCGTGAATGGCGCTCATGCCGATGTCAATATGGTCTACGCCGTTTCGCGCGCAGATTTCCCGTTCCTCGCGATACCAGGCGTTCTGCTCGTTGCCGCCGCGCAGGTTAATGACAGTCTTGATGCCGTCCGCTTTGATGACCTGTTCCAGCCCCTTGCCCGTCCAGCAGGCGGTTAGCGCGCCGATGCCACTCCCCGTAATCTGCGCGCTGCGGTACACCCGCCCCGGCGTGACCGTCCGCACATTGCCGCCCAATCCGCCAATCGCCCACGTGATGCTCAACACCACCAGCAGAAAAACCGATAGCGCAAAAAGCGCCCGGCGTCGGCGCAAAGGACGCCGAACGCGCGCAGGCGTATTAGGCGTGTCCATAACAGGCGTACTTGTTATTTCTGGCTCCATACATTCATTGTACCCGGTAGCGGGCAGATAGGGAACACTACACCGAACACCGAATACCGAATACCTGAATACCTGAATACCCAAACACCCAACACCTACCCCTGTTCCCCCAGTTTGCGGCTCACAGTCATAAAATTATTCATGACCACTGCATCACCCGGCATCAGGCGTACCGCTTCGATGTAAGCGTCAAAGGCTTCCTGATAACGGCCCAGAGCATCGTAGGCCACTCCCAGAATATTGTACGCGCCGCCTTCCGAGGGGTTGAGCATCAATGCCTGCTGTGCCGACGCGATGGCTTCCAGATAGTTGCGCTGCTTGATATGAAGTTTTGCCAGGGCTTCGTAACCGATAGCGGCCTCTGCGGCATCAGGCGCAAACGCAATGGCGCGTTCCGTCGTTTCCACAGCCTCCCACATACGCCCGACTTCAGTATAGACTTGACCAAGCAGGTAATGCGCAGTGGGGTTGCGATACTGGTGGCACAAAGCGGTTTCCAGCGCAACAATAGCGTCTTCCCAACGCTGTAGATTTATGAAGACCATACCGAGATGATTATACGCAACGGCAAAGTCCGGTTGAAGCGCAATCGCTTTTTGCAGAAAGGGCAGGGCTTGCTCAGACTTTTGTTGGTCCAGGTAAATGACGCCTATGCCCGTATAGGCAACAGCATACTCCGGGGCAATCTGTATTGCCTGCTTATAAGCGGCGATGGCTTCCTCGTACTGTTTCAGCGCGCGATGGGCGCTGCCAACAAGCATATAGGCTTCCACATTCTGTGGGTCCAACTGAAGCGCCTGCTTACAAGCTTGTAAAGCCTCCTGTTTCCTGTCAGCCAACTTGCATACATGCGCCAGCGCCTGGTAAACCATTGGATTATCCGGTTCCAGGCGTATAGCCTCGTCACATTCGGCGAACGCCGGTTCAAACTCCTTATGCTGCGCCAGCGTGATCGCCAGGTTCACGCGATACAAGACGCGCTCCGGGCGCAGGATCACTGCTTTTTGCAGCGCGGCCTTGCCCTCTTCGTACTGCCCTGTATTTGAGTAGGCAAGGCCGATGTCATTCCAGGCCGAGGTGTTTTCCGGGTCCAAGCGCAGGCACAGGCGGCAGGCAAGGACTGCCTGCTCATAACGCTTCAGCTTGCAGCAGACCTCTCCCAACTGTTCGTATGCGCGGGCGTTTTCGGGCTGAAGCCGCGTGGCCTGCATCAGCGCGTCTACGGCAGGCGCATACTGCTTGAGATTGTTCAGGCACAATCCAAGCTGAAACCACGCTTCGCCATTCTCGGCCTCGTTCCTGACCACCCATTGAAAGAACGGCAACGCCATTTCGTAGCGGTCAATCAGCAGGTACGATCTGCCGGTTTGCAGCGCCTCCGTGATTGGATTTTCGATTGTGGATTGTGGATTATCATTTGGGTTGGGAACGGTTTCTATATTGGCGCGGTTTGATTCCGCAGCGGAATCCGCAGCGGCAACAGTTTCCGCGCCCGGTTCGTTTGGCGAGAGCGCGAGTTCCTGTATCGGCGTGACGGGCGGCTCCGAACCATCGTGTTTCTGTACGCCGATGGTGCGCAGCAGCCGTTTAGGTGTGTTGGTTCTTGTATCGGTCATGGCTGTTTGTTTACGAATTCTCTTGCTGCATAACGTTTCGCGTTGCGCGAAGGGGTTCAGCCTATACCTGTTGAAAGCCCGCCTGCTTGTGTTGTTACGGGTCACTTTGGTCATCAAGGTCAGCGGCTTCCAAGCGCTCAGGCGGTAAGAAGGTAAAGAAGTGGTTCAGAGCTAACATACTCTGATTTTACGCAAAAACACGCAATAACGCAGCGAACAAACGGGCTGCTCTGCCATTAACTACGTAAAAGCCAAACGATATTTCGCATTTGGCAGAAGGAAGACGGCTGGATGTATCTGGCCGCGCGTCAACGCGAGTGGCGACAGCTGTATGTGCAGGGCAGGTGTTGCAGGAAAATTGAGAAAAATGTGGGAAATGATAAGAAAACGCTTGCGTCCTTTGGCTGAAACTAGTATAATGGCGGCAACCCCAGAGAAACCAACACTATCTCCCATGATTTTGAAGCGCGCTTTTCGCGGCGCGTTTGCCGTTTGCGTCTTCAACTGAGTTCCGTTTGCGTTTTCAGCGCGTACCCGGCGTGGAGCGATGCCGCCGGAACCCGGACATTTTACCAATCTCGTTTTCTAAGCGGTGGGGTGCTGAAAGTTCGTAGATACTGCCTTTCTATCAACTATCAACTATCAACTGTTTAGCAATTGCGTCAAAGAAATCTGCGCGCAAAGAAAGGGAATCTCTATGCGAAAACGGCTGCTGTATGCTCCGTTCGCCTTGCGTTGTGCGGTTGTGCTGCTGTTGAGCGCGCTCTTCGCGCTTCTTCTCGCCGGGTGCGGCGGCGGCAGTTCCACCACAGGCGCGACCGGCATCAACATTGTCAATGGCTCCAACGGTTTGGGCGGTTCCACCATTGACCCCGCAGGCGATGGCACTTCCGGTTTTCAGGGCAAGGTGCTGATGACGCCGACCACGACGACTTCTACAACGCAAACCCCCATTGCCGGCGCAAAAATCGTCGCTTCGCTGGCGGACGGCACGGTTGTCGGTTCCGCTGTTTCGGGCAGTGACGGCAGCTACAAGCTCTCCCTCGTACCCGGCAATTTCGTCCTGACCGCGCAGCCTATTTCCACAAACATCGTGCCGGTCGCGCCCGCGCAACAATACCGCGTCAATCTGCGCGCCTTCACCTCCATAGATTTCAGCTACTACGACAAGTCGAAGATTAAGTAGTTGATAGTTGATGGTTGATAGTTGATAGAGAAGGCGCGGGAATCAAGCGATTCCCGCGCCTTCTTTATCAACCATCAACCTACAGAAACCCAAAACCCTAAAACCCTAAAACCCTAGAACCCTAAGACCCTGCCTCCTCAGCCTTTCAGCCCCGTCACCGCGATGCCCTGAATGAACTGTTTTTGCGTGAAGAAGAACAGCACGACGATGGGCGCGACGATGATGGTTGCGGCGGCCATTTGCAGGTTCCATTCCGTGCCGCCGTTTTGACTGGTGAACGCCTGCAAGCCCAGGCCGAGCGTGAACAGGTTTTGATGCGACAGGTACAAAATCGGGCCGAGGAAGTCGTTCCACGTTCCCATAAACGTGAAGAGGGCGACAACGGACAGCGCGGGCTTGGCAAGCGGCAAAATCACCTGCCGGAAAATGGCCCATTCCGAGCAGCCGTCTATTTTGGCGGCTTCGGAGAGTTCAAAGGGAATGGTGGCGAAGAACTGGCGCAGCAAAAAGATGTTGAACGCGCTGCCGAACCACGCGGGAACCCACAGGGGCCGGAACGTGCCGATCCAGTGCAGCTTCTGGAACAGGCTGAAAATGGGAACCATCAGCACGGGAAACGGAACCATCATCGTTGCCAGCGTCAGGCCGAAGACGAAATCGCGCCCCGGCCAGCGCAGCCGCGCAAACGCATACGCGACGAGGGAATTGGAAATCACGGTTCCGCTCACGGTCAGTATCGCCAGCATCAGCGTGTTGCGCCCGTACACGAGAAACGGAATGTAGCCCAATTTTTCGCGGTTAAACGTGAACGCTTTCCAATAATTGCCCCATTGCCATTCCCGCGGCCACCAGATGATGGGAATGTGCATGGTCTGGTCAATCGGCTTCAGCGAAGTCAGCACCAGCCAGATCAGCGGAAACGCGAACACCACTGACAGCGCAATGAGAAGGATATGTAACATCCAGGAGTTTTTTTGACGCATCTTTGCTTTGAAATTCCTTATGTTCCTACTACTCGAGATTAGGACGAACCGTAATGCACAAAGCGCTTGGACAGTTGCAGCGACAGCATGGTGAGCGCGAGAATGACAAGGAACATAATCCAGCCCATCGCGCTGGCGTAGCCCATTTTGTGATACACAAAGGCGTTGTCGAACAGATACATCGTGTAAAAGTAGATGGAGCGGGCGGGCGAGCCGGCGGGCGATACCAGATACGGCACGGTGAACACTTGCAGGGTTCCGATAAGCCCCATGATAACGTTGAACAAAATCACGGGCGACAGCATGGGAATAGTGACGTTGCGCGTTTTTTGCCACCACGTCGCGCCGTCCAGTTCCGCCGCCTCGTACAAGGGCTGCGGCACGTCCTGCAAGCCCGCGAGATAAATCACCATCGCGTTGCCCGCGCCCCACGCCGCCATGATAATCAGGGTTGCTTTGGACCACGCCGGATCGCCCAGCCATTGCGGCGCTTTCTTACCGAAGTGCCGCAAGATCGGGTTCAGAAGCGCTTCGTTCAAAACGCCGTGCTGCCCGTTGAAAATCCACGTAATCAGTACGCCCGTTGCCACAGCCGGAACCAGCGACGGTATGTAAAACAGGGCGCGGTAAAACGTCATGCCGCGCACTTTGGTATTGAGCAGCAGGGCGAGGCTGAGGGCGGCAAACGTGCTGATAGGCAGCGCGAAAACGGCGTACCAGACCGTGTTCCTGAAGGAATCTTTGAACACATCGTCGTGCAGCAAATTCTGGTAATTCGCGAACCCGGTATACACGGGCGGGCGCAGTACGGAGTAATCGCAGAAGCTGTAGTAAATGGACGCCAGCAGCGGATACAGCATAAACACGCTGAACCCGATGAACCAGGGGCTGGCAAACAGCAGCGCCGTTATTGCCTCATTGCGCGCAGCGCGGCCCATTTTCGATTTTCGATTTTGGATTTTGGATTTTGGATTAGTCATAAAATTCAACGATGGCTTGCTAAATCAAGGTTGGTAGGGGCACAACATGTTGTGCCCGCTCTTACGGATGCAAATGCTTTGTACAGCGCTGGTATCAACGCCTTGAACAGCGCCGGTACAATACGGCGGGCACAACATGTTGTGCCCCTACGTTTTAATGCTCAACGCTTTGCCGTTTTCGCAACTGCGCCAGGTATTCGTCCAGTTTGGGCTGCATACGGGCTTGAACCGCGTCGAGCGCTTCTTTGGGCGTCTTCTTTTCCAGCGAAATCTCGTCGAACGCATTGGTGATTTCGCTGCTGTATTCGGGCCAGATGCCGATTTTGGGCGGCGTGAAGACGTTCTTCCCTTTCGGCAGGTCGGTGAACAGCTTGATGTACGGATTGGGATGCTTTTTGTAGAATTCCGGGCTGACATTGCGCAGGCAGGATTGCTTGCCTTGCAGCAGGCACAGCAGTTCCATGCCTTTTTGCGATTCGACAAACTTGATGAACTCAAACGCCTCATCCGGGTGCGGAGCGCCGCGCGGAATCACGAGAATGTCTTCATCGGCTATCGTGCCCCCGGCGAGATCGGGACGGTTGGCGGGGTGCGGGAACGGAGCCGCGCCCCATTCGCGGGGCGGGCCTTCCACTTTGGGCGCGTACTTGTTGATGAAGTTGTACATCCACACGCCCTGCAATTCCATCGCCACTTTGCCGTCTAGAAAGCCGTTTTGCGGGCTGGAAAAGTTGCCCAGGCCGCTGCGGAAACTTTGCAGGTTCGTGCCGCCGAACTTTTTGGAGTACGATTGTATCCATTCGAACGCGCGGACGTTTTCGGGGCTGTTGGCGGTGATTTTGTCTTTGCCGTCCCACAGGCTGCCGCCGAAGTAGTAGCCCCAGCACCAGGGCCACCAGCCGGGTTCGGCGGGCATGAAGCCAGACCTGTCAATTTTCTTGTCCGGGGTGTACGTGGTGATCTTTTGCGAGGCCGCATCCATCTCCTCAAACGTGGTCGGCGGCGTATCCGGGTTCAAGCCTGCTTCCCGGAACATATCCTTGCGGTAGTGCAGAGCGACAGAACCGGGCACGGAGGGCAGCGCGTACTGATGGCCGTGATACGTGCCCATGTCCCAATACACGGGGATATACTGGTCGCGCGACAAATGATTGCGCCGGCAATACTCGTCCAGCGGCAGCACGGCGTTGTCGTCGGCGTACTGCGCCACATTGGGGCCGTACAAACCTGCCACATCGGGCGGATTGCCGCCTGCCGTGGCCAGCAGGGTTTTGCGCTCGATGCTGCTGATGGTCAGCAAATCCACGTGAATACGGTCCTGGGAAGCGTTGAAGGCATTTACGGTGGCTTCGATGGCGTCGCCTTCAATGCCGGTCCATTTTTCCCAATACTTGATGTGAATTTTCTCGTCTTTGGCGGGCGGCGCGACAACGCGCTCGCTGTACACAATGGTTGCGGCGATGCCGGCCAAAGCAAGAGGAATGAAAAGGGAGCGTAGTGACATAGTGTTTCATTATAGCACAGGGAAGCAAGGATTAAGGATGAAAAGATTACGGTTGGATTACGGATTTTGGATTGCCCGTCTTCTTTAATTTTTCTTGCTTCTGCCTTTTCTTGATTGGGTACAATCAGGCAATGGAAATGAAGTCTCAGCACAATCAGCAAAATGGGCGTCCGGCAGTGGGGGTGGTGCATGGCATTGTTGTCATTGACAAGCCGGGGGGGATGACCTCGCATGATGTGGTGGGGATTGCCCGCAAATTGTTTCGGACAAAGCGCGTGGGGCATACGGGAACGCTGGACCCGGACGCGACGGGCGTGATGGTGTTGTGTCTGGGAAACGCCACGCGGATTGCGGAATATCTTAGCGCCGCCCGCAAACACTACACCGCGCAATTCGTATTTGGCATAGAAACGGATTCGCAGGACGCGAGCGGGCAGGTTTTAGCCGAACAGGATGCCGCACACCTCACGGAAGCGGATGTACGCGCGGTTCTGCCCCGGTTCCGGGGTACAATTCAACAGGTTCCGCCGATGGTTTCCGCGCTGCACCACGAGGGACAACGCCTGTACGATCTGGCGCGGCAGGGCATTACCGTAGAGCGCGCGGCGCGTACCATTCACATTGACGCGCTGGAACTGATGGCCTTTGAATCCGGTACGCATCCCGTCGCGCAACTGGAAATAACCTGCTCGACAGGAACTTATATACGCTCGCTTGCGTCCGACATTGGCGCAGTGTTGGGCGTGGGCGGCATGATGCAAACCCTGCGCCGCGCATGGGTTGGGGAGCGGCTGGACGAGCCGAACCGTCCTTTCACCTTAGAAAAGGCGCATACCCTGGACGAACTGCGCGAACGAGCGCAGGCGGGAACGCTGCATAAGGTTGTGCTGCCGCTATCCACTGCGCTTGCCGATTGGCCGCAGGCGCGATTAAATAACGAGCAAACCGCGCGTATTCGGCGCGGGCAAACCGTTTCTATTGCGGATGTAGCGGAAACGCAGCGCGGCAATTGGCCGCCCCGCGAACTGACTGCGCCGATTGCCTTGCTGGATGATAGCGGGGATGTCATTGCCATTGCCCGCTTAGAGATGGAACAATTGCACCCTTATAAAGTGTTTGCGAGGGTATAGTTCCAAAGGTTAATGATGAATGTTTATGACGGATTGGAAGCGGTCAGGACGCCGTTTGCCGCTTCCTCGGTGGCTATCGGAACCTTCGATGGCGTCCATGTGGGGCATCAGGCGATTATTCGCGCGGCGGTAGAGGATGCGCGGCGACACGCCCGCCCCGCGCTGGTGTTTACGTTTGACCGGCATCCGGCGGAATTGTTCGCGCCTAGCCGCGCGCCCGCCCTGCTGACCACGCCCGAACAGCGCAACCAACAGATTGCCGAACTTGGCGTAGACGGGCTGGTAATCGCGCATTTCGATACCGCGCTGGCGCAATTATCGCCGGATGATTTCGTACAGCGCATCTTAAAAGATTTATTGGGCGCAAAGGCTGTTGTGGAAGGCGCGAATTTTTGTTTCGGCAAGGATCGCGCGGGCAATGTGGCGTATTTGCAAGCCGCGCAGTCGCGCTATGACTTTACCTTGACCGCGCTGGAACCCGTTATGGCGGCGGGAGCGCCCGCAAGCAGCACCCGCGTCCGCGAAGCCCTGCGCGACGGCGACCCCGCGCTTGCGGAAACTATTTTGGGACACCCGTACCTGCTTGTCGGCACAATCGTCAGCGGGCAGAAATTGGGCAGAACGCTGGGCTACCCGACCGCCAATCTGGAACTGCGTTATCGGCAGGTGGTTCCCGGTGACGGCATTTACGCGGCAGTCGCAACTCTTGACGATGGGCGCAAAATTGGTGGCGCATGCAGCATCGGCGAACGCCCCACAGTAGAAGGCGCGGGACGCTCCATTGAAACGTTTTTGCTTGATTTTTCGGAAGACATTTACGGGCAGGGAATGTCGCTGCGCTTTATAGAAAAACTGCGCGACGAACTGCGTTTCGACTCGCTTGCCGCCCTGACCACGCAAATGGCAATTGACGTGGCGCAAGCGCGTTACATTCTGGCGGAAAGAACATCCGATTAGACTTCATGCGCTTCGCGCGTTCGAGCATAAACATGCCGAATTGTCCGAACACCGAACACCTAATACCGGTATTTTCAGCACAAAAGAATTCACCACTGCCTGATGCCTAATGCCTAATGCCTGCACCACCGGCTTGAGGAGGAATTATGAAGCCCAGTTTCAACATTGGGATTGAAGAAGAATACCAGACCATTGATCCTCAAACCCGCGATTTGCGCTCGCACATTGACGCGGAAATCATCGGCAAGGGGCAAATGCGGCTGCGCGAGGAAGTCAAGGCCGAAATGCACCAGTCCGTCGTAGAAATCGGGACGCGGATTTGCGCCAACGTGCAGGAAGCCAAAGAGCAGGTCACGGAAATGCGGCAGCAGATCATCGGACTGGCGCGGGAAAACGGCCTGCTGCTTGCCGCCTCCGGGACGCACCCGTTTGCCGACTGGCGCGAACAGGAGATTTATCCCGACGAGCGCTATCGGGTGATTGTCGAGGATTTAGCGCAGGTGGCGCGGGCAAACCTGATTTTCGGCCTGCATGTGCATATCGGCATCGAAGACCGCGAAGAAGCCATCCATGTAATGAACACGGTGCGCTACTTTTTGCCGCATATTCTCGCTCTGTCTACCAACTCCCCCTTCTGGCTCGGACTGGATACCGGCCTGAAATCCTATCGCTGTAAGGTGTTCGATAAGTTCCCGCGCACCAACATTCCCGACTATTTTCTGAGTTGGGATGAGTTCGAGAACTTTATCGAAATTCTGGTGCAGACCAACAGCATTGACAACGCCAAGAAAATCTGGTGGGATATTCGCCCGCACCCGTTTTTCCCCACGCTGGAGTTTCGCATCTGCGATGTTCCCCTGCGTATAGATGAAACCATTGCCATTGTCGCGTTGATTCAGGCGACGGTGGCTAAATTGGTCAAACTTCACGCCGCCAATCAGGACTACCGGCACTATCGCCGCGACCTGCTGATGGAAAACAAGTGGCGCGCGCTGCGCTATGGCGTGGAAGGCCGGCTGATTGACTTCGGCAAGAAAATCGAAGTTCCATTTCAGGAGTTGATGCTGGAATATCTGGATTTCGTGGACGATGTGGTAGACGAATTGGGTTCCCGCAAGGAATTGGAATACATCAAGACGATGCTTCAAGTGGGCAGTGGCGCCGACCGACAATTAAAGGTATACCGTGAAACAGGAGATTTGAAGAAGGTGGTAGATTATATTGTTGCGGAAACGGCCCTGCCTCCCGACAGTCCGGTGGAAGCGACTTCGCTCCTGCCGTCAACCAACGGCAAGCGCGATGTGGTCCCGGCAGCGAATCCGGCGCAGGCGAATGGAACCTCCCCCGCTCCAACCCATGCGGCGGTAAAAACGGGTGGGGCGCAAACAGCGGAAGGGAGCGTACCCGCATGAGCGTGTTAAGCGCCTATCCCTTCAACCCGGCCTATGCGCCCGGCGCGAACAACGCCGTCAAGGTGTGCCTGCGCATACAGCCGTCCGAAAAAGTGACCGTGATTACGGATCGCGCCTGTCTGGACATTGCGGCCAGCCTTGTGCGCGAACTCGATGAATTGGGCGTCGCGTACCATCCCTTTATTCTGGAAGATTTGGCTCCGCGCCCGCTCATAGACATGCCCCGCGAAGTGCTGGACGATCTGGAAACCAGTCAGGTGAGCATTTTCGCGGTGCAGGCGCAGACAAACGAACTGAAAACGCGGATGCAAATGACGGAAGTGGTCAACCGGCGCAGCATCCGCCACGCGCACATGGTCAACATCGAACCGCAGATCATGGTGGAGGGGATGCGGGCGGACTTTCTGGAAGTGGACGCCCTGAGCGTGCGCGTATTCGATATCGTGACGCAGGCCAAAGTGATTCGCGCCACCACGCCGTCAGGAACCGACATTACCGCGCAATTGAACCCCGATTACAAGTGGCTGAAAACAAGCGGCATCATCAGCCCGCACAAGTGGGGAAATTTACCGGGCGGCGAAGTGTTCACCACGCCCCACGAAGTCAACGGCACGTTCGTGATTGATGGGGTGGTGGGCGATTACCTATGCGCCAAGTACGGCAGCCTGCACGAAACGCCATTAACGATTCGCGTGGAAGGCAACCGCCTCGTCCACGCTGATAGCGTCAACAAAGAACTGGTCGAGGAGTTCTGGAACTACACGCACGTGGACGAGAACAGTGACCGCGTGGGCGAGTTCGCCATCGGAACCAACATCGGCCTGACCGACGTAATCGGCAACATTTTGCAGGACGAAAAACTGCCCGGCGTCCACATCGCCTTCGGCAACCCCTACGGCCTGCACACGGGCGCCCAATGGGACTCGTCCACGCACATTGACGTAGTAGGTCTCAAATTCGACATCTGGGCCGATGATTATCAGATCATGCGGGCCGGGAAATTCTTGATATAGGCATTAGGCATTAGGCATCAGGCATTAGGATGTACCTTGTTGAACAAGCGCATCATTCTAACGTCGTGTGCCTAATGCCTAATGCCTAATGCCTAATGCCTATGCTCCCTTCCCTCCGCCACGCCTTTAACGCCGCGTTCACCCCGGACAAGTACCGGGACTTTTTGCATCGGCTGGATGCGGGGTGCGGCATTGAAGTGCCCTTCCGCAACTGCGAGACGCCGTGTTTCTTTCCTACTGCGCTGCTGGAACAGATGGCCGATGTGGGGAAAGAATTGGTGGGGCAGTTGGTTTCCAACGCCGAGTATTTGAAGTTGGCGGCGGAAACTATACCAGTCAACTTTCGGGCGCGAAACGATGGCAAGCCGCCCCTGTTCATGCAGGTAGATTTTGGACTGACTGAAGACGCGCAGCCGCGCCTTGTGGAGATACAGGGGTTTCCGTCCCTGTACGCTTATCAGCCGTTTCAAGCGGAAGCGTACCGGCAGGCGTATGGGCTGGATGCCGGTTTACAGCCGTTTTTGGGCGGGCTGGATGCGGACGGCTACAACCGATTGCTGCGAACCGCGATTGTGGGCGAACACGAGCCGGAAACCGTTGCCTTGCTGGAAATCGAGCCATACGCGCAGAAAACCCTGTGCGACTTTTTGCTCACGCAAAAAATGTGCGGGCTGGCAATCGTGGATGTGGCCGAAGTGCGGCAGGAGGGTCGCCATCTGTTTTATGAGCGCGACGGCAGGCAGATTCCCATACGGCGCATTTACAACCGCGTGATTGCCGACGAGTTGGAGCGCAAAAACGTGCAGCCCGGTTTCGCGTGGGACGCCGATTTGGACGTGGAGTGGGCGGGGCATCCCGACTGGTACTTCAAAATCAGTAAGTTTTCGCTTCCATACCTCCATCATCCCTGCGTACCCAAAACGTGGTTTCTGGATCAACTGCCTTCCCTGCCGCCCGATCTGGAAAACTACGTCCTCAAGCCCCTGTTCTCGTTTGCCGGCCTGGGCGTCCGCATCAGCCCGACACGCGAAGAGATTGAAGCCATCCCGGACCGCTCACAGTATATCTTGCAGGAAAAGGTCGCGTTCGCGCCGCACATCGAAACCCCGTTTGGTCTGACCAAAGCCGAAATCCGCATTATGTACGTGTGGCAAGACGAATTACGCGCCGTGTGCCCCCTCATTCGCATGGGCCGGGGCAGCATGATGGGCGTAGACCAAAACCGCAATCTGGAATGGGTCGGCGCGTCCGCCGGTTTCCATTCCATTTCCTGATGTATACTCAATTGAAATACGGGAAACGCATTTTGCTTGGTTAGGAGGCTGCCATGTTGGATATGACGGAAGTTCAGTATGTATCGGACGCGGAAGGCAACAACATCGGCGTCATCGTGCCGATTGCGCTCTGGCATGAATTGGCTTCCGAGCGCGAAACGGCGTACCTGCTGAAAAGCGAGACCATGAAGCAACGCCTGCTGGCAGCCAAAGACCGTAAAGACGGTATATCGCTTGAGGACGCCCATGAAAAACTTGGAATTTGACGCCAATGCGTTTGAAGATTTGCAATGGTGGGTTGAGCATGACCGCAAGGCTGCTCTGCGCGTCTTCAAGTTGATACAGGAAGTACAGCGTACTCCCTACGAAGGTACAGGACAGCCGGAACCATTGAAGCACGAATTGACAGGCTGCTGGTCACGACGCATTACGCAGGAGCATCGGCTTGTCTACTGCGTCCTTGAAGAAGAAAATAAAATTCGTGTGCTGGCCTGCCGCTACCATTATTGAGAACGCTACAATGTAGGTGAGGAGGAGCAATGCGAACCGGGTTCGTCGAAAAAATTGGCCGTATAGAAGATTTGGATAGGTCGTTTGACTTGCAATTTTGGCAGGCGCAAACAGATACGCAGCGCTTTGCCGCCGCGTGGGAATTGGTAGAGCAAGCCTATGCCATAAAGGGGCGCGATGTCCGTCAACTCCGACTTCAAAGAACTGTTGAGCATCTTCAACGCCAATCAAGTTAGGTATCTGGTTATTGTCGGCTATGCATTATTAAATTAATTTTCGAATTTTATTTATACATTTATACCAAGTGTGTAGAGAACAATGGAGTTAAGATGGAAAACCTTCTTACACAAGCGAACCTTTTGGCAGGAGTACGTTTGTGGCGTACACAGAAAACCAATTGGCCCCGCGACTTTTACAACGAATTTTATCAAGAACTCTGTTGTTTGAAGCAAAAGGGGCTAAATGATGCTTGGTGGCGGCAGATGGTGAATTACCTTTCGGGTTGGAAGGCACTTCGGCCTTTGACCAAAGAGGAAATTTACGTGCGCGGTGGCGAACGCTTGGGGAAACTACAAGATGCGTACAGCCAGATCGTAGATTCTACCGATGGGCAGCCCTTGAGCCTGATGACAGCAACTTGGGACACGTTAGATGAACTTTACTCAATTGCTTTTGACATTAAAAGCGCTTCCAGTCCGGTTTTCGGAAGTAAGTTGTGCCACTTCATACTGCCGAATGTTTTTCCTGTCATTGACCGTGACGTGATTGGATTAGATACCCGGGCTTATTATGACTACTGGCTGTTCTGCAAGACACAGTGGACGGAGTGCCGTGAGCGAGAGACATTGCAACAGAATCTTCAAAATATTATTGGAAGGGCAATTCATAGCGAGTACTCATACTCAACTAAAGTCACAGAGTTATGTATCATTGGCAGCCGCGAAAAAAGCCGATAGTGGAACAAAATGCAAAATGAGCGGTTGATTGAGGAAGCGCGGAGGCGTGTTGGGGAATTTTCTCTGTCGGAAACGTGGCTGACGGCGGGGTCGGTGTCTGCCGCGCTTGTCACCGAGGCGGGGAACGTGTACACAGGTATCTGTCTTGACCTTGCCTGTGGCATCGGCTTTTGCGCCGAACACGCCGCGATTGCCGCCATGCTTCTCAACCGTGAAACCGTTATCAGGCAAATTGTTGCGGTCACGGCTGACAAAATTCTGCCGCCGTGCGGACGTTGCCGCGAATTGATGCTGCAAGTGGATAAGCGCAATCTCGACTGTGAAGTGATTTTGCCGCAGGGCGCAGCCGCAACCCTGCGAGAGTTGCTGCCTCATGCGTGGCTGATGTAATAGAACCGACGCAGGAGCAGGGAAGTTGGGAAAGAGGGATTGTGCCCGGCTCGTTTAATAACTATGCGCGGAAAGTCCGCAATGCGGAGCGGCCTTTGTCGGTGCGGGTTTCGGCGCTGGCTTCGTGCATGTTGCGGCTTGGGTGGCTGACCGGGAGAACGTTTCAGCAAATTCGTTCGCGCTATGCGCCACTGACTGAACCCGGCGAACCCTCCCGCTTGAAGGAAGCGCAGGTAGTCGCCGCGCTTGCAGCCATCGAGCGTGACCGCAATATCTATCTTGAAGCGTTACGACGATTTGAACGTCTGCGTATTCGGCAAAAGCAACGTGGACAGCGACATCCGCGCAAAGCGGATAGAGAAGTTCTGGCTGTTGTGGCAAAGGCGCTGCTTGATAGTTGAGGCGTGGCTCTTCTTTGTAGGGACGCTCAACAAAAAGGTGTCCGGTCGCAGACCGGTTGGCGGAACGCCCTGTAAACGGGTCGTTCACGATTCGGCTAAGAATCTATCTCAAAATAAGCGAGTGGCCTGCCGATGATAAAGTTACGACTACTTTTTTGGAGTGACTTATGGCGCAGACACCCTCTTTACCGACGATCTGGCGTGTTCCCGACGAGTTATGGGAACACATTCAGGCGTTGATCAACCAGTACGATCCCCCTTGCAAACGCGGACGCAAGCGCATTGATGCCCGTCTTGCTCTCAACGGCATTATCTACCGAGCGCGTACCGGCTGCCAATGGAACCAACTCCCCAAGGAGTTTGGCGACGATGCCAGCATCCACCGCACCTTGCAGCGGTGGGAGAAGCTGGACTTGTTCGGCAAGTTGTGGGCGGTCCTTCTGCGCAATTGCGACTTCTTGGGCGGCGTAGAGTGGGACTGGCAATCTGCCGATGCCTGCCTGAGCAAAGCGCGCGGTGTGCCTAAAAAGGGGCACAAGACGACGCCTGTGTCGGTCCCAATCCCACGGATCGTGGGAAGCAAGGCGTCAAAAAGAGCCTTTTAGTGGAAGGCGACGGCGGGCCGACGGGCATTTGTATCAGCAGCGCCAACACCAATGACGCGCATCTGCTCGCGGCCACGATCAGCGCGGTGGTGGTGTACCGTCCGCAGCCCACGCCCGAAGAACCTCAAAACCTGTGCCTGGACAAAGGCTATGACAATCCGCGTGGGGAAGAAGCCGCTAAGAAAGCAGGCTATACGCCCCACATTCGCCGCATTGGCGAAGAAAAGAAAGACGAAGCGGGCGAGAAAACGCATCCGGCGCGGCGTTGGGTGGTGGAGCGCACGTTTGCTTGGCTGTCGCGTTGGCGCGGCATCCTCATCCGGTGGGACAAAAAGCCCAGCAACTACCTGGCAACCTGCAAACTCGCCTGTGCCCTCCTGTGGTTCCGCAAGTTGCACGTATTAAAGCAAGAGGTCAGCTTGCCCGTTGCAGAGCCACTTTCGTTTTGAGATAGATTCTAAGAGCCTATCCCAATTGGCCGGGTATTGAAAATACCCGGCAGGAAAGTGCAAGCGTCTTGCAGACGCAAGGACAAGCCCTATCGGGATAGGCTCTAAGTGGAATGTTCATTGGGCGAATTCAGAGTTTCACGGTGAAATGCCATGTTTGCGTGGCTTTGTTGCCGGCGCGGTCTGCGGCTTCGAGTTCGACGGTATGCTCACCGGCGGCAAGGGGAGACATGGGCGTAAAAGAGATATGGTCTGCCCTGACCTCTGCGCTGCTTGTTACGTCGCGTCCGTTGAGGCGCAGATGGATGGAGGCTATGTCTATGCCACTGCCTTCGTCGCTCAAGTCGGCGACAATGGCGGGCGTTGCGGTAGTTGCGGTTTCGGGGCCGGTATTGGCAATGACGGGAGGCAGGGCGTCAATCCTAATCGGGCGCGAAGCAGGCATCGGCTCGGCGGTTTTGCCGTTGACGCGCAGTTCGCCCAGCACGGTATAAGGCGTGGTGGGAAGCGGCTTGTTGACGGGCACGACCCACGAGCCTAGATACTGCCCCGGCGACTCTTCGCGCAAAACAACATTACCTGACAAAGTTCCGATATGAAACGATGCCTGTGCGCCGGGAGTTCCTTGCATGGTGACATACACGGTTTCGCCCGCCCGCAGCCATTTTTGCGAATCCTGATTGAAATAGGTAATGACGGGAATGGCAGGAGGCAAGGCAGGAGCAACCGTTGGCGGCTTGACATTCGGCGTATGCGTGGAACCCGACGCGGGCGGCATTGGCGTGGATTGCGTTCCCGCGCCCCCGCGTTTCTGATTTGTAGCCTCCGTCTTTTTAGTGGACGCCGATTGCCCGGAACTGCTGCCACGAGGCTTCAAGGACTTCGTTTTTTTCGTATTCCCGGTAGGCGGCGCGGAGAGGCTTTTCGTTTTCAGGGTACCGGAACTGGAGCCGGTCATACGGGAAAGCGAAGGTTCGCTCTTTGTCTCCGCCTGCGCGCCGGAACCGACGGGAAGAAGCGATACAAGCGCTGCCGCCACTCCAAGAACCATAAGGCCGTACCGCCTATTTCTCTGCCGGTGTCCACAAACCATAAACGCAGGCTTCAGCCTGCTAAAGCTACACATTTCCACAACAACCCCATTGTTTGAAAGTATTTTCATGGCGCGTTACGCGCAAGTACAACCATTGTAGCGCATTATGCCACCATTGCGCCATACTGCCGTTAGATTGAAGCAGGCAACACAAAAGAGAGAACACCGTAACGGTGTTCTCTCTTCGGTTTATGCGTACAGGATATTAACCCATCAGCGCGTAAGTGCCTGAAGCCTGCTCGTTGGCGGTTAGGATTGCCAGCGACTCGGCTACGCGGTTGGCAAGGGCGGCTTCCTCGCTCAACGCCATTTCGTCGCGCTCCTGCGCTTCTTCCTGGCTTTGCAGTTTCAGAATGTTCTGGCGCAGCAGTTGGCGTCCGCGATGCAGGCGACTGCGAATGGTTCCTACGGGGCAGCCCACGTACTGCGCAATTTCCTCGTAGCTGTAGCCCTGCACATCGGCCAGAACGACGGCTTTGCGGTAATCGCATGGCAGAGCCGATAAAGCGCGGCGAACGCGCCGCCCGGTTTCCGCCCGCAGATAAGATTGTTCGGGCATGGCGCTGGGGCGCTCATCCGCGAGACAGGCCAGCAGGGGAGCGCCCGTTCCTTCCGCGCCGGAAGAACGCCCGCCTGCTCGCGCGCCCCGCGAACGTCCGCCTGTGCCTTCGGCATCCAGCGAACAAACCGGCATCCCGGAATGTCGCCGCCAGCGGTCAATCGCCAGATTGGAAATAATGCGGAACAGCCAGCCCTCAAAGGGACGGGAACGATCATAGCGGTCAAAAGCGGACCACACGCGCATAAACGCTTCCTGCGTCAAATCTTCCGCATCGGTGGCATTGCCCATCATGCGGTACGCGGCGCTATAAGCCCGGCTGTAGTTGCGGCGCAGCAATTCTTCAAACTCGGCAGTGGTCTCGGTCGGTCGGCAGGCCTTGTCTGTCGCGCGCCCTTCCTGGGTAGCAGTCGTCATTCGTGTGTCCCCCTGGTTCCTTTGCAGCCTGATTTTGTGCAATAGGATGTAATTGCAACGGCATGCAATAAGTGCAGATTTAATTCTGTTCTGCGTTTGGGCGCGACGATCATGGCCGCGTTCTGGTGAAGTTCGGCGTGAAAGCAAAACCGGAAAGTGGCTGCCGTCTACGCAAACGTTGACCTGTACGATCATGGCACAGGAAAATGGGAAGGCGCGCGTTGCGGGAAGTATCGTTGTGTTAAGGTACGGCTCGCCCTGTGGAAAAGAATTGTTGAGGGCAAAGCGGGAGCGATGCTGATATTCCTTCCTGGGTTTCGTATGTCTGACGCCCCGCGCTACAACGAGGTTCCCGGTTTTCCGAGAGGAATTGGAAAGAAATGAGAAAATTTAGCCGCAAATTCACGCGAATACACGCAAATAAGAAGGGCGATGCCTGGAGCGAGCCGTCATTAAGGAACAATTCACGTACTTCTGACAGTCTTATGCTCGCCACTGAAGATGTATTTTTATCTCCCCCGACTGCTATTCTTTAGCAGGCGCTTCAAATTGTTCGCTGCCGCGAATTCGGAAGGCCGCTCTGATGCAAATCGTTACCTGGATTTTTCTTGTTGTGACCGCGCTGATCTTTCTCGTCGGCATTGTCGCCCTCGCGGTCAGCGGATGGGGATTTTACCGCCTGATTTCCAACACGACGCCGCTGCTGACGGAAACCAGAGACAACGTTCAAGACCTGGGCGATTTAGCAGCAA
This sequence comes from uncultured Chthonomonadaceae bacterium, assembly GCA_963835065.1. Classification (GTDB taxonomy): domain Bacteria; phylum Armatimonadota; class Chthonomonadetes; order Chthonomonadales; family Chthonomonadaceae; genus CAWFQB01. The sequence goes on along the minus strand of CAWIEK010000041.1, from coordinate 133,990 downwards.
ATACCGTAGGCCGCGTAGCCGATACTGTAGACTTGGTGGAACTGCGCGTATCACAAACAATGGCGCAGGCCACGCAGGGCGGCGTTTCCGCAACAAAGCAGGCGTTAAGCGTAGGCACAATACTGGCCGGAATCTACATGGCGTCCCGCGTGTTCGGCATGGCGCGAGAACAATTCCGCGCTCCCAATAAGAACAATCGCAGTAAGAAAAACACGAACAAAAAAGACAAGCGCGGCAGGGGATAGGCATCAGGCATCAGGCATTAGGCATCAGACTAATATCTAATGCCTAATGCCTAATGCCTGCCTCTCAATGAAGAAAGCGCACAATGCTGGAAATACGAATCAATGCTTCGGACAGTGGGCGATGGCGGCGTACCGGGTTGCTGCTGCTGGGACTGCTGTTCGCGCTGTATGTGGGGTATGTGGTACGCGAAATCTGGCTGCCGTTGATGATCGCGTTTCTGATTGCGATGGTGCTGGACCCGCTTGTAGATAAAATGGAAAGCCGGGGATGGTCGCGCTTGAAGGGCGCGGTTGTCATTTACCTGCTGTTCTTTGCCCTTCTTGGCGGTGGATTGACGCTTGCGGTTCCCTCCGTCGTGGATCAAACCACCAAAATCTCGCGCGAAATCGGGCAGTATCTGCCGAGCGACACGGGCAAAAACGCCGAATCGGAAACTCGGCACAAACTAAAGGGTTTGCTGGTACGCATCCATGCCACGCCTGTTGTGGAAAATACCGTACTGCGGGCAAGCGGCCAGATCAGCAGCGCCTTTACACACGCCAATTCGTGGTTCGGCAAAGCGGCGGAAGGCGCGTTGAGCAATCTGCTGTGGGTGATTATCATTCCGCTCGTATCGTTTTACGCGCTGAAAGACCTGCATCTCATTTACGCCCGCCTGCTGTTGTTAATCCCGCGCCAGAATCGGGCAACAACGCAAAACCTGCTCAATGAAGTAAGCGCGATTTTCGTCCGCTATTTGCGCGGCCTGATGATCGTGTGCGGCTTGAACGCGGTTGCGACGTTCGCGCTGCTGCGGTGCTTCAACGTTCCCAACGCGGCGGGGTTGGGCGCGATTTCCGGCGTCATGTACATGGTTCCCTACATCGGAGCCGCGCTGACCATTTTGCTTGTCGGCGGTGTATGCCTGATGGCGGGCAAGCAGGTGCTTCTCATTGTGTTCCTGATGGTGCTGCTGCACCACGTCTTTTTCGATCAAATCGTCACGCCCCGTATCGTCGGGCAGCATGTTGGACTGCACCCCATTTTGAGCATCGTCGCGCTGCTGATGGGCGCATCGCTTTTGGGTATCCCCGGCATGATTCTGGCCGTTCCCATTGCCGCGACCGTCCAAATGATTGTGCTTGCCATCTTCCCGAAACTAAGCAGTCCCATCGAAGTGCCGACGGGCGAACAACTGCACAATCGCGTGGAAGCCTCGGCAAGCGCCGCCACGCAAGCGGATGAAGCCGGGCAGGCAAATGCCGTGCATCAAACCATCGTGGACGCGGTAGACGAAGCGGAAATCGCGGAGCAAGCCACGCCGCAATCAGCCTCGCCCCTGACGGCAAAAACGCCCGCGCAGGCGGCGACACTGGACGAGGCTGCCGAAGAAGGCCGCAAGCCGTCTCCCGGTGTGCTGACGGGAACCAACAAAACCCATTATTCAACCGGGGGATGATTTATTCGACGGGCGGATGATCTACATCCCCGTTCGCATGGCCGCCGTTCCAGTTGTAAATGTCGCCGCCGATGCGCCCATAAAGCGCGTTGTGCGGGCCGGAAGTGGGCGCGTAGTGTTCTACGGTCAGGCTGACGGCGTGACCATCGGCGGCAACAACCGCCATTTTGCCGCCGTGCGTGGAAGGGTACGGCCATAATCCTTCTACAACATCGGCGGTATCTCCATATTCCAGCCGCGCCCAATCGTGGCTTTCCGCATTGCTGCGCGGAGCGCGGAGCGCCTGAGCGGACATCGGCCCCGCCTCGACAAACAGCGCGGTCTGGGCAGGCAGTTCCAGATTGTCTACGGGAAACGGGCCGGGCGCGAACGTATTCCAAAAGCGCGCGTTCAAAGCGTAACTCGTAGAAACCACAAAACTGCGCGCCGGGTCGCGCAAGACCGGCGAACGTCCTTCAGTAGAATTGGCGGGGTTGTTCAAAATCGCAGCCGTCGCGTCATACGCCCCCAGCCGCTTGACCCACGTAAGCCAGTAAGTTCCAGACGATTTTTCTCCCCCTCCTCCGGTTCCGCTTGCCCTGCCTGCTTCCCTTGTAGTTGTTGATTCGCCGCGCCATTTTCCGTCACGCGCCGCTCCACAGCCAGAACCGGCTTGCCGTCCCAATCCTGCGCATAAAGCTGCCACGCTTCTCCCAATCGCCTCAGGTTCGACAAACTCCGCGCCCGCTGCTCCCCCGTCCGCTGCCATGTCAACAAGGGCGGCAATCCGGCAAGAACTCCTAAGCCGACAAGAACTCCTGCCGCCAACCGTTTTCGGGTACGGGGAGCAGGAAATGCTGAGTGCTGAGTGATGAGTGATGAATGGGAATTCAATTCATCACTCATCATTCCGCGTTCAGCATTTCCTTCTGTTCCCTGTTCCCTGTTCCCTGTTCCCTCTCCTAATGTTCCCATTCGTACCTCTCGATGCGGCGCGCGCCGATTTCCATAGCGATGCCGACGACAAAGAGAGTCAGCAGCAGATGCAGGGTGAAGGCAATGGCAAGGATGGGAAGGGGCGAGGCTGTGACTCCCGCACTGGAAATCGCCAGCCCCGCAACGCCGAAGCATACCAGCGTCAGCAGCATGTAGGCGGTGGTGGCGAAGAAGCTCACGATTAATGCCCACGGACTGACGCGCAGGGCGGGGTTGTCGTGCAGGAAGCGGGGCAGAGCGGCGGAAATGCCCACGCCAAGCCCGCACAGTCCCGCCGAACATAAGGCAATCACGCCCATTTGCGCAATAACCCAGCCCGGTTCCGCGCGAAAACTGGCGCCCGCTATCAGGCTCAAGACAATGGCAAGCCCTCCCGAAATCACGACGCTGATGAGAAACTTCGCCCACAGCAGGGCGCGGCGGGACGCGGGCGCGAGCAGCACGAGCCAGAACCCCTGCGCTTCCATGCCCAACAGCGACAGCGACAGGATACTGGTTTGTATGAACAAAATGAAGCAAATAATCACGGCGGAAAAGGGGAACAACTCGGAACGGGCTTCGTTGCCGCTCAGTGTTCGGTTTTGCAGGCCGATGAGATAAGGGACAAGGAACAAAATAAGCGGGACGCTGAGTTGTGACAGGAGCATCGTATCGCGCCACACGTATTTCAAATCCTTGACCAGAATGGCGGCAATCGGAGCGCCGGTCAAACGGCGCAAGAAACGCGCATCATCGCCCCCCTTATTTTGGATATGCCCACTCCCGTGATTTTCTTCTCCGACGCTGGACTGCGACAACAGGAAGCCGCCAAGAACCATGCAGCCCGCGAACAATCCGCCGCACACCAAAATAATGCGCAGGAGCAGCCAACTCGCCGCCATTGTCGCCTGCGGTTCGCGCTGCGCAAGCCCGACTACAACGCCCGCAAACCACGCGGACGGCAACAGGTGCGCGGTGGGAGACGTGGAATGAAGCGAGGGCTGAAAGGCCGCCAGTTGCCCGCCCAATCCGCCGAAGTGAAACGGCAGATTTCGCGCTTCCAGCACAAACGTCACGCAGACTCCGATGCCCATCAGCACATTCACGAGGGTAATCACGCTCCGCAGCCGCGCCATTCCCAACCCGGCAAGCGCCAACAGCAGCGCCAAAGCGGTTAAGAGGGCGGGCAGGAGGATGAATAGCGCGATCAACAACAGCACGAGCGGCCATTGCCACGCGGGCAGGCGCAGGGCAAACGCGCCGGCAACAATGGCGGGCAGGCCGATAATCGTGAATTGCAGCGAGTTGGTAATGGTGGCGTCGAGCAATTTGGCGGCAACAACGGTGCGTGGCGGAATGGGCGCGGCGAAAAGCAGGCTGTAATCGGCAGACTGGAACAGCGTGGAAGCGACAAACGGCACGGCTCCCGCAAACAGCAGCAGGAACAGGTAATAAAACGCCTGATAGATGGTTTCAGCAAGTACGCCCGCGTTCGCCGCGTACCGAAAAAAGAACAAAAATCCTAGAAACATGCCGCCGAACAGACAGATTCCGGCCAGGCACAGCGACATGGCGACAACCGGGCGGTTGCGCCACGTATCCAACACCACATTGCGCCCGGACAGCAGGCGCGTTCGCATCAACAGCCAGAACATTCGTATGGGGTACTCGTTTCCCGTACTCGTCGTTAAACTCTGGCTTTATTATAGCAAATGGCAGGTACTTTCCGTTGTCAGCGCCCTGATGCCAATGAAAGAGAACATGAAAGAGAAAAGGATTGCAACAAAATAGCCCCGCTCACAGCGAGGAACGCGAGAGAAAGGACTGCAACAACATAGCCCCGCTCCTAACAAGAAACGAGTGAACGGGAGAGAAGTAAGCAAGAATAGCCCCTCTCCCGGCGAGGAACGAGCGCCCAGGAGAGGAGTGCAACAAATAGCCCCTCTCCTAGCGAGGAACGAGCGCCCAGGAGAGGGGTTGGGGTGAGGTAACGTTCGCTATTTCCCCGTTGCTCCGGGCGCAGAGGGGCCGGTTCCGGTGTTTTGCTGCATCATGGCGCGTACTTTATCGCGCTGTTGCGGGGGAACGTTGTTGATGTCGAAGCTCTTTTGTGAAAAGCTCTTGCGCATCTCGGCGTCGGAAGCGTTGGCTCCCGGCTGCCCCGTTGCGGCAGTTGTGGACGCGCCTGTAGCCGGTGTGCCGCCTGCCGCTTCTTCCTGCTTTGCGCCGCATCCCTGTGTCACCAGTAGCAGCAGCGCGATTGCGCCGCAGCCATACAGCAACCGGCGCAAACGCATCGGGAGAAAGGGTCGCATAGTATCCCTCCTTTGCTTAATTTACTCCAATACATTCACTCTGGACTACTTCTTCATCGCCTTCTGCGATTCCATGAGGGCGCGGACACGGTCTCGCTGCTCCGGCGGCACACTGTTGATGTCGAACGTTTTTTGTGAAAACGCTTTCTTCAAGTCTTCATCGCTGCCGACGGGCTTTGTGCCGCACCCGCACAGCCCCGGCAGGGCGCTCAGACACAAGATGCCCGTTCGCATCCACTTCCTGACCCTGATTCGTGTACATCGCACCGTTTGGCTCCCTCGATTTGTGTCTGCGCGCAAGCGCAAGCGCATCATTGCGCTCTGCACTTCGCGCGGCATTTACGGACGTGTGGCGTTCCACATGTTGTTTTGCGGCTGCTTCAGGCCATCCGGGTTTGTCGCTTCCGGGCGCAGCGCTTTGGCATGGCCGTCCGCAAACATAAAGTCTCCCGTGCCGCTATGCTTGGTGGACACGCCGCCCGCTTTTCCATACGGATAGGATTTGGTGGCCGGATTGACGCCTTCGGGGATGTTGCTGGCAGTGGAGTCGTAGTAGCAGTTTCCGCCGTTCGGGTTGCAGTCCCACAGGAAAGTATCGGTAGGCCAGATCGACTCGGTGTTCGCGCCGAGCCACGCAATGCCGGTGTACTGAATGTCGTTGGAATGTTTTTCCGCGATAGCGATGGTTTCGGCGGGGCGGTTCACCTGCGCCAGAGAGATGCCGCTGCTGTTATGGAACCAACTGTCTCCCCATATCTCATGCTGCGCCAACCCGATCACGCCGACCGAAGTATTGTCCGCAAGGTTCGCGCCACCCATCAGGCTGTTGGAAGCGTAACTGACAGCCGGGCCGCTCCAGCCTCCCAACCGGGGATATACCGGGCTTCCTGTCGGCCCGCCGTCCGAGGGGCAGAAGAACACTTGCAGGTTCTTGATGTACGGCACGATGCGCGCGATCCAACTGTTTTCAGGCGAATTCGGCGTGAAGTCATAGACGGTGGTGACGGGAAACGTCTCGTCATAATCCTGCGCGTACATGATCAGCGCCGTGCCCATCTGTTTGTTGTTGGACAGGCAGGATGTTTGACGGGCTTTTTCGCGCGCCTGCGCGAAAACGGGGAACAGAATGGCGGCAAGAATGGCGATGATAGCAATGACCACGAGCAGTTCGATGAGCGTAAAAGCGCGGCGCGAAAAGGCGGCGCGGCGAGCGTGGGGCTGTGCCAATGGCAGGATACGGTTCATGGGACTCCTTCCCTTCTTTGGTGGAGAAGCGGGGAACGAAAACAGAAAATGGCGCGGCTCTTGCTTGCAGGCGCACAAATAATCCATAACTTAGATGTTTAGACTGCAATTTTCAACCAGCCGCAGGCCGTACTATACGTGTAAAGCCATGCTAGTATTGTAGTTGCTTTCCGCAGCTTTGTCAATAGCCTTGAACCCTTATTTTGAAAATTTTTACTTTTGTCTGGAATTTATTTTCGTGCGGCAGGCCACTTGACGATAAAGAGGGGAAACGCTACAATGTGGCATCCTGTAGGGCATTCTGTTTTTCTGTGACTTTGAGGAGCGTGAGCGTAAGATGACGACGATTCGAGATGTTGCCAGAGCGTGCGGCGTATCCCCCATGACGGTTTCGTTTGTCCTCAATAACAAGCCGGGGCAGGTCAGTGAAGATACCCGTGAGCGCGTCTTGAAAGCGGTGCGCGATCTGGATTATCGTCCGGCTGCGGTAAAGCACCGGGCAAAAGAGCGGCAGATACTGACGCTTGGGCTGGTGGCGGGCGTGGATGGAAGGTCGCTGATGCAGCCGGGGTACTATTCTTATATCGTCAACGGAATTTTACGCGCCGCCGACCAGTTGCAGCACAACGTGACGCTGTTTACGCACAGCATCTTTCCCGCCGAACCGCAGCAAAGCCTGCGCGTGTATTGCGACGGGCGCTGCGACGGCCTGATGGTGCTGACGCCGCACGCCAACAGCAATCTGGTAGCCGCCCTGCACGAGCGGGGTACGCCGTTTGTGCTGATCGGCGATACGGGCGACTCGGAAGCCATTTCGTATGTGGACATTGACAACATCGGCGCAGGCAGTCGGCTTGACGGAGTATCTGATTGCAAAGGGGCATCGCCGCATTGCTTTTATAGGCGGGCCGGACAAATTCGTGCGCAGCGTCGGGCAGCGCTATGAGGGCTTTTGCCGCGCAATGGCGGCGCATGCTCTGGCGGCAGACCCGGCCTTTGTTTTTATGGGCAATTACCGGGAAGCGGAGGTGATGCGGGAGGTTGTGGAGAAAATGCGAAGCGCGGGCGCGGAGCGGCCTACGGCTATTTTCGCGTGGAATGACCGGGTTGCATCGCAGGCTGTTCTTGCCATGCAGGGGCTTGGCCTGCGCGTACCGGACGACGTCTCCATCCTCGGCATTGACGACGACGTAATGGCTGCGGCCTCGAACCCACCCTTAACCACGCTGCGCCAGCCTTACGAGGCTATCAGTATGCGCGTCGTAGAGATTCTGGTAGCGCAAATACGCGGCGCGGCAACAACGCCGCAGCGCGCGTTCCTGCCGACCGAGTTCGTAGAGCGGGTTTCCGTGGCCAATTTGGGTTAACCATGATGTTCATGCGGCGATTTTGCTGCCTGCCGTCTGCGGTGCTGTCATCCGCTACCGGGTGAGCGTTGCCATCGCCCGTGAACTGCATCCGGCTGTAGTCCACCCCCAAAAAGTGCAGGCGGCGGCAAACGCAGTCCGCGCGCAGCTTGGAAAGCGGAAAGCCCAGGCGCGGGTTCGGCCCCGAATAGGCTTCCTGTTCCCGCCCGTCTATGTGTCCATGCAGCGTGATTTTCGCGGTCGGGAATCGAACCAGCAGATGCGCCAGATCGCGTATCTCCGCCTTGCCTGCCGGGTTTACCTCATGCGAGTTGGGCGGGTAGGCAAGGCGATCCATCGTAAACGCGCGGGGTTCGGCGCTTTGCGGGCCGCTGAGATACGCGGCAAGGGCGGTTTCCATCCTTGCCGCATTACGATGCGCAGGAGGGGCGGCAGCGACTGTTGCCGTGTCCGCCGAGGAAGACGCGCCGCTGCCGGACCGGGCAGGCGTGGCGGCATTGGTGGCGCGCGCGGTTTCTCCACCGGCAGTTACAGGAGGAGGCGTCCCATTTCTGCCGGGTGGGGGCGGCGCTGCGGAAAACGCGGATTGGGTACTGCTCTGCCCCCTTCCCGGCGCGGATGTTCCCGCCAATCCCGTTGCATTGGTCTTGCACCCGCGAGACAGCAGGAATGGCGCGGCGACCAAAAGCAGAAGCAGGGGAATCGCATAGGCCAGCCAACCAAAGCCACCGGTTTTGCGGCGCGAACGGTCTTCGGGGGCAGGTTTGCCGCCGGCAGGAACAACCGGCGGCGTTACAGCAGCGCTTGCCGCTGTCGTTACAACCGCGCTTGCCGACTCTGTTTTCGGCACGGTTATGTCCGGGCTTGTCGGCGCAGTCACCACAACGCTTTCTATTTCCGGCGCAGCTTCGATGGCGCTTTCCAGAGGGATAGCCGGGAGTATGGTTTGCTCGAGTGTGACAGGCGCGGTTTCCCGGAGCGCGGGGCTTGCAAGGGACGCGGCAGACACGACCTGTTCAGGCACGGCTTCAGGCACGGCAGCGATTGTCGGCGCGGCCATTTCAGCCTGTTCAGGCACGACAATAGCAGATGGCGCAACTGCTTCAGCCTGCGTTTCGACAAGGGGCGCGACAGGCCGTTCCCGATCCACGCGCAGGGTAAGCTGCTCTGCCCGCGTCGTTTCCAGTTCCGCCACTGCCACGCCGAACAGGGCGGCCTGCGCTACGATGCGAGTCCGCGCCAGTGTCATTGCGGCAGACGCGGCTTCAGCAGAGTCGAATTGGCGGCTGCGGGCGATTATCTGTCCGTTGCCTGTGCGGATGGCAAACCCATACTGCTCCTCCGTTTGGGTAGATTCGAAGCGGGCCGGGTTCGCGCTCAGGCGAATCAGCGTTTGTATCGCTTGATCCCGGCCCGCGCGCGTCGTATAACCCCGACTGAACAGAAGCGCGTTGCCGTCGTCGGAATGGAAGAGGAAGTAATACAGCTTGTCTGCGGCATCGCGCAGCAGTTCGAATCCGGCCACTGCCGACAGCGATACCAGCGCGAGATTGAAGCCATCCTTACCGCGCGAACGCCCCGAAGCGCGTTTGGTAAACCCCTCTGCAAAGCGGGGCATTTCCGTCAGCAGCCAGCCGAGCGCGGATTCCATTTCCGCGAACGAAACAAAAGCGCGGCTGCGCGCGATTTCCTGGCCGTTACGCGCCTTCAGAATAAAGAAATGCCGCCCGTTCTCTTCCCGGCGTTCATAGCGCTGCTTCAGAACCGCGCATTTCGCCACCATCCGCATCCGCTGATTGCGCTGGGAAGCGGTACGGAACTCCCGGCTGTACAGCAGCGCGGTTCCCGTCGCATCGTTGACATGGAAGTAGTAACGCTCTTCCCCGGTCACCTGAAACAGCTCGAAACCGGCCAGTCCCGTAAGGGAGGCGCGGTCAAAATCGTACAAATCGGCGGGATTGACGGCGGCGAAATCGGAAAACGTCAGCGGGGTCACGGAACGCGCGGTACCGGTTCCCGGCAGGGCAATATCATAGGCTTCCTGCTCGGACGCCAACTCGACCAGACTCTCCCGCAGCGCCGTCGCCCCATCGTCGCGCAGTACCGCGCTTTGCGCCAGCAGGCGGTTGTCGGCTGCGGTCAGCGCCAGAACAACGCCCGCCGCTTCCGCTCGAATGTCATAGCGGTCCTCGTCGCTCAGGACGTCAATGACCGCTTGAATCCCGGCGATACACGCCTCTCGTTCGGAAAAGCCGCCGCCTGTCAGCAGAATTTCCCCGGTTTCAGAAACAAGCTGAAATGCCAGGCCGGAGGCGTCCGGGACAACGCGAAATTTCAAGACTTCCATGAAAATCCTTAAAGATTTAGAATCAATGTTGTTTCCAAAAAACCATGTTCTTGTGAGGATAGAATATCAATTAGTTTACCCATTTTTATGTATGGTATACGTGTTTTTGCGCATTTTTCTTGTTATGTTTACACCTCGATTTCCTCAAACCGCCCCATAACCGCAAAAGCAACATGAATTGTTCCCGATAATAGAAGTTCCACGGGTTTACAACAACTCTTGACGTGTCAAACAAAAGAACCTGCCGCAAAATAGTGGATTTTGCGGCAGGTCCCTTCCAGGTTCCCTTCCTTGTCTGCTTTTTCAAACGCGCGTATTCCTGCAGCCTACTTCCGCGCCAGGTTCTCCATCTTAATCGCGCCGGGCTTGCCGATTTTGAGCAGGACGCAGCCGTGCGCGGGAACCGATACGGCGTACTTGCCTTCGTACATCCCCGCGTTTTTGTGCAGCCACAGGTCGCGCACGGGCTGCTTGCCCTTTAGTCCCAAATCCGCCCAATTCGCCGTTACTTCCGTCGCTTCCACGCCGCTGTTAAGCAGCCCGACGGCCATTGTGCCATCCGCAAGGGGACGCGCCCACACTTCTTTGCCGCTGTCGAGCAGGACGCGCCCCGCCGGTTTGCCCAACGGGTCTTGATTGATATCCAATACCTCATCATTGGACAGCAGGGCAACCGTAAACTTCGACATTTGCGACATATCACAGCCGATGAGCAGGGGCGAGGACAGCATACACCACATGGAAATGTGCAGAATCTGCTCGTTGGGCGTCAGGCGCGACTCGTGCAGACTCGGCCCCCAGCCCACTTTGCCGACGACAAGCATATCCGGGTCGTTCCAATGTCCCGGCCCGACGAACTTTTCGTGCCCGTTCTGGCTGGAATAAATCCCGTGCAGGCTGCCCCAACTGTCGTTGATGTCGCCCGTCGTGCGCCAGCAGTTGCCTTTGATCTCGTCGCTGCCGCCCCACTTCCACACGTCCGCCATGCCGTACTGGCACAGGCTGTACACAATATCCCGATCCACCTTGCTCAACGCCTCGCCCATGACGCGATAAGGCAGTTTCTGCTTTTCCAGTTCGGGCAGGGTTTGCTTGTCCGCAACGCCGCCATAAGAACACCAGTCGTACTTGAGATAATCCACGCCCCATTTCGCATACGTATTGGCGTCCTGCTGCTCGTGCTTGTAGCTGGCCTCGAAGCCCGCGCAGGTTTGCGGGCCGGGGGAAGAGTAAATGCCCAGTTTCAAACCCTTGCTGTGAACGTAATCCGCCAGGGCTTTCATGTCGGGGAATTTTTTGTTGGTTTCAATTTCGCCGCTTGCATTCCGGCCCGCTTCCCATGTATCGTCAATGTTGACGTACTGGAAGCCATGCCCCGCCAGTCCGCTGTGGAGCATGGCATCGGCGGCGGCTTTCACTTTGTCGCTGTCCACCGCGCCCGCCCAGCAGTTCCAACTGTTCCAGCCCATTGGCGGCGTGAGCGCGAGTTTATCTTTGCCGCCCACAATGGTCAGTTTGCGAGTCGCTTTGCCCATCGCGCCGGAAACGGTCAGAGTCACGTCCGTCATGCCGTCCTGTTTCAACGCGCCCGATATAATGCCGGTTTGCGCGTCCAGTTTCAGCCCGGCAGGAAGGTTTTTGGCTGTATAGGTGAGCGGGCCGTCACCCGTTGCCGCAATCAGGAACAGGAACGGGTGTCCGGGTGTGGCTCCCGTGATGCGGGGGCCGTGAATAGCCGGTTTGGGATCCGCCAGTTCCGTTTCCATGCGCGGCGGGTCCACAGGAACGGTCATCACGGCTGGTTTTTGGGTCGCGCCTTCCACCAATTTAATCCGCGCGCCCGCCCAATCCGCGTGATCGCTATCCATGCCGTCGCCCGCATCGGTGACGCGCAGAAGCATTCTCTTCGCGCCCGTTAAATCCACGGTAATCAGTTTGGCCGGGTCGCCGCCCTTCATCACGCCCGTATCGGCCACTTTTTTGCCGTCCAGCCACACTTCAAACGTGACCGAACCCGCGCCGGTCTTTTCATCGTCCACGCCCACCATAGACTCAAATCGCGCGGCCGCGCCTTTGAGATCAATCAGCAGCGTACTGACGGCATGGGTTCCCACGCCGTGCGCGTAAGCGCGATTGTGCAGCCGAATCGGGCTGCGGTCTACGGAGCGGCGGCGCATGGGCATGCCATACCCCTGCTCCATCTGCCGAATATCCAAATCTTCGAGCCACATCGAGTTCGCGGGCAGCGCGTCGCCGACCATCGTATCTTCATCAATCTGCCCCGGCTGCACAAACTCAACAGTGGTAACGGAAGCGCGCGAGGTTGCGAATACGTTGGCATCGGGCGGAGCAGGAATCACGAACCGCGCAGTTCCACAGCAGCCGGACGGCGTGTTCTGATTGTTCTGGCTGTTGCTGTTCCGGCTTTTGGCGGTGTTTTGCGCATGGGAAGGCGCGTTCAGCGTGACGGCAAAGCCGCCGGATACAAAGGCGGCGGAAAGCGCGCCAAGAATGAATTTGTTGCGCGCGGCAGGATTGTGTTTACTCAAAACCGTATCTCCTCATTATTACTCAGTATTAGGGATGCTCGACACTATTCTACAGCATAATTTCGTGTTCCTGCGCAAAAAAGAGAGGGCGCTCACATCATTGGGCATACCGGGGATTTTCAATCCCCGGCACTGGAGCAGGTTTGCACTGGCAAGACAACAGGCGAACAGGAAAATAGAACACGGCAATGGCACGAGCGCGTAAATTTGGACCAATTACTTTTTCTGAAACTGCTATAACTATACAGTTTATACCAACGTATATATTCCAATACTATGCGACTATCCAGAATGAAATAGCATTAACCAATCAAAAGTATACAAGATACCTTTGGTATAAAGAGCGAAATGATAAGCGTGAAAAATCTGTACAAGCAGAAGAACGAGAACTGCATTAGGGGCGTAATGCAAACTTACAAATTGGCATTTGAACTTTCGCAATTAGTTCATAAACTTGAATTTGCAAGGAATTGGCAGTTTTACGGCTTTCCCCTAAAACACCTGTTAGTTCATCAAAGGTGATAGCCCGTTCTAATGCCGCTCTAATGTCAGTAAGAGTATTATATGCCATGAAATAATCCCTCAATTGTTCTTGTGTCAAATTTTCAGATTGTGTAATGTTATCCATTTTATATTATCCTTTATTTCGGAACCATATTCTGTAAATGCGCTTGCGTCAGTTCCTCATACGTCAAGCGTTTGCCGCTTATCTGCCGAATTGTTTGCAGAAAGCGAGTTAAATCAGTGCCGCTTCGATGATTAAATCGAAATGCCTGTTCGTCTACATAGCGTAAAAGATGTTGGGCAGACGGGCGGATATAAGTTCCCCTAATCCCTCTATCTAGCAAATTCCAAAAGTTCTCTACGCTATTAGTATGTACGCGCCCCTTTACGTATTCAATCGCATGGTCTACAAAGTCATGTTTGAACATCTCGCTTAGGCCGTTGTAACCTCTAGCCGCGTCCGTGAATACTTCCGCTCCAAGCGTAACGTTATGCTTGATAACGCCGTGCAAGGTTCCCTGTGTGGTATTCGGAATAATAGCAACCCGAATTTTGCTAATATCCTTCTCTGTCTTTGCGCGTTCCAAAACGCCCATAACAATTGTTTTGCCGACAGAACCACGTCCTGCCTTTAACTTCTTTTCTTTGTGTTTGTTTTTCTCCAATCCGCCAACGAATGTTTCGTCAACTTCTACGGTTCCGTCAAACTTGTCACGTATAAACAAAAATGAAATCGTTTGCTCCCCAAACAATGGAAGCGCGGATACAGCAGGCGCGGCGCGACATACTACGCGGACATAATCGTGTCCGCTGTAACAACAAGCCTGCTCAACGTTCATTAGAAGATAATATTAAAGGTACTATTCTACTTATTGCTAGCATTATATTACAATTTATTTTTATGCATTTTTGTGAGCATATACCTAAAGGCTTTTATAGCAGGTTGTTTCTGGTTTGCTGTTTGATAGCTGCTTTCGGTGGTGTGCTGTTGCTTTTTCGAGAGGCGGTGCTTATATCATTCCATGGAGCGAGGTTCAGTCTGGGACAGTGTTATCTGGGCGCATTGGAGTTTTTGACGGGAACTTATGATTTGCGCGCTATCGGGCCGCTTGCGGAAATTTACTGGCTGCGGGATATACCGGACAGCGTTTCCGGCGCGCTGACCCGCCTGCTGCGCGTACAAACGCAAATGCAGGTTTCGGCGGCTTTCACGGAACGGCAGCGGCGTTGTTTGCATCGTATTCTCGCGCTGAAAAAGCGCGACGAGATTGACCTGCAACTGGCTATTCTTGATTTTGTGGAAACGTTCGGTGACGTTCGCGCCCTGCCCGCCGTCCGCGCCATAGTGGAGGATCAAACCCGTTCGCCGCGCCTGCAAACAACCGCCCTGCGCTGTCAGGCTATGTTACACGCGCAGCAAGCGGCAACAGCCAAAAGTCAAACCCTCCTGCGCGGCGCGACAGCCCCCGCGCCTGCCCCGGAACAACTGCTCCACCCCGCCGGTATCGTTTCGGAACCACCGCCGGAACAGCTTCTGCGCGCCGTCACCAATGCAGATCAATACACCTCGGTATAATCTTTGTCGCGTTGCGCAGGAATGAATTCCTGCGCTAAACAAAACGAATGTCCTGCGGACATAACCTGTTGTGCAGAGCCTCTACTTGTGTAAAGAGTATCGTGTCCGCAGGACACTCGTACTTTCCAGCGCAGGAATTCATTCCGGCGTAACGCGACAAAAGTTTGACTGCGTGGCATGGCACTATCAATTTCCGATTAGTTTCACCTCTTGATCCTCTGTAGGTTGTGGCTGTGCATAGGTCGTTTCGGGAAGCGTACTGCCATTGACAGCGCTGGCTATTTCGATTTCAGCGGCGTTGCGGGCTGGTTCCTCGTTGTGTTTGTTATCCATTGCGGGGGTTGTATCAGGTCGCAGCAGTTGCTCGGCAGGCACAGACACCGCACCGAGCATTGCGCCGCGCAGCAATTGGTTGGCAGGTTGTTCGGTTCCGCTTTCTGATGCGCGCAGCAGTTGCGCCATGCGCTTTTCCGCTTCCACGCGGGGTTCTATTTCCCCGCAGCAGCGCTTCACTTCCGCAATCGCTTCTTTGTCCAGCGTAGGCATTTTGCGCCGGCGCAGCCACGCCAGCATTACGGGCATCGCCGGGTTAAACTTCTGCAAGCGCTGTACCCGGTACATGTTCTCGTATTTACGCAGGGCGCGCAATGCCCGCGTATCTCCGCTTCGGCACAGCATACCGCCGATTATGTGTCGCAGTTCCGGCTCCGGCAGCAGCAGCAAGGGCGTCAGTTGATGAATTTGCGCGTCGGACAGATCGGAAAAGGCGGCGGGCGCTAAATTATTCAATAGCCGCTCAAGCGATTCGATAAAGACGGCGCGGCTTGGTCCCCAATTCTTGCTGCTGACGCTCATCCGCATGTCCATCAGTTCCAGCAGAGGGCCAAGCGCGCGCTCTTCACCGCGCCGCGCCAATTCCTGAACGACGGTATCGCGCTGCTGCGCTGTTCGCCGGTAAAACGACCGATTATACCAGTTGACAAACCCCATGAACGCAACTGCAAAAACGAGGAAAGAAAGATGCATGGCAAGTGGGAAGGGACGCGCGACATCAAAGAGGGGCGCGAAAGCCAGTAGAATCCCGACCACACCGCAAACGAGAAAATACCCCCCGTAAACCACTTTTTGCTTGTTGCGGTGGCGGCGACGCATTTCTACCGACTGCGTAAGTCTTTGCAGCAACTGTTCATTCGATTGACTTGCCAGTTCTTCATCCGCGCTTGATGCAGGCATGCCAGGACTTTCCGCAGGTTCCATTACAATATCCTTTCGCAATTGAGCCGTCTCATTTAGAAGAAAGGACACGCCTAATACATAGGTGAAGCACAAGAGGCTCTGCGCGAAAACGGTTACGCGGAAGCCGTATTTGGAGTTACGTCAAGGGGAGTAGTCATATCTTCTAAAAGATATGCTTTGCCTTCATCATGTGCAAGGTATTTGGCAGCTTGTTTGTCTGGTGTAGTATTCATTCCGAGACACTCGAATTCCTTCCAAATTATAAAGGCGCTTTGCTTCAAATGAAGTTTGATGTATCTACGTTGGGAACCGCAACTTACGGGAATGCCGCCTTCTAATTCCCACAGTGTTAGGCTGAGGCTAGAGAGCTACTGTTCTTGACAAAGGACGGCTATACCGATATAATAATCTACACAGTTTGTGGGCATCACAGTTTAAAACAACCTCCATTTGATATGGGTTTAGCGGAACGAAATATTTCCAAAACTGTTTGTATATAAGAATGAGGACTACCGATGGCAACAATTTTACCCCCCTCTATCAGGGAACAACAACGTGCAGAAGCGCTGCGCCAGATGAAGCAGAGGCTGTATAATCCACAAGCCGCAGAAGAGGCGCGGCAATCTGTCAATGACGCGCCCAATCATTTTGACGCTCAGGCTTATCGGGAGTATATAACCGATCATCCTGTTTTTTCCAAACTGCACCTGCTTTCCAAAGACGACGAGTAGGTTGCTTGTCGTCTTTGTTCTTTCTCCTTTTCATGCCAATCTACACCTACGAGAGTTCTCAACTCACCGACCCGCCTGGCAAATAAACTTGCTGTGGTGGATACCTCCTATCTGCAAGACTTGTCGGATTCCAATGAAGAAAACTTTCTGACTGTTTTTGCCTTTCATCAGCAGGCGATTGCCAACAATACCCGGTTTCGGCTGAACGCAGTCGCGCGCCAAGAGTTTCTCAAACTGGTTCGAAAAAGCCTGTTAATTGATGCAATCCTTGACCTCAGCAGCGATTTACCCTGGAAGCCCGCTTCCGATTAGCAACCAACATCCGCACACAACCGCTGACGCTTCAAAATCTAAACAGTACCTACGAGCGCATTTATAAAGACCATTCGCGGCATGGCGACACGAGTGTGCTTCTGGATGCAATGACCAAAGATGTTTGGCAGGAAGTTCAACTGCTCGAATACCAAGCGAGCATCAACTATGCCACGATACCTTCTGCGAACGTCATTGATTGGAGCGCGGTTGGGCTGCTGATGCAAAATACAGGAATGGCTCCCACAGACACAATGATTGCCAATTTCGCGCTCACAATAGGCGCGGATGCTATTTTGACTACAGACAGTGATTATGCGCCGGTTGAGAATTTGATAGATGTGTATATGCCCCGAAGAGGCGCGGAGCAATGCCGCGCGTATGACTCCTCCATAGATTGAGAATTGCCAACGTTTCCCACTTCGGCGCTGTCTATGCCATAATAGATTATTCTGTTTTTGAAGGGTTGGAGGGTGTTATGCCTGTTCGTGTTCGTTATGCGCCGTCGCCGACCGGTTCGCCGCACGTTGGCGGGCTGCGCACGGCGGTTTATAACTGGCTGCTGGCGCGGCGGGAAGGCGGCCAGTTCTTGGTGCGCCTGGAAGATACCGACCGGACGCCGGGCCGCTATGTGCCGGAAAGCGCGTATGAGTTGGAAGAGAGTTTTCATTACGCGGGAACCATGCCGGATGAAGGCTGGTTTATCGGCGGCGCGTCGGGGCCGTATGTGCAGTCGCAGCGCCTTCCTATCTATCTGGAACATGCCGAAAAACTGATTGCCGAGGGCCATGCGTACCGCTGCTACTGCACCAAAGAGCGCCTGGACTTGCTGCGAACCCAACAGCAGGCGCGTAACCTGCCGACGGGCTATGACCGCCATTGCCGCAATGCGGAAGCCCGTGAGCGCATGCGCCTGGAACGATTGGAAAAGGAAGGCGCGGAACCGTCCAGCGTGGTGCGCCTTGCCATGCCGCTTGACGGAATCTGCCTTCTGCATGACGAAATACGCGGCGAAATCCATTTTGAGTACAAATTGCAGGACGATCAGGTTCTGCTCAAATCCGACGGCTTTCCCACGTACTTTCTAGCCTGCACGGTTGACGATCATTTGATGCGTATCACCCACATCCTGCGCGGCGAGGAGTGGCTGCCTTCAGCGCCCAAAATGCTGTACCTGTACGAAGTGTTCGGGTGGGACAAGCCCAAGTTTGCGCACCTGCCCGTGATTGTCGGCACAGACAAAAAGAAACTCGCCAAGCGGCACGGCTCCACGCAGGTAAAGGCGTTCATGGAAGCCGGTTATCTGCCGGAAGCGCTGATTAACTTTATCGTCCTGCTCGGCTGGTCGGCGGGCGACGAAAACCGTGAACTGTTTTCCATCCCGGAACTCATCGAGAGGTTTTCCCTGTCCGGCATTGCGGACAGCCCCGCCGTGTTCGATTACGAGAAACTGAGGTGGATGAACGGGCATTATATTCGGCAGTCGGAACCGGGGCGCATCATCGGCCTGTGCCTGCCGTATCTGCGCCAGGCCGGCCTTGTCCCGCCCGAACCGCGCCAGGAGGAACTGGAAACCGACAAGCAGTGGGAAGCGCGTAAGGAAAAATACCGCATCGAAGTGCTGGATTATGTGCGCCGGGTGATTCCCCTCGAACTGGAGCGCATGAAGATGCTGTCGGAAGTGGTTGATCTGGTCGGCTTCTTTTTTGAGGAGTTGGATTATCCGACTGGCTACGATCCGAAAGCGACGGCCAAATGGTTTGGCGTTCCCTACCTGAAATCCATGCTGGAACAGGAAATAAGCGCGTTCGAGGCGCTGCCCGAATGGACAACCGAAAACCTTTCAAGCGCCACGCATCAAATCGTGGAAGCATTGGGCTTGAAACACGCCGACGTTGTTCATCCCACGCGGGTAGCGACAACAGGCCGCACCAGTGGGCCGGGACTGTACGAAACTCTGGAAGCGATGGGCCGGGACCGGGTACTGCAACGCCTCCGCGCCGTTTATGAAAAAGTTTGAACCACAGAGACACAGAGACACAGAGGGGTCACAGAGGGGAAGAAAAGAAGAAAAGAAGAAGAGAAGAAAAGGAGATGGGAACCGCGAAATATGCGAAACTGACGAAGATAGAAAAATTTGAAAGATATTTGCGCGTTGCGCTGTCTCAGGCAGGTATTTCCCTGTGAAATGTGTAAACTTCTCTTAACCCTCTCGTGGCTTTCTCTGTGAACCCTCTGTGTCTCTGTGTCTCTGTGGTTCAAATTTGTTTTCGGAGTGTCGTATGGATGAAATTGTGGACGTGAATACGCTGTTTGGGCCGCTGCCGCTTGCCAGTACCGACCTGACGGTGGACTCGCTGCTGGAATTGATGCAGCAGAACGGAGTCGGCACAGCCTGCGCGCTGTCTACGCTGGGCTGGCTGCTCGACCCCGCAGTCGGCAACGCGGTGACGAAAAACATCTGCGCGCAGAACCCCTCCCTGCTGCCCGTCGCAACGTTCAACCCGACGATGTACTACAGCGACCCTGCACCCTTGATGCAGGCCAAAGCCGATGGTTTTCGCATGGTCCGCTTTTTCCCCGCCGCGCAGAATTGGCCGATAGATTTCTCTCCCTTCGGCTGCCTGCTGGAAGACTTGCGCAAAACCGGGCTGCCCATCGTTGTCGGCGTGTCCAAACCCGGCGACATCACCCAACTGGCGCGCGTTCTGAACGAGTACGCGCCACCTGTGATTCTCGCGGATGTGCCGCCCGCCCTGCTGGCCGAGAGCTTGCTCGGACTGCGCGAACACGACAACTGGCATCTGGAACTGTCGAACCTGCTTGCGCCGGGCTGTCTCAAAGCCGTCGTGGACGCGGTTGGCCCAACGCGCTTGCTGTTCGGCTCCAACGCGCCCTCGCATCCCATCATTTCCGCTCTGGACACGCTGCAATTCGCCGGCCTGTCCGACGCCGACAAACAGCAAGTGCTGTCCGGCAATGCGCGTCGCATCCTTAGCATGTAAGCATCAGGCATCAGGCATTAGGCATTAGGAAGATGCTTCTATGCGGCAGATTATGCTCATTTAGAGAGTGTCTCCTAATGCCTAATGCCTAATGCCTGATGCCTGGAGCGTTCCATGCCCATCATAGACTGTCAAGTATATCTCGAAGGCAACGTGCTGCCGGGAATCAATCAAGACGCCGGGCAGTTGACTCCCCTGCTGCAAAGCCGGGGCATTGACCGCGCCGTGCTGTTCTCGTCGCGGGCCGCGCAGGTGGACCCCGTGACCGGCAACCGCATCCTGAAAGCCACGCTGGATCAAAGCGAGAATTTGTTCGGCTGCCTGATCGCGCACCTGAATCGCGTGGACGCCAGTATTCAGATCGTGCGCGATTTGTTGGGCAACCGGCGCTTTTTGGGTGTGCTGCTGATTGGTTCCGATCCCTGACGAGCCGCTGCATCCCATTTTGGCCGAGGAACTGCTCAATGTGTGCCGCCGCTACCACAAGCCCATTTTCCTGCACACGCCTAATGCGGCCTGCGTGGAAGTGGCCCTGCACGTCGCCAAAACGTACAACATGCACAAATTCATATTTTTAGGCATGGGCGGAGCCGACTGGCGCACGGCCATTGCCGCCGCGCATGTTCCGCCAACATTTTCCTCGAAACGTCCGGCGCGCTAGACCGCGCCAAAATCCCCGCCGCCATCCGGGACGTAGGGCGCGCACCGCCTGCTGTTCGGCAGCCGCCTGCCCCATTTGACCCCGCCGCCGCCATCGGCATGATCAAGGACGGAACGAGCCAGCGAAGCCGAACGCCGCCGCATCCTGTACGATAACGCCTACCGCTTGTTTAATATGGTAGAGTTGGACCTTCCGCGCTGTCTATGCCATAATAGATTATTCTGTTTTCTGAAGGGTTGGAGGTTGTTATGCCTGTTCGTGTTCGTTATGCGCCCTCGCCGACCGGTTCGCCGCACGTTGGCGGGCTGCGCACGGCGGTTTATAACTGGCTGCTGGCGCGGCGGGAAGGCGGCCAGTTCTGGTGCGCCTGGAAGATACCGACCGGACGCCGGGCCGCTATGTGCCGGAAAGCACGTATGAATTGGAAGAGAGTTTTCATTACGCGGGAACCATGCCGGATGAAGGCTGGTTTATCGGCGGCGCGTCGGGGCCGTATGTGCAGTCGCAGCGCCTTCCTATCTATCTGGAACATGCCGAAAAACTGATTGCCGAGGGCCATGCGTACCGCTGCTACTGCACCAAAGAGCGCCTGGACTTGCTGCGAACCCAACAGCAGGCGCGTAACCTGCCGACGGGCTATGACCGCCATTGCCGCAATGCGGAAGCCCGTGAGCGCATGCGCCTGGAACGATTGGAAAAGGAAGGCGCGGAACCGTCCAGCGTGGTGCGCCTTGCCATGCCGCTTGACGGAATCTGCCTTCTGCATGACGAAATACGCGGCGAAATCCATTTTGAGTACAAATTGCAGGACGATCAGGTTCTGCTCAAATCCGACGGCTTTCCCACGTACTTTCTGGCCTGCACGGTTGACGATCATTTGATGCGTATCACGCACATTCTGCGCGGCGAGGAGTGGCTGCCGAGCGCGCCCAAAATGCTGTATCTGTACGAGGTGTTCGGGTGGGACAAGCCCAAGTTCGCGCATCTGCCCGTGATCGTCGGCACGGATAAAAAGAAACTCGCCAAGCGGCACGGCTCCACGCAGGTAAAGGCGTTCATGGAAGCCGGTTATCTGCCGGAAGCGCTGATTAACTTTATCGTCCTGCTCGGCTGGTCGGCGGGCGACGAAAACCGTGAACTGTTTTCCATCCCGGAACTCATCGAGCGGTTTTCCCTGTCCGGCATTGCGGACAGCCCCGCCGTGTTCGATTACGAGAAACTGAGGTGGATGAACGGGCATTACATTCGGCAGTCGGAACCGGGGCGCATCATCGGCCTGTGCCTGCCGTATCTGCGCCAGGCCGGCCTTGTCCCGCCCGAACCGCGCCAGGAGGAACTGGAAACCGACAAGCAGTGGGAAGCGCGTAAGGAAAAATACCGCATCGAAGTGCTGGATTATGTGCGCCGGGTGATTCCCCTCGAACTGGAGCGCATGAAGATGCTGTCGGAAGTGGTTGATCTGGTCGGCTTCTTTTTTGAGGACTTGGATTATCCGACTGGCTACGATCCGAAAGCGACGGCCAAATGGTTTGGCGTTCCCTATCTGAAATCCATGCTGGAACAGGAAATCAGCGCGTTCGAGGCGCTGCCCGAATGGACAACGGAAAACCTTTCGAGCGCCACGCATCAAATCGTGGAAGCATTGGGCTTGAAACACGCCGACGTTGTTCATCCCACGCGGGTAGCGACAACAGGCCGCACCAGTGGGCCGGGACTGTACGAAACTCTGGAAGCGATGGGCCGGGACCGGGTACTGCAACGCCTCCGCGCCGTTTATGAAAAAGTTTGAACCACAGAGACACAGAGACACAGAGGGGTCACAGAGGGGAAGAAAAGAAGAAAAGAAGAAGAGAAGAAAAGGAGATGGGAACCGCGAAATATGCGAAACTGACGAAGATAGAAAAATTTGAAAGATATTTGCGCGTTGCGCTGTCTCAGGCAGGTATTTCCCTGTGAAATGTGTAAACTTCTCTTAACCCTCTCGTGGCTTTCTCTGTGAACCCTCTGTGTCTCTGTGTCTCTGTGGTTCAAATTTGTTTTCGGAGTGTCGTATGGATGAAATTGTGGACGTGAATACGCTGTTTGGGCCGCTGCCGCTTGCCAGTACCGACCTGACGGTGGACTCGCTGCTGGAATTGATGCAGCAGAACGGAGTCGGCACAGCCTGCGCGCTGTCTACGCTGGGCTGGCTGCTCGACCCCGCAGTCGGCAACGCGGTGACGAAAAACATCTGCGCGCAGAACCCCTCCCTGCTGCCCGTCGCAACGTTCAACCCGACGATGTACTACAGCGACCCTGCACCCTTGATGCAGGCCAAAGCCGATGGTTTTCGCATGGTCCGCTTTTTCCCCGCCGCGCAGAATTGGCCGATAGATTTCTCTCCCTTCGGCTGCCTGCTGGAAGACTTGCGCAAAACCGGGCTGCCCATCGTTGTCGGCGTGTCCAAACCCGGCGACATCACCCAACTGGCGCGCGTTCTGAACGAGTACGCGCCACCTGTGATTCTCGCGGATGTGCCGCCCGCCCTGCTGGCCGAGAGCTTGCTCGGACTGCGCGAACACGACAACTGGCATCTGGAACTGTCGAACCTGCTTGCGCCGGGCTGTCTCAAAGCCGTCGTGGACGCGGTTGGCCCAACGCGCTTGCTGTTCGGCTCCAACGCGCCCTCGCATCCCATCATTTCCGCTCTGGACACGCTGCAATTCGCCGGCCTGTCCGACGCCGACAAACAGCAAGTGCTGTCCGGCAATGCGCGTCGCATCCTTAGCATGTAGGCATCAGGCATTAGGCATTAGGCATTAGGAAGATGCTTCTATGCGGCAGATTATGCTCATTTAGAGAGTGTCTCCTAATGCCTAATGCCTAATGCCTGATGCCTGGAGCGTTCCATGCCCATCATAGACTGTCAAGTATATCTGGAAGGCAACGTGCTGCCGGGCATCAATCAAGACGCCGGGCAGTTGACTCCCCTGCTGCAAAGCCGGGGCATTGACCGCGCCGTGCTGTTCTCGTCGCGGGCCGCGCAGGTGGACCCCGTGACCGGCAACCGCATCCTGAAAGCCACGCTGGATCAAAGCGAAAATTTGTTCGGCTGCCTGATCGCGCACCTGAATCGCGTGGACGCCAGTATTCAGATCGTGCGCGATCTGTTGGGCAACCGGCGCTTTTTGGGCGTGCTGCTGATTGGTTCCGACCCTGACGAGCCGCTGCATCCCATTCTGGCCGAGGAACTGCTCAACGTGTGCCGCCGCTACCACAAGCCCATTTTCCTGCACACGCCCAATGCGGCCTGCGTGGAAGTCGCCCTGCACGTCGCCAAAACGTACAACATGCACAAATTCATATTTTTGGGCATGGGCGGAGCCGACTGGCGCACAGCCATTGCCGCCGCGCATGCTTCCGCCAACATTTTCCTCGAAACGTCCGGCGCGTTAGACCGCGCCAAAATCCCCGCCGCCATCCGGGACGTGGGCGCGCACCGCCTGCTGTTCGGCAGCCGCCTGCCCCACCTCGACCCCGCCGCCGCCATCGGCATGATCAAGGACGGAACTGCCAGCGAAGCCGAACGCCGCCGCATCCTGTACGACAACGCTTACCGCTTGTTTAATATGGTAGAGTTGGACGCAGATAGTTGATAGTTGATAGTTCCTGTACTATAGGCTGCTCCACATGCGCGAGTCTGCCTATCAACTATCAACTATCAAATATCAACTAAAGGAGCATCCATGTTCAACTTTGAGAAACTGGAAGGATGGCATAAAACAATGCCTGCTGTAACAAGTGTATGTCGTAACAGCAAAGGTTAGGAAACAATGGCATTATTCATCCTTCATCCTTTTCTTCAGCCCTTACCGCTTCAATAAACGCCCGTATCTTCGCATGGTCTTTGCGTCCGGGACTGGCTTCCACGCCGCTGGACACATCTACCGCATACGGGCGTACCGTTCGTACCGCTTCCCCGACATTCTCCGCCGTCAACCCGCCCGCAAGGATGATGGGCAATCCGAACCGCTGTTTCGCCTCAATCGCCAGTTCCCAATTAAATGTTTCGCCACTGCCACCGAGTTTGTCTTTGTGGTAGGTATCAAGCAGAATTGCATCGGGACATGGCCCCTTTAGCGCCGACGTGATTTCTTGCAGGCTGGCCTCGTCCCGAATACGAAACGCCCGCAGGCAGCGCGTAGTTCCCGTTACCGTAGTGGAGCAATCACCGGAATAAAACTGCACGGCCCCAAAGTTCTGTAAGGCAGGTGGGAAACTCTCTTCTTCACATTCTTTAACAACCAGCACCGGCGTGATAAATGGAGGCAGGAAAGGCAAAATATGCGAAGCAACATACTCCGGTTTCACATAGCGCGGCGAATCCGCGACCGCAATGAAACCAAGCGCGTCGGCTCCATACGCAACGGCAGCCTGCGCGTCTTCCAGATTGGTGATGCCGCAGATTTTGATACGGGTTCTATTTGACATACGAGAGTTCCTGTTACACAGACGCTTTGGAGCGGTGCAGGTCTATGGGAAACGTTGACGGCTGCGGAACGGCCCGGCCTAACTGCTGCGCGGTCTCAATCCACAATCCGGCTACTTCGCGCAGGGCGGCAAGCGCTTCGCCCTGCGTCTGTCCATCGGCCATGCAGCCGGGAAGTTCAGGCATGGACGCTACAAATGCGCCATCTTCGTCACTCCACCAGATGCACACTTGATAGCGGTCTATGTTGCTCATCTATCAACTTCCCAACAGTTCATGTACTTTCGCGGCGATGTCGGACTCGCGCATCAGGGCTTCGCCGACGAGAACCGCGTCCACGCCCGCGTTTGCCAGCGTTTCCACGTCGGCGCGGGTGACAATGCCGCTTTCGCTGACAAAGAGTGTGCTGTTGTCTGTTCGCGGCGTTTGCTTCAGCAGGTCGAGCGTGACGGCGATATTAGTTCGGAAGGTGTGCAGATCGCGGTTGTTGATGCCGATGAAATCCGCGCCCGCGTCCAGCGCTTCCTGCAACTCGTCTCCGTCGTGTACTTCCACCAGGGCCGTCATGCCGTATTCCCGCGTCAGGGCAAGGCAGGCGCGTAAATCCTGACAGGGCAGGGCGGCGACAATCAGCAAAATCGCGTCCGCGCCCGCCAACCGGCTTTCCACCACCTGCCACGGATCAATGATAAAATCCTTGCGCAATAGAGGCACATCCACGATCTTGCGTATCTCGGACAGGTACTCCAATTTGCCCTGAAAGTACGGCTCATCGGTCAGCACGGACAGGCACGTCGCGCCCGCGTCGGCATACGTTCGCGCAATCACGAGCGCATCGAAGTTGGCGCAAATCACGCCCTTGGACGGCGACGCTTTCTTCACTTCGGCAATCAGCGCCACGCCCTTCGTTTCTCTTGCCGTCTGAATAGCGGCGCGAAAATCCCGCGCGGGCGGCGCGTCAATCACCTGTTCCTGCATCATGCTGAGGGGCGTTCGCTGCCGCTGCCATGCGACTTCCGTCCGCTTCGTTGCCAGTATCTCCGATAAAACGCTCATGTCGTATTTTCTTTCTCTTCACTGAGATCCTGCGTGAACGCGCCTCCCCTCTCCTAGCGCGTTGCGCGGCAAGGAGAGGGGCCGGGGGTGAGGTCAAAGCCCCCGTGTAAACGCGCTAAGTTCGTCCAGTTTCGCTAACGCCTCGCCGGAATGAAGCGCTTCGCGGGCCATTTCTACCGCGTCCGGCCATGTTTCGGCCAGTCCACACACGCGCAGGGAAGCCGCTATATTGACCGCCGCAAGTTCCTGACGGGCGCGTTCGGCCTGTGTACCATCCTTGCCTGCCAGAACGTCGCGCAGCAATCGCGCGTTTTCTTCGGGCGTGGCGCGAGGCGCTAAATCTTCGGGGCAGGGTTCCGGGCCGTGTAAGCCTAACAGGTTTCGCGTCAGCGTGTAATGCGTAATTTCGCCGTCGCGCAGTTCGCTGATCGTAGTGACGCCGATGGTTGCGATTTCGTCCAGTCCCACTTCGCCGTGCATGGCAAGGGCGCGTTCGCTGCCCAGGTCGCGCAAGGCTCCAATCGCAAGCGGGCATAGGCGGCGGTCATACACCCCCATCGTTTGCCGCGTGGCTCCCGCGGGATTGCACAGGGGGCCGAGCAGGTTGAAAACGCTGCGAACGCCGATTTCGCGCCGAATCGGGCCGACGTGCTTCAAGGCGGGATGATAACTCGGCGCGAACAAAAAGCCGATGCCAACCTCCTCTATGCACCGCGCCGATTGCTCCGGCGACAGATGGACGCGCACTCCCGACGCTTCCAAAACATCCGCGCTGCCGCACACGCCCGACATCGCCCGGTTGCCGTGCTTGGCGACGGGAATACCTAATGACGCGAGGACAAACGCGCTTGCCGTGGAAACATTGAACACGCGGCAACGGCTGCCGCCCGTGCCGCACGTATCCAATAAACCAGTACGCCGCGTCGGAACCGGAACCAGGTGCGCCCGCATCGCCTGCACAAAGCCCGTCACTTCCGCAACCGTTTCGCCCTTCATCCGCAGCGCGACCAGCAGCGCCCCGATCTGTCCCGGCGTAGCCTGCCCCGTCATCAGCGCGTTCATCACGTCTGTCGCTTCAGCGCGCGTCAAGTCCTGTCTGTCTACCAGTTTGTGCAGAATGTCGTGCAGCATGAGTAGGCATTAGGCATTAGGCATTAGGCATCAGAAGAGATAACTACAAAGTTTGTGTCCAATAAGGCGTTGTAAGAGTTCTTCTAATGCCTAATGCCTAATGCCTTATTTCTTCCTCGCCGTCTTCACCGTCGGCGGCGCGTTGGGGGGCGGTTCCGGCTCGTCCGAGGTGGACTCGCTCAGGCCGTACCACTCGTTGAGACCTTTGGGCTGCGCGGGCGTGGGCAGGGGAGCCAGTCCCGACGCCATGTTGCCCACGCTTGGCGGCGCGGCAGGCTGCCTGCTGGCGGCAAATTGGCTGTTCGCGTCCAGGGTTGTCGGCGCACCCGCCGCGCCGGGCTGAAACACGGTCACTTGCCCGCCCGTCGTGGCCGCGCTGACATGAAACAGCATGCCCGTAAGTGGATAGGGCTGGTTGCCATAGTTGCGGGCGGTCTGCTGCACGGACGCGATCAACCCCGGCTCATCGGCGCGCACGGCGGTCAATCGGCCCCGATTGGGAACCGATACGATATAATCTCCCTGCAAGCGCTGTCCGACAAAATCCCGAAACCGCTCCGAAATCAGCCACGTCGCCGTGAGATGGTCGCCCTTGAAATCCAGGCCCACTTCCTCGCCCATTATGCCCTTTTTGCCGCCGCCCGTTGTCATGGCATTGGATACGTCGGGGAAGCTCTGAATGCCCAGATTGCCCATCGCTTCCGTGACGCACTGCTGAAGCGTGACGCCCCAATCATCCATCATCTTCTGCGTCACGGCAACCGCTGTGCCGGGCAAGTCGCGCATCACGATCACATGCAGATCGCCCAAAAACGGCTGCGAGGGCAGCGAGTCCTCCTGCTTGCCCAGGGATTTGTTGGCGGCTTCCACAAAAGACGTGTTTTTCAGGGTCGGGCGCAGCGTGTTGGCGGCTTCCATCCAGGTATGCTGCGGCGTCTCGAACGTCAGCGAACCGATCCACGCCCCGATAAGCGCGTCCTTGTCTCCGGGATTTTTATAGTAATTGTGGTACAGCTGCTTGATGTTGCCGACAACTGGCGCTTCACCCTCGCGGTAGAGGATAAAACCGTCGTCGCGTGCTTCGATTCGCGCGCCGGGATGCGTTCGCCGCACAGCCAGGCGCACCATATCCCGAAACTCGTTGAATGTAACCGCTTTTTCCTTGCCCAGCGAGATTCCGAACAGTTTCATGATTGCGTTTACCCCCTCCTAAATGTACCCCATTTTTCCCGTAATTGACAAGAAATACCGCAACGCAGGGCGTCAGAAACGCGCGGAAAGGTAGGCAGAAGCGTCGGTTTGTTGGTATACTGTTGGCACATCAGCAATTATCCGCTTGAAAAATTCCGATGGCACGAGAGCCGCTCGCTTATCCGCGTTCGTTCGCGTTCATTCGCGGCTATTCACCTATTTCGTTTGTTCCGTATTTGTTCAGTAAGGAGAATCCCCGCAGTGTTGAAAACCCTTTTCCTCAGCCCGCCCTCATTCGATGGCTTTGACGGCGGCGCCGGCTCACGCTACCAGGCCAAGCGCGAAATCACGTCCTACTGGTATCCCACCTGGCTGGCGCAGCCCGCCGCGCTCGTGCCCGGCAGCAAACTCATTGACGCGCCGCCGCACCATCAGACGCAGGACGACATTCTCAAAATCGCCAAAGATTACGAACTCGTCGTAATGCACACGAGTACGCCCAGCCTTGCCAACGATGTCGAGTGCGCCCGCCAACTCAAAGCGCAGAACCCGAACGTCAAAGTCGGCTTCATCGGCGCGCACGTCGCCGTTCTGCCCGAACAAACCCTGCGCGAAAACAAGATCATTGACTTCGTGTGCCGCCATGAGTTCGATTATACCTGCAAGGAACTGGCCGAAGACCACGATTGGAGCGCCATTACCGGCCTTTCCTACCGGGACAAAAACGGCATTATCCAGCGCAACGAAGACCGCGAACTGGTTCCCGATTGGGACTTGATGCCGTCCGTGCTGCCCACGTATGCCGCCAATCTGGACATTACCAAATACTTTATCGGGTATCTGCTGCACCCGTACGTGTCGTGGTACACGGGCAGGGGCTGTCCGGCCAAATGCACCTTCTGCCTGTGGCCCCAAACCATCGGCGGGCATCAATACCGCACCAAAAGCCCCGAATGTGTCGGGCGCGAACTGGACGAAGCCAAAGCCATCTGGGGCGACAAGGTGCGCGAGTATATGTTCGACGACGACACGTTCACCATCAACAAAGCCCGCGCTATCGAAATCAGCAAGCACATGAAGCGCAACAACTTCACGTGGTCGTGCAACGCCCGCGCCCACGTAGATTATGACACGCTGAAACAATTGCGCGACAACGGCCTGCGCCTCCTCCTTGTCGGCTTCGAATTGGGCAATCAGGAAATCCTGAACCGAATTAAAAAGGGCATCAAGCTGGACATGGCGCGGGAGTTCATGGCGAACTGCAAGAAACTGGGCATCAAGGTGCATGGCACGTTCATTATCGGCCTGCCTGTGGAAACCAAAGAAACGGTTGAAGAAACCATTCGCTTCGCGCAGGAATTGGACCCGCACACCATTCAAGTCTCCATCGCCGCCCCCTATCCCGGCACGGAACTCTACGATCAGGCATTGGCAAACAACTGGTTCGCCCGCGACGGCCTGATTTCGGGTACGGGTATCCAGACCAGTACGCTGCAATACCCGGATATGTCAACGGCGGAAATCGAGGACGCGGTAGAGCGCATGTACAAGCGGTTCTACTTCCGCCCGAAAGTGTACGCCCGCATGATTGCCGAAATGCTGACGGAGCGGCAGATGTTCGCGCGCCGTATCCGCGAGGCGGTATCGAGTTCGCCGGGTACGTCAAGGACCGCAAAATCGAAGTTCGCAAGCGCGGCAGCGAAGCCATCACCGCGTAACGTAAACCATGAACGCAAAAGACGCTATGGGGGCGCGGGGCGAAGCCCTATTCTATACGCTGATGACCAAATATCAGCCGCAGGTATCCGGCTCTTTCTTCTCGCTCGCCTCTCTTGGTGATAAATGGCCTATGGCGGATTTCATTGTGGAACTGTGCAACGCCGGGTCGTCAACGCCGTTCTTCTTTGTGCAGGTGAAAGCAACGCGGCTCGGCTACACGCGCCGGGAAAATCGCCTTAAAGTGCAAGTTAGTCAGGCGCGTATTCGAGGATTGGTGTCGTACCCGGCTCCGACTTACCTTGTTGGGATTGACGATGTTGATGAGAAAGGCTATCTGGTTTCCGTCAATGGCGAAAACTTGACAAGCCTTTCCAGTCTCAGCACGGCGTTTCCCATTAACGCTCCGAACCGTCAGCAACTCTGGAACGAAGTGAAAGCGTATTGGACAGCGTCGCCCCTGCCCAAACTGGCGTCATCCTTTCATGATGTGAATTGGAGGTAACGCATGGCAACGATTGAAAAAGACTTGGTCGCGTATCGCGCAACGCAGCTTGCCATTGTTTTGCTGACGCGCCGCGAAGACATTACTGTTACTGCCTGTTCGCAGGACGTTGCCCTTGACTTACTTGTAAAACTGCCGGGGCGGAAAAACGAGGAAAACCGAACCTTTGCCGTCGTTACAAAGGGGTTCGTTTCCGGGAGAAAGGGAGGACGCCATAACTCTCCAGAACGTCTTTATGCGACACAGCAACAAGAATCCGAATTAAAGAACATTTCCTTGCCTGTCTGCTTGTTTGTGTTCGACATGATAGATGACAAAGGTTCCTGGCGCTGGCTGCTGGAACCCATTTGTGACGAATTGGGCAAGCATCTGCGAACAAACTACGACACAATGCTGGCTCCGCTAACTAACGAGGCAGTAAATGCAATTGTTGACGCCGTGATGTGTTGGTAAGAAGCAGTAGACTTATCATTGACCTGCTTTTGAGTTTTCCGCAAATCGGAGAGTAGTAAATGGACTACAACGGCATTTCTCATGGGGATTGGTGCAATGCGAGAACGCGGCCGTCTCGCTGCAGCGCTTGCGGAGTAAACGTATTCTATTTCTGGTGCGACTGCGGCAGCAAAGTTTTCTTTGAGGAACTTGGCGGCAGTTGGCCGCAACATCAATGCAGCCGCAAACTTGCCGCGTCTGATAAAGCGCAACGTAGACAGGAGAAGGCTGCGTTAGACCATGAGAAGCAAAGGCTGTCAGGTGGACGATGGATGCGTACAGCCAGTGGAGTAAGCCATTGGCAACAAAGTACCACAGACACCATTTACCTGTGTGGTCTGGCCTTAATACAAGCTGCACAGAAATGTGACGGTGAAAATGTCTGCGCTAAATGTGAAAACCAGTACATGAAGGCGGCGAATAAATGGGTGCAGGAAGAGCGGCAAAAGACTACCGCTAATTCGAAAAAGCACAAAGGTAAACTGCGGCATGGTGTTACCGAAAATACTCCTGCAAAGGGACGAGTGCGTCTATTTGGCTGAGGCAGGTCTATATCTTTTAGGAAACAGCTATGACACAGGCATTACAACAGGCGGAAAAGTTGTTGTTCGGCATGACGCGGGCGGAAAAAGCGCAGTTGCTGCAATGGGTTGCCAACGATTTAGGTGAGACGTTTCCTGGCGTGGAAAGCATTCCCAGCGTCTGTGGAGGAGACCCCTGCATTATCGGCACTCGCATACCTGTTTGGGCATTGGAGCAGGCGCGGCAGCTTGGGATCAACGAGGCTGACCTGCTTCGCTCATACCCAACACTTCATGCCGATGATCTGGCGCATGCATGGGCGTATGTACGGGCTCATCATGCGGAAGTTGAACAGCAGATACGAGCAAACGAGGAGGCGTGATTCGTGACTATCAGCAAAATTCAGGAACTGCAGCTGCGGCTCATTGAAAGTACGAACTACAACGCGATGGAGGGAGAAAGAGTCGCTGCCGATTTGCGAAAGCATCAAGACTGGTGGCGAGCCTGCCTGCTGACGCGGGATCATCCTTCCGACTTAATCTGCCTGCGCGATCTGGAAGATAACCACTGGAACGCCGACACGCTTTACATTCTCTCTTCCGGCGCGAATGATGCCCAGTTGGAAGAACTGGCGAATAGTTGGACGGCAGAGGTTCACTGGCTTTCCGCGAAAGAGGCGGACTCCCGCATGGGAACGCGCAATGGAGGGCGCGTTCTCGTCCTTTGGTGGGATTGAAGGAGAACCACACCATGCCTGATCCATTCCCGGCATGAACCTGAAAACTCTTTTAATTCTGTCTGTTTTTGTCTCTTTTCGTTTATTTCGTGTCTTTCGCGGTTTGCTCATCCTTTTAAGCCGGTTAAGGCAATGCCCTGTATGTAGGTGCGCTGGGCGAAGAAGAATAACACCAGCATGGGCAGGGTCATCACCATGCTGGCCGCCATGAGCAGGCTCCAGTCGCCGCCGTGCCGTCCTAAAAACGCCATCAAGCCAATCGCCAATGTATAGGTGCGCTCGTCGTGCAGATAAATCAGCGGCCCGGCAAAGTCCATCCATGCGGATGTGAAGGACAAAAGCGCGACGGTTGCCAGGGCGGGACGGGCAATCGGCGCGAGTATCCGCCACAGGATACCTAGTTCCGAGCAGCCGTCAATGCGCGCGGCGTCGGAAAGCTCCTGCGGAATTGTCATAAAGAACTGCCGGAGCAAAAAGATATAAAACGCCGAACCGAAAAATGAGGGCACGACAAGCGGCAGCAGGGTTCCCGTCCAGTGCAGCGCGCGGAAAATCAAAAATACGGGCAGCATCGTCACCTGCGGCGGCAGCATGATGGTGGCGATCAGCAGGAAAAACAGGGCTTCGCGCCCCTTCCAGCGCAGCCGCGCAAAGCCATACGCGGGCAGAGCGGCGGAAAGCACGGTTCCGATCATGGTCAGCAGGCAGATCACAAGCGTATTGAGCGTGTAGCGGACAAAGGGAAACGAAGTCAGCGCGTCGGGGTAATTGTGCCATTGCGGGGCCAGCCAATGCGCGGGGCGCAGGCGCGAATCGGAAACAGTTTTGCCCGGCTCCGTCAATTTGCCGTTCGCCACGCCGCGTATTTCGCTTGTGCCGTCGTCGTGTTCCTGCGTGACGGCCACATACGCCGGTTCGCCGCCCGTCGGTTCCGCGAGGGTTTGAATCGGCTGGTACACGTCCTGCCACAATCCGTTTTCGTCCTGCTTATGAACCCTGACGGTCGGTACGGTCGGCAGCCAATGCGTTTCCGCGCTCAACACCTGCGTATCGGATTTCAGGGACGTGGACAGCATCCACACAAACGGCCCGACAAACAGAAACGAAAACGCAACCAGAACCGCGTAGCCTGCTATGTCACGTACCGGTTTGCGCCTGCCGGCAGGCAGGCGCAGCCACAGCCATCGCCCCGCGCCAACAACCACCCACAAACCAACAATAAGCAAAACCACTCTCACGCGCTTGAACTCCCTGAGAAGAAGACAGAAGACAGAAGATGCAATGCCTGGTGTTTGTTCGTCAAATACGTGGCTTCTTCCTGCCGGATTTGCGGTGAAAAGCCGGATAGCGTATACTGAACGTATAAGATTGACGGTTGTATTCGGCACGGAAGGAAGTTACGGCGCATGTTTGGCGTACTGTTCAAGGTGATGTTTTTGTGTCTGGGAGTGTTTCTGCTGGCGTTCACGGCGGGACAAGCGTTTCGCAACGCCCGACGCCTGGACCGCCGCATCGCGCAGTTCAAAGCGGAACAAAAGGAGTTGGAAGAACAGGGGCGCTCCCTTCCTCCCTATATGGCGTTTGCCGAACTCCATGAAGAGGAGGACGAAAGGGGGAGAATATAGAAACCGCGAAACACACGAACCAAGACGAAAACAGGAAAGGCGAAAAGAACCGCAAAGAGGCAAAAGGAGGCAAAGCTAAGAAGCCCATCCATAAGGTTCTTTCGATGCTTCTCTCTGTTCTTTTGTCTTTTTTCGTTTAGTTCGTGTGTTTCGCGGTTTCTATATTCTCCCCTCTCCTCTTCTCCTCTCCGCTTTTATTGCGGTCCGGCAACCGCGGTGTGACCGTTGACCCAGTTGGTGAACACGGGCGCGAAGGCATTCCAGTTGCCTTCGTTGTCAATGGGTTCGTAGCTCCAGCCTAACGCGCCCGCGTAGCCGTACTTGAAGATGGTGTCCAAGTGCCACTGCGCGCTGAGAGGCGTGGTGTCACCCACCGTGTAGGAGTTGTCGTTGGTGGCGAACTCGCCCACAATGCAGGGCTTGTCCAGATCCTAAACTCGCATAGGGCGGCAAGCCACTGCCCGGTCCGTTGCCGTCGAAGTTGGGGTAGTAGTGCAGTTGGTAGAAGTCCAGCCCCAACCCTTTCCAGTAGCCCACCCACTGAGGCGTTCCTGAGCCAAGTGTGGCATACGCGCCGCCACTGTACTGATGGATGTAAGTGGCGCAGTTCTTCACAAAGGTTTGCACCTGCGCTAAGGGTAAGCCGCCGCCGGTGATCTCACTAATGGTGTATTCGGGTTCGTTGATGATGTCATACGCCAGAACGTTGTTCTTGTAGGGACTGGCAGCGATGTGCAAGAGCAGGGGCTTGACAGCATTCTCCAGGTAACTTTGCTGCACCGCCGCGTTTGTCACCATCGAAGCGTGTCCGCCGCCGCTGACTGTGCCGCTTGTGCGCGGCCCTGTCCACATCAGGAAGTCGGCGAGGTTGAGGATGAGGTAGACATTGTTGTTGTGGGCGATCTGCAAGGCGGTGTCTATGTCCGAGAAGAACTGGCTGTCCAAGCCGGTCACGTTGCCGCTGCCGTCGAACTCCGGGGAGTAGCGCCCATCGGCAAAGACGAACCAGCGGCTTGTCGTCACATGCTGGCTGTGCATGGTGGCGAAGTCGGAGTTGATCTGAGTGAAGTTGGTGTACTTGCCGAAGCCGCCTGTGCCGAAGTCCGTGCCGTAGTTCCACCAGGCGTAGTTGTTGCCTGCCAGGTACCAATTCCCGCCGTTCCACGCGATAGTATTCGTTGGAGCCGGTTTGAGAGAAATAGTGGGCGCAGAGCCGGTGGCCCAATTGGTGATGTTGATCGTAACGGAACCGGACAGATACCGGGCTGCCGAAGCGGCAATGCTGGTGGCGGAGTAGGACACCTGAGTGAGCGTGTAGTGTCCCTGCGCGTCGGTAGTGGCCTGCCGCCCCCCTGAAGTAACGATGGCTCCGGCGATCCCGGAACCGGTTTGCTGATCTACGACGGAACCGGCAAGAGTTCCGATTTGGGCGCGAACAGGCGCGCAAAGCCCCCAGGACGAAACAAAGGCGCTCACCATGAGCGCCCAGACAAACGAACGTGCGACCATCGCGGGTGTTCCTTTCAAAACTTGATGAAACCGCCAATGAACGCGCAACCTGATTGTGTTATGTCCCAAAGCCACAGCGGAAACGGAGACTATCTACAACATTATCCCTGATTTCAGGCGCGGGGGCGAACATGTTGAGCAGAACAGCGCTCGTGTAGAGCAGCGAACATCATGATCCGGCTGCATCAAACGCTGTACGGCGGTAAAGACGCCACTTTCTGTCAGCATGTTCCCGTATTTTGTACGAGGTTGTTCTTTTGAACTGAGTTTTTCAGGCATGAGAATGTGGGGAACGCAGGAGGTTTATCTAGCATTTTGTGTCAGCATTTCGTGGTACAGCGATTCGATCTGGCTGACCATAACGCCGGCGGAAAACGAGGTCTGGGCGCGATCATGCGCGGCTGCGCCCATTTGCGCCCGTTGAGATGGATTGGAAAGCAGGCGGATAATGGCCTGCGCAAGCGCTTCGGGGGTGCGCTCGATGAGCAGCCCGGTTTCGCCGTCGCGGATCAGTTCGGGATTACCTCCGGCGCGGGTTGCGACCACAGGCTTGCCCAGCGCCATCGCTTCCAGTATCGCCATGCTGCACGCTTCATAACGCGACGGCAGTGTGACCACGTCCATAGCGCTCATCAGGCGGCGCACATCGTTGCGCTGGCCCGTGAAGCGCAGGCGATCAACAACGCCGTTCGCGTCGGCGATTTCCGACAATTCCTGCTGTACGTTCGGCTCGATAGGGCCAACGAAGAAGATATAAGCGCGGGGGCGGGAAGCGACAATTTGGCGCGCGGCCTGCGTCAGCACAAACGGGCCTTTGAATTCTTCCATGCGGGCAAATAGCCCGATGAGTTCCGCATCCTGCGGTATGCTCCACTCGGAATGAACGGTGAGAACATCCTGCCGGGGCCGGGATTGCGCGCTCATATCGCGGCCACCGCCGATGGTTTCCATCCCTCTTGCGCCTGACAGCGCGCGTAAAGCGGTTTCGACATCGGCGGCTTCCGGCAGGGGCGGAAAGCGCCTCGCGCCTGTCGCGCACAGTTCCAATTCGCGCAAATTTTCCGTTTCTGTAGTAGGCCATTCGCCGACAATGGGCAGTTCGTCAACCGTCGGCAATTCCGAAGCGCAGAAATCGGTTCCGTTGTGGATGGTGCGGACGTGTTCGCCGGGGATACCCTGATGCAGCAGCGCCTGCCGCAGATATTCGGAAACAGTGACGATTTGATTTCCGGGCCTGCGAAACAAGCGCCGATAGGCAATATCGCGCGTCATCACATGAACGGAGGAAACCACCGG
The DNA here is from genome assembly GCA_963835065.1 of uncultured Chthonomonadaceae bacterium. GTDB lineage: Bacteria > Armatimonadota > Chthonomonadetes > Chthonomonadales > Chthonomonadaceae > CAWFQB01. The sequence goes on along the minus strand of CAWIEK010000041.1, from coordinate 97,257 downwards.
CAGACGCGCCATGCGGCCTGTGTAGCAGGCAAAGTAGGTGGCGCGAGTCAGGTGGGAATGGATGAGGTCTATCTTATGGGCGCGGACGAATTGGGGCAGCAGCCGGGCAATTTTGCACGACTCCATGCCGCGCATAATGATTTCTTCCACCGGGACGCCCACATGCCGTAATTGATCGGGCAGCCACTCGCCGGGCGGGCAAATGGCGGTAACGTTGTGGCCGCGCCGTCGCAAAATTTCACTGAGTACAACCACATGGCGCTCCACGCCGCCGGTGCGCGAGGCCGAAACGATTTGCAGGATATTCATGCCGTCTGCGGCTCAACACGCCGTCTTCTATAGCGGGCGCGAGGGCACATTCCTTTCTCCAAACAGGGGCGGCCTTGAACGGTATCGTTCAGGCGTTAAAGCCGCCTAATGATAGCACCGACAACGCTTTTTTTGCAACTATCGGCAGTCTATCAATTTTGCCATGCTTGCCGGATTTTTATCAGGGCGGCGGCAACATCGTCCATGTCGTCGGGCGCGGCAAGCAACAGTGTTTGCGGCAGCCACAGGGTATCGCGGCAGACCTGCTCGCAATGCGGAAGAACAACGTCCGCGTAGTTCACGAAATCGTTCTGCGTGGCGTTTGCCCTGCATGAGTTTACCAGTTGCGGGGCATATTGCGCAAATGGCGTTTCGCGGTACAGAGGCGCGTACCCGGCTGAACAAGGAATGCCTTCCGCGCGCAGGGCGTGAGCGAGTTCCCCGGCACTATGCCCGCCGAACCGTTCGGAAACAAAGCGGAACGTGAATAAGTGGTACGCATGGCTTGTGATGCGTGGGTCATCGAAGGGCAGTAAAATGCCGTCAAGGGAGGCCAGCAGGGAGCGAAGATAATTCGCATTGGCCTGCCGCTGCGCGGTTTGTTGGGGCAGGCGCGTCAATTGAACGCGCAGAATAGCGGATTGGAATTCGCCCGGACGGTAATTGCCGGGATGTACCGGCTGCGCGTAGCGGCGGCTGCCCTGCCCGCTCCAGCCCACGTTGATTATGGATTCAACGCGCTCGGCAAGCGCGTCGTCATTGGTCACAACCATGCCGCCTTCGCCGCCGTTAAGGTTTTTGCTGGCCTGAAAACTGAATATTCCTATGCTGCCGATGGCCCCGACGGGCGTATTGCGCCACGCGGCTCCATGCGCCTGCGCCGCATCTTCGATTAACGGTAAATTGTGTAGTTGGGCAAGGGCAAGCAGCGCATCAAGGTCGGCGGGGCGTCCCGCAACGTGAACGGGAAGCAGGGCGCGCGTTCGGGGCGTGATGAGGGACGCGGCGGAAGCGGCATCAAGGGTCAGCGTATGGGGGTCAATATCCGCGAAAACCGGGGCTGCGCCCACCGCAAGAATAGCGCTTGCCGTTGCGATAAAGGTATACGCGGGCAGAATCACTTCGTCGCCATATCCGATATTGAGCGCCCGCAGCGCAATCTCCAGAGCGGCGGTTCCATTAGCGCAGCCCGCGCCATGTTTGGCTGAATGGTACGCGGCAAATTCCTGCTCAAACAATCGTCCCTGCTCGCCTTCTCCGCGCCACCAATGCCCGCTATGCAGCGTGTCCAGCAAAGCGCGTTCTTCCGCCGCGTCATAAACCGGCCATGCCGGCCAGGGACGCCGCGCAACGTCCCGAACCGGCCTCCCACCCTCCACCGCCAATTTGTCGCCGTTGATTGCCATAAGCGCGCCTTGTGTAAGGTACAAACCCAATACCCAACCCCTAAAACCTTAAAACCCTAACCTCAGAACAGCAACTGGTGGCGGTGGCGCAGGATGCTTTGCAGCAGGCCGATAGCCGCCAGCGTGAGCAGCATGTTGCTGCCGCCCGACGAGACAAGAGGCAGGGGAACGCCCGCAACCGGCACGATGCCGATGTTCATGCCGATGTTGACAACGATATGGAACGTCAGCATGGTGACGATGCCCGTCGCGATTAATTTGCCCAATACATCTTCATCGGCGGCGACAATGATTTGCGTCCCGCGCCACAGCAGCAGGCCGTACAATCGCCGTCAGCGCCAATGCGCCCACAAACCCCCATTCCTCGCCGACTGTGGTAAAAATAAAATCGGTTTGTTTTTCCGGCACGTAGCCGCCGCGCACCTGCGTACTGTGCAGATACCCCTTGCCCCATAATCCGCCCGACCCGATGGCGATACGCGCCTGCACGACGTGGTAGCCTTCCTTTTTCGCGCCCGCGTCTTCCTTGCCCGTGAACTGCGACCAGAACGTTGCCAGCCGATCCCCCTGATACTTGTTGATTTTGCCCGTCCACAGCATCAGGCTGAACAATCCCACGCCCGCCAGTCCAAACGCGGCCAGATGCTTTAACTTTGCGCCCGCCATATAAGTCATGCCGAACCAGATGGCAAGAATCACCAGCGCGGTTCCCAAATCCGGCTGTTTCAAAATCAAATACGTCGGTACGCTGATGTACAGCAAGGACAGGCCGAGCGTTTTGAAGTCCTTGATTTCCTCCTGCCGCCGCGCCAGCCAGACTCCCAGCGTGAGTATCACGAACAGTTTGGCAAATTCGGAGGGCTGCAATTGAAACGCGCCGATTTTTATCCACCGCGCTGCGCCGTTCGTTGTCGAGCCTTTCACTTTCACCAGCAGCAGCAAGCCCAAATTGAACCAGTACAGGTGTTTGGCAAAGCGCGTATATAGATGGTAATCCAGTGTGGCGGTCAGCGCGAGTCCACCTGTGCCAAGTACAATCCAAATCATCTGCTTTTTGTGGAATGCGGCGGCGTCGCCATGCGTGGCGCTGAAAATCATCAGAACGCCAATCACGGCCAGCAGATATACCAGCAGCAGCAGGAGCCAGTCCATGTTTTTGCGAAGCGGCGTGTTGAGCATGAAAAATTACAGCCAAAGAAAGACAAGACAGAATACGGAAGAACCGCGAAAAACGCGAACCAAAACGAAAAAAGAACAATAAAGATTAGATTTCACGCGCCTGCAACAAAGGCAACAGCGCGTGAAGGAGTTCGCGTCCGACTTCGCTTTTGGACATTTGGGGCAGAACCTGCGTTTGTCCATTGGGCCAGAGCAGCGTGACGATGTTGGTGTCCGTGTCGAAACCTGCGCCTTGCGCCGTTATGTCGTTGGCGACGATGAGATCGAGGCGCTTGGATTCAAGTTTGGCGCGGGCATGGGCTAAGAGATGCTCGGTTTCCGCCGCGAAGCCGACGACGATTTGCCCCGGTTGCTTGGAACGCGCCAATGTTGCCACAATATCAGGTGTGCGCTTCAGGCGGAGCGTCACTATTTCCGTTTGCGGATCGTTTGCTTCCGCTGTGTGCTTGCTGTCTGTTGGTGATTCCGGCTTCTTAATTTTTTGCGTTTGTACGGTTTCGGGCGCGTAGTCGGCAACGGCGGCGGCGGCGATAAACACGTCGCAGTCGGCAAAATGGGATTGGCAGGCGGCAAGCATCTCCTGCGCCGTATGCGCCGAAACCACGCACACGCCGGGCGGCAGCGTGGCGGTGGCAAATCCGCTGACCAGTGTGACGACTGCGCCCTGCGCGGCGGCTTCCCCGGCAATCGCGTACCCCATTTTGCCACTGGAACGATTGGACAAAAAGCGGACGGGATCGAGCGGTTCGCGGGTTGCCCCGGCGGTAATCAGGACGCGCTTCCCCTGCCACGATTTCCCGGATGATTCGGTTTCCGATGTTGTTGGATGTTGGCTTGCTGTTTCGGCGTTGTCATTGCCTGCCTGCCCAATATCCGGCTGAGGTTCCAGTTGCTTGCATACAGCGGCAACGATGTCTTCCACATCCGCCAGTTTACCTGTGCCCATATCCTGACACGCCAGCAAGCCGTAACCGGGCGCGATAAACTGAACTCCCCGCGCCCTCAATGTCTGTACGTTGGCAACCGTAGCCGGATGTTCCCACATTACGGTATTCATGGCCGGGGCGACCAGCAGGGGCGTTGTGGGCGGCGTGGCAAGCAGACAGGTGGAAAGCATGTCATCGGCCAGCCCATGCGCCATCCGGGCGAGAATGTCCGCGCTTGCAGGCGCAACCAACACTAAATCGGCGGACTGCGCCAGATCAATATGGGCGATGCGCTTGTCGGCAGGCTCATCGAATACATCCATGACAACGGGATTGCGCGTCAGCGCGCGAAACGTAGCCGCGCCGACAAATTGCGCGGCGGCAGGCGTCAGCGCGACATGGATATTCGTGCCCAATTTCCCCAAGCGGCTGCACAAATCGGCGGCTTTGTACGCGGCAATGCTGCCGGTAACGCCGAGCAGTATCTCTTTGCCGAGCAACGTTTGCGGCGTGGAAGTCAGGGCGCTGTGTTCTTCAGTTGTCTCCTCGTATTCATACATGCGCTCCTCTTTCCCGTTCCGCCGCCACGATGCCGCACAGCACTTTTAACGCCGTCTCAAAATTATCGTTCGTCACCATGTAATCGTAGAGAAACAATTGCGCGAGTTCGTACTGCGCGATGGCGAGACGGTCCATGATTTTTTGTTCCGTGTCTGTGCCGCGCGACCGCAGACGGCGCTCCAACTCGGCCAAACTGGGCGGCTTGATGAAAACCAGAACGGCGTCGGGAACCAGTTCCTTGATTTGCGCCGCGCCTTGCACTTCGATTTTCAGCACCACATCTATGCCAAGCCGCCGCAGGTCGTCCACTTTGCCGCGCGGCGTCCCGTAGTAATCGGTTCCATAGCGAGCGTGTTCCAAAAAATAGCCATTTCTAATGTCGCTCTCGAATTGCGCGTGGCTGAAAAAATGGTAGTCTGTGCCGTCCGTTTCGCCGGGGCGGGGCGCGCGGGTTGTCGCGCTCACGCTTTGCTTGATATTAGGCAGGCACTGATACAGGCGTCCGAGCAGGGCGTCCTTGCCCACGCCGGACGGCCCGGAAATCACGAACAAGCGGCCTTTAGGAGCGGCGGGCGCGTCCTTGCTCAAAACAGGGTTGCTCACATTGCTGGAAGCAGGTTCAATCACACTCTCGCTCACGTTGCATATCCATTCCGGCAGCCGCAAGGGGCCGCAAAGTAGAAGTATCAATAAGCGATTATCGGCTGCGCTGCGCGATACATTCATTCTACCCCGTTTTCAGTTTGGTTGTGGAAGTACCTCACCCTGGGCGTCCATTTATAGACACCCTTTCCTGGCCGCTCGTTCCCGCCGGGAGAGGAGCTTTTTTCGTTTTGCATAAAGTGGATAAATGTCGGCACAACGGTTCCGCTTTCCCGCGTAAGAATGTAGTAGACATAAAGACAACTACTCCTTCTTTTTTGCGGAGCCGACGCATGGACACAAACAACCTTTCTTTGCTGCCAACGGATAACAGACAAACCGAAGTTCAATGGCGGATTACGCCTGTTGATGCCGCACAAGCAGATACTCTGGCGAACGCGCTGAACGTATCAGCGAGCGTTGCGGGACTGTACCTGCGGCTTGGACTGGACACGGCGGACAAGGTGCAGGCGTTCAATTGCCCGGATGCCGACGCGCTGCATAGCCACTGGCTGCTTCCCGATATGAAAGCGGCTGCGGAACGCTTGCACCGCGCTCTTGAAAATGGGGAAACCATTCACGTACACGGCGATTACGACGCGGACGGCATTACGGCAACCGCGCTTGTGGTGTACGCGCTGCGAAGATTGGGCGCAAACGTCACGTGCCACATACCGCACCGCCTGAACGACGGCTATGGCCTGCATGTCGAGGCTTTAGAACGGGCAAAGCAGAATGGCGCGACCCTATTGCTGTCCGTAGACTGCGGCACGGACGCGCACGAGGCCGCAAACGCTGCCCGCGAAATGGGCATAGACCTTATTGTCACCGACCATCACGAGCCGGAACCGGACGCGCTGCTTCCTCCCTGCGTGGCGATTGTCAATCCAAACCGCGCCGATTCCGTGTACCCGTTTCGCGCCCTGTCCGGCGTGGGCGTGGCGTTCAAAACCATGCTGGCGTTGTGCGAACGGCGCGGGCTGTCCCTGACCAACGCGCGCAATCGCCTGCTGGAATTTGTCGCGTTGGGCACGGTTGTGGATATGGCCCCGCTTGTGGACGAAAACCGCGTTCTGGTGCAGTTGGGATTGGAGCAGTTGCGCAAGACCGCAAAACTCGGCCTCCGCGCCCTGCTGCAAACGTCCGGCGTAGTGGACACATCCCTGCTGTCGAGCGCGAGTATCGCCTACCAAATCGGGCCGCGCTTGAACGCTCCGGGGCGCGTGGATGATCCGCATTACGCCCTTGATGTGCTGCTAGCGCAGGAAGAAACGGATGCGCGGCAGGGAGCCATGCGTCTGGAAGGCTTCAATCGGCAGCGCAAAATCATGCAGGCGCAGGTTCAAACTGAAGCGCTTGCCCTGCTGTCCGGCGATGCCGCGCAGCCGGGAATGGGAATCTTGCATGACGGGATTGTTGTTGTGGCCTGCGCGGAATGGCAGCCCGGCTTGCTCGGCCCGCTCGCGTCCGAACTGGCGGGACAATTCAACCGCCCCGCGCTTGCCGCCCGGATTGGCGCAGACGGAACCCTCATGGGATCGTGCCGCTCACCCCGCGATACGCCCATTCTCCACGCGCTGAAATCGCCCGAATGTAAAGCCTTGCTGACGCGCTGCGGCGGCCATGCGTTTGCCGCCGGATTTGCCCTGCCTGCGGAAAACCTGCCCCTGCTGGCGGAACGGCTGGATGCGTGGGTTACGGCGTATCGGCGGGAACAGGCAATTCAGGCGCGGCAGGAAGGCGCAGCGATTGCGCCGCCTGTTCTGGATTTCGACGGGGAGTTTGCAGCCGGTGACGTTTCATTGGAAACCCTGCGCGTACTGGCGCACATGGCTCCCCTGCGCGAAGATCGTACCGAACCCCTGTTACTGCTGCGCAATCTGCGCGTGGTTCGGGCGCAATCCGTCAAAAAGGGCGAACATCTCAAACTGACCCTGCGCGACGATGATTCCAACACGCTTACGGCAATGGCATGGGGCCGGGGCGCGGATGCAGGCAAATATCCCACAGCCTCGCGCCTGGACATTGCCGCCCGCCTTGCCTGCGATACCCGCGATGGCCTTCTCAGCGCCCAAATTCACGCGCAGGAGATTCGTTTCTCCCATGAGCATGAAGTAGCCATCATTACATTTAGGTAGGGGCGCTGCTTGCTGCGCCCGCGTTTGCTGCGCCTGCGTTTGCGTTTGTGCAGGGTTCAGCAAGCAGAACCCCTACAACATACCTTGCTGTATTACCTTGGCTACATATTAGCCACCAGCAACGACTTCAGTGCAGGTTCCAAAGTAGGAAAGCGAAACCGGTAACCCTGCTGTTCCGCCACTGTGGGGAGGACTTTCATGCCTGTGAGCAGGGTTTCGGCAAACTCGCCGAGCATGGCGCGCAGGGCGAAAGCGGGTACGGGCAGGACGGCGGGACGGTGATAAACGGCGGCGAGCGCGCGGGCGAATTCGCCGTTGGCGCAGGGATTGGGCGCGGTCAGGTTGACGGCTCCCTGCGCCTGCGCGTTCGTCAACGCCCACGTTATCAGCCCCAACACATCGTCCAGATGTATCCACGACAGCCACTGCTTGCCGCTTCCCATCGGCCCGCCCGCGCCCAACTTGTAGGGATTAATAGGCAGGGGTAAGGGATGCAGCATCTTTTCCAATGCGCCGCCATGCCCCAAGACAACACCGAGGCGCAGGCGAACAACCCGAACGCCCAATGCTTCCGCTTTTTCGGCTTCGCTTTCCCACGCTTTGCACACGTCCGCCAGAAACCCCGCCCCCGGCGCGGATGCTTCCGTCAGCGTTTCGTCCTTGCGGTCGCCATAATAGCCGATGCCCGAAGCGCTGAGAAACACGGACGGACGGCGTTCGGACTGCCGCATGGCCTCTACCAATTTGCGCGTCGTATCCACGCGGGAAGCGCGAATCTGCTCCTTGTACGCGGGCGTCCAGCGCTGATCCCCGACGGACGCGCCCGCCAGATTGATAACCGCGTCCGCGTCGGCAACCGCCTGCTTCCAATCACTTGCAGAACCCGCAGGAGTTGCCGTTCCCTTTGCCTCCTCCCATCCCAGGCTGCGTACCTGCGTTCCCAATGTCGCCTGCGCCTTCATCTTGTCCCGCGATACCACTGTGACCTGATGCCCACCCCCAACCAGTTCGGCGCACAAGGGGGGGCCGACAAACCCCGTCGCGCCCGTGACCACAATTTTCATGCCTGCCGCCTTCCCTCTCACCCATACCCCATTACATTATTATCCAATGATACGTAACTGTCCTCGAATTCGCTGCCTGTTCACAGACAAACAAAGCCGGACGTACCTTCCATACGCCCGGCCTGCAAGCATCAACAACTCTCCGCTCTTCACTCTCCACGCTCACTTCTTCGTATGCTGCAAAAACCACGCGCCCAAATCTTCCTTGCCGTAGGCGTTGTCCCAGGAGTTGTGGCCGACGCCGGGGTAGGTTGTCAGTTTCACGTCGCCGCCGGCGGCTTTCACGGCATCCACCATTTCATGCGATTTTTCCACTTTCACGGTCGGGTCGGCCTCGCCGTGGAAGCACCAGATGGGAAGGGGTTTGAGAGTGGAAGCGGTGGATGTATCGCTCCAGCCGCAGACGGGCGCAAGCGCGGCGAACATATCCGGGTGCTTCGCGCCAATCGTCCAGGTTCCATGCCCGCCCTGCGACAATCCCGTGAGGTACAGGCGGCTTGTATCTACTTTGTACTCGGCTTTGGTTTTGTCCAGCATTGCCATGACAAGCGCATCATGGTCTTCCCAATTTGATCTGACGGTCGGCTTCTGCGGGAACAGCACGAGGAACGGCCACTTGCTCGCGTCCTTCATAATGGCCGGGCCAAGCCCCGTCGCCACATGCTTCAGACCGTCGCGTCCGCACTCGCCCGCGCCATTGAGAAAAACGATAGTCGGGTAGGGTTTGCTGCCGTCATAATCGGCGGGCACGTACACCACGTACTTGTACTCCTCCCCACCCTGCTTGATGGTCTTGGTCAGAAACCCGGTAGACAGGGCTGCCGCTTCGCCCCGAAACGCCGCTTTGGGAGCGCGCGGTTTGGCATCCGCCGAAGGCAATACTACCGCCGCGCTGAACAGCGTCAGCGCGGTCAGCATCAAAGGCGAAGAACATAAACGAAACATGAAATTTTCCTTTCAGTGCGTGGGAGGCATTAGGCATCAGGCATCAGGCATCAGGTTCATACCTGCTTTGGTCCTCGCTGTACTCCTAATGCCTATTGCCTAATATCTAATGCCTATATGCCTGATGCCTTAACTAACGCCGGCAAATATGGCAATCAGGATTATAAGGCAGAAAAACAGGCTCAAAATCAGGCCGATACTGGACAGCCACAGAGCGGCGGTCACGGTTCCCTGCCCGCCCAGGCCGGGGTTGGCCTGCATCATGCGCCGCGCTTTCAGGGCAAGATACAGCGAAATCGGAGAAAACACAATCCCCAGGCCGGTGAAAGCGAGAGGCAGGCCGATAATGCCTAAGATCAGGGCTATGGTCGCTTCCTGCGGAACCGGCTGCTGCGCCACAACATACTGCTGCGCGCCCCCGTAGCCGTATCCCCCCGGCGGCGCATACCCCGCCCCATACGGTGGCTGACCATACGGAGCGGGGGGCGCATACGGCGGGGGCGGATTATAGCCAGGCGGCTGCGCGTAAGGCGCAGGCTGTCCCGGAACCGGCGCTTGTCCATATCCCGGCGACTGCGGATAGGGCGGCGCGTAACCGGGAGGCGGCGGAGCATAAGGATTGGAACCATAACCCGGCGCGTAAGGGTTGGCGGCTTGCGGCGGAACGGGAGGGAGACCAGGCGCAGGCGCGGCGGAATAGCCGGGCGCAGACGGAACGGACGGCGTATTGTAGTTCACCCCGCCATATTCAGACGCGCCATAGCCGGGGGCAGGCGGCGGGATATTGGCGTCCTGAGCGCCATAGCCGGGTGGAGAGAAAGGGGTTGCCGAAGACGCGGGCATATAACCGGCAGGCGGCGCGGAAGAAGATGGCGTGGATGACGCAGGCGATGCAGGCAACTCGGACGGCGCGGAATCGGATGGCGCGAACGCAGGCGAAGCGTTGCCGAAGGAAGAATTGACCGGTCTGGCAAACGCGGGCCTGTCTGCGGTGGGCGGGACTTGCGGTTCGGAGGCGGCGGTTTCGCGCGCAGCCATTGCCGTCAGCCCGTTCAAGCGCGCCTGAACCCGTTCCAGTCCCTCATGCGCTGCCGGATACTCGGCTTGCAGCACAATAGCGCGCTCGAACGAGGCTTGCGCCCCTTCCAAATCGCCGCCCTGCTCCTGCGCCACGCCCAGGTTGAACCGCGCCTGCGCGCTGCCCGGCTGTATTTCTACGGCGCGAGTCAGGACGCGCGCCGCGTCGCCGTGCCGCTTCATCTGGTGGTACACGCCGCCCAGATACAAATGCGCCTCGAAATCTTCCTTGTTTTGCCGAACCACCTGTTCCAGCAAAATGGCGGCGGTCGGAAGGTCGCCCCGCTGTAAAGCGGTCACGCCGTCCGCGCGTTCATTCGCCATAAGTTTCTCCTCAAATGATGAATGATGAATGATGAGTGATGAACGAATTCCTGCTCATTCATCATTCATCATTCATCATTCATCATTGTTGTTTGCTCTCACCCCTCAACTTAGGGGTTGTAAAAATGTAACGGCCCGTCCGGAGCAGTTCTCGCCTTTAGAGGTGGGGAGCCGTCACATATTTATACCCCCGGAGTGCGGCATTGCCGAAGTGATTACACCGGCAAACAGTACGCCCAGCACGAGACAAATCCCGAAGAGGATGATGCCCGTGACAATCACGCTGAGAATTACCGTGCCCACCGCTGCGCCCGTTTCCACGTTCTGTGTCGCGCGTATGCCGAAAACCATCAGCACCATAGACCACACCATGCTGATAAGCGCCAGCAAGCCAATCAGGGGGTTGCCCTGTGTATAAGCGTTGGCGTAGGGGGATGATGTTCCGTAAGAAGACGTGCCGAATGACGACGTTCTGCCGGTTGGCTGTCCAAAACGGGAACCGGCGTAAGGTTGGTTGCCATACTGCGCGCGAACCACGTGAACCTGCGGATCGGCCATTACCACTCCCGCCGACTTGGGAGTGAGCATCGGGCTGAGAAGGGAAATTGCAATAAGCATGGTCATAAACGGCGCGGCGGCATAAACGCCGGCGCGGAAACTGCCGGAAAACTCGCCGCTGCCGCCGAACATGCGGCTGATACCGTGATTGACGCCGCCCCAGATCATCCAGGTGAGCAGAAAGACCAGGAAACTGAGCGGGATGCCGACGATAGCCCACATGATCATCCCGGTATGTCCCGTGACCACATTCATAATCATTCCCACGAGACCGCTGACCAGAATATACGCCAGGGTTTGCGCCATCGGAGCCGAAAAGCCCGCCGCGCCTCTTTCGCCATCAAAGAAATGCAAGGGCGAAACCAGAATCTGCCCCCAATCCTTGAACGCCTGTAGGAGATCGAAGTTGTCTTCCTTCACCATCTGTCCCTGCATGGGATAGGGCGACCACTGCTGCCCCTGATACCCGTTGGGGCCGGGGGGAGGCGCATACGCGCCGCCCGGAGCTTGTCCGTAAGCGGGCTGCGGCGTGGCGACGGGATTGCCCGCAAGATCGTACTGCTGCGGCTGGCCGTAAGCCGTCGGCTGCGCGTAACCGGGCTGCACATTGGGGGGAACATAGCCGGGTTGGGCAGGCGGCGCATAACCGGGCTGCGCGGGTTGGGCATATCCCGGTTGGGCGGGCGGCGCGTACCCCGGCTGAACGGGCTGCGTTTGATCCTGCGCATAAGGCTGCGAATCGGCGCGGCTCCATAACCGGGCGCGGGCGGCGGCAAGTATGCGGGCGCGGCAGTGGTCACTTCGTAGCCGGGTTGGGCCGGGGACGTCCCGTACATTCCTGTCGGGGCAGGGGGAGCGCCGTAGGCTGTCGGAGTGGGTGACGCGCCATAAACGCCTGTAGGAGCCGGGGCCGCGCCGTACATTCCTGTTTGCGGCGCGCTTTGCATGGCCTTTTGCATGCGCTCGATGCCCTGCTGCGCCAGCGGGTAGTTGTCCTGCAAGGCGACGGCTTTGCGGTAAACCTCGAACGCCTGCTGATGTGAGCCGAGCGCTTCCAGCGCAATGCCTAAATTGTACTGCGCCTGCGCGCTCATGGGCTGCAGTTCGGTTGCCCGCGACAGGACGCGAACGGCATCCTCATTGCGCTTCATCTGGTGGTACACGCCGCCCAGGTACAAATGCGCCTGCGCGTCGCCGGGATTCTGCGCAATGGCGGCTTCCAATCTGGCCTGCGCAGTCGCAAAATCGCCGTTTTGCAGCGCCGCCAATCCTTCTTCACGTTCGTTTGCCATAATAAAACCTCTTTCCTAACGATGAACACCTGACGATCAATGAACAAAGGTAACTCTTCACCACCAAGACACTAAGAACACCAAGATAAAACAGGCAATTAAAAGGCATACAGTCGAAGTCAGTCTCGATCTCTCCTGCAATTTCTTCTTGCTCTTCTTGGTGTTCTTTGCGCCTTGGTGGTGAAGAGTTACGAACAGATAAAGATAAAGTCAGCGCAGTTTTACGACGCGCTCTTCGGTGCGCAGGTCGCGCTGCCGCTGCAAGTCGTGGATAGTGGCGCACAGGTAGCGGTTGGCGTCAATGGTGAAGTCAATCCGCAGCCGCGCCTGCGTTCCCGAACCGGGGGGAGCCAGGCGCAGGGCGTCGCCTTCGTTGAGCGTAATCACGCACTCGCCCTCCTCCTGTCCCGTCGGCAGCCAGTATTCGTTGCCGTTGATGCGCTTGCTCCAGGGCAGGCTGACCCGCCCGCCGTACCCGACCTCGCAAATGGGAAGCCGGAACAACTGCTGGCCTTCCGTCACGGCGTAATAGCGCGTTTCAAACGGGTTGGGCGTCGGGTAGCCGGTGCCGCGCTTGACCAATCGCTCGTATTCGGGACGCTGCTGGCTGTCATTATAAACGCGAATGGCGTAATCGTGGTGTACGATCTGGTCCACGCTGAAGCCCGCGCCGAACACCGCCGCGCCCTTGACAACGGCTTCAAACGGTTCCCAGTAGTGGACGCGCTGCGGACCGAACAGGCGCTCAAACAGTTCGCGGACGCCCGGCAGCAGCGTAGAACCGCCGACAAGCAGAATGGCGTCCAATTGCGCTTCGCTGATCTCGTGCTTGCAGTCGTCGAGCGTGGCGTCGGACAAAATCTCCAGCGTTTTGTACAGGCCGCGCTCTTCCAGCATGTCGAGGAAGTCCTGCCGGTTGACTTCGATGCGCCCGCCGCCCTGCAGCAAAAAATAACTGCTGTCCGATACCGCCGCTTTGTTGCTCAGGTCTTTTTTGATTGCTTCGGCCTGACTGAGCAGCATGGGGCGCAGGGTATCCTGATGCGCCATCAGCCGCGAACAGCCCAGATCGGCGATCCAGCCGTCAATGGTTTCGCCGCCGTAGTTGGCTCCGCGCGCCGCCAGCAGCGTGGCGCGGTGCTGGCCTACCGCGTCCTTGCCGCCGCTCGACGTGGGCGGATGGGTGCGGACAATGGCGAGATCGAGCGTGCCGCCGCCGAAGTCCACCACCATGATGTGCTTTTCGTCCGTCAAATCCACGCCGTAGCCCAATGCGGCGGCAACGGGTTCATCCAGAGTACGGAAGCGGCTGCGCGAAATTCCCAGTTTGCCCGCGATTTGCGACAGTTCCGCCCGGTACGGCTCGTAACTTTCTACAGGAACGGTCATGGTCAAATCCGTGACCTGCCCCTCCTTGCGCCACCAGCGCAGGGCGCGGAGGATTTTCTGCACATTGGTCTGGTGCGGGTCGGCGCGCTGCCGCTCATACTCTCCACTGGCTTCCAGCAGCTCTTTCAGGAAAACCGTTGCGCATTGCCGCGCCGATATGGACTGCGACCCGACCTGCGCGACAGATTGCTGACTGGCGCGAGCCAATGTTTTCTTGAAGGAGCGGGCGAGCGGCCCCATCATCTGCATGTCCGCGCCGTGCATAAATTCGCGGGCGGCAAGCGCGGGCCTGCCGATAATCGCGCGTTTTTCGTCCTGAAAGTAGATAGCGGAAGGAATCAGCGGCGTTCGCCAGGCCGGTTCGTATTCTGCAAGTTCCTCTAATGCGACGGTAACAGCGTGTGTTCCAACCCACTTGGCGATCAGCGTGTTGGTCGTCCCCATATCAATGGCCCAGTGCGTTTCCATAGGCTAAACCGGCATGCCCCTTACTTTTTGAAACTTGAAAGCTGAAAATCTAAAAATTTGTGATTTCGCGCACAATCTATTATACGCCTGACAACCTGTTTTCGCGTCAAGCATTGTCGGACAACTCGTACCCGCGCAGGCGAATCGGGCGCAGCAAGCAAGCGCCCCTACAGCAAAGAAATTCATTGTTGGCGCGAAAAAGTTTGGGCTGTAGCGCACCGAAAAACCGATTAGATTCTCGCCTGCCTTGCACGACGCCAACAGCAATCAGCCCGTAAACAAAGAAACAGAAAAAAGAGCCAAACAACGCGAAAAGAGTGAACCTTTGGTACCACACAGCCGTCTATACAGTACATACGTCTACTACAAGGCGTTATCCATAGGAAGGGAGGTGCAGAGCCATGTTTCACCCCTCCCGTTCGCCCTGACGCTTGCGAGGTCACGACGCCTCTCTCCTACAACCAGACACAATGAGACATCGGGCTGGAAGCGCTGTATTGCCAAGATTTCGACGATGACTCTACATACCTTTTTTCTACCTGCCGCTTGTCCAACGCTTCCACCGATTCGGGAAGGATAGATTTACGAACCTAAAATACCCTTGCGCTCTAAGATCTATCAGCGTTCAAGCCTTTACTGCGGCGAGACGGGGCAGGTGGGTTTCCAGGTTCGCAAACAATTCTTCGCGCAGGGGAACGTCAATGGCTTCCAGCGCGATCAGGGCGGCTCCCACACAGGGCGGGACGCGGGCAGGCACAATCGTCGCGTTGGGCGCGGCCTGTTTGACTGTTTCGCGGAACGCGCGCAGCACCGCCCGCCCCGCCCGAAACACGCCGCCCATCGTTCCCACGACAACAGGTTCCTGCTCCATGTTCAGGCGGCGCAAGGTGGCCTGCGCGCTCAATGCCAGTTCTTTTCCCGCTTCGCGCAAAATGCGGCGCGCGGCCTTGTCACCCTGCGCGGCGGCGCGGCTGACGATTTCCGACAGCGCGGCAATGTCGGCGGGCGTTAAGGCATTACAGGCAATCGCTTCCCGCGCGCAGTTCAAATCGGGCATTTCCAGATGCTTTAACAGCAAGGGTTCCAACTGCGTCGGCGCTTCGATGCCGTCCTGAGCGCGGCAGCAGGCCGCAAGCGCCCCCCGGCCAATCCAGTAGCCGCTCCCCTCATCGCCCAACACGCGCCCCCATCCGCCGCTTTGCGCCTGTTCGCCGCGTTCGTTCCGTCCATACGCGACTGCCCCGATGCCCGCGCAGACCACCACACCCGGACGCCCAAACGTCACGGCATACAGGGCAACGCGCGGCCCGGTTTCAAAAAGCAGGCGCGAGTCGGGCAGAACGTTTTCGCAGGCCGCTTGCAATAAATCGGGTTCCAGCACCTTGACGCGCCGCGCGTTATTTTGCCGCAGTTGGTTTGGCGCTGAGTCGGTATCTGCCGCGTTTGGACGCCCGAAGCTGTTTGGAACAGGATTGTAAGCAAAAGCAGGGGCGGCAGCGTGGATGCAGGCGGCGGCAATGCGCGCGTTTTCCAGATCGGCCATGCGAATTGCGGCCTGAACCGCGTCACCCAGGGCTTTCTGCGCCCGCGCGCCATCCCCTGTTTCCAGTCCGGGGCGCATCGAACTTCCCTGACCGATGCCGAGGACACAGCCCGTTTCGTCTGTGATAACGGCTGTTGTCGTTGCCTGCCCCCCTTCGATTCCCAGAACATAGCGCATTGCCGGCTCGCTCCTGTATGAATTCGTAATTCAACATTCGCCATGCGCGCGCCCGATTCCTGCCTGCCCGACAAAACCATTCGCCGCGTTATTTTTGACGCGATTACCTTTGATTGAAAAGGAACACGACATCAATAAAGAAACACGAGGGCCTGCCGGTGAACTTTCCTCCACGATGTTTCCACAATCAGGGCGGCTCCTGATTGAGTGATGTACTGCCGTCAATCTGCTTCATGGCCGCTTCGGGCTGCGCTTTTGAGGCTTGGCTCCATCATCGCCCAGGGAATCAGGGTTTCAAGCGTGTGGTCGGAAGCGGCCCGCCGCAACGCGTTCAAGTCTTCCACTTTGCTCAGGGAAGGCGTAATGGAAGCGTCTATCGAAGCGGCAATGGCGTTGAACTTTTCCGTCGCCACGCGGGCTATGGGCGACTTGACCCGCTCCATCAGCGTTTCCGCTCCCGCCGCAAGGCGCAGCGCGCGTTCCGTCTCCGCGCGCTCCTCCGCCACTTCCGCCAGATTGAACAGGGTGCGCGCGATGCCCTGCATGTTTCCAATCTCCTGCTCGTGCTTCAGCGCTTCCGCGTAATTGTCCCAGGCTTGCGGCCAGTTTTGCTGTTCATACGCGAGAACGCCCAGGTTATTCAGAGTTTCCGCCAGGCCGCGCCGATCCCCCTGCCGACGCCGGATTTGCATGGCTGCCTGAAGATGTTTCTGCGCTTCCTCCCCATTGCCCTGTGGGTCCCGGCGCTCCAACACGCCGAAAGTATTGTAAATGTTGCCGATTTCCGTGTCTTCCTGCGGGGAATGAAGCAAGTCCAGAGCGGATGCGAAATACGCTCGCGCTTCAGCATACTCCCGCGATTCGCGCGCGATGCTGCCAAGCAGAGCCTTTGCGCGCGCAGCGCCCACGCGGTCATTGGCGCGGACAAAAGCCTCCAGCGCTTGTTTTGCCAGCGTTTTTGCCGGCGTGGTTTCCAGATGGTCCAGGTACAACCCGGCGCGCTCCCACAACAGTTGCGGCAGGAGGGTGGCAGTTGGCAGGCTGCCTGTTTGCAGCGCCTCGATTGCCGCTTCAATGGGCTGAATGGCGTCATTGGAAAAGCCGCGCCGCCACAAAGCCCTGCCGCGCATCAACGCCAACTCCGCGAACAGTTCCAGGTCGTTTTCGGTTTGCGCCCCTTCCATCGCGGCGCGCAGGTTGTCGGCGTTGATTTTCAATTCGCGCAGCGCGTTCGCTTCAGTCGGGGTACGCATCTGCGCCAGGCGCTGACGGGCATATTCCAGAAAGTAGCGGGCGTGGCGCAGGCGAATCGCGCCGCCTTCCCCGGTCATTGCCAGTCTTTCCTGCGCGTATTCCCGCAGCAAGTTCAGCATCACAAAGCGCGTTTGCTGCGCCCCCGTTTCGGTTTCGCTTTGCAGCAGCGAATGATGCCGCAGTTCCGCAATGCCTTCCAAAACGTCGAACGCTTCGCACACGGCTTCCGCGTCTTCCAGCGCGAAGCCGCCCGCAAACACGGAAGTTTGGGCGAAAAGCTGTTTGTCCTCGTCGGTCAGCAGATCATAAGACCAGTCAATGGTGGCGCGCAGGGCGCGCTGGCGCTCCGGCAGGTCGGGGGCGCGGGTTTGCAGCAGCTTGAACCGCTCGTTCAGGCGCGCGAGCATCTGGCGCGGGGACATCATCGCAATACGGGAAGCCGCGAGTTCCAGCGCGAGCGGAACGCCGTCCAGCCGGCGGCACAGTTCCGCCACGTCGTCGCGGTTTTCCTCGGACAATTCAAACGCGGGCTGCCGGTCGCGGATACGGTTCACGAACAGCGGAATGGCTTCGGCAAGGGGCAAAGGACACACTTCGACCACGCGCTCGGCCTGAATTTCAAGGGCGCACCGCGACGTGACCATGAACTTTACTTTGGGAGCCTGCGTCAGCAGTTCCTTGACAAAGCGCCCCGCGTCCGCCACCTGCTCGGTATTGTCAAGGACGAGCAGCAGATTGCGCTCGCGCAAAAAGCGGCTTACCTGTTCGCGGGCAGGCATTTGCGATTGGGGCGGCAGATGCAGCGCGCCCGCGATCCGCTGCAGCATCTCGTCCCCGGTTCGCGCTTCTTCGGCTTCGACCCACCACACCCCGTCCTTGTAGTCTTCCAAACTGAGTTCCGCCAGATACAGCGCCGAGCGCGTTTTGCCCAATCCGCCGAAACCGGTTAAGGTAAGCAGGCGCGTGGCGGGCTGCCGCAGTTTTTCCAGCCAGGCGCGAATGTCGTGTTCGCGGCCAAGATAGGGCGTTGGCGGAACGGGCAGGTTATGGCGTTCGGGGTCGAGGGTTTTCAGCGGCGGAAATTCTTGCAGCAAATCCGGGGCCTGAAGCTGCCACAACTGGTCTTCGCCGACGCCTTTCAAGCGGTGCAGGCCGCAGTCGTGAAAGGCGATTTCGGCGGGAAGGTCAAACTGCACAAGCGCATACGTGGCGCTGGACAGCAGTATCTGTCCGCCGTGCGCAGCGGAAGAAACGCGGGCAGCCCGGTTGACGGCGGGGCCGAAATAATCGGGACGGGCCGCGTCCAGGCTGAGAAACGGTTCGCCCGTATGCATACCGATACGAACGCGCACTTCCACTTTCGCGGGCGGATCGCCTGCGCCTTCCGGGGCGGACAGAACCGGCCAATCGTAGGCCGCAAGCCGGCGCTGCGCTTCCACAGCCCACTGCACAGCTTCCGCCGCGTTGACGAAAACCAGAAACAGCGCGTCGCCCGCCGTGCTGACTTCCTGCCCGTTCCAGTGGGGCAGGGTTTCGCGCAGCAGGCGGAAGTGAGCGGCGCGCAGCGGCTCAAAGGCGGCGCGATACCGTTCCGAATACTCGGAAGAGTCCTGTATGTCGGTAAAAACCAGGGTCAGAATGCCCGTCGGAAGTTCCACGCGCCGCCGCTCCTCATGCTGAATAGTGCTTGCTGTATTGTACCCTATCGCGCTTTCTTCAAACGGAAGGAGCGAAAGACCGTCAGTGCCGGCGAGGTACTCCGCCGAACTTTCCGCGTTCAATCTTCGTTTCATACAGCAGGAGACCCGGACGGCGCAACAGGAAGCCTGACACAGCGCGCCTGCCGGCACATCCCTCTTAAATTTGTCAGGGAGAACATCTCATGTTCCGTTCGCTAATTTGCTGTTCCCGCCGCCTGATGGCTTTGCTGTTGCTTCTGCTGTTGATGGTCAGCCTTGTTCCGGGCAGAGTTCGCGCGCAAACGGACTCGTCGGAGCCGACGGCGGAAGTCGCCACCCTGATTACCAAAGCGCAGCAGGCGGGCAAGGCAAATAATTTCGTCGAGAAACTTCGGCTTTTGGAATCCGCGCTGCAAAAAGCGCAGGCGCAAAACGATACCGCCGGAACCGCTTACGCGCTTTTATATCTGGGAGTACAAAATTCTGCAGGGCTTCAATTTGACACCGGCATACGTCAACTGCAAAGAGCTTTGCCGTTTTTCCAGCAGCGCCATATCACAAAAATGCAGGTCGCCATACTGACGATTTTGGCGGAAGACTGCAAGGCATTGAACCAGCAGGATAAAGCGCTGAATTATGTGCAGCAGGCCGTTGCGGTGGGTGACGATCCTGCCTTCGCCACGCTCAAGATGGAAGCGCTGTTTATGGCAGGCGGTATCTACATGGGGCGCGAACAATGGGCGAAGGCTGTAGAATCTTTTGAACTTGCCTTACCCTATATGGAGCAGGGCGGCAGCAAAGATCAACGCTCCCTTATGGTGGGAACGCTTGCGTACGCCTGCCTGGAAGCAGGCGATTACTTGAAGTCCATGCAGTACAGCCAGAGGACCTTGCAGGCGCGCGCTGGCGTGACAGACCGCAATGGGGAAGGCCTGGCGCTCACGGCGCTCACTTGCGTGTACGCGAACATGGGCCAATACGCGCAAAGCCGTGATTTTGCCAAACAAGCCACAGACGTGTGGCGCGCGTTGGGGCGCCGCGACCTCATGCTCACCATGCAGATGGTGCTGGGAGTGATCTACCAGGAACAGGGGCAGTCGCAGACAGCCCTGACATACCTTAACCAGGCGCTGCCGCTCCTGCGCCAAAGCGCCAACACCAGCGGATTGGCTGCCTGCCTCGTAACCATTGGTGGCGCGTATCGCTCGCTGAATCAGCCGGCCAAATCCCTGCCGCGCTATGAGGAGGCCGCGCGCCTGTATCATTCGCTTGACAATTGGGAATGGGAAGGAGCCACCCTGAATTATCAGGCGGAAGTGTATCTGGCGCTCGGGCAAAAAACCCGCGCCCGGCAATACTTTCAGCAGGCGCTGACGGTTTTGAATCGCGCCCTGACAAGCCCCGGCGTTGCCGGCAACGCCCTTGAAGAAGCGGGCACGCTGTATAATATCGCGGTTGCCGAAGAAGAAAACGGCCAACTGGCGCAGGCGCGAACCCATCTGGATCAGGCCGTGCTGAAAGCCGACCGGGTACGCGCGTCCGTGGGCGGTTTCAGCGATTTGAAGGTCAGTTTTGTCGAACGGATTTTGTATGGCCTGCATCGCAGCATCGCGCTGCTGATAAAGTCGAAGCAGCCGGAGCAGGCGTTTGATACAGTGCAGAAAATCAAGGCGCGGGCGCTATTGGACTTGATGGCCGGGGGCAAAGTTGACATCCGCCAGAGCCTGACGGCAGAGCAGGCGCAACGCGAACAGGAACTGCGCCAATCGGCGGACAAGCTGAACGCGGACATGGTGCGCGAAGGCGTCAACAACGAGGTCGGGGCGAAAAAGCGGTTCGCCGCGCTGAAGGAGCAACTCACGCGAACGGAACACGATCTGCAAGCCTACGAGGACAGCCTGTACGCGCAGCACCCCGAACTTGCCGCCAAACGCGCCGCAACGACCGTGACGCTGCAGGAGGTCGCGCGCTTTCTTCCTGACGATACGGCTCTGCTGGAGTTCGCCACCCTGTACGCCAAAGAGTACCCCGACATGAGCGGGGCCGACCACACGCTGCTGTTCGTGGTGACAAAGCAAAATGGCGCGGCCAAACTGAGCGTTTTCCCGGTTGATGTGACCCGCGCCGCGTTGTCTGCGCAGGTGGAAGCGTTCCGCGATTTATGCGCCGACCCGCGCAAAGCGTATCAGGGGAACGCGCAAAAACTTTATGACCTGCTGCTGCGCCCCGCCGCGCCCGCGCTAGGGGGCATCAAGCGTCTGGTCGTCTGCCCGGACGGACCGTTGTGGAGCCTGCCCTTTGCCGCCCTGCACGACGGCAAGCAATTCCTGCTGGAACGGTATGAAATCGCTTACGCCTACAGCGCGACGGGCGTACAGGCCGCGCTTCAGGATCGGCAGGGCAGGAAAGCGCCCAACACGCTGCTGGCATTGGGAAATCCCGATTTCGGCGGCGCGGAGCGGTTCGGCGACAACAAGGACATCCCCGGCCAGCGTCCCTTAGATGCGCCCTCGCGTCCTGTCAAAGAGCCTACTCGTCCTCTTGACGCGCCCTCGCGGCCATTGGATGCGCCTTCACGCCCGCTTGATGCCCCCTCGCGCGTCCTGCTGCTGCCACGCGGCGGGCATATCACAACCCTGCCGGGAACGCAGCGCGAAATGGATATGCTGCGCAAAGAGATACCGGACGCGGCGATTTACACGGGCGCGGACGCGCAGGAATCCATTGTTAAGCAGAAAGCGGGACAGTATCGCTACCTGCATCTCGCTTCCCATGCGTTTTTCAACGACGCTTCGCCCCTGCTGTCGAGCGTGGTGCTTGCCAAGCCCGCGCCCGACAGCAAAGAAGACGGCTATTTGACGGCGCGCGAGTTGTTCGACATGAACCTGCAAGCGGACATGGTGGTGTTGTCGGCCTGCAATACGGCGCGGGGCGATAAGCGGAGCGGGGAGGGCATTATCGGGCTGACATGGGCGCTGTTTGTGGCCGGAGCGCCGACACAGGTTCTCAGCCAGTGGTCGGTAGATGACGAATCAACGGCAACGCTGATGGGCGCGTTCTACGCCAGCCTTGCGCAGGGCAAAGCCGCCGCCCTGCGCGCAGCGGAACTTTCCCTGCTCCATGACACAAAGCATGGACACCCCTACTACTGGGCGCCCTTCACGCTCATGGGAGACTGGCGCTGAGAACCTAAAGTTACCCTGGAGTTACGAACGACTTTCTTAACGCGAAAGCGCCCCGAATCGCTGCTGATCC
Organism: uncultured Chthonomonadaceae bacterium; assembly: GCA_963835065.1. Taxonomy (GTDB): domain Bacteria; phylum Armatimonadota; class Chthonomonadetes; order Chthonomonadales; family Chthonomonadaceae; genus CAWFQB01. Next base: position 75,071 of record CAWIEK010000041.1, on the reverse strand, counting down.
GGGGCGTAGCGTTGCTCTTTTCACTCATTCAGACTTCACTCCGTCGCCACCGATTGCCATGCGTCTGTCTTCTCCCATTTCCATGCGGCGGATCAAACCCTCTTCTATTCGATAGATGTGCTGAACCATCAGGTCTTCAAGCGGATGACCTTGTAGGTCATGCACCACTTGATGCACGTCAATCACAATGCGCCCGTTCGCGTCCATTGCAAACCGAAGAGGTTCGACATGGGGATCCACCAGGTTCCACTGCTTAGTCCAGTAGGCGCGTACCCCGCTATGCCCTTGAACGTATCCGCCTTCCATCGTGTTGGGCCATTCGACTTGGGGGTGCATGGTTGCTAAGGCAGTTTCGAGGTCGCGGGCGTTGAACGCGCGGTAAGCGGTTGTCAACAGTTCCTGGTCAGTCGTCATTCGGTTTGTCCTTATAAAGAAGCGCTGTGTGGAGCCTCCCCTAAATTATACAGAAAAAATGAACTTCATGTGGCGCGCTTCCGCTCACCGCCTCTTTTCGCTGGCAATACATGCCAGCGCGCCTAGGCTGCAGGCATCCGATCTTTGTACGGGTACATCCGCTCAAGCACTTTGGGCAGGTCCTTATTCACGAAGTCACGGGAAGTAACGTTCTCAAAGAAAGGAGCCGTCTTTTCCGCGAGAACCAGATGCGCGAGGCCATGCAGCGTAGACAAAGCGCAGAAGGTGTCGGCAGCATCCTCGAACCGATTCAGGTCTACAGTGGATTTGCCGTGATAGGCGGCAATCGCAAGACTGAGCCGCATTCCGGGCTTGATGCTGACTTCGGGATAGCGGGGATCATTTCGGTTCACGAGATCATTGCGAAACATCAGACGAAAGTGACCGGGGTGGTCAACAGCAAAGGTAACAAACGCGAGACTCAGGGCGCGCGCGTCCGCAACGACATCGTCCGAATGTCCCGCTTCCTCGATGTACTGACCAACCCGTTCAAACGCTAAAAGAGCCACTTCGGTGAGGAGTCCTTTCGCGCTCCCGAAGTGATGCGCCGGAGCGCCCGGAGACACGCCCGCGCGCTGCGCGGCGGCGCGAAGCGAAAAGGCTTCAATGCCCTCTTCGGCGATGATGGCATCCGCCGCTTGAATCAGGGCCGCGCGCAGGTCGCCGTGATGGTAGGTTGATCTTTTTTGAGGCATTTTTATCTTTAATCTTGACACCGTTCAAATTTATCTTGACACTGTTCAGATACGCGGGTATACTTGGCCTGAGTGAACTTGATAGTACCACATTATCACACGCTCAAAGGAGAATCACATGAATAGCAAAGTCTGGTTTATCACCGGCGCGTCGCGCGGCTTCGGGCGTATCTGGGCCGAAGCCGCGCTCACGCGAGGCGACAGGGTTGTGGCGACCGCCCGCAAAGTGGAAGACGTGACCGATCTAAAGGAGCGTTTCGGCGACGCCGCGCTTCCTCTGGCGCTCGACGTCACGGATGCCGAGCAGGTGCAGACTGCCGTTCAGCAGGCTCACGCGCGCTTCGGCAGGCTGGACGTGGTACTCAACAACGCGGGCTATTCTCTGGTCGGCACGGTTGAGGAAGCGAGCGAAGCGGACGTTCGCGCTGAGTTTGATACGAACTACTTTGGTACGCTTCGCGTCATTCAAGCCGCGCTGCCTTTGCTGCGGCAACAGGGCAGCGGACACATCGTAGGCGTATCGAGTACCCTGGGCCATGTGGCGATGCCGCTTATCGGCTTTTACTGCGCCTCCAAGTGGGCCTTTGAAGCGCTCCACGAAAGCCTGGCGCAAGAGGTCAAAGGGTTTGGCATTGCGGTGACGCTGATCGAACCCGGCGCTTATGCCACCGAGTTTGGCAGCCCCGCGTCGCTGAAGATCGCGCCGGGCATGGACACCTACGCCGAGTTGCGGCAGCAGGCTTTCGGGCGTTTATCGGGCGCGGTACGCGGCGATCCGCAAGCGACCGCCGAAGCCGTCCTCAAGATCGTGGACGCGGAGAACCCACCGCTGCGATTTATCCTCGGCAGCACCGGCTTGCCTATGGTGCGCGCCGCCTATGCCGACCGCCTCGCCATCTGGGAGGAGTGGGAGGCCGTCTCGAACGCCGCGCAAGGCGATCCGCGAAAATAAACCTTCACTTCGTTCCAGCCCCGGCAGCCGACAGCGCAATTTCGATGCGGTTCAGTTGCCGGAAACGCCGGTTGCGGCGCGGCCTTTTTCCAGAACCTCACGGGAGGCGATGAGCCGGTCGTGGGCGTTGGTCAGTTCGGTGTGTTTCTTGACTATTCCACCTGCCCGCCGAAGCAGATGAGGTAGCCGTCGGGGTCTTCGATGTAGAAATCCTTCGTACCCCATTCTGTGGAGGCAAGGGGCTTTACGATCATCATACCGTTCGCTACGCACTGCTCGTAGAACACATCAATCATTTCCACGCCTGCCGCAGCGTCGAGGTGTTCAGCGTCTCTCCGGCGCTTGCGCTCCGCCTCATCCTTGGGGGCTTCCTTCAAGTGCAACTCCAGTCCGTCAAGCCGCCCGATGACATAGAACCCGTCCCATATTTCGCCGAACTTAAAACCAAGCCGGCGGTAATAGGCGACCGACTGTTGTAAATCATCCACAAGAAATTGCGGAGCAAACGATGTGACCTTCGGTTTCAGCACAGTGGAATTCATCACTATCTCCTCTGGTAAGCATAGGCGTTATGTTCTTCCATGTCGCCGTCAGCGAAGAACGGAGGCTCTTGTACAAGGGTAGAACAGCGTGAAAGATATTTTTGCCTCATACGAGAAGGGTCGCCTTAGACTGCCCGCACTATGCTCAAGCGTTTTCGTAAGCGCAATGCAGCCAGTCGATCAAGTCGGCGTCAACCTCTGCGATACTGCTCACCCTTACCCGATGTGTCATCATGGCATTGAAGCTGCCCGCCGCCTCCAAACGCCCCTCCACCGCTCTTTCTTTGAAAATCAGTCCAACGTCCAGGCGTTGCGCGGTGGAGGGTTGAAGGAGCGCGAACTGTTTGGAGCGGCGCAGGCTGACATACCCCTTCTTTGCAGACAACTCCACATCTGGCCCGAAGGCGGCGACAGCGGCGGCTATCGCTTCATAGATGGGCTTGAGCGCCGCCTTTGCACCGGTGTACTGTGCCTCAATCAATGCCTCACTTCCGGCGGAAGGAGCATCGTCCGGGGCAAGCGCGCGTAGAGCGATCTGGTTGGCATAACCATGCGGAAGTCCGTGCTCCTGCTTAAGATGTTCAACAAGGGGTTTGTGTTTACCAATCCCGGCGCTTCGCGCGTCTGAAATCCATGTTGCAAGGGATTTTCCGGTGCTGGTCTCCAGGTTGCGAAACAAGCTCGCCATGCCTTCTTCCGGTGAAGTTGCCATCTGCTTTTCTCCTTGTACAGCCTGCTCCAATGGTTCTGCGTTTATAACCTTCAGGCAGTTTCCTGAAACAGATTGTAGTTCATATCTGTTCTCTATTACGTTGCGCAGGCCGTCTTTTCCTCCTTCATTTCTAAAACGTAGCGCTGTGGACGGGAAGCAGGCAGGTACGGCGGGCCGCTTCCCCGCTACACTCAGTCAACCCGGAAGGTTTTCAGGCTGTCAAGTATGCAAATGCCTTTGTGATCAAGCGTGAAATGACCGCGCCGATAAACCGGCTACTGAAGACGTGGCATAGGGCTTCGCGGGCGTGTTGTGTTCAGTTGCCGGACACGCCGGTTGCGGCGCGGCCTTTTTCCAGCACTTCGCGGGAGGCGATGAGCCGGTCGTGGGCGTTGGTCAGTTCGGTCAGGGCGTCAATGCGGGTGGCGCGCAGGGAGTTGCCGATCTGCGCTTCGTTGGAGGGGATGAATTTGCGCAGGTAGCCGATGGACTGCACCAATAAGGCCGCGCCCTGTCCGTAATGGGCATGGGTCACGTCCTGTCCCGCTGCGGGCGGCAGCTTGTCCAGAAAATCAGACGCGGCTTCGGCGCGCTCTTTCAGGTCGGTGGCATGCTGCATCAGGTCGGCGTTGGCGCGTTTGCCCACGCCCATAGATGTTTCATTTACCTGATCCAGCATGTCCTTCAAGCGCGTTTCCAGAAGGAGCATCAATTCAAAGTAATCGCCCTGATAGGTTTGGGTGTCGGTTGTCGGCGTCAGTTTACGCGCCTGCTCGATCTGCCCCAGACACGCGGCGTACTGCGTAATGTCACTGCCTGCCCGCGCCGCCAGTACCCGCGCTAATCGGCGGTGCGGAAGCGGGCTTTTGGGATCGTTTTTCGCCGCCGTTTCAAACGCGCTCAGGGCGTCGGCGAATTGGCCGTCGGCCAGCAGCGCGTCGCCCAATGCCACCTGCCCCGACGTGTCGCCGGGATGCGCGGCAACCACGTCGCGCAGCATTTTAATGGCGTTCGTGGTATCGCCCTTGCCGAACAGGGTACTGGCACGCAGCTTGGTCAGGTCGGCGTCGCCCGGAGCCAGTACCAATGCCCGCTCAATCTCCGAAGCCGCAAGGTCGGGCAGCAGCCGATCCTGATAGGCGATAATGAGTTTTTTGCGCAGGTTCAGGGCGCGGGGGTTTTCGTTGATGGCCTGCCGCAGCGAGTTGATGGCGTTGGACAGGTCGCCCGTCTTCCGGTAGCGATCCGCCGCCGCCTCGTAATCAATTTTGTCGGTTGGCGGAACCGGGGGAATGATGTTCGGCTCGGCAAGCAGGCTTGCGCCCGCGTCCGTGTCCAGAATGGCCGGCTGGTTTTTGCGGTCTTCCGGCTTGTTTTTGAGATTGTCGCTGGTCACGCGCTGCAAAGCCGCCGGGTTAGCCTCCGATGCCGCGCCCTGCGTACCCGCGCCATTGCCCGAACCGTTGGCTGCGCCGGCATTGCCGACCTCGCCCGCCGTGTTCGGAGTGGCTGTGGTGTCGGAGTTGCCGCGCGACTTTTGCGTGTTGCGCGCGATTTTCACGGACGGCTTGTTGGTTTTTCGGGGCGTGCTTTTGCCTGTCGCCGATGTTTTTGCGGTTTGCGCGTCCGTGTCCGCGCTCGTGTCGTTCCCGGTATTATTGTTGTCAGCAGAACGGTTTGCGGGGGCGTTGCCGGTGTTGTTTCCGCTGGTGTTTCCGGCAGAATTGTTCCCGGCGCTGTTCCCGTTCGCTCTTTCCGCCTGCGTTTTTTCTGCTGCCTGCGTCTTGTCCGCCGCGCGAGTTATGCGCCCGGAGGTTCCGTTCACGCCGTTCGTGTTGCCGGTGGCAGGGTCCGTGGGCTTCCCGCCGTTGGCGCTGTCGCCGCCATCCTCGGAAGCGCTTCCATTTTTGGCAGTTCGCGCATCGTCTTCGCTGTTGTCGCCGCTCTTCGTTTTCGGATTGTTGGCGTTCTTGCTGTTCTTGGCGTTCTTGTTCTTCTTCGGGTCTGTCTTGCCGATGATGATGGTTTTGGTCAGGTTGCTGGCAAGGTGGGAGGGAACGCCGAGATACTTGTCAATGTCGTCTACGGTCAGCGCCAGCATCTGCTCGTTTTTCAGGCGCAGTTTGCCCAATTGCGCGTCCACGATGAACGGCTGCGCGAGGGGCGTGATCCATGTATCCGCGCCCGCGTCCGTCATCAGGCGCACATCGGTACGCAGACCGGATTTTTCCAGCGCGCTGCTGACCATCAAAATGTCATGCGCGCCGATCAACTTCGCCAGTTTTTGCAGAGCTTCGGGCGCAATCGGCTCCGCCAACTCCGAGGCGGCAATGGCGTGTTCCAGCAGGACGCGGCGGATACTGGGGTGTTCCGCGCTGTACAAGATCACCTGGTACTTGCGCGACTCGCGCACGGACGCCCGCAGCATCAGCGACAGGGCGGTGTTCATGTCGTCTTTTTTAGCGGGCGTTCCCTGCGGACGCTGCACCACGAGGAGGAGGAGGGGCAATTCCTGGGAGGGTGTTGGGGAATTTTCGATTTTCGATTTTCGATTTTCGATTGTGGATTGGACTGTTCCCTGTTCCCTGTTTCCTGTTCCCTGACTTCCCTGCTGCGCGTTTTGAGCAGATACGGGGGAGGTTAGAAGCGACAGGGACAGGCAGCAGCCACTGAGCAGAAGCAGGAAGGTTCGTGAGTGTTTTGATTGAACTAAGGAGAAAGGTGGAGTTAATTGCCGCATGTTTTGATCCCCTTTTCGCAGGCGCGAACGCCGTTGCGCGCGGTTTCGGGATCGCGGGCTTCCAGCTTGCGATATTCGTTGATGGCGCGCTCGTAATCGGCTTTGGCCGAGGACAGTTCATTGAGTTGCTGATAGCACAGGGCGCGCTGCTGCAGGACGTAGCCCATCTGGTCGCCCGCGCTGGCAAGCGATTTGGTAAAAGCGTCAATCGCGCCCTTGTAATCGTGCTGGCGTTTCTTGTCGTCGCCCACTGCGAGGAACGAGCGCGACTCGGTAGAAGACGCGGGGGCGGACGGGGAAGCCATGCGGGTCGCGCCGGAGGGGGTTTTATCCACGACGATGCGGCTGAAACCGTTGCCGCCATTGCCGTCGCTGTCTCCCTTTCTGCCCGAAGCATCGGTTTTGCCCGAAACGTCGGCGGGGTTTACTTTGACGATGGTTTTGCCGTTGCTTTCGGTCACGTCCGGGTCGCCGTTCAAAATGATGCGCCCGCTGCCGTTTCCACTGGCGGTTCCGTCGTAGGTTCCATTGGGGGAAAGCCCGCCCGAAGTATTGTTACCCGCATTGTTTTTTGGCCGCTTGATGCCCGGCAGTCGCGCCCCCGCCGCAACATCAGGAGCGGCGGCGGTGGGCACACGCACATACTGAATGGGGCCGGGCCGGTAAATCACGGTTGGAGCCGCAGAAGCCGGGGGGCTTGCAGGGGACGGGTTTCCATTGGCAGCGATTGGATTGGTAACAGGAGGCGTTACCGCCGAATTGGGAACGGGAGCGGCGTTCGGCGTGGCGGAATTGGACGCGGTTGCAGTTCCAGTTCCGATTTTGTCCGGGGTTGTTCCCGGCAGACTTGGGGAAACGCCTGTGCCGGTTGTTGTCGCCATTGTTGTTCCGGCTGCGTTTGCTCCGTTGGCCGGTGATCCATTGACCGGGGCGCGGCTGATAGAGGTATCTGTTGAAAGCGTAGTAGGAACCACAGACCGGGGCCGGAATTGCAGCGCGACGAGTCCGCCGAGTACCAGCAGCGCAAGGCCGACGCCGACGCTGGTAAAGCGGGCGTAGCCCAATCCCGGCATTACGTGCGGATCGGCCATGACCACGCGGGTATGCGGCTTGCGTTCGCTGCCTTCCTCGCCCTTTGACCGCAGTTCGTCCAGTTTCACGCGATCCGCGATGCTGCCAGGGTTCAGGTGCAGGACGCGCTCGTACTCGCGGATAGCCGCTTCCTGGTCGCCTTTTTCCTCGTACAATTGGCCGAGCAGGGAATGGGCGGAGGTGCTGTCGGCGCGCAGGCGCAGCGCTTCCTCGCATAAGCCAATCGCGCCTTCGACATCGAATTCTTTGCGCAGGCGATACGCGCGTTCCAGCAGCGTACTCATCTGCTCATCTTCGGGCAGGGCGCGCTCGAAGTCATCCTGGTTGATTTTGGCGGCGGCGGCGCGATCCAGTTTGCTGCCGCATTGCTTGCAAAAATTGTTGTCCGCCGCGTTTTTCGTGCCGCATGAAGTACAAAACATAAGTGTTTCCTGTGTGTTGTGGGGGCAAGGCAGGGAAATTAGGTCGTGCAGAAGTGTTCCTTGCGTCAATTATACCGATTCGGATGTAATTTAGCAAGCGCGTGGAACCGAATCAAGAATCAAATCGTAATTCTTTTGCTTTTCGGACGCAGGCACAGAGGGCGCTTCCAATGCAATTGCTTCCGGGGCATTGAAAATCCCCGGAAAACTCTCGCCACTGCGAAATGATTGACAAATTTTGCAGCGTTGACTATAATGACGCAGCGATAGAAAAGTGTAGTTCGCTTTACCCCCGCCTTGATTGCGCCTGATGACACTTATCTGCACATTAGATGTTTTTCAGGCGCTCCCGATAAAGGTTTATTTTATGTCCTCAGCGATTTCGGATACGCAATTTATGGATGTCCAGAAAATCGTCGTCACGCTGGATCAGCCGGATTTGGCGATTGAACCGGGCAGCGCCACGCGCCTCGTCGTCACGATGAGCAATCATCAGGCGACGCCCGACCGCCTCCTTCTGGAAGTGGAAGGCATTGACATCGAGTGGTACAACATCCCGGTTCCCGCCGTCAATGTCGCGCCCGGAGCGACGGTCAGCGAGCGCATCAACTTCAAGATGAATCGCAGCAGCGAAAACCGGGCGGGTTCGTACCCGTTTCTGGTGCGCGTGGTGGCGATGGAAACCGGCGAAGTGGGCATTGCGCAGGCTATGCTGATCGTGAAATCCTTTGACAGCCTGCAGGTGGAAATGGCCCCGCGCCGCGCCACGTCCTCGTTTTTCCGGCCATTGAATGACTTTGAAGTGACCGTCGCCAACGAGGGCAACGCCGAAGAAGTGCTGCAATTGTACGCCAGTGACCCGGAAGACGACTGCGCGTATGAGTTTGACGTGGATCACATCGTTCTGAAACCCGGCCAAACCCAAACGATTTTGATGGCCGCGCGCCCCAAAACGTCCGCGTGGGTCGGCAGCCCGCGCTTGTACAGCTTTACCGTGTCGGCGCGTTCCAGTGAAGACAGCTACGTGTCGGCTAAAACGCAGGGACAAATCGAGCGTCGCGCCCTCGTTTCGCCGTTTGTTGGGCTTTTCTTACTGCTGGCGGGATTGGGCGCGGGGGGATACGCCGCGTTCAAGCCGGAGCCGCCCATACCCGTGAAACTGAACAATTTCGCCGCCACGCCGACTGCTGTTCAGGAAAATAAGCCTATTACGCTTACATGGGACGTATCCGGCGACAAGCCCACGATAAAATTGACGCACAGCACGGGGGAAAAAGGCACGGAAGTCTCGGACGGCGAACTGGGCAAGAGTTCGGGCAATCAGCAGTTTGTTCCCAGCCGGCCCGCAAACCACGTACACGCTGCACGTGACGGGACCGGGCAATGAGGGCAAGTGGAAGACGGAGTCCGTTACCGTCAATGTCATGGCCGCGCCCCTGCCCCCGACGCCTACCATCGTGTCGTTCACCGCCGATACCGCCAAAGTGCATGTCGGCGAACAGGTGATATTTTCCTGGCTTGGCAAAAACGCCGACTCATACATCCTTGATCCGGGCGGCACTACCTTCAGCAGCCTGCAGCGCTCCACGCCCGTCGTGATGAACAGCATCGGCGACAACATCACGTACTTCCTGCGGGCCATCAGCGCCGACAAGCGCGTTCAGTCCGTCACGAAGACCGTCAAAATCAGCGTCGTTTCCAGAGAAACGTCGGTTGCCGCCATTACTGATTTCGCCGCGCCCAAAACCGTGTATATCGGCGTCCCGGTTCGCCTGCGCTGGTCCGCCAAGCGGACGGCCAGTGTTCACATCGAAGACGACAAGGGCAACGTGATTGTCACGAACGGCGACCCGTCCGGCATCCGCGAAGTCACCCTCAACGAGCGAACCATGTTTACGCTGACGGCAGCGGACAATCTGGGCAAAACCGTTGTCAAGCAGATCACGGTGGAGCCGCAGCCCAAGCCCCTTCCGCCGCCCGAACCGCTTCCCACGCCGACACCCACGCCCGACCCGGAAAAAGGAACCACTACACCAACGCCAACGCCGCCCAACGACAGCGCGAACCCGCTTGCGCCGGGAGGCAAGAGTCAGTGAGTAGTGGTCAGTGGTCAGTGGTCAGTGGTTAGGACAAGACCGCCGACACTGCTTGCTGTCGCTTACACACAAGTCTATCTTGCAGTCAGATGGCATTTCACTGACCACTGCCCACTGACCACTTGAACTGGAGATACCAATGCCAACCTTGACCTCAGACGACTTTGTACGCCTGGCAACCCTGTTTGTCCCGGAAACCGTGTCCGCCCTGACTTTTTCGCCGGATGGCACACTGATTGCCGTTGCCGCCGGGGACAAAGTGCATGTTTTCAAAGTGCCGGCGCAGCTTCACAGCGCCGCCGCTTCCACATCGGCAAACACGCCTGCGAGCGGCACATCTGCGGGAACTCCCTGAACTCCCGGCTGGAATACCACCCAAAATACAGGCTAAACCCTGTTATCCCTTCCTATTGGAGCGTTTTCTGGAAAAAAGCAACCGCGTCGCGGATGTTAGCGGGGGTGAGCAAGGCGGTTCCGTGTCGGGAACCGTTGGACAGGCGCAGCGCGTGGTCGTGTCCCGGCAGGGCTTGATTGATCTGTTTCGGGCCGCTTCCGGCAATGGCGTCGTTTTTGTCGTGATAGATAAGGACTGCGCCCTTGTACTGCCGCGCCGGGGCAAGGGCGTCCAAACCGTTGTAGTTCGCGCCCGGTGAAAACAGCGCCACGCTCTTGATCTGCGCGGGGTGCGCGGAAGCGTAAATCAGGGCGTTGTTCGCGCCATACGACGCCCCTGCCAGTCCGATGGGTTCTTTGCCTTTCAGGAACAGAACGGCGGCGGCAACATCGCCGCCGGTGGGCCAGGGCGCATCATTGCCCGTTCCGCCCGGCCCCTGCGTGGAGCGTCCCGCGCCCCGCTGGTCAATGGCAAGCGCGGTGATATGCGCGGCTTGCAGGGCGCGGCACAGCGCCGCCCAATCGCGGCTCTGCCCACTTCGCTGATGCAGCAAAATCACGCTTCCCTGCGATTTGCCCGCAGGCGTATACAGGTCGCCCACAAGGTTCCAGCCATCCGCCGTTTTCAGCATCACCGTTTTCGCGGCATCCGCTTTCTGCCCCTTGTATCTCGGTTCCCCCGCCGTTGCCTGTCGCCCCATCTGACAGCCTACCGCTACGCCGATTCCAACAACCGCCAGCGCTTTCCTCAATCCTCTGCGTATCTGCATTGTTTGCTCCTTTTCAGCAGTTTACCTGAGACAATGGACGTGATGCGGTTCCCTACATCGTAGCTCAGGTTAGCATATTCTATGCTGCTCCAGCAAGGGAAGGACTTCCTGTAACACTTTGCGTTGCTCTTGGGGTTCGTAGACAAGAACAATCTTCCTTCCCTTCTCCGGGAAAACTTCAATACTGGGCAAATCACGCCAGTGATGCAAAGATATAGAAGACAGGGAAGCCTGCTGCCAATTGAAGAGAAGGCGCGAGCTTGCGAAAGAAGAACTTCCCATAACAAGATGAATTCCCTTTTCGTCAAGGGTGTACCGCCAGCGGTTCCTGCTGCTCCACACCAACAAAATACCATTCCCTAACGCCACACCTAATCCTCCTGTCAAGGCAGCCGAGCCAAAGACGGTATAGCCAAGCGCTCCGGGCAGAAGCAAAACAAGCGCAAAACCGGTTATCAGCAAGACGCGCAGTATTAGGGAATGCAATTGAAGTTTCCAGGCCATCCGTAATGAAATAAGCATAATCTACCTCCACAACAGGAGTTTCCATGCTTGGTTGTGTTGTTGTGGTTGCTCACGCTGACTAAGATAATCTGCGTGAGCAACCACAACAATCAGCTACTTAATCGGGACCAACTTACATAGGGCACGAATGAAGTTGACAATCGGCTTGCCTATGGGACCTGTTCCCAGTGATCCGGTCAATCCGCCTCCAATGGCTCCTTGGATAGCTCCGTCTCTCATGTCCCCTCCCAGATTGTGGTCATGATCAACGCCGCTCTGGACCGCACCACCGATTGTTCCTGCCAACGCCCCTGTGCCACAGTTGATTCCTATGGCTCCAAGCACAGGCAAGTCCGCGCCACCAGTTATTACGGTGACACCGATGATAATCGCTCCGCCAACTACGAGGCCGGCCCATTGACCTTTACTGAGATGCCCAGTGGGATCGGTGTAGTTGACGGGATCGTGTTCGCAGTAGAGGTAAGGCTTCTGGTCAAGGAACGTGTCTCGTGAGAGGAAGCGTCCCACCTGCGCGTCGTAGTACCGCGCTCCCACGTGCATCAGCCCGGCGTCACCGTCGTTCCTGTACCCGCTTGTCGCCGCGTACAGGTAGGGATTGCTGCTGCCTCTCGCTCCTAATGCTTGCCTGAGCATGTTGCAAGTAAACTAACCTGTGTTTCTAAAAAAATGACGACCCGCTCTACATCTTGCCTGTAAATAGGCATGAGCCTGCCTTGCGGAAAACGGCTAGATACGAGAAGTAGCGCAGGGAACTGTTGCCAATGAGTAAGATCGAAAGCCTCAAGTGGGTCTTTACTCCAATCTATCCAGTACCTTGCTACACAACCATTCAGCCCATTTAAGCTTAATGTTCCTTGTACTGTGCTGAGGCAAATTCCCTGATCATCTAAGTCGTAAAATAAAGGTCTACGATAGTTCAAAATCACGTTAATTAATCCAACACAGGTTATTGCACAGCCTCCTACCGAAAATGCCGTACTTACAAGCCATGCGAGTGAACAGCATATTAATAGAAGAATAAGAAGAAAGCCTACCCTTCTTATTTTAATCTGCTTGGCGTATAATTCTGGAACCTGAAGTCTCATATAACACCTACATGCCGTCTGATGTTAGTAGGCCCCACCCCTATGCAATTCTGCATAGGGGTGGGGCAATCTGCTAATCGAATTTGATCTGGGCAAAGAATTTTGCTACTGCCCGGACCAAGGGTTTGCCAACTGAACCAAGCGCACCGGAAATCGGTCCGATGATACCGCCGCCGATTGCGCCTTGCAGAGTGCTTGTCCCCACATTCCCATCAATTTGTCCTGTCACATATCCTCCAGACCCGCCGGAGATAACGCCGATAGAAATGTCGATAATGACAGGGTTCGCAGGCGCTCCTGCTCCTGCCGTAACGATGTCTACTGCGGCGCTGAGCAGAATACCGACAGTAATTCCTGCTACAAGTCCCACACCCCATCCTTTCCAAGAATGTCCATTGGCATCAAGCCGATTCACGGGGTCGTGTTCGCAGTAGAGGTAGGGCTTCTGGTCAAGGTAGGTGTCACGGGAGATGAAGCGGCCTACTTGCGCGTCGTAGTACCTCGCTCCCACATGGCTCAGTCCGGCATCGCCATCGTTCCTGTACCCGCTTGTCGCCGCGTACAGGTAGGGACTTGTGCTGCTGCCGGTGCTGGAAACCGTCTGCCCGAAAGCGTTGTAGACGATGCTGCCCTGCACCGATTGGCTGCTGTTCGTCACCGTTCGCTCGCTGCCCTGTCCGTCGAAGAGCGGGAACTCGCCATCCTTCCTGACAAGCGCGTTGCCATACGTGTACGTCGCTGTCGTGCTGCTTCCCTGCGTTTCCAGCAGAACTTGCCCGCCATCGTACAGGAAGTTGGTCGTTGTCCCGCCTGCCGTCCGGCTCACGCGCCGCCCTGCCGCATCATAGGCGAAGCTGACCACGTTTGCGCCCTGCGCGATGCTGCTGATCTGCCCGTCAAAGTCGAACGCCAGATTGTAGGTCGTGCCGTTCAGTGTGCGCGTGGTCTGCTCGCCATTGGCGTTGTAGCCATAGCTGTTGGTGAACACGCCGCTTGTGGACAGCAGTTCGTCGTCGCTGTCATAAGCGAACGTGGTTGTGCCATTGCTGCTCGTCTGGCTCAGGCGGTTGCCTGCCCCGTCCAGCACATACGACAGGCTGTATGCGCCGGTTCCGCTGCGGGTTTCGCTTGTCAGCCGCCCCGCGCCGTCATAACCATAGCTGACGCTGCTGCCGTCCGCTTCCCCAACCGCCGCGCGCCTGCCGTCCACGTCCAGCGTGTAAGAGAAGGAAGACAGAACGCTGCCGCTGCCGGTCTTGTTCACCACACTCGTAAGCTGCCCGGCATTGTCATAGCTCTTGCTGACGACGGTTCCGTTGGGGTTGCTAATACCCGTTTCGTGGCCGTCCGCATCGTAGGCGTAGCTGACCGCGCCTGCCGCTTCGCTCACGCCGCCAAGTTCATTGCGGCTCGTATAGGAGTATGTCAGAACCCGCCCGTTGGCGTCGGTTGTGGTGGACAGCAAGCCCTTCTGCCCCGTCGCGTCATACGTGTGACTGACGACGGCAGCGCCGTTCTTGCTTTCTGAGAGCAGGCGATTGTCGGCATCGTAGCTGCGCGTGGTTGTGCCGGTTGCGTCCGTGAAACCGGTCAGGTTGCCGTCCGCATCGTAGGCCAGCGTTTTAGTGGTGCTGTCGGGATACGTGATGGCAACTGTGCGGTTCCAGGCGTCGAGGGTGTAGATCGTCGTCCGGTTCAGCGCATCGGTCTTGCTCGTTTGCGCGCCAAGCGCATTGTAGCCGAACGTGGTGGCATGGCCGAGGGGCGTGGTCACGCTGGTCAGGTTGCCATTCCCATCGTAACCGTAGCTCGTGGTATGGCTGTTGGCATCGGTCTTACCGGCAACGGTTCCGTCCGCGTTGTACGCGAAGGAAGTGGAAGAAACCACTGTACCGTTGGCGGCTTTCTGCTGCGCAAGCGTCACGCGAACGCCGCTGCCGTCATAAGTGTTGACCGTCTGCCGTCCCGACGGCAGAGTGACCGTCAGCGGCTTGTTCTTGGCGTTGTAGGCTGTTGTCGTGGTGTTGAGGTAGGGGTCTTTGCTTGTCAGCAGGTTGCCACTGCCGTCGAAGGTGAAGTTCCACGCAAAGCCGCGCTTGTCGCTCACCTGTGTTTTGTTGTTGGACGCATCGTACTGGTAATCCTCGTGGTAGCCCAATGCGTCCGTCACGCGGGTCAAAAGCCCGTTGGTGTACGTGTGCGTGGTCGCGTGGCCGTTGGCGTCCGTGATCGTTGTCAGGCCGCTCTGGTAGGCAAAGGCCGTCTGGTTGCCCATCGCGTCCTGTTCCCATGCCACGCTGCCATCCCCATTGTAGCCGAACGTGGAATGATTGCCTTTCGGCGTTTTCAGATCCGTCAGGCAGTGGTTGGCGTCGTAAAGGAACGCATAGGTATAGGTCGCGCCGTTCAGAACCGGCAGGCTGACCGAAGCCAGGTTGCCACTGCCATCATACGCCAGCGTCCACACTCGGTTAAGCGGATCGGTCACGGACGTGATCCGATTGCTGCCGTCATAGCCGAAGGTGAGGCTGCGCCCGCTTACGTCGGTGACACTCGTGACATACCTTGCCGCGTTGCGGGCAATGCTGAGGCTGTTGCCGTTCGGGTCGGTGATACTGTCGCAGTACAGCGCGGCATTGAAGTGGTACTTGACCTGACTGGTTTTGGTCAGCGTGAACGTGCCGTCCACGTTCTGAACCAGCGTGTCGTGAATGCCCGTCGGCGCGGCAAACGCATTGCTGCCGTTGTTGGCGAACGGGTACGACAGGTCATCGCCCCAATGAACCGTAAGATTGCTGCCCGACGCGAACGCGCCGCCGCCTCCCGTTCCGCCGCCGCCACCGGGCGCGTTGGGAGCCGTACCTGCCTGCGCAAAACCGCCTGTGCCGCCACTGCCGCCGGTTCCTCCTCCACTGTTACCGCCGCTGCTCATCAGGTAGATGTCGTAGCTGTGGCTCCACTTGTAGCCCAACTCGGCATTGCGGTTGGTTTCGCTGTTATGGGTGAGCGTCAGATTGACCGGCATGCCGCCCTTCTGTGTCCAGCCGACAAGGGGAATTTCCGTCTGCTTGTTGCCGTTGCCCGTGTTGGCGTCGCCCGCGCTGCCCTCCCAGGGGAAGGTGTCGCCGGGCGCGGCAGCCACCGAAACGGCATGGGCCTGTGGCTTTGTCTGCCGCCCCCACATACGCCGCATCTGTTCCGGCGTGAGCAGGCGGACGCCGACGCGGTCTTGTCGCGGGGAATGCGCGAGGGCAAGCGCAGGCGGGGCCAGCACAAAACTCCACGCGAAAGAAACCGAAGTCAACAGAGCGGCGCGGCGCAGCCAACCGGAGCGGGCCACTCTGCTTTGTTGTTGCGAAAGCGATTGGATTTCGCTTTCCTGTGTGTTGCTTACCAAGGCAATGTTCCTTTCTTCTGCCATACGAGGGCAGGAAATACAACGCGACAATCAAGGGCCGCGCTGGACGTGGAAGGAACCTACCGGGATTTGCCGGGAACAGAACCACAACGAGCCGCATATTGCGCTATACGCTCCGATGGGAACAAGCCTGTTGCGCCTGACGGTACAGCGGCAGCGATTGAACATGTGTGGTGGAGAAGATACGGGTTGGTGTGGTACGACTATTCGCCTGTACAGAGACAGGTACAACGGCGGAAGGTACAGACGGCTGCCGACAGCCCGAAAGGGCAGCGCACAGCAAGGCGCTTGCGGCAAGCAAGCGAGGGCGTGTAAAAACAGGAAGCATCATGCAAGTAGTCCCTCTCCGTTAAAAATATACGGAACAAGAACACCGCCGTCAAACAGGAGCAAACTACAACGTGGAAGGTTCGCTGTCACATCAATGACGCGGTGTTGCATGGTGATTGATGTTAATGACATATTATGGCACACGGTTCAAAAGAGCGTCAAGAGTTCTGTGCAAATTTTCACGAAAAATTACGGGGTAAGCGGCGGGAATATGGACGTTCCTCATTTTATGGCCTACGGCGCAGGAGGCGCATCAGGCGGCTGTGTATCAGAAGGAGTAGAGGAATTAGCAGGCGGGGACATATCGGGGCGCAGCAGGGTTTCCGGGCGGGACGTTTCCGGCTCCTGCGCGGGGCGTAACAGGGTTTCCGTTCGGGATTGATTGGGGGCGGAGGCGCGCAGCAGGGTTTGGCGGGTTGTCAGTTCCCCCGCATGGTCGCGCAGATACTCCGCACAACGGTATGCCGCTTCCCGCACCTCGAGGGGGGCAGGGCGGGGATAAGCGCGCTGCGCCAGTTCCGCCACGTAGGGAATCGCGCTTGTGGTTCCGATTTGCTCCAATGCTTTAAGGATGGCAAGGATGAAACCGTACTGCGCGGGATGGCGGCTTTTCGTAATCAGTTCCCGGTACAGAATGGAACGCTGGCGCGGAGTGAACAGGCCGGCATCCGAGGCGCGCGCCTGCGTCAGCAGACGCTTCAAGGTTTCGCGTAGCATAGGCGGATCGTTTTCCGGCTGCAAACTCAGGGCGTCCAGCAGGGGGCAAATGGCGCGCAAATCATGGATGTCAGCGAATATATCCACGATTTCACGCTGCCGCGCCGTCATGGGAAGGCGTGAGCGCATCACGAACAAGACCCAGTTGGCAATCCAGACAACAAAGGCGATACCAAAGAAAACCGCATTGCCGCCCATGCAGATACTCAGCAGCAGGCCGGGAGCCATGAGCAGCGAGACCGGCAGCAACAGCCAGGCAAGCGTCGTCACAACCATACGGACGCGCCGCCGCCGACTCATGTGTTCCTGCAGCAATTGAAGCAGAGGTTCGAGGCCTGCCACGCCCATGCGCTGCAAACGCTTCAACGCCGCGCGGCGCAGTCCGGCTTCCCGGCTATGCGCTTCCCATACGGTATGCGTAACATCAACATTGTCTGCTTGTGGCGGAATGTTGGGTGTCCTTTGTTCCGGCAGGGGTACGTCGGCGTCATGCGGCGCGGCAGGTTGGCTCTCGTTCTCATTGTCCATGCGCAGGCCGGAAATGTCCTTTACACTTACTTCACATTTATGCTTGCTTCGTACTCATCGCGCAGTATGCCCATATATACGCGGTCTACGTACTGTCCGTTGTTCCAGTCGTGCTGGCGCAATCGGCCCTCTTCCACGAAACCGCAGGCCACATAGCAGCGCAAGGCGCGCGGGTTGGCGCTCGATGTGTCCAGCCATACGCGCCGCAGGTTGTGGACGCGAAACGCATAATCCAGCAGCAGGCCGATGGCTTCGCGCCCGTAATGCTTGCCCCAATACTCGCGGTCGCCGATGCCAATGCCCATCGCGCAGGTGGAAGCCGTCGGGTCATAGCGCCACAGTCCGCACATCCCAATGACCTTGCCATCCGCTTCGATGACAAAATCGCCCACGACCTGCGGGCGCGGCTTGTCGGATTTTTCGCGCTCCTCGAACTGCGCCTGCATCTGTTCGCGGGATTTCGGTTTGGGCGCATCCCCGCCGCCCAATAATTCCACTTCCAAATCGTTGTTGAATTCGTGCAGGCGCGGCAAATCCTCGCGCTCGCAAGCGCGCAATGTCACTCGTTCCCCTTTAAGCAAGTTGTTGCCTCCTCGTCTTTGTGATAGAGGGCAGCGCTTCACGGCGCAGTCCTTTGATTTTATCGTGTATGACTGTGGCCTTGCTTAACGGCGGCATTGTCTTGAACCATGATTTCACATGATTGTTATGATTACCATGACGGTGCGTCTTCTCAATCATGGTAATCCTGCAAATCACAGAAATCATAGTTCAAGACAGATTGGTTTACGCCGCCAGAACCGTTTTGCGGATGTTGGGCAGTTCGACGGTGTGGAAGGCGGCGAGGGGCAGGCTGATGCCGGGAACCAGAGGGTCGTACAAAACCGTGAGCGGAAAGCCCGGCAGGGTCGGCTCATCCGGGATGTAGGGAATCAGCGCGCGCCCGATGAACACCTGACGGCCCGGTGTGGCGAAGGCATACGTCAGCAGGTAGCCGCGTTTCTTTTTGCGCCACAGGAGCGGCTTGCAGACCACGATGCTGCCCGTCACGCCCACGCCGACGCGCGCCAATCGCAATTGCCTGCGCAATCGCCGCTCAACCAGCAACAGGGGAAGCCCAATATACGCGGCAAGCGTGAGTAATACCGCCACTCCCGACAGGAAATGCCGCGCCACCAGGCCATTATCCACGCGCTGCAAGGTATGGACAGCGGGGTCGGAAGGCAGGTACGTGACCGGCAGAGTGTTGCCTGTGCGCAAGGATTGCAGCAAATGCCGGGGCGCGCGAAACGTGTCCGTCACGGGCAGGCCATGCGGCGTGACAAACGCATACGTCACGGTCAGCATCGGGCCGGCTTCGCGGAACGTGGTTCCCGTGATTGTGGCAAGCGTCATAACGCCATGTTCGCGCAGGCGCAGCAGATTGCGCAGTCCGATAGCGCCCACTGTCAGCGCGCATAACATTATAAACACCGCGCCCCCTGCTGCCAGCAGGCGTAGAATTTGCGCTTCCGGGCGGAAACGCGCCGGGCGAATAGCGCCTACAGACGCCAGCCGTGAAGCGTCCTTTTGCCCCGTCAGCCGCGTTGCGCGCTGTTGCGAAGCCAAACGCCACCATCCGGGCAGGCACAACATACTCAGACAGCAAGCCTGCCCGACAAGATGAAACGTCCATCCCAGCACAAACCGCCAACTGCCGAACACGCTCGCGCCCAGCAAAACCGCGCTCGTCAGCAGCAGCGCCACGCCCATTCCCGCCAGCAAACAGCGTCCAAAGAAGAGTGGTAATTTCATACCATTATTGTACCAGAGTTCCTCCGAACAGAGAAGGCATCAGGCATTGGGCATTAGGCATTAGAGATTCAGAGATTAGGCATCAGAAACCTCATCTACATCCTAACATCCGAATCACTTAATCCCAAATACCTGAACACCTGTATTTCGATATATAACCAGCGCCTGATGAACCAATCCTTTATACCGGCGCGTAATTCCAAATATAGGCACTACCCCATTCCGCTCTTGATCTGCCCTTCGATTTATGTGTCGCCAACGCGGAGGTTTCCCAATTGGAAGAACTGGAAAACAACAATTTACAGGACCCGCTCACAACCGAAGCGGAGGAACGCGCGCATTCACGCCCGCATATTCTGGATTTGAAGCCGGATACCGAACCTACTATATCCGGCAATGCGCCCTCGCGCCGGGAATTTCTGGCGGGCGCGGCGGGCGTGGGCGCCAGTCTTGCCGTCGCGCCCTTGCTGCTGGAAAGCGAGGCCGGGGCAAACCCCGTTGTCGCGCATGCGCCCGTTCGCGCGGCTGCGCCCCCCGTCGCGCCAGTTGACATAACGCTCAACATCAATGGCAAGGAACAAATGCTTTCTTTGGAACCGCGCGTCACGCTTTTGGACGCCCTGCGCGAACGCCTGCACTTGACCGGCACGAAAAAAGGCTGCGATCACGGACAGTGCGGCGCGTGTACCGTTCACATTGACGGCAGGCGCGTTAATAGCTGCCTGACGCTTGCCATTATGTGCCAGGGACAGAAAATCACCACGATTGAGGGTCTGGCGGACGGCGATAATCTGCACCCGATGCAGTCCGCGTTCATCGCCCACGATGGTTTTCAATGCGGCTACTGTACGCCGGGACAAATTATGTCGGCGGTTGCCGTTGTCAGCGAAAACACGGCCAAAACCCCGGCTGACATCCGCGAACAAATGAGCGGCAACATCTGCCGGTGCGGGGCGTACCCCAACATCGTTGCGGCCATCCAGAGCGTGATGGACGACAAGCACAAGCAGGAAGGGAAATCTTAGCCATGCAGCCTTTTTCCTACATGCGCGCAGCGGACGCGAACGGAGCCGTCGCCGAAGTCGCCCCCAACCCGCAGGCGACGTTTCTGGCGGGCGGAACCAACCTGATTGACAACATCAAACTGAATGTGGAAACACCGCAGCGTCTGATTGATGTAAACGGCCTGCCCTTAAACAAGATAGAAACCCTGCCGGGCGGCGGCGTTCGTATCGGAACGCTGGTTCGCAACAGCGACCTGGCGCATGATGAAACCATACGCAAAAGTTACCCCGTGCTGTCGGAAGCGATACTGGCGGGCGCGTCGGCGCAATTGCGCAACATGGCGACAACGGGCGGCAATCTGCTGCAGCGGACGCGCTGCTACTATTTCCGCGACACGGCCACGCCCTGCAACAAGCGCGAGCCGGGGTCGGGCTGTTCCGCTCTGGAAGGCTTCAATCGCATCCACGCCATTTTGGGCACGAGCAACAAGTGCATCGCCACGCACCCGTCCGATATGGCCGTTGCCATGTACGCGCTGGACGCGGTTGTCGTCACGCAGGGGGCGAAGGGTGTTCGGCGTATTCCCATCGCGGAGTTTCATCTGTTGCCCGGTGACACGCCCCACATTGAAACCATTTTGGAACATGGCGAACTGATTACGCACGTCGAACTGCCCGCGATGCCCTGGGCGGCGCGTTCCCATTACATCAAGGTGCGTGACCGCGCCAGTTATGCGTTCGCGCTCGTGTCCGTTGCGGCGGCATTGGACGTGCAGAACGGCACGATTGCAAATTGCCGCCTGGTTCTTGGCGGCGTAGCGCACAAGCCCTGGCGCGCGCTGGACGCGGAAAAAGCCTTGACCGGCAAGCCCGCCAACGAAGCCTCCTTCAAAATGGCGGCGGACATAGCCCTGCATGGCGCAAAAAAGTACAAGTACAACGGTTTCAAAGTGGAACTCGCCAGGCGTACTATTGTTCGCGGCCTTGCCGTTGTCAGCAGCATGGCATAACAGCATCAGCGCTTCAGATGAAACTTCGTAGGGACACAACATGTTGTGTCCGCATTGGCAATGTTGTGTCCGCGCTCTCATCTACCGGAGGACACGCCTCTGCCGGAGGAGGACACAAACATGTTGTGTCCCTACGAACTTGTTTTGGAGGTGGCAACCGCTTTATTTGAACGGTGCTGATGCGAACAGGAGGCCGACATGAGCTTTGGAACTATCGGACAGCCCGTAGACCGCGTGGACGGGCGCGCGAAAGTGACCGGAACCGCCACCTACGCGGCGGAACATAACATAGACAATCTGGCGCACGGCGTTTTGGTGCAAAGTGTTATTAGCAAGGGGCGCATTGCGTCACTTAATACCAACGCGGCGCAGGCCGCGCCGGGTGTGCTTGCTGTTTTCACCTACCAGAATATGCCGCGCTTGAACATGCCCGACCCGAACGGCGCGGGGGGCAGCAAGCCGGGTGAACTGTTCGTTCCTCTGCAAACGGATGCGATTCATTACAACGGACAGCACATCGCGCTTGTGATTGCCGATACGCTGGAACACGCCCAACATGCCGCCGACCTCGTGGAAGTCATGTATGCAGCGCAAAAGCCGGTTGTGGAAATCGAGCAGGGCATGAACCGGGCGTACAAGCCCGCCAAGTTCTTCGGCTTTGAAGACCTGCAAACCCGGCGCGCGAACCCGACTGAAGGGCTGGCGCAATCCGCCGTGCAGATCGAGCAGACGTACAGTACGCCCGTCGAGCATCACAATCCGATGGAACCCCACGCCACGATTGCGGTTTGGGACGGGGACCATCTGACGCTGTACGACTCCGCGCAGGGCGTGGTTGCCAGCCGCATCATTTGCGCGCAGGCATTGGGCATTTCGCCCGAATCAGGTGAAAATCGTTTCGCCGTATGTGGGCGGCGGGTTCGGCAGCAAGGGGCTGACGTGGTGGCCTCCCATTCTGGCGGCCGCCGCGGCGCGCAAAGTGGGCCGCCCGGTGAAAATCGCCGTCACGCGGCAGCAGATGTTCACGTCGAATGGCTACCGGGCGCGAACGGTACAACAAATTTCATTGGGCGCGGACGCCAACGGCAGTCTGATGGGCATCCGGCATCACACGGTCACGCACACCTCGGAAGTGGACGAGTTCTGCGAGCCGCCGGGTCTAACCACGAAAATGCTGTACGCCTGCCCCAATCTGGAAGTGTCGCACACCCTTGCGCGTTTGAACCGGAGTACGCCTACGCCCATGCGCGCGCCCGGTGAATCCCCCGGCACGTTCGCGCTGGAGTCCGCGCTGGACGAACTGGCCTACGAAATGCAGATTGACCCGGTTCAACTGCGCATCCGTAACCATGCCGACGCGCACCCGCAAACCGGGCAGCCCTGGTCGAGTAAATATTTGATCGCCTGCTACCGCCTGGGCATGAACAAGTTCGGCTGGAACCGGCGCAACCCGATGCCCGGTTCGATGAAAACGGCGGACGGCTGGCTGGTCGGCATGGGCATGGCAACCGCCACCTATCCTGCCCTGCGCTCGCCCGCGTCCGCCCGCGCTTCCATTTCCCCGGATGGCCGCGTGGTTGTGTCAAGCGCCACGCAGGATATTGGCACGGGCACATATACGGTTATGGCGCAGGTGGCGGCGGACGCCCTCGGCCTGCCCATCGAACAGGTTACGTTTATGTTGGGCGATTCCAGCCTGCCGCCCGCGCCCGTTTCTGGTGGATCACAAACCGTTGCCAGCGTCGCTCCCGCCGTGCAGCGCGCAGCCCGCGCCCTGATAGACAAACTCGTGACGCTTGCCATGCAAAGATGCCAATTCTCCTCTGTCCGGCAGGTCGCCAAGCGAAGTGCAGGCCATAGACGGCAAATTGGTTGTTCGCGGGCAGGCGGACAAATTCATGTCCTTTGCGGACGTGGTAAAAGGTTCCGGCCAGCCGTCTGTGGAAGTCGTCATCAACGCGCCAACGGCAACCTCGGAAATGCAGGGCAAGCAGGAAGAAAACAAAAGCAAGCCCGACGCCCGCCAAACCGACAAACACGCCGCAAAGCCGGACAACAAAGACAGTCAGAGCAGCCAGCACAATCAGAACAGCCGGAACAGTCAGAAATCGGGGCAAACGGCAGGCAGCGGGAGTGGAAGCGGAAACAGTGACACCATCAGCCAGCCTAAAATCCCGACGGGCGGCGACATGCCGGACGCCCTTACCATTTCCGCCGACCCGGACGCCAACGCTAACATGATCAAGTATGCCTTTCACTCGTTCGGGGCGCAGTTCGTGGAAGTGCATATCAATCCTAAATCCGGTGAAATCCGCATTGCGCGAGTTGTAAACGTGTTCGACGTGGGCAAAATCCTCAACCCGAAAACCGCCAACAGCCAGATTGTCGGCGGAACCATTATGGGCATCGGCATGGCGCTGCTGGAAGAAACCGTTACCGACACGCGCACGGGGCGTATTCTCAACCGAGACCTTGCCGAGTACCATGTTCCCGTCAACGCCGACATTCCGCCCATTGAAACTTACTTCCTCGACATTCCCGACCCGCACATCGGCGGTCCGGGCGCGCGGGGCGTCGGCGAAATCGGCATTACGGGCGTAGCGGCAGCCGTCGCCAACGCCGTTTACCATGCAACCGGCAAGCGCGTCCGCGACCTGCCGATCACGCTGGATAAAATTGTTTGAGGAGGCAGACGGCAAGAGCGTCCTATGCAACACTTTGAACAACTGGAACAAGCGCCCACTTCCACGCTGCGCCCGGATGCCACCATGCAGCGCGACGTTTGGGAACGGGCGGCGCGATTGCAGCAGCAGACGCGATGCTTGCGGCGCGAAATTCGGGAACCGCCTTGAGCAGTGTTGCTATGGGAACCGTTCAGGAACTGCAATTATCCTGCGTGGAAACCGAGCTGAACCCGATCTTTCGTGCGGCAGGCCATTGCCGAGATTGCGGCGGAAGCGCAGCAGGAAGTCATGACGGTTGGCGAGGTTCCCACGCGGCGAACGCTCCTTCTTCCATTCGCCGCGCCGACTGCTGACGGACGGACTGGAAAACGTTCTTTTCACGTGTTCGGCGCGATTCTGGCCGCGCTATGCGGGCTTGGCAGTTTGATGGGCATGGTCAGGCTGGAAACGGGCGGTTTTTGCATCGCTTTTGCGCTTGGCCTGTTGATTCGACGCCCTGCAAAAGCCTTCCTCATGGGAAGCGTGGTCTTTGCCGGTGAGTTGATGACGCTAAAATGGCTGAGTCCCTATATCAACCGAGCGCTGCTGTATATTCCCACCACGCCTTCGGAGATTATGCGTTATTCGGCTTTTGCCGGCGCGGTTGCCGTCATCGGCGTTCTGCTTCAGCGCATAGCGCTCTGGGCCTTGACGGAAGACCTGAAAGAAAAACACGAAAAGCAACACAGAAAGTAACAGGAGTTTTGAGTCATGCAGCTTGAAACAGACATGAGCAATGGTTTAGGTGGGCAGATTGTGGGCAAGCCGCTCAACCGCATTGATGGGCGGCAAAAGGTGACGGGAACCGCACCGTATGCGGCAGAGTTCGACCTGCCCGGCCTTGTCCACGCTTACATCATCCAAAGCACGATTGCGCGCGGCAGCATTGTCAGCATAGACACCAGTGAAGCGGAACATCTGCCCGGCGTCCTGACCATTATCACGCACCTCAACGCGCCTAAATTAAACCAGTTCCCACAGGCCAACGCCAAAAGCAAGCCCGAAGACGCGCAGCAGCAGCAACAGCAGCAGAATCCCGGCAAACCGGGACAAAAACTCCTGCCGCTTCAAGATGCCACCATTTATTACAGCGGACAGCATATCGCCGTCGTCGTCGCGGAAACGTTTGAGCAGGCGCGGTACGCGGGGGAACGGGTGAAAGTGGAGTACCAGCAGGAGCCGCCCAAAACCGAAATGGAGCGGCATCTGCACGAAGCCATCAAAGCGCCGGCGGATGCGGGACGCGAACCCAACGACAGCAAGCGCGGCGAACCGGAAGTGGCGCTTGCGCTTTCTCCCGTAAAAGTGGATCGCCTGTACCGAACGCCCGTGGAAAACCACAACCCGATGGAACCTTCGGCCACAATTGCCGCCTGGGAAGGCGATAAACTGACCATTTACGACGCGACGCAATGGGTTTCGGGTTCACAAAACGTCACGGCTAAAATTTTGGGCATACCCCGCGAAAACGTCCGTACCGTCTGCTATTTTGTGGGCGGCGGGTTCGGATGCAAGGGGTTTACGTGGCCGCACGTCGTTTTGGCCGCGATTGCCGCGCGCAAAGTAGGCCGTCCCGTCAAATTGGAACTGACGCGGCAGCAGATGTTTACGTCCGTAGGGCATCGGGCGCAGACATTGCAGCGCGTCGCGCTTGGAGCGGACAGGGATGGCAGACTGCAAAGCATCATTCACGCGACAACGAACAACACCTCGCCCTATGACGAGTTTACGGAAAAATGCGGCGTTGTCGCGCCCATTTTGTACTCATGTCCCGAATGTGGTAGGGACGCATAAACTGGTTCGCATCAACAAAGGGACGCCCACAAGCCAGCGCGCGCCGGGAGAAGCGCCGGGCTGTTTCGCGCTGGAGTCCGCAATGGACGAACTGGCATACGCGCTGCATCTTGACCCCGTTGAACTGCGCCTGCGCAATTATGCCGAAATGGACGAACACCGCAAACTGCCCTGGTCGAGCAAGGAACTGCGCGAATGTTACCGGCAGGGCGCGGAGCGCATCGGCTGGAGCAAGCGCAACCCCGCAATCGGCTCCATGAAAACCGAAAATGGCTGGCTAATCGGCTATGGCATGGCAACGTCCACGTATCCGACAAACCGCAGTGAGGCAACCGCCCGCGTAGAAATCATGGCGGACGGGCGCGTTCGGGGCGTGAGCGGAACGCAGGATTTGGGCACAGGCACGTATACGATCATGACGCAGCTTATCGCGGAAATTGTGGGCGTCCCGGTAGAGAAAGCCCGCTTTGAGTTGGGCGATACTCGGATGCCGCAGGCTCCGGTGTCGGGCGGTTCGCAAACGGCGGCAAGCGTCGGCTCGGCCTTAAAAGCGGCGGCGCTTGAAGTTCGCAAGCAGGCTGTTCAATTAGCGATAGGGGATGCCAACTCGCCCTTACACGGCCAAGCCGAAGACCAGATCGGCAGCGAAAACGGGCGCTTGTTCGTCAAAAACAACCCCGCGCAGGGCGAAAGCTACGCTGACTTGCTGAAACGTAACAACAAGGATATGCTGACGGCGGAAGGCAGCGCGAAACCGGGCGAAGAAAAGAAAGAGTATTCGTCCCATGCGTTCGGCGCGCAGTTTGTGGAAGTCCATGTCAACCCGGCGTCGGGTGAAACGCGGATTGCCCGCATGGTGGGCGCGTTCGCGGCGGGGCGTATTCTAAATGCCAAGACCGCCCGTTCGCAAATTTTAGGCGGCATGGTGTGGGCTATCGGCATGGCCCTGCACGAAGCGACGATCATGGACCCGCGCCTGGGCCGCGTCGTCAACCGCGACCTTGCCGAGTACCACGTTCCCGTCAACGCCGATGTGCCCGACATAGACGCCTTTTTCGTGCAGGAAACGGATATGCATGTCAACCCGATTGGCGTGAAAGGCGTAGGCGAGATCGGCATCACGGGCGGTCCCGCCGCCATCGCCAACGCCATTTTCCACGCCACCGGCAAGCGCGTCCGCGACCTGCCGATTACGCCGGATAAGCTTTTGTAGTAGTCAGTAGTCAGTAGTCAGTAGTCAGTAGAAAAACCCTCGCCTGTAAGTTGTTACCGCACTGCACAATTTTGAGTAAGCAGGTATTTCTACTGACTACTGACTACTGACTACTGACTACTCAGGAACTACAATGAACGAAACACAGGCCATCTTGGAAGCGTGGCGGCAGATACGGGAAACGGGCGAACCGGCGTTTCTGGCAACCGTTGTGCAAACGGAGGGTTCCACGTACCGGCGTCCGGGCGCGCGGATGCTGTTTACCAATAAAGGTTGGGCGGCGGGCGCGATCAGCGGCGGGTGTCTGGAAGCGGATATGCTGCAAACCGCGTGGGAACGGACGGCAAGCGGGCCGGTACTTGTCACGTATGATTCAACCGCGAATGAAGATATTGTTTGGGGTTTCGGGCTGGGCTGCAACGGCGTGGTACATGTGCTGCTGGAACGCTTGACGCCAACAACCGCCCAAGTTCCTGATAAGGATGTACTGGCATTTCTGCAAACGTGTCTGGAAACGCGCAAGCGAGGCGTACTTGCAACGGTACTGCGCGTTACGAATGAGGAGGGTTCAAAGTCCGGCATGGTGGTTGGCGACCGGCTGATTCTGCATGAGAATGGAAACAGTGAGGGCCGTCTGCGCTGTGGCCCGCTTCACGACATTTTGATTCAGGATATGGTTCGTATGCGGCAGGAGGGTAAAACCGAAGTTCGGCGCTACGAGACACATGGCGCGACAGTGGAAATCAGTCTCGAATGTGTGCTGCCGCCGCGCCCGCTGGTTGTTTTCGGGGCGGGACAGGACGCTTTGCCCGTTGTCCGCCTGGCGAAACAAATGGGCTGGCATGTCACCGTTGTTGATCCGCGCTGTACATTGGTATCGGCGGAACGGTTCGCGGAGGCCGATTCGGTTGTCGGCTGCACCCCGGACGCCCTGCCTCAAAAACTAGAAATCGCCCCGGACACCTTCACCCTACTGATGACGCATAACTTTCTGCACGACGCGGATTTGCTGGCGCAGTTACTCGTTTCGCCCGCGCGCTACATCGGCGTCTTAGGGCCGAAGAAGCGCCTGCACCGCCTGCTGGAGCATATCGAAGGGGAAGGCGTTACGCCAACCCACGCCCAACGTGCCCGCCTGCATGGGCCGGTCGGCCTTGACATCGGCGCGGACAACCCGGATGAAATCGCGCTGTCCATTGTGGCCGAACTGCAAGCCGTTGTCGCCGGACGCGCAGGCAACGCTTTGCGCGAACGCCAATCGCCGCTTCATGCTGAAAGCAGGAATACGGAGGAAGCAAAAGCCGTGACGGAACACAGCCGTCAAGAAGCGTTCTTTGCTTGTCCCTTGTCGCAAACACTCTAACGTACTGCCGTCATAATGGAGCGTATACAGATACACAGCATCGCGTCCACGCAGAAATCCAATGGAAGTTTCCACAGGCGAATACGTTTCTTTGCTCATCGTGTTTTGCCGCCTATTTGTTGCTGATTATGCCGTTCATTTGATGCTGAACGTCAATGTGTGTTTGCCGTTGGCGGAACCGGCGGCGCAGGGCTGCGTTGGCTGCGCTTGGATGTCGTGGGAGATGCAGCCGCTGCGGGTTTGATCGGCGCTTGCGGATGGGGCGTTGTAGCCCGCGCTCACTTGCATGCCCGGCAGCCATTTGGCGTGTCCATCCACTGCGACAAAGACAGAGCCGTTGTTGTGGCGCCCGTTGTGGTCTTCGTATTGCGGGGGGCAGTGGTCGGTGGTTTCCTGCCAGTTGTCCAGGAGGCCGGTTGCATACAGCGCATTAGGGTATTGAGATGTGTCCTGCGTGGTTGGGCCGGTGGTTTCCAGATTACAATCAAGGCCGTCGCCGCCGCCGGAAAACTGCTGCGGGCCAATCGTATCGGAGCGAACGCCTTCCGTCGTATCCAGCAACTGCGCGTTGATGCCCGTCGCCTCGAACAGCAGCACGGATTGCGCCGGGGAAGTCACCTCCGCTGTGGTATGGTGGGGCATGTCCAGCAGGTTGATGTTGTAGGCGTAGGAAACCGGGTAAGCCGTCGCGCCCTTGTCCATTTTTGCGGCCCGGTTGCCATCTTCGGGACAATGGTAAGACGGCGGTGTTGTTGACGTAGGGATAAGCCGCGCCCGCCCACCAAAGGAGCGGGTAAGTGTTGTCGTTATCGCTGACGTACTGTTCGCAGGCAAGGGCAAGCTGCCGCGCGTTCGACAGGCAGGCGGTCTGCCGCGCTTTGCCCCGCGCGCTTCCAAACACCGGAAACAGCAGCGCGGCCAATATCAGAATAACCGCAATCACCACAAGCAACTCAACCAACGAGAATGCCTTAACCGGATGCGCAGGAGATTTCATGGCGGCTTCGCCCCTTTTCTTAACAGCCACTCCCCATAGGCCGGGTACTGAAAGTACCCGGCAGGAAAGTACAAGCGTCCTGCGGACGCAAATGCCGCGCCTACTGGGAGTGGCTCTTAACAGCCCCTACGCGCCCCGTGAATTGTCGGTTTCTTTATGTTGTTGACAGTGAGCGGAAGTACGCCACGCTGCGCCGAACCACGTCTAATTCTTCCTGCTTCACCGTTTCGGAACCCTCGCCACGCTCCCACGCGCTGGAATAGGGTTCGTTTTGCGGCCTGCCCTTTGCCCACAGGATTTGCAGGACGGGAATGAGCGCGTCCGTAGTTCTGACCGGGTAATGTTCCCACCAATCGGGTTCCAGAAGCGGAATGGTGCGCGTCTGCTGCGCGGCGATTTCGATTCCCGGCAGCAGGTCATGGCCGTTGGCGCGAACGGCTTTCATAATGGCCGGAAAGTCAATCACGCCCTCCCCGGCCGCGCAGCGTACAAGCCGAAAGCCTTCGGGCGCAAAGTGCATCGTATAATCTTTTAGATGCACGTGCCGGATGAGAGGAGCCAGTTGCCGCGCCGCTTCTGCGGGGTCTTGTCCGACGGAAAGCGGGTTGCCCGTGTCGAGCGTGACGCCGAACGCCGCGCTTTGCCCCGTCTGCTCATACAGCCACCAGAAATCTTCGGTTGTCGCGTCCTGATGGTTTTCCAATGCCAGGAATTATGCCTTTGTCTTCGGCATACGGCAGCAGTTCGCGCAGGCGCACGGCAATCGCGTCCCGGTGCGCGTCCCATCCGCCTGCCATTTTACGCCGGTCGCCGCACAGCAAATGGCTTAAAATCGCGCGCACGACTTTTGCGCCCTCCTGCGCGGCCTTGTTCAGATAAGCGCGGGTATGCGCCGCGTCGTAATCCAGCAGCGCGCCGTAATCCGCCACCAGTTTTAAATTCCGGGACGCCAGTTCTTCAGGAAAATTGTCCGGGACGCCTGCAGCTTCCACAATCTGGCCGTTGAACGAGGGGACGCGAGCGGCAAGCGGCAGTTCCACGCCCGCCAGTCCCAAATCGCGGGCTAAATCCGCTAGGCCAAGCGGCGTCAGGGGCGCGGCATTGGGCGCATCGTCGCGCGTTTTCACATAGCCCATCGTATGCGGCAGGCTATAGGCGGTCAGGCACAAAGGCAGAACAGAGTCGGTTGGCATAAGTAACCTCGAATGAACGCAAAGAAGAGTAAGAAACTTGCACCACAGAGACACAGAGACACAGAGGGGTCACAGAGAAAAGATTAGGAGCGAGGGAACCGCGAAAGACGCGAAATAAACGAAAAAGAACAAAAACAAATAGGAATGTTCCTGCTTACTATTCTGTTGAGGAACCGCCGAGTACTGTTCGCATGGTTTCAACAGACAAAATTAATGCTCTGTCGGGTATGTACGTTACCGCGAATCCGAAATCGCGTTTTAGGTACCACTGCTCGGCCTCTTTGTCGAGCGGCGTCAAAACCAGAGCGTCAATCGCGTACTCTGTGGCGGCTTGTACGGCTTGCTCCATGATGTAGACGAGCAGGTCTTCCCCTATGCCGTTGCTAGTTGTTATCAACGGCTAAATACTCCAGCTTCACCAGACGAGTGAGCAGCCCGCCTGCTTTGTAGTCACCCCGTATAATTTCCGTAGGATCGGGACTTATCGTGAAGAAGGCGATGATTTCGGATGAGGTTCGTTCCGGCACAACCACATACGTTCGGAAATACGGAGAAAGGGCGCGTTTTATCAAAAAGTCGTTCAATGCAGGTCTACCGCAATTGAACGACTTTCGATTATGCGACTCAGTAAGGGCAACGATGGTCAGCATCTGCGGCCTGCTTTATCGGGCAACAAACACAAAACGACGCGGTTTTGCAGCCGCTTTGCGCAGCGCCTCCGTAGCAGGTTTGACATCCGTTAGCGTTTCACAGAGGTCAGCAGCCTGTTCTGGAGAAACAACCTGTTGCGTTGCAGTGCCCTGCGACAAGGCATGGGCAACCACGTTTGCAGATGTTTCCACCTGCTGCTCGGTATCTACAGTAACTTCGGCCATTTCACCTCTCCTTCTCGACAATGGCACGGCAAAGCAGACTTCGCTTTTCAAAGGTATCAGTTGCTGTGTCAAGAAACTTTCTCTAGTGTAGCAAAAAACCCACGCGGTGTCAATGCCGGAATTCAAACTCTTTGACAGCGCAAGCCAGCTCACAGTTACAGGCTTTGCAGACGGTTTGCCACTGCACTCTATACCGGCTACGACGGAAACAGCACAATGCCGCCGTCTATCGCGATAACCTGCCCGGTCACATAATCGGACAGGTCGGTGGCGAGGAATTCTACCACTTTGGCGCAGTCTTCCGGTTCGCCCACGCGCCGGAGCGCGATTTTGGGTTCAAACTTGGCGATGTTTTCCGGGGCGTTGCGGTTGAACTGCTTGTTGGCGCGCGACGTTAAAATCAGGCCGGGGGCGATGCAGTTGACGTTGATGTGGTGGGGGCCGAGTTCCCCGGCCAGCAGGCGCGTGTAGTGCGCAATCCCGGCTTTGGCGACGGCATAATGGGCGAAATAGCCTTCCAGATTGCCCTGACAGCCCGCCTGCGAACTGACATTGATGATTTTGCCGCCCTGCTGCGCCTTCATCGGCACGGCGGCGGCCTGACAGCAGAACACGGTCGCCGTCAGGTTCACGTCCATGATGAACCGCCAATCGTCTTCTGAGACGGTAGCGGCGTAGCTTTTGTCGGCCTGCCGCAGCATCCCGCCCGCGTTGTTGACCAGAATATCCAGCCGTCCGAACGCGGACAGGATTTGCTCGATCATGCCGTCCACTTTGTCGCGCTTGGTCACGTCGGCGGCGATACCGAGGGAGCGAACGCCCAACGCCTCGCACTCCGCCATCACGGACTCCGCCGTAAGTTCCTCGTCAAACTCCCGCGCCGAGTCCAATGTCAGGTCGTTGATAACCACGTCCGCGCCCAATGCCGCCAATCGCAGCGCATACGCCCGTCCCAGCCCGCGCCCCGCCCCCGTCACCAGAGCCACCTTGCCCGTCAATTTACCCATAGTCTGCTTTACGCCTAAGCCGCTCCGCCAGAGACGGTTAAAACTTGCGCGTATTCTCCTTTCGCGGTGTCCTCACACCAAGCTATTGCCGTTTGAGGAACCAGAACGTTCCTGTAAACTGTTTCTCGCATGGAAACAGTATACCTACATTCGCGCCGCCCGAAGATGACAAACGCCCTGCTTCCAAATAAGGAACAGGGTGTTTGCGTTGTCAGATTGCAGCTCACCCAATGGTACGCTCGACATTGCGAAGCACATCCTGGATGAACACCGA
This sequence comes from uncultured Chthonomonadaceae bacterium, assembly GCA_963835065.1. Taxonomy (GTDB): domain Bacteria; phylum Armatimonadota; class Chthonomonadetes; order Chthonomonadales; family Chthonomonadaceae; genus CAWFQB01. The sequence continues at coordinate 42,333 of CAWIEK010000041.1, read as the reverse complement.
CCCTATGCCTGCCCGCATTTTCGCAGGATGAAGGATGAAAGCGCCGGAAAAAGGGCATGTAGAAAAAAGAGTATGTAGAGTCATCGTCGAAATCTTGGCAATGCAGCGCTTCCAGCCCGATGTCTCGTTGTGTCAAGTTGTAGGAGAGAGGCGTCGTGGCCTCGTAAGCGTCAGGGCGAACGGGAGGGGTGAAACATAGGACTGGCACCTCCCTTCCTGTATGTATAACGTCTGTATAGTAGACGTTATTCTAGTATTTAGACGGACGTATCGAGCAAAAGTTTCGCTTTTTCCGTGTTATTTTGCTCTTTTTGTCTTGTTTGTACAGATTGGAAGATTGGACCCTCATCCGCCCAGCATCCGCGTGAACACGGCATCCACAGACGGCAGCAACACGCTCGTTTCGCGCAACGATGCGAGCATTTTGCGGTAATGCGTAATGTCGGTTTCGGTCAGGACACGGCCTGCGGTCATCGAGCCACTTGAACGTGGACTGATACCCGCCCATGCGAAACTCCCATTGGCGGAACGCCAGATAGACGGAGCGTTCACGGGCCGGAGGGAGGGGCGGCAGGCATCAAGGGCAAACCGGGTTCCAATGCGGAAACGACGATCTGCTCCCATTCAGCCAGGCATCCCGTCTCATAAGCGGCGGCAAAGGCCGCCGCTCCCATTCCGGTTTCCTGATCGGGAAGGCGAAGCGCGTTGCTGTTTTCATAAGGCTGCACCTGTTATTAATTCGCCCGCTTGATTATAACATCGGTTGGATTTATGGGGCACAGAGAGACATGCACCGTCGTGCCTACACCTACAGAACTGGTGATTTCAAGTCTGCCGCCATGCGCGCTCACAATACTCTGGCAGATCGACAGCCCCAACCCGGTTCCGCCCCCGGCGCGCGAACGCGCTTCGTCCACGCGGTAGAAGCGTTCCAGGAGATGGGGGAGGTGATCGGGCGCGATGCCCGTGCCCGTATCTGCAACCGTGGCGATGATCGTATCGTTCCTTGCCTCTGCCATGATTGTGATAGAACCCTCGGCTGGCGTATGGCGCAGCGCGTTTTTCAGCAGGTTGGTAAACAGCCGCGTGAGGAGCATCGTATCGCCGCTTACCATCAGATGGCGAGGAACATGGTTGGAGATTGTGGCACTGCCTTCCGCCTGAACAGCCTCCCTCGCCGCCTCAACGCTGTCCCATAAGGCCGTAGGATGCAGGGCCAGGGTGAGTTGTCCCGCGTCGGAGCGGGCCAGGAGGAGCAAATCCTGGACAATAGCGTTCATGAGGGTCGCGGCCCGATCTGTCGCGGCCCACGCCCGCCGCTGCTTCTCGGAACTCTCTGGATCGGCCACACCCCGACTGGAGTGGGCTTTGATAACCGTGAGCGGCGTACGCAGTTCGTGTGAGGCATCGGCAGTAAAGCGACGCTGCTGCGCGAATGCCTCCTCCAGGCGATGGAGCATGGCGTTGACATTGGTTGCCAGATTCGAGAATTCGTCCTGCCCGCTCACCATGAGGCGACGGGACAGGTCTTCGGCTCGGATGAGCGCGATTTCCTGATTGACATGGCGCAGAGGCCGCAGCATCCGGCCCGTCAGCAACAGTCCTCCCACACCGGCAATCAGTAGAGCAACGGGCATGAGGGTCAGCAAGGTCGTATTCAGATTGTTCAGAGAACGGTCCACATCGGCGAGCGAGGCCCCCACCTGGACGACACCCGCCACCTGCCCGGAGCGGCGGCGCAGCGGCGCAGACAGAACCCGCACCCGCTCACCTCCCTCCAAAATAGTCGAATATGTCTCCTGTCCCTGCGCGGCGTGAGCAAACGCCTCCAGACTCCAGGGCGCTTCCTGTTCATAGGGCGGCCAGCTCTGCTTTGCGTTGCCATCGAACACGCGCTCGATGACGGGCGCGCGCCAGCGGGACGCCGTGCCTATTTCGATAGAGGATGCGGCTACCAACGTTGTTCGCGGTCGTTGGCGGACGGATTGCGCGCCGACTGATGGCCCTTCGGGTAGTTTCCCCGAGGGACGTTTCTCCGGGGGCCAGTGTTCGTGACTTGCCTGGGGCACGTTGGCCCAAAATTCTTTGTGACGCAGCGCGCGGTGGGCAAGATCGCTGTCAATGGCAGCCATGAGATTGTGCGTCACGACGGCGCGCAGGATGCCGCCCAGGGTCAGGAGCATGAGGGCGAGGACGAACACGTTCCACAGGGTAAGACGCGCCCGCATGGTACGCAAAAAGGGAAACGCTCTCATGGCACCTCCTCGCCTGGCGCGGCTCGCAAGGCATAGCCGACGCCATGCACGGTTTGGATCAGCTTCTGCGCATGATGAATGTCGATCTTCTTACGCAGCAGGCGGATGTAGGCATCAACGGTATTGGAATAGCTGGCATCATCGCTCCACACGCGCTCCTGAATGAACTCCCGTGACAAAGCGCGCCCCTCGTGGGTCGCCAGGGCCTCTAACAGCGTGTACTCCCGCTCCGTCAGGCTGATTTCCCTGCGGCTGCGAAACACGCGGCGCGCGCCGGTATCTATTTCGAGGTCGGCAATGCGTATCACGCGGGTGCGGTGCATCTTGTCACGGCGCAGAAGCGCGCGAATGCGCGCCAGCAATTCCGGGAAGTCGAAGGGCTTGGGCAGATAGTCGTCGGCTCCTATATCCAGCCCGCGCACCCGATCCTGAGAAGCGTCTCGGGCGGTCAGCATCAGGATAGGCGTGAGGTCGCGGCGGGCGCGCAGGCGCTGGCAGACTTCCCACCCGCTGATACCGGGCAGCATGACGTCCAGCAGAAGCAGGGCATACCCCTGCTCGGAGGCCATTTGCAGTCCCATCAGCCCGTCCGAGGCAACATCCACAAAGTAGTGCGCCTCCTCCAAACCGAGCCGAACGACATCGGCTATATCTTCTTCGTCTTCGATAAGTAAAATCCGCACGGTTCTGGTTCCACTTCCTCTCCGATAGGACAGCATACCTCGCTTCCATTTATCTTCCATTTAGCTTTCATTATAGTTTTGTTAATAGGATGCCATCTGTAGGATGCCATTTTTCGATGAAAAAGTTATGAAAGCGGGCATTGCCTTGCAGAGCGAGGGTTGCCGCCGGGACAGTCTTTTCATAACTTCTTCATTTTCCGTTCATATTTTTTTCATGCCGGCTTTGTATCCTATAAGCACAGCAGGAAACAGTCAAGAAAGATGGGAAGTGAAACCGTCAGCGTTGGGACAGGTTTAGTTAAGCATCACGAAATTTGATGCGCCTTTACGGTTGCTTTAGATAGGAACTTTGACCTTGAAGTCATTGCGTTGGCTCGTGTTTGTTAGTGTCTTAGCTGTGTCTCCTTTCCTCGTCACTATCGCGGCTTCCCACAGAATCAGTAACGTGTTCGGCTCTGTCCAAACGCCGAATACGTTGGCGCGCGCCTCTGCGTCAGGGGGAAGGCAGGACAAGCCGCGCAATATTCGCGTGGCTGCCGATGTATCGGAGCCGCGTCCCGGCGATATTGTGGTGTATACCCTCAAAGGCGTCATTGTTCATTCCGGCGTGATTACGCGCGTGGACACAGATCGAAGAACGGTGCGCGAAATAGAAAGTCAATGGGGCAATTTAGGGCTATACCGACATAATCCCGATGATATTCCCTCCATTCACTATGGCACGTGGGTAGCCTACCATACGGATCGAGGCAGTAACCAACTCAAGCGAACGTCCTCACGCCTCACCAGCCCGCGAAATACGCTGCAATTTCAAACAGATCGCGGACATACTATCTCTCCCATCCATCCCGAAACAGAAACACAGAAGCCCAGTCTAGCGGCTGTTAAACACATGATTGGTTCCTGCCTGTATCCTAAACTGCATCGTGTGGGAAGCAGTACGTCCACCTTCAATTGTCATGGCTACACGTTTGCGGGCAGAACGTGTTGGATTAGCGGCAAAGAGGTTCCGCGTATTCTAAAGGAGAACGGTTATTATCCGCTTGCAGGCGCGCGGCATCCGGGAAGCGCCGCGCCGGTGTGCGCGCCCGATGGCTCTACCTTGCTTCCGGGGGAGAGCAGGCGCGAGTGAAACAATGTACCTTTTGCGCCGACTGTGTTCTTTAGACGAGACTGCCTTCAATCGCCTACGGCAGCGCATGTATGTACGCGCGCCCCATTTCAATTGCCTGTTCGCGCGTCAGGGCTTCGCCCTGTTTCCACGCGGCTTCAAACGCGGAGGCTTCCAGGGTTGCCTGCGCTTGTCCCAGGCTGCGGGCAAACTGCGCTTCTTCGTTGGCGGGGCGCGGGGCCTATGGTTCGCAAACGCAATGCCTGCGCGCTGCCGGCCAGGCGCGCGGCGCGTTCGTTTTCGCCCCGCGTCGCCATAACCTCTACAATGGTTTCCAGCGTTTCCACCAGCCCCGCGAGATCGTCGTTTTCCTCGCGCAGGCGCAAACCCTCCTCGATGTGCGGCAGGTCGCGTCGGCGGCTTACCAGCATATCCAATTGTTGGGACAGCCGCTCCAGCATTTTGGCGGGCGGAATGGTTTTGACCCATGCCGCCGCCATTTCAAGCGCGAGGGGCATGCCTTCCAGACGCCGGCACAGGGCGGCGATGGCGGGCGCGTTCTGCGCCGTCAGCGCGAAATCCGGGCGCGCGGCGCGGGCGCGGTCCATGTACAGGGCGATGCTGTCATTGCCGCGCAAACTTTCCAGCGAAACTATGTCGGCCTCGATGGGCAGGGCAAGCGGTGGCAGGGGATACGCGGTTTCGCCGCCCAGTCGCAGCGCTTGCCGGGAAGTGACCAATAATGACAGGGAGGGAACGCGCTGTAACAGCAAGCGGATCAGGGCCACGCTGCCGCTCATGCCGAGCCAGAACCTGCACGGCCAGTACCTGTATGCGCAAGCGGTGGTAAGCAACCACACCTACTAGCTCAACAATTTCCTGGATGCCACTTACAACATACAAGCGCAGGAAAGCAGCCGCGTTACCAATGCCGATGGCAGCGTCACCTTTGCTGTGACGTTCACGAACATCTGCCATATCGCGTCTCCGCAAATGCCAGTGACGGTCAACTACGCTCCCTACGCGGATGGGGACCTGGGGGCCAAGATGCCGTTGTCCGGCAGCTTGCCGCTGTTGCAGCCCGGCCAGTGGGTAACCCGGACGTTTACCACCCGCTCACTAAGCAACTACGGCTACAGCAACATTGACATGGACATTATTCTGGGCACTGACCAGACGCTCAACAGCATCCTGTTCTAATCCGCTTCTGTCACGATGCAGAACCTGTTGCCTTCCTTTTCTGTCCCGGAAGCAGAAAAGGAAGGCAACGGCACATTAAACCTCTTTCATAAGTCCTTGCGAACACGGCAATCGCTAGCTCATTGAGCAGACTTATGAAAGAGGTCTATTCTACGCGAACGGCGCGGGCAAAGTCGCCGCGTCAAAATCACGGAACCAGAAAGTAGATATTGTTGCGCTGCGTGGAAGTTGTATCCACTCCCCACACCCTTCCGTCCGGGCCGATCACGATATTGGTCAGATGAATGTCGGGCACATCCTCCCACTGTGACGCGCCCGGCGCAAGCCGCTGAACGGAACCGCTTTCCGTCACCCCCCACACGGTTTTGTCCGGCGCGACGGCGATATGGACCAGTCTTGTTGCTGACGGTTGCCATGTGTTGCCGTACAGGTGGAAGACGTTGTTGCCAGCGGGGATTTTCGTGTTCACTCCCCAGGGATTGCCATCCGAGTCAACGGCGATATCGGTCAGATACATTGGGCCTATCCAGCGGCTTTTGGTGGCTATAGAGTTCTGCTGGCCTATCTTCACATACAACCAGATGTTGTCCGGGTAGGAACTGCTCGTGGATTGTGTCGTATCTACCGCCCACATATTTCCCGCCGGGTCGAGAGCGAAGGCGGTTCCGGCGCCCGGCTGGGTTGTCCATTGGGAGGCGCCTTTTTCCAGCCGCATGAGCGAACCGGGCGTGACCGGTGATCCCCATATATTTCCATTCGGGGCGGCAGCGATGAAAGTTAATCTGGCCGCGGACAGTTGCCATGCGCCGTTGACCAGGTGGAAGACGTTGTTTCCATGGGGAATTTTCGTATTCACTCCCCACAGGGAGCCATCTGGAGCGACGGTGATAGAGGTCAGATAGCCGTGCTGAGGCTGCCACGGGCTTTGCCCTTTGATCATTAGCTGATGCGCGTCATTTATGCCCAGTACCCGGCCATCCGGCAGCGCCGCCACAGAAATCAAAGCGCACGTGCGGGTAGGGCCGATGAAAGCGTTGGAGTTCGGAGCGCGTTTCCAGCCGGCGTCGGAGGGCCGCTTCACCAACAAAACCCCCGAGGAGACACTCAGCATCGTCTTATAGGGCATCACCGCTGTGGCGGGGGCAGAGAGACTGAGGTCCGGTATCAGTTTCCAGTCGGCCTCCAAGCTGGCTTTGGCATAAACCAGATTGTTTTCGCCGACGCCCAGGATCGCGCCATTTTTCCCCGCCGTTATAGAGACGATACGAGTTGCCGGGGATGTGGGGCTGTCCGGTTTCGGAACCAGCGTCCAGGGGCCGGTGATCCGTTGGAGATCCGTGGAAGGCTTTACATCCAGTCCCAACACGTCCTGCCATCCGCCCATCATGCCTTCAAGATAGGGCCGCGTATAGTCCTTGCAGGTCTTTCCCTCCGTGAATTGCGTTTTTTCCTTCAGGGCTTGCCACTTCTGCGTTGTATCGTCCCCGGTTATCGCAGGCTGCAGCTCCTCGTTGTTGAAGTGCTGTTTGTAGTTGCCCCATACCCCCCGGAATTGCTGCATCACTTTGCCCAGGTCTCCCAGGCTGGAAACAGATTGATTGCGCCAACGTCTTTTCTGGTCATAGTACTCGCCCGGGTAGTCGCCCTCATCCAGAGCCGCGCTATAGGCGTAGGCCGTGATCTGCTGATGGACCAGTTCCTGCAGGTACTTGTGCGCCGGGTCTGTGGCAGCGACCCGAAGCTGATGTACATAGGGACTTGTTTGGGCGCCGTTTTCCACAACCCCGTTTTCGGGGACATAGCTGCTGAAAAGGGCGTTGGGCGTCCTGTGCAGCACGTTCTTAAGAAAGGCGCTGGCATAGCCGATTCCGTCTTCAAGGTTCATGAGCGCCGCCGCCGGATCGAACGGCGGGCGGTCCGGCTGATGATAGTCTGAGGGGGATGAGACCACGTTGTCCAGTGTCACAAAATGGCCGAAGGGAGACGCATAGGGCGTATAACTTGTTCGGCTGGCCGGGATCAAACTTTCCGTGTTTTGAGCCTCTTGATAGTGACGGCGGTGCGCCCATGTATCCTGCTGGTAATGGAAGAATACGCCCAGCAAGACCAATCGCTCTCGCTGATTGTTGGACAGCCACACGTCCTGGGAAATAGCGAACATCCGATCCCGCTGCGCGAAGATGACGCGGTAACTGCGGCCAATCGCGTGCCACATCCATTGATTAGCGATGTAGCGTTCCGCGACCGCGTTGTAGAAATGCGGGCCGACGGGGCTTGTGCCATCCGAATCGTCCACGCCCTGATCGGCGGCGGCAACCAGCAACGCTTCGTCCGGCGTGAAGCCAACGGATCGGCAGATCATATACGTCATGCCGAAGTGGGTGTCTTCCTCGTAAGCCGAGGACGGCGTGGCGGGCAGAACGAAGGCCGCTATCGCCAACGCGAGCAATATCCATTTACTGCGAACCATTTCGCACCCCTTTTTGTCCCGGCAACAGGAAGCCGGAAAACGAGAACCTCTACGACTGAAGCCCGTATTCACGGGCGACAGCTTCTCGAGTGAGTGGCAGAACGTCATTTCGGCGGCGCAAACTCGAATGTGACGATGGCCTCATTGTTGTCATCCCCGCTGGCCGTCCAGCGCAAATACTGCATGCCATCCCAATCGTCTATGTAAAGCTTTCTTGTCGGATCGCTCTTCATGGAAATCGTGTGGTCCGGATTGTAGACAACCGCGCAGTACCAGGAGTAGTAGGCCCAATCCGCCCAGCTATCCTTGCCCTCCCCCAGCCAGTAGTTATCCCTGGCGAGATACGTATTTCCATCTTTTTCTGCCCAGTTCAGGTTGATCAGGGCATCTTCCCCGGCGACCTTGACAGAGTTGTTGACGCCGGTGCCAACGTAACCGAGGAATTCCTGGGTCACGCGGTTCCGAATTTCCATAGGACTTGCGGACATTGTTGTATTCCTTCCAATGTTTTCATAAGTGGCCCTAATTGCGTTGAACGTGTAGTAAGCGTGACATATTGACTTGTCACGGGTGGCGTGGCATATATTTCAGCACAATCAGCCATAATCCTGCTAAAAATGCCTGCAAACCGAAAATTTGAAAATAATTTTCATAGCCGGGCTTATTTCTATCATTGGAGGCAGATGGCAAAATAGGAATTGAGTTCAGGAGCGGAATGTATCATGGACGATAGCTGAAAAGAAGAGGGAGGAGATAAAGTTCCCCTTGGCGAATAAGGCAGTAGTATCACCGAAGTAAGCGCCCGCTTTTACGAGAGTAGAAATAGTCCGTATGCTGGAACCAAACCTCAAAATTAACCGCTCTTTGCCTCGGCTTCCGAAGTGTCCCACGGGAATTGATGGCCTGGATGAGATTACCCGGGGCGGTTTGCCGCAAGGCCGTCCCACACTGGTGTGCGGCAGCGCGGGCTGCGGCAAGACCCTGCTGGCAATGGAATTCCTCGCGCGGGGGGCCACCGAATACAACGAACCCGGCGTGTTTCTGGCCTTTGAAGAGACGGCCGAGGACCTGGCCCAGAACGCAGCCTCGCTCGGCTTCGATCTTGAAGAGCTGGTCGCGCAGGGCAAGTTGGCGCTTGATCACGTGCATGTCGAGCGCAGCGAGATTGAAGAAACGGGCGAATACGACCTGGAGGGGCTGTTCATCCGACTGGGCTTTGCCATTGACTCCATCGGCGCCAAGCGCGTAGTGCTGGATACTATCGAAGCCCTCTTTTCAGGCTTATCCAATGAGGCCATACTTCGCGCGGAATTAAGACGCCTGTTTGGATGGCTCAAGGAGAAAGGCGTCACGGCCATCATTACCGGGGAGCGCGGCGACGGCGCGCTGACCCGGCAAGGATTAGAAGAATACGTTTCCGATTGTGTCATTCTGCTGGACCATCGGGTTATCGGGCAAATTTCCACGCGCCGCCTGCGGGTGGTCAAATACCGTGGATCGTCCCATGGCACAAATGAGTATCCCTTCCTCATTGACGAGAGCGGATTCAGCGTGCTGCCGATCACTTCCCTGGGTTTAGACCATGTGGCCTCCACCGAGCGCGTTTCCAGCGGGATAGCTCGCCTGGATACGATGCTGGGCGGGCAGGGCTTCTATCGCGGCAGCAGCATTCTGGTGTCCGGCACTGCGGGCGTGGGCAAGACAAGCCTGGCCGCGCATTTTGTGAATGCCGCGTGTCAACGGGGCGACACCTGCCTTTATTTTGCCTTTGAAGAGTCGCCGTCTCAGATCGTCCGCAACATGCGTTCCCTCGGAATTGACTTAGAACCCTGGATCACGCAGAAGAATCTCCATCTCTTTGCCGCGAGACCCACGCTCTTTGGCCTGGAGATGCATCTGGCGCTGATGCATAAACGTATCCAGGCGCTTCGCCCGCAGGTCGTCGTTATTGACCCTATCAGCAATCTTATCGCTGTAGGCAACAATGAAGAAGTCCGGGCCATGCTCACCCGACTGGTGGATTACTTAAAGGCCGAACAAATCACCGCCTTCTTCACGCATCTATCCAGCAGGACGCAGAGCGATGCGAACCCGGAGTCCACCGACTACGGCATCTCATCAGTGATGGATACCTGGCTGCTTCTGCGCGACATCGAAATCGGGGGCGAGCGCAATCGCGGGCTGTATGTGCTGAAATCGCGGGGCATGGCCCACTCTAATCAGATTCGTGAATATGTGCTTACGGACCAGGGAATCGAACTTTTGGATGTCTACCTGGGGCCGGAAGGCGTGCTGACCGGATCGGCCCGTTTCGCGCAGGAAGCCAGGGATCGCGCGGAGGCAGCGGCGCGACAGCAGGAAGGCGCGCGAAGACAGCTTCAGGCGGAGCGCAGGCGCAAGGCGCTCGAAACGCAGATTGCCGCGCTCCAGGCGGAAATGGAAGCCGAGAGCGTAGAATGGGAACAAGCCCGCGTCGAGGAGCGCGCCTGGGAGGAGCATTTACAGGAAGCGCAAGTTACGATGGCACACTGCCGCAAGGCGGACACAATCGCTCAGGCAGCCGCGCCTCTTGACGATGCCGGAAAGGGAAGGAAGACATGAGCGAAAAGCAAATATCCAATCCCCCGGTTGTTGCCTCGGAGGAACTCCCCGGTGAATACTACGAATTACGGCTCTATGTGGCCGGAAAATCTCCCAAGTCCACAGCGGCCTTTGCCAATCTCAAACGTCTCTGTGAAGAACATCTGGCGGGGCAATATCATATAGAGGTCATTGACTTGATAGAACAGCCCCATCTCGCGAAGGGCGACCAGATACTGGCAATTCCCACGCTGATACGCAAGCTGCCTTCGCCCATGAAGAAAGTGATTGGCGACCTGTCAAATACGGAGCGAACGTTGGTGGGCCTGGACATTCGCCCGCGCCTCTAATTTTCCAGAAGTCCGCGCGATTTAGCCTGCAAAGCGCGCGAATAGCGCTGGATTTGCGCTCCGGGCGCTAAGGCTTTTCCTGGCCCTCAGTCACAGAATAAGAGACCCTATGAGTATGGAAAACGCGAGTTCGGAGTCGTTGCTCCGGCAAGAAAATGAGGCTCTGCGCGCCCGTTTGGAAGAAGCCGAGCAGATTATCTATGCGCTTCGCCATCAGGAGGTGGATGCGCTCGTTGTCTGCGGGCCGCTTGGAGAACAGGTCCATACCATCGAAACGGCGGAACGCCCTTATCGCCTGCTGGTCGAGAACGCCTGGGACTATGCCATTGTTACCCTTGATCCGGCAGGGTGTTACAACAGCTGGAACGCGGGAGCGGAGCGCGTACTCGGCTATACCGAGTCTGAGATACTGGGCCAGCCGAGCGCGCTCATCTTTACGCGCGAAGACCGGGAGCGATGTGTTCCAGAGGAGGAGATGCGAACCGCGCTCGCGTCCGGGCGGGTGGAGGATGAGCGCTGGCACCTGCGTAAAGACGGCAGCCTCTTCTATGCCAGTGGAGTGATGACCCCTTTTTTCAACGCGCATGGCAACTTTCTCGGCTATGCCAAGATTATGCGGGACTTGACCGCGCGTAAGCAGGCCGAAGAAGCCTTGACCAAAAGTGAAGAGCAGTATCGGCTAACGGTCGAGAACATTCTACGACTATGCCATTTTCAATGTGGATACCCAGGGGCGGGTAACGAGTTGGAACGAGGGAGCCAGGCGGATCAAAGGCTATGAAACCGACGAGATAATTGGGCAGCACTTCCGCATCTTCTATACGCAGGAAGACCAACAGGCCCAAAAGCCCGAACACGAACTCGAACATGCGGCGGCGACCGGGCGCAATGAGGACGAGAGTTGGCGCGTTCATAAGGACGGCTCCCTGTTTTGGGGCAATGAGATAGCCACTGCGATCCGGGGCACAGACGGAGCGCTGCTGGGCTTCGTTAAAATCAGCCGCGACTTGACCGAGCGCAAGCGAGTCGAGGAGGAGCGGGCCGTTAAGGAGCGCGAGACGACCTTGCTTCAGGAGCGCACCCGAATGGCGCAGGAACTGCATGACACGCTGGCGCAGGGCTTCACCGGCATCAAAATGCAGTTGGACGTGGCGGAGGCTGCTCTTGAAGAGACTCCGCCGGGGATAGAGGAGGGCTTGCGGCATCTCTTGCGAGCGCGTGAAATTGCGCAACAGAGCCAGATAGAAGCGCGCAGTTCCATTCGGGCGCTGCGCGCGCCCCTGCTGGAGACGGGTACGCTGGTGGAAGCCTTCAAGCAGATGGCGCAGGAAGCCGACGGCGGCGCAAAGGTCGTTTTTACAGCAGAAGGCACCCCCTACCCGTTATCGGGATTGGTGGAAAACGACCTGTATCGTATCGGGCAGGAAGCGCTTACCAATGCGCTGCGGCACAGCCAGGCGCAGCATGTTGCTCTGTCCCTTACCTACTTTGAAGATCAAGTGCATCTCACGGTTTACGACGACGGACGCGGGTTTGATCCACATGCGGGCAGCGCCGGGTTCGGCGTCACGGGCATGCAGGAGCGCGCCCTTCGATTGGGAGCCGAGCTGCAGATCACGAGCCATTCCGGGCAGGGAACGAAAGTTACTGTTTTGCTTTGGAATCGCCGTTAGCCCTGAAATATGCCACGAAACCTTCTACAACATCTACCTACCGGCAATGTGCAATGTTGTCGCGTTTCGTGGTACAACGCCTCTACTTATTTGAAGCCACGTTGCGGGAACGTCTTCAGGGCAGGCGGACGGTTTTTTCTTCTATAAATGCATTCGGGTGAGGACGCCTTCGAAGGACACGTCGGCGTTGTCGTCGCCGCACACGTAGCGCCATAGTTTCGCGCGTTCCACGTTTTCGGCGCGGGCGAAGTCGCCCTGCCAGTTGTGCTTGAACGCGCCGACAATGCGGCGGGTTTCCGGGTCATCGTAACCATCCGTGTTGAACAGGCCGCGCTGTTCCTGCCCGGTACGCAGGCGCAGCTTGAACATGTAGCGCGTCTGGTCGGTGAAATTGGGCTGGGCGCAGTGCCAAATCCCGTGATGCAGAAAGGCAATTGTGCCCGCCTTGCCGATAAGCTGCTTTTGCCCGACGATGTTTTTGTAGCGGGCGATGCTGACGTTGCTTGTGCGGCGCAGGTGGGAGCCGGGCAGAACTAATGTCGGTCCCATTTCTCTGGGCGCGTCGTGGGAAAAGTACATGGCCTGAATGTCGAAGGCAAGCGGGCGAGCATCTATGATCGAATCGGCATGCCAGACCTGCGCGTCGTGTTTTTGCGGCCCGACGATGTGCAGCGCGGAATGGTCGTAAACCGGGTTGACGCCGACGAGACTTTGCAGGATGCCGCGCACGGGCAGCCAATCGAATATGGCGCGTATGGCTTCCGAGGTTTGCCAGTGCCCTTTCCCTGCCTGCTGATCCGCGTATACAGCCTCGTTCATTTCCGGCGGCACAAAGCCGTCAAACATCAGAAAGCCGTCCTGCACGAACTGCGCCATTTGCGCAGCGGTGAGCAGATGTTCTTTGGGAACGCTTTGCCCGGCGGGCCATTTGCCATCCGTTTCCACGCGAACGGGCGCTTTTACGGCAGGCTTGGCCGTTTCCATTGCGCGCGTCGGCTTGTCCATTACGTTTGTCATGCGATTTCGACCTTTCTTTCCAGCACGTATTCGTAGGGCAGATGGCCCACTTCATGCTCGTGACCATGCGCGTAATAAGGCAGGGGCGGAACCTGCAGCACAAACCAGCCGTCGCGCATAGCTTCCAATACGGAGCGGTACGGCGGCTTGTCCTGATCTCCCGACTGCATCTGGATTTTGTCTGCGGGAGCCGCGCCGTCGTACAGCGCCCAGGCAACCGTTTGCGAATCCAGTTCCGAGTTCGACAGATGTAAAATCAAAATTTGCTGGCGCAGTTGGCTCAAATAGGTTGTTCCTTTTTTGTTGAGTGGGTTGTTGGTTGGCGGTGTAGAGTTGGAGCCGCCGTTATTCTTCTTTCGAGGTGAGCAGGGACAGGCCCCAGCCCAATGCGCTTGCCGAAGTGAAGTACGCGGGGCTGAACGCGAACACGGCCCAGAAGATATATTCGTTGAGCGGCATGTCAATGAAATCATAGTAGATGGACTGGAACAAAATCAGCAGGAAGATGCCGATAGCGCCCCCGACCGCAAGCACGATGCCCGCTTTGTGCCGCTTGTTCTGCCAGAACAGCCCCAATCCCCACCCCAGGACGCTGCCCGCCGCGCTGCCCTGCATCCCGCCGAACCACACGCTCAGATACACGAGGTACTTCCATATCATCGGGTCGCGGTACTCCGGCGGCACAAAATGGACGTACATCACGCTCAATACGGGGATGTAGGCAATCACGAAAACGATGGCCGTCACTATGGAAGCCACGCCCGCCGTATATTTCGTATGTATCAGGCGTTCCGTATCCGTGTCCAGAGCGGCAAACCGGGCACGGCCCTGCTCATTCTGACCTTCAATAAAACGTATCAGCGCGTTCGACATAAAGCACCTCCGGTAATCAGGTATTCAGGTGTTCAGGTATTCGGGTGTTCGGCTGATTGTTTTAGCGCGTTAAAGTGAACTGGTACTTTTGTATTTCCTGAACACCTGAATACCCGAACACCCGAATACCTGACCTACGCCTTTTCTCCACTCATCATATTGACTCCCCACGCCGTGACGCAGGCGGCGGTGAAATACGCGGGGCTGAACAGGAGCAGCGCCCAAAAGACAAACTGCTCCGGGGGAAAGGCCGGGTCGTAGTACTGGGATTGGAACAGCGCGAGGAGGACGAGGATGGTTCCGCCGCCAATCAACGCGGTCAGCGCGGCTTTGTGCCGCTTGCCCTGCCATGTCAGCGCCAATGCCCACGCGAACACGGCTCCAATCGCGCTGCCCTGCACCAGCCCGAACATCAGGCTGATGTAATAGATTTTTAGCCACAATTGCGGATTGCCTAATTCATCGCGGAGCAAGATAATTGCCAGAACCGCATACAGCGCGAAGTACAGCGACGACAAGATGGCAAACCCGGACGCTGCTCCGATGCCAACAGTGGAAACCGTCGCCGTCGTCCGCTCCGTATCTGAAGCCAAACTCGCAAACCGGGCGCGGCCCTGTTCGTTAAGCGTCCGCATGTACTGTTTCAGCGCGTTCCACATAAGATACCTCCGGTGTTCGGTGTTCGGTGTTCGGTGTTCGGTGTTCGGTGTTCGGGCAACTGCTGCCAGCCTAATTGGTTGAAGAGCGCCAATCCGAATACGGAACACCGAACACCGAACACCGACATCTTAATGATTAAACAAAAACTCTTTGTCGGTCAGCACGGCCCAAAAGAGGTCTTCCAGCACCATGCGGCGGGCGGCCTGCTGCTGCGCGGGGGGCAGGGCAGGATTGGAGCGCGATTCGGCAAGGACGGCCAGGGCGCGGGCGCGTTCGGCTGCGGTTGGGACGCGGCACAGGGCGGCGAGATACAACTGCTCCAAAACCTGCGCGTCGGGCATGTTGTTTTTTGCCCATTGCTCCACCAAACCGCCGGACGCGCGCAGTTTTTGGTTGATGGTGTCGCCGTTGGACAGGTGCAGGGCTTGCGCGACATTCGGCTCCTGCTGGCGTTCGCAGGCGCAGGTTCGTTCCCGTTCGGGCCGGCCAAAGGCGGTCAAAAAGTAGGAGGCCACCTGCGAATCGGGCAATTGCAGGGCGCGCGTCCCTTTAGGATAACCGGTGAAATCGGTAGACATGCCCGTCACCTGCGACAAGCCATCCAGAATCACTTCGGCGGGCAGGCGCTTTACCACATAATGCGAGCCATAGCGGTCATCTTTGGCGGCAAGCCCGACGGGAACGGCGGAACGCTGATACGCGGCGGAGTTCATAATCGTCCGTATCAGGCGCTTGATGTCGTAGGGCGTGATATTGGCGGCGGGCGCTTGATTGGCTGTCAGGGTTTCTTCGCGGTCAGCAGGCGCAGTCCCTTCAGCATCAGGATTACGCCCCATGTCAGCGGCGCGGCAAACAGAAACAGCATTTGCAGCAGGCTCGTTCGCCATTCGGGATCGTAGGAAAGCTGATCCACCATGATTAAAATCAACCGCCCCGTTACCAGCGCGCTCCCCAGGATGCAGGCCAGTCCCGCGAGTCGCATTCGGCGCGTCCACACCAGGGCCTGCGCCAGTCCCGACGCCGCGCCCAATGCCAGGCCGGGAATCGCGCCATACGTAAAGGCGATGACCACGACCAGCATCCAGAACATTTGATCTTGCCGCATATCCCAAATCAAAATCGTCGTTGCGAACATCGTGAACAGCAGGCACAACGCGGCTCCGAACACGCCACCACTCCGGCTGTTCCCAACAGGGAATAAGGCGGGTTCCAGGTTTCGTGCCAGCGCTGAAACTCCTGCTGTCCGCGCCGCAGGGCGATGCGCTGCAATCGGCGCAGTATGTCTAACATGAAGCGGGTTCCTTTCCTCTATAGAGGCATTTGCAGAGACGCTTTTAGAGGCGTTCGTAAAGGCATTTGGCTGCGCAGGTTGGGTTGCGTTTTGCGGCGCAAGGTTAAGCGCGTTTTGCGGCGCAAGGTTAAGCGCGTTTTGCGGCGCGAGTTTGCCTGCGTTTGGCTGCGCGAAATCGCGGGCAAGCGCATCCAGCAGAGCCGGATTGCTCGGCGGATTGGTCAGGCGGAGATCGTCCTCGGCTTCCACCAATCCCCGGCCCATGAAATTGCGCCATACGCGGTTGACGACAGCGCGGGCAAAATAGGGATTGCCGGGCGACGTGAGCCAATCGGCCAGAAGTTCGCGCCGGTCGCTCGTGTCCGTCAGCGTCATGGCCTGTCCGTCTAAGGGACGCGGCGCAAGCGGGATGTTCAGACGCGGCAGGTTGATGTCGCCGTTTTTGGCCGCGATTACCAACGCTTCGCCCGGTTGGTCGCCGTTCTTCAGCCGGACGCGCGCAAACAGATTCGCCATTTGAAAATAGTCGCGCTGCGTCCATTTTTCCAGCGGGTGATTGTGGCAGCGCGCGCACGTCAGCGACATGCCCAAAAACGCCTGCGTGGTGGTTTCGGTCAAATCAATCGGCTCTTTATGGAGTACGTAATAGTTGGCCGCGCCGTTTTCCAGATTACTGCCCCGCGCCGTCAGCAGTTCCCGCGCAAACACGTCCCAGGGCTTATCGGCCTGTACGCTTTGCCGTATCCAGCCTTGAAACGCTTTCAGGGCGGGCGGATTGAGTTTGCGGCTGCTGACCAGAAGCAGGTCGCACCACTTGTACGTCCAATAGTCTACGAATTCCGGGCGTTCCAAGAGGGCGTCAATCAGGCGGGCGCGTTTGTCCGGGCGGGTGTCGGCGAGAAACGCAGTTGTTTCTTTCGGCGTGGGCAGGATTCCCGCCGCGTCCAGAAACGCGCGCCGGATAAACTCGCTGTCGGAGCAGGGATTGGAGGGCGGCAGACCGAGCGCCTGCAGCTTATTGACAACCAAACCGTCAATGAAATTATTGCGCGGGGAGCGGGCGTAAACGGCGGGCGCGGGCGCGCTGGGAAACGGCGACACAATGCGAGCAAACGTCACTTTGCTGGAAAACCAAACGGTAATCGCGGCTTCGCCCCGCCCCTGCACCGTGACCCTGCCCCCATCGTCCACGTTCGCCACATTGCCGTCACTGGTTCCGAACTTGACCCACCGCGTCACGTCTTCCACTTTGCCGTTAGCGTAATGGGCGCGAACCGTCACCTGCCGCTTGTCGCCGGGATGCAGCGAAATCACGGAAGGCGACACGTCCAGCGACAGCAGCTTTACATCGTCAGCTGCGAGGCGGAAGCGCGCCGGCCTGAATCCAGTCGGCAACGATTTTGTAATCGGGCGAACCCCACTTGATGCGTTCGCCGCCGCCGTGTCCGATCCGCATAGTCGGCTTGAGCAGCAGCAGGCTATGAGCGGGATCGCCTGCCGCCACGCGCCGCCCCCACGCCTGCCGCGTCAGAACGGCGTAATCCGCGTCGGCATCAAAACCGCGCAAACTCAGTTTCAGCCCGCCCTTGCCCGCCGCCGCGCCATGACACGCTCCCGAATTGCACCCGTTTTTCGTCAAAATCGGCAGCACATGGTTGCGGAAACTGACAGCGGCCACAGGCGGCGCTTTGCCCGGCTTATCGGCTTGCGCGGTCAATTTAAGACCGCACAAACTGCCAACAAACGCAAGACTGATAATCATAGAAGGTAACGAGCGCATAAGCACACCTTTACACAGCGAACAACGAGGCCGCTACTCAGACAATTTCGGGCAAATCCGCTACGGCTGCGCGCCAAACCGCAGGGTCGCCAAGCCGAACGGCCTCATCCGCGCCGACATTTTCCAGCAGCAGCGCAAGGAGGGTCAAACGATCTTCCTCATTCCAGAGTAGTTTCCCTTCAATCATCTCCAGTTTTCCGGGACAAAGTTCGTAACGAGGCCATGCCTCCCCGCTTACCCAGGCGCGTCCCTTCCGCCGTATATCCCATTTCGCCTGCTTCATTTCCTCTCCAATCCAAGCTGCTTCCGAACTTCTAATCTACTTTCAACTGCATTTCCTGAAGGGAGTTGGCTGTCAACACGCGCTCCAGCAGAGAGTCCAACTCAGCTTCGCTTGCAGCCGTCGGAAGGGTTGCCTCGCCTCCCTCCGGCAGCGAACCAAATTTCAAGCGTAGTTGTTTGAGAAGCGTTTCTCGTTTACCTTCTGCTCATCCGCGCATTTGGTAGATGCTTATCATCTGTCTCACATCCGTTGCTTCCGGTGTTGCTATACTATCGGCGTCTGAGAAAGCGGTAAGGGGGTAAAATAAAGGCATGAAACGCCTACTCACCCTTACTGACGAAGAACACGCGGCACTGAGTTGCCGCTACAAACAGGCAAGCGCGTTGGGCTTGTGTATCTGCCTCCTTCCTCGCCCAACTTGAACCTCATTGAGCGCTTAGGGAAGTTGTGCAAGAAGACGGTGTTGGTCCCGTTCTATGCCACCTACGCGCAGTTCACGCAGGCGATTGATGCCTTCTTCCACAACCTGCCGCGCTACAGGAGCGAGTTAGCTACCCTGATGACCGAGAACTTCGAGATGCTCACCTGCCGATAGTATAATTGCAGCAATATCAGGCGGCTGACATTGTGCGAGCGGGCGATTTTATAGTAGGGGTCTCCCTTTTTAACGGCGTATTTTGCAAAGGAACCAACCATCGGGTAGATTTTTACGGGCGCGGGAGGCGTTTTGACCGTCGCGGACTTCGACGGCATCAGCAAAGCCACGAGAACAAGAACACCAAGCATGTTTTCTCGAAACTTGAAAATTACAACTTAAAAATTACAACTTATGTCAACGTCACTTCGCAGCGGACAATGCCCGCCCGCTCGTGACGCACTGCCACGTTTACTACGCTGCCGGGAACGCCGCGCACTACCCATTCGATTTTCACGCGCTCCTGCGTGGTGTCGGCTGTCCAGCCATACGGCGCGACGGCCTTGTACGCCCGCCCTTCCAACTGGCCGAGTTCCACGCGCTTTTTGCCCGTTTCCAGCACAGCCCCCCCCGGCAATTCGATTTCCGCCACCACGCCGCGCACCGCCTTCTTTTCCAGCGCCTTCTTGCTGATATACGTCGGCAGCCAGCCGGCGTTGTCTACGACTACGCGCAGGAGGTAAGAAGTTGATAGTTGATAGTTGATAGTTGATAGGCTACTATCTTCTGTCTCCTTTTCTCCTTTTCTCCTTTTCTCCTTTTCTTCCAGCGGCGTTAGCGTAACGCTGTGCAGCTTGAGTTCCGGGGCGATGAGGCCGTGCCAGATGGCCCAATCTACGAGGGGCGTAATTTCTTTTTCGAGGAATTGGGCCGGGGGGTTGCGGAAGGCGAGTTGGGCGTCCCAGCCGCCGAGTTCGATTGGGCCTAATTGGGGATGCGTGAAGGAATGCCACTCGACATAGCCTTTGCCGTCTAACTGCGTGTCCGACCATTCCAGCATTTTGATGTCGTCTTCGATAGGGTGATTGCGCCGCCAGTCAATGAACTTGAACGAACCGGCTTTGGTGTTCTTGTCGAAGCCTTCCGTCAAGCCTGCCTGACGCTGCGGCGACCAGATTTCGCACGTCCACGCATACACGCCCAGGTGATCGTACATCCAGTCGTCGAACACGCCCGTAATCACTTCTTTGGGATGGTAGCGAAAATCGTGGTACACGCTCACGGTCGGGTAGCCGGTCATTTCGGTCGCCTGTTTGCCGATGGCCTGAAACGTCCACAGGTCTTCGGCTGGCATCGCGTCGTCGGCCTGCGTTCCATACGGGCGCAGAATCACGCCGCTGAACGTGTGGAACGTAATCGCGCCCGTGATGTTGGGATGCGCGGCAATAAACTTGACCAGATTGTACACTTCCGGCTCGCTGCCCGGAAACGGCCCGGCTCCGAACTGCTCGCCTTCCTGCCGCCAGTTCGCGGGAAAGTTGCGGTTGAGGTCCAAGCCTTCCTTGTTCTTTTGCAGTTCGAGCGTCACGCCGTCCCAGTTTTCCAACACGCCTTCGGGCAGAATACGGTAAAACTTGCCTTCATAATCGGTCGGCTCACGCTTGACCATCAGACGCGGATGTTCCGGGTGGATTTTCCACGCGCCATTCGCGTCGGGAATCCGCATTTGCAGCATTCGCCCGTCGCCGTCTATGTCCTCGTATTTCAGGCCGTCAATCGGCTCTTCGTCGTAGGGATAGGGGCGCGTGGACGAGCGAATGTATTTGGGCTTGTCGGCAAAATACAATTCCGCGCCGTCCGGGTTGACGCGGGGCACGATGTAATAGGCGCGGGTATCGAGGGCGCGGGTGATGGTGGCGTCCGCGCCGTGCCGCGTGGCGAGTTTGTGCAGGATGAGCAGGCAGGCGGACGACGCGGACACTTCCGTCGCGTGGATATTGCCGTCGCACCAGAACGCGGGTTTCTCCTGCGCCGGCCCGGTAGCCGTATTGGTGGCGGTCACGCACCACACGTCGCGCCCTTCATGCGATTTGCCGATGCTTTCAAGGGAAAGCAGATGGGGATACGCGGCGACAAGCGCCTGCAAGCGTTCCGTTAAATCGGCGTAATTGTAGTAGGTATCAAAGCGAATATCAAGTGGGTTGTCGGCAGTCACGAGCGGCGTTCCTTTCGGGCAATGGGTGCGTCTTCTGAGTTCGCCAAAGCAGGCGGCAACTCCTGCGCGATCTTGGCAAATCACCAGAAAAGAAGCAACGCGCCGGAAGGTTTTTCACTTCGGCATGTCGTATCAAACAGTATGTCAAGACTAGACCTTTTCCACGACGCCTGCAAAAACGCGCTTATCAAAGCGGGATGGACGATTACGCATGACCCTTATCCGATCAAGCGCGGCAAGCAAACGCTGTATATTGATTTGGGCGCGGAGGTACTGGTTGCGGCGGAACGGGACGGACGCAGGATCGCGGTGGAAATCAAGAGTTTGGTAGGCGGCGTGGAAATGCCGGAACTGCAACGCGGATTAGGCCAGTACATGCTATATCGAAGTCTGCTGCGGCGCAATGATCCTGAGCGCGTCCTGTATCTTGCCGTGTCCGTTCCCGCGTATGACGAACATTTCGACATCCTTGAAGGGCGCAATTTGATTGAGGATGAATCGCTGCGCCTGCTGGTATTTCATTCTGACCGGGAGGAGATAGCACGATGGATAGAATAGATAGATACCGGGCCTTGATTCGGCAGGCTTTGTGCGCTGTCGCCGCCGAGATTCCGAAAATTCAGGACATTCGCACCGAAATGGTTTGCAATGACGAGCAGGGTCACTATGAACTTCTACAGGTCGGATGGCTGAACAATAGCCGCATTCACGGCATCCTCGTTCACTGCGACATCCTCAACGACAAGATTTACATTGAACACAACGGCACGGACATGGACATCGCAGAGATATTCCTCGCGGGGGGCGTCCCTCATTCCGACATTGTGCTTGCCTTTAAGCATCCGACCATACGCAAGTATACGGAGTTCGCCCTTGCGTGAGGAGAGAATTTGAACCACAGAGGCACAGAGACACAGAGGGGTCACAGAGAAGAATTGGGGAGGTGGAGACAAGGAGACGGCGAGACGAGGAGTGAGAAACCGCGAAAGAAGCGAACCAAAACGAAAAAGACAGTAATCTGAGAGGTAAGCAATGTACATCCCCTTGACGCTATTCTTGTTCGCTACGCTGTCTCCTGTCGGCAGGAAACATGCCGTTCCGATTGCCCGCGCCACTTCCGACACGACACAACAGCGCATTCACATTTCCACTACTTCCCTCAGAGGTCGGCGACGCTGCCGGAACCGACAGACGAGCCTAAACCTGCTCGTGTCCGTCTCGGTTCGCCGGGTACCAAACTCACGGAGGATTCGCGCTCCGTAGCCGTGCCTGCCAATAGGAAGTTTGTGTACTCTTGCAGGGACGACTTTTTTTATGTAGAGCAGTATCGCATCGGACAAGGCAGGAGACTGTATCCCCTGACGCCGTTCAAGGTCGCGGCGCATAGTCATCCCGGCAACATCAGTTTGCATCCGAACGGACGTTTTGCGTATGTGTCGTGTACGCATGGGGCTATCTGCCAGTACCGCATGAGGCGCACCGGTCAACTCGTGCCGCTTACGCCAACGCAGGTTTATGTCAGCAGCGATCCCTCGCCCCTGCTCTTTGATGCAAGCAGGCGCTTTGCCTGCGTTGTTTCCGATGGCCCGGACAATAGAGGCCACATCGTTTCTGTGTTTCGCGTACAAGCGGACGGGACGCTGAAACTCGTTCGCGCAATCCCTTCCGCCTACATAGATGATGGCGTCAGCACTATCACCGTTCGCGGCAAGAACGTTTTTGCCGGGAAGTAGCCACTACGAAAGAAGCCGCGTGTATGAAACGCCGTTCCCTGCTGTTGTTACTGCTGCCGGTTTCGTTGCTCATGGCCGGCATGGGATTATGGGTGCGCTCCCAGCAGCGGCAGTATGCCCTCAACCGCCAACTGATTGCCGCCCTGATTAACAACGACAGAAAACAGGCGTTTGCGCTTGCCAATGCCGGAGCCGACCCCAACACGCGCTTTAACACACCGCCTGCTCCTACGCTCAAATTGTTGCTCAGCCAACTGCTGCACCGTTCCTCTGCACCTGTGGATACTACCCCGACAGCATTTATGTTCGCTTGTGGAACTCGTATGTGGACGAGGCAGACGGAGGGATTATCAGTTCTTTTTACTGGGAAGAAGTGCCGTTAGTCCGCAGTATGCTCGCACATAGCCCGGATTGCAACGCAACCGATAGGAATCACCAATCTGCCCTGCACTATGCGATTATGTGCAACCACTTGCAGGTGGCGCAACTGCTTTTGGAACATGGCGCGAACATCAACCAACAGGATAGTGAGGGCGAGACGCCGTTGATGTGGGCTATTACGAATAACCATGTGGACATGACGCGCCTGCTGTTAGGGCATGGCGCAGACGTTTCCATTGAAAATGAGTACAGGCAAACCGCCTTACATTATGTCATGAGGTTTATAATGAACGGGAACATTTGCTGTCAACTTCTGGCGCATGGAGCCGCCCCGAACCATCTCGACAAGGATGGCATTACTCCACTCCTGCTTGCCCAACAGCTACACCGTCCCGACCTTGTGGCGTTGCCCTGCGTATATTTGTTGCTACAGGCAATCGTTCAAGTTTCAGGGTTGCTGGCAACGGCGTTTCAGCAATTCGGATACGGACTCGCTTTTGATAAATGGTGTGTCCGAAGGACACTTGGCGGAACGCCATTGAGCGAAGGAATTCATTCCGTCGCCTGTCATTGCATTTTCAGGCAAATTTGGTAGTGTCCAAAATTCGTTGATGATCAGATTGGCGCGTTTTATACCGCAAGGTCAAATCAACGAATTTTGGACAGCAACAAAATATTTTCAAAAAACTTCCAAATTCCTCCAAACCGACCTTCTAAAAAAGCATACAAGTGTGTATATACTACGTGGGCGCGTAAGCCCCTGCTCACGGGCAGGGGCAATTACAAAGCCCTTTGCCGAGACAGCGGTTTCGCAACAAGAAGTCCATTCCTCCATAGGCGTAAATGCCGTGGCTTTCTGGACTTGTAGGGGAAAGAAGGGGAAGGAGGATAAGGGCTATGCCAGCCAGAACACAGCGCGCCGCGTCCGGCGATGCGCCAATCAAAAATCAAAAATCGGCAATCGAAAATCCCGTCATGGGCAGCTATGACGGGATTTTTGCCCCCGCGTACAAGTTCCCGCCGTACAACCCGGATCGGCTCACGTCGCAAAAGGGGTTTGATACGGCGGACGATATGCTGACGTATGCGGCGTGTCGGGCGAATTTCAATTTGAAGCGGTACGCGATACTGGCCGACGGCTGGCAGATCGTTGCGGCTGTGACCGATCCGCAGGATACGCGCCACGCAAGGGCGAGCGAGTACGCGGCGTTTGTGGCGTGGAGCCTGAACAACATCGTTTCCCCTGCCGGACTGGCGCAGGATTTCCGGGCGGTGTTGTTCGAGATGCTGCGGGCGGCGTGGGACGGCTTCAAGGTGTGCGAGATCGGGTATCGGTATTTGGAGGACGGGCCATACCGGGGCAAAATCGGGTACGACGGCTTTTACGCCAAGCCCGCCAAGCAGATAGACTTTAACCTGAATCCGCAAACTCTGCAAATCGAAACTTTGACGAGCTATACGCCGCTTTCGGGATATGACTTTGAGGTTCCCGCCGCGAAATGCGTGTTGTATACGCACAATCCGCAGGGCGGGCTGCCGCATGGTATGGGCGATTGGCGGGCGTGTTACAAGCACTGGTTTAGCGCCGACAACCTGACGCGGTTTCTTTCGATGGCGCTGGAACGGTGGGGCGCTCCAGTTTTGATTGCGCAATACCCGGCGGGCAATACGCGGGCGATGCAGGACGCGCAAACCGCCCTCGACAGTATCCGGCAAGGCGCGGCTCCGGTTTTGCCGGAAAACGTGAAGTACGAACTGGTGAGCGTGGTGTCGCAGGTATTCGACGGCTTTCTGAACGCCATTCGCTACCATAACGAGCAGATCGCGCTTAACATCCACAGCAACACGCTGACTACGGGCGCGGGGCAGAACAGCCTCGCGCTTGGTGAAGTGCATCAGGACACGGGGCAAACGGTTTACGATTTTCTGCGCCGCGATTTGGAGGGCGTAGTCAATCAACAGATCATCCGCCGCCTGTGCGTTCTCAACTTCGCGAATTGCGATACGAGCCTGCTGCCGCGCCTGCGATTAGGAAGCGGGGAAAGCGGCGACCGCTTGAAAACCGCGCAGATGTTTTCCACGCTCATTGACAACGGCGTGATCTGGAAGCAGGCGAAGTTTGTCCGCGAAGAGTTAGGCATCCCGCCGCTCGATGCGGACGAGGAACGGGGCTTGGCGCAGGAGCAAACGGCGCGGCGGGAAGCGCAAAGCCAAATCGCAGACGCGCGTAACAGCAGCAGGATTGCGCCGATGAGCGACGCGCAGGGGGCACGGGCAATCGAATTGCTGACGACTGCGCTGAACTACAACGGCGAAGGAGATTAGCCGCGAATAAACGCGAATGAACGCGAATACATCGAACCGCAAAGGGGCAAAGACGGCAAAGATTAAAGAAAAGGAGAAAAGGAGATAGGGAACCGCGAAACACGCGAAGCACACGAAAAAGGACGAAAAGGCAAAGACAAATTGTTGTCAGGCATACGCTAAAAAGATTCTCACAACCCTGAACAGTTACTTGTTGTGCCTGTATTTCGGATATGTCGGCAAACGTGTTATAATGATGCAACTAAGTTGCGATTAGCGCCGTCAAGCATCAGAAGCGAAGCATTGCCGGCGCCGCGCAGCGCGAGAAAAACAGGCGGGTAGGAACAAGCCGGGGTAGGATCAGCGCTATGAGTGACTTGACTGGATTTCTAAACGGCAGGCCGCAGTGCATTTCGATTATCATCTGTGACGAAGTTATTGACGATAGGCGAACGGGCAAAATAACGCTGGTGGGTCTCTTTGCCAACATTGGGATGTTGCGCCTGCCCGCCCCATGTCCACGCATGGTTGTGGTCGCTTCTTTTGCAGAGGCAATGGGCGCGTGGCCTTTAGGGATGTCTGTGCGCTGTCCCTCGGGTAAAGAGTTAACGCGCCTGGATGACGTCATCTGGTTTGACGACGTTTCCAGGGTTATTAATCTTGAATTTACTCTGAGCGGTTCGCTGCTTACCGAAGCGGGACGGTACTTTGTGGATGTGATCGTGGATGGAACGCTGGTAGTCTCGCGTTCCTTCTATGTGCATCTACTGCCGGACGGCCCGGGTTGCTGAGGCCGCGCAGCGCGAGAAAGACAGGAAGTTATAACGGAAAAAGACCGGCATTTTGCCGGTCTTTTTGCTTTGGCGAGGCGCAGGCATTATGAGTATGGGAGGAAACCATGCAGGATGAGGTTACGCTTGCCGCCCCGACGCAGCCGAACGCTGCGCGGGGCGATTTTGTTGTGCGGAAGGGCACGTTCTTTCGGGTTGGAGATTATCCCGACAAGCAGTTCGGGTTGAGCGAGGCGGAAGCGGACGCGGCGATTGCCGGGTTTGCGCCCGTGCCGCTCAACATCGAACACATTCCGACGATCTTTGACGGCAAACTGGGCGTGGTGCGGAAGTTGTGGCGGGAGGGACAGGCCATTCTGGCCGAGTACGCCATTCCACGCTGGCTGCAAGACGTGACGCAGGGCGAACCCATCAAGATCAGCAGCGAATGGAACCGGACGAGCAAGCAGCCGATTGGCGGCGCGTTCGTGCTGCATCCCCGCGTGGCCGATGCGGTGATGCAGGCGGCGTTTCGGGAGGAAGGTATCAGGCATCAGGCATTAGGCATTAGGGAGGAGGCATTAGGCATTAGGCATCAGGCATTGAGCAGCAGAAAGGCAGAAGACGGGAATGGTCTTCTGCCTTTGTGTTGCGGCGGGGAGGAAGGGGAGGAAGGGAGTTTGCGGGGCGTGGGGTTTGCTGTGGGGGTGGAGGACGAGAACAGCATAGAGGATGGCGGGAACGCCGGGAAGGAGTTGGTTTCGATGGCTTTGCTTGCGGGATTGCGGGCGTTGTTTCAGCGCGTGGGAGTGTCTTCGGAGGAGATTGACGCGCATTTGCATACGCCGGAACTGAAAGGGGCAAACTCGGCTGACGCGCCGGTTTTGGATAGCGCCGGCACATCCGTTATGTCCGCTACGGGAGAGGAAAACATCTGCGGGGCGGCAGGCGTGGGCGTGTCCGTTGGTGGGGAGGGAAGCCTTTTCGCTGTGGAGAGTGGCGAAGCGCGGTTTGCCGCTATGGAAGCGGAACTGAACCGCTTGCGGCAGCAGGCGCAGGACGCGGAGCAGGCGGCGCGGTTTACGGTTGACTCGCGCTTGATTGACGGGTGGGTACGGGCGTTTCAAATGACCCCGGCGGAAGCGGAAGCGTGGCGAACCGTAGCGCGGGACACGCCTGTCGCGTTTGCCGCCGCGATCCCCGCGCTGAATGTACGCGCCAAACTGCCGCAGTTGGCGGGCGGCGCGACGGTCAAAGCGTCGGAAACGGCGGACGTGGGGCGATTGGAAGCACTGACGCAACAGAAGATGCGGACGGCGGGACTGGACCATACCGCCGCGTTCAAGGAAGTGTGCGGCGAAAACCGCGATCTGGCGCTGTCGGTTCGCGCCCGTTCGCAGGAGGGGAATTAAACAGTATGGCGAGACAAACTCCGGTTTTGGTGAAGTCGTTTCCGGGCGACACGGTTCTGGCGGCCAATACGGTCGTGGTCGCGTCGGGAGCCAACGCGGGTAATGTGAAAGCGCCAAGCGCGGCAGGCGCGGCGAGCGTTATCGGCGTGACGCAGTTGGCGTTCGACAATAACAGTTACGGGCCGGTTGTGCTGTCGGGCATCGCGCAGTGCCGCTTCCTGACCGGCACGGCCATCAACTTCGGCGATCCGATCAAGATTGCCGACACGTCGGGGCGCGTGACCAAAGCGGTTCCCGTAGCTACGGGCGGCGCGAACGTGCGCGGCCTTGTCGGTATCGCTATGCAGTCCATTGCGTCCACGGCGGCAACGGACACGCTCATTGATGTGCTGCTTCAGCCGGGAGTGGTTGTTGAATAAGGGGTCAGGATTCAGGGGTCAGGAGTCAGGGCAATGCTGCAGTTGTACGGAAGACTGTACAAAACAGTACGCTTTCACTGACCCCTGAATCCTGAATCCTGACCCCTCTGCTTGAAAGGAGTTTCTTCATGCCTGCGATTAGCCAGATTCACATTGACCAAGCGCTTACCAATGTGTCCTTGATGTACCGGAACGAGAGTTATGTGGCGGATCAGGTTTTGCCGCCCTTGCCGGTGACGAAGCGTTCAAACAAGTATTTCGTGTACAAGCGGGAGGATTTTCTGTCGGGTTCACTATTGGATGCGGGGAACCGTCCGACGAGTTTGCGGGCGCAGGGGGCGGAAGCGGCGGAAATTGATCTGTCGTTGAGCAACCAGAACTACTACGCGGAAGAGTATGCGTATCGCGGGCTGGTGACGGACGCGGAAGTGGCGATTGCGGATAACCCGCTGATGCCCGATACCGACCAGACAATTCAGTTGACCGAACGGCTGCTGATTGATCATGAGTATCAGGTGGCGCTAATGACATTGGGCGCGGCGAGTTACGCGGCGAGCAACAAGAAGCTGCTGGTGAACGGGGCGGGAACTAATCCGGGCGACGTGTCCTGGGCCAAGAACAACGCGAACACAAGTCCGCTTGCCAACATCAAGGCGGCGCGGACGCAGATCATTGCGAGCATTGCGCGGGACGCGAATACGCTGGTGATGGGCTATGACAGCGCATTGGCACTGGCGGAAACGGCGGAAATCAAGACGCTGATGCAGTACACGAACCCGGATATGGTTTCGGGGTCGGGACTGCCCAAAACCATACGCGGCCTGAAAACGGTTGTGGGCATGGCGCAGCGCAACAGCGCGGGCGAGGGGCAGGCATACGCGGGCGGGTATCTGTGGAACGCGCTCGATACGGGCACGGCGTTTGGGGCCGCGCTGGTCTGCTACATCGCGCCGCATCCCGGCCTGAAAACCGTAAGCCTGGGCTACACGTTCGACGCGCCGGACGACACGACGGGACAGCGGGGCATTTCGGTGCGCCGGTGGCGCGAAGACAAGCGCAAAGGCGATATGATCGAAGCCGCGTTCCTGCGCGACTGGCGATTCCTGTGCGTAGACGGCTCGACAAACGGCTGGCAGTCGGCAGGGTACGCGACGGCGGGCTATTTGATCTATGGGACGACGCTGTAGTAAGTGATGAATGATGAATGATGAGTGATGAATGAAATGCCCAATCCAGTATTCTGCTCCCGGCAATACCGAGCGGGTATGAGATAGCATCTTATTCATCACTCATCATTCATCATTCATCACTTTGGAGGTTGCTATGTCTCTCCCTTCTTTCGCCGCTATCGGCATTTATCGGGCGGGGTGTTCGCAGCCGTCGCTGATGTCTGTGAACGGGAAGATTGTGGTTTTTGACCATGCGCTTCAGGCGCGGCAGTATGTGCCGCTTTTGGGTGGCGGGCGCGTGACGCGGTGGCGGGATGCGGATACGGCGTACTGGCTGCCGCTGGAAGTGGAGGGCGTGAACCGGGCGTGCGTGGTGACGGATTATGACCCGTACCATTTGCCGCCGGGTTTGCCGGTTGCTTCGGAAACGCATGGGCGGGAGTGGCGCGGGCATGTCCACGCGGCCTTTGTGTTCCATGACTGCGGGCAGATGCAGCAAGAGGCGGATGGAAGCTGGCGTGACCTGGCGGTGTAGGCATTAGGCATTAGGCATTAGGGAAGAAGAGAGAAGGCAGAAGACAGAAGACAGAAGACAAAAGTGTTTTGTGTCTGCTTGCTAATGCCTGATGCCTAATGCCTGATGCCTATTCTGAATGGAGGTGGGACGTGGATTATGCGGTGTTGAAGGCGGAGATTGCGGGGGACCCGAAGGGGCTGGGGTATGCGGGGAAGACGGACGCGCAGATCGCCGGTTTGCTGAACGCGCCGGGAACGGATGCAATTCCGCGCGGGCTGGTGGCTCCCACAGTGCTGTTGGGGGATTTGTTCGATGTGGTGGTGGGTCTGCGGCAGTTGCCGGACGATACGGCGGTTCCGAGTGGGGTTCCGAGCGGCATGACGGTTCCGGTTTTGAAGCAATTGCTGTCGGACATCAAGTATGTAGACCCTATCAACATGCAAACGACACCGACGCAGCAGTTTTTGGCGGTATTGGCGGCTTACGGGCTGATGGGCAGCGCAAGCGCGGCGACGGCGCGGATACAGGACATCTCTACGGTTGCCGTCAGCCGGGCGGAAAAGCTGCTGGGCCGGGGCGCGGCGGTTTCGGCTGAAGATGTTCGCAACGCGGAGGTGGGGGAGTGGTAGAGGAGAGGCATTAGGCATTAGGCATTAGGGAAGAAGACAGAAGGCAGAAGACAGAAGAACTTCCTATCTGCTTGCCAATGCCTAATGCCTAATGCCTATTCCGAAGGAGGGCTTCATGGCGATTACGCGATCTACGGGGGCGCTGTTTGGGACGGATGAAAGCACGGGGGTGATTGTGCTGAACAATTCAACGCTGCAAACGACGGCGACGAACACTCCCAACAACGCCAATTCCAACGGCGAGGTGGATGTGCTGGGGGACAATGCCAGCGTGGGAGATTTGTGGCTATACGCGGTGATTACGAGTACGGTGACGGCAGGCTCGATTGACATTACGATCAATAACCGGCGGGTATCCGGGCAGGTCTATGCGCGGACAAGCCTTTCGCGCAGCCTGCCGCCGACGAATGGGACGCAAAAGGTTCCGTTGGGGCGGGTTCCGGCCAGCCGCTATATGGCGGTTTCGTGCCTGAACAACGCGACGGGCGCAAGCGCGACGGTGGCGGTTTTGTTTGAGTTGGAAAAGTTGAGTTAGGAGGATGTTATGCCGCTTGCGGGTATGGGGCGCGATCCGACGGTTAAGCCGGAGTGGGGCGCGATGGTGGATGTGTCGCGCCTGTCGGCGCAGGGGCTGGCGAACTGGCTTGTGCTGAACGAGGGCGGGGGAGCGCCGCGCGATGTCGTTGGCGGGGCGGGCGGGGCCTTGACGGGTGGGATTGGCTGGTCGGCTTCCGAGGAGGGGCCGTGCCTGGTGAAAAACGCTTCCACAGCGACAACGACGGATTATTTCGATACCGGGCTGCGCGTGAGTTCCGGCAGCGGCACGATTGTCTTTCGGGCGTACCCGGCGGCGGCGTACAACAGCGCTTCCATTGAGATGCTGTGGGGCGGGTATCAGGCTTCTCCCTCTGTCGAATTTAGCTGTCAGAAATACTCGGACAACAATCTGTACTTCGGCTGGACGAGCGGGGGCGTGGATGGGCGGGTCGTTGTGGCGGCTTCAGCAGGCAATTGGGCGCAAAACCAATGGCAAACGTATGCGCTGGTTTGGTCTTCGGCGGGCAGCGTTTTGTACCGCAATGGCGTTCAAATCGGAAGTACGGCGACGGCGGCTCCCGTTGCGGTCCTCAATGCCAATATCAATTTGTTCAATCGCAACGGCGCGGGAATCACGCTGGCGTCCGGCACAAAGATCGGTCAGTGGGCGTACTTCAATCGCGCGCTGACGGGCGGGGAAGTGGCCGCGCTTTACGCGCAGCCGTATGACCTGTTTCTGCCGAGCAGTGTGCGGCGTTTCTACGGGATGGCGCAGGTATGGCAGCAATGGCTTGCCGAGTCGCTGCTGTTGTCGGATGCCGCGCGCTTGCTCACAAGCAAGGCGATGGGCGAGACGCTTGGGCTTGCGGATGGGCGCATAAATCGGGCAGGCAAGGCATTGAATGACGGCGTGAGCCTTGCGGATACCCTTGCTTCCATGCTCAATGGAGGCGGGCAGGCGCTTTCCAAATTGCTGACGGAAGCATTGGCGTGGTCGGACGCGCGCCAGGCGCAAGCAAGCAAACTCGTGGTGGAAACGCTGAATGTGACGGACAGCCGCGCGTTGGGACTGGCGCGGCGTATCGGCGAAGCGCTCGGCTTTGCGGACAATGCGCAGGCGACGGGCGCAGGGCTTGCCGTGCTGACGCTGGTGACAAGCGGAGCGTTCGGAGACGGGCTTGGCAAGAGCGGGCATGGAGATGCCCTGACAGAGTTTGGCGGGAAAGGATGAGGAGGAAGAGCATGGTTGTTGATTTTGTTGGGGAGAATTGTCAGGGAAACGCGCCGGTGGTTGGCGAGGCTCCGCGCGCAACTCTGGCGCTTTCGGAGCGACTGGATGGCTTTTTGCGGGAATTGCAGCAGATGCGCGACGGCATGGATGGGGAAAGCCTGAAACTGCATACGAACTTGTGTATTCAGGTGCATGACGCGACGGGAACGCTGAAAGACGAGCGGCGGATACACAATCTGATTTGTACGGCGGGCAAGAACAAATTGCTGGCGGTGTCGGGCGGGGAAGCGCTGACGGCGTTTGCCTATATCGCGATTGGCACGGGCACGACGGCGGCAAGCGCAAGCGATACCACGCTGGGAACGGAAGCCGCCCGCAGCGCGGCGCAAACGCCGACCAATCCGAGCGCGAACGTGTATCAGGTGCAGTATACGTTCGGAGCCGGAACCGGCACGGGCGCAATCACGGAAGCCGGCCTGCTGGACGCGGGTTCGGGCGGCAATCTATTGGCGCATCAAGTGTTCGCGGCGGTGAACAAGGGCGCGGCAGACACGCTGAATATCATTTGGAGCGTAAGTTAGGGGTAGTAGTCAGTAGCGAGTAGTCAGTAGCCAGTAGAAATGCTCGGCTACTCACGGCTGCGCGCGATAGCAGTAGTTGGAAAACGGGTTCTTCTACTGACTACTGACTACTCGCTACTGACTACTTCTGGAGTTCCCATGTACGAAGCAAGCATTACCTTGCGGCAGGGCGAGATACGGCCTGTGTACGGGCAGGCGATTGCCGCGCCGAATGATACCGTGACGATTGTGAGCGCGCCGGCAAGCCCGTATAGCGCCCCGGCGTTTACGCTGCTGGATGGTTTGGGAAGGGCGGTGGCGGGTTTTGACGGGGTTGCGATTCCGGCTACGAGTTATCAGGGCACGGCATTGGCCGCGCCGCTGATCTGGTTTGTGCTGAACACGAACGGGCTGAACCCCGGCGCGTATGTGGCACGGTTTGTGTTTGCCGCGCGCTCTACTGCGGACGGACTGACGCGCGAACTGGCGTGTGAAGTGCAGGCGCGAATTCTGGCGGGCGTGGAAGTGGCGGCGACGTATGATGTGGCAACGGCTATCGGGCAGGCGCGGTTGTACGGGCTGGATACGGATGTGGCGACAGCCGTTTTCAGTGATGCGGAGTGGACGCAATTTTTGAGCGATGCGGGCGGCGTTCCGCTTCTGGCGGCGAGTCTGGGATTGGAAGTGATGGCGACGGATCGCGCGCGCATGGCATTGGTGGTGAAGGTGGGCGCATTGGGCAGCAACGAAGCGGGCGTGTGCGCGGCCTTGCAGGAACGCGCCCAACAGTTGCGCGGCATCGTTTTGACAACGCCGGTTGTGGTTTCGCCCGATCCTGTGTTTGCGGCGGGGGATTGGTAAGTGAGAGTGGAGAGTGAAAGTGGAAGGCAGGTGAGAAGTTATGCGAATGGAGAGTGGCGGGCGGGGGAACAGCCGGGAGGATTTGGGCGAAGGCGCGCGGCTGGCGGCGGCGATGCAGGAACAGATTGCGCGGGTGGGGCAATCACTTGCGGTGACGACGGCAGGGCAGGGCGGCAGCGGGGCGCTGACGCGCAACATTGCGTTTGTGCCGCAGCCTATCAGCGCTTCCACGTTGACGCGGCTGCAATACGAGGGCGTTATCAACATCGCGGCCGCCATGACGATGGATTTTGTCTGCGCGGGCGGGGTGGCGATTACAAGCGGCGACGTGATCGGGCCGTATCAGGGCGCGACCTGGCTGACAATCGGCACACAGCCGGAAGTATACGCGGGCGTGGTTCTGGCGCGGCATGTGATTGCGCAGAGGCAGTGAGGAGGAAGGCATTAGGCATTAGGCATTGGGCATTAGGGAAGAAGGCAGAAGGGAAAAGTGTTTGTGCCTGCCTGCTAGTGCCTAATGCCTAATGCCTATGCCTCCTTTCCCGGAGACACCAATGTCTGGCGAATACGAAGATTTGGCGAAAGAGATTGTGCGGGCGCAGGTGGCGCAGCAACGGGAGCAGATGCAGGCTCCCCGTCCGGCGGGGTGGACGGTGAACACGCTGTTTGAGAAAGCGCCGGCGTGGATTACGCTGCTGGTGGCGGCGGGTACGGGGTATTCGCTGCTGAATACGCGGGTCAGCACCTGCGAGTACCAGAATCAGATCAGCATTGCGGACCGGGCGGATCTGCATCACCGGGTAGACAAGACCGACGACACGCTGGCGCAGGTGCGAACGGATTTGACGGAAATCAAGGTGAGTTTGAAGGAACTGGCGGCGCGGGTTCGGCGATGAAATGGGAAGGGGAGGTTCGCCGCGAATACGCGCGAATGGCGTTCCGGGATGGGAACGCCATTCGCGTCCGTGACGCAGAATTGGGCGCAGGCGCATTAAGTATCCACGCGAAGTTACTCCGCTTGGGATGCCTGGGCGGAACCTGGGCCGGGAAGCGTAGATTTATTGCGGGGTCAGCAAGAAAGCGCGCGTATGGCCGTTGATTGTACCTTCTCCGACAATCATGCCGTTGTTGTTGATGCTCTTTGCGCGGGCAAGGTCCCAGCCGGAATTGGCCGGAAGGAAGGTACTCAGATCAACGAGTTTACCCTCGCTATAAAGAAAGGCATAAGAATCGGATATAATCGGACTTAGCCCCCCTTCGCCCACAACTTGGTCCGAGTCGTTAAGACTGTAGGGCACAATGAAGCCAACAAATATCGAGCGTTGCGGCGCGGAACGATGTGTCAGCATGCCCGGATCCGTGAACGCGCCGTCTTTCCATAAGAAAGTGTCCGTGTCGTAGTTATAGTAGTCACCGGCGACATGGCCGGCGGCATTAATCACGGTTCCCTCGCCGGCAATATCGGGGCCGATGTTTGTGAACGCTCCGTTCTGCCAGGTGATGGCCTGCCCGCTTTGCTGTTCCGTTTTTGCGCTGCTCCCGGTAATCACGCCGGCGTCGTTGATAGCGTTCGCCTTGAATGCGCCCAGATCGGTCAGGCTTCCTTTTTGCCATGTAAAAGCGTGGTAATCAAGCCCAGTATTGCTTATCGCGTAGCCGACAATGACGCTGTTGTTGTTGATAGACCGCGCGCTGATATAATCGGTGCCACTGAGCATCCCAAGATCGGTGGTGAGGCCGTTGGCCCAGTAGAAAGACCGATTGCCAATCGTGCCGGTCACTTGCTCGACGTCATTGATCTGAACAGGCATGATAGTATCCCCCGAAGAGAGAATCCCCATGTCGGCAATCACGCCGTTTCGCCAGATCACGGCATGTGGCGCTGCCACAGCCGCCGTGTTGTTGCTGTCCCCGGAAGACGCGCGGTAGCTATAGCCGACGATGGTTCCCTGGGAATTGATACTTGTGGCGCCTGACTCCGTATCGCCGGGCAGTGTTCCCAGGTCGGTAAAGGCGTAGGCGGTGGGCGTCAGGGGCGCGATGGCGACATCCGTATTCGCGCCGGCCTTGCCGTCAAGCGTGACGCTGACGGCAGCCGTGCCGACGGCTATGCCTTTGGCCTGCCCGTTGACGATCTGGAGCTTGTCCGCGCCACCGGCAACCGTAAACGCGGCGGAACCCGGCGTCACGGCAACCATGTTCCCCTGCGCGTCGAGGGCGGTAAAGGCCAGGTCGGTTGTTTGCCCGACGCGAACTTTTTGCCCTGCTGTGATGGCAACCGACGCGATGGTGTTGGCGGTGGAAACGCTGCCAATCCCCGTGCCGTCCGCTTTGATTGTCACGGTCGCCTGCGCGATACCCACAACCGCCCCGGTTCCGTTTGGCTGCGCGTAAAAGCGTATGGTGAAGGGCGCGACGCCGATCTTCGCGCTGCTGAGAGTGGTGTAATTGCCCGTATAGGTTTGGGGCGCGGCTTCGCGGTTGACGCTGTAGGTAAAATCCGCGCCCGCAGGGCCGGCTTTGGCAAGGGTGACGATGGCGGAAAGCGCGGAAGCGGGCGCGTTGACGGCGCGGCTGCGCTGGCTCCAGACGATACTCAGCTTGACGGGCGTGGTTCTGCTACCGCTCCCCTTTCCGCTTCCACAGCCGGACAGCAGAACCAGGCACGACAGCAGCACCACAAGGCTTCTCAAGCAGGTCATAAACGTATCCTCCCTTACAACTACATCGGTTTATATTACAGGGAAAGGTTCGTTATCTTCTATTTATAATCCTGCCGGGAAAAGAAAAAATTATAAAAGCCAAAACTCCCCACCGGTACGCGCCTGCACAGGCAGGTTCGCGCACAGGTCGGGAGTTTTGGCTTGCAGTTGTATGTGTCAGGGAAACAATTCCACTTCGGGGTTGAGATACCCGCGCAGGCGCGTGACGGCCTGGGAGTGGAGCTGATAGGCGCGGGATTCGGAAACGGTCAGGACAGTGCCGATCTCCTTGAAGGTCAGTCCTTCGTGGTAGTACAGGGCAACGACGGTACGTTCGCGGTCCGGGAGTTTGTCTACGGCGGTGGCAAGAGCGCGCTGGCGGTCGCGCACGGCCACACATTCGAGTGGAGACAGGTCATCAGTGGGCAGGGTGTCAATCAGGCGCTGCTGTTCGCTGCCCATGCGCAGGTCGTCGAGGGAAAGGACGCCGGTACGCCCGATGTTGTTGAGTATCTTGTCGAGTTTATCGGTGGTGATACCGAGTTCTGCGGCGACTTCTTCTTCGGTGGCCGGGCGTCCCAGTTTGGCTTCCAGGCGCATATACGCTTGTTTCAACTGCTTCTGCTGGTCGCGGACGAGGCGGGGAACCCAGTCGTCGCCGCGCAGCATTTCCAGAATCGCGCCGCGTATCAGGGTAATGGCATACGTCTCGAACTTGATGCCCCGTCCCGGATCGAACTGGTCTACGGCTTTCACCAATCCGACGACGCCCGCGCCGACAAGGTCGTCGCGCTCCACGCCGGAAGGCATTGGCCCGAACAGGCGTCCGGCGGTAATGGAAACGAGGTGCGCGTAACGCTGAATGATCTGACTGCGCGCGTCCTGGTCCTTGTGCTGCTTGCACATCTTCCACAGATGGGTTAATGGCGCTTCGCCCATGATAATACCTCCATGAGTCAGGCGAAAATCGGCCCGTCAATCCATGACAGGCACGGGTAGGAGTGAGGAACATGTCGCGCTAAGAACATGCCGGGCATGTTTGTGGCGGAACATGTGGAGCGCAGCGCTTACATCGCCGGAAACGCATAGCTCACTTCGATGTTCGGCAGTTCGGCAGGAAAAGGTTATAGCAACGCCGCGATTCTTTCACAAATTTGTTATAAATAGGACGGAGATAGATGATGGCTGAGAACGAAACACGGGTGTTGAATGTTAAAGGAGTAGGGAACAAAACGAAAGACAGAACGCTAACGTTTGCTCCTGCTTTTACAATTTCTATTTAGAGCCAACACGCCGGTATGGAGGCTTTTAATGGCACGACAGACAGTTCAGCGCAAAGCGACGCCAAAAGCCAACACTACTCCCCTCCTGACGCCCATTGCCAACAACAGTGGTGTTAAGGCAGGCAGCATTGCCGTGTCAAACGCCCCGCTTGCGACCGACGCTCCTGTTGTCGGTACACAGTCTACAACTCCTATTGTTGGTGTGCAGCCTATCGTCACTGATTTTGCCAAAGCGGCGGAAATGCAGTGGAGAATCTACCAGGCCAACAGCGAGTGGATTCGGTTCGCCGACATCAAGGCTGGCGCCCTGCTTACCGCGAATGGCGTTGTGCTTGCCACAATCCTGTCTGCGCTCAAAAACAACGCGGATGTTGTGCGCGCCAGCCTTGCCGCGCTGATTCTTGCTGTTTTCAGTGGCGCAGCGTTGCTGGTTTCCGCGGGCTGTTGCCTTTCGTGCATCAATCCCAAGACGACTCGGTTTCACGCCACGCATGATCCCAAGACGGCTTCGCTGCTCTTCTTTGGACATATCGCTGAGTTCAAAACAAAGGAAGCGTACCAGGCGCAGGCAAAAGCGTTGGGCAGCGAGGAAGTGGTATTCGAGCAAGTTTCGCAGCAGGTTTGGATGAATGCGCGGGTATCGCGGAAAAAGCATCGCCAGGTCACGTTGGCGGTCTGGTCCCTTGCCGCCAGCATCGCCCTTGCGCTACTAGCCGTCCTTGTTACGTCGTTGCGCTAATGTCGTAATTCAGTTGCAATGCTTTGTTGCGATAACGCTGTTACGGTAAAGATGTTATGGTAAAGTCGCTGCGGGAACGCAGAGGAGTACAGTTCAAATGTTGGATGTCAGCGCTTACCCGGTGGGCAATATCACGTTGGTGTTTACGGACATCGAAAATTCCTCCAGCATGACTTCGGAATTGGAGCGGACGCGCATTGGAACATACGAGCGGGAATTGCGTGACCCACACCGCAATCTCCTGCTGAAACTTGCCGCTAAACATAACGGCCATGAAATACATAGGGCCGGAGATGGGCATCTGCTGGTCTTCCAATTTGCCGATGATGCATTGACCTGCGTAGTCGCATTTCAGCAGGCGCTCCATGCCAATCCTATCGAGTATACTGAAGACGGCAAGACGTATAAAGTCAAGGTGCGAATTGGCGTCCATACCACCGTTGACCAGCGCAAGCCAACTCTGATGGAAAACGGTTTGCCGGAATATCCCGGCAGTGACACTAATTACGCGGCGCGTGTTGGCGGCTACAGTCCGGGTGGGCATATCATCGTGTCGCAGGCGACGTACAACCACGCGCGCAAACTCAGCGGCTACGAACAACCGCCCTGCGCCGTACATCTTCTGCCTGGATGCCTTCTGAAAAGTTTCCCCGGTCCTCATGACCTGTACGAAATTCTTTACTTTGCAGATCAGAAGCCGTTTGCGGCAGGAAGCCGCTGGCTACCGGAATGGTATCAGGGCGAGTCCGATTGTTACATCCCACGCCCGCAGTTGCAACAGACAGTTATGGATTATCTGACCAAAAGCCGTCTGGTAACGTTGCTGGCGGACGGCGGTATGGGAAAGACACGGCTGGCAATCGCCTGCGCGCTGGAGATAGCCGGGCGCTATGAGGATGGCGTGTATTTTGTTGACCTGTCGGAACTAAGTTCCTGTACGCGCGAGGCTATGGCTGAAGCCATTGGAAAGATCATGACATTAAACGGAGCGGAGGTGCAGCCGGACACTCTGCTGACGTCGCTTCGACACTCCAAAAGCTTGTTGATACTGGATAACTACGAGTCCGCGCAAAGCGAGGAGGTACGCTGTTTTTTGGGCGACCTTATCTTTAAGACGAACGCTCTGCGTCTGCTCGTAACCGGGCGTACTACGGTAGGCTTGTCGGATCGCGAACGCATCGTTTCGATGGATGCGGGTATGGAACGACAGCAGGCGCGGGAGATGTTTGTGGCTTATGCGCGTCGTACAAGTCGTGGCGAAGAATGGATACCGACCCTTGACGACGAAACCAATATTCAGCGCATTGTGACGCTGACGGAAGGCATTCCGCTGGCGATTGAACTGGCTGCCGGATGGTCAGGAAACCGCACCATTCAGAAAATCGCCGATGGCTTGCAGGAGACCCCGTTGGGGCAGATGAGCGGAGTTCCGGTTAAGGCAGGGCGCGCGATGCCGTCCAAACGCCATGATTCGTTGACGCGCTCTCTGGATTGGTCTTTCAGCCTGCTGGCAGAGGAAGCGCAACGGTTTTTTGCTGTCCTCAGTCTCTTCGCCGACAGTTTCACAGAGGAAGCCGTTGATGTTGTCTCGAACAAACATGCGGATAAGAATGAAGGCTTGCTGGATGCTCTTTATGATGTATCTCTGCTGCAATACGCCGAGGTGGACGGTATCCAGCGCTATCGCTTTCACCGTTTTACCCGTGCCTACGCAGCAGAAAAACTGGCGAATCCTCCCCCTGCGGCAGCATCCTTCCCTACTCCGCGAGAAAGCAGCGATATGAAGAAAAGATTGGCAAAGTATTATCTGACACTGGCCGAAACAACGGCTCCTCTAATCAAGAAAACGGAGCCTGCAAACAAGAAGAAGGTAGACCGACTGGAAGCGGACCTCCAAAACTTGAGCGCGGCGCTGGAATGGTGCGTGAGTAAGAATGTTCCTTTGGGACTGCGCGTGGCTGCCGAACTTTGGAATTTCTGGTGGATGCGCGGTTACGCTAATATGGGAATTGAGCGCATTGAGGCGCTTCTAAAGAAAGCAGACAAGAGCCTTCCTGAATGGGCGGAAGCGGCATCAGTGGCAGGGCATCTTTCGCGGCATATCGGTGAGTTTCCGCGCGCCCAGGAGCTTTACGATGAGAGCTTGGAGGCGTTTCAGGCGCATGGCGACTCGTCGGGAGCGGCGCGCGTTCTGCGACATTTGGGCGTTCTAGCCTGGCACCAAAGGCAGTGGGAAGATGCAGAAGAACACCTGAACAACGCTTATCAGACAAGCAAGACAGACAAGGATAAAGCCGAGTCGCTTTATGAACTCGGCAACCTTGCGCGTTCCCAACAGAATTATGAGCAGGCGGCCCAGCACATCCGCGCGAGCCTTACCTTCTTCCGAGGAGCTGACGAGACTCGCGCGATAGCCACCGCTTTGCTTGCGCTTGGCAACATTGATTGCAGGCTGAATAATTTGGATGAGGCCCGCCGGGAATATGCCGAGAGCCTTGAGTTGTTCAGCGAAATCAAGGATAAGGGCCGCCTGGCTTTGATCTTCGAGCGAATTGCGGCCTTCGCGCATCAGGACAGCCCCAATCAGTCCGCGGTCCTTATTGGCGCGGCTGACAAAATTCGCAAAGGGATCGGCAGCCCCTTGCCGAAACCGGACAGGGCAGAATACTATGACAAGCTGATTGCCGACCTGAAACAAGCGATAGGAACGGAGGCAGCCTACGAAGCGCAGCATGAACAGGGCTTTGCCATGTCTTTGGCTGACGCTATCAAGATAGCCGACGAGGAAGTTAAGCCACGGCATTAGGCTTTTCTTCAAAGTCCTCGTAAACCACGTTGGGCTTATATTAGCGAGCAGACTTGAAAAAATGATGCTAACTACTGACGAACTCGTCAGTCTAATTTAGTAGTAAATCTCTACGTAGTAAAATCGCTGTGGGCGGGCATGCCACTTCGGGATACTTCTTCTGCCTGCTTCGTGTCCTAATTCGTGGCGCGAAACCTATCGGGCATTGTCAATCGTGTTTTCTTGTTTTCTGATTTTGTTTTTT
The DNA here is from genome assembly GCA_963835065.1 of uncultured Chthonomonadaceae bacterium. Classification (GTDB taxonomy): domain Bacteria; phylum Armatimonadota; class Chthonomonadetes; order Chthonomonadales; family Chthonomonadaceae; genus CAWFQB01. Next base: position 1,180 of record CAWIEK010000041.1, on the reverse strand, counting down.
TGATTTGTGGAGGCAGCAACAATGAAATTCTTTTTCCCATCCCTGGCAGCCGGGCTTGCGATTGTTGGAGCAACCGGATTGGCGCAGCAGCCCCCTGCGGAAACAACGGCGCAAGCCACTACTGCCGGTCCTTACCATGTGCAGAAAACCGCCAAAGTGGGCGGCGAGGGCGGCTTCGATTATGTGTACGCGGACGCGGATGGACGCCGCTTGTATATTGCGCGTTCCGGGCCAATGCCGCGCGTTTCCGCGTTCAATCTCGACACGCTGGAATCTGCGGGTGAAATTCCGATGACCAATGCGCGGGGCGCGGCTTCGGATGCGCAGTCCCATCATGGCTTCGCGTCCAGCAAGCCCGTGGCGATGTGGGACACGAAAACGATGGCGCTGGTGAAAACCATTCCGGTAGACGGCAGGCCGGACGGCATTTTAGCCGATGCTTTCAACCACCGGGTTTACATTTTCAGCCACAGCGCGCCCAACGCAACGGTACTGGATGCGGCGGACGGGACCGTGCTTGGCACGATTGATTTAGGCGGCGCTCCCGAACAGGCGGCAACGGACGGCAAGGGCCACATCTATGTGGACATCGAAGACAAAGACAGCGTGGCCGTTATAGACGCGGCAACGATGAAAGTGACCGGGCAGTACAGCCTCAACGGCAAGGGCGGCGGCAACGCGGGACTGGCGCTGGACGCGAAGAACCACGTTCTGTTCGTCGCCTGCCGCGACGCCGCAGGTGATGGTGATGCTGGACGCCAACGACGGCAAGTATCTGGGCGACGTTCCCATTGGCCGAGGCTGCGACGGCGCGGCGTTCAACCCGAAAACGATGGAATGTTTCAGTTCGCAGGGCGACGGCACACTGACGGTCATTAAAGAAACCAAAAAGGGCGACGCACCGGCCAGCTTTGCGGTGGAACAGACCGTCAAGACCATGACCGGCGCAAAGACCATGACGCTGGACAGCAAAACGGGCAAGGTTTACCTGATTGCCGCCGAGTACGGAGCGCCCGCGCCTCCTCCCGCAGACCCGGCAGCGCCCCCGGCGGCGGCAGCGCCTGCGCCACAGGCAGGCGGACAAGGTGGACAGGGCAGGCCGGGCGGCGGACGCGGCGGACGCGCGCCGATGGTTCCCGGTTCGTTTTCGATCATCGTCGTCGGCAAATAGCCCACGCGC
>CAWIEK010000040.1:0-24310 GCA_963835065.1 uncultured Chthonomonadaceae bacterium | reverse complement strand
CAGACCGTTACGGCATAAACAATTATCTAGTAAGGGTAGTCGCGGGGGCAGAGTGCAATACGCGCTCTGCCCCTGTTTCTGTATGAGTGTTGTTTGAACGATTGGCAATGTGTTACACTATAAGTATGGAGAGCCTACACACGCAAGTTACCGAGGAAGTACGCCGTATCGTTGATATTGTGGAAGATTTAACATCTCTGCAATCACGCTGGAGTGGTAAGGTTGAACTGGTTGAAAATGCTGATTTCAAGGGCAAAAAGCCGTTTCGTTGCGACATTTTGCTCAACGCGCTTTTGGCAACGCAGTTGGAACGCTGGTCAACGCTCATTCACGAAGTTTTGCATACCGTTTCAGCAGGGTACGCGCGCGACGATTATCAGGACTTTCAGGGTTGGGAAGAAGGCGTTGTCGAGCTATTGCAGCGTCTGTTTCGCGCCCGTATTTTGTCGCGGCTGCAAATCGAAGTGGATGAAGAATTCTTTCAATCTGTAGACGAAGGCCATGCTTACAACAATTTCATTGCGGCACTGGAACAATTGCGCGTGAGAGTGGGTAAAACTCAGGGAAATAGTTCTACCTGCTGCTGGTCACACACTCCTCTCCGCGACAGGTCTGCCCTGCTGCTGACATTAGGCTCTCATTTGCAAAGGTTCTTCCTGAGCGCCGCCAATTTATAATGGAGTTTTCAGCCGCCAATGCGGCGCTGCGAACGCGCCGCCCACAGGGGAATTTAACGCCATGAAATCAAAAGTCCGCTTTTCTGCATTTGCCGGAACGCGAATGCCTTGTAAATCAAGTTCTGGATGCCCGCGCGCTTGCCGAAATTGATGCTGCGGCTCAGGCTCTTCGTGAATGGCTAAGGCGCTACCCGGAAGACACAGGTATTCGGGAGGGGTTTGAAGGCTTATCGCTGATGCGAGATATAGCGGAAGAACAAGAGGCCGAGCGAGAACAGGAGGTGAAACGCCTGAACGCTTTATCAGCCGGGTTTGTACCGAGAAAGTAGCATGACGGTAGTGCAAGCGTCAGGAACTTATCGCCTTTGCGTTGACCGCGCCAACACCCGAACAAATCGAGCAGGCAAAACGTCCTATCCTTCCGCAAAGCCGTAGAACGCCAGCCCGTTACGGCGTAAGAACGACAACAAAGTTAAATAGGCTGAAGCAGGCAGGCAAAGACATTCCGCGTCTTGCTTGCCTGCTTATGTTTGTATTCCCGCTCGCTTCCTCACCCTTATGCTGCTTCGCTTTGCGCGACTGCCGTTTTCCGGCTAAACTGCGCGCGTCTTCCATTACGCCACTGGCGATAATCCGCCCCACGGTACTTTCGTAGTGACACCACTCGCCGTGACGGTTGCCTGCGCTGCCAACAGGGCCGGGGCGTACAGGCGTCTGCGGTTGAATCACAGGGAAGGCAATGAGCGCGTCGTATGCAGGATTTTTGAAGGCGATATACTCTGCCGTATCGCGGCGCACAAAGCCAAGCCGGATCAGAATTTCACTTAAGCGTCCGGAGGGACGGGCTGATGGGCAACATGATTGATCGACATTGGTTTCTTCTTCGATCTGCCGCAAGGCTTCTGCCTTAAACTGTCTGAACTGTTCTATGGCGTTCTCATCCACGATATTGCTCATGGACATTCTTAACGACACTTCTTTTTGAGCCGCAGGCCAAGTTTGGCGCGTGGTACGTAAATGATGTTGTACGTATAGCCAGTACGCGCGCTCTGCCGCCATATCATACATGATCAGGATCACCGGCATTGTTTCCGTGCGCCACAACTCCACATGCCTGCGGGCAACGGGGAGGGCAATAGTCCTGCCGTCTTCCAGCACCGTGAGTTTATAGTCGCCTTGAATTGAAAGTACACAAGGCCACCCTCATAAGTTCCTCGTTTGCGCGCGGCATCTCCTCCATAGTCGAACGTCTGCATAAACAAGTCATAGCCATAATCAAACTGCACACGTTGTACGCTGTGACCTTGCCGCAAAATGAAGCGTTCGACATGGTTGATACTCAGGTCGGCAAGCCAATGCTCTCGTGTTCGCGCCGGACGCTCCAACGTTCCTCCTATTCCTCAATACAATCAATGTCTTGCCTTCTTAGTTTTGTATTCAGTTCAAATTCTGCTATACCCTGCTTCTACAGTATCGCGCATGTTGTTGACTATACGACAAACCGCCCTGTTTTCGCATAAAATAGTAAGTTCTACGACAGGAGTACGTAAATACAAGCAAGTGGGTTGCGCTTTTATTTTCCAACGCAAAAGTATGTGCCCGCATCAGAGAAGGTTGCGTCCAGAGACGTTCTCGTCAGGCGAAAAGCCGAACGTTTGTGGTCAGGCTGTCAGGTTTTCACTCAGGGGTCGCCTGATGCAATCGTGACCTTGATGTCCTCCCCATCCTGAATTTCGTCTTCGAGGTCGGCCAACGCTTCATAGTAGGGAAAGAGGGGCTGCGGTTCTACTGACGGGCGAATCGGAACGCGCCAATAGCCATTTCGCAGGTGAATGCCTGTTTCATCCATCGAAAGCGAAATTATTCCGACTTTCTTGCCGGCAACGTAAGGGCGTACTCGGTCCGCGACTTTCTGTGGGGGCAGTGTTTCAGAAATCATGTTTGTTCTCCAATCGCGTAAAGACAGAATCAGCCATCAGCAAAGCGTTTCGCGCCGATTGGGTGTTTACCGTTCGTCCAACGCGGTAATCTGCATCTTCGCGCAGAATACGTAATTCCCTCAATATCTTTCGCACGAGGCAAATCCATGAGAGAACTTCTGCCATGACTTCCTTGTATACCCTGCGCTTGTTGGAAGCGCGCGATATTGCTCCGATTGCCGCCGCGTTTGCCGCCATCGGCTGGAACAAGCCCGAAGCGCAGTACGCGCGTTATTTCGCCGAGCAGCAGGCCGGAGCGCGAACCGTGCTGACCGCGTGGGTAGCGGAACGTTTTGCCGGGTATCTCACGATTGTCTGGCAATCCGATTATCCGCCGTTTCGGGACGCGCGTATCCCCGAAATCCGGGACTTCAACGTGCTGCCCGATGTGCGGCGCATGGGCATTGGAACCGCGCTGATGGATGAGGCGGAAGCCAGAATTTTTGAATGTTCGTCATTTGTTGGAATCGGAGTGGGCATGACGCAGGATTATGGCGCGGCGCAGCGAATGTATGTACAGCGCGGGTATGTGCCGGACGGCAGGGGATTGATGACGCATGAGCAGCCGGTTGCTTACGGCGTTCCCGTAATGGTGGATGACGGTTTGGTGTTGTTCTTTACGAAAATACGCTCATGAAACACGAAAATGCGCAGTAGGAAATAGGAAAATAGAAAGTGACTGTTCCCATGACTCAACAGACTTCTTCTGGTTTTGGCATCGCTACGCCGCGCTTGTGGATGGCGCTGGCGCTTGGCGGTCTTTGCCTGCTGACGCCGGGCGCGAACGCGCAGTCTGCGGCTTCGTCCGTGCCGCCGCTTCCCGGCTTGAGCGTGGCGAAGGGTTTGAGCGTTCACGACGAGTCGCTGCTGGCAAACGCGGCCTTCGACAACCTGGAAGCCGTACGCGGGGCATTGGCGCGGGGCGCGCGTCTGGATGCGCGCGATGGGCAGGGGCGAACCGCGCTGCTGCTGGCCGCCGGTTACAATCCCAATTCCTTCGAGCGCGTGTATGAGCGCGCCCGGCAGTTGCGGCAAATCAGCGACATGGGGCATCAGACCGGATTGGGATATTCGGGGGAGCATCTCACCTTTTCCCTGCGCGACGAACAGGGCTTGCGCTCGGAACCCGCGCAGTATCTGCTTGGTTTGGGCGCGGTGAAGACAACAGATGCGCAGTCCGGCCAGATCGTCTTGACGTGGGAGCCGAGTGGGAGCGGCAACGCTTCCACGCTGCATCTTCTGCTGGATGCGGGCGCGAACATCAACGCGCAGGACCGGGACGGCAAAACCGCGCTGATGGTCGCCGCGCAAAACGCCAATCAGGATGCCGTTCGCCTGTTGCTTCAGCGCAGCGCCGATGTCAGCCTGCGCGACAACGCCGGATTATCCGCATTGGGCTACGCCGCCAATCGCGGCAAGGCGGCAATCGTGCAAACTCTGCAAACGCAGGGCGCGGTTCTCGATGTTCGCTCCGCGGATGGACCCGCGTTGCTCAATTTTGCCATTGTCCAGCAGAACCTCGCGCTGGCGCGCGACCTGCTGGACAAAGGTGCAGCGGCAGGAGGAGAGGGTTTGTTTTCGCCGCTTGCGGTGGCCGTTCGCGCGGATAACGTTGCCGCCGCCCGCCTGCTGATTGAACGCGGGGCGGATGTCAACAAAGGCTTTTTTACAACACACAGCCTGCTGGCGGACGCCTTTATGTGGGGTTCGCTGGAAATGGCGCAACTTCTGGTGGAAAAGGGCGCGGATATCAACGGCACAACGATCTGGCAGCAACGGTATTTGTCGGCAGCGGCGACAGCGGGCAGTCTGGATTTGATGAAAACCCTGCTGGAAAAAGGCGCCGACGTCAACGCGCATGACGCGGACGGCAAAACGCCCCTGCATAGCGCGATTTTCGCTTTTCCAAGCGCCTTTCCTAAAACCAATTCTGCGTCCGCCGTGACCAATTGGCGCGAAGCAGAGAACAAAAAGATCATCGCCGCCGCAACGTTTTTGCTGGAACGAGGCGCGGACATCAACGCCCGTGATTCCAACGGCACAACGCCGCTCTTGCTGGCGATACAATGGGGCCATCCTGAAATCGCCAAATTCCTGATTGCGCGGGGCGCGGATGTTCACTTGAAGAACAACAAGGGAGTTACGCCCCTCCACGCGGCGACTCAGTACCATAGCGCGGACGTTGTTGAAGCGCTCAAAGCCGCAGGCGCAACAGAGTAAAATCACTAACGTAAAAGGAGGAAGCGTGAACTCCAATCTGGAAGACATGGTTGAGTTTTATAACAACCCGGAGCCGCGCTGTCCGTGCGTCCTGCTGCTGGACACGTCCGACTCCATGCGCGGCAACGCCATTGCCCAATTGAACGCCGGCCTGCGCACCCTGCACGAAAATTTGCGCAAAGACCCGGTTGCCTCGAAACGGGTGGATGTGGCTGTCGTCACCTTTGATAGTAAGGTCACGGTGGCGCAGGAATTCGTCCCTATCAGCCGCTTTGTGCCGCCTGTTCTAACGACGGGCGGCTATACGCACATGGGCAGTGGGGTTCATCAGGCGCTCGACCTGCTGCAAAAGCACAAGAAAGCCCTGCGCGAACTGGAAATTGATTATTTCCGCCCGCATGTCTTCCTGATTACGGACGGTAAGCCCGAAGACGAGCCGGAACACGTGACGGAAAGCGCAATTCGGCGCATTGCCGAGGAAGAAGCCAAGCGCAGCGTGTTGTTTTTCGCCATCGGGGTGCGTGGAGCCGACATCGCCCGCCTGCGCCAAATGGTCGTCCGCGAGCCGATTGACCTGGCGGACCAGAGTTTTCAGGAGATGATTGATTACCTTTCCAAAAGCGTGTCCGCGTTGTCGCAAGCGCGTCTGGAAAGCGAGGAGCAGCGCCCGCTGCCGAGGCCGGGAAGAAGTCAGTAGGGGTCAGGATTCAGGGGTCAGGGGTCAGTGAGTCGTTTACCGTTAATCTTGACTATATTCATAACAAAAGGAGCAGGCAGGCTCCTTCCCGACCCCTGACCCCTGAATCCTGACCCCTATGGAGAAACTATGCGCTTACGACGGCAATCCAATGCAGAAATGCTGACCGTAGACACGAGCGCGCCGCTCGGCAAGGGGGGCGAGGCGCGGGTTTATGCCGTGTCGGGATCGCCCCATTTGGCGGCGAAGGTGTACGAGGCCGATAAAGACCTGACGGAGCGGATCGCCAAATTGACCGTCATGCGCGACCTGCCGCCGGATGTGCCGGAAGGCAGGGACGGGCACGTTTCGATTGCCTGGCCGCTCGATCTGCTGTGCGATGCGGACGATGTGGGGCGCGTAACCGGGTTTTTAATGGGGCGCGTCCATGACGCCGTGCAGGTGATTGATGTTTACAACCCGCAAACGCGCCTGATCGAATGTCCTCTCTTCGATTACCGCTATCTGTTGCGCACCGCCCGCAATCTGGCTGCCGCCGTTCGCGCCCTCCATGCGCGCGGCTACGTCATTGGCGACCTCAAACACTCCAACGTCTTAGTCACCCAAACCGCGCTCGTCACGCTGGTAGACGCCGACTCCTTCCAGGTGCGCGACCCCCAAACCGGCCACGTCTACGCCTGCCCCGTCCACACGCCCGATTTCACGCCGTCCGAAATGCAAGAGGGGGAGACAGAAGACAAGGGGACAAGGAGACAAGGAGAAGAGGAGACAGGGAACAGGAAACAGGGAACAGAAGAAACTCAATCGGCAATCGAAAATCGAAAATCAACAATTCCTTCATCCTTATCTCCGTCCCACGACCTCTTCGCGCTGGCGGTGCTGATTTTTCATATGCTGATGGAGGGGACGCATCCGTTTGCGGGGGTGTATCTGGAGGAAGGCGACCCCCCGCCGTTTGAGGAGCGGATTGCGCGGGGGCATTTTCCGTATGGCAACCGGGACGTGCCGTATCGCGCCAACACGCGCTATGCGCCGCCGTTTGAATTGCTGCCGCCTGCTTTGCGCGAATTGTTTGTGCTGTGCTTTGAGGAGGGGCATGACAATCCCGATTTGCGCCCGGACGCCCGAACGTGGCAGCGCGCATTGGATGAAGCGGGGCGCAATCTAAGGCGCTGTGACGCCAATCCGCAGCACTTTTACGGCAATCATCTGGACGCCTGCCCCTGGTGTCTTCGCAAGCAAACGCAGTTGCGCGGCCTGGACCCGTTCCCCTCCGAGCAGGCCGTGCGAGAACGGGAAAGATCGAAAGCCCCTGCTCCCACAAGCATCAAGCCTGTAAATCCTTACAACGAGGCGTATCCGCCCATGCCGGATACGCCTGCCGACCCGAATAGCGTTCATTCTGTAGCCACAGCAGCCATAACTTGGATGGTAGGCTTGGGATTTGCTGGCTTTATCTGTCTTTGCCTTTTCGCAGGAAGCGGAAGTTCCCGTGATCGAAATCGGGATACGGACAGATACAACATTGCGCAAACAGCCCCGGAAGGGTCCCCCTCCACTTCCGGCGACAATCCATCTGCCACATCGGAAAATTCCACGTCCGCATGGCTGCAAACGGCGTTCGCTTCCCCCTTTGGTTCGGATTCGGCGGACGCGCCTGCGGAAACCATCTGGCAGGTGGCGTATTCCCCGGACGGCAAAACGATCCTCGGCAGTGGCAGCGCCATTGTGCTGTGGGATGCGCGTACCGGCAAAGCGCGGCGTACATTTCAAAAACGGCGGACGTTTCACGCATAATTTCGCGTGTTCTCCTGACGGCGCAACCCTGGCGATCCCGGACAGCAAGGGCGTGGTCAGCCTTTGGGACATGCAGACCGGCAAACGGCGCATAACGCTTGCCGGGGGCGGAAGTTACAGCACCGTCCTGTTTTCGCATGACGGCAAACTGCTGGCGGCGGCAAAGTACGGCTGGAATCCTGCCTCCCATTCCTCCGTTTGCGTTTGGGATGCGCAAACCGGCAAAAAGGCGCAGGCATTTGACACCGGCGTTCGTGACATTCCCCGCATGGCGTTTTCACCCGTAGACGATACGCTTGTCAGCATTGTGGATAGCCCGAAAACGCCTTCGGTTGCCGCCGGAATCGAAAGCCGAATGGATGTTTGGAACGCGCGTACCGGGCAGCGCTATTATCATCGGGACAAACTGACGCTGATTGCAATGGCTGCGTTTGCGCGCGACGGCAAAACCATCGTTGCCGACGGCTCGCCTGCCCGCCGCTGGATTGTAAAAACGGGTTTGTCCACGCCTCCGGTTGTGTACCCGCTGTCGAGTACCGGATTTGTTTTCTCGCCCCGCGAAACTCGTGTTGCGAACCTGCTTTCTGGAATGCATGAAGTGGTCGTTCTGGGAACGGCAAAGGCCACGCGCCTGTGTGTCCTGCCGCTTCTTCCCAAAACAGGCAGCGCGCTGAAGGCAGATGGGGAAGATCCTTATGTGGGCTACACGTCCGCCGCCTTCGACCCAACCGGCAACAGGCTGGTCACGGGCAGTTACACGCAGGGCGTACAAATATGGGTCGCGCGTACCGGCAAACTGCTGCGTACATTGGAGGGGCAGGAAGGCGAAATGCGCGTCACGGCCTCCGGGCTGAAGATCGTTGATCTGGTGAAAGGAACCGGCGCGTTGCCCCACAAAGGACAGCGATTAACCGTTCACTACGTCGGCAAATTCGCGGACGGCACGGTCTTCGACACGTCGCGCAAGCACGGCCAGCCGTTTGTATTCACGCTTGGCAAGGACGAGGTTATCAAGGGCTGGGAAGAAGGCATTGCCACCATGCGCGTCGGCGGTACGTGCCGCCTGATAATTCCGCCGTCGTTAGGATACGGCAGCGCAGGCGTCGGCAGCACGATTCCGCCCGACGCGATGCTCCAATTTGACGTGCATCTCCTTAATGCGGAGAACATTGCGTATTGAACTTTGCAGGATTGATACCATTGAAATAAAGCGTTATTTACCCGAAAAGCAAGAATGTAGGGACACAACATGTTGTGCCCGCTTGCTACGTCCGCGCTGTCCTTCACCGGGGGAATACACCGCCGAAGGAGAATATGCGGCAGCCGGAGGAGGACACAACATGTTGTGTCCCTACGGATTTTTATTTTAAGGTTATTGTATTTATTACATAAAATAATCATTTGCAGGAGTGGCATGAACAGAACACATAGGAAGTTGCCGATATTGGCGGCATTGCTTTTTATAATGGGAGGGGAGGCGGCTCATGCGGGACAAACCGTACACCTGGCAGCAGGCAAGCCGTTGCCGCACCGAGTTTTCGCCTCCAGCCGCAGCAGCGTGGATACCGTTTTGGCGCGGCCTTACGACGCTGAGGTTCCGTTTGGGGCTTCGGGCGAAATCGTGTGGGCGACCAGTCCGCAGGGGTGGGCGTTTCGGGACGGCGTTCACCTGCTGTATATCAGCGACAAAGACAATGCCGGCCTGTTCGATGTGAGCGTTCGGAGCGGCGACAACAATTACATTGTGGACAAAGCGCGGTACATGCCGAGTCACGTTCACCTTGTCGGCACGCCCGGCAGCCTGCTTACCGCGTCCGCCTCGTTCACCTACACGACCGACAACGTGAACAACCCGCTTTCCAAACCGTTTACCCCTTCCAAGCGCTGGACATGCTGGAACAGCAAGCATCGAACGGACACCTACACCGTAGACTTCGGCAAATCGTGCAAGTTGTGGGGCTGACCTGTACTTTTTCTCCGATGTGGAGCAGGGCGGCGGCTGCGCCCACCTGCCGAAAGCGTTGGCGTGGAACTGTTCCGAAGCGGCAGTTGGCATGACGTCGCCACGCGCCCCATCACGCCCAAAGCCCGGTCAAACTTCCATCGCTTTTTCAGGCATCGCGCCCGAACAAGCCGAGCAAATCCGCTTCACCTTCCGTAACCAGGGAACCAACCTGTACACGGGGTTGTACGGCGTGGAACCGGCTTACGCAAAGGATGACAGGGAACAGGGAACAGGAAACAGGAGAGAAAAAGGAGAAAAGAAAAGAAGACGGGACAAGAAAAGTCAGATGGCAGCAGACTATCAACTATCAACTCTCAACCCTCAACTTTAGCGCCGACAAATGGATCACGGACAACGATGTGCTGGTGACGCGGGTGATGGTGCGGATTCGACACGAAGTGTACAGACGGTGAAAATTCGCATGGACTCGCCGCTCAAAGCCGCGTCGAGCGCTTCCCAATTGACTTTTTCCTTTAACATTCCCCTTTCAATCCACATGGTCTCGTCGCTCACCGCGCCGCGTGGGTACGCCGAACAGCGCGATGTGGAAGGCTTTCCGTTGTTTTTAGCCGCCAGTGGAACTGACGGCCAGAGCGCGAATACGCACAGTTTGCAACGGACTCGAAGCCGGGAGAAACGCGCAAGTACACGTTTGCCTGCGCGGTTGGGCACACGAAAGAGGAGGCCGAGACGAAACTGACGGCTATACTTATCCAGCCGGACCCCCTCCGAACGCAGACAGCGGCCTATCAGCATTGGTTCGACGCCAATACCGCGCATTTCGCCTGTTCCGACCCGCTTGTAACCAGGATGTACGCCCATCGCTGGTACAATATCAAAAAGAACAGCATGTACCCGCGTCTGGGGCGGCTGCGGCATCGGGCGTTTGCCGAAGGCAGGTGGACATCCGATTGGTACGCCAACGTGATTTCTTATGGCGCGGGGCATCAGGTGGATGAATCGCGCTGGCTGCGCGACCCGTCTTATGCCTGGGGGCATTTGCAGACGTGGACGGAGAACCCGCGCCCGGACGGAATTTTCCCCTCGCACATCACGCCCAAAGGACAGGCGGGCGGGCAGTATACCGATTGGATCGCTTCTACCGCATGGGACGCATATCTGGTTCACCCGGACAGGCAGATTTTGAGCGCGGTTGCCGACCCCGTTGCCCGCAACGCGCAGGGCTGGCGCAAGGTGTACGGCGAAAACGGCAGTCCCTTGCTTACGGTGGACAGCCACTGGTGGACGGGCATGGAGTGGCAGCCGAGTTTCTTCGCGTTTGCCGATTATAAAACGGGCGGCGGCAGTGGCGAAGACCGCAAGTACATGACGCCCCTGCGCCGCGTGGATTTGACCGCGTACAACTTCGCCAACGCGCAGGCCGCCGCCGACATTTACCGCGAACTGAACCGCAATAGGACGCGCAGCCCTTGCAGCAATTGGCGGACGACACGCGGGATGCGCTGCTGACACAAATGTGGAACCCCGATACGCACTGGTTCCATTCCCTGCGGGCGAGTGACAACGCGCCTGCGCCGACAAAGGAAATCATCGGCCTGTACCCGTTTGCGTTCGACATGCCAACGAAGGGCAAGGGTTACGAAGCGATTTGGAATGTCGCGCTCAACGCTAACCAATTTTGGACGCGCTGGCCGCTTGCATCCGCGTCCAAAGATTGCCCTGCGTATGCCCAAAACGGCTGGCCTGTCGGTCCGGGTGGAAGCATCTGCATGTGGAACGGCCCCTCGTGGCCCCACGCCAACAGCCTGGTAATGACCGCAATGGCGAATACGCTCCGGCATTACCAGTCAAGCGATTATCCGTCCAGCCAATTCCAAACAAGCCATTCGCAAACGGGCGCGCTCACGCGGGAAAAGCTGCTGGAATTGTTCGCATCGTTTACCCGCGTACAGTACCATAACCAAAATCCAATGTATCCCTGGACAGGCGAATTTTACAACGGCGATACGGGCGAGTGGAAGACCACGCAGCGCGATTACAACCATTCCACCTGGGTAGACCCGCTGATACGGCATCTGATCGGGCTGGTTCCGCGCAATGACAACGTGCTGGAAATTGACTCTCTGTTGCCGCCCTCCGCATGGTCGTACTACGTGCTGGACGGGCAGGCATATCGCGGCCATGACGTAAGCATCGCGTGGGATGAAAAGGGCGGGCACGTTGCCCCCGGCTTCAAAGGCTACAGCGTCTACCTGGACGGCAAAGAAATCCATCATAGCGCGCAACCGACGCGCGTTCTGTATAACATGCCGGGGAAGGCATTAGGCATTAGACATTAGATATTAGACATTAAGCAGAAGACAGAAGCCCAACACCCGAACACCCAATACCCTGAACACCTACATACCAATGAATGTTTCCGTCGAACCCATTTCCATTGAATTGATGCGGCATACCGATATGGAAGCCGTTGCCCGTATTGACCGGCGCTGCTTTCCGTCGCCCTGGCTGCCCACGTCGTACCTGACGGAGCTTTCCAACCGCGCCGCCTGCTACCTTGTGGCGCGTCAGGGAGCCGAGGTGGTCGCGTATGCGGGCGCGTGGGTGATTATGGAGGAAGGGCATATCACGACGCTGGCGGTTGACCCCGCGCAGCAGGGGCGCAAGATCGGCGAACGGCTGCTGATCGCCCTGATGGAAGAGGCTATTTTGCGCGGCGCGTCTCATGTCACGCTGGAAGTGCGCGAAAGCAACCGGGCTGCGCAGCGTTTGTACTGCAAATACGGTTTCCGCAACGTCGCCCTCCGCAAAAACTACTACACGGACAACGGCGAAAACGCCCTCGTGATGTGGGCCGAAGAGATCAACACCACCGCCTACGCCCTCCGCCTGCGCGGTCTGCGCGAACAGGTGTACGAATCCTACCGCCAACCCCTCCCCTAGTTCATCAATACGGAGGTATAATTTGAGCGCATAATAACACCCAATACCTAACACCTAACACCATGCCATCCTTACCAAGTGGAACCGTTACGTTTATGCTGACCGATGTGGAACGCAGCACCCCGCTGTGGGATCAATTTCCCGACGCGATGCGCGTAGCCTTGTCACGCCATGAGGATTTGATCGAAGCGGGAACCGCGCGGCACAATGGCGTGGTGATCAAGAAGCGGGGCGAGGGCGACAGCCTGTTTGTAACGTTTGCGTCTGCGGTGGATGCGGCGCGGGCGGCGGTTGCTGTTCAACATGCGCTGCGGGCGGAAGAATGGCCTGCTGACACGCCCATCAAGGTACGCATGGCGCTGCATACGGGGGAAGCCGATTTACGCGCCGAGGATTATTATGGCGGGGCGGTCAATCGCTGTGCCCGTGTCCGCGCAACAGGCTACGGCGGGCAGATTCTCCTGACGCAAGCCACTGCCGAACTGGTGCGCGACGAATTGGAAGGCGGGGTGTTCCTGCGCGATTTGGGCCTGCACCATCTCAAAGACCTGCAGCGCCCGGAGCGCATTTACCAACTGCAGCATCCCGACTGGCTGGACGATTTCGGGCCATTGCGCTCCCTGACCGCGTTCAAGCACAATCTGCCGTCACAGTTGAGTTCGTTCATCGGCAGGGAACAGGAATTAAATGACGTTTGTGAACTGCTCACGCAAACGCGCCTGCTCACGCTTCTGGGCGCGGGCGGCTGCGGCAAAACCCGGCTTGCCCTGCAAACGGCAGCCGAAGCCGTGGACGATTATGCCAATGGCGTCTGGTTTGTGGAATTGGCCGCGCTGACTGACGGCGGATTGGTGGCGCGAACCATTGCCAAAACGCTCGGTATCGCGGATGAGCCGAACCAGGACGCGCTGCAAACCCTGTGCGACAGTCTGCGGGATCGGAATTTGCTGCTGCTGCTGGACAATTGCGAGCATCTGGTGGACGCCTGCGCCCAAACCGCCAACGCGCTGCTGCAAGCCTGCCCCGGCCTGCGCGTACTGGCAACCAGCCGCAAGCCCCTGCATATCGCGGGCGAAAAGTCCTGGCGCATCCCTTCCCTGCCGGTTCCCGATGCCCAAACCGCGCTCACAGTAGAAGACGCCATGCGCCACGCTTCGCTGCGCCTGTTTGTGGAACGCGCCACGTCCGCGCGCCCCCACTTTGCGCTGACGCCGGCCAATCTGCCCGCCGTGACTCAAATCTGCCGCCAGTTGGACGGCATCCCGCTTGCCATCGAACTGGCCGCAGCCCGCGTCAACGCCCTGACGCCGCAGCAGCTCGCGGAGCGTCTGAACAAGCGTTTCAAGCTGCTGGTGGGCGGCAAGCGCGACGTTCTGGAACGGCATCAAACCCTGCGCGCCCTGATTGACTGGAGCCACGATCTGCTTTCCCCCGGTGAGCGCGTGCTGCTGCGCCGCCTGGCCGTGTTCGCGGGCGGCTGGACGCTGGAAGGCGCAGAGTCGGTGTGCGAGTGGGGCGAATTGGAACCGGGAGACGCGCTGAACCTGCTGTCGCAACTGGCGGACGCTTCGCTCGTGGTTGTGGAGGAAGCCGGGCGTGAAGGCCACGCGGCCCAACAGGAAGACGCGCCGCGCTATCGCCTGCTGGAAACCGTGCGGGAGTACGCGGCGGAAAAATTGGAGGAAGCGGGGGAAACCGAACCCGCCCGCGAAGCCCATTTGCGCTGCTTCCTCGAACTGGCCGAAGAAGCCGAGCCGAAACTGACCGGCGCGGAGCAGGCGCATTGGCTGCGAACGCTGGAAGCCGAACACGACAACCTGCGCGCGGGGCTGAAGTGGGCAACGGACAACACGACGCGCCTGCAACTGGCATCGTCGTTGTGGCGTTTCTGGTCCATGCGCAGCCACTTTCAGGAGGGCCGAAGCTGGCTCAGTGGCGCGCTCGCGCGCAGCCCGCAAACCGCCGAACGCCTCCGCGCCAAAGCTCTGAATGGCCTGGGCGTTCTGGCAACGCGACAAGCCGAATACGAGGAAGCGCGTCGCGTGCTGGAAGAAAGTCTGCGATTGAGCGAGAGTATTAACGACCAGGCGGGCATGGCGGAAGCCCTGAACAACCTGGCTATCGTTGCCAATACGCAGGGACAAAGCGAGGAAGCGCGCCGTTTGTACCAGCAGAGTATCGATCTGTGGCAAAGCGTGGGAAATCAGCGTGGCATTGCGGCTGCGCTGAACAACCTTGGCATTTTGTTCGTAAACGCATCCGAGTATGCAGAAGCGCGTTCTCACTTCGAGCGGAGTCTGGCAATTTACCGGGAGGGTGATGATCGCGCCTATATGGCTTCTATGTTAGGCAACCTGGGCGTGGTCTGCTGCTGTCTTGAAGATTATCCACAGGCAAGGCGCTACTATGAGGAAGGCCTTGCCTTGGATATAGAGTTTGGCAACCGCTGGGGAGCAGGATTCAAACTGGTCAACCTCGGTGATGTAGCGCGCAGGCAACGTGATTTCGCCGCCGCGCACCGCTTTCTATGGGATAGTTTGCAAATACGCATAGCGCTCAACGACAGAAATGGCAGCGCGTTTACGCTGGACGCATTTGCGGAACTGTTCTGGGATAGCGGGTTGAGCGAACAAACCATTCTTCTGTCGGGCGCGGTACAGGCGCTCAGGGAAGCAGCAGGCGCGCAGCGCACCGAGCAGGAGCAAGAGCAGAAAGCGCGTATGCTTGCTGCTGCGACGACCTGCCTGTCGCCGGAGGCTTACGCTGCACTTTGGGCGCAGGGAACGGCAATGACGCTTGAGCAGGCATGCGCCTATGTGAAAGCGCATATTGCCTGTTGACTATTGTCTCAAAAATAAGCTAAAATAAATCATGCGCAATTGTAATCCGCGCTGCTGTAGCAGGCTGTTATCGGCATCTTTCCAGACGCGGAACCATTTTCCAGGAGGACACAACGTGAACATATCCCATGAAACCGGTGAACAATCGGAAGACTACCTGCTCCCGGCAGATTTACAGCAACAGGCTCAGGAAGATGCCGATGTTGGCGATATATCGGGCCCATTCATTCCGCCGCAGTGTCAGCCCGTCAGTTTGGCTTTCCCGCCCGTTCAAACTATGCCTGGCGCCGGAAACAAGGGCATCGCCGATCAGAGTCTGGTCGGGTTGGTGTCCATTGCAGCGCCGCTCACTGTGGATTGCCCCATCAGCCTTACCAGCACAATTTCGGCAATTGTCCTGCCTCAGTCGCAAGTCATCATCCCTGCGGGTTACACCACAGCGCAAGTTTTTGCCATTTTCCGCGGCAATTTGGGCGTCAACACGCCCGCCGTGTTTGTCTACGCCCAGTGTTCCGGCGGCACCCCGGTTTCTGCCCGGATCGTGGTTCCCACCACCGCCGGTCCCGCGCAGGCTGCTAATGCCCGGCTCCCGGCTGCGGTGGAAGTGCAATCCGTCACGTTTAACACTCCGCTTTCGTCCGGCTCTCACTCACCACAAGGCCACGTTTGCCTGGTTGGGCCATCCATCGGAGGGCCAACTACGGTTTACCTGTCTGTCAACCAGGATTATCAATCCTACTTTCAACTGCCGACCATAAACATCGGTACGCCGGCAAACCCCATCATCGTAACCGCCGTGATCGTGCCTCAGAACTCTCAGTGCGCCCCCATCAATGTGATCATCGCGTCACCCCCCGCGCCATTCGAGCTGAATGTGTTCGCCCAATCCGGGAGCAACACTGTCGCGTCCAACGACATCACGGTAAATCCGTAAGCTGTAACCTCACCCAGCCCCTCTCCTTACCGCGCAACGCGCCGGGAGAGGGGCTATTTTGTTCCAATCCTTGCCAAAAGAACACGCAAAAAAGTAGAAAAATATCTGGTTAAACAGCAGAAATAACAAACCTTTTCTGCCTCTGCCTCGTCTAAATATACACACGTCTACTAAGTAGAGACGCCAACGAGCCAGGTGGCGGGCCGTTAAAAGTTCGGAGTTCCTCTCAACGATGAACTCTCCCCTCTCAACAATCTAACCTGGAAGGGAGGTGCTGGAAGATGCCTGGTCACTCTCCCCGTTCGCCCTGACGCTTACGAGGTCACGACGCCTCATCTTAATACAACCTGACACAACGAGACACCGGGCTGGAAGCGCTGTATTGCCAAGATTTCGACGCTGTCTCTACATACTCTTTTTCTTTTCCCGTTTACATGCGCCGGCCCAGAAGAGGGGCTTTTTGGCTTTTGGCGCGGGGCAAGGTACAATAGTGGCATGAACGTACTTGGAGTGGAGACTAGCTGCGACGAGACTTCGGCGGCCATTGTGACGGATGGGCGGCGGGTTTGCGCCAATATCATTGCCAGCCAGGCCGATTTACACGCGCGGTATGGCGGGGTCGTGCCGGAAGTGGCGTCGCGCAAGCATGTCGAGCGGATGCTGCCCGTCGCGCAGGAAGCCCTGGACGCGGCGGGCATGACGGTTGCCGACATTGACGCGCTTGCCGTAACCAATCGCCCCGGACTGCTGGGCGCGCTGCTCGTGGGCGTGTCGTTCGTGAAAGCCCTGAGTTATGCCCGCCATCTTCCCCTCGTCGGCGTTCACCATCTGGAAGGGCACGTGTATTCCAACTTCCTCGCCGCCCCCGACTTAATAGACGCGCCCGACGCTTTTCCCCTGCTTGTCCTGATCGTATCCGGCGGGCATACGCAGATTATCCGCATGGACGGGCACGGGCAGTACGCGCTGCTTGGCGCGACCCGCGACGATGCGGCAGGCGAAGCGTTCGACAAGGGCGCGCGGCTGCTCGGCCTGGCCTATCCCGGCGGTCCTAACATCGCCCGCCTTGCGCTGGAAGGCGACCCGAAGCGCGTTGCTTTTCCCCGCTCGTGGATGGGCGACAGCCTGGATTTCAGCTTCAGCGGCGTGAAAACCGCCCTGCGCTCATTCGTCGCCAAAGACGCGGGACAAACGCCCTTGCCCGATGTTGCCGCCAGTTATCAAGCCGCGATTGTGGAGGTTTTGGTGGAGAAAATGCGGCGGGCGGCGCGGCAAACGGGCGTTCAAACTATTTGCGTGGCGGGCGGCGTGGCGGCAAACCGCAGCCTCCACGCCGGCTTGCAGGCGATGGCCGATGCGGAAGCCCTGCGCCTCGTGGCTCCCGAACCCGTCCTTTGCACCGACAACGCCGCCATGATCGCGGCTGCCGGCTACTTCCGCTTGACGCAGCACGGCCCGGACACGCTTGCATTGGATACTTATGCTTCCGAGCCGCTTGCAGCCGTAACAAAATCTACCGCGGATGACACGGATGAAACGGATACACGCGGATAATATCACAATCCCATCCTTTGACTTTGATCTGTGTTCATCCGTTTTATCCGTGTCATCGCGGTAAAGCGGTTTTTACTTTGTCAGGAGTTGCCGGATACGCTCGGCCAGAACGCGCATCTGGTACGGCTTGCGGATGATTTCAATGACGTTGGGCGGCAGGTCCATTTGGTCGGCGTCCAGATCGTGGCCGGTGGCGATTAAGACGGGCACGGAAGGCAGGCGGGCGTGTAATTCGCGCGCCAGCAGCAGGCCGTTCATTTCCGGCATGGTCATGTCGGTAATCACCAGGTCAATGCGCGCGTCCGGGGCATCCACAATCTCCAACGCTTCGCGGCCACTGTGCGCCACTTTCACCTGATACCGGCGCTTGGTCATGGCTTGGCGAAACAAATCCGTAATCATGGGTTCATCGTCAACAATCAGCAGGGTTGCGCCCTGCGGGGGAAGCGGCTGGGGTTCCATGCGTTTCTCCTGAACGGTGGGCTGTGCGTCGGTGACGCCGGGTGAGATTCAGGCTGCGCCCAATCAGCGGGAGGGCGCGGCAGGGACAGGGTGGAAATCTGCGCGCAAACAGGAAAACAGGATACGATTAGGTTTATGGTTTCACGGCGCGGCAGTGAATGTGCGGCAACGGCGCGGCGCAAAACCCTCTGCGGCATTTCACGTTAAATCGGCATGGAAACGCATGCAATGCGCATCGGGGAACATTCCACTGGCTATTTCGCGGTTCTGCCGCGATATTCCTACGTCCCGCAAAATTCTTAGAAAATAACGCAATTTTACGGAAATCCCCCTGACAGGCAAACGCGCCCCCACCTGCAAAGGCGAGGGCGCGCTGTATAAGGTTCGGGCGCAACGTGGTTTACGACATCTACACAGCCAGAGAACCGTCAGGCCACTTGTTTAACCTTTCGATAGGCACAGGACATGATAATCTGCCTGTCTGGTGCGGTAATCCATTCGGCTGCAAAGCAAACGTTGTCTTCTACAGTATTTCTACCGGATAAGTGGTCATCCAAATGTCGATCTGCTGGAACCGGGCTTTGGCACGTTCCTTAAACTCCAATAAAAACTGACGGCTTTCAGGAACGTCCGCGGTGTCTACGAACACCCGAATCAATTCATCGCGGAAGAGCTGGTCTTCGTGACGCCACAGGCCGCGAATAATTTGAGTTTCGGAAGAGACAGCGCCAAAGCGTTCTTCCAATTCGAGCAGCGTGTCGGTAATTAATTCGTCCGGCACTGGCTGGCCGCTGTTAAACCTTCGCGGGAGAAGGATTTCGAACCGCCGAAATGAGGCGTTCATAGGTAGCCTGTCCCTCGACAGAAAAGGGGATGTTCTCCGTCGCTAGATGTGCCAGAGCGGTTTCCGGTACTGCCATTTCTCCGTTCGCCCAACTTTTGAAGGAAAACCGACCTGCCAGGAAGCATTTTTTTTTTTTTTTTTTTTTTTTTTTTTTTTTTTTTTTTTTTTATTTTTTTTATTTTATAACTTTTGATAGGAAATTACCTTGACCTCCGGAACCGTCATACAAAAAAAAAAAAAAACTCCCCAACCCCTTCCAAAGCGCGGCGCTTCGAATCGGTATCGGGAAAGCGAATAAGAATCATGGTTTTATCCTGTGGTGAATACGCCGATGTTGCCAGTCATAAAAGGCAAATACCTACTCTGGCACCCACTATAAGTATACACCAAAAATAGGCTTCCGTGTAAGCGGCTTCCCACGACACAGATTAACTTTGTACACTTGCTCCTGCGCCGGGTGGTTTTACCTGCTATAATACAACTGTACGCGCCAGCCATCCTTTGCGCTATTGCGCAACCCCGGCTAACTTCCGGGCGCGGACGGGGTCTATTTTTGTATCCTACTTTCTGTCTGCCTACATTTGCGAGACTCAGCTATGCCCAACAAACTTACCCTGCATGTCAACGGGAGCGCCCATGCGGTTGAAGCCGAACCGGAACAAAGCCTCCTCAGCGTTCTGCGCGACGATCTTGACCTGACCGGAACCCGCTATGGCTGCGGCGAAGGCCAGTGCGGAGCCTGCACCGTGCTTGTGGACGGACAGGTCACGCGCTCCTGCATAACCCCCGTCAGCGCAGTCGGAAACAAAGCCGTGCTGACTATCGAGGGACTGGAAACCAACGACCAACTGCATTCGGTGCAGGAAGCGTTTCTCGCCGAGGACGCCCTGCAATGCGGCTACTGCACGTCCGGCATGATTATGGCTTCTGTCGCCCTGCTGCGCAAAAAGCCCCATCCCACCGACCAGGACATCGTACAGGCCATGAACGGCAATGTCTGTCGCTGCGGCACGTACCGCCGCATCCTGCGCGCCGTCCACACCGCCGCGCAGACGCAGACGCAGCATAAGGAGGCGAAATGAAGGTATTAGCGAATAGAAAAGAAGAAAAGGAGAACAAGGAGAAAAGGAGAAAAGGATGACGCAATCGGCAATTGACTCATCACTTCATCCTTCATCCTTCATCCTTGCCTTCCCGTCGTGACCTGTTCCGGCTGCTTGGGCGCGGGGGTGTTGATGCTGGTCGCGCTGCCGGATTTGGCGGAAGCGCAGGAGTCGGTTAGCGGTGGCGGGAGAAGGCGCGGCGGGCAGGGCGGGCCGCAGAATATTGCAGCTTGGCTGCATATTGATGACAAGGGCGTCGTTACGGTGTATACCGGCAAGACGGAAGTGGGACAGAATATCCGCACCTCCCTGGCGCAGGCGGTTGCCGAGGAATTGCGCGTTCCGTTCGCGTCCATTCAGATGGTAATGGCGGATACGGCCCTGACGCCTTATGATGCCGGCACGTTCGGCAGCCGCACCACGCCCAATATGACGCCCCAATTGCGCATCGCCGCCGCCAACGCCCGCGAAGTTCTCACTGACCTTGCCGCTGCGCAGTGGCAGGTGGAGCGGAGTACGGTCACGCTGGAAAACGGCAAAGCCACTCACGCGCCCACGCAGCGGACGCTCACGTATGGCGAACTGTGCAAAGGGCAAAAACTCACGCAGAACATCAACGCCAATGTCGCGCTGACACCGACGGCGCAATGGAAAGTGATGGGAACGTCCGCGCCCAAAGCGGACGGGCGGGATTTTGTTACGGGACGGCATCATTATACGTCTGACATGAAGCGCGAAGGGATGCTGGTCGGCAAGATTTTGCGCCCCGCCGCCTTTCATGCGAGTTTGAAATCGCTGAACGCGGATGGAGCCAAAGCCATGAACGGCGTGACCGTTGTTCAGGACGGCGATTTTGTGGGCGTGACGGCTCCGAACGCGCTCCTCGCCAACCGCGCCCTTGCCGCCCTGAAAGCCGACTGGCAGACGGTTCCACAGCCCTCCGGCCAAACGCTGTACGAGCAATTACGCCCCCGCTCTGCGCAGGCACAGGCGGAAGGGAACGCGCCTGCATTGGCGCAGAACACGCCCAAATTGGTGCAGGACGTGCAAAAACCTGACGTTAGTGCCGACGGGCATACGCTCAAAGCCACCTATACCATTGCCTATATCGCCCATGCGCCCCTCGAACCTCGCGCCGCCCTTGCGGAATGGCAGGGGGACAATCTCACCGTCTGGACGGGAACGCAGAGTCCGTTCGGCGTTCGGAGTGAACTGGCGGCGTTTTTCCATCTTCCCGAAGCGCAAATTCGCGTGATTGTGCCGGATACCGGTTCCGGGTATGGCGGCAAGCATAAGGGAGACGCGGCGCTGGAAGCGGCGCGGCTGGCGCGCGCGGCAGGCAAGCCCGTCAAACTGGTCTGGACGCGGGAAGAAGAGTTTACGTGGGCATACTTCCGGCCTGCGGGCGTGATTGACATTACCGCCACCGCGCAGCCGGATGGAACCCTGACGCATTGGGAGCATGACAATTACAATTCCGGGCCGTCCGGCGTCCGCGCGCCCTACGATGTTCCAAGTCAGCGCGCGGAATTCCACCGCGCCCAGGCTCCGCTGCGCGAAGGCTCGTATCGCGGCCTGGCGTCCACCGCCAACCATTTCGCCCGCGAGTCGCATATAGATGATCTGGCGCGAATGGTAAAACTGGACCCGCTCGCCTTCCGCTTGAAAAACCTCAAGGACGCGCGCCTATCCGCCACGCTGCAAGCCGCCGCCGCGCGCTTCGGTTGGGACAAGCGCAAGGCAACGCCGGGACATGGTTTCGGGTTGGCCTGCGGGCTGGAAAAAGGCAGCTATGTGGCGACATGCGTGGAACTGATGGTGGATAAAACAAGCGGCAAAGTGCAGATGACGCGGATTGTCACGGCCTTCGAGTGCGGCGCGATTGTCAATCCCACGCACCTGCAAAATCAGGTGGAAGGAGCCGTTGTACAGGGCTTGGGCGGCGCGCTGTTCGAGGCCATTCATTTCGACAACGGGAAAATTGTCAATCCCCACTTCGCGCAATATCGCCTGCCCCGGTTTGCCGATGTGCCGCCCATAGAGGTTGTGCTGGTAGACCGCAAAGACCTGCCCTCCGAGGGCGCGGGCGAAACGCCCATTGTCGCCATTGCCCCGGCCATTCGCAACGCCATTTTGGACGCTACCGGCCTAAAACTAACGGCGATGCCGCTCGTTCCCAATGGCCTGAAGGCATGACAAACTGCCATTGAGTGTCCCGCATGGTGTGGAAGGCGCAATAGCGCTATATAGCACTATATAGAAAAAGATAAATCCAGAAGAGAATAGTTTTCATCAATCCAGGCTGATACAATAGCGGAGTTCTCACCTAAATACCGTCCTTAGTCAGTGTTGCCCAGGTACGGTTTTTCTCATGTTCCGCTATTCTCCCTGCTTTTTGCAAGCCCGCCGAAAAGAGGTGTATCATGCAGGCTGTGCTATGCGAAGTTGTCGGCTGTCATGGCCCGGCGGCATGGATTCGCGTTGAAAACATCAATTGCCGCCATGAAAATTTGCTTTGCGATTGCTGCTGGCACATCCTGCGCAACTGCAAGCCACTGGAAGCCGCCTGCTACGCCAGCAGCGAGGCCGAGCATACTTCCCGCGCAGACTTTTACCGGGAAATGTCGGCTGAATTCGAGGATGAAGCCATAATCACCATCAACTGATTCCTTTGTTGATAGGAGTGTCCCATGAGCAGTAACCAACCAATTCGTGTTTTGATTGCCGACGACCATCCCATTGTACGGGAAGGGCTTGCCGCGATGCTGTCGCAGCGCGAGGCCATGTGCGTGGTGGGACAGGCCACGAATGGCGAAGAAGCGGTCGCTTTGTTCAAGCAATATCAGCCGGATGTTACGCTGATGGACGTGAACATGCCGCGTCGAGGTGGTTTGGATGCGGCGACGCACATCCTCAAAAACTTTCCCGCCGCCCGCGTGATTTTGCTGTCATGGTCGGACGCCGAAGAGCATATCTATCAGGGCTTTACTTTGGGAGCCAAAGCGTACCTGCTGAAGGACATGCCACCGGAAGCGATTTATCAGGCGGTACAGGACGTGTACGCGGGCCAGTACAACATTCCCTCGGAAATCGCGGCAAAATTGGCGCAGCGCCTGGGCCGCTCCAATCTGACGGCGCGGGAAATGGAAATTTTAACCTGCTTGGTCGCCGGCATGAGCAACGCGGAAATCGGCAGGAACCTGTTCATTGCCGAAGGAACCGTAAAAGTGCATGTCGCCAACATCCTGAACAAGCTGCAAGTGAGCGACCGCACCCAGGCCGTCACCGCCGCCATCAAGCGCGGCCTCCTCCAGCTTGTGTAAGTCCCAAACCCTGATGCAGCAAGGGTATGCCGCCAACCCTCTGCCTGATAGTTACAGATGTTGAAGACTTCGGCACTTTTGACTTATCTGCGTACTTTTGGTCTATTCCCTTTTGGCTAAAGGCAGGGGAAGATTTTCGCCTTTTTCGTACTCCTGACGTTCGCGCAGTCTTTCCGTTTGTGTGCGCCAAAACGCCAACTGTTCTTCACGGGGCATCGTTTCGAGGCGTTCCTGTATCTCCGCCTGTGTCCACTCCACCATTTCCACACAATCAAAGGGTTTCGTCGTCATCTTTTGTGACCTCCAGGGGCGAATAACGGCGGCACATACTTCGGTGGCGACAAGGAAAGTCAACCCTGGAACTTAAGCAACAGGAAGTATGCGATATAATAAATCAGGAAAAAACACAAATGGCGGCAGAAACAATCCTTAAAGAACGGTTTGCCGCTCTTGAAGCGGAAGTGGCCCGGCTTCGCATGAAATTGGAAGCGCAACCCCCCGGGGTTTCGGAGCGAACAAGCCCGGATTTTCTGGACACCATGATCGGGATACACGCGGACAACCCGGCTTTTGAGGAAGTGACCCGCCAGATACAAGCAGAGCGCGAACGCGAACGCGAGGAGGCCCGGCGTCTGTTGGCAGCAGAGGAGTCGGGCGCGTGATTTATCTGCTCGACACGGATCATAATTCGGTCCTACAGCGTGGCGGCGAAGGCGCGGTTGTTTTGGAACGCCGTCTTCGCGCTTTAGGTGGCGACGATTACGGCACGAGCATCGTGAGTTACGAGGAGCAGTGCCGGGGTTGGACCGATTATATCCACCGGGCCAACACTCCTGAAACACGCATTGACGGCTACGCGTGTCTCCGCGCAAGCCTGCGTTTTTAGAGCAGTTGGGCTGCCGAAAACAAAGCGCGACACACCGTTCTTACGACAGTGTACCCCGCTTATCGAGGAGCGTCAACTCTATAAG
>CAWIEK010000039.1:0-125243 GCA_963835065.1 uncultured Chthonomonadaceae bacterium | reverse complement strand
AATGGGGTTGTCCTGATTGTTTAGCATTCGGCAGGCTGTTTGCGAAAAGAGAATTATGGAAATTCAACTTACCCCTGTAGACTTTAGCCGCATGGATAACTTGCTGGCAGATGGACTGGTACAGCCGCTGGACTTCAAAGGCTACTTTATCACCCGGCAGTTGACGGCGCTGCATCCTGACAGATATGTGGCGCAGGGCAGCGAGTATTCATTCGACCTGGAGGAGTTTGTTGCCGGTGGGCACTGCAAAGCTCATCTGCTTTCCGACATTTTGCAGCATTTCATCCTGTCGTTTCGGGGATTGGGGTACGGATTGGCGGAAGGGGCGGAAAACGCCTGGTATGAGGTTACGTATCAGGGAGAAATCTTGCAGGTCGTTCTCGCAAGCTGGTACGAGGGAAGTTGTAAAAACAAAAACTACTGGATCATTGCGGATACCAAGTCCCTCGCCCATGAATTTTACTTGCGGGTGTGCGAGTGGTCAGCGGAAGTGCGCGGCGAAGTGCTGGTTTACGATAACGGGCGCTGGTACAAAGACGAACGGCTTTTCAAGGCCATCAAGAACGCCACCTTTGACAATCTCATCCTGCCTGCCCGCTTGAAACAGGAGATACAGGACGATTTCGCGCAGTTCTTCGCGTCCCGCGACGTTTACGAGCAGTACCGAATCCCCTGGAAGCGCGGCGTTTTGCTCATCGGACCGCCCGGCAACGGCAAAACGCATACGGTCAAATCGCTCATCAACTGGCTCGGCGTTCCCTGCCTGTACGTAAAGAGTTTCAAGGCTCCCTATCGCACCGATCAGAGCAACATTCAGGCCGTTTTTGAACGCGCCCGGCAGACAACGCCCTGTATCCTCGTGATGGAAGACCTGGACTCGCTCATCAACGACAAAAACCGCTCGTTTTTCCTCAACGAACTCGACGGCTTTGCCACGAATACGGGCATTGTCGTGCTGGCGACCACCAACCACCCGGAACGATTAGACCCCGCCCTTGTCAATCGGCCAAGCCGCTTCGACCGCAAATACCACTTCGACCTGCCGGAACAGGCGGAGCGCCAGGCCTACATCAAGGCGTGGAACGACACGGTAGAACCCGAACTCCGCCTGCCCGAACCCGCGCTTGCCGATTTCGCCAGCCTGACGGACGGCTTTTCCTTCGCGTATCTCAAAGAACTGTTCCTGTCCTCCATGATGCGCTGGATCAGCAACCCCGCCAGAGCCAACATGGAAACCGTTGTCACGGAACAGTGCCACTTACTGCGCGAACAAATGCACTCGATGAACGAAGTCCCGCCCCCGGAAACCACCCCGGACGAGTTTGCATTCGATGGCGCAGATGAAGATTCAGATACTTGAACCTCAACGCGCAGGAACTCTACAGCAAAGTCCTGAACACGAGGAGAACAGGCGAGGCACTGTCTTTTGTAGTGGATGGTTGAGTTACTTGTAACTACAATTTCAAGATTGAAGCAAAGTCATGTGCTTGGCGAAGAACTGTTGGTACAGTTCATTACCCAAATTTATCACTATCAAATTGTGCCTGCAGCGTGTAATGGCAGTATAGATTAGTTCCTCAGACGGAAACTCGTGTTCTTTTTCATTTGCAGGAGGGTCGTTCAGAATGATGAGAAACAGAGTATGCACTTCCCAACCTTTGAAACTGTGAATAGTCGAGAGCTTCATCACACCTCGGTTGGCCCAGAAGTTAAACTTCTTGCTTCTTCTTAGAGCGACTGTTTTTTCTTCGACTTGCTCTTTGCTCAACTTGCCTTGTTCACACTGCTGTTCCAAGTTTTCATGAACCTCTTGGGACTCAAAAGTTGTCATGGTTTTTCTGCCAGTTTGCCTGACTAGAAAATCTATTTCCCTAAGTTGTTCGTAGGCATGGGACAAGACAGTGACATCATTAGGAGGAATTTTAAGATTCGTAATTCTGCTCTGTATAATGTTGAACAACTCTGTGCTGTCTGCATTTGGCAGTTCTATATATTCATCATACGGAGGGTCTTCAAACTCCATTTCTTCGTTAGCGTCAATGGTATCGCTGTTGTACTTATTCTGAAAGAAGTAGGACTGATAGGCAGACGCCAAAGCCGTAATCTTTTTGCTCAGTCTGAACGACTCTGTTAGTTCGTTCCATCCTCCACGTATTGTTGTTTCTGGCCGTTTGCCCTCTCCTAAATCGCGGTTGTAAATGTTTTGCTTTTCATCGCCAAATACTACGAACTCTCCGCTTGGAGCTAGAAAGTATTTTTTGATGATCTGAAGCCAAGTTTTTTGTAATCTTGAACTTCATCTATGAAGACAGAATTATACTTGGTAGTTTCCTGTTGCACGTCAGCAAAGAAGTTGAAGTTATCGTAACTTTGCTCATGTGTCTTTAAGTTATGGTTGTTGGCCTCTACTTTAAAGAACTGATGATAGTGCATGATGTAGAACGCGTCCCATTGAAAATCTTCCCTCACTTCGCTGATTCTGTCATGTATGTAATTCCTGAGTGTGATGTTATATGTGAGAATCAGCACTCTATCTTGGGTTCTTTTGTGAGCCTCAACTGCTCGCTTTGCTAAGACTCGGGTCTTTCCAGAGCCAGCGACTCCTATGATCTTCTGTTCTCCAGCGCGGCTTCGGATTAAAACCTTCTGTTTGGGATTGTACCCAATCTCTTTGCCATCCTCTCTAATGTGCATAGTTGGGCTAAGAAGGGCCTTAAAGCAATCATAGAGTTCCTTACTAAAGTACCATGACTCTTCACGTAAATGGCACTTTTCAAGCACTTTCCCAAAGTTTAGAGGGTTCAACGAATCGTTGCCAATAATAGAAATATGATTGGCTTCTGAAGCTCTCAGACTACACCGTTCTAAAGCATCCTGTTCATTGTGACAATGGAAGTAGATAGCGCACCCAATCATCGCGTAGTAGTTGGATTTCCGTTGTGTCAATTCTAGCAACCCATCGATATGTAAATTGTATAGATTGTCTTTATAGGCTTTCACTTGCTCCACAGGAGACTTAACGGCTGCATTGTTCTTCTGTAATCTCCACTTGTTGCTCTCATCAGTGTAGTAATAGTTCAAATTCCAATCCTTTACTTCAATGATGAGAACTCCATAATCTTTACGCATAATCACGATATCCGGCCTATCGCCGTTAAGAAATGGTTGGAAGTATACCTCGTAGGAATTATCCAATGACTGGCTTAAAAACTTAAGCAGTTGCTCTTCACCCTCAGTAGGCTGAACTTTGAATCGCTTTATTTGTTCAAGAGACGGAAAGAATTGTGCCATTATTCTCCTCTACACCAGTACACCTTTGCAGGTGTCTTGATACCCTATACTCGGCAGAAAAACGCAATGAGAAACCGCGAAACACGCGAACCAAACAAACAGCAAAACACAAAGACCAAGGAGATGAGGCAGGATGCTATGGGATTAGCAAGAGAATAGGCACAACGGGTTGTACTCTCTGTGCATATTTCTTCGTGTTCTCCGTGTCCTCCGTGGTTTGTATGTGTTTTGATTCTTTTTCGCTTGGTTCGCGTGTTTCGCGGTTCCTAAAACGTCATGCTATCCACGTTGTCTTTGTTGATTTCCAGACGCAGGGGGAGCGTGACGATCTGGCCTTTGACCTGAACTTTGCCGTCTGTGCCCTCAATGGTATCGCCATCCGAGGGCATTTTGCCGTCCAGAGCCGCCCGCACCATTTTGGCCGTGATGTAGGTTAGTTTTTGCGGGTCCCACAGGTACAGGCCGGTCACGGAGCCGTCCTGCAGATACGTCTTGTTTTCGCTCGGCAAGCCCAATCCCCACACCTTGATCTTGCCGACTTTGCCCGCCGTTTTAACCGCTTCGCCCGCGCCGTGCGGACTGACGGAATTGGCGCAGGCGATGCCAACCACATCGTTGTCGGCCTGAAGCGCGGTCAGGGTTTTGGATTTCGCCTGATTCAGATCGTCGTCGTTGTAAATGGTGGGCGTGACCACTTTGATGTTGGGGTACTTCTTAAAACCCTCTTCCATGCCTTTGATGTGCAGGTTGAGGTTTTCCGCCGTCTGGTGTCCGCTGACGAGCAGCACTTTGCCCTTCGCGTCAATGGACCGGGCAAGCGCGTCCGCCACATCCGCTCCAATCTGCACATCGTCCACAGCCGCGAAGTAAAACAGGCGCTTGCTGCCGGGCGAGTCCGCGTCCCACGTAAACACTTTGATACCCGCGTCCGTCGCCTTGTTCAGCACGGGAATAATCGCGTTGGCGTCTACGGGCGACACGACAATCGCGTCCACTTTCGACACAATCGCCTGCTCGATGATGTCGTTCTGCTTTTCCGCCGTGCCTTCCGAAGACGCCTGATAGTCCACCTCGGCGTTCAAACTCCCGTCCGCGTTGGCCTGATCCGCGCCTGCTTTGCAGGCCGTGCTGTACGAAATGCCGCCGACTTTGAACACAAACAAAATCTTCTTTTTGCCGTTGGACGTAGGCGTTGTGGACGCGCCACCCTTGTCCGCCGTTTTGGTCGGCGGTGTGGCATTGGTCGAAGCGGGTTCTTCCTTGCTGCACCCTCCCAGCGCCAGCATCGCCAATGCCAACCCGGTGAGCATCTTTCCCGTCTGTGCGGAAAACATTTGATTCAAGCGCATAGTCACATCCTCGTTGAGTAGTTTATGGACAAACCGGTTAAATATGCTACTGCCGCGTTCAACCGGTATATAAAATCTTACCGTTACCCATAAGTTTGAGATTGAACTGTGTGCCATCACCGATTCAAGGGTGTTTATGGCTGTATTCACCCCTACATTTGAGCCGAAAAGGTGAGTTCGCGGACACATCCTGAGTTGATGGACAATTTTCTATCTCATGGCAGTCAAAAGATATGGGTAACGGTAAGATATAAAATACCGGTTGTTAGGCCTGCGGCCAATTGTCCTGTGGACACTGGATTGTGCCGTGTTGAAGTGGTTTCTTATTCTTCTTCTAGCCCGGAAAGCAGGTTTGCCGCCGATTGTTACGGATTGCCCGAAGGCGTTTATCGCGCGGTCAATTTGCGCGGGGGAAATGGTCAGGGGCGGCTCCATGCGGATCACGTTCGGGTTGTTGAGGGTGTACGCGGCGATGATGCCTTCGCCTGCCAGAAGGTTGATCGTCAGTTCCGCCATATCCTTGACTTCAAATTCCACGCCCACCATCAAGCCCTGACCGCGCACCGCTTTAATCGCGCCTGCCCCGGCCTGCTGCGCCTGCCGCAGTCCCGCCATCAACTGCTCGCCCCGCTCGTGGGCGCGGACTATTAAATTCTCGTCCGCAATCACGTCCAGCGTTGCCAGTCCCGCAACGCAGGCCAGTTGGTTGCCGCCGAACGTGCTGGTATGAATGTACGGGTTGTGCGCGAATGTGCCGTCCCACACCTTCTGATTAGATAACGTTGCGCCAATCGGCATCACGCCACCGCCCAATGCTTTCGCCAGGCACAGAATGTCGGGCGTCACGCCGTCATGGTCAACGCCGAACATCCGGCCTGTGCGCCCCATCCCTGTCTGCACTTCATCGGCAATCAGCAGCAGGCCGTGCCGGTCGCATATCCGGCGCAGTTCGGCCAGATACCCCGGCGCAGGCACAATAATGCCGCCCTCGCCCTGTATCGGCTCAATGATAACCGCGCACGTTTGCTCCGTAACGGCGTTTGCAACCGCCTGCGCGTCATCGAACGGCACATGCGTAAATCCCGGCACAAGCGGCGCGAATGGCGTCCGGTACTTTTCGCGCCCGGTCGCCGACAACGCGCCCAGGGTTTTGCCGTGATATGCGCCCTGTGTGCTGATGAAATCCGTTTTGCCCGTTGCAATCCGCGCCATTTTCAGCGCGGCTTCTACCGCTTCGGTTCCGCTGTTGGAATAAAACGTGTACTGCAAATCTCCCGGCGCAAGGTCGGCCAGCTTTTCCGCCAGTTCCACCTGTGGTTCGCTGAAAAACGTGCGCGTGGACAGGGGCATTTTGTCCAGTTGCCGTTTTACCGCTTCGACAATGCGCGGATGCCGATGCCCGCACGAAAACACGCCGAACCCGCCCACGAAATCCAAATACTGCGCCCCCGACACCATCGTAACGACGCAATCCTCCGCCGATTCTTCCACATCCCCGAACCCGGCAAACTGCAATAATCGCGCCAAGCCGGGGTTGATGTGCTGCTTGTACTTTTCCACCACGCGGTCAATGCGCGTCTGCGCATCCTCCCCGCCAAAACCTATGAGTTCCTGTTCCAAAATCGCCATAAAACCTCCAAAACATATTCGAACCACGGGGAACACGGGGGACACGGGGAGGAGAAGGGAAATACTTACCACAGATCAAACGGATGAAACGGATAAGCGCGGATCAAATTCAGAAGTCGTCTCTTTATCCGTGTTAATCCGCGTTATCCGTTCCATCCGTGGTAAGTATGTCTCCCTCTCTCCTTGTCTCCTCTCTCCCGTTCCCCTCCGTGTTCTCCGTGGTTTAATCCTCTCCTTCGACGCCAAGCACAACCTGCGCGGCGAGGCTGAGTTGCGCGGCGGTTTCGGGGCGCAGGTACTTCTTCTGATCCAATTGCGGCGGATGGTGGCGGCGGCAGAAGTAGCCGTGCAGGGCGCGGCGGGGCTTATCGGTTCGGTTGATTGTACCACCGTGCCACGTATGCGAGTTGAAGATTACGACATCACCGGCTTTGCCCTGTACCAGCATTTCGTTCGGGTGGGCTTCGCGCGGGTCCTTCATTTCGTCCGAGGGCGCTTTGCCGGTCGCCTGGGAGCCGGGAACCACGCGGGTCGCGCCGTTGTCGGGCGTAAAGTCGTCGAGCAGCCAGATGCTGTTGCAGACCTGGTACGCGCCGGGCGTTTCCAATCGTCCCCAATCGGCATGAAGCGCCTGCAAGCCCTGACCGGGCAGGGCGGAGCGGCTGTTGAGCGACGAGAGTTTTAAGTCGCCTTCCAGCACATGCGCGATTCCGGCCAGCAGGCGCGGCGTGGTCAGCACAATATGATACATAGGGTCTTTGTTAATCAGGTCGGAAAGCCGGTCGGTTCCCGCTTCCTGATGCACTTCCTTGCCCGCGTTGTCGCCTTCGTCCGCCAGCAATTCCGCCTGCCGCCGCCGCAAAGCCTCAATCTGCTCCTGCGTCAAAACGCCGCGCAGGGGCAGAAATCCATCTTTGTCTAACTGTGCCTTCTCCGGCTCGGAAAGCGTATCGTCGCGCACTCCCAATTCGTACAACGCTTCTTGTATATTCATGGCTGGAATCTCCATTGTTCCGGCGTACAAAAATCAGGTTACATCCAACACCTTACTATACAGACAATAACCCCCGTAGGGGCGCAATTTATTGCGCCCGCTTGCGGCAATTGCGCCCGCAACACACCTCGCGCCCGCATCAAAATGTTCTTTAGCCCGCACAAGATGCCCTTTAACATAGGTTGCGGGCGCAATAAATTGCGCCCCTACGGGGGTTTATCTACCCGGTATCGTTTAGGCGTTGCCCCATTCGCGTCTATTTGCGTGTATTTGCGGCTAATTCTTCTCCAACTCTGGAAAATCCTGCCTGCTAATGCGTTGTCAGCCAGTTTACGAGCGCATCATTCGTCAGACGTTCGGGCGCGGCTTGCAGTTTCGGCGCGGCTCCGATGCCAGCGTACACGTCGCGCAGCCAATCGACAGGCGTGAACTTCGCGCCCATATTGTGCAGCAGAAGAGGGTGCGGCGCGGCAAGCGCCAGACTGATACGGAAATCTCCCATGCGGCGCAGGCAGGGCACGAACAAATCGTCGGTGAGCAGCGCGGCATCGTTGGTCAAATCCAACTGATTGCCGTCGGCAATTACGGCATCCGCTGCGGGCGCAGCCAGCATCGCCCATATCCCCGCTTGTTCCATGCCCATCAGCGTTATTCTTGTCTTGCCGTCCATCTCACGCAGATACGCGCAAACGGTAATGATGTCCTGTACGCGCTCCTGCAAATCGGTGCGGTTATAGGTGGTGAAGAACTCGCCGAAGTTTTCCCGCGCTTTGCGGCGCGACGCGGAAATCGTAGAATTGGCGCGTTCGCCGGTCAAAAACACATCCGGGAGAATGACCGTATGGCCTTTCGCCAGCAACGCGCGTACCAGAAGTCCCGGCTGACCATCCGCCTGCATCAGCGCGGCCTTGCCTTGCGGATGAAGGAGAACAACGGCTTGATTCGATGAATTAGCAGGCGTCATGCGGATGATAGGGATGTTTTCGCCATACCCTTCCCGTCCGATAAGCGCGTGACTGATGAGATACCCTTCAGGAGTCTGCGTAGCTTTCTCCGTGGAATTGATGGCTGGCCGGGGCGTGGGCGAGTTCAATTCCAGGGTTCGTTCCCAGGCAGGCCGGTACGTTTTCTGAAACGCGGTCAGGCTGCGCTTGTCATGCGGCTTTGCTTTTTCCAATTGCGCTTGTCCCAACTCTTTGAGGTATTGCGTGAGCTGAACGTCCGTTTTGGCGTCGGCGGGAAGGGGCTGATTGTCCGGGAACACGCGCAGGTCGGCAACCGGTTCGCGCTGATACGGCGGTTCGGTAAAGTGGTCGGCGTTCGGGTCGTGCAGGAGGACTTTGCCGAAGAACTGGTACACAGCGTCCCGGCTGGTCTTGTTGATGTTGTGGTTAAAGGGAAAAATCACGTATTTCAGGTTGTCCGGGTGGGCTTCCAGATTGTACACGGTTTGCACTGCCGGCCCTTCCACCGTCATCATGGTGCTGGTCCAGTCACCCGTTGCGCCCACCATGATTTGCGGTTTCGGCGCGGCGGCAGCGGCGATTTCCATGTTGGAAAAATCAATGCGCAGTCCCGGCGCGTTTTCGCACAAACAGCCGCCCTGCATGGAGTGCGACACCATCACGCACGGCCCCACAGCAGCCAATCGGTCGTCAATCGCGCCAAGCATCATGGTTTGCGTGCCGCCGCCCGATTCGCCCGTAATGGCAAGCCGCGATTTGTCCACGTCCGGCAGCGATTCGAGAAAATCCAATGCGCGGACGCTGTTCCAAGTTTGCAGGCCCATCAGCGACACGCCCCACAGCCAGTGTTCCCGATCCGCCGCAAACGCGCGGTGGTTGGGAATTTGCCGCGTGTCGTTGTAGCCCACCATGTCATAGGTAAACGCCACGCACCCCATACGCGCAAACGTAATCGCCCGCGCCGCAATGGAACCATTCGGCCCGTCCGCCATACGCCCGTCATCCCAATGGCCGTGCGTAATCAAAATACCGGGGTTGTTAGTGGTTGGTGACTGGTGACTGGTGACTGGTTTTTCTGTTCCCTGTTCCCTGTTCCCTGTTCCCTGTAGTGGCCGGTACAAATTACCCGCCAGGTAAAAGCCGGGGTAGGTTTGGAAGTACACCTTTTCGATGGTGTAGCCGTCGCGTTCCACGCGCCCGAAGATTTTGGTTTTCAGGGGCGTTTTGGGCGGCAGGGGGTAAAGGCCACAGGACACGAGTACCTGTTGGCGGATTTGGGCGCGGCGGGCTTCCCATTCCTTGCGGTCAGCAAGCGTGGGGAAAGCGCGGGGCGTGTCGAGTGTGCGCGGCGGCGCGACGGCGCGTTTGTCTTCGCCGGCAGGCGTGGTGGAAGCAACCGTATTTTGAATGGATGGCATGAGTTTCACCGATGGGTGCAGGCTGCCGTGAAAGGCGGCGAAGAAGAGCAGGCTGGCGGACAGCAGCATGGCGGTTTCCTTTGCGCAGGATTCGGCGTACGACTCTGTTGCCGCTGCCAAATCCACAGGGTTTATGTTGCGGCAGGCGCTGTTAATGTACGCGCTATTGTGGGATTTTCGACATTGACAGCCTGGTTTCCTGCTGCGGCGACAGCATAATTTATGGCGCGCGGCCAATCGTCTCCAGAACGCCGCTTTCCAACATGCGCAGGCGCGGCGGCAGGCTGCCGAACAGGAACGGGAGACGGGCGCAAAACTTGCTCTTGAACACCGAAAGGCGCGGCGCGGGGTATACTAAGCCATCCCGATTTGACTGCTCCGCTACAGCCGAAGGAATTCCATTTTATGGCTTACAATCAGTTTACCGCAATGCAGTTGAGAGAAGCGTACCATCTGGAGATCACGGAGCAGTCCGGGCTTTTTGCCGCCATGCCACCCGCTGCAATCTCCGATTGGCTGCGCGTAACGCTGCAAAAACAGACGGTACTCGCGCTGCGGGGCAATACGGAGAAAGCGCGCTCGGAGTATTTGATTGCGCCTATTCTGGCCGAAGTGTACGAGCAGATGCAGGAGCGGGTCAATCTTTTTTCGGGCGTGGAATTCAACGTAGACATTCCGCGCGGGCTATCCGGCTGCTGCGATTTCCTGTTCAGTCTTTCCCCATTGACCAGAGAGGTAGAGGCCCCTGTCGTTTCGATTGTGGAAGCGAAAAAAGAGAACATCAACAGCGGCATCCCGCAGTGTTTTGCCGAACTTATCGCCGCGCAGATATTCAATGACAGGACCGGACATCCCATAGACACGCTTTACGGCGTGGTGACAACCGGGACAGACTGGCAGTTTTTGCGCCTTCGGGGAACTGCCGCCACGATTGACAGCGATCTGTACTATCTCGGCAACGTGGAAAAGATCGTCGGTATCCTGCTTGCCATGCTGCGGCAAGACCTTTCCTGACGGATTGCCGTTTTGGGCCAAAACCGATTCGCTCTGGAAACGCCCACAAAGTTGAAATCCGAACCGCTCCGGTTCCTGCCGCGATAATGCGAATTCAACCAAAAGGAAGTCTATCAAAATGCGCTGTCAATCCAGCCGAATACGAACCGCTTGCGCCGTTTGTTGTCTGGCGTTGCCGCCGATAATGGGACAGGCGCAGCAAGGAACTCCGCCCATGCATCCATTTTCGCGGCCTGCAGGTGTTGACCCTTCCGGCATCACCCTGATTGCTAATGCCGATAATCGGTTTGGCTTTCGGCTGTTCGACCAAATACTCAGAGCGGACGCGAATGTCAATGGCTGTATCTCGCCCGTCAGCATCGCGCTTGCGCTGCAAATGACTTATAATGGCGCACAGGGACCGACGCAGACAGGCATGGCGCAGGCGCTTGGCCTGGAGCAATGGAGTTTAGACGAGTTAAACCAGTCCAATCGCGGCCTGCTTGCCGGCTTCGCCGCCGCTTCTCAGCCGCCTGCCGTCAATTCTGCGACTCCGCCTGTCGTTCCTTCCCCCTCTGCGCCTGCGCAAGCGGGTTCCGGTTCGCCCGCGCCCCTTCCGCAACTGGATGTTGCCAACTCCCTGTGGCTGCGCAATCGGGAAGAGATACGCCCCGACTTTTTACAGCGCGCGCAGCAGTTTTACCGCGCGCAGATTTCCGACCTGCATGGCGCTCCGCAAACCATCAACGCCTGGGTATCGCAGCACACGAACCACAAGATCACGCAGATCGTTACGGCGCAGGATGTGGCGGGCATTGAGGCGGCGCTGGTCAACGCCGTTTACTTCAAAGGGCTGTGGCAGAAGCCGTTCGACAGCAAGCAGACGGTGGAAAAGCCGTTTCACCCGGCGCGGGGCGCGGCGCAGATGTGCCAGATGATGAAGACGGACGGCAAATTCGGCTATTATCAGGATACGGCTTTCCAGATGGTCAGCCTGCCCTACGCCGGGGAACGGCTCGATATGCTGCTGCTGCTGCCAAACGCGAAAACCGCCCTGACCACGATTGTTCATCAGGCCACGCCGGAAAACTGGCAAAAGTGGACGACAAGCCTGCATGTACAGTCCGGCATTGTGGAACTGCCCCGTTTCCGCGCCGAGTTCGGCGTGGAATTGAAGGAACCCCTCACGAAAATGGGCATGAATTTGGCGTTCGAGCCTGCCGCCAACTTTGCCGGAATGAGCCGCCATCCCCTTTACATCAGCAAGGTGGTCCACAAAACGTTCGTGGACGTGAACGAACAGGGCACGGAAGCCGCCGCCGCCACCGCCGTCCTGATGCCGCGCGGGCTTGCCGCCCATCCGCAACCCCCATTCCATATCCTTTGCGACCGCCCGTTCTTCTACGCCATCCGTGACCGGCAAACGGGCGCGCTGCTGTTCATCGGGATCAAAGGATAGGAGGTTTAGCCGGGGAAGGTGTCCGTGCCGTCTGTATCCGCTCACAGCCAATTCAGGATCAGCGTATCTCTTTACGCTTGAGGAGCCACAGACTTAAAAGCGCGTAAGCCACTCCAATCGCCAGCAGCGCGACCCACGCTTTTTCCGGGCGCGTGTTGAAAAGCGGGTCTGTAAATTTCATACCGGGTAAATTCGTCAGATTGCCCAACGCGCCGTAAGCCCAGTAACTTGGCATGAGATTACGGATTGGGCCTATCCCTTCGATTGGAATCGACCCCGAAAAGATGATTTGCAACAACACCGCCACGGCAATCAAACTCATGGCCTGATCATTGTTCTTTGCAAACGCTGAAATAGTCAGTCCAGTTAACATTCCGCACATAGTTGCCAAAAGAAGTGTCAACAGGAAGACGAAAATTTTGCCATTTTCAAGGTGAAAGTCTATCTTCAGGCAGACAATACCAAGAAGGAGCGCCGTCTGAATCACGCACACCCCTGACAACACCGCCACCTTTGACAAAAGATAGGGCAGTGGATGCAGGTTGGCAAGCCGTTCTCGACTGTATATCGCGCTTTCTTTGGTGATTTCTCGCGCCGCGTTGAGAATACCGAATACCACTGCGCTTATCACCATACAAAACAGTAATTGCGGACACTTCAGCGTCAATTTCGGATCACTAAATAGGTTGGATGGAAATCCTGCAATCAGCAGCAGCGCAATAATCGGCGACTGAGCCAGCATCTGCGTTACGTTGCGACTATCGCCTCGCAGTATCTCCAGATTCCGCCGCGCCAGCAGGCCGAATTGCCACGAGACGGAGGCTTGCGCCTGCGCCACGCCCATGCTTTTCGCTACCACCATTGTCTCGCCATGCCGGTATTTCGGCACGTTTGACAGGGGTTCCCGGATATAGCGGCCATAGTAGGGCGAGGCGCGAAACTTCTGCTCCCATTTCTCCGGCGATAGCGTGTTCTGAACTTTCCCGTAGGCGTCCGCATAGTCGGTTACTTCAAAAAATTCCAGCGCTTCCTGGTACGTTCCATAAAACACGACACGCCCGCCCTTTGCCAGAAACAGCAGCTTGTCGCACTTCACGATGGTAGACGGCGAGTGCGTCACCATGATGATGGTACGGCCCTCTTTGGTCAGCCGCTTCACCAGTTCAATGACCTCATTTTCCCCAAACGGATCGAGGCTTGATGTCGGTTCGTCCAGAAACAGCAGGCTTGGCCGCGTGAGCAGTTCCACCCCGATATTGACCCGCTTCCGCTCTCCCCCGCTCAAATTGTAAACAAAAGCATCCTTGAGAGCGCTCATTTTCAGTTCGCGCAGGGTTGCGTCAATCCGCTTCTCGGTTTCCGCTGCGCCCGTATCGGGCGGCAGGCGCAACTGCGCGGCATAGCACAGCACCGCCCCAACGGTCAGTTCCTGATGAACAATGTCGTCCTGCGGCACGTAACCGATGGCGGTACGAAACAGTTCCAGATGCGTGTAGAACTCCACGCCGTTGAGCCGAACGCTGCCTTCCGAGGCAGGACGGAAGCCGGTCATAGCTTTGAGCAGCGTGGATTTGCCCGCCCCATTGCCGCCGACAATCGCCACGAACTCTCCGGGCAGAATGGTGAAGTGAACATCATTTAGAAGGCGGAGCGGCTTGCCGGACTTCTGCACGGTATGGCTTAATTGGGTAACGTCTATGCGTACTGCGCTGTTCTGGTCGAAATGTTCCAGCGTATTGTTGCGAAAAATGAAGACGTTCAGGCCGATGCGTATTTCCGCGCCCTTGGCAAGCGGTTCGGGCACGGTGACGCGAACGCCGTTGAGAAAGGTTCCGTTGCGGCTGTCAAGGTTTTCCAGCCAGAATGCCTCTCCCTTCTGCACAATCCGGCAGTGACGGCGGGAAACGGAGGGAAGATCAAGAACGATGTCGCAGTCCGAGTCACGCCCGACGGTGAGCAGGGGTTTGAGGCGAACGACCTGCGTGGGCGAGTCGCCTGCGGATGAGGCTTTGTTTGCGGAAGGCGCTTTATTTGCGGCAGGTTCGCATATAAACCGAAATTCGGAGTCCCCGATGCGAATAAGATCGCCATTTTTAAGGCGAACCGGGGCGCGGGGAACCAGGGGAACGCCATTGTGAAACGTCTTGTTCCTGGAATCGAGGTCTGCCAGAAGCCACTCGTCACCGTCCGGGCGCAACTCGGCGTGCTGCCGTGACGCGCGCTCATCGTCCAGAACCAGGTCGGCCCTTTCACTGCGCCCGATTACCGTAACGCCGAACAATACCACTTCACGTCCGCGCGCTTCTCCCGCCTGTTGTAGTAGTTTGGCTTTTATCATCACTTTAGTCTTCCTGTGCAGTACAGTCTTCGAGATGGGATACTTGTGCGATAAGAAGGCTGGCTTTTGCACATCCAGCATACGGAGAGTTTGGAAGCGGCATAACGCAAAAGAGACAACTATCTCTTTACCTGCTTCTTTTTTCCACTCGTTCACGATAAAAGAAAAACATTGCAGGGCCAAAAGAGAGCATTATCACTGCCAACCCCATTCTAAATACTGTCACATAATTAATTATATGTTCAAAATTGTTTCTGCTATAAGCTTCTATACAGGATAGCATGGCTATTAACGTTTCGGCGAGACCTCCCAGTAATAGCAGGCGCATTTGTTTCTTGATGTGGCTTTTGAAGTCCGTAGTTCTGGTCAGCCGATAAAATAAGAATGACCAACTGACCCATGAAATGCCCATTAAAACTCCCGGAGGAAATCTACTAAGTACTGAGGAGAAATTAATGGCGAAGAAATATAGACCTCCGAGAATCAGGGTGACAAACCAGAAACCCGAGACAATGATTGGCAGAAGTAGGGAGTGACGAGTCACTATACGGCCTTGTGACAACCTTATGGGAATTCGAAGCAATGCCCACAGAGTGAAAATTAGAGTGCCGATAATCACCATATAACGCATTGCGCCCTGTGGATAATAATGATGACCAGCCCCGGAAAAATTTGATGCAAAAAGTTGATAATAAGCTATGAAGACCTGAAAACAAACCCCGATGCCTAAAAGCGCAATATACAGTTTGACAACAGGGGGAGCTATATGAAGGCTTAACCGGAGTTCGTTTAATGCTGTCGCCGCTTCTGCATGGGGATTGGACATGGCAGAGGCGCTGACAGCCGCTACGGTAGGCCGTTCGGCAGGGCGGCGCGTTGGCGAGGCCGCCCGCTGATTGAGGCGCGTAAGCAGAGGATTGAGAAAGTTCAGGCGTTCGGAAGGGCGCTGCGTTGCAGAGTCGGGCGTAAGCAGGGCTGTTCGCATCGCCGCTGCGGATACAAAACGCTTTTCCGGGTCTTTCTGCAAAGCCCGCGAGAGTACCCGTTTAATATGCGCGGGAACGGTATTCGGCAGGGAAGGCGGAGGCTGATTGCATACCGCATTCATGTACGGCCCCAATTCCTTCTGCGGAAACGGCAATTGCCCTGTCAACAGACGATATAAAACTACCGCCGCCGCCCATTGGTCCGACTTTTTCGAGACCTGAATCTTTTTCTCGTTTGTCTGGTTTTTCTCGTTTGTCTCAAACGCTTCCGGCGGCATATAGTGAAGCGTTCCCATCGCCTGCTGCGTGTAGGCAGTGGTGCTTTCCACGATGCGCGAAATGCCGAAATCGGTGAGCAGAGGCATTTCGCCCTGCATCAGAATGTTGTCGGGCTTCAGGTCGCGATATACGATTCCGCGCGAGTGCAGCCCTTCCAGGCCCATCAGAATCCCTGCCATGATTTCCACTGCCGCCGCAACAGAGGGCGCTTTGCCTTTATGCCGTTGCAGCCACTGCGTCAGCGTGCCGCCGTCTACATAATGGCTGACAATTGCCACCTCGTTATTGTAAACGCTCGCCTCGATAACGGGCAGAACATTCGGAAGACCTGTTGCTTTTACCCACAGTTCCGCTTCCTTCCGTACGGCGTTCTGATGCAGTTGAGGATAACGAGACAGCTTCAAGGCGACAGGAGGAGCCGCCATGACGTTCTTGCGCTGCGCCTTCCACACTTCGCCAAAGCCGCCTTCTCCCTTGCACTCCAGCAAGGTGTACGAGCCGATGACCTGCCCGACTCTGAACCGTGAATTTTCACAAGGCATCGCATTTTCCTCTTCCGGCGGCAATTGCAGACATTACTATAGAAATCATACAAGCATATTCGCAACGGCAGATACTATTTCCTTCTATTCCCGCCAAAAGAAATTTGCTGTAACAAAATACGCCCCAAATCTGCATTTTTGCAGGCTTGGAGCGTAGATAGCGAAATTTATGACTGCGAGTTTAAACCGGCGTACCGGCTTCCGCATACGTCCGTTCGTCGGCAGCCGTCGCTGCGTCCCTGTCCAAAATGCCGCGCATGTCGGGAACGCCGGAACCGTTTCCGGCATGTCCGCCTGTTTGTACGCCGGGAATGTTGCCCTCGCCGTTTGCGGCCTGCTTCCCGGTAACGCTCGGCTCCAAATTATGGCCCGAAATTTGCGGCAACAGGCGTTTCCGCAGTTCCCACCGGATGATTGCTGCTTTCACACGGCGTACCGGCGGCGCTGCAAATGCCATACGCCCGCAGCCTGCCCTCAACGCCGCGCTGCACGGCGGCGTCGAATTGCTGTTGACGCTCTTGTTCCGCTTTCACGCTTTCCTTCAACCCGG
This sequence comes from uncultured Chthonomonadaceae bacterium, assembly GCA_963835065.1. GTDB lineage: Bacteria > Armatimonadota > Chthonomonadetes > Chthonomonadales > Chthonomonadaceae > CAWFQB01. The sequence continues at coordinate 108,450 of CAWIEK010000039.1, read as the reverse complement.
ATAAAAGAATGTTTACAATTTCATCTGCGCGAGCTTCAAACGTATCCCCTGTTGAGGGTTGTGATGATATATTCAGGAAGCGGTTCGAACGTTCCCTCTCGTCTGGTAATTTCATCCCTGAGTACCTCCTGCGCGTGTTGATGTAAATCTTCTACCTGAGTATACGCCAAATTTTGCAGAAAAGACAGCATTTCTTGACGCGGCAACATAACGGCCTCGGAAACATCAGTCGCGCTGTTGTCTATAGCCCGGATGCGTACTTTCGTATGAGACGTGTATATGTTCGCAAGTTGCAGCACAGTTTGCGGGGCGCCAACATGATCTCCTGCGAGAACGTTCAACGGAACTGTCCGTCCGTTGCTTAGGGAACGGTCTATCACGCCGCGAACGGCTGCGTCAAAGGGACGGTATACATACACGATAAGCGCTTGTTTGCCTGCCGCAAGCGCCGCCTCTACTTTCTGTTGCGCAGGCTCCAATCGTGAAAACGTGGTGTCATAGGTCAGACACACCCTGTCAAGCATGGCAGCAACTCGTAACTGGATAGTCGAAGTTTTACCTGAACCACCCCCGCCTGCCATAAATAAGACTGTATCCTGTGGGGCCATTATCGGCTGCTGCAACAACTCGTCGTAGAGAGCGTTGATAAAGGCACTGGCGGGATTATGTACCGCAGTAGTAAGCAGGGCGCGGCTTTCGTTGTTGAAGTTCCACTCCGCAGATAGGACGCGGGCTAAATCCGTGTCCAGAATACGTCCATTGCGTCTCAGATACTCCCGCATCCAATAGGCCACATCCGATTGCAACTGCTCCGCAAATGCCTGCTCTATGCGCTGTTCCGCATCCGTCAGGTTCGTGTTCTTCCAGATGCCGAGCGGACCGGGATAGTTATTGTCCGCCGCTTGTGCCGACGCTCCTTCTGACGTGTTAGACGGGGCAGGCGCGACGTGTTGTTCTGAATTCTGTTCTTGTGCTTCTTCTCCCTCGTGAGTCATTTTGAAATGGCTGCTCCTTGCGCGTTATGCAAGGATGTTCGCTTCGTCAGCGCGTATTTCTTCTATATAGTTTGTCTTCTTCGTTCTTGTTCGTCTTTGTGGAGGCAACTTTTCCGGGCATGATTCGTGGTATACTGAAAGTCCTTAAATTACGTACAAAGAGATAGAGGAAAGACTTGTAAGCGCGTGTGTCGTTGAGGCAATCTTACGCCTAAAGTGGCAGATTTTTCCTATGAAGCAGGAACGTCAGCGTGGCCGTTCCTGCTTTGTGTCATTTGTCTTTTCCTTCTGTTTTGTGCCGTATATCGTTTTCTTTTCCTGTTTGGGGTCATGTCAGGTTTGCTGAGAAAGCGTATCCGCCCCGAACATCGTTGTTTGTGTCGCAAGGGAGCCGCGCCAGATGACACAAGTTTCACCCCGTCCCGCGCTGGAATGGACGCCGCCCGAAGACGCTCAGGACAAGGCCGCGCAATGTTCCGCGCAAGCCAGCCTGGAAGCCGTACGGGCAGGCATGGAGCGCATCGTCACGCGCCTGCTGGAACACCGCCCGCAGGCGGATGTTGATTTGGTGCGCCGCGCCTTCGACTGCGCCCATTACGCGCACCGGGATCAGACCCGCAGCAGCGGCGAACCCTATATCATTCATCCCGTCGAAGTGACGGAAATTCTGGCCGATCTGGAAATGGACGAGCAGACTCTGGCCGCCGGCCTGTTGCACGATGTTGTTGAAGATTGCGGTATTACTTCGGAGCAGTTGGCGCGCGATTTTGGGCAGGAAGTGGCGCATCTGGTGGATGGCGTTACCAAACTGCAAATTGCGGGCGTAGACGAGGGCAAAAAGAAGGACGAACACGCCGAAGAGGATCAGGAACTCAGCGAGAACTTCCGCGCGCGGCGCAAAAAGCAGGCGGATATGGCGAAAAACGCCGCCAACCTGCGTAAAATTTTTGTGGCGATGGCGAAAGACCTGCGCGTTATCGTCATTAAACTCGCTGACCGACTGCACAACATGCGAACCCTGGGCGCGCTTTCCCCCTCGCGCCAGTTCCGCATGGCGACCGAAACCCTCCAAATTTTCGCGCCCCTCGCCCACCGTCTGGGAATCTGGCAATTAAAATGGCAACTCGAAGACCTGGCGTTCAAGTACGTGGAACCCGATGCATACCAGCAAATCGCCGCCCTTGTCGCCCGCAACCGCGCCGAGCGGCAGGCCGAAGTGGACGAAGCCATTGTGGTTTTGAGCGCCAAACTCAAGGAAGCGGACATTGACGCGCAGGTCAAGGGCCGTCCCAAGCACCTGTACAGCATCTACAACAAGATGAAGCAGCAGGGGCTTGAGTTTACCGACCTGTACGACCTGACCGCCCTGCGCGTGATTGTCCACACCCGCCCTGAATGTTACCACGCCCTGGGCATCGTTTCCGGGTTGTGGAAGCCCATCCCCGGCATGTACACGGACTACATCGCGCAAACCAAGTCCAACATGTACCAATCCCTGCACATCAAGGTGCTTGGCCCCAACGCCACGCCCCTGGAAGTGCAGATACGGACGTGGGAAATGCACCGCACAGCCGAGTTCGGCATCGCCGCGCACTGGCAGTATAAAGAAGGCGGCAAAACCAGCGAGCCGTTCGAGCGCAGACTGGCTTTTTTGCGCCAGCAGATGTTTGACTGGCAGGCCGACAGCAAAGACCCCAACGAGTTCATGCGCAACATTACGGAAGACCTGTTCACGGATCAGGTTTTCGTAATGACCCCCAAAGGCGACGTGATTGACCTGCCCGCCAACAGCAGCCCCATTGATTTCGCGTACCGCGTCCATAGCGCGGTTGGCGACCACTGCGTGGGCGCGAAAGTGAACGGGCGGTTGGTTCCGCTTTCCTATCAGGTGAAAAACGGCGACGTGCTGGAAATCATCACGCGCCCCAATGCCAACCCCTCCAAAGACTGGCTCGCCCTGGTCAAAACCTCCCACGCCAAAACCAAAATCAAGGCATATTTCAAGCGGCTGCACCACGCGGAAAACATTCTGGCGGGGCGGGAACTGCTGGAAAAAGAGCTGCACAACCTGCTGGCCCACGACGCCAAAGCGTGGGGCGAAAACCCCCGCGACCTGCTCAAAGACGAATCCCTGCGTGGCATCGCGTCCTCGTTCAACATGCCGTCCGAGATCGAATTGCTTGCGTCCATCGGCTACGGCACTGTTGCGGCGGCAACGGTTCTCAACCGCCTGAAGCCCGCGCCGGAAGCGCAGGAACCGACCTTCAAACTTGGCAGCAAGCGCGCCGATGACCGCAAATTGCGCATTACGGCGGATGGCGTGGAAGCCGAAAACGTGCTGTTTCGCCGTTCGCGCTGCTGCCTGCCCATTCCCGGCGACGATGTGGTGGGCTATATCACGCGAGGCCGGGGCATGGCGCTGCACCGCCGCGCCTGTCCCAACGCGCAGCAATATCTCAAAACCGAAGCGGACCGCTGCCAGTCCGTCGAATATGTCGGGAGCGACAGCCAGGTATATCAGGTCTATCTTATTCTCAGCACAATGGACCGAACGGGCCTGCTCGCCGACGTTACCAATGTCTTCGCGGAAAACAAGACGTTCATCACGGCCATCAAAACGCAGTCGCACCGCGACAAAACCGCCACGCTGGAACTCGCCATCGAAGTGCGCAACACGGAACATCTGGATATGATCATCAAGAAACTCTACGGATTGGGAGACATCCTCAACCTGCACCGCGCCACCGGCGCAAGAGAAGAAGCCAAAGTCAAGTAGAGATAAAGCGCGCCTGCCGCAGATATTGTGAAACCGAATGGTGGCGGAAGCGTCTTGTTCGCTGGAGTTCACAAATGGTTCGTCTTGCCGGAGCGTTGAAAATGCGACAAATTATGCGCTGGCGTTTGCTTCCCTGTGCTGCCTGCTTGCCTGTTGCCTGCCTGCCGAGTTTGCTGCTGCGCCCCGCGTTGGCGCAGGACGCGCCACTCCCGCCCAAACCGCCGGCCTTTCCTATTGTATTCAAAACGCCGACGGGGTTGAATGGCTATGAAGAGTGGGTACTCGCGGGCGATTTGATACAGAACAACAAATTGCTGGACGCGCTGGACGACGAGGGCGCGACGCTGACGCAGAAACGGAAGGTTCTGGACGATCCGCAGGTACAGCAGGCGCTCCATCTATTGCGGCAGGGCTTGAACAAGCCGACCCAGCCGCCTGCGCGCCTGCTTGATACCAACGCTACTGCCCCGGAATTGTCCGCGCTGTATAAATTGGCGACGCTGCTCAAACTTGAAATTTATGCGCGCTGCGCTGAGGGCAATCTGGACAGCGCGATTGCCGCGCTGGACGAAGGGCTGCAATTCGGCCAGCGGATGCAGGGGGATACCCCAGGCAGTGGCGGGTGGGGCATCGTGTCTGAGGAGGCCGTCTTGAGCGCGTTGTATAGCCGTCTGGATCAGTTGTCGGAGTACCAGTGCCGCCGCGTACAGCGTATTGTCGAGGACTGGCTGCAAGCGCCTTCCCATGCCACCCTGCTTCTTCAGCAAAGGAAAATAGCCCTGCTGAACCGGCTGGACAAGACACGAACCGATCCCGATACCCTCATAAAACTTATGGAAGCGCGCATAGAAAACCCCGTCACGCAAGGCGCCAACTTACAAAACATCAGCGCTTACGCCCGGCAGCGCCCCAGCGACCTTGACGCCATGATTGGCCGCGCGCAGGCGCTGATAGCCGCCCACTATGACGCAGCGCTTGCCAATTGCAGCCGGCCCGTCAACAAGCGTATCCCCGTGCCGTTTCCCAAAGACGATACGCCGGAAGGGAAGCTGCTGTCCATTGTGAGCATCGAGGCCAACGAAGCCACGCGCTGGTACGATGCCCTGGAAGCGAAAGTGCGGCTGCTCGGCGTCCATGCCGCCATTCACCGTTACCGATGGGAGTACAACCGCTTGCCCAACAGCCTTGCCGACCTGCATTTGGGCGCGCTCAACACCGACCCTTACACCGGAAGCACCTTGCTGTACAAGCGGGACGGCGCAGTTTACGACTTGAGCAGTTTCGGACCTGCGGCAAGCGGTAGTCAGGAACGTTCCGCGTCGGTTTCCGCGCAGCCCATCCGCCTACAGCCCGCAGGCTGAACACTATTTACCGTTTGTTGGCGAAGGAGACACATTCGCATGCGCAAACATCAGCAAACAACATCGAAAATTTTACCGCGTCGAGGAAAACGGTTGGCAGTGTTAGCAGGCATCGGAATCGCCTGCCTGTGGTGCAGTCCCGTCCGGGCGCAGGACGAACCGGAACCGCCCAAACCGCCTAATTTCCCACGCCTCTTTAAAACCCCGACCAACATGAACGCTTATGAGGATTGGGTGCGGGCCGTTGACCTGGTGCAAAACAACAAAATGGCGGATGACGCGATGGATGCGGGCGCGACCCTGACCTTCAAACGCCGCCTGCTTACTGACCCCACCGTGCAGCAGGCGCTTTTGCTGCTGCACAAAAGCCTGGAAAAGCCCGTACAAAGTCCGTATTTGCTCCCGGATGAGAACACGCCGCTTGTGGAACTCTCCGGGTTTCGCAAACTGGCGCGGCTGCTGAACACGGAAATGTACGTGTGCTTCGCGGACGGGCGCGTTGACGCGGCCATGGACGCTCTGGGCGATGGCCTGCGCTTCGGCTACCGGATGCAGTCGAATACCCTGATTAACGGGCTTGTCGGCGTTGCCGTGGAAGCCATTGTCCTGAAAGGTTTTGCCGCGCATCTGGATCAGCTTTCCGAGTACCAGTGCAGCCACTTGCAGCGATTAGTGGAAGACTGGCTGGAATCCCCCTCGCCCGCCACTCTGGTACTCACGGACGAGAAACAAACGTCGCTGCGCCTTTTGGAAAACAAACGTAATGACTTCAAGGGGCTGGAACAGGTACTCAATCAGGCGACCTCGAATGAGGAGCAGCCGAATGCCGATACACAGGCGCTGCTGAATCATCTAAAAACCAACCCCACCGAATTTGGCCCGGCCATAGACCGGGCGAAAACGCTGGTTGCCGCGTACTTTGACAGCGTGATTGCCAACCTGAAACAGCCGGCCAAAGAGCGCAAGTCCATTCAGGAAATCAAGGAGAAATCTCCCGGCGGCGCACTATGTAATCTAATCGCGCCAATGCTTTCCAATGTGGTGGACAAGTACGACCAGAATCAGGCCACGATACGATTGCTCGGCGTTCATGCCGCCATTCGCCGCTATAAATGGGAACACAACTTTCTGCCCAACAGCCTGTCCGACCTGCACATCGGGCATTTGACGGACGATCCGTTTACGGGCGATACGATGAAGTATCAGAAGAATGGCGCGACGTATGATCTGTATAGTCAGGGGCCGATTCAAACCGACGAAAACGGCAGGCCGCTTGCCACCCGCAAAGCTGTGCGTTTGTAATACATATCGGAGTAAAGCCTACAAATCATGGAGCAAGAGTGGAAGCATAAGAACGTACTTACCAATGGCGTCCGCCTGCATGTGGTTCAGGCGGGGCCAAAGAACGGCCCGCTCGTGATTTTGCTGCACGGCTTTCCCGAATATTGGCACGGCTGGCATAAACAGATCGGCGCGCTGGCGCAGGCGGGCTATCGCGTCTGGGTTCCCGATCAGCGCGGCTACAATCTTAGCGACAAGCCCAAAGGCATTGCCGCGTACCGCCTGTCTGCGCTTGGGCGCGACATTTGCGGCCTGATGGATGCGGCGGCATACGAAAAAGCCTTTGTTGTGGGGCACGATTGGGGCGCGAACGTGGCCTGGTGGCTGGCCCTCAACGCCCCGGAGCGCGTGGAGCGCATGGCCGCGCTGAACGTGCCGCACCCCGCCGTGTTCCTGCCGCACATCCGCCGTCACCCGCGCCAACTGCTGCGAAGCTGGTACATCTTTTTCTTTCAATTGCCCTGGCTGCCGGAATGGACATCGCGGTTGGGAAACTGGCGGATGCCCACGCAGGCTATGCGCCGCAGCAGCCGTCCCGGCACGTTTTCCGAAGCGGACATGAACCTCTACCGTCAGGCATGGGCGCAGCCCGGCGCGTACACGGCCATGCTGAACTGGTATCGCGCCCTGATGCGCCGCCCCGATTTGCCGCCCGTCAATGCTCGCGTCTCAGTTCCTACCCTGATGCTTTGGGGCGCAAACGACGTGTTTTTGGATCGCGAACTGGCGCAGCCGAGCATTGATTTGTGCGATCAGGGCGAACTGATCTTCTTTGAGCAGGCCACGCACTGGCTGCACCACGAGGAACCGGAGCGCGTCAACTTCCTGCTCGACACCTTCCTCAGCCGCGCCTCCTGATGAGCAAATAATGCAGTGAATAGCCGCGAATGAACGCAAGGAAGCAGTTGATAGTTGATAGTTCGTAGTTGATAGGGATACAGGAAGTGCGAACTTTCAGCGACTGCTCATTCAGGCTGAACATACAACGAAATGAAGTTCCAATATGAACACAACCAACCATGACAACAACCCTGCCGAACAGAAAACCACGCCCATAGAAATAGAACAAGCCTCGCCTGTCCCAACACCCGACACCCAACACCCAACACCCTCCTCAACCCTCAACATTCTCGTCGTTGAGGACGACCTGTTCTTTTCCGTCCGCATCGAAAGCGTGTTGAAAAAACTCGGCTACGCGGTTCACGTCATCGGCGACAAAGAAAAGGCGCTGGAACACGCCCGGCAACACGCGCCCGCGCTCGTCATCGTCAATTTCGGCAGCGACCGCGTTTCGCCCGCCGACGTGACGCGCCACATCAAGGAACTGCCCCATCCCCCACCCGTCTTAGGCTTCTGCCCGCACGTCTGGATGCCGCAAATTCGCCCCAACGCCCTCGCCGCCGGCTGCGACCTCCTCGTCGCCAACTCCGCCCTGACCATGCGCCTGCCGCAATTCGTGGAGAAACTGCTGAGAACAGAATAAACCACTTGACAGGCGGGCGGGAATCGTGTTAGAGTTAGGATGGAAGATAATTCACTACGCGCAGGGAGGAAAGCGTCATGTTGCCCCTACATCTATGGAAACGTGCCATTCATTTGCCCCATCGGTCGGTAGCTGCCCGGCTGGCGGCGGTTGGCGTTTTGAGCCTGTCCCTGTTGGGCGGGGCGCGGGCGCAGGACGACGCCGACCCGAAGACGCCGAAGAAAGCCGCGCAGGATACGGCGGACAAGCAGGACAAGCAGGATAAGACCGATCCGCCGCTTGCGCCCACAGCGACGCCGAACCGGGATTCTCGTATGGTTAATTTTCACGCCCGCCCCAAAGTGGTTTCGGAAGCGCAGCGCCCCCGCCGCACGGTGCAGTTGGATGGCAAAATAAGCGAGGGGGAGTGGGACACGTTTTACTCGGTTGCGGAAGGCCCCATCAAGGGAAGCATCTACTGCAACTGGGACGACAACTATCTGTACCTGGCCGCGAAAACCGATGGCCCCGCGATGCTGGTATTCGATATTGACGCCAGTAACGACGGCTGGCTGCGGGGCGCGGACAATCTGGAAGTGGTTGTCGGCAGCGTGACGGAAGGAAGTCAGCCGTCCGTCACCGCGCGCCTGCTCGATGCCTCCAACAGCAAAGAAACGCCTATGTGGGCGGATCGTTCCGCCGACGCCAAGCAGATACAGGTGGCGAGCAAACTGGAAGGCGGCAGTCAGGTCGTGGAAATCGCCATTCCCAAAAGCATGGGCAGCCTGGTGATGCGTCCCGGCGCGAACATCGGGCTGCGCGGCGAGTTTTTTCCGCCCGGCGAAGCAAGTTCGTATACGCCGACCGCTCCGTTTGAGCCGCATTTATTGCTGGACGCGACATTAGTGGAAGCGCGGCAATTGTCGGCTTCGGGAATCAATCCGAACCTGACGCTTTCCGATAAAAAATGCGTTCCCGGCCAGAAGTTGTTCGCCACGATGGAATTGTACAATCAGACCGACATCGCCATGCCCATCAAGGCGGTGCAATGGGGCGGCACAAGCGGCTCGACCAATGCCGTCAACAGCGTACGCCGCGTGGCCGTTCCGCCCGTTGGCCCGATGAAAAAATTGAAACTGGCGTATGAAACGCTGCTGCCCGCCGACCTGCCGCCCGGAACGTACACGCTGCAAGTAACCGTAGATTTGGACAACGGCAAGCAGATACAATCGTCCACGTCGTTTTCCGTTGTGGAGCCGCTTCAGCCGCAAATGTCCACGCAGCCCGACCCGGTAACGATTGTCGGGCCGACGATGTTTACGGTTGTCGTAGATGTGTACAACGCCAATCCCGGCCAGATGAACTGTGACGTGGAACTACTGACGATTCCCCCAAGCTGGGAACTGGTAGACAACAAGCGCACCAAACTGCCGCTCACGGTAGAAAAAGAGGACGGACACGCGAGCCGCCAATTCGTGTTCAAACTGCCGTCCACCACGCCCGCCGGCGATTATCCCTTAGACGCCACCGTGACCTGGCACAAGCGCGTGTGGAAACTGCACACCGTCGCGCACGTCCTGCGCCCGGAAGCCGTTGTGCCGAAACAGCCCTAAACATGAACCTCGCTATCGAAACCCACGACCTGGGCAAAACCTACAAACACTTTACCGCCGTGCGGCATCTGAATCTGGCAGTGCCGCGCGGTGAAGTGTTTGGCTTCCTCGGCCCCAATGGAGCGGGCAAAACGACCACCATTATGATGCTGCTGGGCAACATCCGCCCCTCGTCGGGCACGGCGACCCTGCTTGGCAAGCCCGTTGGGGATGTGCAGACGCGCCGAAGGATAGGCTTTCTGCCCGAAAAATTTCAGTTTCACGAGTTTCTGACCGCAACGGAGTTTTTGAATCTGCATGGCAAACTCAACGGCATGAGCCGCGAACAGCGCAAGCGGCGTATCCCCGAAGTGTTGCAGCGTGTCGGGCTGGCGGATCGCGCCCACAGCAAGATACGCGAGTTTTCCAAGGGCATGCAGCAGCGCGTCGGATTGGCGCAGGCCATTTTGCACGAGCCGGAACTGGTGATTTTGGACGAGCCGACAAGCGCCCTCGATCCCATCGGGCGGCGCGACGTGCGCGACATCGTGATGGAACTGCGCGGGCAGGGCAAAACCGTTCTGCTCAACTCGCATCTGCTGTCGGAAATTGAAATGACGTGTGACCGGGTGGCGATTATCAAGCAAGGGCAAATCGCGGCGCAGGGCACAATGGACGAACTGCTCGGTTTTGCTTCCAGCATCGAGGTGCAGGTGCGCGACATGAACGACGCGGCCATGAACGCGGTGCGGCAAATCGCTTCCAAATTGAAAATTGAGCGAGTCCCGATTACGCGCTTCACGGCCTGGGTGCGCAGCGAAGACGATGTTCCCGAACTGGCCCGCGCCCTGGTGCAAAACGGCGCAAGCCTGCTCGCCCTGGTTCCACAGCGCGAAACCCTGGAGCAATTGTTCGTCCGCATCATCGAAGGCAAGGCCGAACCGGGCGAATGAAAAGAGCAGGCGTGACAACTCCCCTCGGATAAATCCGGGGGCTTCTACGGTCTTGGCAGGTAGAAAAAAGGATATGTAGAGGCATCGTCGAAATCTTGGCAATGCAGCGCTTCCAGCCCGATGTCTCGTTGTGTCAAATTGTAGAAGAGAGGCGTCGTGACCTCAACAGCGTCAGGGCGGACGGGAGGGGTGAAACATAGGACTGGCACCTCCCTTCTGTTAGTTGATAGTTGATAGTTGATAGGAACTCGGACGTTCAACCTTGCTGTCTGTATAGTAGACACTTGTACTAATTAGACAGGGTATGTACGGCAAAGGTTTCCTCTTTTTTCGCGTGGTTTGGCTCTTTTTTGCTGTGTTTGTTTCCGCAGACTGCAGAGTGCCTGCGCTTGTCTGTACACTGTCATGCTTTTACTTGGAGTGTCGTTTATGCGCGTTCCCCATCCTATCCCCTATCAAGGCAGCAAGCGTAATCTGGCAGGGATGATCCTGCCGTATGTTCCCTCGGATACAAGGCGCATCGTTGAACCGTTTGCAGGTTCGGCGGCGGTTTCGCTGGCAACCGCGCATAGCAAGCAAGCGCCCCTGTTCCTGCTCAACGACATCAATCAGCCCCTTGTGGACTTGTGGCGGGCAATCATCAACGAGCCGGAAACCGTTGCGGGCGCGTATGCGCAGTTGTGGCAGGAACAGCAGGGGCAGGAACGCGATTACTACGATCAGGTGCGGGCGCGTTTCAACCGAACGCAGGACGCCGGTTTGTTTTTGTATCTGCTGGCGCGCTGCGCCAAAGCCTCCATCCGCTACAACAGCAGCGGCGAGTTCAACCAAAGCCCTGACAACCGGCGGCAGGGCGCGCGTCCCGACACCATGCGCGCCCATATTCTAGGCGCGTCTCGCTTGCTGCGCGGCAGGACGGAATTGCGCTGCGGGCTGTATGCGGACGCGCTGGCAAACGTGGATGCCAAAGATGTTGTGTATATGGACCCGCCGTATCAGGGCGTGTGCGGCGAGCGTGACCGGCGTTACAAGGACGGCATTGATGCTGAGGAGTTTGTAGATGCGCTTCGCCTGCTCAACCGCAATGGCATTTCCTACATCCTGAGTTACGACGGGCAGACGGGCGGTAAGTCGTATGGCAAACCACTGCCTGCCGACCTCTGCCTTCACCACCTTCTGCTGGACGCCGGACGTTCCTCGCAAGCCACCTTGCTCGGACGCGACGAAACAACCTTCGAGTCGCTCTACCTGTCGCCCGCGCTTGTCGCCCGCTTACCTAAAGTCGCGCCTGTACCCAAACAGGATGTTCAAATATTATTTGCAAAGGCATTAATTAGAGCAATGGCGAAAGAGCAGGCATGAAGTTTCGCTGCTTCCCATATTCTGTATTTCTCACCGGTGTGCTGTTGCTGGGGTTGGCGCTGGTTTCCTGCCGTCATGCGCCCTCCGCGCCAACGCCGATGTTGGCAGTCCAACCTGACACCCTGCCTGCTCAACAAATCGCCCCGGACATTAAGCCCGAAGCCCTGTGGGATGCGCGTTCCTTCAAGCCGTTTGTTTCGCTGGACTCGCCCAGAATGGTTGGGGCATTGCAGGCGGACTTTCTCAGCGATGCGGAATATGTTCTGGGCATCTCCGAGAATGGAGAAAGCCGGGCTTATCCTATGCGGTTTCTGGCCTTCCACCATGTCGTCAATGACGAGATCGGCACGTTGCGCAGGGGCAAAATCCCCGTTGCCATCACCTTTTGCAGTAATTGTAATACTGGCATCCGCTATGATCCGAGAGTGGGCGGCATAACGCTGAAATTCGACTTTTGCGGCGCGTATAACGGCATTGCGACCTTGTACGAACGCCGCACGCAGGGCGTGTTCCTGATCGGCGAGGGGCGTATCGTGACAGGGCCATTGACTGGTACGCGCCTCAACACCGGCCCCCTGCTGGACACGACCTGGGGGGCGTGGAAAAAACTGCACCCGGATACGCTGGTAATGTCGGAGGACATGGCTTTCAAAAAGTTTTATGGCTCCTCGAACGTGGAGGGAAAGCGGCATGAGGGGGGTTCTGTCTACTCGTTCTTCGGCGCGACCGTCACGCGCGGCGATAAGCGCCTGCCGCCGTTTGATCTGGTGCTGGCTGTAACCCTCAACCCGAAAAAGGAACCTAAGCGGGAATACAAGGGCAGGCAAAGTGAAACTCCTTTGTACCGCGCTTATCCGATACAGGCGCTTGTACAGGCCGGGGGCGTGGTCAATGACATTTTGGGCGAGGAACCGGTAGGCGTACTGCTGGATGCCCGCACACAGACTGCCGCCGCTTTCTCCCGCCGGGTAGGGTCGCAAACGCTGACTTTGGAAGCGCGCGGGCAAGCCGGGGGTACAGCCGCTTTCTATGACCGCGAAACAGGAACGCGCTGGAACCTGGAAGGCAAGGGAGAAAACGGCCCGCTTAAAGGCAAGGGCTTGCAACGGCTGGACTATCATCTGAGCCAGTGGTACGGCTGGGCGGCTTCCTTCCCCAATACGAGCATCTATGGCCGCGCCGACCCGCCACAACCAGGCAATCCCTTCGTAGAAGGAAGCAAAAACGCTGCTGCACGCTAAGGCAGGCATAAGCGCAAAGTTGTGGGGAACGAGGAGATTTTATATGCCGGATACTCATGCAGGAGGCTGGAAACAACAAGCATGAGACAGGTGAAACATCTTTGGCGGCGCGCTGTCGAATAAGATACAATACAGTGTACTAACATTTGCTCTGCTTCGCCGCGCTGTTTCCTGTAAATTCCTGTCTACCATGAAGATCAAATACATTTTTGCCGTTACTTTTCTGGCTGTGTGCGCCTGCGTTTTGCCGGGGCTGAACGCGCAGGCCGCGCCGCCACGCGCTAAAAAGGCCGGTATGCCTGCGGCGAAAGCATCCGGCAAGGATGCCCCGAACGCGCAAGTTGTCGGCCTGACGATTACGCCTGCGTCCGTCAATTTGTCCGGTACGCAGGCCGTGCAGCATTTGCTGGTGACGGCGGCGTTTCGGGACGGCTCGACCCGCGATGTGACGGATGAAGCGACGTTTACGACGCCTGCCCCTAAATTGCTGGCCGTTTCCCAATCGGGTGAAGTGAGCGGAATTGGCGATGGGCAGGGAGTGGTTGCCGCGAAATGGAACGGCAAGACCGCTGACGGCAAAGATCACGACTTCCGGCATGAAAACGCCGCCGACAGTCTCTTTTGTCAATGATGTCGTGCCGGTTTTGTCGCGGTTGGGATGCAGCAGCGGAACGTGTCATGGCGCGGCGCAGGGCAAGGGCGGGTTTCGCCTGAGCCTGCGCGGGTATGCGCCCGAAATAGACATTGTTTCGATTACGCGGCAACTGGGTGGGCGGCGTATCAGCCGCGAAGCGCCGGAACACAGCCTGTTTTTGCGCAAGCCTCTGGCGGAAGTGGCGCACCGGGGCGGTAAGCGTCTGGATGCGGACTCCCGCGAGTACCGCCTGTTGCTGGATTGGATACGGCAGGGTACGCCCGGACCGACCGGCAAGGAAGCCGCGCTTGCGAAACTAGAAATTCTGCCCGGCGACCGCCAACTGAAACCGGGACAGAAACAACGCCTGCTCGTCCGCGCCACATTCGCAGATGGACGTACCGAGGACGTGACCGGGCGCGCGATTTACAATTCCAATGACATTGCGCTTGCCACCGTGACGGAAAGCGGGCTGGCGCAAATGCAGCGCGCGGGCGAAACGGCGATTACGGCCAAATACATGGACAAACTGGCCGTTGTCCGCGTGGTCAGCCCGTTTGCGCAAACGGTTTCCGACGCGGCGTATAAAGCCCGTAACAATTATGTGGATGATCTGGTCAACGCCAAATTAAAGCAATTGCACATTGAGCCGTCCGGCCTCTGCAGCGATCAGGAGTTCTTGCGCCGGACTTATATTGACGCCATTGGAACCCTGCCGACAGCCGAGGAAGCCAAAAACTTTTTAGAAGACACCCGGCCTGACAAGCGGGATAAACTGGTGGATGCGCTGTTGCAGCGGCCTGAATACGGCATGGTTTGGGCGCTGAAATTCGGCGATTTATTTGTCCTGCGCCGCGAGTACCTGCACCGCAAGTACGCCATGCAGATGCAGCAGTGGATGATGGAGCAGTTCAACCAGAACCGGGGCTGGGACAAGATTACAACCGACATTCTCACGGCAAACGGTTCGCTGGAACAGAATCAGGGCGGGTACTTTTTCATCAGCCGCTCGCCGCAAAAGGAAGGCGAGGGCAGTTGGGTGCGCGCCCCGCAGGTCACGGGCGAAATGACGGCTGCAGTCTTTTTGGGAACGCGCATCCAGTGCGCCAAATGCCACAACCACCCGACCGAGCGCTACACGCAGGACGATTACTACCACTTTACCGCGCTGTGGCAGCAGTTGACCGGCAAGGGCGACACGGACGACGGCGTACCCGAACAATTGCAGGCGACGGCAAACGGCGACGTGCGCAACCCGCGCACCGGGGAACTGATGAGCGCCCGCCCCTTAGACCGCGCCGATTTGGGCTTTGTGAAAACCGCAAAGGGCAAGGACGGCAGCCCGCAGGAAGAAGACCGGCGCGTGAAAGCCGCCGCGTGGATCGTCAGGCACGATGATTTTGCCCGCGCCATTGTGAACCGTTATTGGGCGCGCTGCTTCGGGTCGGGGATTGTGGAACCCGTAGACGATATTCGCAGTACCAACCCGGCCAAAAACGAACCGCTGATGCGCGCTCTGTGCGACGACCTGAAGCGGCATAATTTCGACTTGAAGTACCTGCTCGGCACGATCCTGAAATCCCGCACCTATCAGTTAAGTTCGATACCCAACAAGACGAATAAAATAGATGTGAAACTGTTTTCGCATTATCAGCCGCGCCGCCTGCCTGCCGAAGAACTGGCGGATGCCGTGTCGCAGGTAACGGGAGTATGGGACAAGTATCAGGGGGTGTCGCTGGGAACCCGCGCCTGCGAACTGGCGGATACGGAAATCCCAAGCATCATGCTGGATACATTCGGGCGTCCGCCTCGCGTACAGCCCAGTGACGCCGAGCGCAATTGCAGCCCCGCTATCAGCCAGGCGCTGGCCCTGCTCAACAGCGAAAACATTCAAAGCAAGATGAAGTCCGGCGACTGCATACTGAACCCGCTGCTGAAGTCCGGCAAGCCGGATGCCGATATTCTGGACGCGCTGTTTTTGTCCGCGCTTGCCCGCCATCCCTCCCCGGCAGAATCCAAAGCCCTGCTTGGCTTGATTGCCCAGGCTCCCAAAAAGGACGAGGGGTTTCAGGACGCGCTGTGGTCGCTGCTCAACAGCAAAGAATTTTTGTTCAACCATTAAAGTCGGCGTTCCGGTATTCAGTGTTGGGGTATTCGGGAAGAGGAGGCTGCTTAAAGCCTCCTCTTTTCGTTGCCTCTTAATTTCGCTTGCAGTATCATTATCAGTTTGAGAATGATTTACTAAGTATTCAGGCTTCATTAAGCAGCCTTTTTTGTTTACAAAAATCACGGACGCCACAGATAGCATAATCAAGGAGAGAATTGCTCCTGATATTTGTGCTGGAAAAGGGAACGCTGTTGCTAAAAACATAACGATATGTTATACTGTTTGGACGCCAAGAGCCGAATATCAAGATTGGCTGCGACGGATAGCCCCCCTGCTTCTCTTTTGCCGCATGATTTTTTTATCGCAAAGGGAACAAAAACAACGCAACTTATGTCTTGCAGTTAGGCACAGCAAACAAAAAGCGCGTTGGAAGCGCCATCATCGCTCCAGCAGTCGGCTGGAAGTTGCCGCGGTTGTGCTTGCGTTTGTTCGAGCATTGGATCGGATGTTTGTTCAAGCGCCGGTTGAAACGGATAGCCGCAGACCCCATTGGCACTGGAAGTCTGCATAGGGCTGTCAATGTTTGTTAGCAGTGGGACACTGAAAGTTCGTAGTTCTTACATGCCTAGCAACTACGCGCTATCCACTATCACCTGCATCGCCGCTCTTTTGCGCACTTATCTTGTTTTGGGAGCGGCGCCTACTATGCGCGCTGAAGCGCGTTGTCACCAGGAGAGATATATGTACAGACAGAAAGCACGGAAAGCGTTTACCCTGATCGAGCTGCTCGTGGTCATTGCCATTATCGCGATTTTGGCCGCGATATTGTTCCCTGTGTTCGCGCAGGCGCGCGAATCGGCGCGTATGACAAGCTGCCTCAACAACATGCGGCAATTGGGCTTGGGACTGCAAATGTATGCCCAGGATGCCGATGAAACGTTCCCCAGCATCTACGCCGGCTACGATAAGACCTACAAGTTTATCGGGCATGAAGGCTGGATGTGGAAAAACGCCATTGGACCGTACCTCAAGAACAAAGGCATTTTCCACTGCCCGTCCAACCCGGTTTCCGACCCGGATGGCCCTACCAATGATCCCAACAATGACCGCAACAACGCTTTCGGCCACGTGATGGAACAAGATGGCCTGATGCCGCAAGGCTACGCGATGAACGCGGGCGCGACCACCTGGGTGGATACGGGCGATCCCGGCAACGGCTGGGCCAACCGACCGTTGAAACTGGCCTCTATTAACAGGCCGGCGAACCTCGTGGCGATTGGCGAGAACACCTGGCGCGAAGGCGACTTCGGTATGGACTGGTTCCTGGAAGGCAGCAGCCAGTGCAACAGTCATGCCATTTATACCCATCGCGGATTTACCGGTCCCAGCAACTACACCTACTTCGACGGGCATTCCAAGAACAAAAAACCAAAGTCGCTTGCCTACCCGCAGATCAATTCGGAACTGGTCAACAATCCGCCCACTGATCCCAATAATACCCACCTGGTTTCCGACTGGGGATGGGATGTGGATATGAAGCCCGGCCCGTGCCATTTCTGGAACTAAGCCGTTGCAAGTTGAAAGTTCGTAGTTGATAGCAAGGCAGGAACGGCGAACTTTCAGCGTGTATCCGTTTAGGGTTGAAAGTTGGCGCTCGTTAGCGCGTCACTTTTCGGTTTGTGCCCAATAATGCGAAGGCTCTGCAAGGCTCTGCCCTCGCGGAGCCTTCGTTTTTACATCAGACAGCAAGCAGAAAAATTTAGAAGGAAGATTACAATGTTGGATCGCATTCCTAAACCTGTACTTTTCGGCGTTGTCGGCGTACTTATCGCGCTGGCGCTCGTGGTCATTTTCAAATCCGCGAAAAGCGCGGGCGGCTCAGGCGACTACGACGCCAATGAAATCCGCCGACTGGCGAAAGAGCGGGAAAGCCAGCCCAACGGCGGCAGAACCATGCCCGCGGCCGGCAGTATGCGTCCCGGCGGTTCCGGCGGACCCGGCTCCGGCGGCATGAGCGGTTCGAGCGGTGGCCCCGGCAGTTCGGGCGGCGGAAGATAGAATTGACTCAGGGAAATTCTTCGACAAAGCCGAAGGTCTGGCGCGGTCGCAAGGGGCAGGCGTTTGTTGTCATCGCCTGCCTTGCCGCCGCGCTATGGGCTTTTGTGCTGCTGCGCAATGGCCCCGCCTTGCGCGCCCAACGCCACATTGACGCGGGCATAGAATTCATGCGCGCAGGACAGGTGCAGGGCGCGGAAAAGGAATGGCAGGCCGCCGCCCAAATCACGCCCAATAATGCCGACCTGTGGGAACTGTTGAGCGAACTTTACATCAAGACGGAGCAATGGGATAAGGGTACGCAGGCGCTGAACCAACTGCTTCGGGTTGACCCCAAGCGTCCTTACATCTACTCCCGCCTCGCAGCCTGCGCCCTGCGGACGGGCAATGAACTGGAAGCGCAGCGGCTTGCGCAGGAAGAGCTGAAGCGTAACCCCGGCGATGAAGCGTCCCTGACCATTCTCTCGTTTCTGAGCGAAATGGGCGAAAACTCGGAACAGCACATCACGTATTTGAAGCGGCTTTTGGAGGGCAATCCCAACGACGCGGAATCCCTGCTGGCTTTAGCCCGCGAGTATTACGAAGCCGGCAAGTTTACGGAAATTCTGCCTGTCGTGGACAAATTGATTGCCGTCAAACCGGACGAAGGCGACGCTTACGCCATGCGGGGCGCATCGCGCTTTGAATTGGACGCTTCGCCTTCCGCTCTGGCGCAATGCGAGGCTGACCTGCTCAAAGCGCTGCAAATAGATCCCCTGCGCGCTTTTGCCCGCTTTGCGCTTGGCAAGGTGTATATGCGGGAGGGGCAGTACCCAAAAGCCATTTTCCAACTGGAACTGGCGCAAAAGCTGTATCCGCGCAAAATGGATGTGCCGTTTGAACTCGCCACGGCTTATGCGCGTACCGGGCAGGCCGCCAAAGCCACTGCTGCGCGGCAGCGTTTCGAGACCCTGCGCCGACAGGTAACGCGGGTCAACGTGCTGCAAAAGCAGTGTTCGCTGGACAAGAACAACTTCGCCGCCCATCTGGAACTGGGCAAATTCTTCCTGGAACTGGAAGACCATCGCAAAGCCTGGACTTACCTGCACCGCGCGCTGGAACTCAACCCGAAAAGCGCGGAAGCAAATCAGGCGTACCAGCAACTCGTAAAGCAAATCGTCCGCGATCACAGCGTTACGCCGACACAGTAGGGTTTTCGGCGTATTCCGGCTTGAACCGGCTTGTACCTATTTTAATCTTTGGCCGGTTTTATGGCCTTCGGCCAATCGTCCTTCGGACGAGAATCTCCCACGTTGCTTTCTGGTTTGTGACATCCACAACGTAATTTAACGTAATATCTCTTAATCATGCGTTTCAAACTGACTATCTCTGCTGCCTGTTTTACTGCCTGCTTGTTGTGGCTGACGGGCTGCGGACACACGCCACCCGCTCCCAACAGTCCGAACAAAACTGCCCCTGCCCTATCCGCCGCTTTGTTTCAAAACGTCACGAAGGAAGCGGGCATAAATTTTGTTCATGCCAGTGGCGCGCAGGCTGCTAATCCCCAGTTTCCCGAAACCACGCCCGCCGGCTGCGCCTTTTTTGATTACGACAACGACGGCTGGCTGGATATTCTGCTGGTTCAGTCCGGTTCGCTTGTCCCGAATGGAACCACTCCCCGCCCGCATTGCGCCCTTTACCACAACAACGGCAACGGCACGTTCACGGAAGTCACTGCCGGGTCGGGATTAGACAAAGATTTGGGCTACGGGCAGGGCGTCGCTATCGGCGATTACGATAACGACGGCTATGAGGATATTTTCATCACAGCCTACGGCGGCAATCACCTGTTCCACAACGAAAAGGGAACCGGCAAGTTTACGGATGTGACCGCCAAAATGGGACTGGATAAGATTCACAGCGCGGGCTACGCGACCAGCGCAGCCTGGGGCGATTACGACAACGACGGCAAGTTGGATTTGTACGTCTGCTACTATTGCGCCTGGACGCCGCAAACGGACAAGGTTTGCCATGATTTGCTTGGGCGGCGCGATTACTGCTCGCCCGAAGTGTATCCGCCCGACACGCACGTTTTATACCACAACGAAGGCGGGCGCTTCGTGGACGTAAGCCATGCGGCGGGTATTGACAAAGTACGCGGGCGCGGGCTTGCCGTTGCGTTTGTGGATTATGACGAGGATGGCAGGCAGGATATTTTCGTCGCCAACGACCTATCCGGCAATATGCTGTGGCACAACGAAGGCAATGGCAAGTTTGTCGAAAAGGGCACGGAAGTCGGCTGTCGCTACGGCAATGGCGGTTCGCTGATGGCGGGTATGGGCATTGCGGTGGGCGATTATGATGGAAGTGGACACGAAAGCCTGTTTGTCAGCAACTTCGAGAACATGCCCAACATGCTGTTCAAAAACATGGGCAATGGCATCATGGAGGATCGGACGGTGCTTTCCCGCGTCGGGCCTTTGCACCTGCCGTACCTGTCCTTCGGCTGCGAGTTTCTGGATTATGACGCGGACGGCTGGCCGGATTTGCTGATCGCCAACGGGCACGTGCAGATGCAGGGCAAGGGTTTGGACGCGATGAAGGAAAGCAAGCAATTGCTGCACAACGAGGGCAATGGCACATTCCGCGACATCAGCGATCCCGCTCATGCGGGTGATTTGCGCGAACCCAACATTGCGCGCGGCCTGGCGGTGGGCGATTACGACAACGACGGCAGGCTCGACGCCCTGTTCAGCAACCAGAACGCCGCGCCGCAATTGTTTCGCAACCGGGATACCTCCTCGCATCATTGGGTATCCTTCAAAACAGTTGGCACAAAAAGTAATCGAGATGGGCTGCATACGCGCTTTACACTGACAGCCGGGGGCAAGAAGCGCATCGGAACGGTTCGCGCCGGTTCCAGCTTTCTTTCCGTCAGCGACCGGCGCGTATACTTCGGGCTTGGCGATACGGCGCAGATAGACAAAGTGGAAGTGCAGTGGCCTTCCGGGACGCGCGACACGCTGGCGCATGTCGCGCCCGACCAGAGTTACATCGTCACGGAAGGCAAGGGCATCACAGGCCGCTTGCCGCTTGCGGCCACAAAACAAGCGGCTCTGAACCCGGCGGAAAACGGCGTCCGGCAAATCGCCCGTCCCTGAAAGCATAAGAAAGTATTGAGAAGGAATAACTCTTCACCACCAAGACGACAAGAACACCAAGAGAAAACAGGCAACTAACAAGGCATAGAAGCAAAGAATTTCGTTCTCTCCTGCAATCTCACAACATCCTTCTTCTTGTTCTGCTTGGTGTTCTTAGTGTCTTGGTGGTGAAGAGTTACAAGAAGGGTAAGAATGGCAACATCGCGCAGATATGCTCGCCGCCTGCCGCAGCGCGGCTATTTTGGCCTGCTGATTGTCGGCATGACGGCGCTGACGGCGGGCTGCCATCGGCAAAACGCGGGTTCAAGCGCGGGCAAAGCGCCGGAAGTGGTGGCGTATGAGCAGGGAATGAAGCTGCTGCAAAGCGGCAAGACCAGTGAAGCGCAGGCGGCGTTTGCGCAGGCCATGCAAAGCAATGCCGGTTACGCCCCCGCCTATATCGCGCAGGCGCAGATTGAAGCCAAAACCGGCAACACGGCGCAGGCCATCGAACTGCTGGAAACGCTGCGTAAAGTATCGCCGCAAACCCCGCATGTCGCCTGTCACCTGGCCGAACTTCATGCGGTCGGGGCGCATTTCGTGGAAGAATGGACGGCGGCAAAATCCGCTCTGGAGCAGGAGCCGGATTGCGCACTGGCAATGACGCAATACGCGCTCGCGCTTGCCTCGGCGGGCGAGTTTAGCCAGGCTATCGTTGGATTGCAGGCCGCGCATCAGCGCTTTCCGCAGGACGAGCGGGCCATTTTGACGCTGGCGCAAATGCTGGCAAGAAACGGGCGGACGGCAGACGCCTGGAAACAACTGGACGCCCTGCCTGCCCAACCCGTTCGCCGCGCGCAGGCGGATTATGTACGCGCCTGGCTGCTGACGGAATACGGCAAGAACGGCAAAAAAGACGATCCCGCCGCCCTGCAGTTACTGGATCAGGTATTGGCGTCTGCGCCCGATGACACATCCGCCAATCTGGAAAAAGCGCGTATTTTACTGCGCGGGGGTGACGCCAATTCCGCCTTGAAGTGCCTGCAAAGCGCGCGACGCGCGGACGCGCCGAGCGCGGATTGGGTAACGACTGTTGCCGCCGTACAAACCAAACTCCACAATCCCGCCGCGCCCCGCATGACCCAAAACGCGCAGGCGTTTTCCAAACTCATCGACAAGTTATATGTGGCGCGGCAACACTACATCGCCGACCCCAACAACCGCAACAATCTCGTCGCGTTGGCGAAATTGGAAGCCGCCGTCGGCAATTCGCAGGACGCGCAAACCCTTCTCACCCAAGTTCTCAAACAAAACCCCAATGATACCGAAGCCCTGCAACTGCTGACGCCCAACGACACCACCCTTCCTGCCGCGCCCTCGATGCCGACAGTTCCAGCCGCGCCATCCACCCCCGGCAATTCCAACCCCAAAACGCCCTGAAAACACGTCCGGATTACAAACTACAAAAATAGTTCCTCAACCGCGCAGGCAAACGCAGTATACTATGTTCCAAGTAAGGGAGGAACCACGATGATTCGCTCAGTAGAAATCAAAGGCTTGCGCGGCATCCAGGAGGGGAAGTTAGACGACTTCACCCCCCTCGTCATCCTTGTCGGCACAAACGGCTCCGGCAAAAGCACCGTTCTTGATGCAATGCTTATCGGCGCAAATCCTAATATCCTGAGAAAGCCATAGGCTATGTTGCGAACCGACGGCCTGGCGTAAAGCAAGGTTATGAATGGCTATGTCAGCAGCGAATCCGCTTCTGAGGTATTTGCAAGCAAAGAAAGTCTACGTTCAAAGTTACAACCGATGCAAATATGTGAGTGTACCATTCGTCTTGATCCATCCGAGAACAATTTGATCGATGAACGAGCAGACTACCTGGGACAATTGGCAGGAAGAATGTGAAGGGCAAGAAACTCTAATTACCTCACGAACATATAGGGTTACGATTTCGGAGAGTAAACAGGTCAAGCCGGTTATTCAGGACAGGTCGTCCTGAATGGTGTTGAATCAATCTGCGGATTCTTGAGTCGGCACACACTAGCGCCGACGGCAAATCTCTGCACACGTTGTACACGCAAGCGTCGAAGCAAGGGCGTCGAGAAGAAGTTAATGCCCTGATCCGTGACATTGTTCCCGAATTGTCTCATATAGAAATTCTAACAGAAGAAGATCTCCCGATTATTCATTTGGTCTATAAAGATCGCAGTATCCCTGCGGCCATTGCAGGAAGCGGTGTTTATACACTTACTACGTTTGTCACTGGAACTTGCCGCGTATCCTGACACGGGTTGTTTTGTTGGAAGAGCCGGAAGTTTACAAACACCCCGGAGCAATTCAGCAAACCGCGCGGGCAGTATGGGCGGCTATTCGGCGCGGCATTCAAGTGGTTATTTCTACGCACAGCCTGGACTTGATTGACTCGCTGGTGTTTGAAGTTCAGAATGAAGAAGAACTCAATCAGATGAGCGTGTACCGGTTGTTGCTGGTTGAGGGCTGCTTGCGCTCGTCTCGAACGGCAGGTTCGGAAATCACTTTTGCCCGCGCAGACAATCGGGGAGGATTTGCGGTGACGGAGTCTGTTGTTTTGTGCGAAGGCTATCATGACCGCGCGTTTTGGGCAGGTTTATTGTTGTCTTTGAACTGCACTGATCCGAGGATTGTTCCCGGCGGCAAGCGCCGCATGACGAAGGACATTCGTGGCGAAACCGTGACGGCAGGGCAGTTTTATTACTACACACAAACCGGCAACGGCCTGACGCGGTTGTGCCCTGTCAAGGTAAAGACAATATACTCCCGACACTTGACCGCTTCTTGACAGAGCGGGGTACAAAGCCATTTGCGCGTCTTGTTGTCAATGTTGATCCTGATACGGATGTTGCCAATCCCGGTGACACGACAACAGGCTTGCGCGTACAGGATGTGCTGCGCCGTGTTCAGCAACCCAAGTTTGATCCTTTGGCGACATTGGACACCAACGGCGAAATTGTTATAGATCAGGGCGGCAGTCAGAATTGCATTGGTACGGTGGGAAGTGGCGGATGCGCCGGGAGAGGGACTGCCCGATCAGCAAACGCTGGAGCGGCTTGTCTGCGCGGCGATTGTGGCAGCCTATCCACAGCGCGGGCCGCATGTGCAAAAGTGGCTGGACGCGCGGCCTGATGTGCCTCCCTTTAGCGTTAAAGAGTTTGCCTGGTCGCACATGGCGGGCTGGTATGCCGAACATGGCTGTGATGATTTTTATCGCTGTTTGTGGGATGATGCGGCGATTTCTGTTGAACTGAAAACGCGGCTTCAGGCTTCGGGCGCGTGGCAGATTGCCGAAGCGCTGGCGAATGAACCGTGATGGCTTCTGGCGGAAAATGAAAGCACAGCGGCAGATAACGTTTTCATAACCATAACGTATTTGTGAGCGAAGCAATTACGAAGATACTTCTGTTATTCAGGAACGGCCTCGAAGCGATACTGTTTCTTGTCCGCTGCCTCACTTTCTCACGCTGCAAAGGAGCGAAATGATGCGTTCTGTGAAACAAAACTGGTTTTTCTGCCTGACGGTTCTGCTGACCGCCTGGATGCTGGGGATGGCGGGCCTGACCGCGAGCCGCGCCGATGATACCGTCACTGTGCCTGCGGACGCGCCCCGCGTGGCCGTAGTTCCTTTCGGCAATCAGGACGGTACAGACGGAGCGCGCGAAAAATGCGCTGCCGCGCTGCGAACGTTTATCGAAAAGCGGGGCTACCGCGTGGTGGAAGGCGACTCGGTCAAAAAGGCTTATGAGGACGCGACCGGCGAAACGCCCGGAAGCAAAGACAAAGCCCTGACGCTGCGCGACAAAGACCTGCTGAAAGTGGGACGCGCGCTGAAAGTGGATTACGTGATCGGCGCGAACCTCAAATGGCACACCAAATCCATTTACGTGTTCCCGACCCTGCGCACCAAAGCCGAATGTGCGGTGGACGCGCTCGTTGTTAATGTCAGCAAGGCCGAAGTGGTATTGGACAAGCACGACATCAAGAAAGATTCGGAGAACAAGAATCAAGCGGCAGGCGTTGTCGCCGTGTTGGGCGGTTTGGGCTACGGCGCGATTTCCGGCGGTCCGAAAACCCCGCCACAAACCAAAGCGGGTGTCAATGCCCTGTACACCGCGCTGGAAGAATTCGTGGGCGTGTCTTCCGGCCCGCGCAAAATCAGCGACAAAGACGAGGGGAAAGGCAAAAAGTAGTTGCGCGTGTTTTACGTCAACGGGCGAATTCTGCGTTCTGAAATTGAAAATGCGCCCGGTTCAACATTTTGCGGCGTTGAACCGGGCGCGCAAACATGATATAATGAGGCAGGATATAACCAAGCAGTTTTCGCGGCGGACGCGCAAATTTTCAACAGGCATGGCGCTGCGCCTGCCTGAAAGCCGGATGTAACACAAACGTCCTACCCCGCAGCAGGAGAAAGATATGAGCGCTCTTGCGGTTGCCGATACTTCTTACGAGTTGCCTTTACGCCCGTTCACGGCGGAGCAGTTGGAACGCGCCTTTGATGCAGGTCTGTTCCTGCCCGGTCAGGTGGCGCTGCGCGGCGACAGGCTGATTGATTGCGCCACAGGGCAGCCGTATCTTTGGAGTGGGGAAACATACGATCACGCTATTGAAATCGGGGTGTTTCAAAGCGGTGAACGAGCGGAACTGTTGGGAGGGGAGATACGGCTCAAAGTGACACAAGAACCTTCGCATGTTTATGGCGTCCGCGCTTCTGAAGAAGCCATGCGCAGTATCTTTAGCGTCGGCTTTGATGTTCGCACACAGATGACTATACGCATTGACCCGCACAGTCGCCCGGAACCGGACATTGCGGTTGTGCGCGGTTCCTTCCGCGATTATCGCCTGTCCCATCCGACAACAGCAGTGCTTGTTGTCGAAGTTGCCGATACTACATATCTCACCGACCGCCGTCGTAAGGCGAGTTTGTACGCCTTTGCAGGCATACCCGATTACTGGATATTGAACCTGCCGGGGCGCGTTTTGGAAGTGCGGCGTCGGCCTGTTGTAGATGCCTCGCAGCAGTACGGCTATGGTTATGAGGAAGTCACCATCTATACGGAAACGCAAACAGTTTCGCCACTTGCCGCGCTTGGAGCATTGATTGCCGTTGCCGACTTGCTGCCGTAGAAGGTAGAAGGCGGTGGAGAAAATGCGCGATGTGCAATGGAAAACACGCAACATTTTTCCGTTGCCACTGTCTGAAAGCTATAAGCGGTTTGCGGCGCAAGATTTATTCTCATGCCGGATGATGTAAGTTTTAGAATTATTTGCGTTCATTCGCGTTCATTCGCGGCTGTTCTGAATTCTTTAATGCAGTCGGTGGTTGTTACGACGGGAGACGAGGACTCATGCTGGATGTGGATGCGGGGCGAGGGCCGATACAGTGCGATGGCGTGTCACGCCGCAACTTTCTGCGCCTAGGTACGCTGTCTGTGCTGGGACTGACCCTGCCGGACATGCTGCGTCTGGAAGCG
Source organism: uncultured Chthonomonadaceae bacterium (assembly GCA_963835065.1). GTDB lineage: Bacteria > Armatimonadota > Chthonomonadetes > Chthonomonadales > Chthonomonadaceae > CAWFQB01. Next base: position 81,939 of record CAWIEK010000039.1, on the reverse strand, counting down.
GCAAACGCGGCGACCACGGCAGCCAATGCCGCGAACGCGGCAAGCGCGGCGGGCAAAATGGCGAAAAAGACCCGCGCCAAGAACGTGCTGCTGATTTATCTTGGCGGCGGTTTAACGCACCACGACACCTTTGATCCCAAACCTGACGCGCCGCAGGAAATCCGGGGCAAATACGATACCATTCCTACCGGACTGGCTGGCATCCGCTTTTCGCGCATGATGCCGGAAATGGCGAAAATCACCGACATCTACGCCCTGTGCCGCTCGCAGGTGACGGGCAGCGACCACCACGAAACGGCTGCGCAGTGGATGCTCACAGGCAATTACGGCGTGATGCAGGGGGGCGATTATCCTTCCATCGGCAGCATCGTCACGCACGAAACTTCGCCGCTCAACACGCTTCCGCCGTATGTCGCCGTGCCGAAAAACCATTCGTTTACGTGGGAATTGGGCAAAGCCGCGTTTCTTGGCGAACGCTACGAGTCCTTCAAATCCGGCAATGTGGGCGATAAGAACTGGCAGGTTCCCAACCTGTCGCTGCTGTCCGATGTGCCGCAGGAGCGCTTGACCCGACGCGAAAACATGCTCCACGCCATTGACAATCTTGCCCGGCGCGTGGAAGGCAGCGACCAGCTAGGTTCGATGGATACGTTTTACCAGCGCGCCACGCAGATGATCCTCTCCTCGGAAGCCCGCAACGCCTTCGACCTGACCAAAGAAGACGCGAAAACGCAGGAAGAATACGGCAAAGACTTTTGGGGGCGGCAGGCGCTGCTTTCCCGGCGCTTGATCGAGGGCGGCGTTCGGTTCGTGCTGCTCGGTCAGGGCGGCTGGGACATGCACGGCAAGATTTTCGAGGCGTGCGACAACAGCCTGCCCCGCTTCGACAAGTCCATTGCCACCCTGCTGAAAGACATGAAACAGCGCGGGCTATTGGAAGATACGCTTGTTGCCATGTACGGCGACTTCGGGCGTACCAGTAAAATCAACAAGGACGCGGGACGCGACCACTGGGGCAACGCGGGCGTGATGCTATTCGCGGGCGCGGGCGTCAGGGGCGGGCAGGTTATCGGCGCAACCGATGAGCGCGGCGAGTACGTTACCGAGCGCCCCATTCGCCCGCCGGAAGTGGCCGCAACCATTTACAGCGCATTGGGCATTGATTACGAGAAGACCCTGCTCACGCCCCAATCGCGCCCCGTCGCCATCCTGCCTGAATGTGAGCCTATACACGAACTCTGGAAGTAATTAATTGAACCACCAAGAATCCAAGAACACCAAGATAAGAAAAATAGGGAAGAAGGGCAGCGTGTGCGCTGTCCTTCTTCTGTTTGCGGCTGCAGCTTCGAGCCGGCAGGGAATGAAGCCGGAGTTGGGCGTCAATGCCGGTTTGAACGGTTATCGTCCGTTTCCTGCAAGCGATGCGTGGAACACGGTGGTTGACAAAGCGCCGGTTGATCCCAATTCCGACGCGCTGATTGCCAGTATCGGGCGGGACAAACCCCTGCATCCCGATTTCGGCACGGTGTACAACGGCACACCGAGCGGCATTCCCTATGTTGTCGTGTCCGGCAACACGCCCCGCGTTCCCGTGACGTTCGAGTACAAGGATGAGAGCGATCCCGGCCCCTACCCCGTTCCGCCCGATGCGCCGATTGAAGGTGGGCCGAACGGCAAGGGAGATCGGCATATTCTGATCCTTGACCGTGACAACCTCAAACTTTACGAACTGTTCAGCGCGTATCCGCAAAATAGCAGCGGCAAAAGAAGCATAAAAGCGGGCAGTGGCGCGATTTTCGATATGAAAACCAATGCGCCCCGTCCCGCCGGATGGACGTCCGCCGATGCCGCCGGCCTACCTATCTTCCCCGGCCTCGTCCGCTACGATGAAGCCGTAGGGCAGAAGGAAATCCGCCACGCGCTGCGGTTTACGATTGTGCGCAGCCGCCATGCATACGTGCCGCCCGCCCGCCATTTCGCCAGTTCTAAAACCGACCCGAGCCTCCCGCCGATGGGCATGCGCGTCCGCCTGAAAGCCAATGTAGATATTTCCCACTTCCCCGCCTCTTGTCAGGTAATTTTGAAATGCCTGCAAACCTATGGCATGATCGTGGCGGACAACGGCAGCGATTGGTTCGTGTCCGGCGCTCCCGACCCGCGCTGGAACGACGACGAACTCAGCGCCTTAAAACGCATCAAAGGCAGCGATTTCGAGGTTGTCAAAATGGGTACGCTGACGACAAAATAAAGGGAATAGCCGCGAATGAACGCGAATAAACGCTACCTTATTTCATCCTTTTCTACTATTACGTCCTCCCGTCAGCACGGAACTGCAACGAAACATTTTTCTAAGCCGCTCTGTCGGCGTGAGTTTCAGGTTGGCGCGGAGGAGGGAAATGTCTACGCCGCTTGCCGACTGTTCGCCAAAGCCTCGCGTGAACGCCTGAAACTGTTCCCACTGCTCCGGCGTCATGCCAAGCCGGTCTTCCGGTTCCTCAGCCTCTGCTTGCCCGTCGTTCATGCCTGTTCCTCCGCTATCTGCTTGTCCTGATCATAGACGATGCGAACACGGTTCAGAAACACCGTGTCAAGATGATCAAAGTCGGCGTCGGTGGTCAGCAGCCTGAAATTCGACACGCTGGCAACTGCCGCAATCCAGAGATCGTTTTTGCCCATTCTGATGCCTCTCCTCTGACTGTACTCATCAATGGTGGCGTAGGCCGTGTAAATTTCCGGCGTTTCTATCGAGTAGGGAATGAAGTAACTGAGCATAAAGAGCATCTGCTTTACTCTGTCACGTCCCCAGTTGTTTGTGTTGGCAAATGATCGAATTTCGCCGTTTGTCACGGTACAATAGCCGGGTCTGACTTCGGCCATAAACGGGTCCAACTCCGCTTTGATGCGCAGCCCGGTATAATCGCCTCGGATTAGATGTACAAAGATGTTTGTATCCATTAGGTCAGAGTTTGGAATCATCGTCAGGACATCTCCTTTAGGATCGCGATAATTTCTTCGTCCGTATGGTTATCGCGCAGCTTGCCGAAAACCATATCGGCCAGTGTTTTACCGGGCGGCAAAGGACGCGGTGGCGGCGCGGAGGCCAGCGCGCGGCAGCGCGCTTCGGCAAGCTGCTCCGGCGTCCTATTCGTGAAGCGGGCTAAGGTTTCTTCGTAGTAGCTTGGCTCCGACCAGGCATACAGATGCAATCGTTCAAGATTGCCTTCCAGCATGTCATGGGCGCAATCGGCTACACTCAAGCCGCTTTCCTGCGCCAAGTCTTCTAACTTGCGCTGCATTTCCTCCGAAATGGTTACGGTAATTTCCATGGAATACCTCCTCATCGTTGCCGAACGGTCAGGCAAGGGGGTTTTCGCTGCCATTCGCGCAGACCACGTTGCTCATGCTTCTATTATACTCCGCTTTGTTCGCGGTGTTCCTCCGGCCCTTTAACGCGCCTGCAACATATTTGCTTTCCTTTGCTCCAACAGGGTATGAAAACTTTACTTTCCTGCCTGATGCTGCTATCCCTCCTTTTGGTATTGCCGAATGGGGCGCGGGCTGCGGCTCCTGCCCCGGTTTCTTACAGCCGCCAGATTTTGCCCCTCTTCAAAACGCAGTGCATGAGCTGCCACAGCGGGGCTACGCCTGCCAGTGGCTATTCTATGGAAACCCGCGACAAACTGCTTGCGGGTGGGCGGCACGGCGCGGCTATTACGCTCGGCAAGGGCGCGGAAAGCCAGATCGTCAAATATATGACGGGTGAACTGAAGCCCAAAATGCCACCCGGCGGCGCGATGGATTTGGAAAAAATCGCCCTCGTCCGCCGCTGGATTGACGAAGGCGCAAAGATAGACAGTACGCAGATGCCGGAGGGAGGGAACAGGGAACAGGGAACAGGGAACAGAAAAACACCCAACACCCAACACCCAACACCCAACACCCCTGCTCCCATTACCGCACTTGCCTACTCCCCGGATGGCGCAACGCTGGCGGTGGGAGGGTTTCGCGTGGTGCGGCTGCTGAATCCGAATACCGGGGAAGTGGTCAAAACCATTTCGGGTTGCGCGGATCAGGTGCAATGCCTGGCGTGGAGCAGTGACGGCAAATGCCTTGCGGCAGCGGGCGGCGAACCGGGCAAAGCGGGCGAAGTGGTCATCTTCGACGCGGAAACGTGGAAACCTTTGCGCAAATTGGAAGGCCATACGGAAGTGGTGTATGCCGTCGCGTGGAAACCCAACAGCCGCGAACTGGCGACGGGCAGCCTGGACAAAACCGCGCGTATCTGGAACGGCGACACGGGCCAGTGTACGCATACCATTAAAGACCATGCCGAGGGCGTGATGGGCGTTGCCTATTCCCCCGACGGCAAACTGCTGGCAACCGGCAGCCTGGACCGCAGCGCCAAAGTTTTCGATAGCGCGACGTGGAAGCGCCAATCCGCCCTGACCGCGCATCAGGACGGCGTGACCCGCGTTGCCTTCAACCAGAATGGAACCCGCCTCGCCACTTCCAGCCTCGACAAAACCGTCCGCGTGTGGACGATCAAACCCGGAACCATTGAAAACCCTGACCGCACGATGGGCGAGGGCGACAGCATCAACGCCTGCGTGTTCAGCAATGACGGCAATCTGCTCGTGTGGGGCGCAAGCAACAACGTCGTCAAAGTGTTCAACGGCGACGGCACACAGCAAAAGCGCGAATGGAAAGAGCCGACCGATTGGGTGTACAGCGTGGCAGTGGGCAAGGATAACCAGACCATCGCCGCCGGCACACAGGACGGCAAACTCCTCTTCTGGAACGCGCAGGACGGCAAACTGATCCGCCAGATTGCGCTGACACCACAGGGGAAGAAATAAACCACGGAGAACACGGAGGACACGGAGAAAGATGAGGGGAAATAAGGAGAACAAGGAGAGAAATACATGGAGAAAAGAAACGAGTTGGTAGATTGTGATGAGGAACTGATACAACGAGTTTTGGATGCCGCTTTTGCCGTGCATAAGCAGCTTGGGCCGGGACTGTTGGAGTCGGTATACGAACTTGCCATGATGGTAGAGTTGGCAGAAGCGGGCATTTCGGCGCAAAAGGAAGTGGAAGTACCCGTCTACTATCGTGAACAATGCCTCGGCACGGGTTTCCGCGCCGACATCATCGTAGAAAATTGCCTGTTGCTGGAACTGAAAGCCGTTGACGAACTCAACACTATCCACCAAGCGCAGATTATGACCTACCTGAAGTTGTTGAAATTCAAACGCGGCTACCTCCTCAACTTCAATCGCACTCTCTTAAAGGAAGGTATCAAACGTGTCTCCATATAACCCCCTCTTTTTCTCTTCATTTTCTCTCCGTGTCCTCCGTGTTCTCCGTGGTTCACTTCTCCTCTGCCTCCTGTGGTGCGGCGTGGTTGCGCGGGCGGAGGGGAAGGCGGAGATAAAATCCCGTTCCCTGCCCTACGTGGTGGCCGGCAAGCCTGTCACGCTTACATTTTATGGCGAGAATTTGACGCCCAAAGAAGTAAAAGCGAACAAGCCGGGGGTTGCGGTAAAATTGGGCGCGGCAAAGGCAACAGAAGGCGACGAGAAGAAAAAGGGCAGTCAAAAAGTGGACGTGGAAGTGACGACGCTGCCAACCTGCCCACTCGCAAATGTGGAACTGACGTTTGTGCAGCCGGATGGCGGGAAGGTAACAGCGCAGATTCCGATTGTGGACAGCGCAGGCGTGGAAGTAAAAGAAAAGAAGCCGAGCGGCACGTTTGCGCAGGCCATGCCGCTGACGCTGACGCCGGACTCCTCTGTCGCCGTAACCGGGAATGTGGAAAACGATACGCCTTCCACGTTCAAATTCGAGGCCAAAGCGGGCGAAGTGTGGAAGTTTCGCGTGTTCGCGGGCCGGGGCGATTCCCAGCTTGATCCCGTCGTCCGTATTCGGGACAGCAGGCATATCTCGCTATCGCTTGCGGTGGGAAGTCCCAAAGCAGATCGGCAGATCGTTTTCACGGCTCCTGCGTCAGGAACCTACTATCTCGAAATTATGGACGAGCAGAGTCGGGGCGGCGGCGGATTCACCTACAGGCTGACTGCGCAGCAAGGCAAGACTACGCCAAAGCCGTAATGCGCCGTAATGAGCGGCGCATTATATTGTTTGGCGTTGACGCCTTGCCTCACCCTATACGAGTGCTGCTATCAGCGCTTTCCCATCCTCGGTCAGCATGTATTTCCCGTGTGCCACCCGTTGAAACATCTTCTGGTACTTGATGTTGACACTGGGCGCACCGCCGGGATGGTCACAGCGCATGCCTTGAAAGATTGGGCTCCCACTTGCCAGCCACTCTTCCCGACTCGTAATCTCCGGCCTGCATTCGCACATCATTGCTGGGTAGAAGATGATTTCTGTCCTGAACGATGCCGTTATCAAGGCAACGGCATCGGGCAATGCGTTCTGCGTAAGTCATTTTGGTTTCCTCCTGAGAGAGCCGAGTCGTGAACGACCCGTCTGATGGGACTGCGGCCAGCCGGTCTGCGACCGGAACGCTCAAGAAAATGAGTGTTCTCTGGCATCCTCTCGCGGCCAGCCGCTGCTTTTCTTGTGGCTAACGAGTATAGCGCTTCTTATAAGCGATGTCGTGGCGGCTTTTGCGTTCCATGTTGCTGAGTTGCTGATTGCGGATGGTCTGCGCCAGCGCTTGCAGTTCTGTAACGCGCCCCGGTTCCAGCAGTTTGGCGTAGTGATTGACTACCTTGAGCAGCGATTCGGCGGCTTCCTGATACTTGCCTTCCTCGGCCATGCGTAAGGCGCGGGCTTCTGCGGTTGCGACGCGCAGTTCCGCCGTTCGTCGGCGCAGGAGCCAGTCGCGGGGCGCGGCTTTTGCGGCGCTTTCTGAAGTCGTAGGTAAACGTGACGGCTGCCGTTTCCGTTCGGACCGTTTGGCTTTGGTCCAGATAAGACAGTTCGATGGGAAATGTCAGAGTTCCGGCCTTGCCCGTCGGCGTGAGAACTTCCGCATACAGGATGCGCTTGCTGCCCGCAAACAAGTCGCCCAGAGAAACCGTTACTGCGCGGCCAAGCGTTTCATGGGGCAGGTCTCCAAGCAGATTGAGCGCGGTTCCCGCAGGAAAAGTAAACTTCAGGGTTGCCTGACGCGCGGTAATGGCTTGCAGTTCGCCCAACTCCTGTTGAAACAGGCGCGGAATGTCGTTGGGATGCTCAATAAAGTGATAGTTACCGCCGCCATTGGTGGCGATGCCTTCCAGAAGGAATTCATTGTAATCAGGCGAAACGCCGAATGTGGACGTAGACACGCCGCGCAGCCGCATTTCGCGCGCATGGTGTTCCAGAACTTCCCGGCGCGTTTCGCCCTGATTGGCGCAGCCATCCGTCAGGAGTAAGGCGCGATTGATGCCGGTAGGTATCAGATGCGTGGCGACTTCATGGACGCCATGCAGCCAGCCGTCGAACAGGTTTGTACTGCCGCCCGTATGCAAAGCGCAAATACGCGCTTTCAAAAGGTTCCGTTGCTGTGGGGTGATGGGCGTGGTTGCGGATACAACCTCAACTTCGTTATCGAATGTGACAATGGCGACTTGATCGCGCTCCGTCAGGCAGTCCAGAACATGGCAAGCGGCTTGTTTGACAAACTCCAGTTTTTGACCGGACATAGAGCCACTGCGATCAATAATCAGCGCCAGATTCAGGGGCAACCGAACCGCGGCGCGAACAGCATCGGGCGCGGTCACGGTGGCTTCAATCAGCCGCTTGGTGACAGTCTCAGCGCTGAGAACAGAACAATCCTGACCCACTTCCAAGCGAACGGCATCGGTATTCATAGCAGTCGTCCTTTCCGGTTTTGGCATGTTCCTGACATTGGAAGCAGAAACCATGCCGGGTTAGCTGCGGGGTTTGCGCAATGTCTGCGCGTAAGCAAGCAGCGCGTTGAGATAATCCTGCGCTTCGGTTGAAAGCGGCTGACGGGCATGGAGTTCTATGCCCGGCGCAAGCGTGATGTGTTGCCAGCTTTCTCCCTGCGCCGGTTGTGGAGGAACCTGCGCGGGAAGCGCTGCCTGTGTATCAACGGCAGCAGACTTCCTTTTCGCCAGAAGACGCTGCGTGTATTCCGCCGCAATGTTAGGCGAAGGCAACCGGCTTTGTTCATCGAAACGCCCTAACTGCGCGGCAACGTCTCCATCACTGAGCAAGGCAAGCTGCTGTTTGATCTCCGGGAGCGGCGTGAAGGCTTTCTTCAGCTGCAAAATCAATTTTAGACGATCCAGATGCGCCACAGAAAATTTTCCACGCTCGTCAGGCCGCCGCAGGATGCCTTCAGTGATGTAAAAGCGGATGGTTCGTACCGACACGTCTTCGCCAGCAGTGTCTTTAATCTCCTGAGCAAGTTCTTCGATGGTAAAGGTTGATTTGTCCAATGATTCCTCATTCGGTATGTCACTGTAACTGTAATTACAGTTACAGTGCTTATGATACTGCAAGTTGTTCAGAATGTCAAGAGGGAAAGAAAAAACTCTTGATTTTTCTTTGACCGCTTTCCGCGTAAGTGTGAACCTAACTGCTTTGTGGCGAACATGACGAAAATACGAGCGGTTGACGCTTCCTGCGGCGTATAGTATACTGACGGCGGGCGCAATGCTGTATTTCGCGCCCTTGCACAGCGAAGGAGCTTTATGAAGTCTCGACCCGAACAAGGGAACAGGGAACAGGGAACAGGGAACAGTACCAAAACCCCGCCCCCCTCCGCCCGAACACCTGAACACCTGAACACCGAACACCGACCTTTCCCCAAACGCTGGCTTGCGTTTGGCCTGCTATTCTGTCTCTTCCTGCTGTACCACAACGCCCTGCCGCTGTATACGGATTGGCTGTGGTTTCAGGAAGTGGGCTATACCAATGTGTTCACCACGACGGTTTGGGCGAAAACCCTGCTGTTCGTTGTGTTCGGCGGGCTGTTTTTTGCGGTTGTTTACGGCAACATTGTGGCGGCGCGACGCCTTGCGCCCGAATATGCCGACCGGATGTTGATGGAGCGCTTCGGGCCGGAGTGGGGCCGGACGATACAAAAGTCGTTGGGCGTGGTTTTGTTCAGCGTGACGGCGTTTATCAGCCTGTGGGTAGGACGCATCATGGCGGAAAATTGGCCGCGCTGGCTGGAATTTACGCATGGCGTACCCTTTAAGATAAGCGACCCGGTTTTCGGCAATGACATCGGCTTTTATGTGTTTCGCCTGCCGTTTCTGGCGTCCGTGTACTCTTTTCTGATGGGCGTTCTGCTGCTGACTTCGATTGCGGTGGTGGCGATTCACGTTGCGGATCGCGCGGTGGAAACGTTTGCCGGCCTTCCCGACCTGCGCCCCGGTGTTCGCGCTCAACTGCTGATTTTGCTGGCCTGTATCGCGTTCGCGCAGGCGTTCGGTACGCGCTTAAACGCTTACGACCTGCTGCTCAATGACAACGGCATTTATGTCGGCGCGGGCTATGTGGACGTGCATCAGCGCTTGTTTGCCCTCAATGCGCAGATTGCGGCGCTTGTTTTTGTCGGCATTGCCTGCCTGCTTTCCATTCGCGGGCGCAGTTTCAAGGCCATCCTTATCGGCGCGGGCGCGTGGGCGTTCAGCCTTGTTGTTTTGGGCGGCATTTGGCCGAGCGTGGTGCAGAAAACGTTTGTCGTTCCCAACCAGTTTGACCGCGAAAAGGAATATATCGCCCGCAACATCCGTTATACGCGGCAGGGCTTCGGGCTTGCCAACGTGCAGCGCGTGGACAATTTCCCCGCCGACCAGAGTTTGACGGGGGCGCAAATACAGGCGAACCGCGACACGCTTGACAACGTGCGGCTGTGGGATCATCCCTATCTTGGGCAAGGTGTACAGCCAAATCCAGACGATCAAGCAGTATTACAAGTTTGAGACAGTGACAGTCGGAGGCAGCCACGCCCCCAACATTGACATTGACCGCTACGTTATCAACGGGCGAACCCGGCAGGTGATGCTTGCCGCTCGCGAACTCGACAGCAGCGCGCTTCCCGATTCCGCGCAAACATGGCAAAACCAGAAACTCGCGTACACGCACGGCTACGGACTGGTCATGTCACCCGTCAACAAAACCCTGCAAGGCGACCCGGATTACTTCATTGATGGCTTCCCGCCCAAAGCCAGCGCGGAAGCCGCCAACCTGACCGTTACCCAACCCGAAATCTACTACGGCCAGATCGCTTACCAGCAAGTCTACGTAGACACGCAGCAGCCGGAGTTTGATTATCCGTCGAGTCAGGGAACAGGGAATAGGGAACAGGGAACAGACCAATCAGCCACCAGTCACCAGCCACCAGTCACCCAGGATCACTACGCTACCTACAAAGGCAAGGGCGGCATTGAAATCGGCGGTTCGTACCTGCGGCGATTGGCGTTTGCGGCGAAGTTGGGCGATTGGAACCTGATGCTGGCGAGCAACCTGACGCCGCGCACCCGCATTTTGTACCGGCGCGACATTCGGGATCGGCTGCAAACGGTTGCACCGTTCGTGCAGCAGGACGGCGACCCGTATCTGGTTCTTAATCCCGATAACGGCAAATTGGTGTGGGTGATAGACTGCTACACCATGTCGGATCGCTACCCCTATTCCACTGCCGCAGCAGATGTTGGTGACGGGTACGCAGTTCATCGCGCCCAACTATATCCGCAACAGCGTGAAAGCGACGATTGACGCCTATGACGGCGCGATCAATCTGTATGTCAGCGACCCGAACGACCCGATTGCCGAAACCTACGGGCACATTTATCCCGGCCTGCTCAAGCCGCTTGCCGACATGCCCACCGGCCTGCGCGCCCACCTGCGCTACCCGGAAGACCTGTTCCGCATCCAGCGTTCCGTCTACGCCACCTACCACGTCGAAGACCCGCACGTCTTCTACTCCAACGAAGACGTCTGGGCCGTGCCCACCGAACCCAACCCCTCCGAACCCACATCCGCCAACGCTCCCACCAGCGCCCTCGCGCAAATGGAACCGTATTACGTGATTATGCGCCTGCCCGACATCAGGGGTCAGGGGTCAGGGGTCAGGGGTCAGGGAACAGAAGAAGACCAATCAGCAGTCGGCAATCGGCAACCGGCAATTTCCCCAACACCCAACACCCAACCCTCAACCTCTGAGTTCGTCCTTATGTCGCCGCTTGCGCCGATTAAAAAAGAGGATCAAAACATATTGGGGTGGATGTGCGCGCGGTGTGACGGCGACAATTACGGGCAACTGGTGCTGTATCGGTTTCCGCAGCAGGTGTCGGTGGAAGGACCGTCGCAGATCGTGCAGCGCATCAACAGCGACAAGGTGATTTCGCCGCAACTGGCCTTGCTGCGGCAGGGCGGCTCTACCGCGTCCATTGGCAACATGCTCGTCATTCCCATCGAGCAATCGCTGCTGTACATCGCGCCCTTGTACGTCGAGTCCAGCGCGTCCGCTAACAAACTGCCCAAACTGCAAAAGGTCATCGTCGCGTTCGGCAACAGCGTAGCCATGGATGACACGCTAGATAAGGCTCTAGCAACGCTATTTCAGGGAACAGGGAACAGGGAACAGGAAACAGGAGTAGCCCAATCGGCAATCGGCAATCGCCAATCGGCAATTCCCCCAACACCCAACACCCTCCCCATCGAAGTGCGGACTTTAATTGATCGGGCGGGGCAGCAGTACGATACGGCGCGGCAGAAACTCAAGCAGGAAGACTTGGGCGGCTACGCCGAGCAGATGAAGGCATTGCAGCAAACATTGAACGAACTACGTAAGGCAGCAAAGTGAAGAAACATCCTGCGTCAGCACAACTGAAACAAGGCATCTCTGGAAAACTGTTCGTGTCCGCGCAGGCGGACACTTGGCCGCAGGCCCTACAGCAACGAAATTCATTTCGTTGGCTTCGAGCGCTGGTATTTACACTGTATACTCTGACCTGTAGATTGGCAAGTGTGTTCCTGTTAATTCTGTTAATGGCGGGGCAGGCGCGGGCGACTTATCGCGCCGACTTTTTCGATACGACCAAGCGCCCAACTATCACCTTTGATAAGGGCAAAACGACGTGGACGCTGCGCAATCAGGGCGTGGAGCGCGTTGTGCGTTACGATGCGAAGACGGGCGGCTTGGAAACGGTTGCGCTGCGCGACCTGAAAACGCATCATGTTCTCAGGCAAGCGCCGGGTGGGGAGGGCGAAATCAGTTTTGCGTCGCCCCTGCTGGAAACGCCACAGCCGCTTGCGGGCTGGAAAGTTGCTGATGCCGCTCCCGGCAGCGCGTGGATGCAGCCGAATTACGATGACAGCAAGTGGAAAGATTTTCGCCAATCACCCCCTGTAGGAACGGCGGACGGGCAAAGCGGCCACGCGCCGCATTGGTATCGGGCAACGATTCCTGCCGGACGCTTGAAAGCCGGACATGCCTATGCGCTGTACCTGCCGCATGGAATTGTGCCGGGGGATGAGGTTTACGCGGATGGAAGTCCGACGGCAGACGAGACAGGCGTACAGCGCGTCACCGGACACCCGGAACAGATTGATCTTCCTCTCGGCGCGCGGCACATTGCCATGAAGTTGAATAGCAATGCGTCTCCCTCGCCCGCCTACATCGTGGAAGTGGGAACTTCTCCCCCCAACCTGAATTTGACCGGCAACTGGCAACTGATGCAGCACACCATCAATACGGGCGAGGATAACAGCCAGATTTTAACCATCAGCCTGTCGGGTTTGAAGCAGTACGAAGGCTTTGAACTGGATGTGTGCTACCAGATTCACGCGGGGGAAGAGCCGACGATTGCCAAGTGGTTTTCATTTGTGCATCACCGCAAATCCAGTTTTCTGCTGGAAACCGTGACGCTGGATCGGTGGCTGCTGCCGGAGGGTTGGAGCAAAGCGTCTTCTACAGGCAATTTCGTCGGCACGTTTACGGACACGGCGGGGGCGGCTTCGGAAGATGTGCTGCTGACCGCCGGATTGGACGCGGGCAGTGAAGTTCGTTCCGACAATCACAACGCTGCGCCTACTATCAATCTGTACGCCGCTTTGAAGGCGGAAACACCGCTGCGCACCGCCAAATCCTTGACAGCCTTTTGGCACGGCAATGCAGGCGTTCCCGCGTTTCTGTATCAACTCTATCTGGGCCAGTATGTGGCGCGGGGAACGCCCGACTCCATTCCCTTCGCTTACAACACGCGCTTCGCGTATCAAGATCAGATAAACGCCGCAACGTGTGAAACCATCATTCCCATCGCCGCCGCATTGGGCTTGCAGGCGTTTGTCTTGGATGACGGCTGGCAGACCAACCGCGCCGTGGAAACCGGGCGCTACGGCGACTGGCTGACCGATAAGATCAAGTTCCCGCAGGGCTTATTGCCCATCTCCACGCTTGTGCGCCTCAACAAAATGCGGTTCGGATTGTGGACGGATGTAACGGCGGCCAGTCCCGGTTCGCAGGCCGCGCTGCTGCACCCGGAATGGCTGTACAAGCCCCTGCCCGATGAGGCCGAAGAGCAGCCGCCTTTATGTTTTACAGGAAATTGGGCGCGGCAGGATGCGCAATCATTCCTGTCGCTGTGCCGCGAACAGGCCGTCACGTATCTGAAAGTCAGTTTTCACCCAACCGCAGACTGCATGGCGACGGAACACGAACATCCTACCGGGCACAGCCTGCGCGCGCAGCAGGAAGCGTGGGCCGCGTTCAACGACACGCTGCATGGCGTAGACAAATCCTTTATCGTGTTGAGCGGGGCAGGCATTGGGCAGCCCGCTTCGTTTTCCGCGCCTGCAATCCATGAGGCATGGTTGGGAAAGGAGTGGCTTGATCCCTACACCGTTCCCAACACCATTACGAACCAAAAACTGAATTCTGCTTACTGGAACGCTCTGGTAAACGGATTACAGCCCAAAAGCCGGGAAGCGGAAGCGGACGACGCGCTGTTTCAGCAGCCTTCTTTTACGCTGTGTGGACAGGCGTTGTGCCATGTGCCGATGCCGACTGCTCAAAAGGGGGGCGAACAACTCGATTATGTGCCAGCGCAAACGGCAATGACGCGGGATCAACTGGATTATCTGTGGTCGAGCGTGGCGGGACGGTACGCCAATTACGAGGTGCAGGGCAATTTGGAGCAGATGACAGCCGAAGAGCGCGACGCGGCGCATAAGTGGCTGGATTGGAGTCGGCAGAACCGCGAATGGCTGGCGTTCACGCAGCCGCTTGACGTGGAACCTTCAGGGGTGAAAACACAGGCACAAGGCGCGGCTTCAAGCAAGGTACGCGGCCTACTGCATCTGCGCAATGCGCTGCATGGCCGCTATGGTTACGTATGCCTGTGGAACATGGACGCTGCCGAAGCGACGGTCATGCCTGCCTTCGACCCTGCCGACTGGTTTGTTCGCGTCAAACCCGGCCTGCAAATCGTCAACACGGCGGATGGCAAGCCCGTTCCCTATACCATGCGGGGCGGAACCATCGCACTCGGAAAAATCACCCTACCCGCGCATGGCTGGGCTATTTACGAAGTCAAAGCGAAATAGCCTTCAGGCCGACTACTGACGCCTTATTGCTTCCTTGCCTCAAAATCTACTGGGGCGGGGAAGGTTTCTGTTAGCGGTTCCTGCGCTTCGCTGGCGCGGGGATGAACGCACGGGAAATCCTTTTCGATGTAGTAGCGGACCGTTCCGCCCTCCTCCGATTGGAAGTACACGCCCTCGCAATCCGATTCGCTCAAACGCCAGCAATCCTCGCCGGACAATCTTACAAGGAGGTCGCCGCCGACAAGCTGCACACTGGTTGACGCCACGCCGGGCAGGATAGCCGCGCCCCAACCATTGACGGCTCCCGTAAAGCTCAAGCGTTCCTTGACAATCTCGCTGCGCTGCAACGCTTCCAATTCCGAAGGCGTAATGCGCAGCCGCACACTATCTTGTGTCCATCGTATTTTCATCGCGTGTTGTTTGCTGTCTGCTAAATCTGCCGCGTTCAACCGGATTATAAAAATCCGGGTTCGGCGCGATGGGTCTGTTAGGCGCGTATTCGGCTGCCTGCCGCATAAACGTTGAACGTGTCGCCGCGCAGAAAGCCAATCAGCGTGATGTTCAAATCCTCGGCCAATTGTACCGCCAGCGAAGACGGAGCCGAAACCGCGCAGACAATCGGAAACCGTGCTATTGCCGCCTTCTGCAGTATCTCGAAACTGGTACGCCCGCTCACCAATAAGATGTTCTGGTTCAAGGGTATACGCCCCGCGCTCACTTCCGCGCCGATGAGTTTATCCACCGCATTGTGCCGCCCGACATCTTCACACACGGAAAGCAGATTGCCGTTCAGATCGAACAAGCCTGCCGCGTGAAGTCCGCCCGTACGCTCAAAGGTTTGCTGCGCGTGTCGCAATTGCTCGCTCAATTGGCAAATCACCGCTGAAGACACTGCAACTTCATCGTTCGGTACTGGCGGAGCCAGACACTTGATGGCTTTCAGAGTGGCTTTGCCGCATAAGCCACACGCGGAGGACGCGACAAAGTTGCGCTGCAATCGCGCCTTGTTACCCACTGCCTGCATGTCGGGGCGCAGCGTGACATGCACCACATTACCCCAATCGCTATCTTCGGGCTGGCCCCGATACTCCATTGCGGCAATATCGCGCCCGTTTGCAATCACGCTTTCCGCATACAAAAATCCGGCAGCCAGCGCAAAATCATCGCCCGGCGTCCGCATTGTCACGGCCAGGCTCCTGCCGTTGACGACGATCTGTAAAGGGGCTTCCAGGGCGACGCAATCCTGCGCGGCGCGGTTCGCCTCGCCCTGCCAGCGTGTAATTGTGTGTTCAGAGTGCATAGTGTAGGCATTAGGCATTAGGCATTAGGCATTAGAGAAGAAGCGGTGAAGCAGTCATGATCCTCATTTTGGCTAGGCCATGCAGTGTTCACTAATATCTAATGCCTAATGCCTAATATCTACTTCTTCGCCTGCTCATACCGCTTGCCAACCTCGTCCCAATTGACGGTGTTCCACCAGGCGGCGAGATAGTCCGGGCGCTTGTTCTGGTATTTCAGGTAGTAGGCGTGTTCCCATACGTCTACGCCCAAGATGGGCGTTTTGCCATCCATCAGGGGGTTATCCTGGTTGGGCGTGCTGATGACGGACAGCTGGCCGCTGCTGTCCGCGACAAGCCAGGACCAGCCGCTGCCGAAGCGTTTTGTCGCCGCTTCGTTGACTTGCTTTTTGAGGGCTTCCACGTCGCCGAACGCGCTTGTGATCGCAGCCGCCAATGCGCCGGTCGGAGCCGTACTGCCGCCCGGTGTCATTATTTCCCAGAACAGGGTATGATTGACGTGCCCGCCGCCGTTGTTGCGTACCGCCGTTCGCGCGCTTTCGGGGATCGCGTTCAGGTTGGAAATGATTTGTTCCGGCGACTGTTCCAAAAATTCCGGCGTATCTTTGAGGGCGGCGTTCAGGTTCGTGACATACGTTTGGTGGTGCTTGTCGTGATGAATTTGCATGGTCTGGGCGTCAATGTACGGCTCCAGAGCGGCATAATCGTAAGGCAGGGGCGGCAGGGTAAATTCCGGCATGGTGGCAGGCTCCTTCTCAGTTCCGAGCGTCTTCTCACGTTCAAAAGATTTCTCAGTTCCAAGAGCATAGATTCGGCTGTCGGATCGTTGACAGGCGCGAACGCGCAAAGTTGGGAAGTGAGGGCGGGCCAAAATAATGCTCGCAACGCTTCCATATCCATACCATTTACGCCTTTTAGCCCCGTTTCGTTGCCAGTAACCTTCTCCGGGAAAAACCCATTTTAATTTTTTGCCTCGACTGCGATAACAAAGTCCGCCTGCGCGGACTGAACTATTTCTGTTCAAGAAAATCCTGCTCAGAAAAGCTAAAAAGCCCCTCTCCTAGCGAGGAACGAGCGCCCAGGAGAGGGTGTCCATAAATGGACGCCCGGGGTGAGGTACAGTGGAACACATGCCCGATGATTTTTGGTCCGTATGGCAGGCGGGGGAGCGATTGTTTCCCGCCCACTTGTCCGGCGCTTTTCTGCATGGCATGACAGGGAGTGCGCTGCACTCCGGCTTCAGCCCCCTGCTCCATTCCGACCTGACTTGCTGGCTGCTTCCCGGCCTTGCCGCGTGTGGCGTTCAGGCGGAATTGTATCCGTTTTCTGAGGACGCTTCTGCTTCTCTGCAATGGCTGCATGAGCGACTGCGCCGTCACGCGCCCATACCCCTGTTTGCCTTTGCTGTTCCCGCGCCCGATGTTGAAGTGGAGAAATTACGTCCGGTTACAGGCAAATCCAAACTCGCGCAGGATTTTACAGACAACATCAAAGCGCCTGACGGGGACACCGAAGTGACCGCGCAGGCGCTTGTTGTCGCTATAGAAATGTCCGAACAGCTTCTGACGCTGCAATCTCAGAATGGAACGTTACAGTCGCTTCCCTTTTCCGATGCGCTTGCCTCGTACACCCATTCTCTTGCCCTACAGCGCGGTTCGTTCCGGCGCGCGCGGGGTTTGAACCAACAGCAGGCTATCCGTTCGTGGGCGCTGTTTGCCTGCGCGTTTCCCGACCGTATTCTCGGTGTAGATATGGAAGACGCGAATCGCCGCGCGCTTGCCGGAGAATTCTGGCGCTTGCTGGCCGACAAAGAGCGCTCCGCCCTTGCAACGCGCCTGCGCAGCATTGCCGAACAAATTGAACACGCCGCCCACCCCAACGACATCGCTTCCGCCCTTGAAGTTCTGTACCAACTGGCGTGTGCCTCCTACGACCTGCCGCCCGAAGTGGAAAACGCCCTCCGCGCCCCCACCAACGCCGTTCTTACCGAAATTGAACGCCGCGAACTGATCTATCTTTGCCGCGCCGGAACCCGCGACCTGAAAATCCTCGCCGCCCACCGCCTCCACTTCGAGCGCGAGTACCCCGATGCCCGCGCCACCTTACAGCAGTTGCAGTACGATGCAGAGGCGTGGGTGAGGAGGAGTAGTCAGTAGCCAGTAGTCAGTAGTCAGTAGAAATGCCCGTTTCTTGCAAGCTGTTCTTGTTCTGCACAGCTTCGAGTAGTGAGGCATTTCTACTGACTACTGTCTACTGGCTACTGACTACTTCCTAATACTGATTACTCGCCGACGGGTAGAACTGCGGCGCGAGCGTTTCGTAGTACAGGTCGGTTTCGCCGAGCGGATTGTTGTTGGCGCCGATGGTGGTTCCCGCGCGGGTGCTGCTCCAGAACAGCCACACTTTGTCAATGTACGGGTCTTTGAACGCGGCAATCTGGCCTTCGTTGACAACCGAGGAGGTCGGCATTGCCACTTCCGGCGTTGTTTGATCGCCATTGGTGACGCCCGCCGCGCTGATCTCGTCGCTCCACGCTACCCGGTAGTACAGGTCGCCGGAATTGGCGGACTGCCCATTTCTCGGATTGTAGTACTGATAGTTGATCTTGACGAGATTGCCCTCATCCTCCTCCTGGAAGTACACGCGCCCGCGTACCCAATCCACCTCATACCCCCGCGTCAATGGCCTATCTACGCCGGTAACGGTTATGGACTGGATGCGTTGCGAGGCAATCGGCGCAGTTGCCGTACCTACAGTGGCAATCGTTGCGACGGGCAGGGGCAAACGCGCCGTCAGCCGCAGCGATTTCAAGAACACGGTTCCCTTGATGCTTCCCGCCGCGTCGGTCTTGCGGTAGAACGCCCACATGCGAGCTACGGGCGGCAGTGAGCCTCCAACAAGCGCGCCCTGGTTGTTGAACGAGGTCGCGGGCTGATTGTTGACGCCGAACAGCACCTGCGGCGACTGGAGCGTACCCCGGAAGTTGGCGGCGCGATCCATGATGAACGTCGGCGAGTAGTTCTGCCCGCTGGATGACACTGCCGGGTGCGCCGGGAAGGCGGCCAGGTTGAAACCGCCATACGGATTGGGATTGCCCGAAATATCTGTGCTGTCGCGCTCCACATTGCTTTCGTCGCGGGACGTGTTGACCCGCAGCAGATAAGGCGTGTAAGACGCATACAGCCGATCCGTTTTGCCGGGCGGGATGTTCGGGAACGAAACCGTACCAGACCGCGCATCCACCACGATCTGCCCGCCGCCATAGACCGGGCGAGTGCCGTTCATGGCGATTTTGTTTGTGCCCGTATCCACAGCGACCGCGTTGAAGTAGACCAGGCCGGAAGCCGGGTCAATGCGCCCGCGCTGCGTTCCATTGGCGACATTGGTTCCGCCGTTGATATACGCCTGGCTGTTAATCAGGTAGAGTTGGCTGGTTCCCTTCTGCGAAAGGTAGATACGCATGTAGCGGTTAGCTGCCGTATCCGCCGTCTGCTGATCGTTGGGCAGGAACCAGGCCGCGTCCCGCGCCGCATACGTGTTGGTTCCGGGCACGGGCGTCAGGGTTTCCTGATGCACCGTCGGGAACGGCATCGCAACCAGTTGGCCGACCGCAAGCGCGGGCGTACTCGTGCCAGCCGGAACCGCCTGCTCCACGATGCGGTAGCGGGCCAGCATCACTTCCGACACTTGCCGGTTCTTCAATTGTCCCGTAAACATCACGTCTACCGCATCCACAACCTGGCCTAATGTCGGGTCGTAAGCGCGGCGGAAGACCGGGTACGGATCACTCTGCCATGTCAGCGCGCCGGGCGTGGACAGTTTCTGGTCGCCCAGAACCTGGAAGCCCTTGTCATCGAACTTCTGATTCAGGCCACCCGCCTGCACGTTCACGTTGTAGTACAGGCTTGTGCGGTTCTGCGCGCCGGTAAACCAGAACACGTACAGGAACTTGAGGTCCTGCGTACTGCCGTTGACAGGCGCGCTGCGCAGTTTGACCAGCAGCGGGCGCGGGCTGAGTTTGGGCAGCGTGGGATCGTTGATAAACGATTTGAACCACGTATCGGTTGTGCTATTGGTATAGTCCGGCGCTCCCGGTTCCGAATTGCCCGAGCGATTCGCCAGCGACGCGACAAACGTGCGGGTTTCCGTCTGCTGCGGAAGCGCGCGGCCCGACGCATCCGTGCCCGAAGTCTTGTCCGCAATGCCCTGCGCGGTCAGGTAGGCTTCCGGGTCAATCTCGAAGTTGCCGGTGGCCTCGTTGTACAGCGTAGCCAGCGTGGTGGCGGGGCTGCCGTACCGGACAGACGGCGGGCTGACGACATTGCTGGAACCCGTCTGCTGCGGAAACAGCTTGGTGTAATCCAGCGGGTCGCCGTTCATATCGAAGCCCGGCAACAGCGCGAACGGCGAGTTCTTGGGATAGCCCGCGCTCCACCATTGCGGCATTCGCACGTTGTCCGGGAACAGCGCGTTGTTGCCCTTGTAGTAGCCGAAGTCCGCGTCGCCCCGATAGTAGCCGTTCAGGTAGGCATACGGCGTGATGAGCGAGGAGTACGCGAGATTGTACGGCGCGAACGGCGTGGGCAGCCCGGACACGTTGTACTTGCCGTTGTTGCCCGCCGGGTTGAATTGCCGGTTGGTCGCCCAGTACAGGAATATCTTGTTATAGACATTCGTGGCGGTTCCGGCCTGCGGAACCATGATCGCGGAGGGCTGCATGTTGAAGCCGATGGGATCGTAGCCGCCGTTGTTATTGCGCACGTCAATCTGCGGCATGGAGCCGTTTGTCGCGCCTTCGGTCAGGCGGGACTCCCGAACCGACACTTTCACGATTGGCGAGGGATTGGCGTAGGGTTCCGCCAGCGCGCCGGCCTGCGTGGTGTTCAGAATGTCGTCGTTGTTGCCCAGGATGTTGGCGGGTTTGGCGACCGAGCTTAACGTGGAACTGTTCAGCCATTCCACCCATTGTATCGGCAGGCCATCCTCATACGGGAAGATGGGCGCGCTGTAGGTTCCCACCGGCGTACCGATGGGTATTGCCATTCCCACAGACGGACGGCCAAACAACCCGATTAGCTGCTGCTGCTGAATGTACGACGGGCCGTTTGGATTTGCAGGCTGATTCAGCGTGTTCGCCTGGTAGTCGAAGTCATACGGCTTATCCGGGATGCTGGCGATGGTTCCCGTGCTGTCGTTGGGGCGCGGCTTGTGCAGCGTGGGACGCGACTGCGTGTTCTGCGCCCACGCCGGCCCGAACAGCGCGGGACCGTACAGCGTGAACAAGTCCTGCGACTGCGCCGCGGTCTGCGCGTCCACAGCGGGATTGGCGATGGGATACAGGTTGTTTTCGCCCAAAATGCTCTGCGCGTAGCTGTCGTGGTCGAAGGACGACACGATGCCGATATTGCCCAGGTAGTTCGGGGCGGTTCCACCTCCCACGATCATGCCGAAGGGAGCGGCGATCATGGGCGGCGACAGCAGGCTGTTGACCTGGTCGCTGAACAGGCGCGCGGCGCGGGCAACGCCGAACGGCGGATTTTGCGACAGCGAAGCGTTGTTGATAATGCCGCCCAGGTTCGGAACCGCGTTGCTGTCCGTGCTGGGAATACCCAGCAGTTTGGCGACGCGCAGGTTGATCAGGTTGATGTTGCTGTCACTGACAAGCGTGATCGGATGGAAGAACTGCCCCTCGGCGGGTATGCCCGCGCCAAGCGCCAATCCCGTCAACGCTTCATTGATGTCCCAGGGCGACAGCGACGTGGCATAAGAACCTGTCGCGGACGGGGCAAACGGATAGCGGTACTGCGCGGCTCCCGGATACCCGGCGTTATTCGCGATCAGATCGCTGTAGCCCGTGCCATGCGGCTGGTTGCCCAGGTCCACCACGTTTTCCAGCACCTTCATGCGGAACGTCGGGGCAACGGCGATGCCGGCCTCGAACTTGCGGTACGTCTGCCCGTTCGCAGCGCCCGTGCGCCTGTTTGTCAGTCCTGCCCCCTGGTTGAAGGTCAGGCGGCGCTGGCCGGCTGAGAGCGGCTGACTCGTGCTTCCCGGCGGAACCATTTCCACTTCGATGGAGCCGGTATAGCCGGCGGCGGGAGAACTGCCTACCAACCCGTTGGCGTTGGTATAAGCGTCCGCCTGGCCGGTAACGTTGTTCAGCGGGCCGACGATCTGCCTTGTATCCTGGTACGCAGGCCCGGACGAGCCTTGCCGCGCGCCGCGTATGTACCCGGCTTGATCGGTAAACGTGCCGCCCGTATCAAGATTCTGGCCCCGGAAATTGCTGCGAACCACGCCCCGGTTCACGTTCGCCGGAAAGTATTTCGGGATTTGCAGCGACATGCTAACGGGCGTCGGATGCGGGATGCGATACCTTTCATCGCCCGGATGCGCCGGGTCGTCGGTAGCCGGCAGCAGCGTGGCCGTGCCGTGAAGCGCGTCCGAGTTGTTGACGGTCATTGTGGCGTAGCGCGCGTCCAGGTTCGGATAGTCCAAACTTTGCACACCGTACTGATTGATCGGGAATATGTCGAACGGCAGGGGGTTCATCATGGACGTGTTCGTTCCCGTCCAGCTCAGAGTTGACACATGCGCCCGGATTTGGACCAGTTTGCCTTTGTATCCCAGGCTGCTGCGATCCATGATGAAGAAGGCATCCCGGCGCGTTCCCGTGTTGTCAATGCCCCGATAGGTCGTCGAACTGTTGTCCTGCGCCATATCGAACGGCGCATAAATGGACTTGATAACGCCCGTTCCCGGCGACCCCGGCGTGGCGCCGCCGATGCCGACATACGCCCCATTGCCGGTCAGTTCCAGCCCGCTGAGCGCGCCATTGAAGTTCGGATTATCCACGCCGGGGAACCAGCCGATGATGTTGTACGAGTTTGTGCCCGTCTGGTCGGTGATGTTGTTGCCGCTGGTATTGTAGCCGCGCACCGTGACTGACAGCGGGTTGGTGATGTACAGCGCGCGCTCTTTGCTCTGGTAGTTGCCATTGCTCAGGTTGTTGCGGTCGGGCGGATACGCGCTGTTGGAACTGCCCTGATCCGAGCGCTGGCCCATGTTCAGATATGCGGTTTCCTGCGCCGGGGCTTGTTGCCCGGACAGTGTCTGCATAATCATCGCGCTGACAGACACCTGGGAGCCGACGGTGTTGGGCGTGAACGTAGCCATGCCGTTGACGATGGAGGGCGTCAGGGAAATGGACGTTGTGGCGATCCAGGGAAAGACATTCTGCGCGCGCCCGGTCAATTTTTTCGCGCCCGTCGGCGGATTGGCAGCCGGGTCGGGTGGATTCATCGGGTCGCTGTAATCGTTGCCGTAGATGCTCAACTGATCGTGTTCGCCGGGGGAAATGGCGCGGTCATCCGGCCACGCGAATTTATGCGGCCACGGAGCGCCACTCTTGGTGTCCGTATCGGAAGTGGGCTGTATCGTAACCACTTTCGTTACGGACGGGCCACCTTCCTGCGGAAGGGTAAACGTGACCTTGATTGTGGGCGGCGCGGTGGCGATTTTCGCGGCGCCATTGGGAACGCTGTCCACAACCGGCTGCGCGTGATAGACGCCCGACGCGACCAGGTAGAGTACGTTGCCCTGATCCTGCGCGAAGTAGGATGTGCCGTTCGCGTTGAGGTTGTTGGGCAGGGGCGTGGCCGTTCGACCGGCTATACACGCCGCCTGTTTGCATACGCGCCGATGTTTTGCCCGTGCCGTAAGCAGTTCCGGCCTGGGCCATCTGGTCGTAATCGGCCTTCGCATAGGCGTCTATGATACGCACGTCAATGGACACGTCTCCTGCTATAAAGCTGTTGCCGGTTCCTTCCGTATTGGGCACGGTTTCAATGTCGCCGTACTGCCCGAAGCCGAAGCTGTACGCGCGCAATTGCCCGTTGGTGTCGCCCACCACATAATAGCCGCCGATTTTGCTGGTAAAGTTCGAGGCCGCAAGGGCGGGCGGCGCGGCCAGTTGCCCGCTTGTATCCAGGCGGGCATAAATGATCGGCAGGATATTGACAGGATTGGTCGAATCCTGGTTGGATTCGGAAACCAGTTTGAAGCCGTACAGTCCTCCCGCGCTGTCGCCGAAAACAAGGGCGGGCACGGACTGCGCCACAGACGTCAGATTGCGCACCGGCGAGTAAAAGGCCGGGTCCGGGGCTATTTCCGCGACAATCGGCGCGCTGTCGATGGAATCCGCGTTCAGCAGCGACGTTCCCGCCGCATAAAACGTGCCATTAGGGTAATTCACGCCCACCACGTTGCCATCGTTCAGCAGCGCATACACCATGTCGTTCGGCAAGGATTGGCCGCTTCCGTTCGTAATGCTTTGCGGCACGACGATCAGGCCGTGCGCGCTGAAACCCTGCGGGTATTCAAACGTGGACGGATCGGTGGGGTCCTGGTTGGGCGGATTGGGCGTGTTGGGGAATACCCAACGCAAACTGGGCGTACTGTAGCCGGAGGCCGGTTGCGTCTGCGGGAAGTTCAGGCTGTAAATGCGCCCGCTGCTGGTAAAGTTGATGGACGCGGTTGCCGAGGTTGGTCCGGTTCGATAGATGGTCGGCACGCCGGGCGTGTCGAACAGGGCGTCCGCGGACGGATCATTCAGGCCCGTGCCCTGGTGCGGATACACCCAGAAGCGCCGCTCGTTCCACAATGGGATGCCGTTGCTGGCAACGGTGGTCAGCGCGTCGTGCAGCGGCTTGATGCCGTAAACGTGCCCATCCCCCGCCGTGACGATAATCGGGTCGTTCACAACGCCGGGTCCCGAAGCGACCGGGAACGTGGGATCGTATGCCGGCGAGTACGGCATGTTGCCCTTGCCGGACTCGCTTTTGAACTGGTTTTCGGGATTGCCGGTAAGGGTTCCGGCAAAGAAATGGTGATAAGCGTCCGCGCTGAAGTGGGGCCATGTCCAGATTCGCTGCGTGGTTCCCGGCACGATGGTTGTTCCATCGGCCAGCGTGTAGTCTCCCCTTCCGCCCGCATCGAAGGTATACAAACGGCCATCCACGCTCGGCACGACAAGGAGCATCGGGCCACCCGGATTTACCGGGTCATCTATGACGATGGGAGCGCCCTGAATGCCGCCCATGCCCGCTCCGGTGTTGCCGATAAGCGTATCGGTACGCACAATCAAATGGCCGGCGTTGGTGGTGTCCGGGCGAATGTCGCCGTCGTAATACTCCTGCGCCCCGGACGCGAACAGAGGCTGGTCTTTCTCCCACCAGTGGCCCGCTCCGCCATAGGGCATGGTGTTGGTCGGGTACACCGTCGAAGTGAGGACGGGCGAGCCGTTGTAGTTGGGGTCTTCGTACTGCGCGGGGTACAGGCCGGCAGCGACTTCCCCTGCCGACAGCGGGCGCACGGAAGGATAGGTCCAATAGGGAATCGTGGTCGCGGTTGTGGGGTCGCCTTTGGCGTCCAGCGCGTAAATGCGTCCCGTGATTCCCGCCTGGCCCCCGTCGTTGGTTCCGCAGAAGTACACGATGGTATGGTACTTGCCGTCGCGTCCGCGCACATTGGCGAGAACCGGGGAAGCGAACACGGTTTCACTGCCCGCGTCGGGATAGCCGACAAAACGCCACAACACGCGCGCTTTGGAGGGCTGCGCCGAACTCTGGTTGCCCAAAATGCCCAATTGGTCTTCGTTGCTCAGGCAGTAGAAGACAGGCACGTTCGCCACAAGCGTGGGATCAGGAATCGGCAGGCTGTTGCCGTTGGTCGGGTCTACATAAGTGCGCGGCGTCACATCGCGCGTCAGTTCCTGACGCGCCACATACCATTGCGTCGCGCCCGCCACGCCCCTGGGCGCGAACTTATTAGAGCCGACAACCGGGCTGGAAATCACGCCCGACGAGCCGATAAAACTGGCGTTGGCATCGGGAAGCGGACCAAGTCCCGGCCCGCCACTCCGCGTCCAGGTTTTCCTGCGTGAACTGGCAGGCGTCGGCGGTGACAAGCGCGGTGCGCTGAATGCCGCTGACCGGGTCGGGCGGGCCGTATTTGGTCGGGTCGTTGGGATCGTCGGGCGTGACGCTGTACAGCGTGACCACGATTTGATCGTTGGCGTTGCCGTCGTAAGGGAACACGGCAGCCGCCTGCCCTGCCGCCCCGATGGGAATATAGCCGGGCGCGGACAGGTCTATCAGAAAAATGCGGCTGGTCGTGGGATCATTGACGCCGCCCGCTCCCGCCACGCCGGTCCCGAAATTGATCGCGCCGCCGGTAACCGTGTTTTTGCCCCACGAAACGCGCGCGAACGCGCGCAGCACATTCGGGTGCTGCAGGCGGACATTGCCGGGATGGGTGATGAAAGTGCCGCCGCCCGGCGAGTACAGATTGATGTTGTACGTGCCGGCAGGAACCGGGTTTCCGCCCAAATTGGCGTTGAGCGTGGAACCCAGTGTCCACTGCGCCAGGGGCTGGCTCTGGGCCGTGTTGATAAGCACCTTATGGACGGCGGAGTACACGTTCGGCGCGGCATTGGGCAGCGCGGCCAGTTCCGAGTCCGTCGCCGGCCCGTCATTATTGTTGCCGCGTATGACGACAAAATCGTTGTGGTGCGCGTAGGTGTAGCCGTAATCGCCTGCGGCGGCCTGTGGCGGATCCGTGGGAACTCCGGTGGTTTCGCGCGGGTTAAACGTAAAATAGAACCCGTTCAGGTCTGCGCGATCCACAGGCGCGGGCACGGTGAAGCCATTTATGGGCGTCCACGGGTTCAGCGAGTCGGGCGACTGCGTACTGTCTAAAAAGATGTTGCTATTGGCTTTATTCAGGTAGCCGTTCGCGCCGTCAAAGTAGGGGTTGTCCACCGTCACGCTGAGGCTCGTCGTGGGCGGCAGAATCCCGCCCGTAATGCCGGAAAGGTCCGATGTTGTCGGCCAGACCCAGCGCCGAACCGCGCGCTTGCTGTCCAGGGGATTGAAGCGGGGATCGGCAGGGTTGCCGTTCGCGCCGTTGCGTCCCGGACGCAGCGGATAAGCGTTCAGATTTCCCGTTGTGGAAAAGATGATGTTACCCCGATCTGTCGTCCAGTCGAGGTCATCGAAGGTTATGGGAACCTGCGCGCGGGCCGAACCTGCGCCCAATGCCAGCAGCAGCGTCGCCGCCGCTCCCATCACAAACTGTTTGACGAGCGCACTGTGGTGCCTCATGGGGTGTATCCTCTTTGCGTAGAGGCATTAGGCATTAGGCATTAGGCATTAGGAGGGAAGCAATGAAGCGCGTCTTGCGCGTGTCAACCCTGTTTTCACAGTGCAGCCGACCCAATCAAGCTGCGCTTTGCTCTCCTCCTAATGCCTAATGCCTAATGCCTAATGCCTTTCTTTTCTAAAGCGGTTTCTCAGCGTACTGCGGCTGTTCCAGAATGAAGGTGGACAGGCCGTTGTCGGGTGAGCCGATGCTGCGTTTGATGACGTACTGGCCGCCGGGTGTTTTCACGGCGCGCTCGTTGGGAATCATGCGCGTTAAGGGACCATTGGTGTTGATAACCGGGTTGCCCGCGTTCACGCCATAGCGCTGGTAGGGCGCGACGGCATAGCCAAAGGTCGTTTTACCGGCTGCCGGGAGCGGGTAATACTGCGCGGCGTTGATCTCGAACACTTCGCCCTGTACCACACCCTGCAGCCAGCCCGCGCCAAATACGGCGGGCATATTGTCCGCGCCGCTGTAGCCATTGGTAATCAGCAGGCGCGCTTCGAACTTGTTGCGGGACGGCGAGTAGTCCGCCAGGGTTTCGCGCGTGATAGACGTTGCCTGCAATTTGCGCCCCGTCATATAGTAGTATTCGTTGGCGGTCAGTTTCCAGTCGGTCACGTAGTCCTTGAGAACGTTGTCGTAGCGCAGGATGTAGCAGCCGTTCGCGTCGGAAAGCAGGAAGCGCGGAACCTGCTGCGGGTTGTTGCCCACGCCCTGCGTGGTATCGGCAACGCTGAACTCTTTGAACCACGTCGGATTGCTGACATTTTGGCGCTGCGTGAAGTTGCCGTTCTGGTCGGCGACCCGGAAGCTGTTGATGACGTTGTATACATCACCGGCCTGCAGGTTCGCGCCACCATTGGGGTTCGGGCCGCTTGGAGAGCGTTGAATCACGATCAGCGAACCGCCCGGTCCCTCGAAGTTGGTGGCGTCGTTGCCGACGATGCCCGCGCCGCCCACATTGGCCTGCCGCACGTTGGCGACAGTGGCAATGATGTAGTTTACGCCACTTGCCTGGAACTGCTGTACTGTTCGATAGCGGTAGCGCTGATTTTGTTCCCCAAGCGAGCGAGAAACGAACGAAAGCAGTTTTTCCCCGGAGATATTCCCGCTTCCATCGCTTGCCGTAAGCTGTACCAACTGTCCGTTCGCGTCGTACACGTCCACCAAATCGAGAATCCGGTAGTTGCCGCTGTCGGCGATCAAGTAGTGGTACGCCACGCCCGCCCCGTTAAAGGTATAGGACACGTTCGTATCGCGGTTGGTAATGGTATAGCCGTTGAACTGTTCCGGGAACGTTTCCACATCCGTAGGCTGGTTCAGACTGAGCGGGTCGCCGGGGCGCAGGAACTTCATGCCGTCCTGGAAACCGCTGATTTCAAAGCGCGTGGTACTGCCCCTGTCCGTGCCGACGATGCGGTTGTTACCCGTATCCACGACCAGAAAGTCGTTGAGTTCAAACCGGCGCGCGGTTGCCGGGCGCGAAAGCGGAATCGGCGTGGTTGCAATGCCCCCATCCGCAATGTTGTTTGCGCCCACAATCGTATGGGTTCGCGTGGCTTCCATAGACCAGTAGGCGTTGCCCCCCGCGTCCACTTCCAGCAGGCGGTGGCTGTCGGCAATCAGAATCAGGCCGTTGTCCATACCCGTCAGGCTTTGCGCGTTGGGAGCGATCATCACGTTTGTCGTGCCAAGCGGCGGATGGACGCTCGGATACATCGTCGCCAATGGCCCGCCCGTCGTTACATCGGTAAGCGCCGGCGTATTGGACACAAAGGACACGCCCTTATCGTCTAAGGGGCTGCCGCCTTGCGCGCTGACGGCGCGCTGCAAGTCAACCGTCACGACACCGCTTACCGCCTGCCCGCCACCACCCGCGCCAACTGGCGTCCGCGGCAAAGTACAGCGTATT
This sequence comes from uncultured Chthonomonadaceae bacterium, assembly GCA_963835065.1. Classification (GTDB taxonomy): domain Bacteria; phylum Armatimonadota; class Chthonomonadetes; order Chthonomonadales; family Chthonomonadaceae; genus CAWFQB01. The sequence continues at coordinate 52,986 of CAWIEK010000039.1, read as the reverse complement.
GCCCGATACGGACGGGCCACTGGTCGCAAACGCGCCGGGAACATTGGGCAGCGCGCCGGTTTTCGTTGGTGGGAATCACCACATAGTATTGAAGGTTGTCCAGAATGCCCACGCCCGTCACCGGGTTTACTTTGGGCGGTATGGTCAGGGTTCCCTGCCCGGCAGTGGCGTCCTGAACCCAGATCGGCAGGGCGAGATTGAAGGTGTCCGTGTTTGTCTGCCCACCCGGCTGAATCTGCTGAAAGCGCAGAATATGCGCAATGCCCTTAAAGCCGCCATTAATAGTATCCGGGACGCGCTCAAGGGTAAATTCATTGTCCTGCGTCAGCGTGATCTTCCCGCTGGGATTGATCAGGCTTGGCTGCACCAGGGTAAGCACAGCGGTATCCGTCACCGGCCCGACATCAATGGAGGCATCCACGTTTTCGCGCAGGGCCAGCAGCACCGTATAATCGGGCTGGTTCGCGCTGCCGGTTCCGGCAGATTGGGCCGTTCTGTAGCCCATGCCCAGCACGTAAACCGTGCCGTTGGAGGAAATCGGCGAACCGACCGCTTTGAAGTTATAGATAGGCTGCTTGTTGATCGGGTCGAGCAGGCGCGGGCGCACCTGGTAGCCGTTGAAAGCGCCGCCGCCGTAGCTGCTGTCCAGCGTGACGCCCTCATTGGGTGAAAACATCCAGTTGACATACGGGCCTTCCTGCCGCGGGCGGGCGGGAGGACCGCTTTGCCCGGTCAGATTGGTACGAACCGTGGAACTGTCCACGCCGATATAGGAATCGCGCACGTTGAAAACCCGGTCAGGAACGGCTATATCCGTGCTGCCCGTCACTCCCGTTCCCCCGCGCAGGTTGGTCACGGCCATCAGCAGGTTGTCGTCGCCACTGAGCGCAACGCCGCCGGAGAATTCCGGCGTCATAGCGCCGTAGGTTTGGGGAAACGTCTGGTACTGCCGCGCCATGATCAAGGCCAGGTCCAGCGGTGAAGGCGTGACGCCGTTTATCGGCGCGCCGGGCCAGTCTACGGTGTAATCCACATACACCACATCGGTACTGGGATTGGGCGTGACGTTGTTCAAAATAACGTGCATGCGCGCGCCTGCGGGAACCGTAGGGTTCTTTGTGGAGGTGGGATCGTTGGGATCATCCAGCGCGTACTCGCCATCCGCTTTGTAGGACACGGTGAAATCATTCGGATAGGTCAACGTTTGAATTCCCGTTGCCACCGTGCCGTTATACGTGACGATATGCACGACCGGGTTGAGGTTGATGTTGCTCGGACTGTTCCCGCCCACGTACCAAGGTATGCGCGCCCGGTTGCCGGACGGCACAAACGTTCGGCCTATCGGAAATTCCGCCGGGAAATTCGTCAACAGTCCGGCGCGCAGTCTTTCGGAGCGCGTACTGAACCACGCGGTTCTGATGACGCCGGCGGTTTGGGCTGTGTCGTTGGCCGCAATCGGCACATACACGATTTTATCTACCGCGTCCGAATTCGGGTCCTTCACCTCGCCCACTGTCAGATTGCCCTGCGGGTTGTAAAAACCGGGCAGGCCCATGCTGCCGGTGGACGGGTTGGGCACAGCCGCGTCGCCTGTATCGCCGCCGAACACGCTCGACGGATTCCCCGATTTGAGGGTCGTCAGCAGGTCAATGGCTTCGATGCGCCAGCCAAGTTCGCCGTTCCTGCCCTGCGGTTTGTTGAAGGTCAGGCCGAAAAGGACGCCATCGGAATAGGCGGGAGCCGGAACAGGCTTGGGAAACGGGTTGCCGAACGGCGCTCCCGAACTTGATTTCGGCATCGCGCCCGCCATAGTCGGCGTGGTCACGAGGCTTGGCTGCATGTCTCCCGTCGCGCGCTTGATGGTAATTTGAGTATTGGTGGTGTATTTCTGCCCGCCAAGCGCCATCGGCACAACGTAAAAGGAACCCTGCGTGTCCTGCAGCGCCAGCGCTTCGAGAATGGTATTGCTGGAAGGGTCAGTCACGGTAACGACGGTTGGCGTGGAGCCGCGCGCCGTATTGGGGTCGGGCAGAATGCGCGCGCCCTTGTCGTTCCACACTTCATCATAGGGAAAGCCATAAATAAAATCGGGAATGCCGTCGTCCGGGTTGCCGTTTCCGCTCAGGCTTTGCTGCGGGTTGGTGTCGAAAGCGTGGAGGAAGTTGTTGCCGTCCACCCAATAGGTCAGCCCCTTATAAATGGTTGCGCCGGAGCCGACATTCGCCGGGTTCATCAGCGGCAGGGGCGACCATTTCACGGCCAGCGTCGAGCCGATGTTTTCCTGCGTGGAACCCGTGCGCCGCTGGTTGCTGCCGGGCGTGGGCACACTGCTGATCCAGCTTGCGAGGTTGTACGCGAACTTCAAATCCGTGGGCGGGATGCCTTGCAGATTGCTGCCGCAAACCGCGCCGTCGTTGACGCCGATAACCGAAGAGCCGGGAACGCCCTGCGCATTGCCACTGATCATATAATTGTTAATGTCGCCCGCGATGCTGGCGGACGTAACAAGCAAATGCCCCGCGCCGATGTCGCCCGCGTACACGGTTGTCGCGCCACCTTTGCGCAGAATGGGAGCCGTCGCCTGCGACAATTGCAGCTGCGCGCCGCCATACGCCGCTTTTGCCGCATTCGTCGTCGGGTCAATGAACAGGTTATTGTTCATGCTGTTCTGGACGCTCAGGCCATACGTGTTTTGGGGCGAGATGTAATAGGGGTAATTGAGCAGGGGATGGTGCGCGGCGGCAACCGTAATCGGCGTGTTCGCGCCCGGCTGCCCGCCCGTGTCCATCACTTCAAAGAACCCGCCGCCGCCGAACGCGCCACTGCCCAATCCGGCGTTTTCCATCCAGATCGTGCCGCCCTGATCCGCGTAATGGCGCAGGCGCTCGCGCTCGGCGGGCGTAAACTGTACGCCCAAACCGGGCCGCGACCCGTGCATGGGCATCAGCACCACATCGAACTGCTGTAAATCCGTCGAAGTCACTTTGCTCAGATTGACTTCCCAGTACGCGCCCATGTTTTTGGTGCAGGGTGATCCAACCTGAAACAACTGCTGCTCCGCCGTGCCGTTGTTGAACGCGCGATCCCGGTTGCCGTTGGCATTGCTGCGCCGCAGCCAGCGGTTATAAATATCCTGCGTAATGATCTGGGGCGCGAGCGGGTTTACGAACTCGAAGTTACCGGGGCGCAAATCCGTCCGGCTGTCCAGCGCATAAAAGACGTGCGGCGTGACGTTGCTCGGATAAGTTGCGCCGCCCCCGTCCGCGTCCTGCGTGGCTTCGGTCACGAGGACGCAGGCGCGTATGGCGCGCTTCTGGTTGCTGTAATTGGTGGCGTCCGCGTGTGCCGGCTGGTTCCTGCCGCTCAACGTCAGCAGCCCGCCGCACAGCACCACTCCGGCCAGCCCGGTCAATCCTATCGTCAGGGATTTACGTTTCATGTTTCGTGTGTCCACTTCATAAATAGGTATCAGGTATTAGGTATTAGGTCAGTTAAGACTTATCGTGTACAGCGTTTCCTATATGCCTAATACCTGATGCCTGATGCCTTCCTATGGCGTATACAAATCCGTGTCATACGGGTTTTCACCCAGCAGTTGGTCGCTCTGGCCGGAGAAGATCAGGTCGGGGCCGAGCGGCAGGCGCGGCATGGGCGGCAGCAGTTGGCGGAAAACCAGCGTGTTGCTGCCGAAGCCTGTTACCGTGCGCTTGGTGAAGCGCAGGGCGCGGCCAAGCCGAAGATTGCGGTTTTGCTGTCCCGTCAGCGTTTTGTCGGTGCTGTGGAAGTACGGCATTGCCAGCGCGGGATCGTACTCGAAGCGCAGAGCGCGCGTGAGCAGAAAGTCGTTGGCGCGGCGGCGTATCGGTTTGCTTTTCAACCATTGTGCGGAAATCCAGATTGCCCGGATCGCCCGCCACATACCCGACCGGCAGGGTTCCATTGGGGGCCGGGTCGCGCGCCATCAGGTGATCGTCCGGGATCTCAGTATTCATGGCATTGGCCGCGTTAAACGAGCCGTATTTGGCGGGCGTATAACCCCATTGCTTCAGCCACGCGGCCTGCGCGCCCAGACTTGCCGTATAACTTTCGGCAATCGCGCCCTGAAACGTAATCCGCACATCCAGCGGCTCATTGTGGTACGGGAACCTGTTTTTGGCGTCCCGATCCGCCTGAACATCCAGCGGGCTGAACGATACGCGGTTGCCATCCCCGGCGGCGGGCGCGCTGCTAGTCGCAAGGAAATGGGCGCGGGTATCGTTCGGGTCCGGGTTGAACGAGTAACCCGGAATGATGAAGAACGATTTGTCCTGCGCGTACAAGGCCGCTTCGATGCGAATGTCTAAGGGCGATACCATGATACCGCCGAGCAGATAACTTTGCAGCGGCCCCTGCGCGATGTTGACCTGCGATGCCGCCGCCGTTTGATCCACCTGCAAGCGCAGCAGGTTGTCGTAGCCGGGATACACATTGTACGTCGGCGCAGTCGTGTTAGGATCGAACACGAACGTTTTCTGCTCAAAGTACGGCGTCACGGAAGACGGGTCCGGTATGATCAGGTTGGTGTTCGGGTCGGGCCGCGTGCCGAGCGGGTAACTGATGCCGTACTGCGGCCAGTTGAACAGGGTATTGCCCGCGCCATTGTCGGCAGCCGGGTTGACGAACAGGTTTACGGCTGTGGGTCCGGGCGCAAGCGCGGCCTGTCGCATCATCAGCATCTGCGGAACCGCGCTCCCCGCGCTGGCGCTGGTGTAGCTGTTCGGGAACACGCCATTGTTAAAAGCCGTGTCGTAGGACACGCGGGGCAGGCCGATTTCGGTTGCGAAAGCGTCCACGTCCGGCGTCAGGCGGTTCCACACGTTTGTCTGGTTTTGCGGCTGCATAAACATAGACGTGTTCACGCACACATAATCTTTGGCGATTATCTGGCACGTCGAGTTGCGCTGAAGCTGCACGGCTCCGCCCGCTCCGCTCACGGTTCCATCGCCCTTGACCAGGTTGCCTTCGATATACGCGCTGCCGCCCGTAACCAGTGTCAGGTGAACGCGGCTCAGTTTGGGCGAAGGCTTGGTGGTATCGGTCAGGGTTCCGTACACGCCCTTGACGCGGATGTTGCCTTCGGCAAACAGCAGGATGTTGACGCCGTAGGAACCCGGATCAATGCTGAACTTGCTGCTGTTGCGCGGGTCGGTTCCCGTGTACGGCTCGTCGCCATCGCGCGGGAAGTGCTGCAACGGTGGTTGTCCGGCCATCGTCGGCAGATTATCGCGATCAACATCCGAAAACGGAATTTCGATTGTGGAGCCGCCGTTTTGCGCGTTGGGCGTCCCATCCGAGCCATAAAACGATTTGCCGTCCGTGCGGGTAATCCGCATCCGGTCGCCGAGCAGTTCCACGAGGACTCCGGGCGGGCGATAGTACGGGCCTTGCCACGAACTTTGCGCAAATCCGGCGTTGGGATTGGTCCAGTCGGCGGGCAGGGAAAAGCCGCCATTGACGCCCGGCAGTTGGGTTTCCTGCTGCAAGTCGGCGTTGTTGTCCACGTAGATGCTGGTTCCCCACCCGTGCATACCCGTGTTGAAGTTCTGGACTGATCCAGATGCCCGACTCCTGCGCAATGCGGCGGACGCGCAGGCTGCCCGTGCCGTTGAGATTGGTGTCAATGGAGGGCGGCGTCAGGCGGGACACGCCGCGGGGATTGCCGGAGCGGTCGGGATCGGGGCTGTTGTCGCGCACCCGCTGAATATAGGTTTCATAATTCGCGTTCGGAGCGCCCGCTGCCGTCAGGGTCGGGGTAATCGGACCGCCGTAGGGCATGTTGTTCACAGTGGCAGGCGCGGTCAAGGTCAGTCGGGTCTACGTTGATAAACGCCTGATTGATGGGAAGTCCCGCGTTATCGAAGCGCGTGGCGGTGGGCGAAGCCGTTGATGATTGGTTGGCCGTAATCACGCCTGCCGCGAAAATGCCTTCCTGAACGCGCGCCGCGTCGCCGGAACCAGCAGTATACGGATCGTACACGCCCCGCGACCCCTCATAAAACAGCGTGTCGCCCATGATGGTCAGGTTGGAGTTGCAGTAAACCGGCCCGCCGTACAGAGTTTCGTTGCCGCTCACGCCATTATAATAGGAAGCCATCGCCAGCATCGGGTTGCCGAACACCATCGGGAAATAGTGGCCGATAGCCGGAACGCCCAGATAGTTGTTATGGTTGTTCTTGTCTTTATCGGTAATGAAGCGCAGGTAGTCCGTGATGCCCAGCCGCTTGTAAGCGATCAGTTCGCGGCGCAGGCGCGGCGAGACTTGATTTTGCACAAACACGGTCGGGTCATTGGGATCGAGTTCGCCCGTACGCCCGATGCTTTCGATTTTAATGGCCTGCCCGACTGGGTTGAAGGGATCGGGATCGTAGGAAACGCGCACGAGCGCGCGTCCGCCCTTGAGGTTCAGGCGCGTAAAGCCTTTTTCCAGCCAGAAGTAATCGGGATCGTTGACGCCGTTATTGGGGCCGATGGGGGCGCTCGGAACAGGCCGCCAGTCCGCGCCGTCCGCGCTGCCGGTCAATTCGGAGTCGCAGTATTTCAGTCCGGCCTGCGCCAGCGCAAGCGCGTCGGACGTATCCCCCGCCCGCCGCGAGTTGGTCAGGTTGCGGGCCACGCGCGCGACAAACGTGCCGCCGAGGAACAGCAGAATAAACAGCACGGCCAGCGCCACAACCAGCGTTTGGCCGGATTGGGCGCGATGCACGGCGAATACGGGATTTGCGCGACGCGCAGACCTGCCGGGTTTGCTCGGACATAGGAACGATGCTCCAGGAAAGGCATTAGATATTAGGCATTAGGCATTAGGGAAATGCGCTCGTTGATGTTTGCATTGACTGTGGGAAGCAGGATTTGAGGAGTGTTCCTAGTCCCTAATGCCTAATATCTAATGCCTAATGCCTTCTTACTTAGATGCTATTTCAGCGCTGAAGGTTCCGTACCGAAACCTTGCTGGTCAATTGCGTGGTTTGCGGGCGGGCGGAGCGCGGATCGTACAGGCGCATTTCCATGTTGACGTTCATGATGCTGCGCGTCAGGTAGTCTATTTTCACCACGTCGCTTGGACGGTTCATCTGGAAGCTGTACGACACTTCAATCGGGTCGGCGGGCACGGTCTGGCCGGTTGCCGCAACGTACTTCAGCAGGGGCAGGCTGTGCGGGCGATATACGGGCAGACTGCCTGCCGCCTGCGACGGGTTTTCCACCGTTGCATCCAGGTTTACGGAACCGATGTTGGGCAATGCGCCGGGGTCTTTGTCGGGCAGGCTGTCGAATTCGATATAGCCGGTTTGTACGCGCGGGTCGTTGATGTCGTTGACATAGTTCGAGTTGGCGGCGTTCTCGTACAGGATTTTGTACTGGTTTTGCCCGATCTGACCGGCATTGGCCGACACGCGGGTGTACTGCGTTCGGTAGCCGTAGTGCGCTCCCGGAAGCTGATCCGGCCCGAACACGCGCTCACTGCCCGGCACGATGCGTACTTTGGGCTGATTTTTGGCCGGTGTTTGCGGCGGATCATCCAGCGCCACATAGAATTTGTCGAGCGGCGATATGGCCGTTGTCGGGTTGGCTGCCGTGCCGCCGATTTGCGCCGTTGGGTCGAAGTAGCGCAGCCACAGGTAACGACGTCCGGTAAGGGGTTCGCCGTTCGCCAGAATGTCTATCTGGCTGTTGATGGTATTCGGATTGTAGTACATCGGCACGGGCGAACCGTCGCTCAGGCGATCATAGACGGTGTGCGGGAACGCGAAATTAATCGTGCCCTTGTCATAATCCGGCGTAAAGGCGAACTGCGGCGTCGTATTCGTTTTCCACGAGCCATCCGGGTTGAGCTGCGGCCCGACGCTGGACGCCAGATTCGCGCTCGGCCCCTGAAAGCCGATGCCCGTACTCACGTCATCCATTTCATAATAAAGCGGTTTGCCGCCCGCGTCCTGATAGCCAAGCGGGTCCTGAATTCCGTCCGGCGAGCGGTACACGATCACGCGGAACGGACGCGCCCACGCGCCATACTGCGAACGGTACGTTGTGGCGGCGGTAAAAGGAGTTTCCGAAGCGGACGCTTCCACGCTGGCCGGGACGCCCGGATCGTTTTCCACGTACTGCGGCGTGAACGTAATCAACGGACGCACAATCGGCACATCATTGGCATCGTATACGATTTGGTTGCGGTTATCACGCTGCAATTCCACAACATCGCCTTTGGTTAGGGGCAGCAGGGGCTGCGACACGGCCTTCCAGCACTCCCACATGGGAACGGTCGCGCGTCCGGCAATATCCACGCCCGGAGCGCCTAATCGTACGTATGCGGCAGGAATCGGGGTGGTGTCATAGAAGAAGTTGGGTTCGTCCATAATCAGGGTTCCGGTCGGGTCGGTTCCCCGCGTTCCCTGCGCATTGAAGGTATGGAACAGGGCGATGTTGGCGACATAGCGCGTTGTGTTCGCAGGCGCGGTCGGGTCGGGAATGTAGGGCTGAACTTCGGCCCGGTACAGCGTGGTGCGGTTGTCCTGGGAAGCGGTCACATCCGCCGCGTCGTCGAAGCGGTTGGCGTAGCCGTGAAAATTGCCTTTCGCGTCTACAGGCATACCGGACAGCGTAACCCCGTCCTGCGTTAAGCCTGTTGTCCCGGAAGTGTTATTTTGCAGTCCCTGAAATATGCGCACTATTTCTCGTCCGCGCACCAGAGGCAAAGAAACGTTTCCCGGTGAACCGGTTCCCACATCCGGCCTGCCTGTCGTGGGATCAAGCGTCGTATTCGCGCTGTTTTCCGACTGGCTGGCCGGCGCGACATATTCTATCATGCCGAACCGAATGGGAATCACAACGGGAGCGCCGCCAATGGGATTGGTTCCATTGCGCTTGTACATCCACAGGTTGACGCGCCCGTCCGGGTCGCCCAATTTGCCGCCCTGACTGGCCGGCCCCTGCAGCACGTTGTCGTACACAAAGACCGGGCCGCCCAATTCCGCTTCCAGTTGGCGCATTACGTCGCGCGCGTTTGTCTGCGCCTCGATCTGTGTTCCCGCCCGGCTCGTCAGGTTCAGCGTGGTGACAAGCGGCGCGAACACCAGCGTCAGCAGAATCGCCGTCAGCGCGATCACGACGAGAAGTTCGATCAAGGTGAAGGCGTGGTGTCGGGTGTTGGGTGTTGAGCGTTGGGTATTGGGTATTTTCTGTTCCCTGTTCCCTGTTCCCTGTTCCCTATATATGGTTGGCTTCGTTGCTGTCATGGCGTTGAATATCTCGGTAAAGGCAGGTTATTGTAAACGGTCGGTAGTCAGAACGCTGTCCTGGTCTATGCGGCGGAAATTGTTGCGGTCTTTCCAGATCACGCGGGATTTCACGGACAGGCCGCGCACCTGGCTTACGGCGCGTCCAGTTGGGGCGGCGGTAAACCCGGTAATCGCATCGCCGCTTGCGCCACCCTGCGGAACGTGTTCTGCGTCCGCGTTCGGAAAACTGTCCCTCACGTCAATCCAGGGATACAGGATGCCTTTCGTGCCCAACGATTCGAATTGTAAGGGGGCGTCCTGAATTTTGAACGTCGCGTTCTTGAACGGGCTGTAAATAGTGCCGCTCGCTGTTTTCAGATAGAACTCGCTCAGGCTGACGGTCTTGCCGGCTTCCGAGGGCGCGAAATACAGGCGCGTGGCAAAGCCGTTCGTGCCGCCCTGGCCGATGAAGAACGTTTTGTAGTCCAGCGTGTCGGGGTTTGTGGTGGCCGTGTACACGCTGCTGGCCTTTTGCAGCTGCATACCCCAGTTTTTCTGCGTTCGGTAGTAGACGCGCAGGGATTTGCCCTGCAGGTTCAGGTCTTCCACGCCCTTCAAGTTGGTATCCCCCGGCTGCGCCGTCGCCGCAAGCGTGATGGTTCCCGCTACGGTGTCAACGCTGATGCGGACATGGTTGGCTTCATCATAATTGCCGCGCACAACCGTAGGATTGCTGCCTGCGGAGGGGTTGTTGGTGTACTCGGCCACTTCCGTTCCGTCGTTGGCGTTGACAACAATAATGTCGGGCTGCACGGTTCCCGCCGCGACATTGAACAGGCCGGTATACGTGGAGCCATCGTCCAGAATGTCATTGTACGTCAGCAGGTTGGGCACGGACAATTTAATGGTATACGGCGCGCTTGAGGGAACCGTACGCTGGTCGCGCAGAATATGGTTGTCGTAGGTCAGGTAATCCACCCGCGCCACCAGTCCGAGATTGTTGGTAAACGATTGGCCCTGCGCCTGCGTCAGCGGATCGGAACTGTCGTCCGCAAGAATGGAGACATGCGCTTTCGGGTTGAACACGAGTACGCCATCATTGGAATCCCCTGTTTGCTGCCCGGAGAACCAGGCATATTCATACGCATCGTCCGACCAGCCCGGTCCGGCAGTTGCGTCCTCAAACGTCTGCTTCGTTCCGCCGTTGTAGTCCGTCGTAATCAACTTGAAGGCGCGGCTCACATCGTCGCTTTCGTGGCGGATGTTGAACTCGTCTTTGGCGTTGGTGGGAGCCGGGTTCGTGGCGCTGAAAATGTCCTGCCACACGGGTTGGGGCAACACGCCCGCAACAACGGTTGTGGGGTCTATGTCCTGCACGACGATTTTACCCGTTTGCGTTTTCAGCGTGGGCGGGTTGGCGCTCGTGTCGTAGTAATCAAAGGTAATCTGGAACTCGCGCGACTTTATCATGCCGGGTTGGGCAACGCGGGGGAAGAAGGCGATGATGTGATTGTCATAATCAATCGCGTACTCGGCCTCGTTGCGCAGCAGGGCGCGGGCATCGGGGCGATCCGTGCTGGCGACCGCGCTTTGCAGCGTCCGCGTCAATGCCGCGCCATACACGTGAAGGCTGTCCGTCGTCTGACCGCCGCTCGTATTAAAGTAGTTGAACACGGGGCCGAGTTGAAGCAGAGCAATAGAGCCATAGGGCTTGTTGCTGCCATCCACAATGTTGGGATTGGACACGGGAATATAAAAAGTTTCGCCTTTGATGTAGCCGAAGCGATTTATATTGGAGAAGTAGTAGCCGGGATAGTTGGGAAAGATGGTGAACCCGTTCGCAGTCGCCAGTTGCGACACGTCCTGATCCGTCGCTTCCGTCAAATCGTCCGGGCGAATGTTGGAAATCTCATGAATTCCGCCATTGCTGTCGGGGAGGCCGGGCACGATGTAGTCCGGCAGAACGGGCAGGCTGCGCAGTAAATCCAACTGCTGCTCGGCGAGCTGCGTTCCCGTCGTTTGTTCTCCTGTGCGCTGAATCGCCAGAAAGCCGCCGGGAAACAGGCGCACGACGGCAAGGATGCCGATCAGCAAAACGACCATCACGACCAGAATTTCGAGCAGTGAAAAAGCGCGAAGCCTGCGCATCGAAATCACGGGACGACGATTATGATATGTTCCTGAGTTCATGGTTTCCCTAAGCGTGGAGACTGCCGACGATGGCAGCAATGCAAGAGCGCGTTACCCTACTTACGACGACTTCCCGGTGACGCTTGTTCCGACGGACAATCCAAATGCGGTGTTCAGGTGTTCAGGTATTCAGGTGTTCGGCTTAACTCGTGTATGCAGTGTCTAATCCCCAATACCTGATGGGAACACAGATAAGAAGCGGGGAAGTATTGCCTGTTCGCGTGACTTCCCCGCCCGGTTACATATTCAGGTGTTCAGGTGTTCGGGTATTCAAGTATTCAGGTGTTAGGCTGCGAACTTGTTGCGCGAAAACAACATCTTTGCTTTTGCATTTCCTGAACACCCGAACACCTGAATACCTGAATACCCTATTTATAATTCAGCGGCAGCGTGATGGCATTGGCAGCCGGTTTCAGGGCTTGCTTGACGTCCATGGTGCGGGCTGTGCCTGACATCAGCAGGATCAGCACGTTTGAACTTCCGGCGGTGGCGACGTGGTCGGTGTTGTACGTAAGAATCGTGCGCTCGGTGGGCGGGCTTTTGTACTTCAACTGTGACACAATCGGCTTGCCGTTTGGAGTGCCGTCCGCTACTGCGTCACAGCCCTTGCCATCGTAGCGCTCTTTGGTCCAGTCGGGCGAGTAGTGCAGTTCATACACCGTGTTGCCACTGCCGTCTTTGCGGACAATCGCATTGCCGCTCGCGTCGAAGTCTATAGCCGGGCCGATGTCCATGCTGTCCATCTTGTAGAACAGTTTTGACTGGTTGTTGTAGTAGGACAAGTCGGTGTTATCGTTCGGGTTGGTCGGATAATCAGTGTCGCCGGATACCGGGCAGCCGGTTCCGCCCGTACTGCGCTGCGTCCACACGACGTTCAGGCCTGCCAGCGACGTGCCATCTTTCAGCGTCGGCAGTGTCTTGGGATAGACAACAGCTGTTACCTGCGTCTGCCCGTTCTGCTGCTTGCCGACAAGGTTATCTGAGTCAAGAAACGTCTCGAAGTCTTTCACCTGCTCGCCGTACAGATAGCCGTGATTGAGGCCGCGTCCCGTACTGAGCGCGTCGGTGTAATAATTGCCCGTAGCCTGACTCATGGGCGTGATGTTAGTATCGCCGGGTCGGGCGGGCGCGGCAGTAGGCTTGTTGGGGTCGTAGGTCGCGTTGACAACAGGCACTTCCGCGTAACCAAACAGCGACGTGGGATAGCGGCCTTCATCCTCGTAAAACAGCCTCGCGCCCAGATAGACGGCATGCATGTTGCTCATGGCGCTGCCCTGCCGCGTTGATTCGCGCACCTTCGCGAAGACCGGGAAGAGAATAGCGGCGAGAATCGAGATAATGGCGATCACGACGAGCAATTCGATCAGGGTGAAAGCGGTGTTGGGTGTTGGGTGTTGGGTGTTGGGTGTTGGGCGGCAAGCGTTGCGCGTTTTCATGGTTCCGTGTTCTTTCCGCGTCGTATCACTCATTTCAAAATTGTCAAAGGACCTTTTTGGTAGAAGGTTTTCTTGTCAACGACTTTGGTTTGCCCGCTCAGGGACAGCACCAGGACTTTGTCGCTGTAGGCATTCAGGGCGTGTTCGTTGCACCAGGTTACGACGGTATGGCTTTCGTCGGCTTTGTTGCCGTACTTCATCTGGTTGGGGTACACGCGAAAATCGTTGGCGCTGGTGACGGGCTGCAGCGGATTGGCAGGCTTGATAGACCAGTTCAGCGCGTAGTGAACCTCGTACTTGCCGCTCGGATCGGGGCCATCAAGAGTCGAATTGGGCATCGGCTGAATGTCGTAGTTGTCGTACTTGTAATAGTAGATGCTCTGGCCGATAAATTTGCTGAATGTCGCGTCCGCGTCACGCCCGATGCTGTGCTGGACATTGGTATCGAAAATCACGTTTGTAGTGGCAAGCGCCGTATTGGTCGGGTACGCAATCACGTTCGGATAGTACGCTTTCGTCACATCCGTCTGGTTTTTGTCTTTTGTGACCGGGCACTGGTACAGCGCGTTGTCTTTGAGATAATTTTGTTTGGTGAACAACGGCTTGTAGTGCAGCAGGCTGAGATTTCCGACAGTTCCGCCGGTGTAGAAGTCCGTGCCATCTTCGGCAAACCCGAACAAGGCGGCGGGATACCGGTTGTTGTCTTCCTTGTACAGCTTGAGTGCGGTATAAATCGTGTGCATTTGTTCAATGCACTGCCCCTGCCGCACATTCTTGCGCACCTGCCCGAACACGGGGAACAGAATGGCGGCGAGGATGGCGATTATGGCGATCACGACGAGCAATTCGATCAGGGTGAAACCTTTACGGTTCATGTCTCCGTTCCTTTGGCCCGGTGTGGAAATCGCGGGCAGTAAACAGATAAGGCACACAGGCAGGGCAATTCACCGCTTCCACATCCTCGCCGCGCCACTCCGCACGTTATGTCTGACGACATCGTTCCCGCGCTTGTTCCCGCCGCCCATGTCAGCTTGGCTGAGTGAACTCCGGCGTCAGGTGCGCGTAGACGAGATATGCGTAAATCATGGCCTCGCCGCAAAAGATCGTGAGGAGAAAGCCTACCACTAAAAACGGGCCGAACGGAATGGCTGTCGCCGCAGGAGTCCAGCCTTGCATTTCCGCGTTCTGAGTCATTTCGGCGTAGCGGGCGGCTTCTTCCGCTTCTTTATCTTCGATTTGCCTGCGATAACCGGGATGGAACGTGTACCGCGTCCATTCATACGCATCTACCGCGAACAGCACCAGCGCCACATCGCGCAGTTGCTCCAACAGCGAACCTTTGGGCGCATCTTCAGCATTGTCGGACATGCCACCGCTTATTTCAACAGGCGAGGGCGCATTTCCGTACCGATCCAGCTTTTTTGCCTCATTTTTTTCGTTTTGGCGCTTAAAAATGGTGAAAAGAGGATACACAAGGATGCCGCCCACGCAGGAAAGAATGACCCACAGCGGAAACGGCCAGTAGCTCAGTCCAATCGGCATTGTGACCATGAACATCGCGCCCATGCCCCGTGCCAGAAACACGTCTCCCAACCCCATCGCTTCGCCATCTTCGCCGGTTTTGTAGCGAAGATACAGCCAGCCCATCACGCGCACAAACCCAAAAATCAAAGTTCCGACAATCCAGCCGGCCAGCGAACGCGGCAGCCAGCCCATCATCGGCGCAAACCCCTCGCGGTGATGCGCGATCTGCCACACATCCAGCACAATCGGAATCACCGTTGTCAGCAGCGTCAGCGAAATCGGAATGGTATATGTTTCCAGATCAATAAAGAAAATCGGAATCAGCGTGGCGGCAAACAGCAGCATCGCCGTCAGCGTGACAGCGTTTTGCCCCATCATCTCGGTGGGCGTCAGCGGGAACTTGTAGTACAACGCCACAAACAACAGGCCGGTCAGCAGTTCCACGCCGAAGTAGCGCCACGAGATCGGCGTCCGGCAATAGTGGCACTTGCGCCCGAACATCAAAAAACTGACCAGGGGAAGCAAATCTATCGCATGAAGCGACTGTTTGCACGTCGGGCACATCGAGCGCTGCGGCTCCAGCAGACTCAACCGCCTGCCGTCCTTCCTGAGTTCCGGGTGTCCCAGACGATAAATGACCGCCGTCAGAAAACTGCCGACGCAAATACCGAGTAGAAATAGCGTTATCACCCAGAAAGCGGTTGGAAGCATGGTCCCATAGTAGGGATAAGGGATAAGGGATAAGGGATAAGTGTTCACGCCTCTGAAGCAAGTCTTAATTGCTGTCCGTTTAGAAAACAAAGAACCTGAACGATCTTATCCCTTATCCCTTATCCCTTATCCCTTCCTTTCCTACTTATCGTCCGCGCCTGCCTTCTTGGCTTCGTCGTCGCCGCCGCCGGTCAGGTTCTGAATCACTTGAACGAGGGGCATGAACATGGCGATTACGATAAAGCCGACGCAGATGCCCAGGAGAACGATCATGATGGGTTCAATGGCGGCGGTCAGCGAGGCCAACTGCGATTCCACTTCGCCCTCGTAGAACTCGGCGATTTTGGAAAGCATCTGGTCCAGAGCGCCCGATTCTTCGCCGATGCTGATCATGTGAACGACCATCGGCGGGAACATCTTGCTTTTTTCCAGCGGCTCGTTGATTTTGTCGCCTTCCCGGATACGGGCGCGGGCGTTCATAACGGCTTCGGCAATGATTTCGTTGCCCAATGTGCCGGCAACGGTTTCCATCGCCTGCAAAATGGGTACGCCCGAAACCAGCAGCGTGGACAGCGTTCGCGAAAAACGCGCCAGACAGATTTTATGGCCCAATTTGCCGAAGACCGGTATTTTCAGCTTCACGCGGTCAATTACGCGCCGTCCCACTTTGGTAGTTCCAAAGTATTTGACGGCCACATAGGTAATCACGATAATCAGGATACCGATGTACCACTTGGTTTTCAGAAAGTCGCTGAAGTCTACGAGGAACTGCGTCATGGCGGGCAGTTCCTTGACGCCCAGGTCCTTGAACAGTTCCACGAACTTGGGAACGATGAAGGTACAAAGCCCAAGCACGATGGCGAGCGCGACGACAAGGACGATGACGGGATACGTCATGGCCGACTTCACTTTGCGGCGCAGTTCCATGTCCTTTTCCAGGAAGTGGGACAAACGCTGCAAGGATTCTTCGAGGACGCCACCGACTTCCCCCGCGCGTATCAACCCGATAAACAGGTTGTTGAACACTTTGGGGTACTTCTGCATCGCTTTGGAAAGGTTGCCGCCCGATTCGACTTCAACCTGAATCTCTTTGAGGATGCGCTTCAGCTTGGGGTTTTGGGTCTGCTCGGCAAGCACGTCGAGCGCGCGCACCAGCGACACGCCCGCGTCAATCATGGTCGAAAACTGGCGGCAGAAGATGGACAGGTCGCCCAGCTTGACGCGGCCGAAACCGGCTCCGGCAGATTTCTTCTGCTTGCCTTTGGACTGCGTAACATCGTTGACCTGAAAGCCCTGCTCCTGCAAGCGGCGTTTCAGAATGTCCTGACTTTCCGCTTCCGACGTGCCGGTACGCACGGCCCCGGTCTGGTCACGGACAGTATATTGAAAAACGGGCATGGATATTTCCTCCGCAAACTACACGAACCCGATGAGCAAACACAAACATTAACCGCGCCTGCGGTCACGCTCCATGAATTGTATCAGACGATGTACGGCGTCCGACATGCGCGTTGGCTATTTCGCCCGCATGGATAATGCCGACGGAAGCCGCATCAAACACGTTTGGGTACTGCGCCAGCGCTTGATGAAATGCGGACGTCCGCCGCAAACCTGTCCGGCAATGTCTTTAAGCAGCCGTTGCAAACCGCAGTGAATCGGCGCGTTCGGCGGCAATATCCAAGGCGCGAACAGGCGACACCTCTTGTCAATCATAATCGAAAATTGTATCCAGAACACCAGCACTTCAGTACGAGACACGCGAACGGTACTTACCGCTCGCTGTTTCGCAGTGGACGGCTTCAACACGCTCTACTTCAAATCCTTGCTGCTGCAACATGTACGTCAGAATTTCGACGTTTTCGGCCTGCGTAGTCCCGGTTCGCGTATACCCCGTTTGTCCGTACTGTGTACTGGTAGATTCGGCATGGCAGTTTTCCGAATGATTGATTTACCTGCGCTGTTTCTGAACCATGATTTCACATGATTGTTGTGATTACCATGAGGAAGCGCCTCCTAAAATCATGGTAATCATCATAAATCATGTGAAATCATGGTTCAGACAAAGGCAACTCTCAACCCCCTAATACCGTGTCCCGGAACCGCCCGAACCCGGCCCGGTAGTGGGCGTGGTGGCGGTCTTGATCATCTTTTCCAGTTCCGGCGGGTTCATGGCGCGGTTCATGGCTTCTTCAAACGAGATGGTTCCGCGCACGTACAGGTCGCGCAGGCATTGGTCCATCGTCTGCATCCCCAGGTTGGCGCTGGTCTGGATCATCGAGGTGATCTGGTGCGCTTTGGCCTCGCGGATCAGGTTGCGGATAGCCGGGGAAGCGCGCATGATTTCCAGGGCGCAGACGCGGCCCGGCTGGTTGGAGCGCGGAATCAGCTGCTGGCAGAGAATGGCCTGCAGGTTGTTGGACAACTGCAAGCGAACCTGCTCCTGCTGACCGGACGGGAACGAGTCAACGATGCGCTCAACGGAAGTCGCGGCGGAGTTGGTGTGCAGCGTGGCGAACACAAGGTGGCCCGTTTCCGCTGCGGATACGGCCATCTGCATGGTTTCCAGGTCGCGCATTTCGCCGACGAGAATCACATCCGGGTCTTCGCGCAGAGCGGCGCGCAGGGCGTTCTTGAATTCCAGCGTGTCCTGCCCCACTTCGCGCTGATTGATAACGCTCGTGCGGTGCGTATGCAGGTACTCAATCGGGTCTTCAATCGTAATGACGTGCTTGCTGACTTCGCTGTTGATCTGGTTGATCATGGCGGCCAGCGTGGTGGACTTGCCCGAACCGGTCGGGCCGGTTACAAGGACCAGGCCGCGCGGCAGGCGCGTCAGTTCTTCCAGCACGGCGGGCAGGCCAAGCTGCTTGAGTGTCGGGATTTTCTGCGGAATCTGGCGGAAGGCGCTGGCCGAGTTGCCTTTATCGCGGAACACGTTCACGCGGAAGCGGGCGATGCGCGACAACTGGTAGGAAAAGTCCAGTTCCAGATGCGTTTCAAAGCGCTGTATCTGTTCGTCCGTCAGAATGTCGTAGATCAGGCGCTGCGAGTGCTGCGGCGTCATTTTCTCGAAGGGAATCGGCACAAGCGCGCCGTCCACGCGAATGATGGGCGGAATGCCAACCGCAAGGTGCAGGTCGGACGCGCCCTTGTCGTGCATCATGGTGCAGCAGGTCGTCAATGTGCGCGTCGTCGAGCGGCTGCGGTTTCGCGGACGCCACCTGCACCACCTGCGCGGTGGGCATGGGCTGCGGCGTGGGCATCCCCGGCTGTCCCTGCGGCACGGGCATTCCCGGCTGACCGGGTCTGTCCCGGCATTGTGGCAACCTGACCGGCGGCGGGATTGTACGCGGCGGGCGTTCCCGTTGCCTGCGGCTGACCGTAGGCGGGCTGCTGCGGCTGGCCGGGTTGCCCAGGCTGGCCGGAACCGGGCTGTCCCGGCTGATTGGAGTATGGATTGTTTGCCAAGTGTTTTCTCCGACGATTCATTTTGCCCGGATCAGGCCGGGCAACGCCAACAAACGAAGCGCTTTGTTATGAGTGCAGATAAGTTCAGTATACGCCCATTTTCAAAAATATGCCAACCTCTGCCCTGTTTCAGGCCGCAAGGGGATGCGCGTATGACAATCCGATTTGCACTAACGCGCAACGGAATGAATTCCCTTTGCTTTAGTAGCCTTGCGGCTAAGTGTCCTTCGGACTACGGGCAGTCTTGCTATAAGCAGAGTTATGTCCGAAGGACATTTGGCGGAACGCCCTAAAGCAACAGGAATTTCAGTTCCGTTGCAATCTGCCATTCACATTACGTATAGGAACAGCGCGTTCTACTTCTTCGGGCGTGGTCAATCCCTGAAGTACTTTAATCAGGCCGTCTTCGCGCAATTCTTTCATGCCGTTGGCTTTGGCGGCTTTCTTCAAGTCCGTGAGCGGGGCGCGGCGTACAACCATTTCCGCCATGTCTGCATCCAGCATTGCGAATTCAAACAGCCCCATACGTCCGCGATAGCCCGTATCGCGGCATATTTCACAACCCCTGCCACGCGCAATTTGTACCTTCTCAGACGGATCAGGCGCGTTGTACCCGAAACGGCGCAAGTCCCGGGCAGTAACTTCATAATGCTCTTTGCAGTTGGAGCAAAGTCGGCGTACCAGCGTCTGCGCAAGAATGCCGCTCAGTCCCTCTGCTATCAACTCCGGTTGCGCATTGGTCATTAAAAACTGCAATGCCGAGAAAGCGTTTGGAGCCGTTAATGTTTGCAGTACCAAAACATTTTCGGCTGCCATCCTTAACGCTAACTGCGTTGCTTCCTTTGTGCGGCAGCGATCTAGCGCCACTACCTGTGCATCCAAATTGGCAATAGAGGCCAATGCCACTTCCGCCGTGTAGCCAATACGAGAGTTCAACGTGGATTGCATAATTCCGGGCAGCATGTATTCGTAATCGGGAGCTACCGCAAAGATGCTTTTATCCGCAGAATTCACACGATTGAGCAACGTATACTGCGTGGTAGTTTTGCCCTGCCCGTTCGCGCCTGCTATCAACACCATTCCCGGTCGCCAGAACAGCAACTCCTCGATGTCCGCCTGCATTTCGGGCGTAAAACCTACCTGATTCATGTACAATTTCGCGCCGGATGAAGCGGAAATACGCATCACAATTTTTTCGCCGTGCAGGGTTGGAAGTATGTTGCACCGCAGATTGTACTCGTCCCCATCATAACGCGCGCCTATACGCCCTTGCTGTGGCACACGATATTCAATGATGTTTACATCCGCTAAAATTTTGTAT
The DNA here is from genome assembly GCA_963835065.1 of uncultured Chthonomonadaceae bacterium. Taxonomy (GTDB): domain Bacteria; phylum Armatimonadota; class Chthonomonadetes; order Chthonomonadales; family Chthonomonadaceae; genus CAWFQB01. The sequence continues at coordinate 33,085 of CAWIEK010000039.1, read as the reverse complement.
CGGCGTATGAGAGGGGCTGTAATATAGCCCGGCATCTGCATCACTTCGTGCATATTGCCGTCAATGCGGAAACGAACGCGGATAGTTTGCTTCTCCGGCTCTATGTGAATATCGGAGGCTTTTTCTTTAATGGCGCACTGCAAAATTGTACTGGCAAGGCGCGTAATTGGCGCATCCTCAACCTGACTTTGAACTTCGCTGCTGTAATTGGCAGATTCACCCTGCGCTCCAATAAGCGCAACAACTTCACACAGCGCTGACTTGGTATCAACATCCAGCATATCTTTCAGGAAGGGCTTTTGTTCCGCCATGTCTGTCCCTGCGCTTTCGGCGACAAACCTTACCAAGTATGTTACAAACGGTGTTCCCCTCCCCTATGTTTTGTATTTCTGTTTCGCTTTCAAATACGATTTTAAGGGAGAGGGGTTGGGGTGAGGGCTAGAAGCCGGCGGTGAAGACGACGCGCATAACCTCTTCGGGCGTGGTCATGCCTTGCAGGACTTTGATCAGGCCGTCTTCGCGCAGTTCCTTCATGCCGTTGGCTTTGGCGGCTTCCTTCAAGTCGGTGAGCGGGGCGCGGCGCACGACCATTTCCGCCATTTCCGCGTTCATCGTCATCAGCTCGTAGAAACCGACGCGGCCTTTGTAGCCCGTGTTGCGGCACACTTCGCAGCCCTTGCCGCGCGCAAGCTGCACCATTTCGTTCGGGTCGGTCACTTTGTACCCGAAGCGGCGCAGGTCGGAGGAAGGAACCTCGTAGTACTCCTTGCAGTTGGAGCAGATGCGCCGTCCAAGCCGCTGCGCCATAACGCCGATGATGGTTGCCGAAATAAGGAACGGCTCGATTCCCATGTCAATCAAGCGGATGGTTGCCGAGGGCGCGTCGTTCGTGTGCAGCGTGGAAAGCACAAGGTGGCCCGTAAGCGCCGATTCAATGGCGATTTCCGCCGTTTCCAGGTCGCGCATTTCGCCGACCATGATGATGTCCGGGTCTTGCCGCAGGAACGAGCGCAGCGCGGAACTGAACGTCAGGCCGGCTTTTTTGTTCACCTGCACCTGCGTGATGCCGCTCAACTGGTACTCGCAGGGGTCTTCCACCGTCAGGATGTTCTTTTCGATACTGTTGAGTTTGTTGAGCAGCGAATACTGGGTTGTCGTTTTGCCCGATCCCGTCGGCCCGGTGGACAGGAGCATACCGTTAGGCTGCGCCGCCAGTTCTTCGATCTGCGTCTGCATTTCGGGCGTGAAGCCCAATTTGTTCATGCCGAGCATAACGCTGCTCTTGTCCAGAATACGCATAACGATTTTCTCGCCATGCAGGCTGGGCAGGCACGACACGCGCAGGTCGTATTCCTTGCCGTCGTAGCGGGTTCCGATACGTCCGTCCTGCGGGATGCGGCGTTCGGCGATGTTCATTTCCGACAGAATCTTGTAGCGGGCGACAAGCGGCGACTTGATATAGCCGGGCATCTGCATCACTTCATGGAGAACGCCGTCAATGCGGAAGCGGACGCGGATGTTGCGGCGATCCGGCTCGATGTGAATATCCGAGGCTTTCTCTTTAATCGCCGACTGCAAAATGGTGTTGGCGAGACGGACGATAGGCGCTTCCTCAACCTCTTTGGCAAGCGCTTCGTCTTCCCGCTCGCTGTCCATCGCGTTTTTGCCCGCGCCGGTAATCGCCACCACTTCGGCAAGCGCCGATTTGGTGTCCGTGTCCATGATGTCGTTGCTGCCCCCTTTGTTGGGGTTCATGCCGGGCGCAAGTTTGACGGACGAGCCGGTTGTCGTTGCCCCGGCGACGGCTTCCGGGCTGAACGAACTGTTGTAGTTGCGGCCAATGGCGTCCTCAATATCGGCGGGGGGAGCCAGAACGGGCTTGATGGTACAGCGCGAAACAAGGCGCAGGTCATCGGACGCCTGAATGTTGTTCGGGTCGGTCATCGCCACCCACAACACGTTTTCCTGCTTGCGCAAAGGAATCACGTTGTGCCGCTTGGCGACGTGTTCCGGCACGATGTTGAGCGCGCCGGGTTCCGGCTTGAATTTGGACAGGTCGGCAAACGGTACGCCAAGTTCCTGGGCTTTCGCCTCGTACACTTTCTTGCCGTCCACGCCCATTTCGACGAGGATTTTCGCCAGGTCGCCGCGCGTGCTTTGCTGGGCCTTGCGCGCCTCCTCAAGTTGCGTCTCGGTAAGGTACTGCTTTTCCAGCATATAGTCGCCAAGACTTTTGCGTGCCATTACCATGCTTGTATCTCCACTTTCAAGGGGTTCAGTGGTCAGTGGTCAGTGGTCAGGGAAAAGCCGCTTACTTGTTCCCTAATTCTGGCCGGTGAGTTTATGTTGAGTGTTGAGAAGGACGCGCTTCCTATTTCCTTGCAGCAGCCAGGCAAGGCTGGAATTCTGCGCGTCCGATTATATCCTACTGTCGCACATCATGCAAGGGGTCAGGGATCAGGAGAAACGATTGTACTTTCTGACCCATAAATCCTGAATCCTAGCCCCTGTTTTACGGCCTGTTCCATAACATCCGTTGGCGGCCAGACTCCACACCAGCGCTGAAAGGCTGCCGCGCCCTGATAAACAAGCATTTTTACGCCGGTTAAGGTGGCGCAGCCCCGTTGACGCGCTTCCTGAAGCAATCGCGTTTCTATCGGATTGTACACGAGATCATAAACTAATGTCGTCGGCGCGAGCGCATCAAGAGGTAAAGGAGGCAGGGCATGGTCGTCGGGGAACATGCCCACGCGCGTCGTATTTACCAGAACGCGCGCCGTTCGCAGCGCATCCGCCAGTTCCGCGTTATCGTCCGGCATATCGTTCCAGGCTGCGACGCGGATCGCGGGAGTGTTGCGGGTAACATCAGATAATGACGTAACTTCCCCCGCCAAACGTTCGGCGCGCTCCAGCGTCCGATTCGCCAGCACAATGTTTGCGCCTTCCCGCGCCAGCCGATGCGCAACCGCCCGCGCCGCGCCGCCCGCGCCCAGTACCACAACCGTCTGCCCCGCCACATTGACGCCCGCTTCCACAAGCGGCTGGAAAAATCCCTGCCCGTCCGTGTTGTCGCCAATCAACTGCCCATCCACACAATGCACGGTATTGACGGCCCCAACCAAACGCGCTTCATCCGTAATCGCGTCCATCCATTTCAGCGCGCGTTCTTTATGCGGAATAGTTAGATTCACGCCAACAATGCCAAGCGCGGCCAGACTCCGCAGAGCCGGCCCAAGCGCGTCGGGAGCAACCGGAAAAGCAACGTACACAAACGGTAAACCAAGCGCGGCGAACGCGGCATTGTGCATCGCCGGGGACAGGCTGTGCGTAACGGGATGCCCGAACACGCCCACAACCTTCGTGCTGCCACAGATGCCGGACGAAGCAGAAAAGCCGGGCATCGCAGGCAAAGAGGTGCTATTAGGATTAGACGACATCACCGCCTGTTTCTGTTCCCCTACTCATTGTACCCATTTTCCCGCCTGTATCTCTCTTCATCAACTTTTTCTTTGCACAAAGATTCGATACGCACATACTTACCGCTACGTTAGCCACTACTGGCACAGGCACAAGCGCGTACATGCACACATTGCTTACGGCTACATTTACCAACCCTTACAGGTTTCCCCGGCGCTTGAAATACTTGAGCAGCAGCTTTTCGGGCGGGCGACTGACGTAGCGCGTGTAGGCGAACTCGCGGGGATGAATGGGCTTGACCATGATAGTATAAATTCCTGTCCGGTTGCCGCCCCAAATGTCGGTGAACATCTGATCGCCCACAATCGCCGTATTCGCGGGAACTGTACCCATTGCGGCCATCGCTTTTTCAAACCCGACGCGGCTCGGCTTGCGGGCGTGGCGCACGTAGGGGCTGTTGAGTTTGGCGGCAATGGTTTCACTGCGCTTGCTCATCATGCTGTTGGACAGGATGCACAACTTGATTTTGCGCTCCTGAATCGCTTCGAGCCAGCCTGTCACTTCCTCGGTCATTTCTTCCTGCTGCCACTTGACGAGCGTGTTGTCCAGGTCCAAAATAATGCCCGCAATGCCGATTTGCAGCAGTTCATCGGCGGTAACTTGCCACACGGTTTCCACCAGGCGGTGCGGACAGAAGATGAGAAGCCCCTTGCGGCGTGGGTGGCCGCGCTTTACGGCCTGCGGCGAAACACCGACAGCGGAAGCGGGCGTCAGGACAGGGACGTCCGGCGTGTTGACATTCGGGTCTATCATTTGCAGGATTTTGGATTCGATCAAGTTAGATGTAAGCGGCGTCTTCACACCCTCCGCCGCCGTTTCAACAGAAGCAGGAACGGCGTTTGTATTGTGTGGTTCCGCTCCCGTCGGGGATGTTTGCGGGTTGCTGTCGGTTGGCTGTTGTGACATGGGCAGAACATCCTTACGCAATTGTTTCTACAGGGTCATTCCTGACGCGGAAGTTGGGGCGGCGAACATTGCCGCCGATATTCCCCGCGCAAAACTTAATGCTGTTGGTAACATCGCCCGCTTCAATTGTTCCCGAAAATCCGAGGAAGGTGTTCAGGTGTTCAGGTGTTCGGTGTTCAGGAAGCAACTTTGAGCGCCTATCAGTCTTAATTCAACGATGACAACACGCTAATGAAGTCCGAATACCTGAACACCTGAACACCTGAACACCCGAATACCTGAACACCTACCGCCCCCGTTCCTGCCGCGCCTGCCGTTTGGCGGCTTCGTGTTCGCGGAGGGTGCGCGTGAACAGGTGCGAACCGTCCGGGCGGGCGACATAGTAGAGAAAATCGTTGGTTTCGGGATGCAGCGCGGCCATCAGGCAGGGCAGGCCGGGGCAGGCAATCGGGCCGGGTGGCAGGCCGGCGTGACGGTATGTATTATACGGCGACTTGACGTTTAAATCCTTGTACAAAACGCGATTTTTATGGTGTCCGAGCGCATAAAGTACGGTAGCGTCAATTTGCAGGCGCATTTTACGCCCCAATCGGTTGTTGATGACCCCGGCAATGCGGGCGCGATCCTGCGGAACTTCGGCTTCGCGCTCGATTAAGGAGGCAATTGTCACCAGTTCATGCAGACTGTGCCCGCTCGCCGCGATTTCCTGCGCCTGACTATCGGCAAAGCGGCGTCCAAAATTGCGCAGCATTTCTTCCAGAACGTCACGAGGGGATGAGTGCGGCTTGAACACATAGGTATCGGGAAACAAATACCCTTCCAGCGTTTGCGTCGGCAGGGGAAACGCTTCATGCAGTCCGGCAACAAATGTTTTGTCGGTTGCGAGGCGCAGCAGTTCCGCGCCGTCCGTGACGCCCTTTGCCTGCAACGCCTGCGCGATTTGTGCCAGCGTATAGCCTTCCGGGATGGTGACGCTGATGCCTTCCGCGTTTGCCATCGGGCCGCGCCGCAGGGCTTGTACGACTTCCTCCAGACTCATAGCGGGCGTCAGGCGATATTTCCCCGCCTTGATTTCCGCGTTCGCCAGGCGCGTCTTCAACACAAACGCATAGGGACTGCGGATCAGCCCCTGCTCCGCCAGCAGCCCGCCAATCGCCATCCGATTTGAGCCGCGAGGAATTATGACGGTAATAGACGTATGGCTTTCGGAAGGCGGCGAAACCATCCACATCCACCCGCCCCCGATACTCACCACCACCAGTATCAGCGCAAACAGCAGTCCGCGCATCCGCCGCATCTGCTTCTGCTGTCGGCGCGTCTGCGCCCGCAACGAATTCCGCCCCGTCGTTTCCGGCTCAGACATCGGCAGCACCCGTTAAGGATGAAGGATGAAGGATGAAGGATGAATCAGGAGTTGATAGTTGATAGTTGATAGTTGATAGCGCATTGTCTTCTGTCTTCTGTCTTCTGTCTTCTGTCTTCTCTTCTGTTCCCTGTTCCCTGTTTCCTGTCTCCTGTCCTACCGTCTCCTTTTCTTCTCTTCTTCTTTTCTTCTCTTCTTCTTCCTCAAGATGCCATTCCAAAATTAGCGCGGCGGCGACGGAGTTGAGCGTGCGCTTGTGCTGTTCGCGGGGGCGTTTGAGCGTAAATAGAATTTGTTCGGCTTCCTGCGTGGACAGGTGTTCGTCCTGCATGACGATGGGTACGCGGACGTTGTTTTGAAGCGTAGTGATGAAGGCTTTTACGGTTTCCGCCTGTGGGCCATGCGAACCGTCGGGCATCAGGGGAATACCGACCACGATACGGCACACGTCATTGTCGGCCACCAGTTGGCGCAGGGCAGCCATATCGCGCTTTTTGCCCTCCTGCCGCCAGATGGTTTTGCCTGGAAACGCCAGCCGCGTTCCCTCCTCGCAAAACGCCACGCCAATGGTTTTCTCGCCCACATCCAAAGCCATAATCTTGCCCACTTCTTTACTCCAAACCCTTTCCTGAATCATTTATCCCGTTGCGGATTGGCAATTCGCGTTCATTCGCGGCTAACCTTCCCGACATTAATGTTTCTGCCGCGCCAGAAGTACCGCGCAAAGCGCCACACCCAACGCCGCAAGGGGAACCAGCATCAGCCCGCCGCTCCAGCCTGCGCTAGTGGACGCAACCGCGCCGACTGCCCAGGGAATCAGCGAAGTTCCCAAGCCGCCGCAGGCGACAATACAACCGAAAATCGCGCCCAGGCTGTGTACATAGCGTTCGCTCGCTTCCGCGCTCATCAAAATGAAAATGCCCGCAAAGCACAGGCCCGTTACAATTACAAATCCGAGAACAACATAAGGATTGTGCCAGAGCAGGGTCAGGCTTGCCGCTATCGCTCCTGCCGCCGCCAATTTTGCGCAAAGCGGCATGAACCCGGTTTTGCCCATGAACTTGCCGGTCAGGCTGCGTCCAACCGTCATAGCAAGCCAGAACACGCTGATAACAGCCCCGGACAAGGTTGCCCCACCCGGCAATCGTGTCTGAAAATACGTAGGCATCCACGAAAAATAGCCAACTTCGGCCCCCGCGTAACAAATTTGCATCAGGCACAGCAGTTGAACGGGACGCTGCGTCAGCAGGGACAGCATGGTTGAGGGGGAAGAAAGTGATGAGTGATGAGTGATGAGTGATGAATCAGGAGTTGATAGTTGATAGTTGATAGTTGATAGCGCATTGTCTTCTGTCTTCTGTCTTCTGTCTTCTGTCTTCTCTTCTGTTCCCTGTTCCCTGTTTCCTGTTTCCTGTCCTACCGTCTCCTTTTCTTCTCTTCTTCTTTTCTTCTCTTCTTCCCCAGGCAACTCCTGCGCCTGCAAAGCCACTAACAGGGCGAACGCGGCAAAGGCCGTGCCCGCGTACAACAGTCGCCAGGAGACTTGATGCTGGAGCAGAACGCTGCCCAATCCCGGCCCAAGCGCGGCTCCTAATCCGAACGCCACTTGAATTGCCGCCAGCATCGCGCCGCGTCGCAAGGGGTACAAGTCCGATGCCAATGCGCTGGAAGTCACGCCTACCGCGCCGCTGCCGCCGCCAATCAGGAGGGATGCGGCCAGGGCGATCTCGAACGAGGATGCGCGGCTGAACACGATTAATCCGAGCGCGAACATGGCCTGACCGAGCATCAAAACGGTTTTACGGTTCCAGCGATCCGAAAGCGGGGCGGCGACCAGCACAATCAGTATGAAACCGAGGAAGTTGGCGGGAAACAAGCGTCCCTGCGCTGCGGAGCCAAGCCCGAACGTTTTGCCGACAGCCGGAAGCAGTACGCCAATTGCGCCCAGGTACGCGGCATACACAAACATGGCCGCGCAGCACGTAAACGCCAGCGTCCGGCGCGCGCCCATACCCGCAAACAAGAAGGTCAAAACAAAAGCCTTTCCAGAAGGATGCAACCCGCGCGAAAAGCCTAAACAATAGGCGCGGCCAACGCTCACATCTTCAGTATACCTTTTCCAACGCGCCCATTTTGTCTTCAAGCCCGGTCAAACTGCTTTTCCCTCTTTGCCGTACCATTTGCTCGTCACAGGCGTAGTATAGACGTAGGACAACTCTTCACCACCAAGACGCCAAGAACACCAAGAAAAACAGGCAACTAAAAAGGCGCAGAACCGGAACGTTCTCGTTCTTCTTGGTGTTCTTGGCGTCTTGGTGGTGAACAATTACGATGCAAGTATTGACAACCGAGCCGTGTTGAAAGGATGACAGCAATGAAAATCACTTTGTATGGCGCGACGGGGATGATCGGACAGCGGATTTTGCGGGAAGCATTGCAGCGCGGGCATGACGTTATAGCGGTTGCGCGCGATCCGTCCGGCGTGACGGCGCAGAACTCTACGCTGAAAACCGTGACCGGCGACATTCTCGATCCGCAAAATGTCGCGCAATTGGCGGCGGGACAGGATGTGGTGATTACCGCGTATGGGCCGGGAAGTGGCGATCCGCAAACACTGGTGACAGCCGCCCATTCCCTGATTGTCGGACTGAAGCAGGCAGGCGTGAAAAAGTTGGTGATTGTCGGCGGCGCGGGCACGCTGGAAGTCGCGCCGGGCGTTCAGCTATTGGATACGGACAAACTGCCCAAAGAATGGATGCCGCTTGTCCTCGCGCACCGTGACGCGCTCAACGTATACAAGGCGGAAGGCGGCGACCTGGATTACAGCTATCTCAGCCCCGCTGCCTTCATCGAACCCGGCGAGCGCACCGGCAAATTCCGGTTGGGAGGCGACCAACTGCTGACTGACGCGGAAGGCAACAGCCGCATTTCAGCGGAAGATTACGCCGTCGCGCTTTTGGATGAAGCGGAAAACCCGCAGCACATCCGCCAGCGCTTCACCGTTGCTTATTGATGCGAATTTAGCCGCGAATAAACGCAAATACACGCGAATGACCCGTCTGCATCATGCGCAGTGACCATTATATACTAACGGCGCATCAGAAGTTCGATATTCACGCAAGCGGGCTTGATGAATCAAGCCCCTACAATATGAACTTTTCACGCGCCGTTAGTATAATGTTAAGGACGTTCAACGTTCCCGATCCTGCTCCTGTGCGCGGCTTTGTGCCAGGCCTGCGTAAAGTTCCAGATACTTGTCGCGCACGGAGGGATCAATCTGCTCTGCCATTGCCGCGTCTAACTGCTTGATGCGTATCAACTCCTGCACGTCGGCAAGGTTTTTCAGGCGTCCGGGAGAACTGATTCCCGAAGCCAGTTTCAGTTCTATTAGTTTTGGCAGCGTCACTGTTTTCACGCCGTCAATAACGGTGTAATATTCGCTTGGGTCGGGAAACTGGATCGGCTTGGGCTTGCCGTCGCCCGGATACTCGCCTGCGGTGATGACTTCAATCGGAACGTTTCTCTCGGTTGCCCGAAAAGTTTTCTGCGCGCCGCCGAAAGCAGGGCGATATCCCCGCCCTACCAGTTCGTTGCGGAATTTCTCCAGTCCTTCGGGAGACATGAGCAAATCAATGTCGTGCGTGAAACGCTGATAGCCGTGCTGATTCAGCGCCAGGCCACCAATGATGTTGTAATCAATGCCCCGCGCTTCCAAATCCGCAACCAAGCGTTTCAAGGTGTCGTTCAACATTCCTTTGCCTTCAAAAAAGCGCAATCCCTCCTCGTAAGCGCGCGTTGGAGACGACAACACTTCTTCAAAATCTATTCGCGTCGCTTCCTCCAAGCGCATCATTCGTGCCTCCGATACCAACCTTGCAAACATCGCCTACTTCTTCTTTAAAGTTCATTGGAAATTCCTCCCGTAGCGTAATGTAGCGCGTCTGGTTCGCTACAACGCGCTCATTTGACTTGCGCGACAAGGAGAGGCAATAATCAATAGTCTCCCCTCTCCTAGCGCGTTGCGCGGCAAGGAGAGGGGCCGGGGTGAGGTAAGACCTACTTGGCAAGCAGGTCTTTGGCAGTCTGCACGACTTGCTCGACGGTGAAGCCGAACTTCTTTTGCAGTTCCTTCAACGGGGCGGACGCGCCGAAAGATTTCATGCCGATGGCCTTGCCGCCCCGCCCGACATAGCGCTCCCAACCGAACGTGCCGGCCTGCTCAATGGAAATGCGCGCGCTCACACTTGGCGGCAGCACGGCCTCGCGGTAGCTGTCTTCCTGATCCTCGAACAATTCCCACGAGGGCATACTGACGACGCGGGCTTTCACACCCTCCGCTTTCAACTGCTCGAAGGCCGCTACCGCCAGTCCCACTTCGCTGCCGCTTGCCATCAGCAGCACGTCGGGCAATTCGCCGGGGTTGGTATCGGCAAGGATGTACGCGCCCTTTGCCACGCCGTCCGCCGCCGCGTATACGGTTCTGTCCAATGTGGGACACGCCTGCCGACTCAGCACCAGTACGGTTGGCTGATGCCGTAATTGCATAATCACCTTCCACGACTCGACAACCTCATTGGCGTCACCGGGGCGCAGGGTAATCAGGCCGGGAACGGAACGCAGGCTGGCGAGTTGCTCAATCGGCTGATGGGTCGGGCCGTCCTCGCCCACGCCAATCGAATCGTGCGTGAAGATGTGGATGGTCGGCAGTTCCATGAGGGCGCTCAGACGAATGGCGGGGCGGGCGTAATCGCTGAAAATCAAAAAGCCGGAGCCATACGGACGGACTTTGCACAGCGACATGCCGTTCAAAATTGCGCCCATCGCGTGTTCGCGGATGCCGAAGTGCATGTTGCGCCCGCTCCGTTCGGTAGCGGAAAAGTCGCCCGCGCCGTCGAATGTCAGGCGGGTTTTGGTGGACGGGGCAAGGTCGGCGGAGCCGCCAATCAGCCAGGGCACGTTTTTTGCCAGCGCGTTCAGGACTTTGCTGGAACTGTCGCGTCCCGCCACGCCTTTCGGGATCGGCAGGGAACGTCGGCAAATCCTTGTTCCAGTCGGTGGGCAATTCGCGGTGCTGCATTTTGTACAGTTCGTCGGCCAGTTCGGGATAGGCCGCGCTGTACTGGTCGAACTTCGCCATCCAGCCGTCGCGCAATTGCTTGCCCCGCGCCCCGATGCCCGCTTTGAATTCCGCCCGCACTTCGTCAGGAACCAAAAACTTGGCGTCTTCCGGCCAGCCATAATTCTTTTTGGTCAGCCGAATCTCTTCATCGCCCAACGGTTCGCCGTGCGCCGCGCTCGTGTCCTGCTTGTTGGGGGAGCCATACGCGATGTGGCTGTCCACGATAATCAGCGTGGGCCGGTCCTGCGTGGCCTTGAACGTGGTCAGCGCCGCATCCAGTCGCTCCAGGTTGTTGGCGTCACTGACGCGGACGACGTTCCAGCCGTAGCCCTGAAACCGGGTTCCCACGTCCTCGCTGAACGACAGGGACGTGTTGCCTTCGATGCTGATGTGGTTGTTGTCGTAAATCCAGCACAGGTTGGGCAGTTTGAGATGCCCCGCCAGGGATGCCGCTTCGCCCGAAATGCCTTCCTGCATACAGCCGTCGCCGCACAGCGCGTACACGTTGTAATCGAACATCGTGTAGTCTGGCTTGTTGAATTGTTCGGCCATCCACTGCCCCGCAATCGCCATGCCCACGCTTGTCGCCACGCCCTGTCCGAGCGGGCCGGTCGTGGATTCCACGCCCGAAGTCCAGCGGTACTCCGGGTGTCCCGGACATTTGCTGTCCAACTGCCGGAACCGCTTAATGTCGTCGAGCGAGACGGAGGGCGTCCCAACTTGCTCGTACTTGGCGTTGACGGATTTCACTTCCGTCAGGTGCAGCAGGGAGTACAGCAGCATGGAAGCGTGGCCGATGGACAGGATAAAGCGGTCGCGGTTGGGCCAGATGGGGTCTTCGGGGTCAAAGCGCAGGTGCTTCTGCCACAGTTCGTACATGACCGGGGCCATCGCCATCGCGGTTCCGGGATGGCCGGAATTGGCCTGCTGCACGGCGTCCATAGACAGGGTGCGAATGGTATTGATGCAAAGCTGTTCGGTCGCCTGCGTCGTGGCGGGCAGTTCCGCCGGTCGTTCCATAGTCGTCATCGCGTGTCCTCCTGACAGGTTAGGGTGTTCGGTATTCGGTGTTCGGTGTGTATCTTATATCTTATATCTTATGCCTAATAATTCCTTTATCCATTTCTTTGCGCGCGTTAATTATTGTAGCGGTTTTCTGGATATGCGGTCAATGGACATAAGGGAGAAAGCAGGAAAAAGTGCGCGGCTGTTACAAAATTCTCATCAAATTCTCATTTTGAGTTCACGCCCCTCTTCCCAAAGGCTGGCAAGACAGATAAAGCCGCCGCAAATACAAGAATTTGCGGCGGCTTTGTTGGTCTGTCAGCAGAGTAACATAGCGAACGCGGTTTCGGTGCTGCCAGCCAACGTTGTAAATTAAGTACTCATCTCTCGCCTCATCGAACAGGCAGAGAGTGTCTATGCCGTCAATGGGATGGCTGTTCATCAGGCCGGCGCGTTCCTGTAAGAACTGTTTCAGGAGGCTTCGGTAGCGTACGAGTTTATCCATGTGACAATCTCCTCTTCCAGCATGCCCATCGGCACTTTATCTTTCAGTCTCCGTGGTTAATGCGTACTTTATGGCCTCATTCAGCGCCATAGAGCGGCCTGTGTTCCAGGTGGCTGCGAACGCTTCGTTGCCCAATGCTTCACGCGACAGAGCAACGCTTTTGTCGTACTCCGCAAGGTCGTCCGGTGAAATAGGAGAACCAGTTTTCTCGCGCAGAACCTCGGCGGCTCCGAACAGACAGGCCGCCCGCTCCCCCTGATGCAGCGCGGCGGCCAATCCGGCGAATTCTTCGAGCGCCTCCGCAATGCCCCGTTTATCCCCTAAATTTTGCCGTGACGTTAAATTTCTGCGAGGTACGTTCTGGCCTGCTCATAGTCGTGGCAGCGACATGCCACAATCGCCAGATTCAGCAACGAGGTAGCAATGCCTGCTTCATTTTTCAACCTGCGCTTGATTTCAAACTCCCTGATACTTGGTCTCTGCATCTGCATACAACTGTTGTTTTCTTTCTGTGTCTCCCTCCTGATCGCCTTCGCCAATGTATATATTTCCTAACCCGTTCAGGATGCGCGCCGTACTTTGCAAGTCGCCTAGTTTACGGCTCAATATCAACGCTTTCTTGTAGTAAACACGGCCTGTGGAATAATTGCTTTGCTCAACAGCAAGAAGCCCCAGGTTGAGCAGAGATTTGCATTCTCCTACACGGTTTTTGAATTTACGATCTATTTTAAGCCCTTCTTCAAACAATGTTTGGGCGCGGATGTAGTTTCCCTGATGCCAGGCGACCAAGCCTAAATTGGTCAACGAGGTTCCCACATCCAGCTTACTTCCATGTCGGCGGGCAAGCGTGAGACTCTGTTCATGCAAGGTGTGCGCTGCCGCATAATCATTTTGACTAAATGCTAGATTCCCTGCTCCGGTCAGCGCTCTCATTCGCTGTGGGCAGTATACTTGCGGATCAACTGATTCCAGTGCCTGCATTAAAAACTGGCGACCTTCACTGGAATAACCTCGGATCTCCCAGAATCGCCATAACGCGCTGCTGAGACGAAGGCCAATGTCGGTCTGATTGTTCAATGACCACCGCAGCGCAGCACACAGGTTCTCATAGGCAGTTTCCAGCGTTTCCAGCCATAGGTTCTGATCAGCGCCGGTCAGATGCAGTTCGGCTTCCTCAGCCAGGCTTAGATAATAGCGCACATGGCGCAAATAGGCTTCATGGCGCGTCAGCATAGACGGTTACTCCTTCAGCAGAGAGTTTGCATGTGCAACTAACAGGGCATGCATCTGAAACCGCCCTTCTCCCAAAGCCTCCAGCAGTCCGCGTCCGACAAGGGTTCTGATAACAGGTTGGGGGTCATTTATCTCCCATACAAATTTTAGCGCGGGAAGATCAAAGGTGGCTGGTTTGGGAGCAAACGGCCCCAAAGCGGCAAAGTATTCACGGGTCTGCGCATCCAGTCTATCCGTGCTTTTCTTGAGCAGAGCAGCTACTGTCGGCGTGGTTCCGAGGCGAAAATCGGCGCGGTCTGCCGGCACGGTCGCTTCCAGCATCCTTGCGCCTTCACGCAAGGTGGCAAGTAGAGTCGCCACATCAAATCCCAAATCTTCTTCCTCGTTCAGCAGGCGGCCTGCGACTTGCAGCGCCAGTGGCAAGCCTTCTAACGCGCGGCAAAGTTCGCGACAGGCATCTATGTTCCGGGATACAACGATAGGAGCCAAAATCTGAAGGAGCTGTAGGGCGGCTTCATCACTCAGTTCGGGGAGAACATAAACGTCCTCGGCACGCGGGGCAAGTTGGCGGGCAATGTGGCTTTCACGGGTGGTGAACAGAATGGCGCAGCCAATGCCGCCAACCAAAAACGCCTGCGCGTGTTCCTGCTGCCAAACATCATCCACAATGAGGAGCATTCGCTTGTTCCACAAAATGGTGATTTAACGCCTCAGATGCGTCCTTGACATCTGCGCAATGGCGAAGCGCATCAGACTGTAATTGGTTTCCCCAGGCTGTAAGCAGGAAGAGCAGGTTTGGCTCCGTACCAAGCGAAGTCCATAAAATGCCGTCCGGGAAAGCCGCATGAATGTCAGCGTCATGCGCCAGAGCCTTCGACAGCGTGGTTTTTCCGACACCAGGCCATCCGCGCATAACGGTCAGCGTTTGCGTTATTTCCGGCAACGTGGACGTCGAGGCGTCTTTTTTCCTGACCAGCAAGCGTTGTTTGAGTTCAAGCAGGGCGTCTTCACGCCCCAATATCAACGGAGGAAGAGGAGGCACACTGCCTAATTTCACTGTGGGTAGAAGCGACGTAAAATTCGACTCAAGAGGTTCTGAAGCCACTGTTTGTGCAGATGTCGAATTCGATCCGGGTTCTTCAAGCAAAGACGGCGGAGCAGAGCCGACTTCAAACAATCGCTTCCTTAACGACTCATACTTTGCGCGGTAAATTTCACGTTGTTGTTCAGCCCATTTTGTCTCACAACCTTGCAGCAAAGTATCAGGGCGGCACAATGATTCCAGTCGCATCAACACAGCACGATCTTCAGAATTATAGTTGGCGTCAAAATCCCAGAGGTCAACGTCGGCTTCCGGTGACAAGTGCAAGCACAAAGAACTTTTCGTTGGATTGCACAAACGAATCATTTCCTTGCCGTCCCGCGTGATGAGACGCAGACGAACGCAATTCGGCTTTTCCACAGCCGTTCCCTGACGGAGTTCTTCGGCGTATAACCCTTTACAGCGACACGCTGCGACACGCTGCGGTTCGGTCTCTTTCCCGCTCAAATCCAGCCCGCTCCATTTTGCGATCTCTCCCTCTGGAAAGAAGCCCGGCAGAGCTGCGGAGACATCGCTATTGCGCTATCCACATCCCCGTTGTGCGGGCTTTCCCCAAAGATCATGTTCCATCTCCTCATAGGGGATGGTTTGATCGTGGCGCAGAACAAGGTACGTCAACAGCCATTTGGCAGACCTTGAACTCGCAATCAGGGATTTACCATTCAGGGTTAAATCGCCTTCTCCAAAAACAGAGACGCAGAGTTTGGAGTGAACAGGAATTGTCATGTCTAATCGCCTCTATGCCGTTGTACCTTTTGCTGTCTAGAAATTCATTTCCGTGACGTTGCTTTTGCGCAAATAACGGTTCGTCAGCAACATGTTCGTGTTTCGTTGCGCAAATCCTTGTTTTGCAGGAAAAATTTAACGTTTTCGCAGTGGCAGGTTTGCAGTAGATACTCTATCCTATACTCATCACCATTCACAAAGACATAATCCGCGTTGTCCTGTTGAATGTAGCTTCTTAGCGAGACAGCTTTCATGTTATCGCTGCTTCCACAGAATACTGAGGCAATCCCTCTGTTCTTCCGTCAGAAAGGAAATCAACCATGCGTCCTGTTAATCTCTCTCGCTCTTCGCGCCTTCGCGCCTTGCCAAAGCCAGGCATGGCCTCGCTCGGCGTCGGTTTGTCTTTGCTCGGCTTGGCTGTGGCATCGAAGCAGCCAGCGCACAGCCAGTCGCCGATTTCCGCGTTGCCATTTCATGGGAGCGTCAGCACCTCCAATGACACGCCAGCCTTCTGGATTGAGCAACTGGGACTGGGGCGCGTTAGTACCTTCCAAATTCTCAATCCCGCCAATACCAACTCCGCTCTGGTAGCCTCGACGAGTGGCACTGGCACTGGACTAGTTGGAATCAGCGCCCATGGATACGCGGGTGTTGCGGGTTCAAGCTCAGGGGGATACGGCATTTACGGAGAAAGTGACCAAAACGACGGCGTTCATGGATTCGGTGGGTCGCGCGCAGCAGGCGTTTACGGGGACAACTCCAGTAGTGGAGCGGGCGTTTACGGCAGAAGCGTTTGGGGACCTGGAATATCGGCCTTCAGTAAAAATGGCCTTGCCGGGGACTTTCTGGGCGCAGTCCGCATGCAGGGATTTAACCTGTCTACATCACCCCAAGCAGGATACGCTATCGTTTCTGATGCAAACGGCAATGGAACTTGGCAGCCAGTGCCCAAAGGCCCGAAGGGGGACAAGGGAGACAAAGGTGACCCGGGAACGAATGGCACAAATGGCAAAGATGGTGCCGACGGAATCTCGAAGTTTAAGCACACAACGCTGTTTGTGGGAGCTTCCTCAATAGTCACTGTCCCGCCCGGCTTCAATCTCATTGGAGTGACAGGTCAGGATGGGGGCACGATAATGCTTCCCAAAGCCAACAGCTTTCGATGACGGGGCAGTTATCGTATTTTCCGTAGAAAAGTACGATTACACGAGCATCAGGAATCAGATTACTATAAAGCCGCAGCCAGCGGATACCCTGCCCGCCTACAGCTTAGATGCCAATCAACTGAATCTCAACGCTTCTACACCTTCCGTCATCCGGTACTACAGCAACGGCAAAGATACCTGGTTCCGCTGGTAGTAGCGTGAAGATCGCCTCCATTGTGTGTGCGATGACCGTTTTCGTTCGCATTATACAACAGTATTTTGGTTCTGGAGAAGGCCGTAGAGCAACAAGCCACCAATGCTGCAAAGCGAGATCAAGCGAATTGCCACGCTCGAAGCCAAACTCGCGTCCCTATCTGACAAAATGGCGCAAAGAGACGCGGTAAGGCTGTCTCGCAAGTAGAACCTGACTGCGAAGAATGTCTCTTCCTTTCTTTGTAGACGATGGCCTGATGCTCTGCATCTGTGTTACTGTCCGGGCTTTCCAATAGTTGAAAAGCTCGGACAGCGATGTTTTCATCCTTATTCGTTGTCAACTCTGTCGCTGTTGCCAGGCACACTACGTTTTAGGCAGCCAGCCAATGGCGAACCACACCAGCCTTGCAGACCGTTGTAAGTCACTATTCATATTCAGTGCCGTCACAGTGACGCGCCCAATGGCCGTTCGCCCGACCAGTGTTTGCTGATTTTCTTCCCAGGCAAAATGGTCAGTCCAAACATGAAGGCGCGGGTGAAACAGCGGCGTTTCCTCTCCTGTCAAGGTATCTTGATAAACAAGATGGTCCGATTTTGTGAGATTACAAGTGGCACAGGCGAGGGCGCGGTTTGCATCTTCGTCGGAACCTCCTGCGGCAATGGGAATAATGTGTTCCAGATGAAAGCGATAGCCACAAAGCATTTGAGGCGCATGGCAATACTCGCAGCGTTCCTGAGCGCGTTCCTCTATTCGGGCGCGCAGCGATTTACGTGGCATTGCCAACGGCTTTCAGTTGCGAGGAAGCCAATTGATTGCGTTGCGCGACAAGCAGGCGCGCATTAGCAAGCATAATTTCTTCGGCTTCGCGTACTAACAACTGTAGTTCCGTTCGCTCTGTTTCCGTCAACTGACCTTCATTGTTTTTGTCCATCAACGTATCCAACCGAGTTTGCTTGTTTTCTGCCAGCGTATGAAGCCGCGTAATTTCTTCCTCGAAAATGATCCATTCAGAAAGGGGAACAGTACAAACCTGGCAGATTGCGCCTGCAACGCGGATATCCAGACGTTCCACCGGCTGATTGTCGTCGTTGAGGCGGTAAAGACTTTTGACTTTGACCTGAAACCCATGATTCCGAAGGCGGCGATGCAGTTCCGGGATAGACAATTGCTGTTGCCGGAGAATGTGTTTCAAGCGCGAGTAGGCGTTCATAATATCTAACCTCCATGTGGTAAGTATACCATGTACACGGCAATTTTAGATATCTACTGCCCTGAGTATAAAAGCCTGTACCCTTAGCATAAGGATACAGGCTGCTCGCTAAGATAAAGTTGCTAGTCTGTCTGCTTCACCAGTAACAGAGGGACTCGATGTGGGAAGCGCTGCCGTCACGGAGCCAGCCGTCGAGTTGCGCCTGCTCTTTTAACTGCTGCCCGCGCAGACGCGAAACGGCGAGGAAGCGCGTTTGCAGGTCGGGCAGGGCGGTCATGTCGCCCCACAGCTTTTCAAATTGCGTGACCGGGAACACGTCCTCGTGCCCATGCCCCCACCGCTTTTTTACATCTTTCAGCGTGACATAGGTAGGCATACGGGACGCGAGGGCGCGTATTCCCGCCGTTACTGTGGCTTCGTCGCGCAGGGTTTCACGGGTCAGGCCGAACGTAGCCAGCAGGCCGTCAATGTCAATCCAGCTTGTCAGGGAGTTGTAGTAGGACAGGGCGAATTCGGCTTCCTCGCGGGGCATCGCCAAGCCTTCCACGAGCCGCAATTTGCCGTCTACCCGCGCCAGCCCGCCGCCCCGGTCTTCCAATCGGCGCGGCATCACTTCAACCGCAAGCGTGGCGTTTTGCTGCATGAATGCGCCCAACAAACCCGCGTCCACGTTCGCGCCCAATGTATCAATGTTGTGCAGCACCAGGGTTTGCAGTTGCGGGCGCTCTTGCAGCAAATCGGCAAGGACGCCGTTGCGCAGCAGGTTGGGAATTTCGTACCATTGCCCTACGGTCATGCAGCGGTTGATAGTATTTTATCTACCACTGGCAGAGGGATTCGATGTGGGAAGCGCTGCCGTCGCGAAGCCAGCCGTCGAGTTGTGCCTGCTCTTTGAGTTGTTGTCCGCGCAGACGCGAGACGGCAATGAAGCGCGTTTGCAGGTCGGGCAGGGCGGTCATGTCGCCCCACAGCTTTTCAAATTGCGTGACCGGGAACACGTCCTCGTGCCCGTGCCCCCACCGCTTTTTGACATCTTTGAGCGTGACGTAAGTTGGCATACGGGACGCGAGGGCGCGTATGCCTGCCGTTACTTTCGCCTCATCATGCAGGGTTTCGCGAGTCAGGCCGAACGCGGTCAGCAGGCCGTCAATGTCAATCCAGCTTGTCAGCGAGTTGTAGTAGGAAAGCGCGAATTCGGCTTCTTCGCGGGGCATTGCCAGCCCTTCCACAAGCCGCAATTTGCCGTCCACGCGCGCCAGCCCGCCTCCCCGGTCTTCCAATCGGCGCGGCATCACTTCAACCGCAAGCGTGGCATTTTGCTGCATAAACTGTGCCCAACAAACCCGCATCCACGTTCGCGCCCAGGGTGTCAATGTTGTGCAGCAGCAGGGTTTGCAGCAGCGGGCGCTCTTGCAGCAAATCGGCAAGGACGCCGTTGCGCAGCAGGTTGGGGATTTCGTACCAGTGCCCGACGGGATGCAGGCATTGACCGGGCAGGTTGTCGGTGTAATCCGACGCTTCGCCCACACTCCGCGCCCATCCGATCAGGGCGGCATGGCCGCTTTCGCGCATCTTTTGCGCCTGCGCGTCCAGCATCTGCTGCGGCATTTCTTCCCACGCAAACCGCAAATCGCGCTCGGTGGGAACCATGCGAAGGCCGATCGCGCGTCCGGGCGAAAGGCGCAGCGGGCCGGTATAGCCATAATTATTTTCGGCTTGCAGATAGGATTCAATCGGGCCGTGCGTCATGTAACTTGTCGTGAAAATGTGCGGCACATCCGCGCCATACCGCCTCCCAGTTTGACGGCTTTTTGCCAGGTGTACTTCAATAAAGGTGCGGTGCTTGCCGCCCAATTTGGCGAACGGATGCAGGGCTTTCACAACGCCCGCGCCCTGCGTCCACCGGCTGCCGATTCCCGCCGCCAGCGTGACGACAGCGACTTTGCCCTCCCTCAGCGCCTGCTCGCCTATTTGCCGCGCTTCCTCGGAAACCGCTTTCATGCCGTCCAGCACGTCGCCGGGTTCCACGTCCCGGATGTCGCTGCTGACCGGCAGGCGGTTTTGCGCCAGTCCGATGCGTCCATGCCGCAAGTCCTGCCGTATCCGCTCGTGCTGAACCGGGTCGAACCCGTTGGCTTTGAGCAGGGTCTGCAAGTCCTGTCCGGCTCCCGTTTCGCGGGCAGGTTCCGGCAGCAGCCGATCCACAAGTGTCTGCACCGAGCCGCTCAACTCCGGGCGCGTCCGGCAGGCGATGCCGAACGCTTCCAGTTCCGCGCGGCGCGACAGGGACAGGCTGCGCGGGTCAAGGCGCATCAAGTAGGGAATCGTCATCGTATAGTACGCGGGAGGGAGGGGCGCGTCAAGGGCGTTGAGCAGTTTTCCCGTTGTGCCGTTTTCGTTGATGGCGAAATCGTAGACAACGGGTTCCATCGCGAACGGCAGGGCGTGTTCCAATTTGCGCCGGGCTTCGGACATGATCTCCTGCAAGCGGTTTTGCGCTTCGGCCTTGCGTTCGGGCGCGAAAATGAACCCCATACCGCCGCCCGACATGCCGCCCAGCATCCAGAATCCCCAGAAGTCCGCGCCGAATTCCTGCTTTACCTGCGTAATCAGGGTTTCCGTATACAGATTACTGGCCCAGGGAATGATGGTTTGAAGTGGGCCGAAGAAGTTGCGCGTTGTCGCGTCCGCCAGTCCTTTGATATCGCCCGCGCTTAAATCGGCGAGAATATCCTGTAATACCTGCTGCGACTCGTGCCGCGCCGTCCATTCCGGCTGTTCGCGCAGCAGGTATTTTTCCGTGACCATTTCCAGAATCGGCCCGACGTTTTGCGCCATGCCCCCATGCACCAGAACCAGGCTGTCCTGCAATTTACGCCGCGTTTCTTCGCTTGCGTCCTGCCGATCCAGAACCCGGTGCGTGGGCAAAAGCCGGCCCCGGCTGACGCCCCATTCGGGATCGCCTTCCTGCGAATTCTGCCCCTGTATCAGTTTGATACCCGGCCACACGCCGCCCGAATCCTGCCAGCCGCCGCCCGACCCGGCCAGCCATTCGCCCAAAATCGCGCGCGCCGCCACCAAACGCCGCTCCGACTCCTGCAGCGGCCCTTCCAAATCGCGAGTTTGCCCCGTCGCCCTCATGCAGACGGTAATCAGCGCAGCCAGCAAATTGGTAGACACCGCCAAACGCGAACCTTTGGGAATGCCGTTGACATTGCTGACCAGTTCCAGCCCCTTGCCCGGTCCGACCAATCGTGCCAGCAACTCTCCCAAATCCTGCTCCGAGCCTTCAATTCCCGGCGGAACCAGCCCCGATGCAATCAACGCCGCTTTCAGCAGTCCCAAATAATCGCGGGCAAAGTCGAAAATCTCATCCAAATGCGCCACATCCGCGGAAACGCCCAAATCCACGCTCGCCAGCCTGATAACCGGCTCCTCAATCACGCGCAGGTAGGCTTCGACAGGAGGACGAGGAAGTGATGAATGATGAGTGATGAGTGATGAATGGGAACTCATATTCATCACTCATCATTCCGCGTTCAGCATTGTCTTCTGTTCCCTGTTCCCTGTTCCCTGTTCCCTGCATTGGCCTTACCGCGAGATCAATAGACACATTGAGAACCTGCGCGCCTTCGGGGTAGTCCATGCCGAGGAAGAAGATGTCGCTCCACGCGCTGTGGGTTAAATCCATGCGGACGGGCGTGGTTTCGCGCAGAATGGGGTATGCGCCGCCGGGCATGCCGTTTGTCGCAGTTCGGGGCGCAGGCACAGGGGCTGATCGGCGGGATGGCCCAGCCGGAACATCCACTGGTTGCCACGCGCCGAACGGACGCTGCGCCGCACCTGATCCGCCAAGCTTTGAAACGCGAGACGATGGTACGCGGCGGCTAGGGCGCTGGACAGGGTATCGCTTGGCCCCTGTTCGCGCTGCGTTTGCAGCAGTACGCCCAGGGCTTCCTCAAAACGCCGTTCCAGCAGCAGCAGATAGCTGTGGAACGGCAAATGCCCGCTTACCGGCAACGCGGCTTTCGCGGGCAGGTGGAAGCGATGCAGGGCGTACAAAAAGAAGCAGGCCCGGACGCGGGCGTACAGATTGTCGCTGTGACTGCGAAACGCTTCCAGCGCATCACATTCGGCAAGCAGGTCTTCCACTGACGCGCTTTGCGCAAATTCCGCAAGGGACAGGTCGCGCATGTTGGGATCGTCTGAGGTAATGATGTTGACAAGATGGCTGGTCAAGAATCAGGCTCCTGCGAAGGCTGCATGGCACTGCGTTTCCAGAGCGTGGCGCAGTTGCAGCAGGGCGGCGGTAACTTCGGCGTCGTTGAGCGTTCGATCCGGGGCGCGAAAGGTGAAGGACAGGGTCAGGCTCTTTTGGCCTTCCGGCACGGGCGCACCGGTAAACACGTCCGTCAGGCGCGCGGATTCGAGCAGGGGCAGTGTCAGGGCGGCGATGGCCGCTTCCACCTGCTTGTACGGAACATCGGCGGCCAAACGCGGAGCCAGGTCGCGGGTAACAGCCGGGAAGCGCGGCAGGGCATGGTAGGCCGATGTGGGAGCGTTTCCCTCCTGCTTCAGCGCCTCGTAACTGAGTTCAAACACGTAAATGTGATCGCGCAAATCCAATGTCTGCGCAACGCGGGGATGGATTTCGCCCACAATCCCGATAACCTGACTTTCGTTACGCGCAATCATGGCGCTGCGTCCCGGATGCAGTAAGGGCAGGGCGTTGGCTTTGTCGCCAAGCGGCGTGAAGGAAATGGAATCCAGCCCTAAATCAGCGGTCAGGCGTTCCACAATGCCGCGCGCCGTATAAAAGTCCGCGCTTGTTCCCTTGCCTTTGTTGTGCCAGTCGCCCGGTTCCAGCGAACCCACGAGCAAACCGCCCACCGCGATGTACTCCGTTGGAATCGGCTCCCCGGAACCGCCGTCTTCGGCGGGAACCGGCTGCATCTGCCACACGCGCCCAACCTCGAACAGCGCCATGTTAGCCTGCTGAAAGGCGGCGTTGTGCCGCGCCACATCCAGCAGCGTGGGCAGGAGGGAACGCCGCAGGCCACCCACTTCCGCCGACAATGCGTTGCGCACCGATACCCGGCGTTGCGCGTCATCGGGCGAGTCGAAAAACGCGGGCGCGGTCAGGCTGTGCGTCACCACTTCCTGCAAGCCCGCAGACGCCAGAATGTGCTTGATGCGGTCAATAAGCAAGCCGTCCGGGCTGTCTCCGCCCTGCGTGGTAAAGCCGCGCGGCAGGGTTTCGGGAATGTTCTCGTACCCGTAGATACGCCCCACTTCCTCAATCAAATCCTCTTCCAGCGTAATATCCGGGCGGAACGAGGGAACCTGCACATTGAGCGTGTCGCTGTCCATGCGCGGCCCAATCGTAAAACCAAGCCGCGTCAGGCAGTCCGTCGCCGCGTCGGTCGTAATGTCCATGCCGAGCAGTTCCACTGCCCGCGCCACGCGCAGATTTAGATGGCGAACGGGGCGCGGCTCCGGGTACACATCCACAATACCGGGCACAACGCCCGTTTGCCCCATTTCCATCAGCAGTTCGCAGGCGCGGTCTGCGGCGCGTTGTACGCCGTCAATATCTACGACGCGCTCGAAACGGTAGGAGGCTTCCGTGCGCAGTTTCAGCAGACGGGACGCGCGCCGAATGGAAAGCGGGTCGAAATGCGCGGATTCGATCAGAATATCCACGCTGTTCTCGTCCACTTCCGAGTCCGCGCCGCCCATTACGCCCGCAACCGCAACCGGCTTTTCCGCGTCGGCAATCACAAGCGTCGCATTGGAAAGAATTCGCGCTTCGCCGTCAAGCGTTGTAATGGTTTCCCCGTCCCGCGCCCGCCGAACCACAATCCGTTCGCCCGCCAGCTTGTGCAAATCGAAGGCGTGGAGCGGCTGCCCTAATTCCAGCATCACGTAATTGGTCACGTCCACCACATTATTAATAGGACGCTGCCCCGCCGCTTCCAATCGCGCCTGCATCCATGCCGGCGACGGCCCAATCTTGATGCCGCGTACAATCCGCGCCGCATAACGGGGGCACAAATCCGCGTCTTCAATCGTAACGGACGTTTGCCCCGCCACCTCGCCGCCGTTTTCCGATTTGGGCGGAACGGGCGGCGCAAGCGGCAGGCCGTACAGCGCGGCCACTTCCCGCGCCACGCCAAGCAGCGACAGGCAATCGCCCCGGTTCGGCGTGACATACACATCCAGAACCGGCCCCGTTGCCGACTTCTTCGATGCCTTCCACTTCCAGCCCGCCCATCGTCAGCTTCACGCCGACTTCCTGCGGCGTCGCCTGTACGTTCACATACTGTTGCAGCCATTGTAAGGGGATACGCATGGGAGAACCTCAAGTAGTCAGTAGTCAGTAGTCAGTAATCAGTAGAAAAACCTTCTCTCGTAAGCTATTCCTGTAGCGCAAAGCCGTGATTAAACAGGCATTTCTACTGACTACTGACTACTGACTACTGACTACTTCCTCAAAACTGTCTCAAAAATCGCAGATCATTCTCCAGATACAGGCGCAGGTCGTCTACGCCGGTTTGGATCATGTGGACGCGCTCGACGCCCAGGCCGAACGCGAAGCCGCTGTACTTTTCCGTATTGATGCCGTGCGCGCGGAGGATGTTGGGATGGATTAAGCCCGCGCCGCCGAGTTCCAGCCAGCGGTTGCGCCACGAAATCGAGTAATCCACCCCCGGTTCCACGAAGGGGAAAAAGTCGGGACGGAAGCGCACCAGCGTTTGCGGCCCGAACATCTGGCGGGCGAACGAGCCGAGCGTGCCTTTCAAATCCGCCATTGAGATTTTCTCGTCCACCATGAACACGTCTATCTGATGAAACGTGTGGTGATGCGTGGCGTCTACCGCCTCATAGCGGAAGCAGCGTCCCAATGTGGCGATACGAAACGGCGGGCGGCGCTCCGCCATGATGCGTCCCTGCAAGGCCGTCGTTTGGGTTCGCAGCAGGCGCGAGTCCGTAACGAAGAACGAGTTTTGCTCATCCATCGCCGGATGGTCTTCGGGGTAGTTGAGCGCGGCAAAGTTGTACCGGTAATCTTCCAGTTCCGGCCCGTCCACGAACTCAAAGCCCATGCCTGTCAGGGCTTGCTTGATGCGGCCTGCGGTTTGCGTGAGGGGATGCAGCCTGCCTTGCGCGCCCCGGCGTCCGGGCAACGTGACATCAATGGTTTCTTTTTGAAGCCGAATTTGAAGTTCCTGTTCCGCCAATTCAGCGCGCCGCGCGTCCAGCAGAACCGTCAGAGCTTCCACCGCTTCGTTGATTTTGGCTCCAAACGCGGGACGCTCTTCTTTGGGCAGGCCGCCGATGGCCTTGCGCAGTTCGTTCAGGCTGCCCTTGCGTCCCAGATAGCGCGTTTCAATCGCGCTCAGTTCCAGCGTTGTCGTGGCCTGCCGCAAAGCGTCCCGCGCTTCCTGCGCCAACGTTTCCACGCTGCCGAATGTGTCGCTGTTCTGTGTAGGAATGGTATCTGTCACAACCTTATTCCTCTGTCGGTGTTCGGTATTCGGTATTTGGTATTTGGGCAATGCCTCTGTTGAACAAGGGTCTGCCGAACACCGAACACCGAATACCGAACACCGATTATCCAAACGTCAGAACGCCCTTCACTTGCTCAGGCAACGGTTGCGGGAGAGCAAGTAAAGGGCGTTTGAATTATAACAATCGCCAAAGTTTAAGTATCGCGTATCGGGCGTAACAAGGAAAGTTCCCCAACACCCAACACCCAATACCCAACACCGATTACGCTGTAACCGGGCTTCCCGCCGTTTTGAGGGCGCTCGTCGCCTGCGCGACGAGCTGCGTAAACGTGTCGGGATCGTTGACAGCCATTTCCGCCAGCACTTTGCGGTCAAGCTCAATGCCGGCTTTGGTCATGCCTTCGATAAAGCGGCAGTATTGCATGCCCTGCGCGCGGCAGGCGGCGCTGATGCGGATAATCCACAGCGCCCGGAACTCGCGCTTTTTGTTGCGGCGGTCACGGTACGCATAGTTACCCGATTTGAGCATTTGCTCGTGCGCCGTCTTGAACAGATTGCGCTTGCCGCCCCAGTTGCCTTTGGCGGTTTCCAGCACCTTCTTATGGCGCTTATGGGTCATCGTGCCACGTTTCACGCGCGGCATAGGGGACGCTCCTTTCGAGAAAGGAGGTAGACGGTAGACGGTAGACGGTAGACGGTAGAAAAACCCTCTTCTCTATTTACGGTTTGCGCAACACTATAATCAGATAGGTCTTCCTACCGTCTACCGTCTACCGTCTACCGTCTACCTCCTAAATTCCTTCTCCCAACATGCGGGAAATGCGCTTTTTGTCGCCTTTGTACAGTTCGCCGTCGGCGAGCAGGGTACGGCGGCGGGGGCCGTCTTTTTTGCGCATCAGGTGGTTGAGGCCGGTTTTGCCGCGCATCAGTTTGCCTGTGCCGGATTGGGTGAACCGTTTGGCCGCGGTTTTGCGGGTTTTCAGTTTGGTTTTCATAGCTGGAATAAGAACCTTCTGCGCAGCGACACGAATACTTGGAAAACTGCCGCGCAAGAATGATGTTGTCGTTAAAAATGCCGAAAATGACAGGTATGGCGTGACAGCAACGAAGCCGGGAATGAGACCCGGCTTCGGAACGACATTCGCGCCCACTTGCAAACAGGCCGGCGTATCGGAAACCGTTACTGCGCTTTTGGGCTGAGGATCATGGTCATCATGCGGCCTTCGATGGACGGCGGCTTTTCGATGATTGCCTTGTCGCCTACCGACTCGACCATTTTGTCCATCAGTTTGCGGGCGATTTCCGGGTGTGTAATCTCGCGCGCCTTGAACTGAATGGTGACTTTGACCTTGTCGCCTTCTTCTAAAAACTTTTGCGTGTGCCGCAGCCGCACCTGAAAATCGTGTTCAGCGGTCACGGGCCGCATTTTGATGCCCTTGATTTCCTGCTGCTTCTGCTTCTTGTGCTGTTCGCGCTCACGCTTGCCCTGCTCGTACCGGATTTTGCCGTAATCGCCGATCTTGCAGACGGGCGGCTGGGCGGCGGGAGCCACCTCAATCAAGTCGAGTCCCTTTTCCACAGACAGCGCAAGGGCATCACGGACGTTCAAGATTCCGAGGGGCTGGCCCTCTTCGTCAATCAAGCGAACGTCGCGCACGCGGACGCCGTTTTGCATCCGCAAAATTTGTTCATTCACACGAAAGTCTTTGTTGATGGATCACCCCTCCGGCAACTCTCAACGCGGCGTGACCTGTTCACGCGCGGCTTTCCAACGTGGAAAGGTAGTGCTGCCAGACAAAAGATAGTGTACCCGATTCCCGCGCCCCTGTCAACAACTTTTTGCGGTATCATACTGGCGCGTACCCCTGAATTAGAATATTTGCGTCATAAACCGGAATCCGCTCGGTACAGGGTTCAGTACACTGGCGCTATGCTTTACCCGGTGGAAAGACAACTAAGTTCTGTGTAGGCGTGGAAGCGCAGCTATGCAGGGAGGAGTTACAAGTGGCCTTTTGGAAGTATTTGCGCTTTGTAGGCGTGTTGATGGCGTGTGCCGGGGCGTTGCTTGGCGGGAGTGGGCTGAAGGCGGTTGCGCAGGAGAAGCAGGCCGAACCGCCTGCGGCCATTACCCTTCCGCCCGATTTCCGGGCAGCATCGTTCGAGATGGTCGGCAATAAGATCGTGCTGCGCGTCCGGCTCAACGGGAAAGTGGCCGGCAATGTGGCTCTGGATACGGGAGCCAATACGTGCCTTGTGCCGCGCATTGCCACAGACCTGGGCGTGAAGTTGGAACCCTATCCCGATGCCGGTCCGAAATCTAAATACGGAGAAATCGCAAGCCTGGCGATTGGCAGTGTGAAGCTGGAAAAGGTCGGCGTGGAATTCACCCCGCTTCCCTTCATTGATGCCTGGAACAAAGAGCATCCCCAATCCAAACTTATCGGGCTGCTAGGCCGTGATGCGCTGGAAGCAGGCGCGCTCGGCCTAGACTTCGTGAGCCACACGCTGGGCTGGTGGCCGGGAGGCAAACTGTCTCCCGAACTGGCCCGCTCCTTCAACAGCCTGCTGCATTTGCCCAACGACCCGCCGGGCGTGAACCGCATTATTCTGCCGGGCAGTTCTGTCACGATCAACAATACGGTGGTTGCGAACCCGCCAATGGCTCCGGGCATGCCGCAAACGCTGCCCCTATATACGAAGCAGGAGGACGGGTACTGGCTGCTAAAGGTGGCGTTGGACAACATTCCGGCGGAATTGGTACTGGATACCGGTTCGGACAGCAGCATGGTATCGGAGGCGGTGGGCGCGAAACTGCATCCCCTGTTCAGCATCGCCACGAAAATACACGGCGTAGACAATGAGACGAGCGGAACCACCATGTTACTGCGTTCGCTCACACTGGGCAGTGTCGCGTTTGATTTTCCGGCGATAGCGGTTGTGCATCCGCCCAAATCGAAAGGGGAATTAATCCTCCTTGACACGCCTGTACTGGGAATGGACGTACTGACGAACTGCCGCATTCTCATGGATTTTCCCGGCAAAACGCTGTATGTGTCTCCGTATGCCGACTTCAACCACACGCCGTCCCGCGCTCTGCGGCGGCTTGGGATGCTTATAACGCGGGAGAGTAATCATTTCAGCATCCTTGCGCTGTTTGCCGGGTATCCGGCGGCGCAGGCGGGCATAAAAGTCGGAGATGAACTGCTGGACGTGAACGGCGTACCGGGGGAGAAGTGGCTGTCTGATATAGACAGGATGCAGACGGACACGACACTGACGCTTCATGTTCGGCGTAAGGGGATGGTGGAACCCCTGACGTTCGCGCTGGCCCTGCCTACCTCCACAAGCGCGAACAATCAGGAAACAACGCCGACCACCACGACAGCGCTGGTTCCCGTAAAGCATTACAATCCCGGCGATGTGATTCTATTCCCCGATGGAGGCCAGATCATTATTCCCGGAAATCCGCCCACGACCCTGACGATACTGCCTGGCCGTTCCTATGTCTATCCCGGAATGAATGTGACAGTGATATTCTATTCTCCCGGCAAGTAGATTTCCGGCCTGACTGCAAAAGGATTCGGCGTTTTCATTGCCGTAATATTCACTATGCGTATGCGTCTCTTGCCTGCCGTCCCGTCTGCGGCATATTCCTAATCGGAGTGATTTTTCATGCTGAAACGGCTGCATTTGCTTCCCATTGCCGCCCTGTGCCTTTCTCTGTATCTGCCCGCCCGCGCCGACGAGACGCGCGATAAACTGCGCGGGCTTGTTCGCTTGCCTCCCATGAGCAGCGCCTTCAAGTTTTCGTACAGTCATCTCGACGGCTATACGCTTCAGATTGCCCCGGACGCCCCGACAGTTACGCCGGACTCGCTGCGCAAAAT
This sequence comes from uncultured Chthonomonadaceae bacterium, assembly GCA_963835065.1. Lineage (GTDB taxonomy): Bacteria > Armatimonadota > Chthonomonadetes > Chthonomonadales > Chthonomonadaceae > CAWFQB01. The sequence goes on along the minus strand of CAWIEK010000039.1, from coordinate 3,682 downwards.
GCTGCATGGCAACGCGGCAGATGCGTTCCTCTACTATCGGATCGGCAGCCTGTGCAATGATAACAACAAGCCTGCCGAAGCGAAAGCGGCTTACGCGCAAAGCGTTGCGTTGTACCGGCAGCAGGTGAAGGCTGCGCCTGCCGATGGGCTGAAATGGGCAAACCTGGCGCTTGCGTTGGATGAGGCGGGGAGTAAGGCAGAGCGCGATAAAGCTATGGCTGCGGCTCTCGTTCACGCGCCCAACAACGCGCAGGTATGGGATGCGCGCGCCCAACTCGCGTTTGCCGCCTCCAACGCCGCCCTGAGCGGTCAGGCACAGACCGTCAGCGAACTTCCTTCTGCCAAAATCCTGATGCCTTTGCTGAAGCAGCCGCAACCGAAAGCGAAACTGCGCGCGGCGTTGAGCCTGCTCGAACAGGCGAAAGCGGACTATGATAAGGCGGTTGAGGTCGCGCCCAACGACTGGCACGGCTACAGCAATCGCTGGGTTATGCGCCTCGAATATAGAATGAGAGTCCGACTGATCAATATCGCGCTTCAAAAGACAGTGGCTTCGGAAGCGGATCAGAACCGTATCATGTCCGATGCCACGCGCCTGATGGTAGATGAGGACGGCATCCGCGACCTTGTTATGGCTGCGCGCCTCACCCATGAAGAACCCCTCGCTCTGGGAATGGCGGCGTATTTTCTCGTGGCGGGGGAAGCGCTGCGCAAGCCGACGGGTTTGATTTTCAGAAGGGCGGCGCGATGAGGCATCTGTCGGAGGCCGACCAGAAAACGGAACGCGACCTGATGGCGCGGTTGGAGAAACTGACTTCTGCCGCGAACCACGCTGTTGCGGGGGAAAGCGCGCTGTCGCTGGGTATCCTCCGGGGAATGTTATTATCGCCGGAACAGGGGCGCGCGGCGCTTGTTCGCGCCCATGCGCTTTTGCCCGATGATCCCAACGTTGTGGAGTATCTGGCGGTTTTCTATATGCAGGAAAAAAAGTACGCCGATGCGGAGAACGTCCTCAAAGCCGCGCTCCAGCGCCGGGAAAGCGCGCGCTGGCGTTTGATGGCAGCCAGGACGGAGGAGCTGCAGAACCATTGGGACGACGTGGAACAAAATATAAGCGTGGCCTTCAAAAACGAGCCAAAAAATCTGGATGTCAATCTCGCGCAGTGCGCCGTTCTGCTGCGCAAGGCGACGGATGACACGAGGATGTTGGAGTTCAGCAGTCAGGCGCGTCAGACGCGGGAATTGTTTGCGTCCGGCTACACCGACGATCAAAAGTTCAGTTTCAACTATCTGGGCGGCATCTACTATGCGCTGGACGAAAATCCCACACAGGCGCGCAGGTATCTGAAAGACGCGCAGGGCACGGAGGAGCAGAACGGGGATGTGAAAGCGATTCTCGCCCTGCTGCCGCCGGAAAAGTGAGCGCGTCGAAGACCTTCCGGCAAGCGTCCCGAATGAAGAAAGCGCCGCCACCATGCAAAACCAATTTCTATCACCGGAAACGTCTGAGAAAACCACGCCCACCATCCTGCCGGCTGCCATTCCAACTGCCGATACGCCGCAGACGGAAGCCACGCCTACTGCTGGAACATCGGAAGTGGCAACTGCGCCAACAGCAGCGGCGACGCAGGCTGTCGCCGAACTGCTTGCACAAACACGGCAGAGAATACGCCGCCGCAAACAGTGGAATTGGACTTCCTATGCGGTGTTTCTTGGGCTGCTCCTGCTCAACTGTTTCTTTTTTTGCATACCAGGCTATCATGGAAGGCACGACATACCGAATTGTACATTTATCCTCTGGATAGTGAGTTTGTTTGTCGTTATTGTCAACATGAGCATACCGATGCAGTTCAATTCAGGCGAACTGGCGCGAATAGGCGGTAAAAGCGCCATTCCCGCGCTGCTGGACTACTCAATTGGAAATCTGGATCAGACGCAGGATGATAAAAATTGTGTTTCCGCGCTGGCAACCCTTTTACCGCAACTGCAAGCAACCGATGCCCATTTGCTGATGCCCCGCCACAAGCGTCAACTGAATATGTTGCTCAATCCTAGCCCCTCTGCCAGCGTGTGGATTACGTGGAGTGAGGAGTTGGTTTTATCCTTGCTGAAAGCCTACGAACAGGTGGGGGATGCGGCAGATATTCCCTTTGTGGAACGGCTGGCGAACCGCAAGCCGCGCAATGAACGCGGGAAGCGGATACAGGAAGCGGCACAGGCGTGTCTGCCCGTGCTGCGGGCGCATGTCGGCAGTCTGGACGGGCCGCAAACGCTGCTGCGCGCGGCTGCGCCCGACACCCACACGCTGGACACGCTGCTCCGCGCCGCCACGTCCGGCGCGCCCGTGCCTCCGGCAGAACTGCTGCGCGCCGGGAACAGGCAGGACGTGCCACCGGTCGCCTGATACAACTACCCTTTGGTCTTGCGCATCGCCGGGGGCTTCAACCCTCATCCTGCAGGGCGGTAAGGTTTGTTATGGTTGTATTTTTTCTCGTGCTGACTCTGCAAGGCGGCGCAGTGCCTGCCGAGGATCGCGTCAAACATGCACAGGGCGAACATGGGCGCGGACTGCTCTGGACAAATCGGAAGGAAAGACAAGATAGGTACAAATGAACACAAGGACCGGTATTATAGTCGCTGCCATTTTGCTGGCGCACATCGGCTTTGCTGGCGCGGAACCAAAAGCAGCGTAAAGTTGCGCCCAGCGTTCCCTGGCAAAAATCCGCCACTGTCACCATGATTGCGCGCAATAATCTCGACCGGAAGCTGATTGCCTCGGAAGTGCAGGCCGTTATAGCCAGTTACCACAAGCCTGCCTACGCGCCTCCGAACATGGCCGAACCAATGCAGTTGAAAACGCCGGCCTTAACGCGCCTTTTCCCTGGACACAGGTTTTACCTTATCGGCTGGGATATGGTTCCCGCTGATCCGAAAAGCGCCGTTCCCGTTGCCTTCGGGTTGTATTTCACTCTGGTTGTCCCGCCACAAGGCGAGGCTATAAAGCTGTTCGGGTATGGCAACTACGAAGATTTTGGCAGCCTGCTGCATCGAAACAACGTCAAGCTAAAATCTGTGGAGGATGCCGATCTCATCTGGACGGCTTTCAATGACATTCATCAAAAGAAATGGTTCGACCAGCGAAAACACCGCCAGGTATCGCCTACGGAATGGGCTTTGAGCGAACAGCAGATTGACAACTACAAGTATTGGTACCGCATAACGCTGGATGCCGAGCAAGGGGTGACGGCGGCAAAATTGATGTCAGAAGACACCAAAAAGCCGACGGCGTCGAAGTTTGGACTGGGCAGGTAATCTAACTCGGTCGCGGCGTTTGGAGTCAGATATGCCGAACAGTGAAAATCAGGAGCGGGATATAGACGCTATGATTCGGATGGTGCAGCAGCAAATGCCCGCCGTCAAAATCACGCAATGGCATAAAATCTGGCCTGCCGATGATGACAACCTCTGGTGGTTTGGGCTGCCGGACGTTGCGCAGGAAATACAGGTGGAAGGAGCTTCCTGTCCGTTTCTCATGGAAACGGATGAGCAATGCTGTAGGAACGCTCTCAAACCTGTTACGGTACAGGAAGCAGTCGCCATGATAATAAACTACCTGATGGCAGCCAAAGAGGGACGTTCCCTGCATTTGGAGGGTCAGTTATATTGGCAATAGCGCCGGTTT
>CAWIEK010000038.1:0-23466 GCA_963835065.1 uncultured Chthonomonadaceae bacterium | reverse complement strand
GCAACACCCGCTTGCAGACCTGTTCGGCAAGTATGGCGGGGAAGTTTGGGAGGAGATTTTTAATTCCTTAGAGCGCGATTGGCTGGATAGGCAGAATAAACAGGATGCGCAAGAGGAAGATACTGCGGCTTCGCAGGAATAACACGTGGAGCGAAACGTGTATCTACTTGATACGGACATTTTTAGCAACTTAATCAGCGAACATCGCGCTACACCTGTCTTAGAACGCCGAATTGCGCGTGAAGCAGCCGAGAATCTCCATATCAGCGTCATACTTGTTGAAGAGCAGTTAAGTAAGATACTGCCTGCCATAAACAGGTATTACGCTTCGGACAAGGTTGTTCAGGCCTATGGCATCCTGGGTTCATTTCTGCAGGATATAAGCCGCTTTGAGGTTTTGCTTTTTGATGCAGCGGCTTATGCGCAGTACCTGCAAATTCCTGACAAAATCAGACAGGCACATCGGCGTGATTGTCGCGTGGCGGCGATTGCGGCGGCGAGAGGGTTTACGGTTATCACTCGTAATACTCGTGATTTCGAGAAAATAGCGATTGCGCCCTGTGAAGATTGGATGGTTGAAGAAAATTCTGAGGAAGGCTAAACCCTATTGATGGGGTATACAAAAAACGGGTTTGCGCCATTGGCGCAAACCCGTTTCATCAAACGCTTTGTACCGCTCCTATGTCACGCCGCCAGATCGAAGTTTCGCGCGTACAGGCCGGCGATTTCGGTCAGTTCTTCCGCCGTGAGCGGGGGCGTGTCGGAGGCGGCGGCCAGTTCCTCCAACAGCGGCTCGTCGTAGATGTTGGGCAGGGCGGACGCCAGCGCGGGCTGCGCCAGCAGGAATTGGATCGCCACCTGTCCTAATGTGCGCCCCGTGCCTTCGGTGAGGAAGCGCAGCCGCTCAATTTTCTTGACGCCATCCAACTGCCACTTCTTTTTGGCCTCATCCGTCGTCACGCGGAAGCGGCGGTGATCGTTGGGCGCGAACTCCGTATCCGTCGTTACCCGCCCCAAGAGCAGGTCGGACGAATGGGGTACGCGCACGATCACGCCCACGTTATGCCGCGCGGCAAAGGGACACAATGGCTCACCCAACACCTGCTCCAGCATGTTGTAAATGATTTGCAGCGTGGCGTGGCGTTTTTCAATCGCGTACAATCCCTCGTCTATCTGACGGTCAGGCAACAAAGCGGGGCCGAGCGCGGCTCCATACGCGCGGATTTTGCCTGCCGCTTTCAGTTCCTCCAGCGCGGCAAACGTATCGTCGAGAGCAAGGGCGTCCACGCGGGGATTGTGCATCTGATACAGGTCAATGTGATCCGTTCTCAGGCGGCGCAGGCTTTCCTCGCAGGCTTTGCGGATATACGCGGGCGACCAGTCCTGCGGGCGCTCGCGCTGTCCCGGCTGCAAACCGGGCGTGGTGTAAAAATCATAGCCGAACTTGGTGGCGATGGTAATCTCGTCGCGCCGAGACCCCAGCGCGTCCGCCAGCAGGGTTTCGCCCTTGCCGTCGCCGTAGACATCCGCCGTATCGTAAAACGTCACGCCCAGATCAAACGCGCGCTTCAGCAAATGCAAGCCTACCGCGTCGTCTTCAATGCCCCACATCGTCGTGGAAACCGTCCACACGCCAAAGCCCACCGCGGAAACGGTCAGCCCGGTATCGCCCAGAGTACGGTATTGCATAATCCCTCCGGGAAGTAGTCAGTAGTCAGTAGTCAGTAGTCAGTAGAAATGCCGTCTTCTTACAGCTTTAAAGCAGCCAATCCTTTAGAAAGAACAGGTTTTTCTACTGACTACTGACTACTGACTACTGACTACTTCCTTCCTTTGAACCCTTTTCTAATTTCTTCCGACTAAAAGATGGTAGCCTACCTTTGCGCGGACTGTCAAGCGGGTATTATTTTTGACCGTTGTTGACGTTCGCGGCGATGCGCGCCTTAAACCGTTGGGCGCTTACTCTGTTGGAAACGCGATTGCGCCTTCCGTTACTGCTTTTTGACGCAGAATGGAAGCATGATTGTCCGTTTACGCGGCGGCAGGCGTTGACTTCTCAACAGCATCTATGATACACTCTAAATCATTCCCGTGTCACTCTGTTGGTTTTGAGCCGATCTTGTCTTGACCCGAATCGGTACGGAAAGGGTTCTTCTTATGATAAGCCGCAATGCCATTCGATTGGCCGCCGGCGCCGCCGCCCTCGGCAGCCTGGGTTTGCCGGGCGGGCGCGTTCATGCGCAGGGCGCTCCGTTCACCATTCGCCGTCCGCCCGATGGCGCGACCGTGCGCGAAAAGGTGCATGTCGAAGTTCCCCAGGCCAGTATCGGCGAAAAAAGCTTTGTCGTCGTGTATCTCGACGGCAAGTTTGATGCCGCCCTTGATCCGCAGCGTCTGCAGGATTCTGCCGTGAGCGGCAGCGCAACGGCGCAAAAGAAGCCGGAAAGCCGTTTCTTCACCTTTATCTGGGACACCAAAGCCGAGGGCGTTGCCGACGGCCAACATTCCGTGCGCGTGGTGTTGTTCGATCCCGTCGAAGGCAGCGTGGGCAACCTGGGCGTTACGCAGCGCGCCACCAGCGAAGTAAAACTTACCGTCGCCAACAAGATCAAGGACGGACCTTCGAGCTTGCGCCTGCGCTACAAGTACCCCGAAGGCAAGAACATCGAGTACCAGCGCACCAGCAAGGCCGTGCGCGCCAACTCGGGATCGCTGACCAAAGTCAGCGCGGATCAGGAACTCACATCCATCAACAGCCAACTGCTGCTCGGCATTCTCAGCAACGATCCGGGCGGCATTGCTCTCGTTCGCAACAAACTGACCAAATTGGACGTGTTGGAAACCGGCAAGGAAGTGAGTTTCCCCGCCAAAGACCTGGCGCAGTCCATGTACCAGGAACTGGATACGCAGGGGCGCGTCCACTATGAGACGGGCGTCCTGACAGGCATCGAATATGGCGGGCTGTTTGTAGACCCCACCATTGAACTGCCCGTTATGCCTACCCGTGAAGTCACCATTGGCGACAAGTGGACCTCGCCCGAACAGCGCATTGACGTGCCCGGCCTGCCGCCGATTTTGCAGCCCCACGTCAAGTTCCAAAACACGCTGGTAGATTTGGAATGGGAAGGCAACTATCGCACTGCCAAAATTCATCAGCATGCCGATGACGTGAAACTGCCCACGGAGATTGTCGTAGAAGGCATGCCCATTATGTCGCCGTCGTGTACCTATGACCGCGACATCTATATCGCTTATACCTCCGGCACCCTGGTTCGCATGACGCGCACCCTGACCGTCAAGGGCCGTACCAACATACCTGCCCCGGACGCCGGCTCGCCGGGTGGCGGGGGCGGCGGCTTTCCCGGTTCCGGCGGCGGCGGATTGCTCGGCGGTGGCGGCAATCGTCCTCCGGGCGTTCCGGGCAGCTTTGGCGGCGGCGCTCCTCCCGGCTTTAACGGTGGTCCTCCCGGTTCGGGCGGCGGTTTTCCGGGTTCCGGCGGCGGCATCCCCGGTTCCCCCGGCGGAAAGTTCGGCGGGGGTGGTAAGGGCGGCGGCTTTTCGCCTGGCGGCGGGGGTGGATTGGGGCCGGGTTCCGGCGGCGGATTTGGGCCTGGCGGTTCCGGTGGCTTCCCCGGTAGCGGCGGCGGAAAGTTGGGCGGCGGTGGCGGCGGACTGCTCGGCGGGGGTGGCGGCCAGAACTTCGGCTCCGGCCAGGGCGGCCAGGCCGACTTCCCGATTACCATCAAAGCGATCAACGATACGCAGTTGATACGCATTACGTCCGCGTAAGCACAACTCAGGAATCAGAGGACAGGGTTCAGAAAACTCTCCTGTAGAATAAACCGTGCCGTCAGCGCAGCCTTGCGCTGACGGCGCGTTTGCCTGTATACTGCCGTTAGGGATAAGTATTAAGTGGCAAGTGGTAAGGGATAAGAGAGATTCAGCGGGAAAGATTTAGCGGGAAAGATTTGGATGGCAGGCTGAAACATGCGCGTCTATCCTGCATCCAACTAAACAGTGTAATTGGCGTAATAGGAATTGTGTGCCTACGGAGCCTAAGGGGAGGGGTTGGAAACATGAGAAGAGACCATGATGACAAGCGCATGGAGTTGACCGAACATCTGGGCGAACTGCGGACGCGCATTATTCGCTGCATCTGGTACTTGCTGCTCGGCTCAATTATTGCGTATCAGTTTTTCACGCCCATTTATAACCTGATGTACCGCCCGCTCCGCAAAGAAATAGACGCCTTGAACATCCATCGGACAGTTCAAGAAGCGCAGCGGCAGGTGGATAAAGACCATCCGCCTTACGACCCGCGCAAATTGCCCAAACCGCACAATCCGCCCACGAACGAAGACCTGCTGATACGCGACGATGTGATTGCGTGGATGTATACGCATCCCGCCACGCCGCCCATGATCGGCGACGCTTTTAATACGTTTTATGAGCCGTTCACGGTGCGCTTGCAGCTCAGCGTGATCATCGGCTTCATTTTGACGACGCCGTTCATCATCCGTGAAATCGCGCTGTTTATTCTGCCCGCGCTGACGCCGCAGGAGCGCAAGCCCCTGCGTATGCTGCTGCCGGTTTCCATTTTTTGCCTGATTTTGGGTGTGTGCGTCGCGTATGCCACGCTGTTTTTTGCCATGCACTGGTTCCTGTCCTACCTGGAAGACTTTCCACAGGGTTCCACGCTGCTGCAAAACCCCGGCCAGTACATTCTCTTCTTCGTCAAGATGATGGCGGCGTTCGGGTTCGCGTTCCAATTGCCCGTGCTGCTGATGGCCGGTTCGTTCGTGGGCATGATTACCTCGGATGGCTTGATCAAGCACTGGCGCTGGGGCGTGGTCATTGCCGTATTGGGCGGCGTGTTCACCCCGTCCAACGACCTGCCTTCCATGGCCCTGATGACCATCCCGCTTCTGCTGCTCTACTTCGGCAGCATCTTCCTCGTCCGCATGGTAGAGCGCATCAAAGCGAAGGACCGCCCTAAACCTGAATAGATGAAGAAATCAACGGCGATTAAACGTGAACACAGTTGCGTTCGCGTTAATCGCCGTTATCTGCCTGCTGCTAATCCTTTAGCCTGCTCTTCCCTATATTCAGACTTGCCGCGCAAAGACACTCTGTTGGCGAACGTTTTCAGGAGCAGAAATTGAAAATACTGGAATTAGATATTGAGGGTTTTCGTTCTCTAAAAAACGTTGCGTGGAAACCCGGCAACCTGAACGTTGTCATCGGGCCTAATGGGTCGGGGAAATCCAACCTGCTGCGCGTTCTTGAACTGTTATCTGTGTCAGCCAAAGGGCAGCTTGGCGTGTACATTCAAAGATCGGGAGGCATTGATCCTCTGTTATGGGATGGTCAGGCGGTTGACCTGAATCTTCGTCTGAAGGTTGGAAATTTTGAGGGACAGCCGCCGCAACGTGATCTGACTTATGAAGTACAGTTAGCGCGTATTGGCGCAGGCAGCGCATACCGCATTGGCTATGAATTGTTGGCCGACTATCATCTGTATGATAGAGGGGCTGCAAAAAACCCATTCAAACATTTAGAAAGGCGGAACCTGGATGCGCGTGTTTTCGATGAAGAGCAACATGGTTTAGTCGCGCCCATTGAAGCCTTATCCGAAGAAGAAACTTTGCTTTCTTTAGCGGCAGGTCCCTTCACAACAAATCAGGCAATACCCCGCTTTCAAAAACCATTGGAATCCTGGTCTATTTACCATGACCTGCATGTAAATAGCGACGCGCCAATTCGTCAGCCAGCCATTGCCAGACATGAAAGACGGGTTTCTTCAGACGGGCAAAACCTGATTGCTGTGCTGCATACCTTATATACAGGCAACCGCTATTTCAAGCAGGCTGTAAATGCGGCGATGCAGGCCGCTTTCGGGGAAGATTTCGAGGAACTTATCTTCCCGCCAGCCTCCGATCAGAGAATACAATTGCGCGTTCGCTGGAAAACGCTGCGACGCGAACAATCTGCTGCCGACCTGTCGGATGGAACACTCCGTTTCCTGTTTCTGCTGACTGTTTTAGCTACGCCGTCGCCCGCTTCTCTCATTGCTATAGATGAGCCTGAAACTGGCTTGCATCCTTCGATGCTGCCTATCATAGCCGAGTATGCCGCCGATGCGGCATTAAGAACGCAGGTCATCTTAACAACACATTCCGACCGATTGCTGGATGCTTTCAGCGATGTAAACCCAACAACTACGGTGGCAACATGGGCAAATGGAGAAACAACTCTGGATATGCTGGATAGTGAGGAACTTGCCTATTGGCGAAAAGAGTACACGCTTGGTACACTCTACAGGTCTGGGGAGTTAGAGGCAATGGCAGGCGGGAGGCGCTGAGGTGAAGTTCATCTTGTTTGTTGAGGGGCATACAGAACAGAAAGCCGTTCCCGCATTTTTGAAGCGCTGGCTGGACAAACAACTCACTCAGCCGGTAGGAGTTCAGCCTGTACGCTTCGACGGCTGGCCGCAGTTAGTCAAAGACGTTCGACAACACACGCAGATGTACCTGAATGCCCCTAAACAAGATGTAATTGCGGTCATATCGCTTTTAGACCTTTACGGGCCAACATTCTACCCGGCTGATAAAACCAATAAGCTGGCACGTTACCAATGGGCAAAAGAGTACCTCGAGAAACAAGTAGCTCAAGAAAAGTTCCGTCAGTTCTTCGCCATCCATGAAACCGAGGCATGGCTATTTAGCGATCCTAAACTTTTTCCGCAGGATGTCAGACAATACTTGCCTGATACGGAGAAACGTCCGCCGGAAAACGTGAATTTTGATGAGCCGCCCGCAAAGCTGCTTGAGCGTTTGTATCGTTTGCATCTCAAGCGTAAGTATGGCAAAGTAACTGACGGCAAAAGTTTGTTTGCGAAACTTGATCCCAATGTCGCTTACGAACACTGCCCGCATTTACGTGAGTTGCTGGATGAAATGTTGAGGTTGGCGAGAGAGGCCGGTTTGGGATGAATTGTATTACTGTGAGGATGATCTTCTAACGCCAATCTGCCCTGATGAAGTTTTGATGTACAAAGCGCGTTGTGGAAGATAACCGACTATGGACTTTACTGGCTACCTCTCCGACTTACGGCGCGCGCCTTTTTACAAGGGGCAGATTACGCATGTGCAGCGCATACCCGCCCGGCCTGCGCGGTATGGTACATTGGAACGCCCCCTGCATCCGCAATTGCAGGCGAAATTGAGCGCGCAGGGCATTGCGTGCTTGTTTTCGCATCAGGCGGAAGCGGTCAACGCGGCGCGGGATGGGGAGCATGTCACGGTTGTGACCGCGACGGCAAGCGGCAAAACCCTGTGTTACAACCTGCCCGTGATTGACGCCGTGCTGGAAGCCCCCACTTCCCGCGCCTTTTATCTGTTCCCCACCAAAGCCCTTGCGCAGGATCAGCTTGGCAAGCTCAACGATTATGGCCTGTTCCCCACCGTCCGCTTCGCCACCTACGACGGCGACACGCCCACTGACGAGCGGCGCTATGTGAAAAAGGGCGCGCATATTGTTTTAACCAACCCCGACATGCTGCACCTGGGCATTTTGCCGTACCACACCACCTGGAGCGCGTTTCTTGCCAACCTCAAATACGTGGTTGTGGACGAGATGCACACGTACCGCGGCGTGTTCGGGGCGCACGTCGCCCACATTCTGCGCCGATTACGACGGATTTGCGCGTTTTATGGCGCGGACCCGCAATTCCTGTGCTGTTCCGCAACCATTGCCAACCCCGACGAACTGACCGAGCGCTTGACCGGCGTGGACAATCCCATTATCGTAGACCAGAACGGAGCGCCGAGCGGCCCGCGCACGTTTGTGTTCTGGAACCCGCCGTTTATAGATCAGGATCAGGCCGTTCGGCGGAGCGCGAACATGGAAGCCACAAGTTTATTTACCGACTTGGTTGCGCAGAACGTGCGCAACATTACGTTCGCCAAAGCCCGCAAAAGCGCCGAGTTGATTTTACGCTATGCCCGCAACACCTTCGAGCGGACGGAACCGCACCTGTGTTCGCGCATCACGTCATACCGGGCGGGATACACCATCAAGGAGCGGCGGCAGATCGAGCAGGGCTTGTTTTCCGGCAAAATCATCGGCGTCACGTCCACGAACGCGCTGGAATTGGGCGTGGATGTCGGCGGACTGGACGCAACCGTAATGACGGGCTACCCCGGCACGATTGCCAGCACATGGCAGCAGGCGGGGCGGGCAGGCAGGAGCGGCGAAGAATCGCTTTCCATTCTCGTAGCGATGGACAACCCACTGGACCAGTTTTTGATGCGCAATCCCGACTACTTTTTCGGACGCCCACACGAAAAGGCCGTTGTAGACTCCAACAACCGGCGTATCCTGGCGCAGCATCTGTTATGCGCCAGTTATGAGCGGGCGATTACCTGGCAGGATTTGCCCCGCTTCGGCCCGAACGCGAAAGCCGTTTTGGACACGCTGGAAGAAGAGCGCAAGGTGTTTTACAGGGGGCAGAAGTGGCACTTTGGCGGCGGAGATTACCCTGCCGCAGCCGTCAATATCCGCTCGGCTTCGGAGGGCGCGTTCCGTATTCTGGATGAAGAACACAATGGCCGGCTCATCGGCACGGTGGAAAGCAACCTCGCCTTCAAGACCGTACACCCCGGCGCGATTTATCTGCACCTGGGCGAAACGTATCTGGTCGAACGCCTGGATATTGCCGCCAAGACCGCGTATGCGCGTCCCGTAGAAGCCAATTACTACACGGAAGCGCGGGAAAACTCGCATATCTTAATTCTGGACACGCGGCAGGAACGGGAGTTGGGACACACCAGAGCGTTCTTCGGTGAAGTGGTGGTGACAAACCGCGTGGTTGGTTTCCGGCGCAAAAAGCTGTACAGCGACGAGGTGCTGGAAATTGAGGATTTGGAACTGCCCGAACAAACCTTTGAAACGGAAGCGTTCTGGTTCACGGTTCCGAGTGACATGATGCAGATTTTAGTCAGGGAGGGGGTTCAATTGGGCGGCAGCATCCATGCCGTCGAACACGCGGCCATTGGCATGATGCCCCTGTTGTCTACGTGCGACCGCTGGGATGTGGGCGGCGTGTCGCATCCCGACCATCCCGACACCGGCCTGCCGACCATCTTCATTTACGACGGCTACCCCGGCGGCGTGGGCATTGCCGAAGCCACGTATGCCAGCCTGCGCGAACTGCTGGGCGCGACCCACGCCCTGATTACGGACTGTGTTTGCGCGGACGGCTGCCCCTCCTGCGTCCAATCCCCCAAGTGCGGCAACAACAACGAACCCCTCGACAAGAACGGCGCGCAACGCCTGCTCGAAGCTCTGCTCGGATTGGAAACGCGCGTACTTGTATGAACACAACGTGTGTTGCTGCGGCTTACGTTCTCCTCGTTGGTGTATTTGGCTGCCTGTAGGCTGCCCTGTCTCAAGAACGCCGCGCTGAACTTCTACGTTCCTTCTGCATCGCTACCTTCTGATTTTACGCCAAGTTGTTCAAGGCTTGTTAGCCATGCGGCGAAATGCGGGCACTTGCTCCGAATCACCTCCAGCCCGATAAGTTCGGCAACCTCCGGCCCTACGACAGTTTTCGCGCGTTCGTAACCGGGAAGTTGCGCAATGATACGCTTGCTGGGAGCCGTCGTTGGCCCATCGTTAATTGTTTCAGGAGCGTTAGCATCCGCAACAGATAGGAGATTTTTAATCGCGTGTTCGTAGCGTGGGTAATACAAGCGGAACTGCGTGGGATCAGAGAAAAGATAGGCTTCATATTCGTGTAACTGGATGTAAGGGATAAAGCGCCAATAAGCAATGTCCGCCGCAAAAGCTTGTTCCAGAGCCTCAACGCGCTTTTCAGGCAAATGCCGTAGTTTTCCAGTTTCGACGAATCCGGGGAAATTTGTATCTATGGCGTATAAATCTATCATCGTCGTGAAATATACGTCCGTTTTACCTTGTTCCTGAGCTATTTTGCGCAAAATGTCATCCCGCATGGGAATGTATTTGCTTCCTCCACCTCGATGGGCTATTCCTTTTCTTCTAGCATGTGCAATAAGAATGGGGTACTGTAGATATACGCCAAAATTTAAAAGATGAGGCTTCAACACGTTTGTGGCAAATGTTTGCTCCGTTTGCCCTTCAGCAAACAAGTGGAGACGAGTCATTAGTGTGGCCCCCCGCCAATGACATTCTTTTCCCATACCTCGCCAAGACTGTATTCGTCAAGCCATGCCTCTAATTCTGCATAATTGAGGCGTTTGAATTGCGACTCCTTATCTTCCCGATTCACCACGATGACATCTTCAGGCGCGAAGTTATCCAGAAATGAACTGGATTGCGTACTGATCAAAACTTGTTTAGGAGGCGATACCTTGCCGAACAGAGCCGCAATAACGTTGAGAGCATACGGATGCAGTCCAAGTTCCGGTTCATCCACAATGGTCAGGTCCGGTAGTTCATCCTCAGGCTGCAGAAGTAACGTAATGAGACACATAGCGCGCAGTGTGCCATCCGAAAGCTGATGCGGGCCAAATACCTGATCGGACCCCTTTTGCCGCCAATTCAAAATAACCTCTCTTTTATCGGGGCCTGTTGGCTCCAGGTCAAAGTCACCAAAAAAGGGAGCAATCAACTGAATTGTTTTCACGATAGGATAGTAGGCCGAGCCGCTTCCCTCGTTTCGCAAACGATAAAGAAACGCTGCCAGATTACCTGCGTCGTGCATCAAAGGGCGATTGTCACCAATGTAACCGTATTGGCGGACGCGAGCCGTAGAGGAGGTATCATGAAAATGGTACACGCGGCATGAGTTAAGCAAATGGCGGATAGTCTGGGCTGTTCTTTCTCCAGCCTTAGCTTCGTCAAGTACCCGTGTTTCCGTATGTCCTGCGCCTAATGAAAAAAGTTTCGGCGATGTATGGCCTCGTTGCTGAAAACTTAATGTTTCCTCGGCATAGACGAGCGTATCTCCTGCCGCATGAAACAGCCGCATGGCATAAATATCTATGCCATTCTTCACTTCAAACTCTAATTGAGCCTCTACCTGTGGAGTCAATTTGGGGCCGAAGTGCAAAAGGGATTGAGCGCGTCCTGAAGTGCCAATATACTGCTGAAGCCTTCCGGCAGTCATTTCGTTGAGCATCTTAAAAAACGATATAAGATTGCTTTTGCCCGCGCCATTCGCTCCAATCAGAATATTGAGCGTATGCAGTTCAAGGTCTATACATCGAATAGACTTGAAACCATTAAGCACAATTCGTTTTAGCATGATTAAGCGCTGCTCTCCTAGAGGTGCAAAGACTATTTGGCCTTGCATCATGTTCTCGCTTACAATAGGCATGATAGGAACATTATAGCAAAGGAAGGCCGGGATTTGCAAGCAGGCGTTACCAAGTGCGGCAACAGCAACGAACCCCTCGACAAGAACGGCGCGCAGCCCTGCGCGGATTGGAAACGCGCGTACTCGTGGTATAATTCGACAGGTACAAAGATTGAGATAAATGGAGGGTGAACGATGAGTCCGAAGCCTTTACATTGCGCCGCCTTCAAGCATTGGCGGAGTTATCGCAATTGCGGCGTGTCACCCTGCCTGCGCTGATGGAACAACTCGGCCTAAAGGCTCTCCCCGTTGTCTGATCGCATCTCAAATTGAGGAAGGAACAACATTATGCAAAGCGTGACGATTTCAGAAAACACGATACGCCAGTTGAGCCACGCCGCCACTCTGCGCGGCATGGACATTAATACCTACGCCGAAGAGTTGCTTGCGATCAGCCTCGCAGCCTTGCGTGAAACCGCGCCTGTTGACCCAAAAACCCATCGCGCAATGGAATTCAGCGCCGTTGCACCGACAGGGCGCACTGCGGCAGAAATTGATGCCGAAATCGAAGAAGCCCGCGGCGAGTGGCTGAACCAATCGGTACACCTATAATTGGATGTTTAAGAAGTTTCGATTGAATTTAGAAGATTATGCAGGAGCGCGATGATGATTGATCCGAACGAATCCCTACAGCAGGAAGAAACCAACGCCTGCGCATCCGATTGCTCCTGCCATACGGGAGCAAGCGCCATTACGCGGCGGGATTTTCTTTTGACGACGGCGACGCTATCCGGGGCGGCGTTGGCGGCCATGCCTGCCGTTGCGGGGCCGTTTACGCAGGCGGAGGTTCAGAACCTTATTCCCGAAGACAAGAAACTCAAACCTGCATGGCTCGAATCGCTCACGGCGCGGGGCAAGCCGACCATGTATCGCGGCGCGGAATTGGAAAAGATCGGTATGCCGGTCGGAGGCATCTGCTGCGGGCAGTTGTATCTTGGCGGCGACGGCAAATTGTGGCACTGGGACTTGTTCAACCTGCCGCAACCCGGCAACTTTTCCGATTCGGGCGGTCCCAACTACGCCCGCCCGCCCCAACCCCAATCGCCTGTTGAACAGGGATTTGCCCTGAAAGTAACGGTTGGCGACAAAACCGAGATGCGGCAATTGGACAGCCGGGGCTTTTCCCCTGACGACATCACGTTTCAGGGGCAGTACCCGGTGGCGACGGTAGATTATCGCGCCAAAGAATTGCCCGTATCCGTTGCCATGACCACGTTTCCCCCGTTTATCCCCCTCAATGTAGAGGATTCTTCCCTTCCCGCCACCATTCTGCGCTTCACCGTCAGGAATACGGGCGCGAAACCGGCAGCGGTAGAACTGGCCGGCTGGCTGGAAAACGCTGTGTGCCTGGGCAGCGGCAGGCCGGAAATGGGACAGCGGCGTAATCGTATCGCGCGGGACAGCAAATATGTGATGCTGGAATGTACGGCGGAAGAATTGCCCCAAAAAGCCGTTGCGCAGCCCAAACGCGCCGACATTCTGTTCGAGGATTTCGAGCAGGGGTATGGCAAATGGAAGGCAGAAGGCGAGGCGTTCGGCGTGGAACCGGCTTCGGGTACGCTTCCGGGACAACAGGCGGTAAGCGGATTTCACGGCAAGCATCTGGTCAACAGTTTCCGGGGCGGCGATGACACGACAGGCAAACTGATTTCGCAGCCATTTACTATAGAGCGGCGATACATCAACTTTCTGGTGGGCGGCGGCAGTCGGGCGGGGCAAACCTGCGTCAATCTCGTGGCGGACGGCGCAGTAGTTCGCACGGCAACCGGGCAGGACAACGAGCATCTGGATTGGGCGAGTTGGGATGTTCGCGCCCTGGAAGGCAAACAGGCGCATATCGAGATCGTAGACAGCGCAAAGGGCGGATGGGGGCACATCAATGCCGATAACATCGTGTTCAGTGATGCGCCGCCGTTCGACCTGCGCCCTTTGACCGAGCAGGAAGATTACGGCTCAATGGGATTGGCCTTGATGGGCAAGACGGCGGGCGATTTCGCAACCGCCGCCGTGCCGGACGCCACCCTGCCAAGCATTTTTGCCATGCCGGAAGCGCAAGCAGGCAAGGGCGTCACTGCAAACAGCGCCGCGCAGCCTTTTGGAAGCAACATCATCGGGGCGTTAGGCCGCAAAGTCACACTCAAACCCGGCGAACAAACGCGAAATTACGTTTGTGCTGACCTGGCACTTTCCCGGCTTGCTGCGGCGAACGCTCGGCGGCTTGCAGGACGATCGAAAAATTAAAGCGTGAGTATAACAACCGCTTCAAGGATGCCCATGCCCTGACGCAGTACGTTGCCGCCCATTATGACCGTTTGGCGGGGCAAACGCTGCTGTGGAACAAGACCTGGTACGATTCCACGCTGCCCCACTGGTTTTTGGACCGTACTTTCGCGTCCCTTTGCACCCTCGCCACCAGTACGTGCTATCGGTTCGACAATGGCCGGTTCTATGCGTTTGAGGGCGTGTATTGCTGTCAGGGAACCTGCCAGCACGTCTGGAATTATGCGCAGGGCGTGGCGCGGATTTTTCCCGATTTGGAGCGCGATGTGCGCCAGCGTACCGATTTTGGGCTTGCCTGGCATCCGAACGGCGCGACGGATTACCGGGGCGAGTGTGGCCGTAATGTCGCGCATGATGGGCAGTGCGGCGTGATTTTACGGGCGTACCGCGAACACCAGATGGCGCCGGACGCGGCCTTTCTGCGCCAAACCTGGCCCCACATCCGCAAATCCATTGAATACATGATCGGCTGTGACGGCGACGCGAACGGCTTGCTGGAAGGCGAACAGTACAATACCTTAGACGCGGCCTGGTACGGCCCGATGGCGTGGATCAGTTCGCTGTATATCGCGGCTCTGCGGGCGGGGGAAGCGATGGCGACGGAAACGGGCGATACGGGCTTTGCCGCCACCTGCCGAACCATTGCCGGGCGCGGCACAACGGAACTGGTGAAACGCCTGTACAACGGCGAGTATTTCATCCACATTCCCGATCCCAAGCACCCGGAAGCCACGAACAGCAATCAGGGCTGCCACATAGACCAATTGATGGGGCAGGCCTGGGCGCTGCAGGTGGGATTGCCGCGCATCGCGCCCCAAAAGGAAACCATTTCCGCGCTGGAAAGCCTGTGGAAGTACAACTTCACGCCGGACGCGGGCGGGTTCCGCCTGAAATCAAAGATACGAGGCGGGCGCGTATACGCCTTAGCGGGCGAAGGCGGCATGGTAATGACCACGTTCCCGCGCGGCGGCGCGGAAACGGCAAGCGGCAGGAGCGGCTTCGCGTTCTATTTCAATGAAGTGTGGACGGGGCAGGAGCATCAAGTCGCCGCGCATTATCTGTGGGAAGGGCAGGCCGACAAAACTCTGGTGGAAAAGGGACTGGCGATTACGCGCATGGTGGAAGACCGGCACCATGCCGCCCGCCGCAACCCCTACAACGAAGTGGAATGTTCCGACCACTACACCCGCGCCATGTCGAGTTACGGCACGTTTCTCGCCGCCTGCGGCTACGAATATCACGGCCCGCAGGGACACATCGGCTTTGCGCCGCGCCTGTCACCCGAAAACTTCAAGGCCGCGTTTACGGCTGCGGAAGGATGGGGAACGTTTACGCAAACGCGCAAGAATGAAAAGCAAACAGCAACGCTTGCCGTCGCGTGGGGCAAACTGCGGCTGCGCACTCTGGCCTTCGCCCTCCCGGACGGACAAACGGCCAAGTCCGCGCAAATAACGCTGGCCGGCAAGCGCCTGCCTTCCACGTTCACGCAAGAGGGCAACCGCCTGCTCCTGACCCTGCCGACTGACGCGCTGGTAAACACGCATCAAACGCTGAATGTGACGATAGCGTAGCACACTCTCGCTACCCCTGAGTTTGCGCGACGGGCGGAACCCCTTCGCTGTATGGTCTGCGGCGTAGGGACATAACATGTTATGTCCTTCGGACACAACCCGTTGGTAAAGAGTATTCTGTCCGAAGGACAGTCGGCGGAACGCCATACAGCGAAGGGGTTCCGCCCGTCGCCACAACAGCGCAGGAACAAAAGGAGAACAGGTGGCTTTTTCGGCGGATCAAACTTCGATACCAACATCGTCCGAAGCCCCGTCAATGTCGCCTGACGTGGAAATGCAGCCGGGACTGACAGGCCGCTCGCTCGTGATTGCCCTTGCGCTGACGGTGCTTGCGGGCCTGTGGGTGCGGCAGGCCGAAATCATTGTGCTGTCCACGCAAATAACGGAAAGCATTCCCGCCATTCCCGGTTTGGCCGCGCTGATTTTGCTGCTGCCGATTAACGCGCTCTTGCGACGTACCCGGCGCGTCCGGCCCCTGTCCCGCGCCGAACTGCTCGTGATTTTCCTGTTTGTTACCCTGAGCAGCACCATGATGGGCGTGGGCGTCACGCAGTTTTTGTTCGCGCTGATGGGTGCGCCCTTTTACTTCAAAACCGATAACATCCCCGCCGTTCGTCCATTTCTACCCACGTGGCTGATGCCGCATAACCTTGAAATCGTCCGGCAAATGTACGAGCGCAGCCCGGATGGGACGGTTCCCTGGCGCTACTGGCTTGCGCCGATGGGCTGCTGGCTGATCTTTTTTCTCGCCTTGTGGTGGACGCTGTATTGCCTGATGGCGCTGTTTTACCGCGTGTGGTCGGAAGAGCGGCTTGCCTTTCCGCAGGTGTTTATCCCGCTTGCCATGACGGGCGAAGAAGGCGGCAAAACCCCGTTTTTCCGCAACAAATTAATGTGGAGCGGGTTTCTGGTTGCCGGCCTGTACAATCTGGTCAACATTGTCCATGTCTTCTACCCCTCCCTACCCGCGCCGGGCAAAGATATTGATTTTTCGCCCTTTTTCGCCAACCCACCCTGGAGTGAAATTGCCCCGCTGAAAATCGAAATCAGGCCGGAACTGATCGGGCTTGGCTTTCTGGTTTCCACAGAAATCAGCCTGACCGTGTGGCTGTCGTATTTTGCCATGAAATTAGCGGCAGTCTTCGGCGTTTCGATGGGCGCGACGCCGGGGCAGTTGCCGTATCCACAGGAACAGGGCATCGGCGCGTATCTGGTGTTGGCGGCAATGCTCGTGTGGATTTCCCGACGTCCCCTGCGAACCATCTGGCGGGCGGCGGTAAGCGGCAAAAAGGAATACGGGCCGGAAGGCATTTCAGCGCGGTGGATTTTCGCGGGGCTTGGAAGTGGGTTTGTCGTCGTGTGGAGTTTTGCGACGCTGGCGGGTATGGCGGCGTGGGTCGCGTTTGTCTATATCCTGCTGGTGCTGGCGGTTGCGCTCGTGTATGGCCGCTTGCGCGCGGAAGCCGGGGTTCCGCTTGTGTGGCTGTTCCCCTACTACATGCAGAAACAAGTCCTTCTGTTCACCTTCGGTTCGCAGCCGTTTTTGGCAAGCGGGCAAACCACGTTGCCGACATGGGCGCTGTTTACGTTTCTGGCGCGCGGCTATTTTCCCGCCATGACGGGCTATCAGGTGGAAGGTATGGAGTTGTCGCGCCGCGCCCATATCAACCCGCGCCGTTTAGTCTTTGCCGTTTGCCTTGCCGTCGGCGTCGGCTTTCTCATCGGCTGGTACAACCACCTGACGCCGTTTTACCACTACGGGGCGCAAAACCTGCGCGGCATCTGGGGCACGTGGATCGCGCAGCCGGAATACAAAGCCGCCGCGGAATACTCGAGTACGCCCCGCCATCCGCAACTGCCGCGCATCTGGGCAACCACAGTCGGCGGGCTGGTCGTGTACCTGCTATGGGCATTGCGCCTGCAATTCGCCGGGTTTCTCCTGCACCCCCTCGGTTACGCCATGACATGCAGTTACGGCAGCCTGATCTGGTTTTCGTTTCTGGTCGTCTGGATGCTGAAATCCCTCGCCCTGCGCTACGGGGGCATGGCCTTTTACCGCCGCCTCGTTCCCTTTTTCCTCGGACTGGCGCTCGGTCATTTTGCCGTCGCCGGTATCCTGTGGGGGCTGATGGGCGGCTTGTCCGGTGATGCGGTGCAGGGCTATTCCGTCTTTTTTGGGTAACACTCTACTGCGCCGTCGTGTGCGACGAATACGCGATGTCAACAAGCGTATCCGCGGGAACTGGCTTGTAGAGATGAACGATATTGGGAAAGGTTTGGTCAATGAAGTAGTCTTTGCCCTGCATTTGCGCCGAGCCGCCGACCGTAACCGTAACGGGCTTGCTCTGGTCAATGGGAGCCTCCACCGTGTAGGTAGCGCCCGCAGTATTGATGCCATAAAATTGCTGCTTGAGTGCGCGGTCGGTTGCAACAGTGCTTGTGGAACCGCCGCCACAGCCGGGCAAAAGGCATAGGGTAAGGACAAATGCACAGTAAAGTCGTCGGGATACGGATTGTTGAAAAAGAAGCATCACAGGTCTCCTGAAAGCCGCCGGGGGTGCGGTCTCGTAGAAAAAATGGGTTATGGAATGCGTGATTCGGGCTTGAATGGAGGGCAGGCAACACCGTTGACACTATTGGACAGTCAGAAGGAAATATCCTGCCGGAAAGTCATGCGATGTTCGTGCCGGGGATTTTCAATCCCCGGCAAGCATCTACAGTGACCTGGGCTTGCTGAATCGCGGGCGGCTTGTGGGTCTTTGCCGGAGATGTGCCCGCCCTGTGAAATGGCCCACCGCAGCGCAAAACCGCCTGCCAACCCCGCCACGCCGCCCGCAATCCGCAACGCACGGCGCGTTTTCAGGTTCTTCACCGGGATGGCTCCCAGCACGGCGGAACCAATCAAGCCTGCGCCCACCGCCCCGCCCCACAAATGCGGCGCGTACTTGCCTCTGGTAATCGGCGCGGCCAGCCTGCCCGCTTCCGTCAAATAGCCGGCCAGCGCAACGGCTTCCGTAATCTTGGCTGCCGTATCTATCCGCTTCAAGGGCGCATGGGAAGGCCGCGCTGTCCGCATCCGCCGATTTCATTTGCAGCGCCAGTTCAATCGCCGACGCGCCCGTACTGATCGCCGACGCGCTGAACAACGCGCCCAGCCAGTTCTTGCGCGCCCAAAGCGGCGTGGCCGTCGTACTAAGCAGCACCCCCGTATACCCCGCCAGCAGCAGCGCCAGCGGTACGCCCCCGCCATCCAGAAGGACAGAGTTGATAGTTGAAAGGACATCCTCTTCCGTATTCTCTTCTGTTCCCTGTTCCCTGTTCCCTGTTCCCTGTCCTGTCTCCTTTTCTCCTTTTCTTCTTTTCTTCTTTTCTTCTTTTCTCTGTATTCCCTCTCTGTGTCTCTGTGTCTCTAGCGCAGCGGGTGGTGAATTCCTGCTTTTACGCCACTCTTTCAGCGCGGCAAGGGTGACGAACGCGCCGTAGCCGGTAAGGACCCACGTTCCGAGATTCATCGGGGATTTGGGTTTGAAAACGCGCAGCATGTAGTGGAACCGCTTCCAGTCGCCCAAATCGCGGATGAGCAAGGGGGCGCACGGCACGAAGGCAATCGCGGCAATCAGGGTTCCCGCTTCTTCGATGTCCTTGTAACGCCTATTGCCGAAGCGGGACGCCATGCGAGCCAGCAGGTACGCGCCCGCCGACAGCCCACCAAGAAAAAAGTACGTGGCGATTTCCCACTTCCACACGGGCGGCTTGAGCATCGGCACGTCGTAGTAACTTTTGGGCGCTTCCACCTTACGCGAGGACGGGGTCATTTCCGCCCTCCACGCGCAAAGACCACTGCGGAAAAGACGGTCAGGGCCGCGCCCGTCAGCAGGCTCCAGCCGTAACGCCGCTTCATGCCGGTTGTGGGTTTTTGGGGCGTTTCAGGCAGATTGTACGTGTTAGGATGATCCGCAAGCAGGAAAAAGGCGTTGAGAGCGCTGTACTCCTTGGTCGGCTCCGCGCCATATAAATAGGCTTCCGTTTCCCCTTGCGCATGAAGGGCTTCTACGCGCCGCTTTGCCCGCTCATGCAGTTCCTCAAGCGGCCCGAACTGTATACTCGCGGTCGGGCAGGCTTTGGCGCAGGCGGGTGTCATGTCGAAACGCTGGCGGTCATAGCAAAGGGTGCATTTGTGGGCATGGCCGTCCTCCTCGCTGCGCCCTAAGACGCCGAACGGACAGGCGGGAATACAATAGCCGCATCCGTTGCAAATATCCGGCTGCACGTACACATTGCCATATTCGTTGTAAATCAAACTCCCCGTCGGACACGCTTCCTGACAGGGCGCTTCCACGCAATGCTTGCACACGTCGCTCATCATCAGCCACCGGCTGCGTTCCCGATCCCCGCCACTGCTAATCTGCTCCACAAATGCCACGTGCCGCCACGTCGTTTCCGACAAATGACTCGTATTGTCGTAACTGTTGCCCGTAAAGTTGTAGCCGTCGGAAGGCAGTTGGTTCCACTGCTTACACGCCACCTCACACGCCTTGCACCCGATGCAAAGCGTGGTATCCGTAAAGAAACCCATCGCAGGCTTCATGCCCTGCGCGTCCCGCTCAACCGCCCGAATCTCTTCCGGCCTTACCAACTGCATCACATTGCGTATCGGTTCAATCATTATCAATACCTTTTGAAGAAGACAGAAGACAGAAGACAGAAGAACCCGCTCCTACAAGCTGTTACTATTGCACAAGACTTTGAGTAAACAGGCATTTCTTCTGTCTTCTACCTTCTGTCTTCTGTCTTCTTCCTCATGTGGCCTTCCGGTTGCGCAGCGGTAGGCGTGTCGGGGATGGCATCGCGGTTCGCCCAGGGCTGCGTTTGCGCGGTTGGTTGGGTTGGCTGCCGCGCCGTTCGTCCCGCCCGGATTTCGCAGGCGAAGACCTTTGACTCGTGTATGGACACATTCGCGTCGGCGGACATGGCGATCAGGTCATTGACACTGCTGCCCACCGTTTCGCCCGCGTAACCCCATTGAAACGGGATGCCGATCTGGTGTACCGTTTGCCCCTGCACGTGCAGGGAATGGAGGCGGCGCGTGACCAGCGCCCGCGCTTCGATCTCGCCGCGCATACTGATGACCGTCAGCCAGCCGCCGTTTTCAATCCCTTTTTCCGCCGCGAGTTCCGGGCTGAGTTCCACGAACATGGCGGGCATCAGTTCGTTGAGCCAACTGTTGAAGCGGCTCATCGGCCCGCTCAGATAATGCTCCGTCATGCGGAACGTGCAGGCCACAATCGGATACTGCTGCGTGGGCGCGTGAGCGATAGGATTGCCGGGAGATTCCAGATAGCGCACGGTCGGGCTGTCCGTGTATTTCGGGTACAGCAGGTTCCGAACGGGCGATTCGATGGGTTCGTAGTGCGTGGGAAGCGGCCCGTCTTTCGTGCCGCCCGGCGCCCACAGCCACGCCCGTCCGTCCGGCTTCATAATGAACGGGTCAGCCCCGCCAATCGCTTCCATGCCCTTGCTGTCCGGCTTGGCGCGGTAATCGGGCGCTTTGTCCGGCTCGAAGTCCGGCTCATCATCACCTATCCACTTCTTCTGTGCGCCATCCCACCAGATCAGTTTCTTACGCTCCGACCAGGGATTGCCGGTTGGGTCCGCGCTGCACCGGTTGTACAGGATGCGCCGATTATGCGGCCAGGCGTAGCCCCAATTCGGATGCAGGGGGTTAGCGTCATGGCTTTGGCGTTCGCGGGCGCGGTTGCGCGTGGATTCCGGGAACACGCCGCTGTAAATCCAGCCGCCGCAGGCCGTGCTGCCGTCGTCCTTGCACTCGGCAAATCCCGTCAGCAGTTTCGGCTTGCCCGTTGCAGCGTCCATTTGGTTGACGTGCCAGCCGTTGATTTCCTGCAAAACGCGGTTCGCGTCCGGCTCGCCTTCGATTTTGCTCAATGTGCCATCGGGCAGGCGCGGCGGTTCCTCATAATCGTAATCCCATGTCAGATTAAGTAACGCCGCGTCTTTGGGATCAATGCTGTCGTGGTACAGTTCCTTGAGTTTCTTGCCCAGATTGTACACGAACCACAGGTCGGAGCGGCAATCGTGCGGCGGGTCAAGCGCTTTGTCGTGCCATTGCAGGAGCCGCTGCGTGTTGGTCAGGCTGCCTTCCTTTTCGGGCGATGTGGCGGCGGGAATGAAGAACACTTCGGTTCCGATTTCCGACGACGGTGGCGCAGTCGGGTCGTCGCGCCAGAACGTGGCCGTTTCCGTCTCGAACCAATCCGCAACCACAAGCCATTTCAAATTGCGCAAACCCTGCCGGGCGCGTTTGCCGTTTGTGGTTCCGGCAGCGGGGTTCTGCCCGAAGACGAAATAACCGTCCACTTCGCCCTTCGCCATTTTGTCCATGTACAGCACCATCGAATAATCGTCGTCAATGCGCGGCAGCCATTCGTACCGAAACTGGTTTTCAAATTGTGCCGCGTCGCCGTAATAGGCTTTGAGCAGGCTGACGGTAAACGCCTTGAAATTCGCCCAATAGCCGGTCGGCAGTCCCTCCATATCGCAATACCCGTCCAGCGTGGCGTGTTTCGCATCGGCGGCGGGTTGGGGCAGATAACCGGGCATCAAGTCATAGAGCGTGGGAATGTCCGTCGAACCTTGAATACTGGCGTGTCCACGCAAGGCCATGATGCCGCCGCCGGGACGCCCCATGTTGCCAAGCAGGGTTTGCAGAATACTGGCCGCGCGTATAATCTGTACGCCGGTTGCGTGTTGTGTCCATCCCACCGCATAGCAGATGGCGCTTGTGCGTTCCCGGCCCGAATTGTCGCACAGCAGTTCCGCCGTTTGGATCAGTTGTTCGGGCGAGCAGCCGCAGATTTCCGAGACAAGTTCCGGGGTGTAGCGGGCAAAGTGGCGGCGCAGAACCTGCATGATGCAATGCGGGTCTTGCAGCGTTTCATCGTGGGGAGGCTGCCCGTCCGGTTGTTCCGTCGAGTCGGAGTTGCGGCTGGAATGGCTGGTCGCGCCGCCCATAATGGCGTAGCCCTGTATGCCCGCGCCGCCTTTCGTCTCCTGCCCCTGCCCGCCACCGCCTTGCTCATTCGGGCTGTCCTGCCCACTCTGATTGTCCTGTGGCCTGTCACTCAGCGAATCGGCGTAGCCCCAATGCCCTTTATTCCCTTCATACTGGCGGGTTTGGGGATCATAGCCGCTGAAAACGCCCTCCAAATCTTCGGTATCCTGATACCCCTCCTGAATGATCGTGGAAGCATTGGTATACGCGAGAACGTATTCCTTGAACCAACGCTCATTTGTCAGGATATAGTTGATGATTCCGCCCAAAAACGCGATGTCGGTTCCTGCCCGGATGGGAACGTAAAGATCGGAAACGGCAGACGTGCGCGTAAAGCGCGGGTCTACATGGATGATTTTGCCGCCGCGCTCTTTGGCTTTCATGGGCCAGCGAAAGCCGACGGGATGCGCTTCGGCCATGTTAGAACCCATGATTAAAATGCAGTCGCTGTTCGCCAAATCCTGCTGATAGGTGGTGGCCGCGCCCCTGCCGAACGACGCCCCCAGACTGGGGACGGAAGCGGAGTGTCAAATGCGCGCCTGATTTTCCACCGATACCACGCCCATCCCCGCCGAAAACAGCTTCTTAATCAGATAATTTTCTTCATTGTCCAGCGTAGCCCCGCCCAACGTGCCCATATTGGTAACATGATTGAGCCTCTGCCCGTCCGCGCTGTTGTCTTTCCAGCCCCGCTCCCGCGTGTCCTTCACCCGCTGCGCAATCTGCTCCAGCGCCCACGCCAGCGGTTTTTGTTCCCAACGATCCGAAAACGGGGCGCGGTACAGCACATGTTGAACGCGGTGGGAATTGCGCACAAGCTGAAACGTGTTCGCGCCTTTGGGACACAGCGTACCCTCGTTGATGGGGCTGTCCGGGTTGCCTTCGATGTCAATGATCTGGCCGCTTTTGGTATACACGTTCAGGCTGCACCCCACCGCGCAGTACGGGCAGATGCTGTGCGTCAGCGTCGCGCCATCCAACCGGGAATTTTTGCGCAGCGTTTGCGGGCTGTAAGGCTGCAAGGGATGGTCCGGTTTCACAGTGCGGCGATGCAAGAACAGGGGCAGGTTGACCATTGAAAAACTTCTCCTGACAACGAATTTTCTGACAAGACAAAAGACGAGATGCTGCCTTTTACGCGCCAA
>CAWIEK010000037.1:0-251945 GCA_963835065.1 uncultured Chthonomonadaceae bacterium | reverse complement strand
CTTTGCTCTGACAAGCGAGAATGCGCAATTCGTGGCGCAAATATGCGCTCGCCTGGAAGGTACGCCGCTCGCCCTGGAACTGGCGGCTGCGCGGATTAAGACACTGACCGTCGAGCAGGTCACCGCCCGTCTGGACAATTACTTGAACCTGTTGACTATCGGGGATCGCGCGTCACAAACACGGCAACAGACCCTGCGGGCGACATTGGACTGGTCGTATGCCCTGTTAAACGAATCGGAAAAGATGCTGTTGGGGCGACTATCCGTGTTTGCAGGCGGCTGGACACTGCAAGCGGCAGAGCAAGTGTGCAGCGGAATGTTTATCGAACCCTGGCAGGTTCTTGATCTGCTTGCCTCTCTGCTCGACAAATCGCTTGTCGTATTTACGGAACAGGAGCGCGAAGAAGGCAGACGGTATCGTTTGCTGGAGATGGTACGACAGTACGGGGCCGAGAAACTGGCTGCAAACTCTGAGATGGGATGGGTGAAAACACAGCATCGGGACTATTTTCTGGCTCTGGCGGAAGCAGTCGAGCCGGAGTTGACGGGGGCGAACCAGGGAGTGTGGCTGGCGCGTTTGGAAGCAGACCACGCTAATTTGGAGGCTGCGCTGGCATGGTGCCGGGAGGAGGAGAAAGGCGCAAAGGCAGGGCTGCAACTGGCAGGAGCGCTTTACCGATTTTGGGAGATGCATGGACATTACAGCGAAGGACGAGCCTACCTTTCTGAAGCGCTCTTACGTAACGGAGCGGATGAGCGAACAAATGAGCGGGCCAGGGCGCTGAATGGGGCCGGGGTGCTGGGTTATTATCAGGGTGATCATGTGTCCGCTCAGGCTTTACAGGAAGAGAGCCTGGCGATCTTTCGGGAATTAGGTAATCGGCAAGGCGCTGCCTGGGCGCTCAATGGCCTGGCAGACGTGGCCGCGGCGCAGGGGAATCACGACATCGCCCGCGCCTTGTATGAGGAAAGCCTGGCGATTTTCCGGGAGCTGGGCAATCGGCAGGGAACCGCCTCGCTGCTGCACCATCTGGGGCGGCTTGTCCGAGAACAGGGCGACTATGAGCAGGCCCGCGTCTGGTATGAGGAAGGCTTAACGATTTCCCGAGAACTCAGCAATCAGCAGAACGTCGCCTGGTCGCTCCATCATTTGGGCAACGTGGCCGCCGCGCAGGGCGACCACCTGACGGCCTGGTCGCTGCAGGAAGAATGTCGCGCGCTTTTTCAGGAGTTAGGCAATCGGCAGGGCGGTGCCTGGGCGCTCATCGAACTGGGCGATGTGGCCGTGGCGCGGGGCAACAATGGGCAGGCTCAGGCGTTATATGAGGAAAGCCTGTCGATCTTCCGGGATCTGGGCAATCGGCAGGGAACCGCCTCGCTGCTGCACCATCTGGGGCGGCTTGTCCGAGAACAGGGCGACTATGAGCAGGCCCGCGCCTGGTATGAGGAGAGCCTGACGATCTATCGAGAACTGAACAATCGCCAGGGGGCCGGCTGGTCTCTCAATGGCATGGGCCAAGTCGCGTTTGAACAGGGTAACTATGGAAAGTCTCGTTTACTGCATGAGGAAGGTCTGATCTTGTTAAGAGAGTTGGGGGACAGGCGAGGTGTCGCGGAAAGCCTGGAAGGGTTGGCCGCGGTGAGACTGGCGCAGGCAAAAACGGCGTCAGCCGCGCAGTTGTGGGGAATGGCGGCCCAGTTGCGCGAAACGATTCGTTCTCCGCTCCTCGGCAACGCGCGGGAGTTTTATGAGCGGCAGTTGGAGCGTTGCCGCTTGATATTAGGCGAGAACGCTTTCAATGCCGCGTGGCAGTCAGGTCGCGCCCTGAGCTGGAAGGCGGCGATTTCAGACATCGTATCAGAAGGGTCTTCTGAATCGCTGTTGTAACGGGAGCCGAGCAAAAAGTTTGGATAGCGCGCCTGGCGGCTGAATACGACTACAACCCTATGTTCGATACGACCTCACAGGAGGTAGGAGAAGCAGATGCATATCGTTTCCGTGAATGTGGGACTGCCGCAAACCATCCGCTGGAAAGGCCGAACGGTGGAGACAGGCATCTTCAAAGCGCCGGTCGAAGGTCCTTGCCGGGTAAATCGCCTGAATCTGGAGGGGGACCGACAAGCGGACCTGACGGTACATGGCGGCCCGGATAAGGCCGTCTACGCCTATCCCATGGAGCATTACGACTTCTGGCGCGAATTTTTGGGAGAAACCGACTTGCCGCCGGGGGCTTTTGGGGAGAACCTGACCATTGAGGGACTGACGGAGGAGAGCATTCATATCGGCGACCTGCTTCAAATTGGGATAACGGAACTTGTCGTCACGCAGCCGCGCCAGCCCTGCTACAAGTTGGCGGCAAAGTTCGGGCGAACCGATATTGTCCGGCATTTCCTGGAAAGCGGCTATAGCGGCTTTTATCTGGCAGTACGACAGGAAGGAGATGTGGGACGAGGAGATGCCATTAACATTATCGAGCGAGAATCGCATCACGTGCGAATTGCGGATTTGAACCGATGGCAGCGCGGCGAAACAGAGGATGTCGCGTTGATGCGACGCGCTATGCAGGTTGAGGCTCTGCCTGAAGAGTGGCGCGATTCGCTTCGGCAATTTGTTGCGCAGAACGGATAGTGTTTGAGGCTGTGGCAACATGTAGAGGTTCGCTCATGAACCGGGCGGTAATTCCCGGTTCCTGAGCGAACCTCTACATGTTAGTTAGCAGTCGCCTGGTCTTGAAAGAGCAGGGGGGCGAACGCGATCAGGTAGTCGCGCCAATTGAGCCAGGTATGTCCGCCGGAAGACTCGGCATAGGTGACATTAAAGCCATGCTTTTTCAGCAGATCTACCGTGGAGCGCGTGGTTTGCAGCAGAAAGTCCTCCTTCCCGGTGCTGAACCAGACGAGTTTCAGCCCCTTTTTCCAGGCCGCATTGTCCAGTTCAGCCATATGCTGTTCTTCCCAGGGTGAGCGCGGATTGGCGGTGGGTGGCGGGGAAGTATCGCCGGGACGCCGTATCGGAAACGCGCCGAACAGGCCGGAACTGAACACGCCGATATAGGCAAACTTCTCCTGATGCGGAATGGCGAGGTTAAGTGTCTGCCCACCACCCATGGAAAGTCCGGCGATAGCGCGATGCTGCCGGTCATTGATGGTACGGTAGTTTTTCTCCACAAAAGGCATAATGTCGCTGAGGAAATCTTGCTCGAACTCATCTGCGGGCGGACGCGCGCCGGAGGAAGGCGGCGGGCCACCGAACCCGAAGACGCGGGTATGCCCGGCAGGCATGACGACGATCATCGGCTTTGCCTTGCCCGCCGCAATCAGGTTGTCCAGGATAAACCCGGCGCGGCCCACCGTACTCCACGAATCATCGCTATCGCCTGCCCCATGCAGAAGGTAGAAAACAGGATATTTGCCTTTACCCTGTTCATAACCGGGGGGAGTGTAGATGTGCATCCGTCGAAACGCGCTGAGTGTATTGGAATAGTAGGTGACGGACGCTACCGCGCCGTGCGGCACGTTTCTGGTGTCCATGAACTCAGAGCCGGGAACGCTGACAAGGCTCCAGACGCTGCTGAGGGATTCGCTGACGGCAGGACTGCGCGGATCTATGGTAGAAACGCCATCCACAACGAAGGTGTAGCGGTATGCGCCGGCAGGAACAGGCTCCGTGGTGTACGTCCAGACGCCATTCTCGGTTTTTGTCAACGCTCCGCCTGCCCCGAGACCGGGAATGTCCCCGCCATTCAGCCGCACCGATTCGGCGCGCGGCGCATAGAGGCGGAACGTCAGCCGCCGGTCCGCCTTCACTTCTGGAGATTGGACGGCAGGAGGCGGCTGTGGGCGGTTGGGCGACGGAGTTTGAGAATAGGCGGAAATGGAGACCAGCAGCGTGGCTGCCACATTTGCAAACTTAAACCATCGCGTAAAGATTTTCATTATTCATTCTCCTTGACGTCGGGGAACATGATCTGAGCGGTCTGGTACAGGTAGCGCCGCCAGTTCTTCCACTCGTGGCCTCCGGTACTCAGTGTCCAGAACGCGCGGACGGCATATTTATTCAAAACCGAGAGGGTTTTCTGGCTGTTGAAAAGCGCAATGTCTGTTTCCCCGGCAGCCATATAGAAAGGGACGCGCAGCAGACTGGCGTTGGTCTTTGGATCCGTAAAAACGGCCTTGAAGTTGTCTTCAAACTTCTGTACCTGATCAGGGAAGTAGCCTGAACTATAGACATACAGTTCGCTGAAGGTGTCCAGATGGGACAATCCGGTGTTCATCACCACGAACCCGCCCATCGAGAGACCGGCAAGCGCGCGGTTCTCGCGCCCCGGTTTGGCGCGGTAGTGACTTTCTACGTAAGGAATGATGTCCTTCAAATACTCCCTGGTACACGCATCGTCTTTTCCTGGAACCGGCGCTACGGGTGAGGCGAGATCATGCGTGTCAGGCATGACCACGATCATCGGTTTGGCCTTGCCCGCCGCAATGAGGTTATCCAGAATGTATTGGGCGCTGCCACCGCCGCCCGGACCTGTAGCCGTCCATCTGGAATCGTCCTCGCCCCCGCCATGATTGAGGTAGAGTGTGGGATACCTGACCGTCGCATTTTGCGCGTAGCCCGGCGGTAAATAAACGTGCATTCTCTTATCGTGGCCCGCTTCGTTGCGATATGTGGCCTGCTCGACGGTGCCATGTGGCACATCTGCCCGGGCATAAAACGTGGTGTCATTGTCGCGTGGAAGCGCTGGGAGAATGGGCAGCGGAACCGGGCCCGGGGTTGGCCGGGGTGGAAACGCGCCTGGTCGGGGTTGCCCTTGTCCCGGCGCAGGAGGCTGGGCACAGAGGCTACTCCCCATACAGGCCATTAAGATTACTATAAGCAGACCGGCCGGAAAGCCCGACCGTTTACATAGCGGCTGTGTGTTCATCTGTCTCCTCAAAGGCGTTTTCCCTGCCGGGCTTGCGGCTCGGATGGCTCATATGTTCGCACCCGCGCCGTCGTCACGTGGAAATAGTCGAAATCTACGGCCCCACCTGTAAACTTTGTCGCAAAGTTGAACAGGGCAAAGCGATAACCCATGAAATGGGGAAGCGTGTAGGCCATCTTTAGAGAACCGCCAATCGCATTCCAGTTCGCGCCATCCAGGCTATAATAGAAGGAGGCCCTGTCGGTTCTATTTTCAAAATCAGCCTGCACCTTAAGAAATACAGTCTTCTGCTCCAGCGGAACAGCAGCCAACTCTACCCCTGATCCCGATTCGGCGCTTACCATTACGATAGATTTTAAGTTCCCCACTGCCTTGACAGCAACGTAGCCGTAGTTCTTCTGGAAGGCGGCAAGACCGGCGACATCGCCGTCTTTCATGCCGCTTATATCCAGGGAAATAATCCCGGAACAGCGTGGGCCGAACATCCGTTGGGTCAGCGTGTTTCTCGCTTCCATCAGCGTAGCGGCCACACGTCCTGTTGTCAAACGCAGCCATCCCGGACGGTCCGTTAGAGACCAGAAGCGGTTGTCCGGGTTGTGATTCCATTGCCAGGCAAGCGGAAATGCGGCGCGCAGAGTATCGTTTTCGCCACGAGGCGACTTTTTCAGATCTGCCAGCAGTCGTGGCGACCGGTCGAATTCATCGGAGGCTGTAATGCCCCCAATCGTGTCCTTACCGGCGGGAATGTCCAGCGTGGACGGCGCTTTGCCGTCTGTGCCGAGCACAGGCCAGCCGTCTTCCCACTTCACAGGCACAAGAAAGGGAGTGCGACCAACCGCTCCGTGATCCTGAAAGAGATAGGCATACCATTTGCCGTCCGGCGTGTTGATGAGTCCCCCTTGAGCCACGCCTTGATCGCTCAGGGCGACCCTCCCCTCATAAGGTCCCGTAATTTTGTCCGCCCGAAAGACAAGTTCGGTACGCATTCCCCTTCTCGGCCAGGTGATGCAGAAGAGGTAGTATTTCCCATTGATCTTAAAGAGCTGCGAACCTTCCGCCGGGAGGCCGACGTTTGGGCTTGCCACAAGGCTGGCATTCGGAATGATGACTTGATTCACGCCGTCAGGTTTGACCCCTGACGCATCCGACGTGAGTTCAACCAGACGGATATTGCCGCTGCCGGTCGCCATGTAGACACGGCCATCGTCGTCGAAGAACAGCGAATGGTCGTGCAGCGCAGGCTCGAATGAGGATAGGGTCCACGTCCCCTTTTCGATGTCTTTGGTTTTGAAAATGTATGTCTTATGGGTGACACTGCTGAAGGTCGTTACGTAGTAGACGCCATCATGATATCTCAGGCTGCTCGCCCAAGAACCCCGTCCATAGTTGTTTTTGCCGTTCCGCAGAGCCAGCTCATCCGTATCACTGAGCGTGTCATAAGCGTAGTTTACCAACTGCCAGTTCACGAGGTCACGAGACTTCATAATGGGAAGCCCCGGATTTATGTGCATGGTGGTGCTGCTCATATAATAGGTATTGCCGACGCGGATTATGGAAGGGTCCGGCACATCCGCCCAGATAATAGGGTTTTGCGCGGAATCATCAGGCGCCGCGGCATGTGCGGGCAGAACGCCGAACATAGCTGCGGCGCTGAGGAACAGCAATAGCAGGCGGCCAATCTGTACAATAATCTTAGCATCCATCGGTTTCTACATTCTCCTGATTGCAGGAACCCAATCCTCCAATACCCGTGCCGAAGCGCGATGAACGTTACGGTTTGGTGGTGAGCCGCAGGAGCGTGAACGAGTGAGGCAGGAACGTTCTGCGAAACGACATCGAGGCGTTTGTGATCGCTTCCTGCTTCGGCGCAATGTTCATCGGATGTTCGACGGTATTCACCGCGCCCGAATCCCCCGCAAGAACGATGGCTGTGCCCTTCGGCTCGACTTTTCCGACACCGCTCAGGCGAATATCCATGTCTACCGGATCGCTGCCGGGGTTGACAACTTTGACGAAGACGGTATGGCTGGAAGCAGTGTATGTAGCCGAGGTGATGACAGGAAGCGGAGTGAAAGCGGGAGCCTCGTTCGTGTCCGACACAAGTTTGCCGTCCACGAAGCCGCGAATATGATAGCCCTTAACTTCCAGTTTGAGGTCATACCAACGACCCGTTTCGACCATAAACGGAACGCCCTCGCCATAAGGCACGCGATCCCCGTTACCTGCGGCTTCAAAGCGCGCCAGCGTGTTCCCCCAACCCCCAACATTCCACCAGCGGTAGTTGTTGCTGTCTTTCGCATGGAAGAGAACGATGAATCCCTCGCGGCCTCCCTGTTTGCGCGCCCGGAGTTGGATGGTATAGTCGGTCCAGTTTGCATCGCCTGTCGTAGCCCACGATTTGGAATCGCCGTTGACAGGCAGGATCGTATTATTCCGCCCATCCCATCTGCCGCCCGTAGTCTGCCAGCCGGCGAGGTTTGCCGTGGGGGCAACCGTCAGGAGCGAATGGCCGTCCGGGGCCGTCACCTTAATGTCGGTGTACTCCACCTGCGTATGCCATGTTCCGACTCCGATACCGCCGTGTGGCGCGGGTTCCGGCTTTGGCTGAAACGGCTCCACTTTGAGGCCGGACGATAAAGCGATCTCGCCGCGATTTTTGGCAAGCATAGACTGAGCATAGTAGCTTGGTGAGCCGAAACTGTTAAGCGCGTCATAGCCAATCAGGTTGGTTCCCCACTGCGATGCCCCGGGATTCACGTTGACCAGCAGGGGCGCGTAGCACTCGATGGGAATGGCATCCGCATTCTGTTCCAGTTCCATAATGAACGCGGCATCGGCAAGCGCGGCATTCAGGTTCGGGGTGGGACGTCCCTCCTGCGTGGCCCACTCGCCCACAAATGTCTGGATACCGTCCGGCTGCCGTCCGTTCCAGCCGCCGCCGTTAAACCGCAGCGGTTTCGCCTCGCCCGTTGGCGGATCGTACTGACGGCCCAACGTCATCAGTTGGCGCGCGCTGCGATAGAAGTGGTCGTCAACCATATCGGGCTTGAAACTCTTGACTGGAGCGGTCGCGATGATCTTGAGGTTGGGATATTTCGCGCGGATCGCTTTCGCCATCTGCGTGAACCGGCCGTCGTAACTGCCAGACCTGTCGAACCAGTCTTCATTGCCGATTTCGACATAGCGCAGAGTGAATGGCTCAGGCAAGCCGTCCGCGGCGCGTTGTTTCCCCCATTTGCTCGTCGCCGGCCCACTGACATATTCGATCTCCTCCAGCGCCTCCTGAGTATACTGCTCCATCTCCGGGCTGCCCGCCTCGACATGGTTCCCGTTCAAAACATAGCCTGCAAAAACGGCCAGAATCGGTTCCGCTTTAAGTTGCTTACACCACAGAAGGTATTCCGGCATCCCGAATCCATCGGAGGAACGGTATCCCCAGCAGCCCATGTGACCGGGACGCAGTTCGGCGGGGCCGATCATCTGTTTCCAGTTGAACCGGGTCGGGAACGTGCTGCCTTCCACATAGTTGCCGCCGGGCAGGCGGATAAAGGCCGGATGCAGGTCGGCCATCAACTTCATCAAGTCTGGACGCAGTCCGCCGGGCGTGTTTTTGTACGTCGGCGGAAAGAGCGAGACAAGGCTGAAGGATACACTGCCGGTTCCCGTTGCGGAAAGGACGAAGTGGGCTTTCGCGGTTGTCGGCGCATCGTGGCCGGTCGTGAGCGTGACGGTATATTTCTCCCACGCGCCAGAGATCGGTTTCGTGTACGCTCTGGCAACGGCGACGTTGCCGTCGTGGAACAAGGTCTGCATATCCAGGTTTGCTTCGCCTTTCAAACTGCTGACAGCGCCAACATCATCCGTGTAGAGTGTTGCCGTTACTGAACCCGTAAAGCCATGTCCGCTTTTAGCGTAGAAACTGGCAGTGTATTTCGTGTTGGGCCGAAGGGGAATACCCCAGTAGCCGTCGTTCGCCACACCCGCCGAGCCGCCCGAAAGGTCAAGACGCAGGCTGACAGGCAGGGCGCTGTTCACCGGATCATTGCGATCCATGCTCGCCTTGCCATCGCCGATCAGCGACCAGTGGACGGGCAAATCCTGCTGCTGCGCCTGCTGGCGACGGGGAGGCGGATCCTGAAATGTACGGTTCTGAATCAACTCGGCAAAGAGTCCGCCGTCGTAGCTGTGGTTGATCTCCTCGGTCATGAGGCCGCCGAAGGTGGGCGGTATCGCCGGACCTTTCTTGCCCATATCAATGTCCAGCGTCGCCTTCACGTCTGCTCGCAATGCCTGCATCGGCAGGACACACAAGGCTGCTAGAAGCGCCGTATACGCGGCTGCGGGTCGCAATGTTGTCATATTTCATCTCAACTCAACAGGTTAAATTTGTTTGTCACAGGATTTAGAAGCGTTGCCAGGTTTGCGGCAATCATAGCGTGTTTGTGCTGTGTGCTACCGCATCCGTTAGAGCCTATCCCAAGAGGACTGAGCTTCGCGTCCGCAGGACGCTTGTACTTTCCTGCCGGGTATTTTCAATACCCGGCCAATTGGGATAGAT
The DNA here is from genome assembly GCA_963835065.1 of uncultured Chthonomonadaceae bacterium. GTDB lineage: Bacteria > Armatimonadota > Chthonomonadetes > Chthonomonadales > Chthonomonadaceae > CAWFQB01. Next base: position 242,462 of record CAWIEK010000037.1, on the reverse strand, counting down.
TCTTAGCGAAACACGCGCTGGAGGAAGTAGTAGAGGTTATTCCTCCACTCGGTAGGGTCGTGCGCGTGATCGTCCACATTCCAGACGTGTGGGACGTTCTTCTCCTTCAGATAGGCGTGTACGCCCTGGCTGATGCGGAGCAGGCCATCCTTATTGCCACAGGCAATCCAGAGCAATTTCAGCTTTTCCCGCGCCGCCGCAGGGTCGGGCACAAGCTGCGCCGGTGGTTTCGTATTGGGAGCCGAGGAGAAGCCTCCGACCCACCCAAACGTATCCAGATGCGCCAGCCCGAAGTTGAGCGACTGCCCCCCGCCCATCGAAAGCCCCGCAAGTCCTCGATGCTCCTGATCCGTCTGAACCGAGTAGCGCTTCTCAATGGCCGGAATAACATCCTGCAGCAAATCCTGCTCGAACGCGGCGAATGCGGGCGCAGTGGCGTAGACGTTGCCTTCGGCCCTGTCATTCTTCTGGGCGCGGCCATTCGGCAGGACGAGGATCATCGGCGCAGCCTTGCCCTCTGCAATCAGATTATCCAGCAGGAGGTTGGGCGTTGCGAAGCGCTGCCATTCCGTCTCGTCGCCGCCGATGCCATGCAGCAGATAAAGGACGGGGTACTTTTTGTCGGGGGAGTAGCCGGGGGGCGTATACACCTGCATCTTGCGTCGCGTTCCCACCGATTTGGAGTCGTATTCGACCATTTCCAGCTTGCCGTGGGGTATCTCCGCGCGGTTCGCCGTGATGCCGGCAGGAGGCTCCGGGTACGCCTGCACATCGTCTGCATTTAGCACAATCGCGCCGCCGGGTCCTCCGGGCCGCTGCGGCGGACGGTTCCCGGCAGCTTGCCCGGCCTCCTGCCCTCGAAACAGGAGCGGCGCGAACTCGTGCAGGCTGCGCCGCCATGTCAGCCATTCGTGGTCCGTGCCCGGAGACTCATAAAGAACCGTCTTGATGCCGGCCTTCTTCAGGTTATCATTGTATCCGCGAACGCCGTCCTGCATTCGCTGCGCTTCGGCCGTGCCAATCGACAGAAAGAGCAGATGTACCCGCCGATTGAAAGTGTCCGGGTCCGCCATGACACCGTTGTGCGCCGTCTTGGAGTCGAACGCTCCGCCGCCGAATCCGCCGCCCGCGCCGCTGAAGCCGCCGATATACGAGAAGAGATCGAGATGGTTTAAGCCGATCTGATACGCCTGGAAACCTCCCATTGACAGCCCGGCGAGCGCGCGATGGTCTCGATCAGGAGCAGTCCGAAATGTCGAGTTGATATAGGGGATGAGATCCTTGGCGACGACTTCCTCGAACGCCTGAAACATGCGGCCGGGGCCGGGAGGTCCTCCGGGCCGCGGCGTCTGCGGCTCGCCAGGCTTCGTTGCGTATCCTTTTTCCATCACGACGAGCATCGGCCGGGCCTTCCGCTCCGCGATCAGGTTGTCCATGATGAAGGCGACCTTGCCCTGGTTCGACCAGCCGCGCTCGTCCTCGCCCGAGCCGTGCTGTAGGTAGAGGACCGGATAGCGGGTCTCCCGATCCGTGTCGTATCCTGGCGGCGTATAGACATAGACGCGCCTCCATGCCTGGGTGGTGTTGGAGCGATACCAACGCTCGCGTACGTCGCCGTGCGGCACGTCCTTCAGCAGGTAGTAATCCACACCCTTCTCAGGGACCTCGATGCCGCTCGCATCTTTTCCTGTGCCGTAAAACGTCTCGCTGGCGGGGTCGTTTACCTCGGCCCCATCAATGAACACCCGGTAATAGTGGAATCCCGGAACAACAGGGTCCGAGGTCGCGGTCCAGAACCCGGCGTCGTCCTTGGTCGCCGAATACCGCTTGGGGGTGTAAAACGCGAACTCGACCTTATGCGCGTCCGGCGCTTTGATGCGGAATACGACGCGCAAGTCGGGGAGGACGCGTGGGTATTCTGCGCCAGGGACATTCGTGCTGGCCGGTATGGATTCCCCCACTTTGGTCGGCGGCTCCTGCGCCGTCACAGAGATGCCGGCGCACAAAACCACGGGTAAGAGGAAGCAGTTCAATAGGATTCTCATCGTTGGTTCTCCTTTTCGCGCAAATATCGCCAGTTCCACTCAGGTACGAGGAGACATGCAGGTCGCCCCTTCCAGCATGGTCACCGGAATGCTTCTCTCCGGCAAAGGCGTCTCGGGGTTTTCGATTTTCTCAAGCAACATATCCACGGCGGATATGCCTACCTGTTCCATAGCGTTGCTTACAGTCTGAATCGGTACGAAAAAACGGTCATCAATCCCGTGATGAAACTGAATCAGAGAGAGGTCTTCGGGAATTTGTAAACGCAGCACAGATGCGGCGCGAATCACAGCCATCGCCTCCACGAGTTCGTATGCGACCACTGCGGTAGGCCGGTCGTCACACGCCAGCAACAGTCGCGCCGATTCGACACGTTGATCCATGCCCGCCTTTCCGGCTGCCTGCCAATCTTTCGGGAGAAGCCAGACCCTCGGATTTTTCCCCGCCGATGTCATTGCTTGTTCATAGCCCAGGCGCCGGTCTGACTTGCTATAATGGTGATTTCCCGGTTCGTCCGTATCCACATAGGCGATGCGCCGGTGCCCAAGATGGAGCAGAAACTCCGTCGCCATCCGCCCGCCCATAAGATCATCTGGATGGACGCAATCAAACTCTTGCTGCACATTCAGAAATACGGCGGGTATGCGCAGACGGTGAATTCGTTCCAGATAGGGCAGCGTGGATCCCAGATGACGGTTAATTAAAACGCCATCAACGGACAGGTCGCGCATGGTATGGGGAAGGTAGGACACCTCATCCAGGACATGCTCATGTACCTGCGTCAGCGCCAGATGCAAATCTTTGTCCGCAATGGCTCGAGTCAACCCATTGAGCAGTTCATTGGGAAGATACTGTCCGCACGTTGACTGGATCAGGGCGATATTTCCAAAACGGCCCTCCCGAATGGCGCGCGCAGAGGCGTTCGCGCGATACCCCAGTTCCTGGGCGACTTCCAGAACCCGGCGTTGCGTGTCGGGCCGAATGCGCAATTCCGCCGCTTTACCATTCAAAACATGCGTCACAGTCGCCCGGGACAGCCCGATATGCGCGGCTATTGTCGCAATGGTCGGGTGAGATGAGCGCGATGACGGCGCTGAAGGCGATTTCCGGTCTGTTGACAACAGGCAACCCCGCAATTTCGTGCTGGCGTGAACGTGCTAATTCGTGATAGCAGAGTATAACGTATATCAAACATCGTGTCAAGAAAATTTTTCGAGTTAGAAGCCGGACACGATACACGGTGGTCCTTAAAACTCGTCAGGCCGCAGCAAACTGCTGCGGCCTGACTGCTTGCTATTATCGTCTCACGCCCTAAACGTCACACGCTTTGTACGCCTGTTCCAGCGCGGCTACGGCATCCCCTTTCGGCGTGAACTCCTGCCCGATGTAACCGTCGTAATCCGTTGCAGCGATGGCGCGGCAGATAGCGGGATAGTAGAGTTCCTGGTTCTCATCGAGTTCGTTGCGGCCTGGATTGCCTGCCGTATGGAAGTGCCCGATGTAGTCTATGTTGTCGCGCAGGGTTCGGATGACATCGCCCTCCCCTTTTTACATGCATACAAATGAGAGCAGCCAGAGTCTGTGTGGAAAACACACAGCAATCGAGCGATTAAAGTTTGGGAGACTTTCGTAAAATCTTTTCCATCTTAAGATACTGCTTCTCTGCTTCAGCGCGGTCATTTAGACAGAGATCAAGGAAGCAACGAGTGCAATTAGTATGTGGCGCTTTGTGAGAAAGTAACCACTCCATTGTTTTAGCTGCTCTTGGAGTGCCTGCGACAAATCCCTCAAACGTGTTCCAAAAAGTGTGTACCAACCACTCTGCACGACTGTGCTGTAGACTGTCACGGTTCAAATCAAAGAAGTCAATGATAAGTTGCCCTCGAACTGAAGCGTTTTTTGTGACGGCTTGGACACCCTCAAATGCAATATATTGCTCAGGGTCTTCTCCTTGATCCCCGAGGGGATAAATCAGATGGGCGCCTTCCGAATTGTGACTTGCCACCGTTCGTCCATGAACCACACGTCTGTTTGCAATGGGAAAGTAAGTTGATTTGTATTTGGTGTTGCATGTTTTGCAGGATACGGCATAATTTTCAAGGTCATAAGCCAGCAAGTAGTATCCTTCCGGCATCGCTGTACCTGTGGGAAGTTGGTACTCCCAGCGATTGTCACTCGATTTTCGATGGAAGTGTCTTCTTACCAGATCGTTGTCACCAGACCTAGGTAACTCCCATTCAGCCACTTCGGATTTCGGGCGAAAATGCTCCAAATCCCATTCAATGTCGCTGGCTTCAAGTTTGATCTCACAGTAGGCGCATTTGCTATACTGCACTGTCACAAAAACGCTTTTAACTTCGCCCCAGAACTCGACAGCTTTCCTGCCATCAGGCAGCCATTCATCCTTCTTGATGTATCTGCCTACCGCCTGAAAATATTGTGTACGCTGTATAGCCTTCGCCTGCCATAAAGGTTGCCGTTTACGGGCAAGACGCGCAATCACGGCGCTGCGCGTAGGATATTGGATCATAACTTTTCCAATACTTCCTCTTCCGCTTTATGTATTGCTTTTCCGTACTCGCGGCTCTGTGCCATCAATCGCTTTAAATCTTGTTGCTGCGTTTCACTCAATGGAGCAAGGCGTAGTTCTTCAGGTGTTGTAGATGGGATTGCTGTTGCCATTTCTCTTTCCACCTGTTCACTTAGTGTTCCACTGTGCGGGGAGCGTGTAGAAGATAGCCCGAAGTAGATGCTGGTCAGGAGTTCGTTAGGTGTTTTCCCTTCAACTTCTTCTTGATATTGTTCTACCTTTGAACCATCTTCCGACTGATTCAGAACACGTACATTTTCCTTTTCGAGCATTCCAACTACGAGAGAACTGTGTGTAGAAAAGAGGAATTGAAGTTTTGGAAACTGGTCTGCCAATTCCTCAATTAAAAATCGCTGCCAACGTGGATGCAGGAAGAGGTCAATTTCATCAACAATTACGACCCCGCTCAGTTGGTTAAACTCATCGGCGCTTGCATTGAGCGGCAATACACGGGCCATTTGTACCAGCAAATCCCACACCCAGGCAATAAAGCCCCGGTAGCCATCAGAGAGAGCGGTAAAAGGATGAAAGACGCCAAATGCATTGAACAGGGGACGATTTTCACGGTCAGTTGAATCAGAGAGCGTGACATTATCAGGCAGTAAGTGGTTCAGGATGCGCTGCGCTTCACTTAGCAATCCACGTTTATCAAGTTCCAAATATCCCACAGTAAATGGAACCAGAGCGGCATACTCCTCAAAGATACTGGCAATCCGCTCGTAGCGTGGAGAACGATTACGTTCCGTATAGCCCTCGGGATTTGCCGAACGGCGATTTGCGCCATAGGCAACTAGAAAAAATGCAGGAGACGAATTTTGATAAATGCGCTCCCAAACAGAAGTATCGTTGTATGCAGTGGTAACGTCCTCTATGTCTCCTTGGCGATGGATTACCGCCTGACCGACAATGCGGCTTTTTGGTTGAGGCGGCTTTTTAGCGTCTACTTCACTGAGCTTCAAATAAGCGACAATATCACTGTTAGTAAGCGGAAGTGGTTCACTGGTGTTGCGTACATCTCCTGTATAACCGGAGGGCCGACGCACAAAGAAGTCCGGGCGTAATCCACTACCACGCACTACCGGCGCAAGAACCGCGAGACAGAGGGCTTTAAAAATTGTGGTCTTACCGGAGCCATTTGAACCAATAAACAAAGTGACATTCTTATAACGGTCGGGAATTTTTTGTCCACGGCGAGGTTCACGACCTGGATAATTCAAGTTTATGGAGGCTTCAGCAAAGCAACGAAAATTTTTAATGGTTAGTTTCTCGACATACATCTGGCTCATCCCTCTTCGTCAATCCCTGAATTCGTCATCAGCCAACTACTATCCTGCATCAATTAGTCAGCCATTGCCCCTTGATGCCAGGTAACTCGTCAACTTTCCACATGTACGATTTTTCAGCACTGAGAACAAAGGCAACAGCGAACTGCTGCCTTTGTTTGGTGTTGTAGGTTTCGCCTCTTTATATACTACAGACTTTGTATGCCTGTTCCAGCGCGGCGACGGGATCACCCTTCGGCGTGAACTCCTGCCCGATATAGCCCTCGTAATCCGGTTGCGGCAATGGCGCGGCAGATAGCGGGGTAGTACAGCTCCTGATTCTCGTCCAGTTCGTTCCTGCCAGGAACTCCGGCCGTATGGAAATGCCCGATGTACTCGATGTTGGCCAACGTATGCAGGAAATTACATCGCCTTCCATGATCTGCATGTGGTAGATGTCGTACAGCAGTTTCACGCGGGGCGAGTTCACGAGTTTGCACACGTCCACGCCCCAAACGGTATGGTCGCACTGGTAATCGGGATGGTTTACCTTGCTGTTGAGCAGTTCCAGCACGAGCGTGACGCCCGCCTGCTCCGCCGCTTTCGCCACCCGGCTCAACCCTTCCGCCGTATGCTCAATTCCCGCCGCGTCCGGCAGGCCGTTGCGGTTGCCGCTGAACACGATGAGCGCGGGAATATGCCACTTCACGGCCAGTTCCAGATTGGCGTTGATTTCCGCTTCGATGCGGTCATGGTTCTCGCGCCGGTTCAAGCCGTCCGAAAGCGACTTGTGCCCGCCCATAGTAACGATTTGCAGCCCGCCGTCCGTGATTTGCGGCCATAAGTTTTCCGGGGCCATTTCCACGCCCGCATAGCCGATACGCTTCGATTCCTTGATAAGCGCGTCCGCGCCCAGCTTGTTTGCCAGCGCCCACCACGCCAGTGATTGCTTGATTGCTGCCATTGTTGCTTTCTTTCTCCTTTTCACTACCGGACACATTGGGCCGGGCGCTGCCTAACCCGGCAGGAAAGGTCAAGCGTCCCTCAGACGCAAATGCCGCGCCTATCAGAAGAGGCTTTTAGCCGCTGTAATCGCCGGTTGCGCCCGCGTCACCCGCGTCGGCCTGCTCATGCGCGACCGGCTGACTGCCAAGCAGTTTTTGTTCCATGTTGCCTGCCAGCAACGCGCCTTCCGGGTATTTCAGTTTGAAGTAGAGTTTAGATTGCATGCCGTGCGTTTTCACGATGCCCAACGACTCGGCCTGATTGAACGTTTTGCTGTCGAAACTTGCCAGGTCTTCGTTGTACAGGGCCATTTCGCTTGCCCGTCCCACGATAATCGCGCTGCCTTTTGCCAGCCGCATGTTGACGGTTCCCGTAACGCGCTCCTGCACCTTGTTGATGAACGCTTCCAAATCTTCCTTGAGCGGGTCGAACCATAAGCCTTTGTAGGCCATTTCACCCCATTCGCCGTCCACCAGTTTCTTGAACTTCAATTCCGCCTGCGTACAAACGAGCGCTTCCAGGGCGCGGTGCGCGGCCAGAATCACCACTGCCGCCGGGCACTCGTAGTTTTCGCGCACTTTCAGGCCGAGCATCCGGTCTTCCATGATGTCCACGCGCCCGACGCCGTTTTCGCCCGCGATTTTGTTCAGTTCCACCACCAGATCGAGTGGCGCGTATTTTTTGCCGTCGAGAGATACGGGTACGCCGTTTTCAAAGCCGATGGTCAGTTCGCGGGGCGTGTCGGGGCAGTCGGCAAGGCCGCGCGTCCACTGGTAGATTTCTTCGGGGGGCGCGTAATTCGGCTCTTCCAAGCGTCCGCCTTCCACGCTGCGCCCCCACAAGTTCTCGTCAATGCTCCAGATTTTGCTCGTGGTTTGCGAAATGTCCAGACCGTGTTCGTTCGCGTATTCGATCTCTTCGCTGCGGGTCCAGGGCGAACGGCTGCCATCTGGCATTTTGCGCCCTTCGCGCATGGGCGCAATAATTTCCGCGTCGGGCATCAGGGTACGCATGATGTATTCGATACGAAATTGGTCGTTGCCCTTGCCCGTACAGCCATGCCCGAACGCGCTTGCGCCCAATTCCTGCGCCTTTTCCACCGCTTTCAGGGCTATCAGCGGGCGGGCGATAGACGTGGAAACCGGGTAGCCCTGATACTCGCCGTTCGCGCGCACCGCAGGCCAGCAGAAATTTTCCACGAACAGGGCGCGGGCGTCTACCGTATAATGCTCGGTTCCAAAGCGGCGGGCGCGCTCCTCGGCCTGCGCAATGTCTTCCCGCGCCTGCCCCACATCTACCGTAACCGTAATCACATGGTCGAAGCCGTACTCTTCCCGCATCAGCGGAATACACACGGACGTATCCAGCCCGCCCGAATACACCAGTACAATTTTGCGCATGAGTCACTCCTTAAAAAGTAGTCAGTAGCCAGTAGTCAGTAGTCAGTAGAACACGCGCTATTACTCTTTTTTCAGTAGGAAAAGCCACGATGAACAGGGCATTTCTACTGACTACTGGCTACTGACTACTTATTGAGACTTACCACCAACGTCGGCGCTTTGCGTTTGCGTACGCCTTTCAAGCCGGCGTAGGTTTCGGCAACCGCCTCATCCCCCGCCGTTAAAACTAAGGTCACGATTTTGCCCGCTTGCAGGGCGTCTTTCAGGCCGCTGCCGCTCGCGTCGTTGGTCAGGTTGTACGCCTCGACAACGCTTTCTTCGGCTTCCGCTTTGGCGGAAGTTTTGGAGGGCACGCCAACGGCGATTTTACTGCCGCCGATGGTTTTGTCGCCGGGCGCATAGGGGTATTTCAGCGACTGCACATTGAGATTGGGCGTCGTATCGGCGCGGAAGAAGATGTTGACCGGGCCATCTTTGGAAAATTTTGCGGGGCTTTGCGTCAATTGCAGCGTGACATTGGTGATTTTGTATTTGCCCGCGCCGTATTTGCCATCCAGTTCTTTTTTCAGGGTCGCGCCATCAAAGCGCAACAGGCCGAAGCAGGCATACTTGCCGTTTTTTGCGCCTTCGATATTAAAGAACTTGTCGCCATTGTCGCCGGATTTTGGACCGCTCGCTTCTACGGTCACGGCTTGAACGGCTTTTAGTTCCGGGGCGGCGGGCGGCGCGGCCTGCGCGAATTGGCTGCGCGTCAGCAACCCGAAGGTCAGCATTCCGAGCGCGGCGACCCGCAGTGTCAAAGTTCTGATTTGATTCATGGTGTCTCCTTTTGCAAGCGAATGGCAGATTGCAATCGAGTTGCAGACTGCGAACTAATTGCAGTCTGCGAATTGTTTGCAGAAGGAAATACGCGGTCACAGGCCCAAAATCAGCATGAGCAGCGCCTTTTGGGTGTGCAGGCGATTTTCCGCCTGATCCATGATAACCGTATTGTGCGCGTCCATGACGTCGGCGGAAACCTCTTCGCCGCGATGGGCGGGCAGGCAATGCAACACAGATACGTCCGGTTTGGCGCGGGAAAGCAAACTGGAATTGATCTGATAGGGCGCGAAGATTTGCGTTCGCGCCGTTTTTTCGTCTTCCTGTCCCATGCTGGCCCATACGTCGGTATACACGGCATCGGCGTTTTGTACAGCCTGAACGGGATCGGCAATGATTTCCACGCTTGCGCCCGTTTGCTGCGCGATGCGGGTCGCTTCCTGCACGTAACTGTCCATCGGCTCGTAACCGAGCGGGCAGGCCGCGCTTAAGTGTACCCCCATTTTGGCGCAGGCAAGCAAGAGCGCGTGTAAAACGTTGTTGCCGTCCCCGACGTATGCCAGTTTCAAGTTGTTGCCGAGCGGACCCTTTTGCTCCTGAAGCGTGAGCAGGTCGGCAAACGCCTGAACAGGATGTTCGCGGTCACTGAGCGCGTTGATAACAGGAATCGTGCCGTGTTTTTGCAGGTCTTCAACGGTTTCATGCTTGAACACGCGGGCGGCGATAATGTCCACCCACCGGGAAAGCGCCCCCGCCACGTCCGCAACCGCTTCCCGCGCGCCCAATCCCACGTCACCGGGCGCAAGGTAGATAGCCTGCCCGTGCAAATGCGCCATGCCCGCCTCGAAACTGACCCTCGTGCGCAGGGAGGGTTTTTCAAACAGCAGGGCAAGGGTGCGCGGATATTGCCAGTATACGCTGCGCTCGCGCGCCAGATCGTACTGCTTCAGCCCCGCCGCCACATCCAAAACGGCGCGTATCTGTTCGGTGGAAAAGTCAAACAGGCTGATAACAGACTTTTTGCGCCATTGCTGCGCGTTGTCTTCAATGATTTGTCGTAGTTGAGTCGCGTCCATGTTGGGTTGAGTCTACTCATTCTGAGGAGCATCTGACGAAACTGCGGCCTGATCGTCAGGGAGTGGCATACTGCGGTTGGAAGCATCCGCCGCGCTGACGGCTTGGATAGCAGGCAGCAGGTCGGCAACATTGATAACAACATCCGGCGCGGCAAGCGGGGAGATTTGACTGCCAGAAAGTATAATTTGCAGGGAACGGTAGCCCCATTGCCCGTCGCCAAGCAGTCCCGGCTCCCGGCGCACTTCCAGTTGCCTGAAGCGCAGGTTCAATATCCAGTAATCGGCAATTCCTGAGCGGGCGTAAGCCTCCGCTTTAACGGTCTGATCGAACCGGAGCGTTGTTTCCGACACTTCCACAACCAACACGGCATTTGCAGGTGTTGCAAGGCTGAACATCTGCCGCCGTGTGCCGCGTACAACCATTATGTTGGGTTCGGGTTCCGTCAAATCATCCAGCACTACCGGCTTCTCTTCCTGAACGTGAAAATCTGGTCCGATGTTACTGCGCAGGGTTTCGCCTGTCAGGATTGTGGCAAAGGCATGTGCGGCGCTTCGCGGCCTTGCTTTGTGCCAAACCTCGCCGTTAATCAATTCCAACTGTTCTTCCGGGCCGAACAAGCCGAGTTCACCTGCTTTGTGATAGTCAGCGTGGGTCCACAAGCGCCGGGTTGGATGTTCCGCCGGAGCAGGCGTAAACACGAGTGGTTCAGGCGGCAAAGCATCAGAGTATGGGTGTTTCACTGTTGTGCTTTGAGCCGTTCCTGTCACCTTTTATCTCCCTTTATTTCCTTCACAAGCCGACTATGCTTGCAGCAGTCCGCGCAACGTGTCCACAACGAGGTCGCAATCGGAATTGGTGACGATGAGCGGGGGAACGAAGCGCAGAACGTAGTCCCCTGTCGCGTTGGCGATGATGCCTGCTTTGAGCAAGTTTTGGTACAGGGTTTTGGCTTCCGGCTGCGCAAATTGGACGCCCACCATAAGCCCGCGCCCGCGCACTTCCGTAATGCGTTCGGGGAAATCGGCGCGGAGTTGGTTCAATGCGCTTCGGAAATACTGCCCGGTCTGGTCGGCGCGCTGCATTAAATTTTCGTCTTCGATTATATCCAGTGTGGCGAGGGCGGCGGCGCAGGCGAGGGGTTGGCCCGCGAACGTGCTGCCATGATCGCCGGGAACAAGGGTATGAGCGGCTTCGCCCCGCGTCAGACACGCGCCCATCGGAAAACCGTCCGCGATCCCTTTGGCAAGCGTCACGATGTCGCCCTGTATGCCCGCAAGCTGGCTTGCTAAAAAGCGCCCCGTTCGTCCCATGCCGCATTGCACTTCATCTAAAATCAGCAATACTTCGGCCTTGTCGCACAGGGCGCGGAGGCCGTTGAGAAATTCCGGGGCCGCGACGTTGACGCCCGATTCGCCCTGTATCGGCTCAATCATCACGGCGCAGGTTTTCTCGCTGACAAGTTCTTCGAGCGCGGGAAGATCATTCAGGGGTGCGTAGTGGAAACCCGGCACGAGTGGCGCGAACGGCATTTGATATTTTGGCTGCGCGGTTGCCGTCACGGTCCCCATCGTGCGCCCGTGAAACGAACCCTGAAACGTAATGATCTCGTAACACTCGCTGCCGCGCTTCTGCTTGCCCCACTTGCGGGCGATTTTAAGCGCGGCCTCATTGGCTTCCGCGCCCGAATTGCAGAAAAACGCTTTTTCCATGCCCGCCAACTGGCACAGGCGTTTGGCAAGCGGAGCCTGCAGCGCGTTGTGGTACAGGTTGCTGACCTGCATCAGCGTATGCGCCTGATTGGCAATCGCGTCGGCAATGCGCGGGTGGCAATGCCCCACCTGCACGACAGCGATGCCCGCCAGAAAGTCCAGATACTCGCGCCCCTCGCTGTCCCACAACCGCGCGCCTTCGCCGCGCACAAACACAATCGGCTGACGCGCATACGTGCCCAGCACATACTCGCTGTCCGTCTGCATGATATACGCAGCGTCACAAGCGACATCATGGATGTACGATGGTGGCGAAAGATGAGGGGAATGGTCGAGTTCTTGTTCAAGTATCATGGGGTTCTCCGATTGTCTGGAACCATGATTTTCAGAATTAATAGATTAACAGGATTTCAGAGCGTGAGATTGCAGGCTCAATCAATAATGAGTGCGCAGTACATCCGGTTAATCCGTTAATCCTGAAAATCATGGTTCAGACAGTTACGAGCGCGTTTTGGCGTTTTTCTTGTTGGTTTCCGCCGTTGCTTTGTGCGCGAAACCGCCGTATGCCTGCCGCAGGGTATTCAGGTCGCGGGCAGTTACGCCATCCGAGTGCGACGACGTATAGTACATCAGGTCGTCGGGATCGGGGCTGTGGCCGTTGATGCCCAGCGCGTGGCCGAATTCATGCGCAGCGGTGTTTTCAAACCGCGTCAGGTCGCGGCGGGTCATGCCTTCCCACACGCTGAGGTGCATGTCGGCATGGCGCAACTGCCGTTTGGTCGGGTCGTAATTGAAGCCGGTCGTGCCCAATTTGCCGCCCGTAAGCGGACGCGAAGACACAACCTCATACGTGATCGTCAGGTCGGCGCGGGACGGGTTGGAAACCACTTCGTACTTCACTTCGCCCTGTGTGGCGCGTACCCATTGATCGAAACCCCGTTCGACGATTTCGTCCAATTTCTGCCGGTCGCTGCTTATAGCGTTGGTAAATCCAATGCGAATCGGAAAATGCCCCCAATGCAGGGTGTTGACAAGCGCGTTCGTGTAATCGTTATCATGTTTGTCGCGTGTTGGCGAGTCCACAAACGACACGCTGTACTCGTCCACATCATGCCGCGAGTCGGCGCGACTCAGGCTGGAAACGCCGGACACAAGCAACGCCAACACAGCACAGGCCGCAACAAAAGGGCGTATAACGGTGTTCGTCAAGGAACCCCGGAAAGTATTTCTCTGTAACATCAGTTCGTCAAGTTCTCCATTTTATTCGTGAACCATCGTGCCGATACCCGCATCCGTGAAAATTTCGATGAGCAGGGCATGGGGGATGCGTCCGTCTATGAGATGAGCGCGGGGCACGCCGCCTTCTACAGCGACAATGCAGGCTTCCAATTTGGGAATCATGCCCCGCTCCGCCGCGCCGGACGCGATCATCTCTTCGGCGTCCGTCGCGTCCATTTCCGAAATCAGCGATGTCTTGTCGCTGTAATTGGCGTACAAGCCTTCCACATCGGTCAGAATAACCAGTTTGGCCGCGCGCAGGGCTGCCGCAATATGCCCGGCCACATGGTCGGCGTTGACGTTGTAACTTTCTCCATCCGGGCCAATGGCGACGGAAGAGATCACAGGAATGTAGCCCTGTTCGCTCAATAGAATGAGCAGTTCGGCGTTCACTTTCGCCACTTCGCCCACGTAGCCCAAATCCCCTTGGGGCGACTCCATTTTATACGCCTGAATCAAGTTGGCGTCCTTGCCGCTCAAGCCGACGGCTTTCGCGCCCTGCGTGTTGAGCAGGGACACAATGCCTTTATTAGTCTTGCCCGCCAGCACCATTTCAACAATATCCATTGTTTCGGCGTCCGTGACGCGCAGGCCGCCGATAAAGGCCGGCTCGTGTCCCATCTGCTTCATCATGGCGCTGATTTCCGGCCCGCCGCCGTGAACCAATACCGGGCGCACCCCGACGTAATGCAGGAGCGCAATATCCTGCATCACCTGCGCTTTCAGCGTTTCGTCAATCATGGCGTTGCCGCCGTACTTGACGACAATGGTTTTGCCGTAGAATTCCCGCAGGTAAGGCAGGGCTTCAATCAGCACGGACGCATGGGTATTCTGGTCAATTTTCAGCATAGATGTGAGCGCCTATATCATTATTTTACAACAAGTTCAGAATTCTTGCGCGGCTGCCAGCGGCGGTGATTGCTCAGACGGCTCATTACGCGCAGTTTAATGACCGGTTGTTTCGGGTTCATTATGCCTTCTCAAACCATTGCAGGCTTGCTTGCCGCTCGGTTGGCTGAAATCCGACGGATTCGTAAATGCGGGCTGCAAAATAGTCTTCGTCCGCTACCATGACCAGCGTTTCCACGCCCATGTTTGTAAACCCGAATTGAGCGACTTTGTAAACGAGGGTGGAGCAGACACCCTGCCGTCGAAAAGTTTCGTAAGTCGTGACAAATTGAAAACGGCCTACCTTGTCCTCAGTTTGATCCACGAAAAGCCCCAAATCGCCCGCAAGTTGCCCCTCTACATACGCTCCGAACCAATGCCCTAATCCTTGCGCCGCCATTGCGCGATAAGAGGCCATTTTCGCGCGCCGAAACTTCGTATACCCTTCAAGGCTGAATTGCGGCTCACGGTGCGCAATCTGATTTTGCGTCGCCTGCTCCCAATCTTCATCCGATTCAAAGGCGCGTATTTCAACACCGGGATTGAATTTCGGCGGAATATGTACCTGCCGGGCGGTCAGCACGATGCTTGTATCCAAATCAAAGCCGGCTGCCAGAAAAGGCGCGACTTCACCCGTTTCGCCTTCAACAGTGTCCCATCCAAATGCGAGATGCCTCACCTGATCAGGCGTTCCGATCTCCCGCGCGAACAAGGCTTTCCATCGGTCAAAATCGCCGGTCTGCGGTGGGTTGGCGAACAGCAGGAAGTTGCCCCAGAAAAAGGTCGGATTAGAAGGGGTGCGGATTACCAGATACTCGCCCCTGTCCGTGATGCTGCCCGCGAAACGCGCAAAGATCAAGTCGGTACGATAGCCCAACGAGCGTAACTTCATACCTTCATCCTGCATCCTTAACATGACTTATCCCTTACCACTTACCCCTTATCCCTGCTTATGTATGATACTCGGCATTGATCTTGATGTAATCGTAACTGTAATCGCAAGTCCAGACGGTGGCGAGTTCGTCACCCTGATTCAAGTCAAGGATGATCTGCACATCCTTGCCGGTCAAATAATCGTGGGCGGCATCCCGGTCAAAGTCTACGCTGCCGCCCTGCGAACACACGAGATGCGGGCCGATGGACACGTCAATTTTGTTTTGGTCGAAGGGAACGCCCGCGCGTCCCGCCGCCATCAGCAGGCGGCCCCAATTGGGATCGTTGCCGAAGAGGGCGGTTTTGACGAGCGGCGACTCGGCAATGGTTTTGGCAATGGTATGCGCTCCCGTTTCGGTCAACGCGCCGCGCACGATGATTTCGGCCAATTTGGTTGCGCCCTCGCCGTCGCGGGCAATGGCTTTGGCGAGTTCGATGCAAAGCCGCGTTAAGGCTTCGACAAAATCTTCAAAGGCCGGTCCGGGCACGGAAATCACGCCCTCGCCCATGCCGGACGCCAGCAGCAGGCACATATCATTGGTACTGGTATCGCCGTCAATCGTGACGCTGTTGAAGGACGCGGCAATGGCGCGTTTCAGGGCTTCCTGTAAAAGCGGGGCGGGCAGGCGGGCATCGGTGGTGACGAAGGCGAGCATGGTTGCCATATTGGGCGCGATCATGCCCGCGCCCTTGCACATCCCGCCAAACCGAATGGGCGCGACCCACTGGTCACTGTCCACATCGCAGGCGCGAAACTTGGGAACCGTGTCGGTTGTCATAATGGCGCGGGCAACGGTTTCATCGGTTGTTTCGTCCCGGTCCAGATTAGCAACCGCATCCGCAATCCCCGCCTGTAATTTTTCCATCGGCATCAGGTGTCCGATGATTCCCGTAGACGCCGTGAGAACCGAGTCGGGAGGAATGTTCAAATGCCTGGACACCCATTCGGCCATTGTGCGGTTGTCGTGGTCGCCCTGCTCGCCGTTGCAGGCGTTGGCGTTGCCCGCGTTGATAAGCACCGCCCGCGCCGTGCCGTTCCGCGCCACGCGCCGAGAATACTGGACGCAGGCGGCCTGTACGCGATTGGTGGTGAACACGCCTGCGACGGCAGCCGCGCTGTCGCTGACAAGCAAGGCCAAGTCCGCGCCCTGTGTCTTGAGGCCGCAGCGCACCCCGGCGGCGACAAAGCCTTCCGGGTACGTAACGCCCGCTTCCACGTCCTTCCACTGCGTCAGCACGATGTTTGCTCCTCACAAGTTGCAGGCATGTCCGTTGGCAGAGCGTTCGTTTCCATCCGCTCCGGCGTTTCTATTAAATCAAGTGTTTCCATTAGATCAGGCAGTTTCTTGCCCCAAAATTCCAGATGGTCGTTCCATTTGTAGCCGCGTCTGGCATACATGCTTTTGGCGACGGTGTTTGTCACGCGGGTCAACAGGGTCACGCCACTGAAGCCCGCCGCGCGAATGTCCTGCTCCGCCCGATCCAGCAGTTTCGTCGCAATACCGCGCCCGCGCTGCTGTTCCGCAACCGCCAGCCGCCACAAAATACCCACGCTGCCGTTATGCGACCACAGGACAATGCCGACAACCGTATCGGTAAGAGGCGCTTCATGCCCCGCTGTCACCGCTGCTTCTGTTCCGTTCAGACCGGCCTTGCCGCCCTCATTCGCTTGCGGCACAACCGCCACCAACGCGCCGCCGCCCGAACCGAGCAACCGTTCGAGTTCCTGCTCCAGAAAAGGCCGCAGATTTGCTTCCTGCCATAACGCCAACACCTGTGGGTAGTCCGTCACCTGATAGGCGCGAATGAAGGCAGGGCGATTACCGCTTCTCGGCATTAGAGTTTCGATTGCGGAATGTGCGTCGGACACATAAGAGGTAAGGGGTGTGGCAGACGCGGGGCGCGAATCGGGCGCAAGCGCGGCAGAGGGCGCAGAGCGCGAGTCGGGCGCAATAAATTGCGCCCCTACGGTTGATTTTTTATCGCTTGTGACGATACTCACGGCCAGATACCTCCTGCGTTAATGCCCGCATGTTCTTGTAAGCCACACATCAAATTCATGTTCTGAATGGCCTGTCCTGCCGCGCCTTTAATCAGGTTGTCGAGACAGGAGATTACGGTGACGCGGTTGTTGCGCGGGTCTACGCTTACGGCGAGATGGCAATAGTTCGTGCCAACGGTGTGCTTGGTGGCCGGAAGATGGTCTTCCACGACGGCGACAAAGGGCGCGTCAGCGTAAAACTGCGCGTAAAGCGTGTTTAGTTCCTGTACGGTTGCCGCTTGCTTCAGCGTTGCGTAGCACGTTGCCAGAATGCCCCGCGTGATGGGAATAAGATGCGGCGTGAACGTAACCGCGAGTGGCGCTTGTGGTTGGGTAAGCGCTTGCAGCGACATTTCGATTTCCGGCGTGTGGCGGTGCGTACCGGCGGTCTTGTACGCGCTCACGCTTTCGTTAATTTCGGGAAAATGGTAATCAAGGCTGAACTTGGCCCGCCCCGCGCCCGATACGCCGGTTTTGGAATCAATGATGATGCTGTCCGGCGCAATTAAGCCGTTTTGTACCAGCGGCGCGAGGGCGAGTATGCCTGCGGTGGCATGGCAGCCCGGATTGCCCACGATGCGGGCTTGGCGAATGGCTGTTTTGTTGAGTTCCGGCAGTCCGTATACGGCTTCCTGATTCAAGCGTGGGCAGGCGTGAGCCATACCGTACCATTGCGCATACGTATCTACATCGCGGAACCGAAAATCGGCGGACAAATCCACGATTTTGCACCCGGCTTCGATTAAATGCGGCGCGGTCTGCATGGCTTTGGTGTTTTCCTGCGCCAGAAACACTACGTCGCATTGCGCCACGCTGCTGCCGTCGCCATAACTTTCAAAGCGCAGTTCCGATGCGCGGGTTCCGGTCAGGCCGGGAAAGGCGGCGGACAGAGCCTTGCCCGCATACGTTTCCGAGATCGCCTGCGTCACCCGCGCATCAGGATGCCCCGCCAGCAGGCGCAGCAACTCCCCTCCCCCATATCCCGACGCCCCAACCACCGCTACCTCTAACATAATACGCTCCAATACGGGAATTCACCACCCGCTGCGCTAGAGACACAGAGACACAGAGGAAAAGCCAATGCGAGAAAAGACGGAGAGATTAAGGAGAGGAAACGGAACCGCCAAGAGGCAAAGCAAGCAAAGGGGTTTATTCTCTTCTTTTCTCTTCTTCTTCTTTTCTTCTTTTCGTTTCTCTGTGTTCCCCCTCTGTGTCTCTGTGTCTCTAGCGCAGCGGGTGGTGAATTTAAAAACGCCGCGCGGTACAGTGTGACCGGCGGCGTGGCGATAAAAACAAAAAAGCCGCAAGCCCCCGGTGTTCGGGTCGGCCCACGACTGTTGATTGCGAAGCAGACGACTTGCGCCGCGCAGCGTGGGCTAGATACCGGTACGCTGACGGCGACGGCTGGATGCCGAACATAAACTGGTCAAGTGATCTGCGGACATAAGAACATTATTCCCTGAAAAAGATAATAGTTAGTATACCAAACCGGAAAGCAGGCTGTCAACCCCCTTTTGAAAATACCTCCCCCTGTGGCGGCTATGCTGTGTTCCGCGCCCGTTTTCTACGCGGAGCAGGCGTAAAAGCGCGGCGTGACCGGCTGACGGCCTTTGCTTTCACCGCGCTCCTTGTTTTAACCGCGCTGTTTGCCCTCGCCACGTTTCTTGTCTCGGCCACGTTTCTTGTCTCGGCCACGTTTCTTGTTGCCGCTGTCGGCGCGGGATTGGCGCGAACGCCCTTGATGCGGACGGCATGGCGGTCATTGGGGCCGGACAGGATGCGGGGAGTATAGGTGATGGGATAATTGCGGCGGTAGAAGAAATCCAGCAACACGCTCGTTTTCGCGCCCGGCGCGAGGCTGGCGGCGGGAAAGTTGATGTAGGGATAGCCGGTGGGATCGGTGATATACGCCATGCCCGAACGGTTGCGCAGGTCAGAAGCCGCGTTGCTGAATTTCAGCAGCAGCAGCGAAATAGGGCCGTCAATGGCGCTGGCGCTTGTGTTGGTAATGGTAACGATCTGCGTGTAGCGGCGCGTGACGCGGTTATAATGGAAACTTCCAAGCCTGACCTGCACCTGACCTGTGACATCTACGGCGGCCAGGACGGAAACCGCGCTGTTGTTCATAACGGCTTCGGATAACTCGGACGTGCTGCCGTCAGGCCCGGTTGCAGTGGCGCTGACGAACGCGGAGGCGGGAGAAACAGCCGGCACGGCAAGCGTGAAAGTGGCGTTGCCGTTACCGTCCGTCGTGATGTTGGTTGTGCCGAGGAACGTGGCGGCGTCGCTGTGCCCGGACTTATTCAGAGCGGGCGCGGAAAAGAACTCAAGCACGTACTGCGCGTTGGGCGCGCTGTTCAGGGTTCCCGTAATAGCCGTCATGCCGTTTGCGGTTTGCGCGGAGGTCAGGCGGGGATAGTTTTGGAAGTTGTTGGGGCCGGTGTCGCCATCGCCCGTATCGTTGCCGGACACGTTATCATCGTTCAGATCAATGGCGATGAAATTAGCATTGCTATAAATCAAATTTTGCGTGAGCGTCTGCCCTACACCGGCAAGAACCGTAATCCCCTTGATATTGTTGGTAATGGTGTTATGGCTGATAATATTGCTGTCGCCGCCGGTAATCTCGATGCCCCGGCCTCCGTTGCCCTGTATGCTGTTGCCGGAAATGACCGCGTTATCGCCTTCGACCTGCAATCCGTCATTGCCGTTGTTGTTGATGGTGTTGCCGCCGACGCTGAAATCCGGGCGGAACTGATGCTGCCCGATGATAGTTCCGCTCACGTCGCCTTGCATATAAATGCCATCCAGCGTATTGCCCAACGAGTTGTTCAGATTGCTGTAGGGATTGCTGCCGGGAGGCGGGGCAATGTAAACGCCGCCAATGATGTTGTCCGACACGATGTTGCCCTTTGCGGTTCCAACATATGTGCCGATGATGCTCACGCCGCGCCTGCCGCTCTTGACAATGGTGTTCCCGCCCGATACGGTTTGTCCATCCATCTGGATCGTGCCGCCGATCTGGTTGTTCGACGCGCTGACGATGTTTACGCCGTCGCCGCCGTTGCCCATCGGCGTCAAAGCCGCGCCTGAGGGCACAGCTCCAATCGTGTTCTGAATCACGATGTTGTTATCCGCCCTGTCATAAAAGTAGATGCCGTTGTCGGCGTTGCCCGCAATGATGTTGTTTCTGAAGGTGTTTTGCCCGGACTGCTCTACCCCAATGCCCGACCGCATGTTGGGCAGGGCGATTTGCAGGTTTGTGCCGATTGCGTTGCCTGCAACCAGGTTGTTTTTGCTGCCCGCTTCCAGTAGTATGCCGCCGGAATGGTAGTTGCCGCCGTTGCCCGCAATCACGTTGGAAGTGATGGTATTGTTGTCGGAGGCATCAATGTGGATGCCGTAGCCGTGATTGGGTTTGGCGACGGTCATGCCGGCATCCGTGCCGATGATGTTGCCGTCCAGTGTGCAGTTTCCATATTCGAGAATCTCGATGCCATCGTAATCGAAGCCGTTGATGACCATGCCGCGTATGGTGACATTGGATCCCAGTATCTTGGAAACCATTGGCTCCCGTACCCGCGTTCTCGCCGTTCAATTCGATGAGAAAGGAGTTGGCCTGCCCGGACTGCGTTTGGCCGTCAATGGTCACAGCCTCCACGATGGTGCGCAGGCTGTTGAGGAGGCGGATGGTATGCAGGCCGGGACCGGGAATAGCAAACGCGATGGTGTCCGCGCCTGGATGCGCTTCCGCAAACATCAGGGCTTCCCGCAGCGAACCGGGCGCGGGGCTGCTATCGTCGCCGTTATCATCCGCGCTGGTGACAGTGTACGTGTCGGCGCGGGCGGATGTGGGCAGGGCGCAAATGCCGGCCAGAGCAAGGAAAAGCGCGAGGAACAGCAGGGCGGGTTTGGTCAGCATCATGCCTCCAGAACGGAAGTTGGCGCAGAAAGGATGTTCAAACAAGGACGTAACAGAAGAGGCTACGGTTGAATTTATAAATTAGTACGGAAATAATCACTTATATGTTGCAACCGACGCTAAATAAATTGCGTCCCTACATCACGATTGTTCAAGTTTGATGGTCTGGTACTAGAGTGCTTCTCCCCAGCCGCCGCCGCCGGGCGTTTGCAGGGTTAAGAGGGTATCGGCGGGGCAGTCTTCGCTCCATTTGCCGGGCAGGGTTTGCTCCGTTTGTCCCGGTTTTTGCAGCCGGTTTTTGCCGACAGCGCCCGGGCTGCCGCCCTGCGCGCCGAACGGGGAATGAACGCGCCGCTCCGTGAGCAGGGACACGCGGCAATCGGTGAGCAGGCGGATGCGGCGCGTAATGCCATTCCCGCCCGCGTGTTTGCCCGTCCCGCCCGTGTTGTCGGCAAGCGCATACGTTTCCACGCGCATGGGATAGTGCGTTTCAAAGGCTTCGATGGGCGTGTTGCGGGTGTTGGTCATGTGGGTATGAAGGCCCGACGCGCCCGCGCCAAGCGGAGACGCGCCCGCCCCACCCCCGATAGTTTCGTAATACGCGAACGGCTGCTGCCGCGCTCCATCCCACCCGCCAATCGTCAGATTGTTCATCGTGCCCTGGCTGGCGGCGGGGATGCGGTCGGGAAGGGCTTTGGCAAGCGCGCGCAGCAGCGCGTCCACAATGCGCTGCGAGGTTTCCACGTTTCCGGCAGCGACGGCGGCGGGAAAACGGGCGTTGACAATGGTTCCGGGGGGCGCAATCACGTCAACGGGCGCAAAGCAGCCTTCATTGGTCGGTATTTCTTCCTCCACCAAACAGCGAGCGACATAATAACAGGCCGAGCGCGTAATGGCTTCCGTAGCGTTGAGCGAGCCTCGTACTTGCGGGGCGCTGCCCGTAAAATCAAAGCAAACGCTGCCCCCCTCATGCGCGGTCATGGTCACGCGAATCGGAATATCCACACTCCCCGCGCCGTCATCGTCCAATACATCTTCGGCCTGATAAACGCCGGGAGGCAATCGGCGCAGGGCGGCGCGCACGGACGCGGCGGCATACGCGATGTTTTCCTGAACCCGATGCTGAAACGTTTCCGGCCCATACGCTTCCATGAGCGCGAGAAACCGCCGAATCCCCGTTTCATTGGCCGCAATCTGCGCCGACAAATCGCCCCGCCGCTCGTGTGGCGTGCGCGAATTGGCGCACACCAACTCCAAAACATCCTGCTTTATCTGCCCATTTTCCACCAGCAAAATCGGCGGAATAATCAGCCCCTCGTGAAACGCTTCGGTAGAAAGCGGCAGCGAACCGGGCGACAAGCCACCCACATCGGCATGGTGGGCGCGGCTGGCGACGAAGCCCAGTAAGGGAACAGGGAACAGGGAACAGGGAACAGGAGGAGTTGATAGTTGATAGTTGATAGTTGATAGGAATTCCTCTGCTGTTCCCTGTTCCCTGTTCCCTGTTCCCTGTCTTGCCTGTTCCCTGTTCTCTGTTCCCTGTTCCCTATCAAAGACGGGCGCAATCAGCGTGATGTCGGGCAGGTGGGTTCCGCCGTAACGGGGATCGTTGCACAGCCACATGCTGCCGGGCTGCCAGTCCAGACGGGAACGCAGGGATTGGATCATCAGAGGCATCGCGCCCAGATGCACGGGGATATGCGCGGCCTGCGCCAGCAATCCGGCCATCCGCATCAAAGAGAGCGCAGCTATGGTCCAGCCGCTCCTTGATGTTGGGGGAATAGGCGGTGCGTTCCAGCGTGACGCCCATTTCTTCGGCCACCGCCGCCAGCAGATGCCGCCACACTTCCACCTGGATAGGATCGAAGGGAACGGCATCCATGGTTTCAGGCTGTCCGAAGAGGACGGACGGAACGATCGCTAGTTCGTATTTGCATTCATGCGGCAGCGGCCTTTCTTACGGGCAAAAACAGATCATTACCGTGCAGTTTACCGCATAGGGAGGGTATTCGGGTGTTCGGGTGTTCAGGAGATGGGAAAGTATAGAAGTTTACCTCAGCACGAATAACCATTGTCCCAACACCCGACACCCGACACCCGACACCGACTCCACCTTCACACTTTCCTCGGCTTGCCACGAAAGTTCGCGCCCTTGTAGTAGTGCGGGTCGGGATCGGACGCATCGGCGGTTTGCGTTTTGCAGCCTGCCATCAGGCTGAAGGTGAAGGCGACAACGGGAAGCAAAATCCATTTTGTCGTTCGCGGCGTCGTTACTTGTTTGGTTTGTGAGAACATTGTTGGCTTCCTCTTCCTTGATTATTCATCCAGAACTGTTTATCCAAAATTATTTGTCCGAGGTGAAGTAGCGCTCGAAGTAGCAGCCGGATTCGTCCTGCTCCAGATGGCGTTCCGGGTTGTTGCTGATCCATTTGGCGTGTCCGTCCAGAAACGTCAGGTTGGCTCCGCCCTTGTGCCGAAAGCGTCCCTCGCAGCCGTACAACATGCCGACATAGGGGCCGCTCCCGTCATGCTTTTGGAAGGTGAGCGCGTCTATGACCATCGCGGTACGGGCTGCCGAAACCACGGAGGGCAGTGTTTGCGTGACAAAACCGTAATTGCCGTTCGCGTCCGTTGTCCAGCCGCTTGCGGCGTAATGGGCGTAGGCCATGCTGCCCGTCGTGTCGCAGCCCGGATAATAGGTGGCCGGGTACGCCAGGCCGTAATGGGCGAATACGGCGTCTGTCGGGAACACGCCGGACGACGCGCCCGGCCCGTCACAGTCATCAGCGTCCATAGCCTGCGCGGTAGTTGCCTCCACGTAGGACGGGCACTGCAAGACCTGCTGATTTTTGAGATACGGCTGCAGGGTATTGGTCCAAAGCGAAGCGGTTTGATCGGCAAGCGAACAGGCCGCGACG
Source organism: uncultured Chthonomonadaceae bacterium (assembly GCA_963835065.1). GTDB lineage: Bacteria > Armatimonadota > Chthonomonadetes > Chthonomonadales > Chthonomonadaceae > CAWFQB01. The sequence continues at coordinate 218,577 of CAWIEK010000037.1, read as the reverse complement.
CCGCTTGCCGCATGTGCCGGACAGTTGCGCCACGCGAGCAGGCTCTCGTCATAGTCCTGCACATACAGCGTCAGCGCCATGCCGACCTGTTTGGTATTGGACAGGCAGGCCGTCGCCCGCGCCGACTCACGCGCCTGGGCAAAGACCGGGAATAAGATGGCTGCCAGAATGCCGATAATGGCGATCACGACGAGCAGTTCGATGAGCGTGAACCCATGCTTGACGGACGCGCGTTTGAAGCGTCCGGAGTGCTGCGAGAGAACGCGCGGCTGTAAGTTGTGTGACGACATGATGCTTGTCACTCCTTTTCACGGATGAAGTTATTTTACGGATGAAGTTACTCACTGCGGAAGTTATTCCACGCGAACCGGCAAATTTAACCTGAAATTTTACCTTTGCTTTTTCCGGCATATTTTGGAAATTCAGGCTAAAGAAGTAGGGAGAGTGTGTTGACAATCGAACGAACTGCACTGAAAGTGTTGGTGTTCGGTATTTGGTGTTCAGGTGTTCGGATGAACCGGCATGTTCATGGTCTAAAACTTGCAAGAGTTGAAGATGCAGATATGTGGAAGATAAAATTGACTTGAAGATGTAAGTGAAAGAGTAAGGTAAGAGGTATTTCCGATGCGTAGTTTGCCAAAGCATGCACAGTTGTACTTGTTGACAGTTTGCCTGCTCGGCCTGGTGGCTGCCGTTTATGCCTGCTCGACAGTGGTTCCCCACACCAAAACACAGGCATGGGAACTGGTTGTGTTCATGGCGCTGGCGGTGCTGGCCGGAGGTAAAAAAATTTGCCTGATGCGCCATAAACACGAAGAAGATGCCGGGTCTATGTCGCTGGGGTTTGCCATTTCGTTTGCCGCCATGCTGCATTTCGGGCCGAGCGCGGGCGCGCTGACGGCAATGGTTTCTTGTCTGTTCGGCGGGCTGTATCCCAAGCGGCAGCCTTTATATCAACTGGCGTTTAATTCGTGCCTGGCGATTTTGGAAGGCTGGCTGGCGGGGCTGGTATTTCTGTGGCTGAATGGCGGCACGCTGCAAATGCGCCCTGTGGAAACGTTCATGGCGGTTGTCGGCGCGGCGCTGACCAACTTCATTATCAACACGGGCGGCGTCGCCCTCATCATTTCGCTGTGTACGGAACAGCCCGCCTTTAAATTGTGGAAAGAGACTTTTTTATGGACAGCGCCCAGCTATTTTGCCGGAGCCTGTATCAGTACGCTCGCCCTGGTTTTGTTCGGGCAACATGTGATCGCTATTCTGCTGTTCGTGTCTCCCGTCGCGTATCTCACCTATCTGTCTTACAGCACGTACATCGGACGGCAGGAAGAAAAACTCGTCCACATCGAGGAACTGCAGCGCAATCAGGCGCACCTGGCGGACTTGTATCTCGCCACCATCAAGAGTCTCGCCCTTGCCATTGACGCCAAAGACCAGTATACGCACCAGCACATTCTGCGGGTGCAGCGTTATGCCGTCGCCATTGCCGTACAAATGGGATTGACGGGCGCGGAACTTGAAGGCGTGAACACGGGCGCATTGCTGCACGACATCGGCAAATTGGGCGTTCCCGAATACGTGCTGCTCAAGCCGGGACGCTTGACCGACGAGGAATTTGAAAAAATTAAGAAGCACCCGGAAATCGGCGCGGCCATTCTGGACCCGGTGGATTTCCCCTGGCCGGTTCTGCCCGCCGTGAAGTACCACCACGAGAAATGGGACGGCACGGGCTACCCGGAAGGATTAGTTGGGCTGGATATCCCGCTCACGGCGCGCATTCTGGCGGTTGCCGACGTGTACGACGCCCTGACCAGTTCCCGCTCGTACCGCGCGGCATGGACGCATGAACGCGCCCTGGCCGTGATCCAAAAGGACGCGGGCACGCACTTCGACCCCGTGATCGTGGACGCTTTTTCGCTCGTGATTGACCGCGTGGTGCAGGAAATGGCCGAGCAGGGCGAAGGGCCATTGGTTCCCCAACAATCCAAAATCGAAAATCCGAAATCCAAAATGGAGGGCGCGGCCCGCGACATTCAGCGCGCCAGTTCGGAACTGTGGGCGCTGTACGAGGTGGCGCAAACCCTGTCTTCCAGCCTGGGATTGCAGGAAACCATTGACATTCTGGCACGCAAACTGGAAGCGATTTTCCCCGGCGGCGCGTGCGTGTTCCTGCTCAAAGCAGAGGGCGAGGACGCGATGAGCGCGCGGGCGGCGGTGGGACTCAACCACGACTTTCTCGCCACAGCCCGCACCCTGAACGGGCGCTGCACGTCCATGCAGGTGGCGGCCACGCGGACTACGTATGTCGGGCAGTACGATCAGGACGATTTGCTGCTGACCAGTTCGCAGTCGGCACAATGGGTGACATTTCAAACCGCCTTGATCGTCAGCATCGTGCATCAGGGCGAAGTGCTGGGAACCATCAACCTGTACTCGCCCGAAGAGGAAGCGTTCAGCGTCCATGACCGGCAATTGCTGGAAACCATTGCCGAGCGGGCGGCGATGGCGCTGTACAACGGCCTGCTGTTCGACCGGACGCGCGGCCATGCGTTCACCGACCCACTCACGGGCGCGTACAACATCCGCTACCTGACGCAGATGGTGGAAGAAAAGTGCCGCCGAGACGAACGCGCGCCGTTTGCCCTGCTGTGCCTGGATTTGGACAGTTTCAAGCCCATCAATGACAACTTCGGACACCAAAAGGGCGATCAAGGTGCTTGCGGACCTGGCGCACTTGTTCTGCGCCCATGTCGGCGCGAATGATATTGTGGCGCGATATGGCGGCGATGAATTTTTGATCGTGGTGGAGGGGGGCGACAAGGCGGGCGCGACGGAACTGGCGCAACGCTTACAACATGCGGTCGAAACGTATGACCCCGACTTGATACACCCGAAATTGGGCGCGCTGCATTTGGGCGTCAGTATCGGCGCAGCCTGTTTCCCGCAGGATGGCGACGATTGCGCCACGCTGCTTTCCGCAGCGGATACGCAGATGTACCACCAGAAAACGGAGCGAAAACTGGGCAATCTCGCAGGCCGGGAAAAAAGCGCGGACAAGGCCATCGAACTTGAGGCGAGCGCCATTTCGCTGCAAGTCACCGAATGGCCGGAATTGAAAGCGGCATAGAGGAAGGTGTCAGGTGTCAGGTGTCAGGTGTCAGGGACAGGCCGTTCTTTGTACGCCTTGCCACGACCTGCACAAAGGAACAGGCAACAGCAGTTCTTGCTGACACCTGAAACCTGAAACCTGAAACCCTATTTTTCCCGCAATTATCATAGCCCCCGAACGCGCGCAAACGCGGCATAACCAAGCAGAGGTTTGATTTGCCTCCATTCCGGCGAGTTTCCTGTTGGATTCACTTTCAAACATTAAGGAATATGGTTATGACGTATATAAGAAAAGTTCGCGCAGGGGATATGTTCCGGCAGATAAACGGCCCTTGCCTTCCTCGAAAACAGAAACGCGGTGGCGCAGGCGCAGCGGGCGCAGCAATAGCCTTGCTGCTGGCCGGGCTTGCGCTGCCGGTACGCGCTGAAAAAACCGGCGACAAAACGGATCGGTTTTTATCGAGCGCGATGACAGCAACAAAAGGCGGATGGTCGTCTGTAATCTTGCGATTGGACGGCGACTGCACTCCCGAACGCGAAGCCGCGCTCAAGGCCTGCGGCGCGTCCATTCAAAGCAAACTGCCGCTCATCCATTCGGTGACGGTGCGCGTTCCCACTCAAGCATTGAACAAACTGGCGGCCCTGCCTTTTGTACAGCATCTGTCGTCCAACGCCATTGTCCGAAAATATGATACGTTTACCACGACGGCGACGGGAACCGCAACCGCCTGGGCTGCGCCTTACAAAGTGGATGGCACAGGCGTCGGCGTGGCGGTTCTGGACAGTGGTATTCACGACGCAGGCGGACGACTTGTGCAAATATATTCTTGACACGAAACTGAAATCGAACATCTCAGGGTGATCGCGTTGTTGCCAACGTCAACTTTGTTGACCCTGCCAATGATCCCGGTCCGAAATCCGGCCCGCGTCCTGATCCCTGGACATGGCTTACGGATAACGATTTGACGGCCCAAAGGGTTCCGGCGACGACAAGTGCGGGCATGGAACGCATGTGGCGGGCATCATTGCCGGCAACGCGCGCAATTCGAACACGAGCACCAACACGCAAACCTACTACGGAATTGCGCCCAAAGCGTCCCTTGTCAATGTGCGCGTACTGAATTCCAACGGACAAAGTGACGTCAGTACGGTTGTGGCGGGCATTACGTGGGTCGTCAACAGCGTTAAGAACAACAACCCCTATAACATTCGGGTGCTGAACCTGTCTATGGGGCATCCGGTGGGCGATACGGCCGCCAACGATCCTTTGTGCCAGGCGGTGGAAGCGGCGTGGAAGGCGGGAATTGTGGTGGTGTGCGCGGCAGGCAACGATGGCCGCGCCAATGACGCGCTGCCCGATCCGCCCCTGCCGGACAACGAAGGTTACGGCACCAGTTATGGCTCCATTGACAGCCCCGGCAACGATCCGTATGTGATTACCGTGGGCGCGATGAAATCCGTAGACGGCCAGCATCCCCACGACGCGGTGGCGACTTACTCCAGTCGCGGCCCGGCCCGCCTGGATTTGACGCTGAAGCCCGACATCGTTGCGCCCGGCAACCGCATTGTTTCTTTGAACGTTCCCGGCTCGTATCTGGACCTTAACTTCAACGCGCAAACCAATGTGCTGAACAACGAGTACATCGTGAAAGGCGACAGCAAAGCGTCGAAAGATTACATCCGGCTGTCGGGAACTTCGATGGCGACGCCGGTTGTCAGCGGCGCGGCGGCGCTGCTGCTGCAAGCCAACCCTGCCCTGACGCCCGACACCATCAAAGCCCGCCTGATGTTTGCGGCGGACAAATGGGCGGACGCGCAGGGCAATGCCGACCCCTGCACGTATGGCGCGGGTTTCCTCAACATTCCCGCCGCCCTGTGCAGCCCGATTGTCGCCACGCAGCCTGCCTTGTCGCCGTCCCTGTCCGTAGACGATCAGGGCAACGTGTATATCAACATGGATCGCGCGATCTGGGGAACGCGGGCGATCTGGGGAACGGATGTCACCGACCTGCGGGCAATCTGGGGAACGCGGGCTATTTGGGGCGTGAGCGCCAACATACTCAATGCCAGCCGCGCCATCTGGGGAACCAACGTCTGGAGTGACCGCGCCATCTGGGGCGTCACGACCACGCAGTCCGACTTGTCCATCAAAGTGATACAGGGAGAAAAATAATGCCCCCTCGTTTACACGCGCGCCGACCTCGCGCGCGTCCGAAAAGCAAACCGGAAGCGGAACATATCATCATAGGACGTATCGTATGGGGAACGTAACAGAACACTCTCTGTGTACGACCAAATACCTGAACACCCGAATACCTGAACACCTGAATTTGGGAGAGTAAAACAATGGCGACTACGGCCACGAAAAAAATAACAAGCACTTTGGAAGACGACCGGCGCGACGCGCTGCGCCAGAATTGCGTCGCCAAAACCCTGCGCGTGGAGCATCCGCAGATGGGGAGTTTCGAGTGTCCATGCGTGGACATCAGCCGCAAAGGGCTGAAACTTCGGATGCCGATTTGCATGCCCTGCGGCAGTGAAATCCTGATCTACCCGCCGCCGGCAACGGAACTGCGCGTGGGCCGGGCGCGGATCGTGCGGCAGCATCTTGTGGAAGAACCGGGCATGACGTGGTACGAGTGCGGCATCCAGTTTACGGAACAGGCCGAATTGCGCCGCCATACGTGGTTTCTCACGTTGCGGAAGGGACATTCGGAAGGGGTCAGGAGTTAGGGGCCAGGGGTCAGTGGAGAGTGAGAGTGTTCAGCATTAAGTTTGTGTTCTTAACGCTTAACGCTCAACGCTCAACCCTTCTGAAACAGACATAATTTTGACGCGCAAAGAACAGGCGGGCATAAATACCAAAACTGAAGTATGGCAAAAAGCGTCTGTTTTCGCGCGTCAAAATCATGGGACGTCCCTATGAGACATAACGAGGCCTCATCAATGAGACGGAACGGGGCCTCATTGTCGAGAATGACGGGGGAGAGAGACGCCTGGTTCCCGAAATATAGGACTTTTTATATCGCAAGTTAAATCCCGGCTTAACCTTTACAGGTCAGCCGGGATTTTTCACTTTGGAAGACGGGCAGAATGGAAGAAACAACGCAGGGAATCGCCGGGTGTGGGTTGAATAAACGGAGGAACAGCCTACGACAAAATTCAAGCCACAAACCATTTTGTTCAATCTATCAAAGACAGGGAGACCCGCGCTATCATGCCGAACTTGCCGACTATTACCGTCAACGTGCTTTGCAACGAACCCATAGGAACCATCAACCCCAACATTTACGGCCACTTTATGGAACATCTGGGCGGCTGCATAGACGAGGGCTGCTGGGTGGGAACCGAGTCGCTGATTTCTCATACGGGCGGAGTGCGCAACGATGTGGTCGCCGCGCTGCGCGAAGTGGGAACGCCGCTCATACGCTGGCCGGGCGGCTGCTTTGCGGATGATTACCACTGGATTGACGGGGTTGGGCCGCGCGAAAAGCGCCCGCGCCGCATCAACATCCACTGGGGCGATGTGATCGAAACCAACGAGTTCGGTACGCACGAATTCATGGATTTCTGCCGCGCGGTGGGCGCGGAACCCTACTTTTGCGGCAACCTGGGCAGCGGCAGCCCCCGCGAAATGCGCGATTGGGTGGAATACTGCAACTTCCCCGGCGACAGCGAATGGGCGCGGCAGCGGCGGGCGAACGGACAGGACGCGCCGTACAACATCCGCTACTGGGGTGTGGGCAATGAAAACTGGGGCTGCGGCGGGCACTTTACGCCGGAAGATTACGGCACGGAGTACCGCCGTTTCGCCACCTATCTGCGCAACTGGGGCGCGGACCCGTTGTATCTCATCGCCTGCGGCCCCAACACCAACGATCTGGACTGGACGCGCCGGTTCTTTACCAAACTGAAAAAAGATCACGGGCATCATCCGCCGATACACGGCTTTGCCGCGCACTACTATTGCGGCACGGCAGGCACGGCAACGGAGTACACGGATGCGCAGTGGTACGAACTGCTGTGGAAAGCCATTCAGATGGAGCCGCTTGTCGTGCAGCAGCGCGCCCTGATGGACGCTTTCGACCCGGAGCGCAAAATCGGCCTGATCGTGGACGAATGGGGCACATGGCATCCCGCAGCGCCCGGTCAAAATCCCGCGTTCCTCTGGCAGCAGAACACGATGCGGGACGCGCTCGTCGCGTCCCTCACGCTCGACATCTTCAACCGCCATGCCGACAAGGTGGTAATGACCAACATCGCGCAAACCATCAACGTGCTGCAAGCCTTGCTGCTCACGGACGGCGACAAGATGCTGAAAACGCCCACGTACCATGTCTATCATATATACAAGGATCATCAGGGCGGGCAGGCGGTTCGGCTGTTGTGCGACGCGCCCACCGTTGACGTGACCGTAAACGGCAAACCTCAAAAACTGCCCCTCCTCTCCGGTTCCGCAAGCATCAAGGACAAGACGCTAACGCTGACCCTGACCAACACGAGCGCGACGGAAGAAGTGGCGGTTGACTTGAAGCTCTTCGGCGGCAGCCTGCCGCCCGTCGTTTCCGCAATGGTGTTGTCCCACGCGGACATTCACGCCCATAACACGCACGACTCCACCCGATGAGTGATACAGCCGGTCATGGCAGGCAATGCCCTGAACGGAACACGCTTCCGTGATTGAGATTGCTCCCGCGTCATCATGAAATTGAATATGTTCGCGCCGTGAACGCCGTGTAGCCGGGGCGTGAATCGGCTGCAGGAAATGTAAATGTGAACCCGGTAAGAGTGAGTTACCCATGCGTGTATCAGCAGAAAAACCGGCGTTTCCGATTGCAGGTTCCGAAGAAACGCCTGCAGAGTATGCGGACAGGCTGGGGCAATGGTACGCGAGTGGCGTGGGCGCGGACGTGAAAAAAGACAGAGGGCAATATCTGACCGCCCTGCCTGTCGCGCGGTTTATGGCGTCGCTGTGTTCAGTTTCGGGTTGGTCGCTGCGAATCCTTGATCCGGGCGCGGGAACGGGAATACTGGCCTGCGCCCTTTGTGAAGAACTGGCTTCGCGCCCGGACAGGCCGACCCAAATCGAACTCGACGCCTTTGAAACGGACAGTCAACTGCTCGGCTATTTGCAGTTATGTTTGCGCCATCTGGAAAACTGGCTGCGCAAGCGAGGCGTACTGCTGAAATTCCATGTTCATTCCGACGACTTTCTGCTGCAACAGGCGGCGTTTAGGGCGGAACAGGGATTGTTCGGCGGCATGGAAAATCCTGCTCCTGCGGAAAACCTTGTTCCTGCAAGTAACATTGCCTCGCGCAAATAACATCGCCCGCGCTTATGACATTGTGATCTGCAATCCGCCGTATTTCAAGATTGCGGGTTCCGATCCGCGCGCCCTTGCCGCTTCCCGGTTTGTGCATGGACAGCCGAATATGTACGCGCTTTTCATGGGCATCGGCGGCGGGTTTGCTCAAGCCGGAGGGGGAGTTGATCTTTATCACGCCGCGCAGTTTCGCTTCCGGCCCCTATTTTCGGCGTTTTCGGGAGAGTTTCTTTGGCGAAGTGGTTCCAAAAGCGATCCATCTGTTCGACTCGCGCAAGGAAGCATTCGGGCGGGATGAAGTGCTGCAGGAAAACATTATTCTGGTGGGAGTGAAACAGCCTCCCTCCCGCTATTGTGATGAAAATGCGCAGGTTCGTATCTCTATGAGCAGCGGGGCGAACGATCTTGCCGATTGTTTTCACCGGCAAGTTTCCCTGCGCGACGTGCTGGACTATGACAGCCCGGATAAGATTTTGCATGTGCCTGTGGAAACGGAAGAACAGCGCCTCGCGGATGTTGTCAATGGCTGGACGGGCCGCTTGTCCGCGCATGGCCTTGCCATTTCTACCGGCCCGGTTGTGCCGTTCCGCGCCGTGCCATTGCTGTGCGAACAGGGCTGTGTTCCTGAAACACACGCGCCGTTGCTATGGATGCAGCATGTGCAGGCGATGCAGGCGCAATGGCCGCGAACGGCAAGCCGCAAGCCGCAGTTCATCATGGTCAACGAACAAGCATTACCCCTGCTCGTACCGAACAAAAACTATGTCCTATTGCGCCGGTTCAGTTCCAAAGAACAGCATCGCCGCTTGATTGCCGCGCCCTACCTGCAAACAATTGTGGCGGGCAAGTATTTAGGGCTGGAAAACCATCTGAATTACATCTACCGTCCGGGTGGCGAAATGAGCAAAGAGGAAGCATTGGGGTTGTCGGCATTGCTGAACAGCCGCCTGCTGGACACATACTTTCGCATCTTCAACGGCAGCACACAGGTAAGCGCAACGGAACTCCGGGCCATGCCCCTGCCCCCTCTGGATGCTCTTGAAGAATTAGGCAAACGCTTCTTACATCACCAGCCATCTCTTGAAGAAGTAGATATGGTTGTTGATGAAATGTTCGGTATCGAGACGAAACACGAGAAGGATGAATAGAGACACATGCCGAGCATTGAAGAAGCGCAAGAGGCATTGAAAGATTTGGGGTTGCCGAAGGCGCAGCAAACGGAAATGGCTGCCTGTGTACTGCTTGCGCTTTGCCGCTTGCTGCCGGAGGAGAGGTGGGAAGAGTCACGCCGCGAGAGTGTGACGATTACAAAAGGCATTATGGCTTTTGTTCGGCAACATTATCAGAAGGATTACGCGCCCAATACGCGAGAAACATTTCGCCGTCAGGTTCTGCATCAGTTTGTGCAGGCGCGTATTGCTGACTACAACCCGGACAATCCCGCACTGGCGACAAACAGCCCTCATGCTCACTATGCAATCGCTAAAGAAGCGTTGACAGCCATACAGACTTATGGCACGGAACAATGGCAAGGCGCTGTTGAAGAATTTGTCCGACAACAGCCGACTTTAACAACCCTATACGAAACTGCGCGGCAGTTCAATCGCGTACCGGCGCGTTTACCGGATGGCACACAATTTGACTTGTCGCCGGGAAAGCACAACGAACTTCAAGCGGCGATTGTAGAGGAGTTCGCTTCCCGATTTGCTCCTGATGCTCATGTGTTGTATTTGGGTGATACCGCGCAAAAGATGCTGGTTGTTGACACACAAAGATTGCTGACGCTTGGTGTGCCTGTGACAGAACACAGCAAATTGCCTGACGTTGTTATGCACGATGAAGCCCGCAACTGGCTGTTTTTGGTGGAAGCGGTAACATCACACGGTCCTATCTCACCCAAGCGGATCGTGGAACTGGAAATACTGCTTGCGTCCTGCACCTCTGGACGCATCTATGTCAGCGCATTCCCGGATTTCGCTACGTTCCGCAAACATCTTACGGACATTGCATGGGACACGGAAGTTTGGCTCTCGGATATGCCGGATCACATGATACATTTCAATGGCGACCGCTTTTTGGGACCGCGTACCTAAAAATTTATAATTGTTAGTGTAAAATTCTAAAGGAGAATACGGTGCGAACGTGGATTTTTTGCTGTTTGCTGCTTTTGAGGGCGTGTCCTGTGAGGGCGCAAAGAGCCGAGACTGCCGCGCAGACAGCGAACGCGGCTGGCGTACAGCAGGTAATGCAGCTTTATCAGGAATGGATGAAAGACGGTTGTTGGGTAACGTTGCCTCTGCGGGGAAATCGGCGGAGGTATGAAAGCGGCGGAGGAGCGTCTCGTACAGCAGGCGCAGCAACAGCAGGCGCTGCTGGAACAAATGTTAAGCAAAGGCACATCGGAGCAGCAGGACGCGGCGGCCTACATTCTGAGTTACGCGCCGGATGCAAAACGCGCAATTCGGGCGCTTTCGCAGGCGTTGGAGCGCGATCCGGTTCACCTGGCGAACAATACCTGCCTGGCATTGGGACGCCTGGCGCAGCAGAACCCCCACGCTGCTGTTCCCCTTCGTCCGCTGATACACGCGCTGCAAACGCCCGTGTGGAATTGTCAGCAGAAGGCTGCGCTGGTCGTGGAAGCCTTGGCCGCGCAGCATCACATTTCCGATAAGGACGGTTCCCTGACTGCCGCGCTGATCCCCATGCTGGCGAGCCAGCGTGTGCGCGTATATCGGCCCGCCCGGACGTTGCTGCCCCAGATAACAGGCCAACAGTTGGGCGAGCAAGCGAAGCCCTGGGTGGAATGGTACATGCGGCGTTATGGGCGTCCTCTGTTATTGGCGCGGGGAATTTATGAACTGCTGGAAGTGGTTCACCCACACATAGTGAATGATAAACTCGTCTACACCGTCGAAAATGACACCTTCGTTTCGCCGGAAGACTTACTGCAGCGTCTGTCTGCCGATAAAGCTATAGCAGAGGGACTGGAGCGTCAGTACGCGCTTGCGCTTCAGTTGCCCGCAGAAGGCTTGCCGGTAGAGAAACTCATGTCGATTGCGGACACATTAGGGCCGCGCCTGAAAATACATGAAATGGTTTTCTCGCCCGCCACCGATACGTTTGTTCCCTTCACGCAAGGTCTTCAGCAGTTACGCGCCGCGCAGCAAGACGAGAGTGGAACACTTGCACCAATCAATTTATGCACATTGATGGAAACGGCCCTGCCGGCATATTGAGACGTTAGGCATCGTCAAGACGCGCGGCATGCAGTTCAAACTCTACTTCAAACTGAAAGACGCGACAGGCGTACTGCTGTCGGGCAGCATGGAATAACAACTGCCTGGCAGCGCGGCTGCGGCGCATAAGCAGGCGGACGCGGGCGCAATGGGCGATTACAGTGGCTAACGGCTTCCTTTTATTCAGGAAGAACGGAAGCGCGTTTGTTCTTCAATGCGTTCTACTCGCGCTATAATTTGATCCAGTCGTTCATGTATGAAGTCGCAAGTCCAGCTTCAATTTCGTCCAGCATTTGCTCATAATGGGCCAACACCGATCCAACTTGCGCCTGTTGTGCTTCGATGCGCTGTAATTCGTTGTGCCGTCGTTCGTTGTACGCATCAAGCCGGCGGTCAAACTCTTCGCGGGTGATAGTGTCCAGTGTTTTGGTTGTCATTGCCGGATGGTTCCCTTCTGCGATCTGTGTGGAATTATACCCTGACTAAGCAGAGGAAAGCCGAGACTCTCGGCTTCGGTTATGGCAATCTTCAAATGAGATTTCCTGCGTGAAGTATGGCGGGGGTAGCCTAACCTGGAGGGTGAACGCCGAAGCGATGAAGCGCAGCGCGGAGATTGACCAGACCCGGAAGGTTCAGGCGCAATCGCGCAATGGTTGCGCGTCCTGTCGCCGTAATGCCGATAACCTGTGTCGTATCGCCGTTCCATGCAAAATGCTGTGTCCATTGCTGCACTCGTGGATGAAACAGAGGAACTTCTCTTTCCGTCACCGGGTCTATTCCGGTCTGAAACGCGCCTTTGAAACTGTTGCATCCCAGACATGACAAGGCCAGATTAGCCTCGTTTGTAGAACCGCCTCTCGCTTCAGGAATAATATGCTCTACGGCAAATGGGTCGGAATGGAACTCGGTCAAACAGCGGCAATATTCGCACTGTCCTCTTGAACGCTCAGTAACAAGACGTTCAAGCGCAACTGGAATGTAGGTTTGCGACATGGCGTTCAGGTAAGGGGTATTTCCAGTTCCCGCGTGATTTCGGCAAGCGAAAGCCCGCGTCGTTCGGCGAGTTCGGCAAGGCACTGCCAGCGTTTCGCGTTGGCGAGTTCGACCTCATCTATAAGTTGAGTGAGGGTTTCCTGTTCGGCATCCGTCAGTTCCCGTTGTTGTTGCAGCGCAAGCAAAGCATCGCGTTCCTGCCGCGCTTCGGGAGCAATGGGGGCATTGATTATCTGAAGCAGACGCGCCTCCGATTCAGGCAGCACGTCATGGCGCAAACGCTGACGGATACTGTCGAGAAGGAACACGGCGACCTCCTTGCCTTGCGTCCGCGCTGCCTGCTGCACTTGCCCTTCCATATCCGGGGGTAAATTCAATGTAATAGTCATACCAAATGTCCTTCTACACTAAGGGTCTGTAAATCTATAACTTCCCGCCGTATTGGGCGCAGCAAGCAACGCCCCTACCGACATTCGGGAAGTTATAGATTTACGGACCCTTAGTGCCAATCCCGCAAAAAAGAAACAGAAAAAAAGATCAAAACAACGCGAAAAAGCGAACCCTTTGCCCCACGTCTCCGTCTAAACATTAGTACAAACGTCTACTATAAAGACGTTATACCCACAGGTGCTATCCATACAGGAAGGGAGGTGCATGAGGATGTTCCCACGCTCCCGTCCGCCCTGACGCTACGGAGGCCACGACGCCTCACTCCTACAACCTGACACAACGAGACATCGGGCTGGAAGCGCTGTATTGCCAAGATTTCGACGATGCCTCTACATATCATTTTTTCATCCTTCATTCTTTGCCTGCGCCGGTTCGGGAAAGGTTAGATTTACAGGCGCTCAAAGCCGTTTGGTCAGAGCATCGGAGCGGGACTGCAAATATGTGAGGTCATTGGCAAGGATGTCGGCATTGGCGCGCTCCAGCCAAAAGTGCGCGTTGGCGCGTTCCTCCAGAACCAGCAGCGCTTCGGCAAACAGCAATTCAATACGCGCGCGCCGGCTCGGAAAGTCCTGCGCCGACAGGGTGACAAGAGACAGCACCCGCTCCGCCCGTCCCGCGCTCAGTTCCACCCGCGCCAGATCCATTTGCCGAAAGCGCAGTTGATCCGGGTCTGAATCCCGTTCCGCCACGCGGCACGCCTCTTGCTGCAAAATTAGGGCGGCCTCCCAATCGGCTTGCAGCGCGAGATACCCGCCCATGTTGGAAAGTATCCAGGCTTGAAACATGGGCGCGACGGCGACGGAACGCCACGATTGCAGTATTTTCAGCCCGCGTTCGGGCGCGGGGCGCGTTCCCTGAAACACCTCCGATTGCGCCGCGATGATGGCTCCGCGCAGCGCGGTTTCTTTCGTAAAGGTTTCTTGCGACGAGGACGATGCTTCCAGAAGGTCGAGCGCGCGCCAGGCATACTGCCCCGCCTCCTTCATCCGCCCGGAGGCGGCAAGAAAGGCCGCATAGTTGGCGCAAACCGCCGCCAGCAGGTTCCGTCCACTTGAGTCTCTGACCGTCAGCGTCCACGCCTGTGCCTCAAAGGAGAGAAAACTTAAATCGTCGAGCCTGTCGTCAGGAGTGGCGTAGTGCGCGCGCATGAACGCTTCAAAGTTTTCCCGCAAATCAGAAACCTCCTGCGTATAAGCGCGCAGCGGAGTCATAAGAAACAGATACCCCTCCTTCAGCGCAGCCCGCTCCCCCTGCCGCGCGCCCAGCAGCGTCAGCAGCGCGTCCAGGCGGTCGGGAGGCGGCACGACTTTGCCCTGCTCCCAGCGGCTCACGGTTGCCCCCGACACGCCCATCTGCGCGGCGACCTGCTCCAGATACAGGCCCCGCCGATGCCTGAGCGCCCGCAGCAGATCGCCGCCCGAAGGCAGCATCCCGATAGCGTTTTCATGGCGGATATGCTCCGGCGACAAACGTAGTTCCCGCGCGCCGCGCGGCCCGGAAAGAAGGGTGAGCGCCTCGTTTCGCTGTGCCGTCCGCGTTTCCAGCGCGGCCAACACCATTTCCAGTTCCGGCAGGCGCGGCTGCCGGGTTCCCGCCTCCCAATAACTGAGCGTACGCTCCGACACTTGTGACCGCGCAGCCAACTGCGCCAGCGAAAGCCCCCGCGCCCCGCGCAAACCACGCAACAACTCTGCGAGACTTTCTGCCATGTTTCCTGTCAATCCCTCTTTTTAGCAGGCGCTTGCGCACCCCGAACACTGCATCTTGCGCGTAAACGGTTTTGCCGCCAACATCCGGCATTCAGAGCGTTTTTAGAACGAAAGCCCCTGAGTTTCTGCATTTTTACAGCGTACTTGCAACTTGTGTGTAAACAGGCTTATTTCCTTCTTTGCCGGGTTATTATTGTTGATGGGAAACGCCGCAATGGAAGGCGGAAAGGGCATCCGCGCCGTTCCTTCCGCCCTCGATCTCCGAGCGTCACCTGTCAAAACAAACCTTCTGAACCCACTATGTTCGCAGGCAGCAATCTGTTGCCCGGCAACAAGGAGACCCACAACCATGTTCCCTTCCGCGCTGTTTCGCGCTCTAATTCCACGCCTGCGCCGACTGGCCGGTTTGTGGCTGCTGCTTCTATCCGCGCTTTGTTTAGGGCGGGTCGCCCGCGCCGATAACTATCCTGTCACCTCGCTAAACGACTCCGGCAGCGGCACGTTGCGCGACGCGATCACGCAAGCCAACGCCCATGCCGGAGCCGACACCATCACCTTTAATGTGGGTGGCGTGATTACGCTTACCTCGGCCCTGCCCTACATTACCGACGCTGTTTCCATAGATGGAACCGGCTTCAACGTGGCCGTCGCGCGCAGTTCCGACCCGAACACGCCTGCGTTTACGGTTTTCAGCGTTATCAGCGGGGCGACAAGCGGCCCCACCGTAAGCATCACGAGCGTCACGATCAGCAACGGCCTCTCGCAAGGCAATACCGGCGTGGGCGGCGGCATCTTCAGCATCGGCGCGCTCACGCTGACCAACTGTACGCTCAGCGGCAACAGCAGCGAGTTTGGGGGAGGCATCTGCAGCCTCGGCTCTTTAACGATGAACAACTGTACGCTCAGCGGCAATAGCGCCTCATTCGGAGGAGGAGTCTTTTGCAGCAGCGCGGCCAACTCCGGCGCGTCGGCGACGTTGAGCCACTGTACGCTGACCAACAATACCAGCACAGACTTTGGCGGCGGCTTTTCCGCCTTAGCAGGGATGAACAGCGTGGTCGGCGTAACGCTGTCCGACTGTCAGTTCCTCAACAATAGCGCGCAGATACTGGGCGGCGGCGCGCACATTGGCGCATCGGATAACGGCAAAATCACGCTTACGGTTACGAGCGGCGCTTTCAACGGCAATGTGGTCGGCAGCGCCGCCAACAAAATAGGAGGAGGGGGCGGCGTTGCCTGCTCCGCCACGCCCAATTCCAGCGTGACGCTCAACATGGACGGCTGCGGTTTCCAGAACAACAGCGCCGCCGCCGGGGGTGGCCTGTTTAGCGAGGACGATGTTGCCGGGACCATCAACAATTGTTCCTTCAAAGGCAACAACGCTGTCAATGGCGGCGGCATCTTTAATGTGCGCGGCACCGGTAATGTCGCCAATTCCACATACTCCAATTGCGATGTGAGGGCCAATTTCGCCAACCAGGACGGCGGCGGCGTTTTCAACACAGGCCTGCTTATCGCATCCGGCCTGACGATTTTCGGCAACGGCGTCAACGGCAATGGCGGCGACCTGAGCAACAGCGGAGCCGCAATTCTGACAAACAGCGCGATTACGGGCGGTTTCGCCTTCCATGAGGGCGGCGGCATCAACAATACGGGAAGCGCGCTTCTGACGAACTGTTCGGTAGTGGGCAGTTTCGCCACCGACAATGGCGGCGGCATCAGCAGCAGCGGCGTTCTTGAATTGACCAACAGCACGCTTGCCCTTAATCAAACGCAGGGAGATGGCGGCGGCCTCTTTGTCGGCGGTCAGGGCGCAATCCTGTCGCGGTGTACGCTTTATTCCAACCTCGCCGCCAATGGAGGCGGATTGCGTATTTCTTCCGCGCAGTCTCTTATAACGTACGCCAGCACGTTCAGCGGCAATCAGGCCACCGGAAAGGGCGGGGCTATCTACAACTCCGCAATTGTGCAGAGCTTCCTTTGCAACTCGACCTTTTACGGCAACACGGCCGCGCAGGGCGGCGGGTTTTACGACGACGCTCCCGGTCGTCAACTGATCGTGACCGACAACATTTTTGCCGGCAGCGCGAACGGCAATCTCGTTTTTGAACATCCGGGAATCATGAATTACGGCTATAATCTGGCCGATGACGACGGGGGCGGCATGCTCACCGATGCTAACGACATTCTCAACACCAATCCCCTGCTCGGCCCTTTGCAGGACAATGGCGGGCTAACGCTCACCCACGCTCTGGCGTCCAACAGCCCGGCCATCAACAAAGGCAGGAATCTCATCGGCTCGTTGCTGGATGGATTGTATGGCGGCAGGGGCGATCAGCGCGGGTTTACCCGTCCTGTGGTTCTGCCCGGTATTCCCAACGCGCCCGGTGGCGATGGCAGCGACATCGGCGCCTTTGAAGTACAGTTCGCGCCGCGCGTAATCGTCACCAACATCCGCGCCGCCCGCGTCAGCGCCAACACGGTTAGCGTCACGTTCACGCTGCAAGACACCGGCAACGGGGTCGCGCCCAACGTGAAAGTAGCAAGCGCGCGGCTGCGAACGCAGTATGCCGCTTCCCTGCCCGCCGCCTTTACCCTGATGCCGGGAGCCAGCCAGAGCGTGACGCTGACCTTCACGAGCGCGTCCGCCATTCCCTCGGGAACCACGCCCTTCGTGATGAGCGGCTCCTACATCGGAGGAACATTCAGTTCCGGGCTTAACATCGCCGTGCCGCAGTAACGGTTTCTGCCGCCTGAGCATCCGCGCAAACTACTCCTTCGCGGTAGTCTGCTCGGACGCTCACTATGGAATAACGAACTTTTGTTGACATTCTTTTACGAATGCCCTCCGCCACGAACAGTTCCCGTTCGTGGCGGAGGGCGTTCTTGATCAGGTTGCAGGGGGCATGATGCGGGCTACGCGGCCTGTGGCTGTGCCGGCGGGAGCAGGTCGGCGACGCGCGCGCTGACAGAAGGATGCGCGGCGGTGGCAATGCTCGCCTGTTCCGAGTATTCGCTGATATCCGCGTAGCCGTTCGGCGTGGGGTTACGATGCGCTACGATACGCCTTTTCCCAATGTCGGCTACCCAATACTCTGCAATGCCTGCGCGGGCGTAAAGCGCGGCCTTGTTGTGTAAATCGAAATGGGCGGTTGTGTCGGAAACCTCCACAAGCAAAACAATGTCGGTGGGTCGGGGCAGATTGACCGCGAAGGCGGGCGCGGGAAGCGTTTGTACCACGATGTCAGGTTCAGGGGCGTTGATCTCCCGGTCTGCCACGTTCCCAATGTCAATGGAACTCTGAATGGCGACATGTAAAGCGCCAAAAACATGAATCAGCCATACGTTGATTAGCATAATGGTGAGTCTGTGGGGCGCATTTTGTCCCATTTTGGATATTATCTCCCCGTTGATGAGTTCATAGCGACCGGTCAGCAGTCCGGCCTCCTCCAACAAGTGACACATAGCGACGGTGATGGGAATACGATTAGAGGCAGTCTCCCAAACCGGAACAGGCGGCGTCGGCGCAATTTCTGGTGGCGCAATGGTTGCTTGCATAGGTTCTCCTTTCGGGGTCGGCGCACATCTTCATTTTACCTCACAGGCATCAAAGCCGGCATGATTTTCACAACACGGAGTCAACTCGGAGGTTTACTGCCGCGCTTTCCGCCGGAGGTTGGAAATATTTCATAAACTCTGTTGGGCAGTCCACCCGGCTTAAAAGCGGCAGGGGGCGTGTTTGTATCGCCTGCGTATACGGTATAATAACGCGCAGATACACCCAATATAAAAACATGCAGAGTAGGAAAGCAGGAAAGCGATGCGAAAACTATGGGGCGGGCGTTTTGAAGGCAAGACGGATGAACTCATCGAACGCCTGAACAATTCACTGATTTTTGACGCCCGTTTGTGGCGGCACGACATTCAGGGCAGTATCGCCCACGCGACGATGCTCGGCGAAACCGGCATTATTGAAGCGGAAGAAGCCGCGCAGATCGTGGCCGGCTTGAAACTGCTGCGCGACGATCTGGAAAGCGGGAGCGTGGAACTGCCGCCCGATGCCGAAGACGTGCATACGGCTGTGGAAGGCTTGCTGCGAGAACGGCTTGGAAGTGTGGCGGGGAAACTGCACACCGCCCGCAGCCGCAACGATCAGGTAGCGACCGATGTACGGCTGTATTTGCGCGGCCAATGCGGGGAAATCGAAACCGAACTGCGCAATCTACAGGAAACCCTGCTGCAATTATCTTCCCGGCATTTCGATACGGTACTGCCCGGTTATACGCATTTGCAGCACGCGCAGCCTATTGTCCTCGCGCACCACCTGCTCGCCTACTTCTGGATGCTGGACCGGGACCGCGAACGCCTGGGCGATTTAACGGGGCGCGTCAACCGCAGTCCACTCGGCGCAGGAGCCTTGGCGGGAACGGGCTTCCCCATCAATCGGGAGCGAACTGCCGACCTGCTGGATTTTGAAACGGTTATCCCCAACAGCCTCGATGCCGTATCAGACCGTGATTTTGCGGTTGAGTTTCTGGCTTTCGCGTCCCTTGTGATGATGCACCTGTCTCGCATGGCCGAAGAAATCATTTTGTGGAACAGCCCGGAGTTCGGCTTTGTCACGCTGGATGATGCCGTGACAACCGGCAGCAGCATCATGCCGCAAAAGAAAAACCCGGATGTGGCGGAACTGGCGCGGGGCAAAACGGGGCGCGTGTACGGCGACCTGATAACCCTGCTCACGCTGATGAAGGGCCTGCCCCTCGCCTACAACAAGGACATGCAGGAAGATAAAGAGCCGTTGTTTGACGGCATTGACACCCTGCGCCTCGTAATCCCCGCCATGCAGAAGACATTGGAAACGGCAAAATTCCGCGCCGAGCGGATGCGGCAGGCCACGCAGGGCGATTTTTCCACCGCAACGGATTTAGCGGATTATCTGGTACGGCAGGGCTTGCCGTTCCGGGACGCGCACGATGTTGTTGGTGAAGTGGTACGCTACTGCACTACAAACAACACCACGCTGGAACAACTGGACGCGCCCATGCTTTCCCGCTTCTCTCCCCTGCTGCAAGCCAACACCGAGAACGCCCTTTCCGCACTGACGGTAGAATCAAGCGTCGCTGTCCGCAGTTCGCAGGGCGGAACCGCTCCCGACGCCGTTCGGCAGCAGTGGCAGCTTGCCCACGCGCGTTTGCACTCCGATAATTAAAACTTCAGCGCAGCAGAGCCATACAGTTTTTGCTGCTGTTGATTCTGCACAAACGCGACCCGCGCGAACAGCCGACTTTGCGAGAAGTTGTGATTGACTCGGCATTGCGAAAACATCAGGAGGAGGTACGGGAAATGGCAATGACAGGCGCGCAGTATTATGAGGAGAAAGGCCGGCAGGAAGGTATTCGGCAGTTTCTGCTGACGATGATGGAGCAACAATTTGCGCCGTTGCCGCCGGAAGTTTCGCGATTGTTGGCGTCTTTGCCGGAAGCGGAACTGATGCAGATCGGCAGGCGGATGCTGGCAGCGAAAACGCTGCAAGACCTTGAATTGCCGCTATAGATCGCGCCGGCTTTTTTCCTGTCCGCACATTGAAGGGCAGAGCGCTTCCACGCGCCATTTGCGCGCTTGCTGACGAATCCGCCTCCGATACGTAGAAACAGCGTATACAATTTGATTCATAGATGATAAGGAGGCAAGAATATGCCGCAACAGTTTACCGTTCGCCCGATACAGGCGAGTACCAAGGGGCAAGTGAAACAGCTTCGCCGCGAGGGGAGCGTCCCCGTTTCCATACAGCACCGGGGCAACAAAACCCTGCATTTGCAGACCGAAACCAAGCCGCTGGATGATTTTATTCGCGCGCATGGCGAAGCCGCCATGCTGGAATTGATTGTCGAGGGCGGCGTTCGGCATCAGGCGCTAATCAGTGAGATACAGCGCGACCGCGTGACTAAAAAACTGCTGCAAGTGACGTTTCAGGGCGTCCAACTCGGCGACAGCGTGAAAGTTCACATCCCGCTCGTGTTTCACGGTGAACCCGAACCCGTTCGCCTGCAAACCGCCCTTTTGCAGCATTCCATTGAGCAGTTGGAAATTCGCTGCCAGCCGGGCGACCTGCCGGATCACATCACGGTTGACGTTTCCAACATGATAGGAACCGATACCCTGCGCGTTTCCGACCTTCCGCCGCAGGACAAGTATGAAATCCTGACTTCCGCCGATACGGTGATCGCTTCACTGACGGTTCACCATGTTGAGGACGAAGCTCCCGCTCCGACAAGCGTGGAAGGCCCCCATGCGTCCACGGACGGCCCGCAGGCCAGCCCCGCCCTTCCCAACGAATCCACGGAGCCTGCCGCTTCGTAACGTTGGTTCTCGCCGGCAAAGCCTCCAAGCCAGCAATAGGCGCGGGGGCTTTGTTCTCATGCGGTGTGCGGCGAGAAGAGCCGCGTAAAAATGTGAGTACGCGCGGCTCGTTCAGCAGGCTTTATGCGGCATTCGGACCCGCCCATAGACGGCTGGTTCGGCAGGATAATACCGAGGAGATTCCCTCATGACAATGACAGTTTCACCCACGCGCTCCCGCAAGCGTCGTTGTTCCGATGACGATTTCTACCCAACCAGAGATGGCAAACCGATGGCGGAAACCGACAAGCACCGCAATTTGATGTTTGATTTTATCAACGCTCTGACGTTACGTTATGCCGATCAGCCGGACGTATATGTGTCCGGCAACAATTTCGTGTTTTATCAGGAAGGCGATCCCAAAAAGCGCATCTCTCCCGATTGCTACGTGGTCTTTGGCGTAGCCCAACGGGAGCGCGACTCATTTATGAGTTGGCGCGAAGGCGGGCATTTGCCGGATGTTGTTTTCGAATTCACCTCCCGCAAAACCCGGCGCGAGGATATAGCTGTCAAGCGCCCCCTGTATGAGAGCGTCTTGCGCGTGTCCGAATACTTTCTTTTCGACCCAACCGGCGACTATCTGCGCCCGCGCTTTCAGGGCTATCGGCTGGTAGAAGGCCGGTACGAGAACATTCCGCTCACAGAAAGCCGGATGCGCAGCGAACAGCTCGGCCTTGATCTGGTGCAGGAGGGCAATACCCTGCGCTTGTTTGATCCCATTCGCGGCATCATGCTGCCAACCCCACTGGAGTCACGAGCGGCGCGCTCAACAAGAAGCGCAACGCGCTCAACAAGAAGCGCAACGGGCAGAAAGCGCGGAAGCGGAAAATGCGAGATTGCGCGCGGAACTGGCTGCTTTGCGAGAGGGCAGGCAGTCTCCATAGAATTGTTTTTGCTTCTATTTTGGCCGCATAGTCGTGTAAGAACGTGGCCGCGCGCCAACGGAAATCTGATATGGCACATACAACAGGCAGGCATAGCTTCCGCGCGAACTTTAGCTTATGCGCTCCCATACTTCGCAAACGTTTAGGGGCGTACTTTGCTACGATGATTTTTGGCCTTCTGCTTTCACCGGCCCTTGCGCAAACCTGGTCGCCGGATGGAAAGCAGATAGCCGTTCCCGGCGCTTCCCTAGTGGTGGCGGATGCGCAAAGCGCCGGAGCCTCCGCGCCTGCCCTGCCTGCGACAAAAGTTTCTTCTACGCCTTCGCTCACTTCTGCCGCCATGCCAATCGTCGCGCTTCCCGGCGTCAACGCGGCTTTCGCGCCCTCCTGGACGCCCGACAGCAAAACTATTGCCTACCTTGCGGATGGACAGACGCTCACTTTCTACGACACGATAAAACAGCAGCGGAAATCGCTCAACGACAACACCCTTGCTCCCGTCGCCTGGTCGCGCGATTCTTCACTGTTTGCAAGCGTCCACAAAACCGAAACAGGCAGCCTGCAAGCCTTGATCCGTTATCGCAACGGCGGCAGTTTCCTGCCTGCTATCAGTCTGCCGTTTCATTCCGTGCCTTCTGCGTACAACCCGCTCGGCTGGCTTACAAACACAACCAATGCCATCGTAGCGGGCGGGGATAACGGCAAATTCGATTTGTATCTGCTGGATCAGGGCGAAGTGGTACGCCTGACGAGTACGGGCGACGTGTTGGGCTTTGCGGTTTCCCTTGATGGCGCAACCGTGCGCTGGATACGCCGCAGCCCGAACACGCGCTACATTCTGCTTTCCGTGTACGAAATGACCATTGATACCCGTACCATCCGCAAACTGCCGTTTCCCGATGTTGTCAAGGCCGTCAATCCCAATCCACACCTGTATCCTGATGCCGTCACTTCCATTATCTTCACGCCGGATATGGCTCAGTTCGCTTTTGTTACCACAGGTGGGCCGCAGGCGGGCAAGAACGGTTCCGCGCTGTGGATCAGCGACATTGCGGGGCAGAATGTCCGGTTCATCGGCAAGGGAATGGGCGCAAACAGCGTACAAACGCTTCCCGTTTCGGCCTCCGCCACACAGCAGACCGACTTCACCTTTCCCGCTTACATCCCTGCTTTCTCGCCGGACGGCAAAATGCTGGCCTCCCTGCGCAACGAAAACGGCAAACGTACCCTCGTGGTTACGGATGTTGCCACCGCGCAAAGCAAAGCAACGCCCCTGCCCTGACGCCTCCCATTTTCCGCTCATTCTTGCCCGCTGCGCCACATTCGCGCGGCGCGGCGTTGACATGCCCCTCCCTGAGTGCTATAATCTCACACAGTATAGACAAGTGTTCAGGGGTCAGGGAAATATGCCCTTGTATTCGATAGTTTGCTCGTCGAAAACAGGAAGCCTTTCCTGACCCCTGAATCCTGAATCCTGACCCCTACCCCGGAGGTTTTTGTGGAAATTAAGCAGATTGAGACCGCGCAGATTGTGGAAGACCCGGATCAGCCGCGCAAGCATCACAGCGAAGAAAGCTTGCAGGGACTGGCCGACAGCATACGGCAGCATGGCATGTTGAACCCGATTACCGTGACGCCGCTTCAGGACACGGGCAAGTTTAAGATCGTCACAGGCGAACGGCGCTGGCGGGCGGCGCGTATGGCGAACCTGAAAGCCGTGCCGTGCGTTATCAAAGACAAGACTATCAATCCCGATGAGCGGCTGACCGAGCAGCTTATTGAGAATTTGCAGCGCGAAGACTTGCAGCCGCTGGAAAAAGGCCGGGCTATTCAGCACGTTAAGGGTACGCTGAACTTAACCAACCGCGAAATCGCCAAACGGCTGGCGCTTTCGGAGCGAACCGTCGGCTATTTGCTGGACCTGCTCGCCCTGCCGGAAAACATCGGGGAAGCGGTTATTTCCAGTCCCAACCGGCCTTCGGATGGACAACTGACGGAAAAACACGCCCGGTTTTTGAAGCAGCTGAACGAGGAGCCGGAACTGCAAACGGCTGTCGTAGAGAAAATCCGTGACCAGAAACTCAACAGCGATGATACGGGCAATCTGGTCAAGGCGCTGAAAAAGCACCCGGAAAAATCCAAAGAGATTTTAGACAGTCCTTCCGATCATCTCGTCAAGTTTTTTCAGGACGCCGGCGACCCGCTTGCCAATGCCGTTGATGGAATGAACCTGAGTGACGTCCCGGTTCGCATTGCCCCGCAGGCGCAGCGCATCATGGACTTTCTGCCGTCCCTGTCCGGCTTGGAACTGTCGCGCCTGCCGCATCCTGAACTGCGGCATGTCCAAGACGCGCTCACCTCGCTGAAACTGGCCGTAGACGGGCTATTGCGCACCTGTAAAGAACAATTAGGAGAGTAGGGTTTTAGGTTTTTAGGGTTCTATGGTTTTAGGTGAGTGATGCTCTTACATGGTGTTTGATAGGATGTTCACTTAGAAAGGTTCTTCTCACTCCTGAACACCTAAAACCCTAGAACCCTAGAACCCTGTTTTGAAAGGAGTGAAACATGGCAACCGAGTTCTCGTTCGACGTAACCTCCAAAGTGGATTTGACGGAAGTGAAAAACGCGATTGACCAGACGGAAAAGGAAATCGCGTCGCGCTACGACTTCCGCGAAACGAAAAGTACGCTGGAATTGGAAGATAATTCGGTGAAACTGCTATCGGATGATGAGTTTCATCTGACCACGCTCATCGAAATCTTGCGCGGTAAAATGGCGAAGCGCAACATTTCGCTGAAAGCATTGGAATACGGCAAGATTGAAGCGGGTTCGCGGGGCACGGCGCGGCAGACCATCACGCTACGGCAGGGTATCCCCACCGATGAAGCCAAAAAGCTGGTCAAGCTCATCAAGGACGCGGGCATCAAAGTGAACGCGCAGATACAGGGCGAACAACTGCGCATCACCGGCAAGGACAAGGACGCGCTGCAAGCTGTCCAAAAACTCATCCGCTCTCAGGAAGACCTGCCCTTCGACGTAGAGTTTTCCAACTACCGATAGGGCCGGTGTTCAGGTATTCGGTGTTCGGTATTCAGGACATGATGTTTGAAGTGGGCGCGGTTTGGTAGATTGAGGAGGCGCAGGAATGACAGCCACAGTGCAGGCAACGATTGATGATTTTTTTCAAACGCCGTAACATTAGTGTATGACGGTAAATGGTCAGGCCACATTCCAAAATCCAAAATACAACGCTGGACTCGCTTATGAAAAAGTTAGGCATTGGGCCAAGCCCCAATGCCTAACTCACCTTGAACAGAATTAATGAAGCAAACTACTTC
Organism: uncultured Chthonomonadaceae bacterium; assembly: GCA_963835065.1. Taxonomy (GTDB): domain Bacteria; phylum Armatimonadota; class Chthonomonadetes; order Chthonomonadales; family Chthonomonadaceae; genus CAWFQB01. The sequence goes on along the minus strand of CAWIEK010000037.1, from coordinate 193,133 downwards.
GTGCTGACAAGTTCGCGTGGTTTTGATAACTCCGCCTCAATCAAATACTCTTTGGATCGAGTCCAGAGCAAAGACCTGATTTGGGCAAGTTCCTCATTAATACTGTCTATTTTGTGCGAAATCTCGCCTGCATAATTATCGTTGTCACGATTGCTAGGCATCATCCTGAGGGCTGACCAGACAACACCGACCACCCACAGAATAATTCCAGCAAAACAGATGCCTATGAAATAAGACGTTTTGGTGTTTTGAAAATTTATGTATAATCCTGCCGCAGCACTAGCTGCTATCGCTCCCGTCATAAATTTTAAATATAGCGCTTTGTTAGTATAGCCACTGATTTCGCTCTGCCTTCCTAATATCAGGCGTTCCCGTTCGTATTCCTCTTTTCTGTTGAGCAAATCCTGCAACTTACTATCATAGTCTGAGAACAAACCTTTTATGTGCTTTTCTTTGTAGGTATCCAGCACGTCGTTAATTTCAGGAAAGGCATACCTTAATGTCTCGAACAGTGCAAACAGCAAGGGCGACGGTTTGTTGATGTCAACAGGAATTTGACGCGCACCGAAGGCATTGCGTACATTAAAGTCGAATGGCAGTGGCGGCAGACGGTTCATAGCCTGAAAAACATGCCGCATGTTGCGGTACGTTTCTGCGTCACGCACATCAATTTTGTTGACAAGATAACGTCGTTCATCTGGTAAACTCTGCCCCATTTGGATAAGCAGATTTTCGGCAGCGTCACTGGAAATAGCATCCGCTTCAGTGACAACAATTGCTCTTTCCGATACTTCCGCAGCCGCTGCAGATGAAATGGCGTACCCGGCTTGGCAATCTATCAGGACATAAACGATGTTCTCGGCAATTGCATAATCATAGAGTGGTTTGAGAACATGCTTTTGCAGCCACTCATTGTCATACATCACCGTGTCATAAGACAAACCCTTCTTATTTAGATTCGTGCGTGAGGCTACAAACAAAAGATTATCCGCAACTTGGATGGGTAACTCCACAATCAAGTTGAACGGTTCATCTTCGGCTGCTAGATACTCCCAAATACCCTTACTAGTGCGTGGAAATTGCGATTTGAAGAAATAGGAAGCACCGTTGGTTGCCAGATCAAAGTCAATCAGCAGGGTTTTAAATCCCATATCCGCGAGCAGTTTGGCGATAGCAATGGCGGCGGTTGTCTTGCCGGAACCGCCTTTGCCGCTCAGAAACGCTATGACTCTTGGTTTGGTTTCACTCATCGCTCGTTAAGTTCCCATTGCATTCGGCTGTAGGTTATTTCCTCGATCTTGAGGTTGACGTACCGCAACAGTTGTTCTTCCGTAATCAGATCGCGCAGTTCGCCCGAACGTAGCTTGCTAAGAACTTTTACATAAACTTGACTGATCTGCTGAGGTGATACTTTGTCGCGCTCAACGCCATTGGCTTCCAGAGCGTCCAGTATATCCTTTTTCGTCATCTTGAACTCTAAAACCGGATCAAATACCTGTTCCAGCAAAGCAACAACCGCTTTTCGGAAGCCTTCCGTTTTTTTGCGCTTGTCGCGTACGGATTTGCCGAGAGTGAGTACGTACTGAACGCCTGCCAGTAAGCCCGTTGGCAAACTCCTATCATTTTCTACCAGACTGTCTACAATGTCGTCCACAATTCTGTTTCTGGCTGTCGTGTCTTTGCGTATAACCTCCAACAGCTTGCTTCTTAAAGCGATGTACGCCGCGTAGTTCGGGCTTGGCGCGTTAAAGTTCTGAGGATAGATGCTTGCAATCCCATCCGCAGGAACCAGCATATTATTCGGTTGGGGTTGGTTTTGCGGTGTTTCATCAGAGTCTTGCCCGGCCATTCAAAGGCTTCTACAGTTCCTGCCGCAAGTATCTACGCGCCGTCAATGTTCAATACGCAGAGGAAATGCCATTCGTTTTGGTACTATTCGCCGGTTGACATGCGTTTTCCTGTCACCTCTTCCAAATGCCGCAAACAATAAAAACTACGGCAACCGCAAAACCTCAAAATACTCGCAGGAATTTTCACTGTTCGCGGCGAATTAGCGCTCCATTGAACAATTCCTACACAGAGGAAAGGAACAGGCATCTTGACAAACACAACCTCGACTTCTACAACGACTGCCGCCTCGCCCAAAAAGAAAGTCCGCATTGGCGTGATCGGCACGGGCGGCATTGCCAATGGCGCGCACCTGCCCGGCTACTCGCAAATCCCGGACGACTGCGAAATTTTTGCGATGTGCGACATTGACCCCGCCGCGCTGGAAAAGACAAGCGCGAAATACCCGCAGGTTCAGCATAAGTTTGAGGACTATAAGCAAATGCTGGAAATGCCGGAGATTGACGCTATTTCGGTCTGCACTCCCAACTACGCGCATTACCAGCCGACTATTGATTCGCTCAATGCGGGCAAGCATGTGCTGTGCGAAAAGCCGATTGCCATGAACGCGCAGCAGGGCGCTGCAATGGTGGAAACCGCCAAAAAGAACGGCAAAATCCTCCAGGTCGGCTATAACAGCCGCTTTCTGCCATCCAACATGGCGCTGAAACGCTTCATTGACGCGGGCGAATTGGGCGACATTTATTATGCCCGCGCGCAGGCGTTGCGGGTGCGCGGCATTCCCGGTTGGGGCGTGTTCATTGACAAAAGCAAGCAGGGCGGCGGGCCATTGATTGACATCGGCGTTCACATGCTCGACCTGACGCTGTGGTTCATGGGACATCCGAAACCGGTTGCGGCCAGCGGCGTCACGTACCAGCAGTTCGGCAAGCGCGACGATGTGGTAGGCTTTATGGGGCAGTGGGATTACAAGAACTTCACCGTTGAAGACATGGCCGCCGCCTTGATCCGTTTCGACAACGGCGCAACCATCGTGCTGGAATCCAGTTTCGTCGCCAACATCAAGGACGAAGTGCAGAACGTCACGCTGCTCGGCTCCGAAGGCGGCGCGGAAGCGTACCCGTTCAGCATCACGCAGGAGCGGCATCGCAGCGTGTTCAGCTATTCGCCCAAAATCCCCGGCGGCAACAATATCAACACGCATTACGCGGAAATGAAAGCGTTTGTCGAGTGCGTCCGCGACAACAAGCCGCCGCTCGTAAGCGGCGAACACGGCCTGATGGTCGCCAAAATCATGGACGCCATTTACAAGTCGGCAGACGAAAAGCGCGAAGTCACGATAGATTAGTAATTGGTGGTTGGTGAAACGCAGGCTCTTGCTGCGCCGTCTGTGGATGTAGGCGGCGCAGTTTGCCGTGTATGGAGTTCTCGCGGCTTTTCAAAGCGATTGGCTTGGTTTATTAGGCCGTCAGGCTTGCTGCAATCTTTACTTAAATCGCGTATGAAATCCTGACGATGCCGGATATTGACGGCGCTGTCGTTCCGCACTATCGCCTTGTGAAAGTTCAGACTAATGATTCGACCACGAGTTCAAGCGCGGGCTAAACAAGGAGCCAGGCGTTGTGGTTTAAGGAATATCTGTGAATAAGCCCTCATCTTCGTCGCCGACAGAAGCGGAAATAGACGCAGAAACACTGCCGCTTACCCCTGTGGACGAAACTTCTGCTTCCGCCTCGAAACCTATCGCTTCACCTGCCGCAGCGCATTGGAAACACAGCGTCATGGCGTTGCTGATTGCTATTATGTTTGTGTCGGCGTCGGCGGAACTGGCGTATGCGCTTGTCAATTTGTCGGCGATGCCGGTGTTTATCAAAGATACCGCGCATTTGCCCGCTCGCTGGATCGGCATCATCGGCACGTCGTTTTTGCTGACTGAAGGCGCGTTGAAAGGGCCGATGGGCGCGTTGGGCGACCGCATCGGGCGCAAGCCCCTGATTTTGGCCGGCCCGATACTGTCCACGTTTACCGCCCTGCTGACGCCGCTTGTGCATAACCCGTATGCCCTCGTCTGCCTGCGCGTTCTGGACGGGGTAGGCGCGGCGGCGTTGTGGCCTGCCGTGTTCAGTCTGATTGGCGACCACGTTCCCGAAGAGCGCCGCGCCACCGCCATGAGCCTGTTCAACGTCGCGTATATCTTCGGAATCGCTGTCGGCCCGTCTCTCGGCGGCAATGTCAACCATTGGGCGCGAACTTCCATGCACATGTCGCCTGCCCATTCTAAAGAAGCGTCGTTCTACCTCGCGGCCATTCTGTTCGGGCTGACCACGATTGCCGCCATCATTTTCGTGCCCAAACTCCAGCCGACAAGCGGCGAGGGACACGGAAGCGGCGAGTCCATCCATCTTGACGAGTTGAAGGCGATGCTGAAGCGAATTCCCATGACGCTGCTGATGACATTTGTTACTTTCCTGGGCATCGGCTTCATCATGCTGTACATCAAGACTTTTGCCTTAGAGCGTGATGGCCCCTTCCACATGACCGAGCAAAGTTACGGCAATACGCTCGTTCTGCCCGCCCTGCTTATAGGCGCGCTTTCCGTCCCGATGGGCAAAATCGGCGATAAAATCGGCAAAGCACTGGCCGTCAAAACCGGCATCGGGATGTGCATGGCCGCATATTGGCTGCTGCTGCTGTTTCCCTCCCACCTGACTCTTATCCTCCTGGGAACCCTGATTGGAACTGGGTTTTCTCTCGCCTTTCCCGCGTGGATGGCGCTTGTCACGGAGCAAAGCGGCTCCAATCAGCGCGGCGCGGTTGTGGGCGCAGTCGCCACCGCGCAGGGCGTGGGCGCGATTACCGGCAGTTCCTTCAGCGCGTGGCTGTACCCGCTCGGCATGGTCAGGCTCGGTCCCCTGCACCTGCCCGCCCACAGCCTGCCGTTCCTGATGTGCGGCATTGCGCTCATAGGCTCCTTCCTCCTCGCCCTCTTCACCCTCCACGCGCCCCGCGTCAACCAGTCGGAAAGCGAGTCAATGGGATAGAGGGAGAAAAGGAGAAGAGGAGAGGGAAACCGCGAAATACACGAACCAAGACGAAAAAGGAAAATCCAAAAGAACAAACCACGGATGACACGGACAAAACGGATGAACACGGATAGGAACATCGAAAGCCAATCTGTTCTTGTTGTTAATCCTGTCTATTTTCCTTTGTTCTTTTTTCGTTTATTTCGTATGTTTCGCGGTTTCTATCTTCCCTCTCCTCTTCTCCTTTTCTTCTTTTCTTCTTTTCTTCCCCTCTGTACAGCAAAGAAGACTGCGCTGAAGGAGGCGGTGATTGCGCCGACGAAGAACGGCAGGGCGGGATTGCGCTCGAAGAGGATTCCGGCGATCAGGCTGGCGGGCAGCAGGGCGATGCCGACAACGGTATGGTACGCTCCTATTTGGGTAGCGCGTTGTTTTGGGTCGGCCATGTCGGCGGCAAACGCGCGCTGGACGCCCTGCGTGAGCGTGTAGTACAGGCCGTACAGCAAAAACAAAACAACAATGGCGGTTTTACTGCTTGCCAGTCCGAAGCCTAAATACACCAGCGCGAAAACCACATAGCCGGAAATAATCAGCGGACGCCGCCCGATACGATCCGAAAGAATACCCGCGCCATACCCCAGAACCGCTTCCACCACATTGAACGCCGCGTACAGCCATAAAACCTGTGAGGGCGTGAACCCCAAATTTCCCGCCCGCAGCACCAAAAACGCATCGCTGGAATTTCCCAAATTGAACAGGAAAATAACCAGCAGAAACCGACGGTACTCTGGGGACAGGCGGAACCAGAAGGAGGTTGAGGGAGAAGAAGGTGATGAGTGATGAGTGATGAGTGATGAATGGGAATTCAATTCATTACTCATCATTCCTCGTTCAGCATTTCCTTCTGCCTTCTGTCTTCTGTCTTCTGTCTTCTCCTCTTTCACCGCAAACAGCAGCGTCAGAACGGCGAGCAGGCCGGGGATGCCGGCGAAGACGAACAGCAGGCGCAGGTTGTGGGCTAAATCGTTGCTGTGGGCGTAGCGGTGGAGGAAGCCGAGAAAAGCAAGGCCGAACAGGGGGCCGAGTACCGCGCCCGTTGTGTCCATGGCGCGATGCAGGCCGAACGCGCGCCCGCGCAGTTCTTTGGGCGTGGTTTCCGTAATCAGGGCGTCACGGGGGGCGGTGCGCAACCCTTTGCCGAACCGATCCACGAAGCGCAGTAACAGAACGAGCGGCCATACGTAGGCAAGTGCCATGAGCGGCTTACTGATGGCTCCGAAGCTGTAGCCAAGTACGGTGAGCGGCTTGCGTTTTCCGGTTTTGTCGGACCAGTAGCCGGACGCGAGGCGCAGCAGGCTGGCCGTGCTTTCCGCCACGCCTTCGATCAGGCCGACGGAAACGGCGGACGCGCCCAATACGCCCGTCAGAAAAATGGGAACCTGCGTGTACGCCATTTCGCTGGACATATCCGTCAGCAGGCTGACAAACCCAAGCGCGATTACGGTACGTCCCAGGCGCGGCATGAGGGGGCGAGACGTTTCCGCTTTGTTCGTAATCGCGGCGTTATTCGTGTTTCCCGCTTCATTCGCGTTCCCCATCCTCATTTGCCGAATACCGTCCGCAGCGATTCCTGAATGTGCTTCAAGCCCACTTCAAATTCCGTTTTATAGCCTTCCACTTCCGCCGTGATATACTCGTCGTAGCCGATGGCTTCCAGCGCGGTTTTGACTCGCGCCCAGGGAACGTCGCCTTGCAAGGGATTGCAGAACGCGCGTCCGTTGCCGATGCCTGATTTGAAGTCCTTGACGTGAACCTTCTTGATGCGCTTGCCCAAAATGCGTATCCACTGGTCTGGATAGCCATATTGCAGGATGTTGCCGACATCGAAGTACGCGCCGATGCTGCTGGTTCCCGCCGCCCCATTGATTTCGTCAATGAAGCGGGCGAATTCCAAGGGCGACAGCAGGAACTTGTTCCAGACGTTTTCCACGCCTATCGCAACGCCCAATTCCTGCGCGGCGGGAGCCAGTTCTTTCAGCGCGGTTTGCGCCCGCTCGTAAGCCTCGTCGTAAGCAATCGTATCGCTGACAATTCCCGGCACAACCAAAATGGTATCCACGCCCATCCATTTCGCGGCTTGCAGGGAAGCGCGAATAGTCTCCACCCCTTTGCGGCGTATGGCTTCGTCCGGTGAGGTAATCAGGTACTTCCAGCCCAGCCCGGTAGACAGGCTCGACAGTTCCAGCCCGATGTCGTTCGCCGCCGCCACCAACGCCTTCACGTCCTGCTCACTGGTTTCCGCCGTGAGTTCGCCGTCTTCGGCAATGTTGATTTCGATGCTGTCAAACCCCGCCTGCTTGACAAGGGTAAAGCACTCGGAAAGCGGCAGGTGTGAAGGCAGTGTCCAGCGATTGATTCCAATTTTCACGGTTTCAGGCTCCTTTGGATGCAACGGTGTTCAGGTGTTCAGGTGTTCAGGTGTTTGGGTGTTTGGGCTGACAGATAAAAGGTTGCGGTAGTTTAGCACTGATGGTTGCAAGTGTCAAAACTCCTGAATACCCGAACACCTGAACACCTGAACATCCTCATTTATCATGTATGCGCCACAAGTTGATGACGCCGTTGCGGTCGCCGCAGGCCAGCATTTTGCCGTCGGGCGCGAAGGCGATGGTTTCCACGTTGGCTTCCGCTCCGGGAAACGTATGCACGATGCTGGAACTGGCAATGTCCCACAGGCGGGCGGCTCCGTCGCTGCCGCCACACGCCACTTTCGAGCCGTCAGGGGAAAACGCCACGCCGTTGACCATTAGAATACCCTTTGCTTCCAGCATTTTCTCCAGATTGCCCGTGCGCGGGTTCCAAAGCCGAATGGTGTTGTCATTGCCGGCGCTGGCAAGGCGGTTGCCGTCGGGAGAAAAGGCGACGGACTGGCAGCGCTCGCTGTGTCCCTTGCGCGACCAGAGCAGGGTTCCCGTGCGCGCGTCCCATACGCTTACGCGCCCCGGTTCGCCCGACCCCGATGAGCCACTGCCCGCCGCGATTAATGCGCCATCCGGCGACACGGCAATTCCGTACACTTCCCCCGGCGCGTCCAGAAGGCGCAAGGCCGCGCCCGTTTCCACATCCCATATTTCTACGGTTTTGTCGCGGCTGCCTGTAACCATGCGCAGGCTGTCAGGCGTAAAGGCCACGCTGTCCACATCGCTTTTGAAACCCGTAAACACCTGCCGCAATCGCCACGAGCGCGTATCCCACAGGCGCACCGTTCCCGGTTCCAGCACCGCGCTTGTTCCCGCCGCGAACAAGCGCCCATCGGGAGAAAAGGCAACGGACGCGATGTTGGAAGGACCCATATTCTGCACAAAGCGGCGCGTGATGTCGCCCGTCTGCACATCGAACAGAGCCGCTTCGCCGTTGATCAAGCGCTGATCTTCATTCCGTTCCGTGCCGACCGCAACCGTTCGGCTATCCGGCGAAAACGTCACGGAGCGGACGGGTCCCTTTTCCTCAAGGGTGCGCAAATCCGCCGCCACGAACGAGCGGTTTGCCGCGCCCGCCAGAATAATCAACGACACGATGCTGCCTGTAATCCCCGCGCTCAGGGCCAGCCAGCGCCCGGCCTTGCCGCTGTACCAGCCGATCAGGGCGGCAATCAATGTGCAAACGCCGAAGAACAGATGAAAGCCGGGAACCATCAGCGCTAAAATCAGAAAACTAAGCGCCGTCCATGTTGCGGCGGGATACGGCGGAATGGCCGGCAACACGAAACTTCCATTTCCAACGGCGGCAGAGGTGTGAACGCTTGGCGCGAGGGGCCAGTTGGGGAGGTTGGTGGCTGGTGGCTGGTGGCTGGTGGCCGGGGCAAGCGGCGATAGGCGTATTACGGTTGGCGTGTGGCGCGGCGTGGTTAAGGTTATAGAACCGGAAGCGTGGTAAACCGGCTGTGGCTCGATGCGGCGGATGTCGCGTCCGGGGCGGACGTAGGGTTGGGCGGATTGGAGCGGGAAAGGGTCGCGCCCGCCCAATTTCTCTTTGCGCTCGCACCAGGGGCAGGCCGCGAGATGCTTGCCGTAACGGTGCTGCGCGTTGAGGGCGCATGTTATCAGGGCTTCTTCGGCCTGCATCAGCGCGTTTGCCCACGTTGCGGCGTCAGGGCGCAGGTCGGGGTTGGCGTGTCCCTCCTCAAAACAGCGCGTGAACAGGGCGCGTAAGGTGGGATGCAGCATGTCTATGGGCGGGGCAAGCGGCATGGGCGTGAACGGCGTCGGGCGCGTTCCATACGTGTAATGCCCGTTTTGGATGCGGGTTTCGTAGGGTGGCGGGTCGTCCTCGCCCTGATACACGCCGGAAAACGGGTGCGCGCCCTCCATCAGCAGCTGGAAAATCAGCACGGCAAGGCCGAAGCGGTCACTTGCTTCCGTACGCAGTCACTTGCCGAAAGTTCTTGCCCTGATGCTCCGGGGGCGTAAATTCCGGCTTGCCGACGGGACAGCGGTACACGGTTCCGGTCTGCGGGTCGCGCACCTGAAACGAATCGGTATCCACCAGGGTGACGAGCGCGGTTTCCGTGACAAGCAGGTTCGACTCGTTGATGTCGCCGATAACGTAGCCGCGATTGTGCAGGGCGCGAACCGCGCTGCTCACGTTGCGGGCGGCGCGGTGCAGGTAGAGGTAATTGAAAAGCGGAAGTTCCTGCCGCCGGGTGACGGGGTTGTACACGTTGAACAGGGGGCGCATCCCGGACACACGCGGCATCAGAAACCCCGCAAACCCCTGATCGCCGTACATCTTGCGCAATAGAGTCCAGCGGCCACGCAATGGAAATATGCTCCTGCGCCGACATCGGATCGTCGGGCGGGTTGGCAAGCATGGCAGCCAGTTTACGCGCCTGCGCGTCCGTAGGCCGATGATAGATTTTGGCGGCCAGCCGTCCATCGGCAGACGCGGCAAAAACCTTCGCCTCGCCGCCCACTCCCAAAGGAGCCGCGTCGGGCACGATCACGCGCTGATTGTTGGATTGGCGCAGGTAACGCATAGGGTTAGATATTAGGCATTAGGCATTAGGCATTAGGATGGTATTAGATGAACCGGGCAGCGTTTCTGCGCCATTTTTTAATTTACTGGACAGTCACTAATATCTAATGCCTGATGCCTAATGCCTTACTGCTAAAAGCAACGTCAAATCATCATCGGCGCGTTCGGTGATGCGGGGTGAGCGCAGGAAGGCCGTTAATTGTTGTGTGCCCTGCTGCGCGTCTTCCATTTGGTGGGCGAAGCGGAACAGGGGCGTAAAAAAGGGCGCGTGGGGTGTGCCTTCGGGCAGTTTCAGCGCCAAACGCTGTAGGCCGTCCGAAAACATGGCAAGGCCGGTTAAGGGCAGGGTTTGTATGACGATTTGCGCGGATTCGAGGGCGTCCGGCGAGGTGACAAAAGTGGTCGCGTTGGCGTACTCGGCGTCCGGCGGAACGGTGATGGCAACTAATTCTTTTGCCGCGTTCTGCGCCACAACCGCGCCATCCCCCACTTGCAGCGCGGCGATTTGATCCGAATATACAACCACGAGCAGCAGCGTGGTGGCAAATTCGCGCAGGGGTTCGCGGCGCGTTTCGGCTTCGGTTTCCAATGCCTGCTGAACAGCGCGTAAAGCGGCCTGCAAATCCGCGCTTTCGATGTTTGCGCCGGCTGCCGAAGCGCTCTGGATACGGCGTTCCAGCGTTTCCACGCTCACCTGTACGGCGATGCGCGAACCGATTTCCGAGAGGGCGGCAGACCCGGCTCCATCCGCAACCGCGCAAATCAAAACCGAGTTGGACAACTGCCGAAAGGCGTGGGCGTCCTGACACGGCAGATTGGCTTTTTCATGGCTCACGCCCGTTACGGATGCCGCCACAACGCGCCAATTTTCGATTTTCGATTTTCGATTTTCGATTGCGGGTTGGGAGTTACTGCTGTTCAAAGCGGCTCCTGTGTTTGTCTTGAACCATGATTTTCAGGATTATGATGATTACCATGATTGCAGGAGGCGCTTTCCTTAACAATCGGCAATCGAAAATCGAAAATTCCTAAACGGTTCCCCATCCGGGCGGGGGAAGCGCCACTTGCTCGTCTACCTGTGACTGCGAGATTTTCTGCATACTGGCGGACAGCCACACGAACATCTCGACGAAGTTCAGCCCTTTCAACTTGACGGGGGCGCGGACGGCGAGTTGGGCGAGGCGATCCATGTCCGCGTTTTCCACGCCCACCGCGAAAAAGGCGACGCGCTTGGCGGCTTCGTCCGCCTTGATGCGCTGCGCGGCCTGCGTGACCAAATCTTCGGGTTCGCCCTGCGGAGCGCCGTCCGTAATCAGGAACACCCAGGGGCGGTAGTACGCGACGCCATTGGCGCGGTACTGCGTTTTACGCGCCTGCACCATATCCAGCGCCTTGTTGATGGCCGCGCCCATGTGGGTCATGCCCCGCGCCGTCAGCGTGGGCGGCGCGAACTGGTCGGCGGTGACAAAATCCTGCTCGACGGCGATCTCGTTGTTGAAGGTGACGACGGCGATTTCCACGCGGCGCGAGGCGAGATTGTCCTTGACGATTTCCGTTTTGAAGGATTGCAGCCCGGCATTGAGGGCTTGCAGCGGAGCGCCGTTCATGGAGCCGGACGTGTCCAGCAGCAGGACGCAGGGGCAGCGGGGTTCGGGATTTTCGGCAAACTCAACGGCGTCTTCTAAGGCAGTCGGGGCGACCATCGCGGCAGGTACTCCTTGTCATGGGCAGGGAAAGTCTGGGTTACGTATGGATTCATACGCAAATCGCCGCGTGAGCGTTGCCGCAAAGCCGACTGTGAAAAAAGGGTATGTAGAGGCATCGTCGAAATCTTGGCAATACAGCGCTTCCAGCCCGATGTCTCGTTGTGTCAGATTGTATTGAGATGAGGCGTCGTGACCTCGTAAGCGTCAGGGCGAACGGGAGGGGTGAAACATAAGCTTGCACCTCCTTTGCTAAGTAATAGACGCATGTACACTATAGACAGGGTATGTGGGGCAAAAGGTTCGCTGTTTTCGGGTTATTTTGCTCTTTTTTTCTGTTTTTTCGGGATTATTTTTGCCGGTACACTGCGGCGTCTGCTTGCCGGGTGACTTTCAGTACCCCTGCAACAAAAAAAGCGTCTTTCAGACGCGATTCTCTGCATTAAGAATGCCGCGTCTGAAAGACGCTTGTACTTTCCTGCCGGGTAATTTCAGTACCCGGCCAGTAGTTCACAGCAAGCGTATAAAATAACGGTAGTTAAGCCAACGGCCAATCGTCCTGCGGACGAAAAAACTACTGGTGTATTTACGCCGTGATGTACCAAGTTCGGGACCTTAACCTTTTGCAGCCTCTTACAACCTTCATCCAATCGGCGGAACGCCTGGCTATCCGGTATTTTATATGCCGGATACCGACGCCAGAAATTCAGGCTGGACGGGAGAACGCGCCGACGCTACGCCGATTGTCGCGCAAGCAGGAGAGCATACGTTTCTTGAAGTTCCGGCTTTGAGACTAAAAAGGCTCCGGCATCCTCTGTGCGTTCCTGATTGATAAGCATCCTCAGAAAGTTGTCGAGAACTGTAGCCGTGTTCGGGTGACGCGGCCCTAAACTGCCAACGAGAATGTCCAATGCCTGTATGTACAGCGGTTCGGCCTCGGCATAGCGGCTTTGAGCATAGTACAACGTCGCCAGATTGCTGAGGCTTTGGGCAAGATCAGGGTGGCCGTTCGGCCACCCGGTGCGCCGAATGCCCAATGCCTGTTTATACAGCATTTCAGCCTCAGCATAACGGCCTTGCGACCCATGCAGCCCCGCGAGATTATCGAGGCTTTCGGCAATATCAGGGTGGCCGTCCGGCAACGCGGTGCGCCGAATGTTCAAGGCCTGTTTGTACATCAGTTCCGCCTCAGCGTAGCGGCCTTGCGACCTGTGCAACACCGCCAGATTGTTGAGGCTTCGGGCAATGTCAGGATGGCCGTCCGGCAACGTTTTACGCTGAATGTTCAACGCCTGCACTAACAAGGGTTCAGTGTCAGCATAGCGGATTTGAGCATAGTACAACCCAGCCAGATTGTTGAGGCTGGTGGCAACACGCGGATGCTGTTCGCCATAGGCTTGACGGTGCATGTCCAATGCCTGCACTAACAAGGGTTCGGCGTCGGCATAGCGGCTTTGAGCATAGTACAACCCAGCCAGATTGTTGAGGCTTTCGGCAAGATCAGGGTGGTCGTCCGGCAACGTTTTACGCCGAATGTTCAACGCCTGCATTAACAAGGGTTCGATGTCGGAGTATAGAGCTATATTGTACAAATAGGATGCTGTCTGGTTAAGCAATCTCGACGCTTCAGGCGTTTGAATGCCCTCCGTTTGGATGTGGGTGGAGCAGGACTGCGCGTGAGGCGTCAGAACACTGCAAAGCGGCCAGGTATTCAGTTCTGGTTCAGGAAAGACAGCGTTTACCGCCTGTACCACGCGGGCGGCGAGGTCATGGCGTTTCTCCCCATCCAGCATGTCGCGCAGGACGCGCTGCGTGACACGGTGCATGGCGAACGAAAAAACCTGTCCGTCGGGTTCGTAGCCGTCGGGTGCCAGCAATCCGTAACGACACGCGCCCTGTATGGCTTCGTCCCACGCTTCCTCGTCCTCCGTTGCCGGTTTCAGAGCGTCACCAAGCAGGGCGGCGTTGGATTGCAGCAGAAACGCGGGAATGGCGTCGGGAGCCAGAAACGCGCAGGCGTACAGCACATCCAGAGCCGTCGGATTGTTGGCGGTACGTTCCAGCGCGATTTCGACGGTTCGGTACACGGAAGCATGGGGGCGAAGGGCATCGGGGAAGTCTTTGTGCAATACCCTGCTGCCCGACCTGCGATACCGATCCAGATAGCCGCGCACCGTGATGCCGGGCGGGGACGCGATGTAGGCGGCGGCATGATCTATGGCGAGCGGCAGGCCGTCCAGTTCCGCGCCCAATTCCAGCGCGTCCGGGTATTCGGGGTGGCGCTGCGCATCGGGAAGCAGGCTGTCGGTGGGCAAGCGTCCGGCGCGGATTAGCAGCAGGCGGGCGCTGTCCGGGGGCGAAAGGGTTTCTACGGGCAACGGGTGGACAAGCGCGTTGTTCGGCGTGGGCTGCATCGTCAGCAGGACGTGTCCGCGCAGGGGCAGGCGCAGCAGGTCGGCAATTATGGCGGGATCGTCAGCGTTGTCCAGTATGAGCAGCCAGTCGTCCGTCATTCGGAGCCAGGCGTACACGGCGGCAAGCAGTTCCGGCTGTTTGGCGTCGGGCGGAAGCGGGAAACGGCGCAGGCGGGCAATGTCGGCAAGGTTGGAAGCGAACTCCGCACCGGTTTCCGCGATGATGCGGTACGTCGGCTGCGTTTCCAGATGGCGGCTGCAGTGGGCGTATTCCAGCGCCAGTTCGCTTTTTCCGACGCCGCCCTGCCCCACGAGGGCGACGCAGCGGCGCGTTTCAAACGCCCGCGCTATCGCTGTCAGTTCGTTTTCGCGGGCGGTAAAGCACTCGTTGCGGGCGGGCAGGTTGCTGTTGAGAGGAGGCGCATCGGGCGCATACGGCTTCAGGTTCTCTGCGAGTTGCAGCATCCTATCCAGCTTCGGCTGCGTTTGCGTGTTGGCGTCTTCTATAGCCTTGCGCGTTTGCTCCGATTCTGCGCGTACCACTTCGCGCGTTGCTTCCGCTTCCACGCGCAGGGTATTCGCCAGATCAGGAAAACCGCGCCGGCATCGGGCGGTTCGCTGTTGGGTTTGGCGATGGTTTCCAGACGCTGCAAAATATCCGCCACTTGCTGCTGCTGTTGCAGGGAAAGCTGTGAGACAAAAGCAGCCAGCCCATGCACTTCCTGATACGTGGCCTGCGCCAGATCGCGCTGAAACGCCTTGAAGCCTTTGTTGTGCGGGTCTTCCTTGATGACCTCCCGGAACATTTCGGCCAGTTCCACCCCCAGCCGCGAAACAACATCTTTTCGCGCCGCGTCCTCCAATCCATCGGCAAGCGGTACGCGCAGGCTCTCAGCCTGACTCAAATCGTCGGCGCGGTTCAGCAGGGCATCCAGCGCCGCAGACAATTCCTGCCCATCGGCGAAAACCAGCGCGGTGACAATCGCGCCGGTTGCGTCATTGGGGCGTGTGACAAACCAGTCTTTGGCTTCCGATTGCAAGGTCTTCCACACGCGGCGCTTCGCCTGCGCCCCTGCGTCTTCGGCCTGCCCCTCCCCGGCATACAGATGTTCGGCAGCGCGTGACATGGCGACAGCGACGGCAAGCTGTAAATCTCCATTGTGCGCCGGCATGACCTGTCCCACTGCCCTGTTGTACAGGTCCGTCGCCTTGTTCCCCAGGACGCCCATGCCGACGCCGACCAACGTTTCCATGCCCGGAAAGTACATTTTGCCTGCCTTTGCTCCCCGCCCGTTTCTGCCCGTTCCTATTGCTTCTCGGTCAGGCAGGCAAATTCCTGCTTGGGCGGGTGTTGGGTGTCGGGTGTCGGGGGCGGTTTTCCGACGCGAACCTCAGCGAACCGCAGTGAACCGTAGTAGCGAACCATAGAACCGTAGCAGCGTCCGTGCAATAAATTGCGCGGCTGTGATAACGAAGTCCGCCTGCGCGGACTGAAGGCGGAACCGAAAATCTTCATACGATGGAGTCCGCGCAGGCGGACTTCGTTATCACAGCCGCGAGTTTCAACTCACGGGTTATGGCGGTTGCGGCTTGCGCGGCGGCGCAGTCGGGCGACAGGCGCGTGTTGTTGATTTTTACGTGCTGATGGGGGTAGAAGAAGTCGTTTTGGGAGTTCAGTTTGTATTCATGCTGCCACTGGCGCATGGTGGTTTCCAGCGCGTCCATGTCGCCGTAGTTTTTGCATTGGCGGCGTTGCGGGGTGCGGTTGCGGCGCAGGCGCTCGTCGAAATCGGCTTCCAGTTCCACGTAATAGGTGTTGCCGCCATGCGCGGCTACCAGTTCGCGCAGTTCGTCCATGAACTCGCGGTCAGCATCGAAATCCAGCGCCCAATTGTACGTGAAGATCAGGCCGGGCAGGCTGCTTTGCGCGGCGTGGGCAATGATGCGCGTTCGCAGTTCGCGCACAAGACGGCGACACTCCGGCGTCCCGAACGGAAACAGGGGCGTCACCATGTCCAGCGTGATGTGGTTGTGAAACAGTTTGTAGCCCGTTAAGCGAGCGAGTTCCTGTCCAACGGTCATTTTGCCGACTGCGGGCGGGCCAAACACAACAATCAGGTTCATAGCGGTGTCTCCTCGTGAAAGCATTATTGGCATTTTGCCCCGATGCTGTTATCACTCAGAAATGCCACTTGTATGCGGAACGCCAGAACCTTGCTGCATCAAACCTGCAACTAAGAGCAAACATCTGCATGAACAACAATGATGTAGGGGCGCAATTTATTGCGCCCGCTTGCCAGCCGTTGCGCCCGCATTGAAACGAAGTCTCGTGCGGCAAAACGGCGCATCGAAACGAAGCGGCAAGCGGGCGCATCGAAAAAAAACGAAGTACGGCAAGAGGGCGCAATAAATTGCGCCCCTACATCACTACTTATCGGTACAGTTCCGGCTTTTGCCGCCAGTCTTTGGCTTTGTCGTGGGCGTATTCCGTCACGCGGGGGCGGCGTTCCCGCAGGCGCACCGACTCTATGCCGAGATAATAGCCGGTTGACAGCGCGTTTTTGCCGACGCACTCCAGACGCAGCGTATAATGCCCCGGTTCCGGCCAGAAGTCCAGCAGATGCGCTTCTTCATTGCTGATGGCCGCGCTGTACAGGTCTATCACGCCGCCCACTTTCACGCCGTTGAGGGTTGCCTGATACTTGCCGAAGTCGTAGGAGTGGGTCAGGTTGAGCAGTAAGCGCAGCGGCTCTTTTTTCGTTACGTCGAACGGAATTTCCAGCCAGCCGTCTTTGGGTTGTTCCGGCTTGAGCAGCAGTTGCGGGCCGTCGTAAAAGCCAAGCGCCTGCTTCACGGTTTCGCCCGGTCCGTGATGGGAAGCGTCGGCGTAATCGCGGGCGTAAACAAGGATTCGTTCGAGGGACGGCAATTTGCGCTCGCGGGCGTGAGGGGCGCGGGCGTCAAAGGTCGGCTGCCCGGTCTGATACCAGAAGGCGACGCTGGAATAATCGTCCTCGCGCTCGTTCCAGCTTGTGGTTTTATAGTCGGGGTTCTCGTCCGGCGACATCCAGCCCCAATGCTCCAGCGTCACTTTGATGCCCTTTTGGAACACAATCGGGTCGTTGAGATGCCAGCGGTACGCGCTCGTATGCCCGCCCACAATCCCCCACTGGTCGAAATACGGGACGCCAAAGAACGGCGTACTGGTCTTCTTCAATCCCCATGCCGACAAAAAGTAATCTTCGGTTCCCGTTCCCCAGATAGACGGTTTGCCTCGCCATCTATGTAAATCTTCTCGTCCCCTTCCCCGAACCACGCGGGGCTGCGCGTCCGCACCGCCAAGACCGTGCCGACATAATGCCCCTTGCCCTGCGTGTCCAGCAGAACATAATCCTTGCCGTTTTGCGCGGGGTACTCCTGACGGTACTGCGCGTAGAAGTAGGGCGTGTCGCGGGGCAGGCTTTTCTTTTGTATCCAGTCAATGTTGTAGTACAGCAGGCTGATAGGCTTGTCGCTCTGGTTGACGATCTCGATACGGGCGGACTTGCGAAACGGCATTTGCCAGAAGCAGTTGTAAGCGTCGCCGTCCGCCACCTGAACCGGCAGGCTGATGACTTCGCTGCGCCTGCCGAAGCAGTTGGCGAAAAAGTCACCCACAGGCGCTTCCACGCCGGGGCGGGAATTGCCGTCCCAATAGATGCGCAGCAGCATTTCCTGATGGTTGGCCGAGCCGTTTTTAGCCCACTCCTGCGCTTCCGGGCCGAGAAACGTCATCCAGATATGCGTAATCAGCCCCGGCCCTTTGGCGTCCAGAAGGACATGGGTTTCACCCGGCGCAACTTCGAAAATTGTCCCAATTGCTTTTTTCGTCCCGGTCGCCTTTGGGGTCGGCGCGGGGATCGTATTTGCCGTCGCGCCCCTCCCGGAATGTGGACGACGCCCGCATACTGCGCCCCTCCTGCGGACGCGCCAATCCGCCAAGCAGATCGTCCGCATGGCAGCGCATGACACACAAAAAGATTGGCACACACGCCAAAGTTGCCGCCCACCAGAATCGTTTCAAAGCCTCACGGCCTGATTTCCACGTCGTCATAAAGTTGCTCCAGAAAGAGTATGATGCGCTTCCTTTTCGACGCAACAAGCGTTTGTTCCTGCGATTATAACTGTCGTTCGTACTTTACAGGTAGGCAATTTCACCGAAAGGCATGTTCCCATAAATTTTCTCGCACTCTTGACAGATTTGGCGGGAACATGTAAACTTTTCCTTCAAACAAGTTGATGGTTGATAAGTAGATAGGAGGAAGCGTATGCTGAAAGCCTTTCCCTTTTGTCTCTCAAAAAAGCCGGGCTGGTTTGGCCTGGTTCCTGTGGTTTTATGTTCCTCTATAGCGCAGGCGCAAACGCCATCCACTCATGCGGCACAGCAAGCAGTCAACCCGGCTCCGGCAGCCGATCCAATAGGACCGGCGTTAGCCGCGCTTAAACAACCGGTCTCCCTGCAATGCGTAGACACGCCATTAAGTGTCGTCCTGGCGGACCTGCAAAAGCAATCGGGCGTTACACTGAAGGCTGATCCTGCGTGGGTGGGAATCATGCCGATTACTTCCTTCACCAGTCCGATGCCGTTAAGAACCATGCTGCAGCGCCTTGCTGAACTCTATGACCTAACTTGGCGACGTGACTTTCCCCAGGATAAATTAGACCCGAAGGACAACTCCTCTCTCCCTGTCGATCCTGTCAAAACCGTCTTTGTTTTATATGAGAGTTCTGCGAACCGCAGTGATATTGCGCGTTTAAAGCGACTGAGTTGGGAGCCGCTTCGACAACAAGTAGCGCACATGCATCATAGGTCGGTCGACGCGCAGTTGGTGCAGATTGCAAAGCAGGGGGATTT
Organism: uncultured Chthonomonadaceae bacterium; assembly: GCA_963835065.1. Classification (GTDB taxonomy): domain Bacteria; phylum Armatimonadota; class Chthonomonadetes; order Chthonomonadales; family Chthonomonadaceae; genus CAWFQB01. Next base: position 174,217 of record CAWIEK010000037.1, on the reverse strand, counting down.
AGATGCGCAGGCGATGCTTGCCCCGGAAACTCGCGCTGGCGCAGGATTGTTAGCCGATGTTAGCGACGATATGCTGGAAGCCTTGATTGACAAAGAACCACAGGGACTGGCCTTTGCCCAACTCTCCTCTCGCCGATTTTGCTCAGGGCGTCGGTGTAGCGCGGGTTGGGCACGAGATGGTAGCGCGGCTCGTTGTAGTCTTTGGCTTCCGTGACGGCGACGATCTGCCGCTCTTCCAGATAGGCAAGCGCGTATTCCAGAATTTCGCGCTCCCATTTGGTTTTGGGCGCGAGAATATCGGCGGCTAACCCGGTCGTGTGGTAATCGAAATCGGCGGGCGGTCCGCCACCGGGCAGGGTTTTGAGTTCGGGGTCGGGCGGGTACGGCGGGGCGAGGGTTGGTTTCGGGGGGTGCAGCGCTTTTAATTGGGCGCTGTATTGGGGCGTGAGTGTCATGTCTCCCACTGTCAAGACGGTTTTGCCGCCCGCGCGCTTGTACGCTTCCACTGCCAGCAGCAACGCGCCTTTTGCAGACGGCTGCAAGGCGGCGTACCATTGGGCGTTAGGAGTATCGAGGGGCGCAGGGCGCACAAGCATGTTCGCAGCGGACGTGACCGGAACCAGCCCTTTGCCCTGTGAGGATTGGAGCGCGTTCAGGTCGGCGATGGCATGGACAGGCGCGTCGGGATACCAGACGGCTTCCGTGCGGCGTCCCGGCAGCAGGCGGTTCCACTCCTGTTCAAAGCCGGTCGGGTCACGATGGTACAGGGCAAGGGCTTCCTGCGCGGAGCGCAGTTTCCACCAATAATGCCGATGGTCGTCGCCCCGCCCGTAAATGTAGCGAAACGCGGGGATGTGCGCATGGGGCGTAATGCCGAAGTACACGTCTTCATACGTCAGGCGCTGTCCCGTATTTCCCGATTGAATGGCTTCGGCGTAGGAAGCCGGCTTTTGTCCCAAGTAAAACCAAATCTCCTTTTTCGCGCCCCATTCGCCGCCGTGATAGGCTTGAAAAATCCAATCCTTGCTCGGGAACTTGCGGTACAGCCGGAGCAGGTAGCGGGCATGGGCGAACACGGCTTTGCGCGGCTCGAAGCGGTCATCTGCCTGTCGGCGCTGTTCGCGCAGGGTTTCCCGCTCCTGCTGTAAGGCGGGCAGAGTAGCGAAATCGGCGGGCGTCAAGGTTGGTTTTGAAGGCAAGTTTTGGTCGGCATCCGGGCGGGATAGATAGGTCAGCCACGCAATGCGCCAGTTTAGAGCGTCAATACGCGCTGTGAATTGCCGCGAACGGGCAAAATCAATATGCAGCCCCTGTTCCCGCGCAATGTTGAGCATCCATTGCGCCACGCCGGATGCGCCCGCCGGGGAAATGTCGTCGGGATTGCCGCCCGCTTCCAGGAGCAAATCGGCTTCTTCAATCGCAACCCACTGTTCCCGCGCTTGTTCCAAATCCAGGCCGTTGTCACGCGCAAAGGCTTGCAGGTACGGCGTCACTTCCGCCTGCTGCGCGGCCTCGCAAATCAAGGGGTACACATCCGAAGCAATGCGGCGAATGTCGGGCAGGGACGCGCGCCGCGCCCACACCCGCTTGTGCATGGCCGACAACACACCGGCTTCGCGCTCGTGGCGCGTCCGATGCGCAAGCGGCAAAGGTTCCTGCGCGACAGACGGGCGGGAAGGCGCAAAGACAGGTGGGGGCGTTTGCGCGGGCAAAGGCGTGACTCTGGCAGCCGGACGATGACAGCCCTGCACGGCCAGCAGCCCGACCAGGTGAATAGATACCGCAAATGTTCCCGGCGTTGAAAGTCTCATGGTTCCTTACAACTTTGCGCGTGTGGAGACGCGCAATTTACCGGCTAATCTTCGCTATCCCCTTCTTCTATTCCTGCAATGCGCCGCAGCGCGTTGACTTCGCAAATTGCCGACTTCGCGCCCGCACAAGCGGATTAGCCCTGCGTCCTTGAAGCTGTGCAGCGTCCGCGAAATCACTTCGCGTACCGTTCCGATCCGGCTGCCGATAGCTTCGTTGGTTTCGCGCAGGGTGAATACGGCTTGCCCGTCCGCCGTTTGCAGCAGATACGCGGCCAGGCGCGTCCGCACGGAATGGAGCGAGTGCGCTTCCACCATCTGAATCAGCTTGCGCGTTCGCACGGCCAGCGCGCGCAGGGCAAGCGCGGCGATCTGCGGATGAGCCGCGACAAATTGCCCGAACCGCTCCCGGCGAACGATGTAAACGATTGTGCCGTCCTGTGAGGCTTCCGCGCTTGCCGGGTAATTGCCGCCGTCGAAAAGGGGCAGTTCAAACACGCTTTCGCCCGGTAATTCGCTATCCAGCGTCAGTTCGCGCCCCCGCGCATCCAGTTTGTACACCTTGACCGCGCCCGTCAGAACCACAATCAGCCCCAAACAACGGTCATGCTCGGCAAACAGCATCTCGCCGCGATTTAAGCAGCGCTCCACACCCGCCCCGGCCAATTCCGCCAGAACATCGTCAGGCAGCGTCTTCAAAAACTGAACGCGGCGTAATGCGCTGCGGCGACGCGCCAGCCTCCCATTCTTCACCATTGATCTTTCCATTGTTGATAGCGCATCTATCCGGGAATCAAGTGTTGAGGATGTCATAGTGATGCTATCTGCCTCTTATGCCTTTTCTCTTTTACCTTGTGCCTTGACTACTTGTATCAACAGGATACCGCGTACGCTTATGATTTCGGCGTGATAAAAGTCATTGTTGCGGACTCATTTTCTGCCGTACACTGTGCCCGACGCGAAACCGCTTCCAAAATTGGAAAATAATGGAAAATGCGGAGAAAAGAATGGGAGAACTACAATTATGGCGTATGTGATTACCGAACCGTGCATGGGCGTAAAGGACAAGTCGTGCGTGACCGTCTGCCCATGCGACTGCATCCACGAGGGCATTGTCGAGAAGGATGGGCAGCGCTACGATATGCTGTTCGTCAATCCTGCGGTGTGCATTGACTGTGGGCTGTGCGAGTCGGAATGTCCCGTTGAAGCTATCTTTCAGGAAAGCGATGTGCCCCGCATCTGGCAGCATTTTGTCGAAGTCAATGCCGCTTTCTACCATCGGGACAACACCTTGCAGGAACGGCCTGCTCTCGGAAATGGGACGCGCGAGTGAACGCGCAGGAGTTCGCGGGAGAGACTGAGCAGAAGAATCAATGCAGAAAATTAATAAAAAGAAGGAGTTTGCGTCCCTGAGCGCGTACCAACCAATCAGGAGGCGCACAGCCATGACAGAGTGGGAAGAACGAGTCATTACACCGGGCGAATTGGTCGGCTTGCGGGCATTGGCGCGGCAGTACCCGAATGTGGAAGTGGCGCGAAGCGAAATCGCTGCCTGCGCTGCCATGCTCGGCCTGCCCAAGCCCGCCACGCATGTCATCAGTGACATTCACGGCGATTACCGCAAGCTGCGGCACGTCATTAACAACGCTTCCGGCAGGCTCCGCCCGCTCGTAGAAGAACTGTTCGGCAGCCGGCTTGCCCCGAACGAGTTGGCCGCCTTTCTTGCCCTGCTTTATTATCCGCAGGAAGCCATGCAGCATCTTCGAGACGCCTTGCAAACACAAGAGGCGCAAGGGGGGTGGGCGCAGCAGACATTGCGGATGCAGTTTGACTGTGTGCGTCGGCTGGCTCCGGTCTATCGGCGGGGCCATATTTACGCCCTGTTTCCCACGCCTTACCGGGAGTTGTTCGCCGAACTGCTGGACGCACCCGCCACCCTGCGCAGCCCGGATTACATCAACGCGATGATTAAAGTTTTCGTTGACGCGGGGGCTGTCTTTGAGGTTGTGCGGGCGGCAAGCCGACTTGTCCGTAACCTAAGCGTGGGCGAGTTATTTGTTGCCGGGGATATGGGCGACCGGGGCTTGCGCATTGACAAAGTGATTGATTACCTGATGCGGCAGCCGCATGTGACGGTGACGTGGGGCAATCACGATACCTCATGGATGGGGGCGTGTCTTGGCGAACCGACGGCCATTGCCACCGTGCTGCGCCTGTCCCTGCGCTACCAACGCCTGGAGCAACTGGAAGAGGGGTACGGCATCTTCCTTGACCCCCTGGAACATCTTGCCCGCACCGTTTATGGTGACGATCCCGCCGAACGATTCCATGCCAAAAGTTCCGGCCTGCGCGACGATTTGACATTAGCCCGGATGCAAAAAGCCACCGCGATTCTGAACTTCAAACTGGAAGGCAGCAGCAGCCGCAAGCACCCGGAATGGAACTGGGAACACCGCAACCTGCTGCACCGCATCCACCATGAGGCGGGAACGGTGGAAATTGACGGACAAACCTATCCGCTTCTCGACACCCACTTCCCCACCCTTGACCCTGCCGACCCGTATGCCCTCTCCCCCGAAGAAGACGCCTGCATGAAGCGGCTGCAGCAGTCGTTTACGGCAAGCCAAGCCTTGTGGGAGCAGATGCGCTGGATGGTGCAGCACGGCGCGATGTGGCAGCGGCGGGACGACACCCTCATTTTCCATGCCTGCGTCCCCTGCGATGAAAACGGCGAATTTCTCTCCTTGTCCGTAGACGGCGTGGAACGGAAAGGCAGGGATTTGTTCGACGCCCTCGCTTCCCTGATACGCCGCGCCTTTCGCAAGGGCGCGGAACGGCGCGACGCCGACGCCGATTGGATGTGGTACCTGTGGGCGGGGCCGCTCTCACCCCTGTTCGGCAAGGATAGAATGGCGACCTTCGAGACATACTTTGTCGCCGACAAAGCCACCCACAAAGAAACCAAAAACGCCTACTTCCAATTGATACACGACGCCGACTTTTGCCGCAAAATCTTGCGCGAGTTCGGCGTGAGCGAGGACGGCTTAATCGTCAACGGGCATGTTCCCGTCAAGATTGACGAAGGGGAGCAGCCTGTCAAGCGGGGCGGCAATGCCGTGACCATTGACGGCGCGTTTTCCGAAGCGTATGGCGACCACGGCTACACGCTGATTTTAGACGCGGAACGCATTTCGCTGGCGGAACATTCGCACTTCACCTCCGTAGAAGAGTCTATCACAACGGGCGCGGACATGATTCCTAAAATCACCACGCTGCGCGAGTATCCGACAGTTCACCATATCGGCGATACAGAAGACGGGGATCGGCTAAGAAGCGCGATCACCCAACTTGAGCGGCTGATTTATGCCTACGAGGAAGGAATGATTTTGGAGTGATGAGTGCTGAGTGATGAATGATGAATGGAATACAAATTCTCACTCATCACTCATCGTTCATCATTCATCGTTCCTCACTGTTCCTTCCCCTCTTGACTTCCAATCGCCGGGTATACTATAATACTTGCTGTACGCTTGTCTCTTTTCTTTCGATACACACTCGACACACACTTTCACAGGAGTAACGAACATGACGAAAATGCGTCCTTTTGCTTTCGCCCTGACCGGCCTGCTGGCGGCAGTCGCCATTGCGCCCGTTTGCGCCCAGAACAACACGCCCAAACCCTCCAAGCAGGAGAAAAAGGCGATGTCCAAGCCCGCGCGCCAGGCGCGCAAGGCCGAGCGCAAAGCCGAAAAGCGCGATGCCATGATGAACACCACCATGATGTCCAACAACATGGCGCCGAGCGCCCAGAACAACACGGCGGCGACGCAGGCCAACATTGACCGCGCCAACACCACTCTCAACAACATGGTCGCCCTGCTGAATCAAATTGATGCCCGCAAGGCTGGCGGCGGTTCGCAGTAGTTACGCGCTCATCTTATCGTGTTTGAACGCGCTTCCGCCTGCCGCAATAAAATAAATTGCGGCAGGCGGAACTGTTTGCCAGAATTTTGCCGGAATGTGGAGGAGAATTCCATGCCTGAATACGAGCAGAGCCTGACCGTACACGCCGCGCCGGATGTCGTGTTCGACTTTATCGCCGACGTACACAACATGCCCAAATACCTGCCCACCGTGAAACGCGCCGAACCGGAGGAAGGGGAGCGGGTTCACATGGAGGGCGATGCCAAAGGCCACCACTACGACTCGGACGGACATTTACACGCCGACCATGCCGCCCTGCGCCTGGAATGGGGTTCGGACGGCGAACATGCGTATTCCGGCTGGATGCAGGTTGGGGACGCGGGCGACGGCCAATCCAAAGTAACCGTGCATCTCTCCTTTGCGCCCCCACCCCACATCAGCGCCAATCTGGAAAAAAGCACGGGGGATCGTGACGCAACCATCAACGAGGAACTGCAAACCGCCCTGCAATCCATCCAAAGCGAAGTGGAAGGCAAAGGCGGCAAAGTTCCTTCGCTACAGGAATAGTAAACGTCAGGCGGCAGAGGTTGAGGCAAACTCCGGCTGGCTGTTTTCAACCTCTGCGCCGCTTTCCGCCGGCTCCGGGTCAACAGGATCAATCATGATGTTTAATCCGTAGTCCAGTTGCAGCGTGGTTTCTATTTCCGCAAGAGTTTCGATTAGTTCCGACAAGTTGCAAGGGGCGGCGTTGGGTCGAACGGGAACGTGCCAGAATTTATGTTGTGAGTAAACATACTCCTCCATGATGCGCAACGTAATCCCACCCACTTCTTGAGTCGGTAACAAATCACGTACTTGCTGCACGGCGGATTACGCATTCAGTTCAATGCGCGATAATGTATCCATTGTCAAGCCGCTTCTGCTTCTAAAGGTTCCCCGGTCGCAATCAAGATGTTGAGGTGTTCCTTCTCCTGAATGTCGCTTTCAATATCGGCCAGCGCCTCGTAGTATTCGTACCGCTTCAAAGGCCACGCGCTCGGACGCACGGGAACGCGCCACCAGTAGTCCACTTGATGAATGTCGTTTTCAACCACTTCCAGCGTCACGCCGCCGGGATGATGATTTTGCAGGTACTCGCGCACTTTCTGCGCGACACTATTTCTATTCAGTTCCATTTACGTTTACCCCCAATAGTTGCAGCACATCACCCGCGTCATGCAGACAATCAAGCGCCCGTCTGCGGTCAATTATCACCGCAGGTCTGTAATCCGCATCCTCACGCGCCATGCGCAGGCGGCGAATGGCTTTGTTGATTTGATAACGAGTGTTACGCGGCAAAGTCGTGTTGTTCAGCACCAGATTCGGCAACTGTTCATGCGCGGGATTGTTCCAGCCATGCGCGAAATCAACCCCGTGCGCGACAAGATGGCTTGTGACAGCGCAGTAGGCCGCATAGTACGCGCTGCTGATACTTCGACGCAGCAAGCCATTGTCGAGCAGCACTTTCGCAGAGCGAAGACAATCCGAACTCAATTCCTGCCATGTTGCCAATACGCTGTTTCCTCCATTGTGGTTGTATGAGTATACAGCAAATAAATTCAAAGTAGTCCCGATCAAGATTTTGCCCTGCTTTAGTGACTCAGCGCGTACATATACTCAGCGACTTCCAGACTCGGTCCAATCGCTCATCCGGCAGAATGCCGACGTACTCCACAAAACGGGATACAGATACGGAACGCACTTGAAACGCATCTGCCGCTGATGTTTTTGTCAGATTATTGGTGGCGTCCGGTTCCAGCCGTGTCATCCAGACATAGGCGGCGTAACGATCTTTCCAATCCGTCAAAGGAACCACAATCCGTAAAGCAAGACGCCCAATGCTTTTGCCGCTCAGAACAACAATAGGACGTGTCTTACCCATTTCATCGCCCTGTGTGGGTTCCAAGTTGACGCGCCATATCTCGCCACGAACGGGATCAGAAGTTGTCGTCATGAAAAGGTTCTCCATCCAGCGCCGTAAACGCGGTTAGTTCCCGTTCGGTTACAGGCAACGCGAGGTCTGCGGCATACAGGGGCGCGGCGTCTTCGGCGGCAGTTGCCAGAATGTAATCCTGCTCGTCACGCGGGAGCGCAAGAAAAGCATTTATGTCAAACTCCTTTGGTTTTACCAGTTGTTCCACCGCGCGCTGCACATACTCCTTAACTAAGAGACCTTCCTGACGCGCTTGTCGAGTCAGTTGTGCCTCTACCTCCGGTGTCAATTCCAGCATAATTGTCATGGCCGTTTTCTCCTTACTTATTGCGATTGGCGCTTGAGGCGGCGCTTGAGTTCGTCGAGTTTCATCAGGGCTTCCACGGGCGTGAGGGAAGTTACGTCCAGCGTTTCCAGTTCCTCCAAAACGGGGTGCTTTTCGGCCTCGAAGAGCGTCATTTGCACCTTCTGCTTGCGGGGCGCGATACCGGTTCCGTTTTCGCCCGTTTGCCCGATGATGTCGCGGGTTGCGCCCGCGCTGCCTCGCTCCAAACCTTTCAGCACTTCTTTGGCGCGTTCGACCACTTCCTGCGGGACGCCCGCCATTCGCGCCACCTGTATGCCGTAACTCCGGTCCGTGCCACCGGGAACCAGTTTGCGCAGCCAGATGATGCTGTCGCCCTGCTCCTTCACGGCGACGCGGTAGTTATGCACGGTTGGGAAGTGCTTCGCCAGTTCGTTGAGGTGGTGGTAATGCGTGGCGAACAGGGTTTTGCAGCCGATGCGCGTCAGGTGTTCGGCAACCGCCCACGCAATGGAAAGGCCGTCATACGTGCTGGTTCCGCGCCCGATTTCGTCCAATACGACAAGGCTGCGGCTGGTGGCGTTGTTGAGGATGCTGGCGGTTTCGTTCATTTCCACCATGAACGTAGACTGCCCGCTTGCCAGTTCGTCATGGGCGCCGACGCGGGTAAAAATGCGGTCTACCACGCCAATCGTCGCGCCGTCCGCAGGCACGAAACTGCCGATTTGCGCGAGCAGGACGATCAGGGCGATTTGGCGCAGGTAGGAGGATTTGCCGCTCATGTTCGGGCCGGTGATAATGACCATGCGGCAATCATCGTCCAGTTTGCAGTCGTTGGGAATGTACTCGCCGCCGATGCCCAGGACGCTGCCGATGCGCTCAATCACGGGATGCCGCCCGCCCGCGATTTCAATCCGGTCTTCATCATCCACAAGAGGCCGTACATAATGATGGCGCACGGCGGTTTCGGCAAAACCGGTAAACACGTCCAATTCGGCGACGGCGCGGGCAACGGCAAGCACGTCCGTCGCCGCTTCCGCAACCCGCTCCCGGACGGCCAGAAACAACTCGTATTCCAATTCTACGCTTTGTTCTTCTGCCTTAGATACGAGTTTTGCCTGATTTACCAATTCTTCCGTGATATAGCGTTCTCCGGTAGAAATGGTCTGCTTGCGCGTGTAGTTGAGTGGCACTTTGCTTAAATGGGTTTTTGTAACCTCGATGTAATAGCCGAACACGGCATTGTAGCCCACTTTAAGACTGTTAATGCCCGTTCGCTGTCGCTCGGAAGTTTCCAGATTGGCGATAAACGCTTTGGCGTTCGCGCTTTCTTCCTGAATTTTGTCCAACACCGCATTATAGCCCGGACGTATCAGGCCGCCTTCGCTCAATCCGGCGGGCGGATCATCGGTTATCGCCTCGGCAATGCGCTGCGCCACGTCGGGCGGGCAGGACAGGCGGTGCGCCAGTTCGCTGAGTTTTTCGGATTGGACGCCTTCCAGCAGGTCGGCCAGATCGGGCAGGCGCAATAGGGCGTTTTTCAGGGCAATCAAGTCGCGCCCGTTCGCCATGCCCGCAGCCGCGCGGCTGACAAGGCGCTCGATGTCGCCCATGCCGCGCAACAGTTCGCGCACATCGCCCCGCCTGATCACGTCACGACTGAGTTCCTCGACAGCATCCAGACGCCGCGTGATGCGGGTCACGTCCAGGAGCGGCTCTTCCAGCCAACGGCGCAGCAAGCGCCCGCCCATCGGCGTCAGGGTTTCGTCCAGACTGGCAAGCAGAGTGCGCTGCCTGCCGCCTTCGCCCATCGCCTGCGTCAGTTCCAGATGCCGCCGGGCGGGGCCGTCCAGCATCATAAACTCGCGGGCGGAATAGGTGCTGAGACTGCGGATATGCGGCAGGGCGTTCACCTGCGTATCGCGCAGGTAGCGGAGAACAAGGGCGCAGGCGTCCAGTCCCGCTGTGTACTCCTCGCAGCCGAAACCGCGCAGGGATTGGGTTCCGAAATGGGACAGCAGCATCTCGCGGCTATTGCCTTCCGCCTTTTGCCGTTTGCCTTCCTGCCTTTCCACAACCGTGACCGTTCCCGAACACGACGCCCGGATTTCGTCCACAAGATTTGGGATCGGCGTCCGGGGAAACCAGAATTTCCGCCGGTTCCAAACGCATGATTTCGTCCAGCAAGCGATTCTACGCGCCGTTCGCCGCTGATTTCGGTTGTCAAAAACTCGCCCGTAGACACGTCCACAATGCCCACGCCCGCAACCGGGTCGCCGACAACCGCCGCCACAAGGTAGTTGTTGCTTTTAGCGTCGAGCATGTTGTCTTCAAGCACGGTTCCCGGCGTGACAACCCGCGTCACCTTGCGCTTGACCAGCCCTTTGGCGTACTTGGGGTCTTCCACCTGATCCATGATGGCGATACGCCGCCCCTTGTGGATCAGGCGGGCGACGTAACGCTCCGTCGCGTGGTGCGGGACGCCCGCCATCGGGACGCGGACGCCGCCATCCTCGCGCCCGGTCAGCGTGATGTTCAGGTCGCGGGCAATGATTTCCGCCGCTTCGCCATACGCTTCGTAAAAGTCACCCACGCGCATCAGCAAAATGATGCCGGGATGCTCCTGACAGGTGGCGAAATACTGCTTCATCAGCGGCGTACTGCCCTCATAATCTTTGGGAACCGATTCGGGAGCCGGGCGCTTGGGCGGCGTCACTCCGGGCGCGGGATTAACACCCGGCGCGGCAACATTCGCAGGCGCAGGCGTAGTGTTGACGGGCACGGCAGCCGCGTCATTTGAGATTGGTTGATTGTTGGAAGTGGTGTCTGACATGCAAACGAGTATACAATTTTCGGGGCGTTCCGTCAAGGGGTAAACGGCAGGCAGATTCAAAAGCAACGCCGACAAATCGGGTACAATACAATCAACCCACATTCAACCGAGCAAATTATGAACACCGAACTTATCGCAGCTGAACTGCAACAGATTACAATCCTTCTCGAACAAATCACCGGACTTGCTTCCAATTGGAACGGCACAGTCGAATTGATAACGAACGCCAACTTTCATGGCAAAAAGCCGTTTACTTGCAGCATCCTGATAAATGCGATGTTAGCGGAACAGAACCTGCGCTGGCGAACGCTAATCCACGAGGTTCTTCATGCGCTTTCCGCCGGATATAACCGGCTTGACTTTGAAGCAAATAGGGGGTGGGAAGAAGGGGTTGTTGAAAAACTTCAGCGTATTGTGCGGCCTACGGTCTTACAAACGCTTGGTGTCACCGTTGAAGAGAATTTCTTCCAGTCTACCGATCAAACGCATCTGTTCAACGTTTACATTGATGCTCTTGAACAAATTCGCTCCGTATTGGGTACACAAGAGCAAGAGTTTTATCTTGATCTACTGCGTACTCCGATTCGGGATAGAAACGCTTCTTTACTGAAACAAGCGCTTGCGCTTGAACCTGATCACCGTAAACAGGCGCTGACAGTTTTGTCTTCCTCCAATCAGAAGTTGAAAGGACAACTAAGATGAATTATCTGGAAAGTAAAGAGCGCCAACAGTTGATAGTTCAGGTGTTGACAGCAACAACCCTGCCGGAAATAACAACAGCGACTACAGCCCTGAAACACTGGGTTGAAGAACATCCTGACGATTTGGGCATCATTGACGGGTTTGAGCAGTTATCGTTGATGGAAGATTGTGCCCGTGCTAGAGAAGAATTCTATCTACCAGTTGCCTTCTCCGCTCGAATTGGCTATGCCAACAGGCATGTAGTAATTCACTCTTTGATGAGCAGAGTAGATGCCTGAGTAGGGCTGTGAAACACCTCAAATAGCCTTATTTTGCATATAACGGACATATCCGACCATTTTTTATAAAAAAACGGTCAAATATGTCCGTTTTTATAGTTTCAAATCCTTGACAGCTACTTCCATTCAGATGTATAATGTTCTCATTCAAACGAGGAGGCACGAACATGGAAGATAACATTCAGTACTGTAACACCTTTGCAGACGCCCAACAAGCAGCCAACGATGAAGCAATGGCTACGAGAGGCATTGCAATTCCCGGAGCCTTGTACCAACAAGGAGGACGACGAATGATAAGTACTAGCCTGCCAATGCACGAAGTTATTCGGTTGGTACGCATCGAGTCTCCTTCCAAGTCCACTGTGAGTATCTCTGAAAGGCGTAACCGGCCTCTCATTCCAGACCACGTTAAAAGTATCAGCGAATACTTGATAAGTGAAGAACACTACATTCTTCCACCAGTTACACTCAACGTAGACAAATCCTTGAAGTGTTTCACCACTAAAACGCAAGCACCTGTGGTGAACGTCATTGTTATTGTGCCTCGTGGCTACCAATTCTATGTCACCGATGGACAACACCGCATCAAAGCAATCGAACGAGCCATTGAAGCAAAGCCAGAATTGCAAGATGATGCCATCAGCATTACTTTAGTTTTGGAAGAAGAAATTACTAAAGTTCATCAGGATTTTGCCGACTGCGCACAGACTAAAGAGATTCCCAAGTCAATGTTGGCTGCGTTCGACACTCGTAGTAAGCTGTTTCCGTTGATACAGCGCATCACTAAGGAAGTCGACTTTTTCAGAGGCAGAATTGATGAAATGGCCCAGAGCATAGGCAAAACCTCAATCAAGCTGTTCACTCTGAACCAGATTCGCTATTGTGCTGCTGAAATTTTGTTAGGAAATTCCATACAAAACCGTGATGCTTTAGCACGGTACGTTGCCGAACGTCTTGATGGTCCAGCAGGCGATCAGTACGTTCGCAACATCATAGATTTTTACCAGCGGTTTACTACATACAACAGCGTGTGGCAGTTAATCGCTGACAGCAATGCGAAGCCCGGCCCCGAGGAGAATTCCATACCAAAACTCCGTGAGGATAACGTTCATCTAACGGCAACAGGGTTGCAGGTGATTAGCAGAACTGGCTACTACATTAACACTAAGGAAGGGAGCGAACGAGAGGAACTAATTCAGAAACTAGGGGAGTTGGATTTCACCAGAAGATCCGACCTGTGGTTAGACAATATTGTCAACCGTGAAACCTTGAAAATCAACACTACTAACTTTCCTGTCAAGCAGGCTGTACGTAATGTGAAGGTTGCAATCGGATTGGAACTGACCGACGCTGAAAAATCATTAGATAAGAAGGAGGGCAATCTACCTGAGAATGACGAACCCGTGCCACGTCTATTTTAACTTTGAGGAAAGAGGAGGTCGAGTCCTCTTTCCTCATTAAGAACGGAGACACTTCTCATGCTCCCTGTTGAGAGTTTACCACAAACAGAAGTGGTTCAAACCATTTCTTTCGATTTCCAGAATCAAAACACTGTTCCTGAATGGGAAGGGGATGAGGATCTCACCTGCTTCTGCGGTCAACCCCTTGTAACTGAAAATGAGCGGCGCAACTGCACATGCTACTCATGCTTCGCCATGCAAGAATGTGAATTGGTTCTTGAGAACTTCAGTGAGGTTGAAAGTATTCTACGATCAGTGCTGCACATCAGCCTTATAGTAGAACACGATCTGCGTACTGATCGGAAGTCTGACTGGCAGCACTTGGTTGAACGAGTACGAGACGTACTCGTTCAGACTCATCGATTGTCTGCTTAAGCTCTGCTTATACGAGCGGTACTCATAGTCTTAGCTCTAACAGTACCGCTCGTATAAGCAGAGCTGTTTGATTTTGCGTCAGGTAGCAGTGAGTTTTTAAGACGAACTGAATTCCCCTTCTATGGCGTTTTTGTTTGCCGCCTGTGGTTCCTCCTTTAACCCAAGCAGTCGCATTACGGAAGCAACGGTGGCGCGTCGGCTCAGGTAGTCGCGGGCATCGCGGCAATCGCCGGCCCGGATTGCGAACAGCGCGGCGGAGCAGCGTGTTTTGAGCGCGGCCTGTGCGAACTCTTTCTGCGTGTCAAGCGAGCGCAGACGGCTGTAATCGGCGTCAATTTCCATCGCGAGGGTTTCGTAAGCGGCGCGAACCGGCGCATACTCTGCCCCGATTTCGGGAAAGTACGTGAGCAGTTCGGGAGTTTCGCCTGCCCGCAATACCTCCACATACGCCCGCAAATTGAACGATTCCTTGAGCAGATGCAGCGCGACATAACGCGGATGCTTCACCTTGACGCGATTGCCCGCGCCATCCACAACCACGTACCCCTCCTGCTCCAGAGGGTTGATGTTTTCCAACGAAGACAGCACGGCGGCAAGCGAGTTGAACGCGAACTCCTGCACGACAGGCACGGAACCGCTGATATACGAATGGGCCTGCTCCAGCGGGACCCATGCGCCATTATCCGTTTGCCGTATGCCCAGCAGGGTCAAGCCCGGCTGCTCATGCGGCACGACCACGCGATTGTAGGGGCTTGTGAGTTCAAACAGATAGCAATGTTGGGGCGAAAGCAACTGCATTTCGTACTGCCTTGCCGTTTCCCAGATCAGGTCACGGAATATGCGCTCGCCGTTATGCACCCTGCCCCCGGCGTCCGGCGTTCCCGTTGTCGCAACATGCCACTTGCTGTCGTAATGGTAGAAAATGCACAGGGTTCCGTCTACTTTCTCCTGTATGCGGGCGGTTGTCCAATCTATAACGGGCGCGTTCGGTTCGCCGTAGTTGAAGAATTTCTCGTAAGCGCGGGCAACAATGCGCCAATCGTCCGCTTCATCCAGAATCAGCCCCCGGCACTCCCGCACAACAGGGTTGTCCATCGGGCTGTTAATCTGATCGTATTTCAGCAGTACCAGATTGGCGTAAGCCGGATGCCGGGCATGGCGGATTGCCAGATCGCGCGCCAATGCTTCCAATGTGCCGCCGCCGCGTAAGTAGATTTGTATGTTCAAAGGTTGCGCTGTCATGTTGCCTCTTTCTCCTGCTTCTTCCCATTCATCCTCTCGGATGATTTATTATTGGCTCTGCCGCGTACTAGCGGCAAGGTGTCCATTCCTGTTGACAGCCCTCATCGGCGTAAAATTGCACGATAAGAAACAAGCAGGATTTTCCCGCCCCGAAAAGGATGAAGGATGAAGGATGAAGGATGAAGAATTGCACTCAGGACAATGGCTTCTTCTGTCATAACCATGTTTATTGATTAAGACAGAGACAGGCATTGTCTTCATTCTTCATCCTTCATCCTTCATCCTTCATCCTTTTTGGGGAGGCATCATCGTGGCAATGGAAGCCAAGTTTCTGGCGTTTGATCTGGGCGCGGAAAGCGGGCGGGCGGTAACGGGCTTTTTTGAGGACGACAAACTGCGCTTGCAGGACGCGCACCGTTTTGCGACGGGCGGGACGCGCGTACTCGATACGCTGTATTGGGACGCGCTGCGGCTGTTTACGGAAATCAAGACAGGATTACGATTGGCCGCGCAGTCCTGTGGAACCGATTTTAGGGGGATGGGCATTGATACGTGGGCAGTGGATTTCGGACTGCTCGGCAAAGACGATGTGCTGTTGGGGAACCCACGCCATTACCGCGACCACGCCAATGACGGCATGATGGAAGCCGCGTTTCAAACCGTGCCGCGTGAAGCGATTTACAAGCGCACGGGAATACAGTTTTTGCAGTTCAATACGCTATATCAACTGCTGTCGCTGCAAAAAGCGGGTTCGCCCCTGCTGGCAAACGCCCGCACCTTGCTGCTCATGCCCGACCTGCTCAACTTCTGGCTGACGGGCGTAAAAGTGACGGAATGGAGCAACGCCACCTCGACGCAACTCGCCGACCCGCATAACCACGCATGGGCGGAGGATTTGATTGGAGCGTTTCAACTGCCCCGCGCTATTTTCACCGACATCGTACCCGCGGGAACGCGGCTTGGCACACTTCGCCGGGATATTGCGGCAGAAACAGGAGCCACCAACCTGCAAGTGATCGCGCCCGCCACCCACGATACGGGCAGCGCGGTTGTCGCCGTGCCCGCGTCCACTCCCGATTACGCTTACATCAGCAGCGGCACATGGTCGCTTGTCGGCATCGAAGCGCCTGTCCCGCTTATCTCCGAACAAACCGCGAAATTCAACTTTACCAATGAAGGCGGCGCGCGTAACACGGTTCGCGTCCTGAAAAACGTGATGGGATTGTGGCTCGTGCAGGAGTGCCGCCGCTCGTTTGCCCGATACGGACACGATCACAGCTATGCTACCTTGACCACACTGGCGGAACAGGCTCCTCCATTCGGGCCATTGATTGACCCGGACGATCCCGCGTTCCTCGCGCCCGACGACATGGCGGCGGAAATCCGCGCCTTCTGCCAACGCGCGGGGCAGGCGGTTCCACAGGACGAGGGCGCAATCATCCGCTGCTGCCTGGAAAGCCTCGCGCTGAAATACCGGTTTGTAGTGGAGGGATTGGAGCAGGTACGCGGGCGCGGCATTGACACCATTCACGTCGTGGGCGGCGGAACCCAAAACAAACTGCTGTGCCAACTCACCGCCGATGCCACGCGCCGAACCGTAATTGCCGGCCCGGTGGAAGCAACCGCTATCGGCAATATACTAATGCAGGCCATCGGCGTCGGCCTGCTGAATGGGCTGGAGCAGGCGCGGCAAATCGTGCGCAATTCTTTCACGCTGGAAACCTACACGCCTGCCGCAAACGCCGAACGCTGGGAAGAGGCTTACCAACGGCTGCTCCACATGCTTAAATAATCCATCGCGGGCATCGCGGCAATCGCCGGCCCGGATTGCGAACAGCGCGGCGGAGCAGCGTGTTTTGAGCGCGGCCTGTGCAAACTCTTTCTGCGTGTCAAGCGAACGCAGACGGCTGTAATCGGCGTCAATTTCCATCGCGAGGGTTTCGTAAGCAGCGCGAACCGGCGCGTACTCTGCCCCGATTTCGGGAAAGTACGTGAGCAGTTCGGGAGTTTCGCCTGCCCGCAATACCTCCACATACGCCCGCAAATTGAACGATTCCTTGAGCAGATGCAGCGCGACATAACGCGGATGCTTCACCTTGACGCGATTGCCCGCGCCATCCACAACCACGTACCCCTCCTGCTCCAGAGGGTTGATGTTTTCCAACGAAGACAGCACGGCGGCAAGCGAGTTGAACGCGAACTCCTGCACGACAGGCACGGAACCGCTGATATACGAATGGGCCTGCTTCAGCGGGACCCATGCGCCATTATCCGTTTGCCGTATGCCCAGCAGGGTCAAGCCCGGCTGCTCATGCGGCACGACCACGCGATTGTAGGGGCTTGTGAGTTCAAACAGATAGCAATGTTGGGGCGAAAGCAACTGCATTTCGTACTGCCTTGCCGTTTCCCAGATCAGGTCACGGAATATGCGCTCGCCGTTATGCACCCTGCCCCCGGCGTCCGGCGTTCCCGTTGTCGCAACATGCCACTTGCTGTCGTAATGGTAGAAAATGCACAGGGTTCCGTCTACTTTCTCCTGTATGCGGGCGGTTGTCCAATCTATAACGGGCGCGTTCGGTTCGCCGTAGTTGAAGAATTTCTCGTAAGCGCGGGCAACAATGCGCCAATCGTCCGCTTCATCCAGAATCAGCCCCCGGCACTCCCGCACAACAGGGTTGTCCATCGGGCTGTTAATCTGATCGTATTTCAGCAGTACCAGATTGGCGTAAGCCGGATGCCGGGCATGGCGGATTGCCAGATCGCGCGCCAATGCTTCCAATGTGCCGCCGCCGCGTAAGTAGATTTGTATGTTCAAAGGTTGCGCTGTCATGTTGCCTCTTTCTCCTGCTTCTTCCCATTCATCCTCTCGGATGATTTATTATTGGCTCTGCCGCGTACTAGCGGCAAGGTGCCCATTCCTGTTGACAGCCCTCATCGGCGTAAAATTGCACGATAAGAAACAAGCAGGATTTTCCCGCCCCGAAAAGGATGAAGGATGAAGGATGAAGGATGAAGAATTGCACTCAGGACAATGGCTTCTTCTGTCATAACCATGTTTATTGATTAAGACAGAGACAGGCATTGTCTTCATTCTTCATCCTTCATCCTTCATCCTTCATCCTTTTTGGGGAGGCATCATCGTGGCAATGGAAGCCAAGTTTCTGGCGTTTGATCTGGGCGCGGAAAGCGGGCGGGCGGTAACGGGCTTTTTTGAGGACGACAAACTGCGCTTGCAGGACGCGCACCGTTTTGCGACGGGCGGGACGCGCGTACTCGATACGCTGTATTGGGACGCGCTGCGGCTGTTTACGGAAATCAAGACAGGATTACGATTGGCCGCGCAGTCCTGTGGAACCGATTTTAGGGGGATGGGCATTGATACGTGGGCAGTGGATTTCGGACTGCTCGGCAAAGACGATGTGCTGTTGGGGAACCCACGCCATTACCGCGACCACGCCAATGACGGCATGATGGAAGCCGCGTTTCAAACCGTGCCGCGTGAAGCGATTTACAAGCGCACGGGAATACAGTTTTTGCAGTTCAATACGCTATATCAACTGCTGTCGCTGCAAAAAGCGGGTTCGCCCCTGCTGGCAAACGCCCGCACCTTGCTGCTCATGCCCGACCTGCTGAACTTCTGGCTGACGGGCGTAAAAGTGACGGAATGGAGCAACGCCACCTCGACGCAACTCGCCGACCCGCATAACCACGCATGGGCGGAGGATTTGATTGGAGCGTTTCAACTGCCCCGCGCTATTTTCACCGACATCGTACCCGCGGGAACGCGGCTTGGCACACTTCGCCGGGATATTGCGGCAGAAACAGGAGCCACCAACCTGCAAGTGATCGCGCCCGCCACCCATGATACGGGCAGCGCGGTTGTCGCCGTGCCCGCGTCCACTCCCGATTACGCTTACATCAGCAGCGGCACATGGTCGCTTGTCGGCATCGAAGCGCCTGTCCCGCTTATCTCCGAACAAACCGCGAAATTCAACTTTACCAATGAAGGCGGCGCGCGTAACACGGTTCGCGTCCTGAAAAACGTGATGGGATTGTGGCTCGTGCAGGAGTGCCGCCGCTCGTTTGCCCGATACGGACACGATCACAGCTATGCTACCTTGACCACACTGGCGGAACAGGCTCCTCCATTCGGGCCATTGATTGACCCGGACGATCCCGCGTTCCTCGCGCCCGACGACATGGCGGCGGAAATCCGCGCCTTCTGCCAACGCGCGGGGCAGGCGGTTCCACAGGACGAGGGCGCAATCATCCGCTGCTGCCTGGAAAGCCTCGCGCTGAAATACCGGTTTGTAGTGGAGGGATTGGAGCAGGTACGCGGGCGCGGCATTGACACCATTCACGTCGTGGGCGGCGGAACCCAAAACAAACTGCTGTGCCAACTCACCGCCGATGCCACGCGCCGAACCGTAATTGCCGGCCCGGTGGAAGCAACCGCTATCGGCAATATACTAATGCAGGCCATCGGCGTCGGCCTGCTGAATGGGCTGGAGCAGGCGCGGCAAATCGTGCGCAATTCTTTCACGCTGGAAACCTACACGCCTGCCGCAAACGCCGAACGCTGGGAAGAGGCTTACCAACGGCTGCTCCACATACTTAAATAATCAGGGCAGGCTATGCGTCCAGGCGTCTGTGCCGTATTTTGTCTGTACAAGCTGTTCGGCGGCGAGAATGTCTTCGGCAGACAGCGCGGAGTCGGTCAGGCCGAAATCGTTGCGAAAACCCTCTGTGAGACGCGCTACCAGTTGTTCGCGGGGCAGGTCGGTTTGACGGCGCAGGGGGCTGACGCGCTTGGCGGCGCTGGCAATGCCTTTGTCGCTGAGTTTGGCGCGTCCGATGCGGAGAACGCGCAGCATCTCGTCGGGGTTCATTTCGTAGGCAATGGTCGTGTGGTGCAGGATTGCGCCGGGACGCCGCGCCTGCGCCGCGCCGCCGATTTTGCCTTCCGCACTCGTAATGTCGTTGAGGGGCGCGTACCACGCATTGATCCCCGCCTCCCGAAACGCCGCCACCGCCCATTGATCGCAAACCGCATACGAGTTGGCAATGGAAACGCCTTGCAGCAATCCGTCGGGAATATACAGCGAGTACGTAATCGTTAATCCGGGCTGCACCAGCATGGCTCCGCCGCCGCTCATGCGCCGGACAATGGCGATTCCCATTTCCTGCGCGGCCTGCTCGTCCACTTCATTGCGTACGGATTGAAACGAACCCAAAATCACCGCCTGCCCGCCCCATCCCCAAAACCGCAAGGTCGGCGGACGTTCGCTACGCTGCACCTGTCCCAACAAAACTTCATCCAGCGCGACATTCATGGCGGGACTAAGCGGAACTTCCGGCAGCAATTGCCACCCTGCCCCTTTCCAGCGTTCCAGCATTGGCGTCACATCCAGCGTAATCGGCGCAGGAACAGGCGCATACACCGGTTCGGCAGACATCGCCTCCTCTGGCGCGTTGCTGTTCAGCGTCTCGTTACTCATGGCTGTTCCTCCAGCGCATTTCTGACCGCCCGCGCAATCGCTTCAGGCGAAAACCCAAGCATCACCACATCGGGCGCAAGCGCGTTCGTAATTCGGGCGGCAATCTCATCCACATCTGCCGTAATCGGCAAGCCT
The DNA here is from genome assembly GCA_963835065.1 of uncultured Chthonomonadaceae bacterium. Taxonomy (GTDB): domain Bacteria; phylum Armatimonadota; class Chthonomonadetes; order Chthonomonadales; family Chthonomonadaceae; genus CAWFQB01. The sequence goes on along the minus strand of CAWIEK010000037.1, from coordinate 153,686 downwards.
TCCAACGACGCGGCGATGTGCAGCAACGCTTCCTCCGGGTACAGAAAAAAGTCGCCGCTCACCTGCACACCATAAAGTATGCCGTGAGCGACGGAAAAATCAACCATGACCAATTTGCCACCCGGAGTTTTATATTCGCCGTGCATTGAAAAGTCCGTGCATTAAATGCGCGGCTGTGGTAACGAAATCCGCCTGCGCGGACTACACCGCCGTTAGATGATTTATAAAGCCTTCAGTCCGCGCAGGCGGGCTTCGTTACCACAGCCGAGGAATTTATTCCCGGTGCAGGCGTTACTTGAACGGGATTGGGTTTCATGCCTCAACTTATCAAACTGCGGCTACCACACATCGCTCATTCGATAACTCGGATAGAGTTCTTTAAGATGCGCTAATTCTTCGTAGGCACTTGTTATCTGAGCAACATACTCTTGTGTGTCAAAAACGTAGACCGGTTTAACTCCGTGTCAGCCATAGCGTTTTGCCTTCTATATGCGTTATCTCTATCGCAGATGCGCTTGCACACCCTGGTCACCACAGCCAGCGCATGTCACAATATAGAATTTCCCTTCGGAAGCAGTTGAGCGATACAATTCCTTCAATGATTCTTTGTACTCGTCATTACCTACTATTTTCGCCGTTAATGTCAATCCAGTAATTAACAGTAATTACGCCTGAACATTAAACCACAGAACTCTTTGCTGTGTTTCACAGAGGTTTGCCAATGCAGGGTAAAAGTGTCCGTCGCTCTTGTACGTGAACCGCAGGTTATGCGCGTTCATTCGCGGCCATTCTTCTCTTTTGGCGTGGACAGCATTTCGCGGGCGTGTTGTAGAACGTGTCCGTGATGCCTTCGCCGCCGATCATGCGGGCGACTTCTGTGACGCGCTGTTCGGGCGTCAGGGGAACGACGGTGACATTGGTGCGGTCGCCTTCCACGTTCTTTTCGATGTACAGATGGCGCTGCCCTTTGCTGGCAAGCTGCGCGAGGTGCGTGATACACAAGACTTGCGCGTTCTTCGCGAGGTTCGACAATTTTTCGGCGATTTTACTGGCCGTGCGCCCGCCTACGCCAACGTCAATCTCGTCAAAACCATTGTCGGCAAGGGTTCCTGCCGGGCAAGCGCGGACTTGATCGCCAGCATCACGCGCGAAATTTCGCCGCCCGACGCCACTTTCGCCAGCGAACGGAGCGGCTCGCCGGGATTGGTGGCGATCAGAAATTCTACCTTGTCCGTGCCTTTGGCGGTCGGCTCGCCCTGAACGATATGGACTTCAAAGCGCGTTTTTTCCATCGCCAGGTCGCGCAGTTCCGTAAGCGTGATCGTCTGAAATTCCAAAGCCGCTTTGCAGCGCAGGTCGCTGAGTTGGGCGCACAGGTCGCGCAGTTTCTTACCGCCCTTTTTGATTTCCGCGTCCAGTTGTGCCCCGCGCTCTTCCGAATTGGTGAGCGTATCCAGTTTCGCGGCGGTTTCCTTGCCGTACTGCGCGATTTCTTCGATACTGTCGCCGTACTTGCGCTTCAAGTTGCGCAGCAGTTCCAGGCGTTCCTCGATCTGCTCCAAACGTTCGGGATTGAACTCGACGGTATCCTGATAGCGGATCAGGTCGCGCTCGGTTTCGGTCAGTTCATACGTGGCGGAACGAACGGCTTCCAATGCGGGCGTCAGCGCGTCGTCCAATGCCGCCGCTTCTTCCAGCGTCCGCATGGCAAGGTTCAGGGCTTCGAGTGCGCCGCTGCCGCTTTCGCCGCCCGTCAGGGCTTCCGCAGCGGTTGCCGCCGATTCCGCCAGTTTTTGCGCGTTCGCAACCCGCTTGTATTCCGTTGCCAGTTCCTCATCTTCACCGGGCGCAAGTTTGGCTTCCCCGATTTCCTTCACCTGAAACTGGTACAAATCCAGCAGGTGCGCGCGTTCGCGGGCGTCCCGCTCCAATTCCTCTTTTTCCCGGCGCAATTTTTGCACGGCCTGATACGCTTCAGCCACCTGACCGCGCAAACCCGCAATCGGCTTGCCGCCCCAATCGTCCAGCATATCCAGATGCCGCGCTACGGCCAGCAGGGATTGATGCTCGTGCTGCCCGTGCAGGTCTACCAGCCAGTCGCCCAATTCTTTCAACTGCGCCACAGTTGCCGGACGCCCCGCAATGCGGCACGAAGACTTGCCCGCAGCCGACACTTCCCGCGCCAGAAACAACTGGTCGTCTTCCAGGTCGTAGCCCATGCGCTCGACAATCGCCTGCAAATGCGATGATTCGCCCACATCGAAAACGGCGTCAATCGTGGCCTTATCCGCGCCGCCGCGAACCATTTCCGCCCCGGCCCGCGCGCCCAATATCAGGTTCAGCGCGTCCATGAGGATGGATTTGCCCGCGCCGGTTTCGCCGGTCAGCACGTTAAACCCCGGCTCGAATTCCAGGTCAAGCCGGTCAATAATGGCAAAATTTCGGACAGAAAGCGTACGCAGCATAATGATTGAATAACGAGCGATTTGATGCTAAACGGATCAACAAAGCTTAATTGGACAAAGCGGGTTAGATACCCTTGATTTACTGCCGACGGCGAGAGGGCAGACGGGTAATGGCATGATCTTTGTCGTGGTCGGGAATGCTGCAATGAATGGCAAGGGAGCCGTCCGGGTTGGCAACGGCGGTGTAGTGCCCACCCGCGCGACATTCCGGCAGGGCGCGCATCACCTGGGCATTCACCAGTTCCTGTAACGCATCCTCGCCCCCGACAACAAAGTGATGGTATTTGCGGTAATAGTTTCCTTCCGCGCCCGCCAGGTAATTACGCAATCCGTCGCACGACATGCGCTGCATATCGTGGACGCTGCCGGCAAGCGCCATTTTCATAATCGCCGCCAACCCCGCCACCAGCAGGCAGGCGCGAAACGGCGCGTAGTTCTGCCGCGCATTGCGAATACGTCCATACTTCTTACTTGTGGTTTTACTTGCCGCCATAACAAAAACAGACTGCTCCAATCAACTGATTTCAAACGGTTACGGGCGCGGCGACTTCAAAATGCCCTGACTTCCCTGCCACAAACTGCACCGTACCAGAATATCGCCTGTACCATATTTTAGCACAGAATGATGGCCTCCGCGTGGACAAATGCCGGGGTTTTCAATTTACAACATATCCATTAACTGGCTGTTGTCGGTTGTTTCGTCCAGCGCATCTAAAAGCGTTTTGTGGCGGGAAAGCAGGTCCAGACGCGCCAGTTTTGCCCGCGCGGTTAGCAGTTGTTCGTAAATCTCAGGCGGCAGGAGTTTGTCTTCGGGTTGGGACAGACAGCGCGCCGTATCAATGGCGGGGAACAGGCGTTCGCGCATGAGAACGGGCGACAGGGGAACGCGCCAGTTGGTGTCGTGCAGCAGATGCTCCATCAGGCGCAGGTGGGGGTGAACATCGCGCTCTTCTTCCGCTTCCTCGTCTATGCTCTGCTGCCACGCGGTTCCAACTAATGTCAGCGAGCCGCCCAATGACGCGCCAAGCAGTCCCGGCCCGCCGAAGTTGCCTGCTTTTTGAACCCACTCGCGCAGCCGATACCGCGCCCGCGATTGATCCGCTTCCGACTGCGAATCCGCGTGTTCCGCTTCCAGCATCGCGCCCCACAATCCCGTCAGCGAGTCAACCGCCAGCAGCACATGCCGCCCCAATTCCGTTTGACGCTGCGCGCAGGCCAATGTGATGTCGGCAAGGCGCAGGGCTTGCTCCGGCGTACTTGCCGACGACGCGGAAGAACACACAACCACATCCGCATTGGGAAACTGCCGCCGCCATTCGGTCGCTTCCTCGCCCCGCGCTCGCAGCAGCAGCACAAGCACGGCTACATCCGGGGCATTGGCGCAGGTTCCCGCAACAACGGCTTCCAGAGTCCGGGTCAGGCCACTGGCATGAGGGCCGTAAATCACGCCTACACAGCCCGTTCCCAATGGCGCGGCAAAGTCCAGCATCCTGCCGGTCGTGTCCGAAGCGCGAACGGCAAGCGGAAGCAGGCGATCCGGCGAACTGCGCTCGGCGTTGTTGCGCTTACGCGGGGAAGGGCGTTCGTCCGCATCTTCCCACTCCATGCCGTTCACCCGCGAAATGGACACAAGCTGCTCGGACGGCAAAACGTGTTCCCGCAACCACGCGGGAACCGAGACGCCCCGCGCGCTGCCGGGTTCGTCCCGCTGCTCCTCGTCCATTAAATCGTATTGCTCGTACCACTCCGCGCTTGCGTCCGACACGGCCTGCACATCGTCAAAGACTGCCGTGACGCCTTCCACAACATCTCCAGTCGCCAGCCGCCACGTATCCGCCAGTTCTTCCCCAACTTCAATAATCACACCCGCATTGCCGCCCTTGCCGGGACGGTGAATGGTCACGCTCCCGTCATCCTGCCGCAATACAATGCCATTTTGCCGTATATTCAGCGCCATAAGCGTTTCCGGGGAGGCATTAGGCATTAGGCATTAGGCATTAGTACCTGTACAAGCAGGATAGTGTTGTCTAAAGGCACATCCCATTCAAGCCGATAATGAGCAGCCTAATGCCTAATATCTAATGCCTAATGCCTATCCCACTTCCACTTCCACCGGCACAACGTGGTTAATCATGTAATTTTCGCGGTCAGCGTCGCGCTGCAGGGGCTGTGTGTTGCCTTTTGCGTCGGTTGCCCGCGCCAGGATGCCGTAGCGTCCCGGCTGCTGGGGCGCGCGCCACTCGTACTCCCAGAAGCGCCAGGTATACGGAACCGGCAGATTGTTCAAGCGGGCGGGCTGCCAGGATTGGCCGCCATTGGCGCTGACTTCCACTTTGGTAACAGCGGCTTCCCCGGCCCAGGCCGCTCCATAGATACGATACGCACTCCCGGCGCGAATCAATTCCCGGAATGTGGGACGCGCAATGCTGGCCTTGACCTGCATGGTGGTAATGGGAACGCGCCTTGCTTCGCCCCCCTGCCGCTCCCATATCGCGTAATCAATGGTCTGAAAATAGCCCTGAAACGCTTGCGGTAATACAAGGATGCGCGTCAGCCATTTTACGGACGCCATGCCGTACCAGCCGGGCACAACGGCTCGAACCGGAAAACCATGCGAAACGGGCAAATCGCTGCCGTTCATGCGGTAGGCGAGGATTACATCCTGCTGCCGCGCGCGTTCGAGGGGCAGGCTGCGGGCAAAGTGAATGGCTCCGGCAGGGCGCGGCGTGGTCTTGATTTCCCCGCTGTCCGCGCCTTCCAAAACCACGTCTACGGCTTCAGGACGGATACCCGCCCGCGCCAGCAAATTCGACAGGGATACCCCCGTCCATTCCGCCGTGCTGACCGCGCCCAAATCCCACTGTACGCCATTGGCAGGCGGGGTCAGCGCGACACGCCCATTGCCGGCACATTCCAGCGTGGTTTGCAATTTGCGCGACGGCATCTGCTGCAATTCGGCATAGGAAAGCGTAAACGGACGCTCAACCGCTCCCTCTACGCGCAACTGCCACTGCGCGGCATCCAGATTAGGCGTGGCAAAGTGGGTACGCACGTAAAAGCGGTCATTGGGCGTGAGAAAGTTGTCCAATGTGCCGAAGTTGAATTCCAAATTTTCCGGTTCGCGCTGCCGGGTAATCAAGTGGGCGGCGGATTGCGCGGGAGTGAGCCGCAGGCTTCGATCCGGCTGCAATGCGGGAGTTTGCGCGGCGGCTTCCGTTGCGGTCAGCGCAGGCAGCAGCGAGGCGGACGCGGCGCGGGAGACAAAGCCCCGGCGCGTTAAAGGCTGAGATTGTTGTTCCGCTTCTTCAGGCATAAATTTTCCTTTTAGGAATTTTCGTTTGAGCGTTGCGACACCCGATACCCAACACCCAACACCCCTTTTGTCAGTCCCGCGCATTGCCGACAGTCTCAATTGGGCTGATAGGAATATGGAAATACTCGGACAGCAGGCTGCGGGCGATGGGCGCGGCGGTTTCGGAACCGTATCCTCCGCCCTCCACCAGGATGGCAAGGGCAATGCGGGGTTTTTCTCCCGGCAGTCCGGCAAAGCACACGAACATAGAATTGCGTTGTTTCTTGATTTCCACCGTGCCGGTTTTGCCCGCAATCTCCAAACCCGGAATCGCGGACGCGAACGCCGTGCCGCCCTTCTGCATGGTCTTGCGCATTCCCGCCACAATCAACTGCAAGTTTTCCGGTTTCAGGCCCAAATGCCCCCGCGCTTCGGGCTGTATGGTTTTAATAACGGTTGGCTTGGAGCCGGACGTGTCCATGATGGCGCGTACCAGATGCGGACGCCACAACGTGCCGCCGTTGGCAAGGGCTGCCGTGTAGTTCGCCAATTGAATAGGCGTTACCTGCACGTCGCCCTGCCCGATAGACATATTGGCGGTTTCACCCGGATACCAGACTTTGTTAGCGGGGTCGCGCGCTACCTTGCGCTTCCACGAGGGCGAGGGAATTAATCCCGGTCTGCCGGAAGGCAGGTCTATGCCCGTTGTCTTGCCCAACCCGAACCGCTTTGCCCACTCTGCAAGCGCGTCCGGGCCGACTTCCTCGCCAACGGAATAAAAGTACACGTTGCAGGACGCGCCAATCGCCTTTTCAAAGGCCGTGCTGCGATGCACTTCATCACATTTGAAAATCCGATTGCCGATTCGCTTGTAGCCGGGACAAAAATAAGTCGTGTACTGCCCGATTTTACCGGATTCCAGCCCCGCCGCCGCCGTAACCAGTTTGAACGGTGAGCCACAGGGCAGGGCTGCGCTTGTGGCGCGGTTAAAAAGGGGCTGCGTCTCGTCTTCTCCCAGCGCGTCATATTTTTCTCCATACGTGTTCAGATCGTAGGAGGGCATGCTGACCATCGCCAGCACTTCGCCATTCGCCGGATCCAGCGCCACAATCGCGCCCGTATGCGAGCCGGGATGCCGCGCGTTTTTGCCGTCAAACTGCGCTTTCAGCAGATCGTAGGCCGCGCGCTGCAAGCCCATGTCCAGCGCAAGTTTCAGGTCGTGCCCCGGACGCGGCTTATCCGCGCGCAGCTGCCGCAGTGTCCGGCCCCGCGCATCTACGGTCACATACTCGCCGCCATCCTCGCCGCGCAGTTCCGACTCATAATACGCTTCCAGGCCGTTGCGCCCCACGTAATCGCCGCCGTGATAGTTTGCAAACTTGGGATTGCGCATCTGCTCTTCGTTAATCAGCCCCGTCAAGCCGAGCAAATGGGCGCACGTCATGTTATCTTTATAATAGCGAACGGGATCGCGGCTGACGACAACGCCGGGCAAATCCAGACGCTGCTCCTCGATCTGCGACAGCACCTTGATACTAACATCCCGATCCAGCGGCACGGGATCGAACGGCTTGCCGCGCAGCACAATCTTCATCCCGTTCGGCCCCATTTGCATCGGCAGCACCTTGCCGCGCAGGTCGTCCTCCTTCACGCCTAACAATAATGCCAGCCGCGAGAGGGTTTCCGGGTGCTTTTTGGCGTCGTCAGGAGAAAGCGAAACCACGAACTTGGCGCGGCTCGTCGCAAGCACCGCGCCTTTGGCGTCCATAATCACGCCGCGCGGCGCGACCCGGCGCAGCATTTTCACGCTCTGCGTTTGCGACAGTTCCGCCAGTTCCGCGTTCTTGACAAGCTGCAAATACCACAGCCGCAGGCCGATCATGCCAAGCAGCAGCACAATCACGGCGCGAAATCCGTACAAGCGGCGCAGGTCCGGGATATGGTCGGGTAGGGAGATCATAGGCAGTAGGGGTCAGGGGTCAGGAGTAAGGGGTCAGGGGTGAGAACTACACAAACACCTCTGCTTACAAGCAGGCAGAGGATGTAGATTGTAGTTACTGGCCCCTGACCCCTGACTCCTGACCCCTTAATAAAGGTTCCATATACACTTCCGCCGTGTCCGCAAGGCGGCGGAACCAGTCGCCGGCGGGATCGAGTACGGGCAGCCACCAGACGGATGGGCGATGGTTGGTGTGAGTCAAGCCTTCAATGGTCAGCAGGGCGTTACGCACAAGCTGCATACGCGCCAGTTCGGCGCGGGCTTCGATTTGGGCAAGGGTTTCGCGGGCATTAACAGCATCCGCGCTGCGCTCCAGGGCAAGGCGGCGCACTTTTAACTCTCGAATTTCGCCGCACACACTTCGCTTTTGCAGGCACAGAGCGCGCGCTGCTTCCTTATAAGCGGCGCGGGTTGCATGGGCTTCAGGTGTCCATTCGCTTACGCTGCGAAAATGCGCTCCCTGCGCCGTTTGGGTTTCCAGACTGCGCTGTTTCAGTTGACGCCGGGTGGCGTAAAGCGCGTCAATCTGCTTCTGAAGGACTGCCGCTTCTTCCCAATTCTCATAGAGGAGTTGTTTGGCCTTTTGGTGGGCGCGCGTTTGCTCCTCCCAATCCTCTGTGCTGCTGCGTTTTTGTAAGAATTGGAGCAACTGCAAGGGCTTGTGTACCTGCGCAATGTCCTTGCACAACTGGCGCTGTTCCTGAATCACCTGCTTCCAGTGCGCGGCGAATTCGGGCGTGGTAATGGTTTTCTGTCCGAAAGCAGCGGCAAGATGCTCGGTGGGGCGCAGGGTGGATTTGCCCACACACAGCGCGTCCCAAGTATGATAGCGCATGCGCAGAATGGGGCGCATATCTAAGGCAATCCCTTTTTCCGCCAGCATGTCGTTCATTTGCCGGGTTCGGCGCACATACAGCGAGCCTTCCTCATTGAAAACAAAGATAAACTCCTGCGCCAGCATGGAAACAAGGGATACCGCTTTACCGACGAGTGTAATCTCATCGCCTAATTTGCGGTTCAAAATTTCCGCCAATTCCTGTATGGATTCGACAGGTTTCTTCAGGCCGATGGCGACGGGCTGCCGGGTTTCCACGAAGAGGACGCGGGGCGTCACGCGCAGGGTTCCCCGGCCCCGTTCCGGCAGGATAATGTCAAATGGCAATGCGCCCGCGCCAAAACGATCCAGCGTGTACATTTCCGAACCGGCAAGCGCGGTATTGTAGGCATGGAGGGCGTGTTCGCGCGTATCGGGATTGAGAAACAAATCTACAAAGCGGAAGCGGGGCCGATGCGCTGTTGCCGGGGTCAGGCGGAGCAGGTTCGTGGTGCAGTCTACGCTGATGTTTTGGAGTGGCGAACCAAGCAGCAATTCATAAAACAGGGGCAATAAGTGCTGAAATAGATGGGTGAGGTTTTTGTCGGGGTTGGCCTGCCGAAAGTCGGCGCACCAGCCCATGATGGTATCGGTAACGCGCTTCGCCTCGTCCTGACAGCAGCCGGGCACGATTTGCGACAGGGCGTTGTCGAAGCCCCACCGCAGCATTTCCATAATGCCGTCGCCGACTTCCTTGAGCGGCAGGTAATGTACGATCAGGTCACGCGAACCCGTATACACCAGCCCGCGCCAGCCCCACGCTTCGGTCAGGTCATCCAAAAACGCCTGCGCCCCGCCGGGATGGGCGCGGGCCAATTTACGAAACGCCACGCCGCAGCGCGCGTAATCGTGCCGCGTGGGAAAGGTTTCGCTGCCGAACAGGGTAGAGATTTCGCCCGCCGCCGACCACAGAGATTTGGTGCTGCCGTCGTTGTGCGGCATCAGCGCGAACCGTTTCTGCTTGGAGTACGGCAATTGCGCTTTGGCGAAATAGTCCGTGTCGTGAACGCCCAGTATGATATGCCCGCCGAGATGGTTGTCATCCAGCAGTTTGCGCAGCGCGGCCTTCACGGGTTCGTCCCAAAAGACGGTTTGCCCCAACGCCAGAAAAGGAGCGTCGGGGTATCGTTGGCGCAATTGGGCAAGCGCGTCGCGCGGACAGCCATCCGGTTCGGATTGAGGCATACGGTCAGGTCTCCGGTGTTCAGGTGTTCAGGTGTTTGGTGTTCAGGTGTTCAGGTATTGAGAATCCGAGTTTGTACGTCTTGACAGCTAAGACTAAAGAGAGCGCCAATACCTGAGTACCCGAACACCTGAACACCCGAATACCTGAACACCCTGCTCCTGACTTTACGCGCTACGCGGCAGTCAAGTTCCGCGAAGTTGGCGGCGGGGCGGCGGGTTCCGGCTTGCGGCGCGGCAGGAACAGATAGATGTACCACAGGACGCCGTTCAATCCGGCAAATAATAGGCGCATCCAGCCGGGCAGTCCAAGATGCGAAAACATCCCCTCCACGATGCCCGCGAACACAAACAGGGGGATTGTGCCCAAAACGAGATAGATAGACTCCAAGCCGGCTTTGCGGAAGGACTCGGAGCGGCGATAGCGTCCGGGCAGCAGAAGGGAACCGCCAATCAGCAGGCCCGCGCCGCCGCAAATGAAAATCGCCGTCAGTTCGGCAATGCCGTGCGGCAAAATACCCGGCCATAAATGCGCGTGTTGGTGGGATTGCGTGACCACTGCGGACAACGCGCCGAGCGTCGCGCCGTTATTAAAAAGAAGGTAGCACGTCGGGACGCCCGCCGCCACGCCGGACGCATACGCGAACAAGCCCACACGCTGATTGTTGGTAAAGAGAAAGCCCGACATTTCCGCGCTCGGGTCCTGCGCCCCGGCTCCGTTCTTCCAATGCTCGAACGAACTCTTGAACTGCGGCGGAATGAAAACCTCTTCCTGCGTGGGATGCGTCTGCACGAACCAGTAGGCGTAAAACGCGCCAATCAGGGTCAGGCCGAAAGCGGCGAGAAAGTAGCGGACGTGTTTTTGCAGCAGGGCGGGGAAATCGTACAGGTAGAAGTCTACGACGGAACGCAGCGCGCGCCCGGAGTGTTCGGCCTCGTACAGCAGGGCATGTGCCTGCCCGACGAGTTGGTTCAGGTGCGCGAGGGTGTCCGCGCTGACGGCATGAACGCGGGCATACGCCAGGTCAGAACAGGCGCGGCGATACAACGGGCCAAGCGCCAGCAGCTCCTCCCGGCTTAACGCCCGGACATTGCCTTTGCCGCTCGCCTTCTCGACCAGCGCGGCAAGCTGCTCCCACCCTTCCCGTTTCCGCTTCACGAATTCTCGCTCGTCCATGCGTTTAGTATAGCATTTTACGCCGCGCCAAATTGCTTCCAAGTGGCCGGGGATTGAAAACGCTTGCTGTGGAATAGCGTCCGTGTGGTTTACCGGGGGTTGAAAACCCCTGTCTGGACAAAGCAAGCGTCTTGCAGACGCGCCCCTGCTTTCGGGAAGTTGCGTCTGCAAGACGCTTGCTCTTTCCTGCCGGGTGTTTTCAACACTCGGAACGCTCGTGTCGGTACCCGGCATCCCATTTCACAGCAGACGTTTTCAATACCCGGCAACAGGTGGATGTGAATGCCGCGCCTGCTGAGAGAGGCTCTTACTTTCCGGCAGAAACTGCTTTCGTAACGCGCAGCAGTATGGGCGTTTCGCTGACGGCAAGGGACAGCGTTCCGTTCTCACTGCGTAACGGCTGGCTGCTGCCTTCCGTTTTGCCGTTGGTCAGCGTGATTTGCGCTGTATGATCTGTGTCGGCAATTTTGCGCGGGAAATGGTAGCCTGCTATATGCTTGTCTTCGCTTGTGGGACACCAGACGGCATACACGCTTTCGCGCTTGTGTGTGCCTTGAAACTCATAGATTAGCACGTCCGGCCTTCCTGAAGCCACTTCTCCGGCAAAGCGCATATTTGCAAGATGGTGTTTCAGCGTTGCCACGTAGTACCAAGAAGGTTTTGGTTCCCACTTGCCTTTTTCCGTCACCAATCCGCATGTCTCGAACACGCCGCCGCCATCCGATTTCACGTCCCGCAGCATGAACATTGCCGCCCGGTCTACGCCTGCCGCCGCCAGCGCGAAGTAACTGCGTACCAGCCACGCGGCCTGTACCTGCTCGGCGGACAGGGTTCCAAGAGCAGGCGCATGGAGGGGCGATTTGGGGTTGGTATCGTACCCGAACTCCGTGACCCACACTTCTTTGTCCGGCAAATAGCGGTTACGCCAGTCAACGATGGACGCCAATTTTTCCTTGAGATGATCGTCTTCCGGGCTGATGCCCTTGCCGTTCGGCTGGAAACCCTGCTCGTTGCCCGTGCTGCAATAGTGGTGCAGGTTCAGCGCGTCGGCGGGGAAACTGCCGCCCCGATGCGCGTCCGCCCACAGTTTCATGGCGCGTAAGTAATCCAGGTTCAAGCCTGCCAGTCCGCCCAATACCAGCCGCAGGTTCGGGTCGGCCTGCTTTACGCCGATGTTCGCGCCCATCCTGCCCTGATCGCCGTCGTAATCCGCGCTCGACATTGCGGCCAGTTCAAAGGGCGTAAACAAGCCTTCCCGCCCCCGCCATGTTTTGTCCGGTTCGTTCCAGTTTTCAAGATAGCGCAGCAATCCCAACCCGCTTTTGCGCGGCTGCCCGGATGCTAACGCCAGCTTTTCATCCGGCACGGAATGGCTGCCATACCGGGCGGCGTACTGAAACAAATGCGCGGCGTGGCGGCGGTACGCGGCAGGATTTTCCGCGCGGCTTTCCATTGGGTTGGCTTCTTTTGCATTGACTTCTTTATTCCCGGCCTTTTCATCGCCCACTTTGTCATTGGCTGTCTTGTCCACCGGCTTGTGGTCGAAATCCGCGCCCGGATACAGGGCTGTCACCAAGCCCTGCATTGCGGGGCAAACGGTCACATCCTGACTTTTCAGTTTGCGATAGTAATCATCGAAGAACCAGGAATTGCCTCCGCCCGCCGCGCTCGGCTGAAAGCGCGTTTGCAGGTCGGCGTTTTCCACATCCCAACTCCACGAATGGTACTCCCGCGCAAACCCGATGGGCGTGGCGATTTTGTCTATCGGATCATCAATAAACACGTTCGCGCCGATAAAATCCTGCATCAGCGGCAATGTTCGTTTTCGGGGCGCAGGCGCGGGCGGGGCGGCTTCGAGTCGTTCGCCATAAACAACGATCTCCGGCAGCGAAACGGGCCGGGGCAATGTCAAGCGCAGATAGCGCGTATCGGCATCTATCTGACACGCCTTCCAATTTCGGTAGCCGTCCAGCGCGACGGTTTGCGGTTTCCAGGCAAGCAGTGTGCCATGCGAAACCACGACCTCATTCTGCCCGGTCTCGTTGTACAGAAAAACCCGTGTGACGTGGTGTTTCGCGCCCAAATCAATAATCACATGCGCGGGATAGTACCAGGCCGTCCAGCCGGGAAAGAACGGATGCGCGGGAGCCTGCGCCTTGCCGCTCGCCGGGTCGCCAACCTGTTCCTGCTCATCCACCAGCAAGGCCGCATTGCCAAGCCCGGTTTCGTTAATCACCATGTTGGGCGTCAGCGTAAGTTTATGTTCCGCAGCCTGCGCGGTTCCCGCCATCAGCAGCAGGCAGCACAACCATAACGTGAATTTTGTCATGTTTAGTGAACCTCATGGAGCGCGGCAATCAAGCGGTCAATCTCTTCAGTGGTGTTGTAGTGCGCCAGCCCGATGCGGACGGCCCCGCCCTCCGCTTCCAATCCCAAACGCTCCATCAGGCGCAGGGCGTAATAGTTGCCGGACCAGGCGGCGATACCATGCTGCGCCAGATGCTCAACCGTTGCGCGGGGCGATAAGCGCGGCCAGGTGAACGCAAAAGTCGGTACGCGATTGGCAAGGCGTCCTGCGTCGGCAATGCCGTACAAGGTAATGTCTTCAAACGGTTTCAAGCGTTCCAGCAAGTAGGCCGACAGCGTTTCCTCATACGCTTTCACCATTTGCATCGCTTTGCCCAGCGTGTCGTGACGGCGCGGCTTGTGATGCGGTTCTGCTGCGGCTATGTTCGTGTCCGATCCGTTTAGAGAAGTGCCGCCTGCCGCCTGTATTCCTCCCTGCGTCAATGTGGAAAGGTACTGCACGGCTGCCGACACGCCCGCCAAGCCCTTCATGGTTGAGTGTACCCGTTTCCCACCGATACGGAATCGCGTTTTTGGAGGGGCGTACTTTGTGTGGCGTCAGGCGCTCCAGATGTTCGGCTTTGCCGTACAGGATGCCAACGTGCGGGCCGAAAAACTTGTACGCGGAGCAGGCCAGAAAATCGCAATCTAATGCCTGCACGTCAATTGGGCCATGCGGCGCGAACTGAACCGCATCCACAAACACCAAAGCGCCCACTTCATGCGCCAACCGGGTAATCGCGGATACGTCGGGAACCGTTCCTACCGCATTGGAAGCGTGAGAAATCGCTACCAGTTTCGTCCGCTCCGACAAAACCTCCCGAAAACCGTCCAATGACAGCGTACAATCGTTGGTATCAATATCCACGATTTTTACGACTGCACCCTGCGCCTTCAAATCCGTCCAGGGCGCGACATTGGCGTCGTGATCCAGATTGGTGACGACAATTTCGTCGCCGGGCTGTATTGTGTCTGCAAGCGAGCGCGCCAGATGAAACGTCAGCGTGGTCATGTTCGCGCCGAAAACGATTTCATGCGGATGCGCGACGTTGAGCAGGTCGGCCATGTCCTGCCGCGCCCGCGTCACCACGTCATCGGTACGCCGACTGGTCGGAAACGCGCCGCCGACATTGGCGTTCTGCTCCCGGTAATAGCGCACAGTCGCCTCAATCACGCCATCGGGAACCTGCGTCCCGCCCGGATTGTCAAAGAAAACGGCGGGCTGTCCCTCCCACGTTTGCGCCAGGGAAGTAAACTGCCGCCGCGCCATTCGTACATCTAATAGAGCCATATCGTGTCCTTCATGTTGGTTTGTTTATTACTGCCGCCACATCAGCAACTACGCGCAAATTAAGCATCCGTTCAAATTGTCTCTTGCGCAGAACGGGCAATTTCGGTCACAATACAAACCAATACCGAAGACCTGAACACCGAACACCTGAATACCTGAACTTATTTTCAACGACGAGAACAGAAACAGAAAGCAGCAAACCAATGATGGTACTGATGAACCAGGAAGCCACGCCCGAACAGATAGACGATGTTGTCGGGCGCATCGAACATTACAAAATGCAGGCATTGCGCCTGCCCGGCGACGAGCATGTCGCTATCGGCGTTGCCAGCGCCATTCCGCCCGATGTGCGCGAACCGCTTTCCACCTCCCTGTCTGCTCTGCCCGGCGTGGATCACGTCGTACAGATCAGCCGCCCGTATAAACTGGCGTCCCGCGAATTTCACCGCGTGGACACGGTTATCAACATTAAGGGGGTTGAAATCGGCGGCAATCAGTGCGTGGTTATGGCCGGGCCGTGCAGCGTGGAAACCCGCGACCAGATTTTCGCGTCCGCCCGCGCGGTACAGGCGGGGGGCGCGAAAGTTTTGCGCGGCGGCGCGTACAAGCCCCGCACTTCCCCCTACGCCTTTCAGGGCTTGGGCGTGGAAGGCTTGAAACTGCTCAAGGAAGTCGGCGACGAGTTGGGCATCCTGACGATTACGGAAGTGATGTCACCCGAAGACGTGGAAAAAGTGGCCGCGCACGTGGACATACTGCAAATCGGGGCGCGGAACATGCAGAACTATCCCCTGCTCATCGCGGCGGGACGCTCCGGGCATCCCACCCTGCTCAAGCGCGGGCCGAGCGCGTCCATTGACGAGTTTCTGCTGGCCGCCGAGTACCTGCTGCATCATGGGACGCAGGATGTGATGCTGTGCGAGCGCGGCGTCCATCCGCTTGACCGCGCGTATACCCGCAACACGCTCGACCTGAACGCCGTTCCTGTCCTCAAGCACATGTCGCACCTGCCCGTGATCGTAGACCCCTCGCACGGCGTGGGCGTGGCGCGTTACGTTCCCGCGTTAAGCCGCGCCGCCATCGCCGCGGGAGCCGACGGCCTGATTGTGGAGGTACACCCCTGCCCGCAGCAAGCCCTGTCTGACGGGGCGCAATCCCTGACGCCCGAACAGTTCCGCGCCACCATGCACGAACTGGAAAAAATCGCTCAGGCTATTGGGCGCAGTTTGTAAACGCTAAGAACCTGTCGCCGTTAGGCCGGGGATTGAAAATCCCCGGCAGGAAAGTGCAAGCGTCTTCCAGACGCAACTTCCCGAAAGCATGGGCGCGTCTGCAAGACGCTTGCTTTGTCCAGACAGGGGGTTTCAACCCCTGGCAACCACACGGGCGCTATTTCTGAAAGTACCCGGCAACTGTCCTTCGGGCGCAAATGCCGCGCCTATTGGGAGTGGCTCTAAGGATCCGTAGACATATCCCTTCCTGAACCTGCGGTAAGTCCGTCATTTACCAAGCGGAAGTCTTGAAAGCGTTGGCAAGCGGCAGGTAGAAAAAAGAGTATGTAGAGGCATCGTCGAAATCTTGGCAATGCAGCGCTTCCAGCCCGATGTCTCGTTGTGTCAGATTGTAGGAGAGAGGCGTCGTGACCTCGAAAGCATCAGGGCGAGCGGGAGGGGTGAAACATAGGCTTTGCACCTCCCTTTTGTCTTGGTTGAGAGTTGAGGGTTGAGAGTTGAGAGGAACTCGAACTTTCAGCCTTCGTCTCTGTATAATAGACACTATTCTACTGTTTAGACGGTTGCGTGGGGCAAAGGGTTCGCTTTTTTTCGAATTATTTTGCTCTTTTTCTGTTGCTTTTTTGTGGGCGTGTACCAATTATAACAGGGGCGCTGCTGCCTATCGAAAACGGTTATTTGAACTTGTTATCTTTACGCGCTATCTCCGCTTGCTTTTCTTTTGCAAACTCCTCGGAGCCACCGGCGACAAAAGCATACTTGCCTAAGACTGAGGGGCGGCTTGCCGTGCCGCTGTCCAATTGGGGAGTCGCCACTGCTCCAACAGTCTGAGCCGTTTCTTCGTGTTTGCGGCGCAGGAACTCTTCAGTGCTTAACACTCCTGCAAGCATCCCTCGCCCGCGCAACTGTTCAGGCCGGCCTTTTTGTTTTGGTTGCGTCCGAACCTTCTTTGCCGTTTGTCCGGGCGCTTCAATATCGGGGTTGATGTACACGCGCAATCGCTGGCCGGACAGTTCCGCCTCGTGCTGCTTGATTTCTTCCCATGTGCCTTCGAGCATTTGTGGCAATGCCATTTTACCGCCTCCTTTTCCACTCAAAACCTCTGCCGCATTATAGCACGAGTAATGTTTCACGCGCAAAGAAGGAATTTCCTGCGTCCGCGTCGAAGGAGTACGCCGATTGTTCGCCTGTCGGCGTAGACAGAATTGCGTGACCGTGCTATAATCTTCGTGATTATCTGCGCCTATGCAATCCTGCGGTAATCCTGTTCGCGTTTCGGCTTGCACTGTCTTGCTTTTTCAGAATTCTTCAGATTCCCTTCCCATCCTCTCGAATACCGTCGGGGATGGTTCTTCCTGCAACACTATCTACTGCAACTGCTTTGCAAAAGGAGGCGCTTCGTTGCGTAAAATGAATGGCATTGCCGCCGCATCACTGCTGGGACTGGCAGCGCTGGGCGCGTTAGCTCTTACGGGCTGTGGCGGAAACAAATCCGACAATACGGCCTCATCCACCGGTTCTGCCGACACATCGGGCAAATCCACTGCCGCTCCCACCGGAGGTGGCAAGCTGACGATTGCCTGGGCGCAGTGGAAACCCTCGGAATACCTGGAAACTTTGAGCGCGGATTACACCAAAGAAACCGGCACAGCGGTAGACGTGAAGCAGATTCCCTGGACGGACTTCCAGAATAAGATTCAAACGGAAGTGTGGAGCGGGCATAGCGACGCTTATGACCTGATTGTCGGCGACAGCCAGTGGCTCGGACGCGGCGCAACCGAACACCATTACGCCGACCTGACCGAATGGGCTAAAACCAATGTGCCCTGGGGCGAGATTTCCCCCGCCGCCAAACAATTCTACTGCGATTACGAAGGCAAGACTTACGGCGTACCCTGCGAAGCGGACGCTATCGGCTTCGCGTATCGCAAAGACCTGTTTGAAGACGCCAAAAACAAAACCGACTTTCAGGCCAAGTACAAGCATGAACTCGCGCCGCCCAAAACCTGGGCCGAACTGCGCGACGTGGCCGAATTCTTCACCCGCAAAGACCCCGCAACCGGCAAGCAGATGTACGGACTGGCTCCGTTTTATGCGGGCGGCGGCGGATACGACGGCATCACGATGGGCTTTGACGAGGTGCTGTGGTCTTACGGCGGCGATCTCAACGACGGTAAAGGCAAAGTTGACGGCGTGCTGAACTCCTCCACCGCCGTAGACGCGCTGAAATTCTACACGCAGGAACTCAAGAAGTTCACCCCGCCCGGTTCGGAAAAATTCTACTTCAACGAAACGCTGGAAGCCTTCAAAGCCGGACAGGTGGCGATGGCCGAAGACTGGTACACCTTCTTCCCCGGCCTGACCAACGAAGAAGAAAACACCCTCGCGGCCAAAACAGGCTTCTTCGTGTCGCCCGGCGGTCCGAAAGGCCATTTCATCAGCCTGGGCGGCCAGGGTCTGTCCGTATCCGCGTATTCCAAAAATCAGGAGGAGGCCAAGAAGTTCCTCGCCTGGTTCAGCAAAAAGGAAACGCAGCAGAAATGGGCGAAATTGGGTGGCCTTACCTGCGATACCGACGTGCTGAAAACCCCGGAATTCCAGCAGGCCGCGCCCTTTAACCCGGCCTTCGCCGAAAGCGTCCAGTACCTGAAGGACTTTTACAACAATCCCAAGTATGCGGAACTGCTCAACGAAACGCAGACACACTGGAATGCGGTTGTAACCGGCAGCGAGACCCCGCAGGCGGCCATGGACGCCATCGCCAAAAAACATACCGAAACCCTGAAAAGCATTACGGCGGCCTCAGCACAGTAAGGAATGATGAATGATGAGTGATGAGTGATGAGTAAAGCGCGGCGTCTTCATTCATCACTCATCATTCATCACTCATCACTTTTAAGGAATTAGCTTGGATACACCCCTTTCACGGACGCAACTGCAAACAAAAACCCCCAAACGCGGACTTTCGGATCGCAGCGTGGCGAACCTGTTTTTGCTGCCCACCGTGCTGCTGCTGATTGCGATGAACGTGTTCCCGCTGTTCTGGTCGCTGATCCTGTCTTTTTGCGATTATACCGACACGGCAAGCAAGAAAGCGCTCTGGATCGGCGGAGCCAACTACACCAGCCTGCTCACGAACCGCGACATCTGGAACAACTTCATCGTCACGGCGCGGTTTACCCTGTTTGCGGTCGGAGCGCAATTACTTGTCGGCTTTGGCATGGCGCTGCTGCTGAACCGGACCTTCAAGGCCAAAGGCATCCTTACCACGCTGATCTTGCTGCCGATGATGCTGTCGCCAGTCATTGTCGGCAAGTTCTGGTACTACCTGCTGGACGCCAACTTCGGCGTCGTGAACTGGCTGCTGCAGCTGCTGCACCTGCAAAATCCCGCCAATCCTCTGGTCTGGACAACCAATCCCGACAACGCGATCTGGTCGCTTGTTTTGGTGGATACGTGGATGTGGTCGCCGTTCGTGATGCTGATTTCGCTTGCGGGCTTGAACGCGGTTCCGCCGCATTTGTACGAAGCGGCGGAAGTGGATCGCGCGTCTACCTGGTTCAAGTTCCGCTACATCACCATTCCGATGGTCGCGCCGATTGTCATGATCGCGCTGCTGTTCCGCACCATTGACTGCTTCAAGATATTCGATCTGGTTTACGCGCTCACGGGCGGCGGGCCGGGCGACATGACCAAAACCGTGTCGTTCAGCCTGTACCAAAAGGCGTTCGATCAGCATTATACGGGAATTTCGTGCGCCCTCGCTTATATCATCCTGCTCATCATCATCGGGCTTGCGAACCTGTTCATCAAGTACATGGCGAAGGTGCGCGGCGAAAACATTCCCGATGCCAGCGGGTTCGGCGCGTTTCTTGGCGACCGGGTACGCGACAAGGGTTTTCCGGGACTGGCGCGTTATGTCGAGCAGCCCACGTATTTTCTCGGCGCGTTGATTGTACTTTTGCTGCTGCCGCAGGCAGGCTTAATTGCGCAGTGGATGGGCGGGCATATTCTGCCCATTGTCGGCGCAGTTGTTGCGGTTGTGCTGATATGGAACACGACAAGACTGCCGCAGGGGGTTCGCACCGGATTAGCCTATTGCGCGATTGGTGTGGCAACCGTAGCCTATCTGCTGCCGATTTACATGATTTTCGTAACCAGCCTGAAGCCGCCCACGCAGATTTTCACCGCGCCGCCCAAACTGATTCCCTCCCACGCCTACGTTCGGGGCGAACAGCCTTCCAATGACACGAGCTTCGGCTACACGCTGCGCAACTACGACGCGCTTATATACAAACATCAAAACTACGACATGACCAAGCCCATTATAGGCTACAAAGACTTTCCCGAACAGATTGGAAACAGCCTGTTCATCGGAATTGTCAGTACACTTTTGGCCGTTTCGCTTGGTACGATGTCGGCGTATGCCTTTGCGCGGTTTCAAATCAAAGGGAAGGGCGACCTGCTGTTTTTCGTTCTCAGTACGCGCATGCTGCCCGCTATCGCCGTCGTGATTCCCATCTTCCTGATGTTCAAAACCATCGGGCTGTTCAACACGCGCCTGGGTCTGATTATTCTGTACACCGTGTTCAATCTGTCGTTCTCAACTTACCTGCTGAAAGGCTTTTTCGACGATATTCCGCACGAATACGATGATGCCGCCCTGCTTGACGGCTATTCCCGGCTGCGAACCTTCTGGAAAATCTCGCTGCCGCAGGCGCTGACCGGCATCGCGGTCACCGCTGTCTTCTGCTTTATCACGGCCTGGAACGAGTTCGCGTTCGCGCAGGTGCTGTCGGGCGTTCCTTCCAAGACCGCCCCGCCGTCCATCATCGGCTTAACCGGACCCGGCGGCCTCGACTACGGACAAATCGCAGCGGGCGCCATGCTGTTCCTGTTGCCAGTCACCCTGTTCACCTTCCTTATGCGCAAGCACCTGCTGCGCGGCGTCACTTTTGGAGCAATCAAGAAGTAGGCATTAGGCATTAGGCACTAGGCATTAGGACAATGCACCCGCTAAACAGGTACTTTCCTAATATCTAATGCCTAATGCCTAATGCCTGAAACCTACTCTTATGGCAACCGTACACGTTCGCAACTTATTGAAAAAATTCGACCAGAATATCGCTATCAACAACACGTCGCTGGACATTGATGACGGCATGTTTATGGTGTTCCTCGGCCCGTCGGGCTGCGGGAAAACAACCACTTTGCGCTGCATTGCCGGGCTGGAAATCCCCGACGGCGGGCAGATTTTGATTGACGGCGAGGATGTTACCAAACTGCCGCCTTCGCAGCGCGACATCGCGATGGTGTTTCAGCAGTACGCCATTTATCCGCACATGACCGTTGCGGAAAATCTGGCGTTTCCGCTCAAAGCCGTCAAGACTCCGCCTTCCGTGATTGCGGAGCGGGTACAGGAAGCGGCCAAAACGCTGCACATCGAGCGGCTGTTGAGCCGCAAACCGGGCAAATTGTCGGGCGGCGAAATGCAGCGCGTCGCCATCGGACGCGCCATTGTGCGCCGCCCCAAAGTGTTCCTGATGGACGAGCCGTTGTCCAACCTGGACGCCAAACTGCGCACGGAAATGCGGGCGGAAATCAAGCGGCTGCAAACCGACCTGAACGCCACGACGATTTACGTCACGCACGACCAGTTGGAAGCCCTGAGCATGGCGGATAAAATCGCCATTATGTACGGCGGCTTTTTGCAGCAGGTGGGTTCGCCTTCCGACGTGTATGACCGTCCCGCCAACCTGTTTGTAGCGGGCTTCATCGGTTCGCCCGCCATGAATTTAGTGCCGTGCCAGATCGCGCCGGACCGCAGCGCCCTGCTGCTGGACGGTGACGTGACCCTGCCGATTCAGGCCGACGCCAGAGCGCGGTTCGCCAACGCCCCGACCGGCAAGCCGCTGATTTTGGGCGTCCGTCCCGAAGACATTGCCCTGCGCCGCGACCCGCAGGCGGAATTCGTGCCGAGCGAAGTGTATGTCGTGGAGCCGCTTGGTTCCGAGAACATCATAGACGCGCGCCTTGCCGGCAACATTTTCAAAGTTCGGATGCCCCCCACCTTTATGTCGCGCATCGGGGAAATCCTGCACATGCGTATTGACCACACCCGCGCCCACCTGTTCGATCAGGAGACGACGATGGCGCTCACGTAGGAAGGGAACAGGGAACAGGGAACAGGGAACAGAAAATACCCGCTCTATAACCTTTCGAGGTTATTCAGATAGTTTAGGTAGTAGTATCGTCTGTTCCCTGTTCCCTGTTCCCTGTTCCCTCGGAGTTCCCATGCTTTCAGGACGTTTTGCGCAGGCGATGGAGATGCTTGCCATCAGCTTGATTGTGCTTGGCATTGTGGCGCTGTGCCAGAGCGCTTGGTTCGGGCTGTACTCGCAGGGCTTCAAAATCCTGGTGGCGGGCTGGCTCGGCATGAATATCTGGTCGCACCGGCGCGCGGTTCGCCCCAAAGTGGAACAAGGGAACCCGCAGATTACGATAGACGGCCACGCGCCTCTGGAAGTCACCTTTACTCCCGTAAAGGAACGATAACGCGGCGTAGGGACACAACTTGTTGTGTCCGCATGGACAATGTTGTGTCCGCGTTCGCTCTACTGGAAGAGGACACGCAGACGGAGGAGGACACGCAGACGGAGGAGGACACGCAGACGGAGGAGGACACAACATGTTGTGTCCCTACGCCGCTGTTTTGAGGTTAGGGGGCGGCTACCTCATCTACCTGTACAATGCGATCCATTGCCTGATAGGTGTCATCCGACAGGCGTTCGCGCCGCGCGTTTGCTCCACTTGCCGGTAACGCTTTGTCACTGGATACAAACGTTCGGAATGTCAGCACACGGTAGCCGACCGCGCCGGGATTGCGGACATACGCGCGTCCGGCAGAGGCTGCGCCCCGATACGCCACTCGCGTCAGGCGGGCGGGCGGGCTTGCAGACAGAACCTCGGTGGCGACCTGTACCTGCTGCGGCACGGGTTCGGCTCCGTACAGGCGTATTTCCAGACGATCCCCCTCCGTTTTCGCTCGTATACGCAGCGGCCACTTGTACGGGTTGCGAAAGCGCAGGTCAATGTTGCGCTGCGCGACAGCCGCGTCCTGTCCGGGCGGAACGTAGTGGGGCGCGAACACATGCGGATGCCGCTCCACAATCGGCAGGCCGGCCAGCAGCGCGACGTTGTACAGCGTGGTGGAAGTTTGACACACCCCGCCGCCGTACGCTTTAATCAGTTCGCCGTCGAAACTGACGGGCGCTTTCACAAACCCCTGATCGGCAGACCACGATTTTACCGTTGCGTTGAACGAGAAAACCGCTCCCGGCGCAATGGTTTTGCCGTTCAGCGCGTCCGCCGCTTTCCGCGCATTGTGCCGCTGGCTGATGGTGCGCCCTTTCAGGCTTGTAGCGTAGCCCGCCATTTCCACTTCCTGCGGCGCAGGCGTTGCGTTCATTCCCCAAAACAAACTGCTCCCGACGCCAAACAGCAAAGTGATGGCAACGGCTTCTTTCTTCATTTTATTTCCACCTTCGCTTCCGCCGTTTCCGCTTTTTGGTCGGGGGCGTACATGGCTTGCAGGAGCGTGGGTAGGGCGCGGTAGGTTCCCGGCGTTTGCGCGCGCAGGTTGTACTCAATGACATGCTGACCGGCGGATAGTGTCCGGGCGAAGAAGGCGATACGATCATCGCGCACGTCAAGGCTCGACCACCAGTAGTTCCAATCCGTCACTTCATCCGCGTCGCCGCGCTCCGAGACTTCGCAGCCGGCAGGGAACGGGTCTTCGATCAGCACATACGCCATGTCACGGGGCACGTTGAGGGTCAGGCGCACCCGGATATGATCGCCCGTTTGCATGGTGTTGTTGGTCGGCTCCGTTCGCACTTTCCAGGGCGTGTCCGTCGCCTGCTTTGTCGTCACGCGCAGATATTCCCGCGTGACGCTGAGTTTCCCGGAACTGAGGGCGGGCAGTTCCTCGCCACTGATCGTCTGCCGCAATTGCACACTGTAGAAGATCGGGCTGTTGCCTCCGGTTCGCGTTAATGTAATGTCGTTCTTGTCGCTGCGCAATTGCGTTGCCGGAATTCGCAGAATGATCTCTTTTTCGCGCAGGTTGTTTTCCGTCAAGGCAACCGTCTGCCGCAATGTGCCGTTGATTTGCAATTGCACCTGCCCGCCCGCCGAGTAATTGGACTGCGTTTGCAGGTAGTCCGCAAAGGCGGCGAGTACCCACGACGTATCCCGCGTACTGCCCCAGTACTCGCCCGTGCGCTTGAACATCAGCCAGCGCAGCGTCGGCACAATGCGCGGGTCTTGCGGATTGGCTTGCAGTATCACGCGCAAGGCCATTGCTGTTGCCGTCAGATCGTTGCGGTCGTCGCTGTTGCGCTCCGTCCAGTGCAGCATTTCGTCCTGCCGGACGGCTTTACCGGCCAATTGCCGTTCCGCGTCCGTTGCGCTGTGTCCCAGCATCCGGTCAATCAGAACCACATACGCCAGATTTTCGGGTGACAGGCCGGGCATGGGCAGATTGCGCCGCCATTTTGCAACATAGTTTCGCTCCCCCGCTAAGGCCAGCCCATACATCAGGAAGGGCAGTTGACCGGGCTTGCACCGCTTCAGCAGTTTTACGCCCGCTTCACGCCCGGTTTGCAATACCCGTTCGCTGACCGGGTAGCCATCCGCTTTCGCTTCCGCCAGCCCGACCAGAACGTAGCCCGTCATCCAGGGATCGTCCGGGTCATGCTCCCACCAGCCCCACGCGCCGCTCGGATGCTGGAAGCGGTACAGGCGCTGCAAGCCTTCCCGCACCATCTGTCCGATTTCTCCCGCTCGGCGCGTTTCGGCTGCGTTCAGGGCCAATCCGCGCTGTTTGAGGACGCGCTGCACCCGCAAATCCGGCAGTACGCGGCTCAGGGTTTGTTCCACGCAGCCATACGGATAGCCGATGAGGTATTCCAATCCTCCCGCCAGCGAACTGGCAATGGAGGGCGTAATGCGAACGGTGACATGGCTCAGGCCGGGAACCGCGTTCGGGTCCAGCCGTACCACTTCTGTTTCAGGATGCGCTGCCGTCAACTGCCCCGCAAACGAGACCATGTTTTCGCGGCCATGCGGGCGGATCGGCAGCGTGGTTTCCAGCCCATCCGTGTACTGCCTGTTCCCGTTTTCTTTGGGCGTCCAGGCGGTCACTTTCAATTTGGCTTCGCCGTACCCGTTTGCCGTAATCGGCCAGGTCGCTTCGCCATGCGCGCCGGGGGCTAAGGTCAGCGTTTGCGTGGCATCGCCACTCGCCGTCAAATTCTCGGCCTGCAAGCGCACAAGCGCGGTTTGCGCCATGCCCGTATCGTTGTGGACAATCGCCACCAGACTTCGATGTATCCTCCTGCGTCAGCGAACGGGGCGCTTGCAGCCGGACATAAAAGTCTTTGGCTACCAGGATTTTATTCACGCCGCGCCCGATGCGCGTATCCTGCGTGTTGGCAACCGCCGTCGCCCGCCATGTCGTCAGGCTGTCGGGCAGGGCAAAGGAAACTCGCGCCTGTCCGAGCGCGTCCGTGCGCAGGTTCGGGTTCCAGTAGGCGGTATCGGGGAACTTCTTGCGCGTTTCGATTTTGGGTTCCGTCTTGTCGGCATCCCCCAGGTACTCCACCGCGAACGAGTAGGACGTGGATACCTGATTGGATCGGCGCGGATAAAACGCCTGCTGCATCGCTTTTGGGTCGTCCTCGCGCAGCGCATAAATCGCCTCATCCACCACGCCAAACGACAACTCGCACGGCACCGCCTTCCCCTGCGCATCCGTCGTTTGAATGGCGTAGGTGATTTTGTCGCCCGGCGCGTAATGGGAAAGGGTGTCGGGTGTCGGGTGTCGGGTGTCCGGTGTTGGGTTCCTCTGTTCCCTGTTCCCTGTTCCCTGTTCCCTATCCGCCGTTACCACTACCTTCACGCCACTTTGCGGCATGACGACGCGGAGGGTGGCTTCGCTTTGGGCGAAATGCTTGTTTTGCACGTAGCAGGCGTCCAGAAAGACGTTGGGGCCGTACTCGGCGCGGATGGGAACGCGGACAACGGTGCTGCGGGTTCGGATGGGAACCGTCATTACGCGCTGTATTTTGTCGCCTTCGATGGTCAGCAGGACGGTTTGGCCGATATGCGAACTGTTGAGCAGGACGCGGGCGGTGTCGCCGGGATTGTAACGCCGCTTATCCGTGAGCAGGGACAGGTCATTGTACGTGGTATCCAAATCCCCGCCCTGATCGCTCGTCACCCACAAACTTGCGCGTCCGAGAATGAGATGCTTCGACGTATCCCATGCCCGCGCTTTCAGGGTCAGGCTGCCATTGCGCGGCGGCGTGACGGGCAGAACCATGCGCCCATCTCCGCCCGTGACGCCGTTTTGCGACTCGGCTCTGGTATACGAGTATTCGCCCTTTGTCCAACGCTCATATCCTGATTCGATACTGAAGGGCAGATTGGCGATTGGATTCCCGTCGAAGTCGTGGGCCGCTATGATGACGTTGGTTGCTTTTCCCGGCGCGGCCACGTAGCCGTCGGGACTGACAATCAGGCGAAACGCGCCCCTTGTCACTCGCGCCTCTCCTGTCGCTTCCACTTCCCGATCCTGTCCCTCAATGACGGTTGCGCTCAGGGTGTACACTTCCTCCTGCGGGCCGTAATCGTCTGCCGTTTCTTTCGCCGGCAGAACCCGATGGCGCAATTCGCGTTCTCTCTCTTCACGCTGTTTGGGGTCTTCCGCCGGAAATTCTATAACCGCTTTGCCGTTCTCGTCCAGTATCACGGTTCCGCTTTTACCCGTTGAGCCGTAATAACTATCAGAGTGGAAACTGCGATAGGAGGACAGGTCTTCCTCGTCGTCCTTATCTTCCTGATCGGATTCGTACTCCGATGCCCAATCCGGCGAGGAATACACGCTGTAGCGCACTTTCGCGCCCGCAACCGGCGACCCGAAAAAGTATTTGCCTTCTACGGTCATGCGGACGGTTTCGCCCCGCGCATACGTTTTCTTGTCCGGCGTCACGGTGACGGCGTATTCCGGCTTGCGATACGAGGCGACGTAAATGTCTTCGGTATGCTCACTGCCGCCGATGTTCATTGCCAGCGTGTACACGCCCGTTGCCGCTTCCTTGAGCAAATCCACCTGCCCGAAGAACGCGCCGTAAGCATTGGTCGTGTAAGCCTGCTCCAAAATACGCTCGCCGCTTTTGTCGCGTATTTCCACGTTTACCGTTTGTCCGGCAGGCACGGTATAGCGTGGGCCATTCGCGGGCGCGGGCGCGTCCCAGGCTGTGGCGGCAGTCTTATAATCCACATCCCGCTTGCGCCGCGCAATGCCTTTGAAGTAGATTCGCTGTCCGGGCCGGTACACGGTGCGATCCGTATACGCATGGACGGCATACGCGCTGTTCTTCTCGTCGTTGTAAGCGTTGCGCTCCACAACCGCCTCATCATCGCCCCGCAGCGCAACCGTC
This sequence comes from uncultured Chthonomonadaceae bacterium, assembly GCA_963835065.1. GTDB lineage: Bacteria > Armatimonadota > Chthonomonadetes > Chthonomonadales > Chthonomonadaceae > CAWFQB01. The sequence continues at coordinate 126,324 of CAWIEK010000037.1, read as the reverse complement.
GTAATCCGCGTCGAATCGGAAACTTGACTTTCCGCCACACCGGGAACGCTGTACTGCGCCACGCCCTGCGCGTCCGTATGCCCGCTTGCCAACACCTGCCCGTTGCGGTACGTGCGCACTTCACTACCCGCTATAGGCGTTCCCGTCTGCATGTCGGCGGCAAACGCTACCAATTGCGTTTTTGCCCGCTTCACAATCAAGGCGGTGTCCGTTACCAGCAGCCACGAGCAAACGTCCTTATCCGCATGATGGATTTCCAGCAGATACAGGCCGGTACGGGCGGGCAGGCCGATTTTGCCCAAGTCAATCTTCTGATAGAAAAAGCCTTCCCGATCCGCCGTATTAATGGTCACGTCACGGGTAAACAGCAGTTTGGGGGCAACGGCGCGTTTGGGATGCAGCAGCGTCGGCGGCAGGGTTGGCGTCCGGTCTGTTCCCCTTGCCACTTCTTCCAGCGCGTTTGCTGCCGCTTCATCCCTGAGAATGTTGGACAACCGGGTTTGAAATACGCGCAAATGTAAGGTATCGGGTTTGGGCGGAACCGCCAGCACTTTCGCGCTGTCCACATAGCCGCTGACGGAGATATGCGCCTTTTCCTTTGTGCCGAACACGCGCTGATGCTGCTTGATTTCCAGTTCCGTCTCATTGCGTTCGAGATTCAGCGTCAGTTGTGTCGTCTTGCCTTCCAGCACATCCACGCCGGCATCTTTCGCCGCGTGCGCCCGCGTGGTTGCCGTACATTCGTAATCGCCTTCCGGCACATTCACGAGGGCAAAACGCCCGTCCGCCTTCGTCACGGTTCGGCGCATAGGCCGGTCGTCACGTCCCGGTCCTGTCGGCTGAAGCAAGATTTCCACGCCCGCAAGCGGTCGGTGCAAATCCGCCAGCAAAATCTGCCCTTCCACCTTCCCCACCGGCGTTTCCTGCCCCACCATGTACCGAAACGCCCAGCCGAGCGCGAGTACGGCGAGGATAAGCGCGAGGATAGTTGATAGTTGATAGTTGATAGTTGATAGGGCCGGGTGTTGGGCATTTTCTTTTCCCTTTTCCCTGTTCCCTGTTCCCTGTGTTGGTTTCATCGCGCGCCTCCCTTCTGTACGGGCGCAGTCGAGGAGCGCAGGCGTCCAATTAGGGCGGTGACGAACAGCAGGACGGCGACGGTTCCGGTCAGGTAGGTGAGCAGGCGTGTCTTGTCGGTTCGCGCCATCAGGGTGACGGGCAGTATGTGCGCTGTCCATTGCGCTACCGCAAGCCCGATACCAAGCGCGAACAAGCCCGTCAGCCATTCCCCCGGCACAGGCCGCGCTCCGTCCAAGTCTGCGTCCAGCCGGTTATTATGCGAACCCTCGCCAATGACCGCAGCCAACGCAAGCCCGAAGAACAGGCACAGCAAACACTTGGTTCCAAACAGCATCAGCAGCACAGCGGGCACGAACAGCAGCAGGACGCCCGCGATGAGCATAGGCAGGAGGGTGTTGGGCAATTTGATGAAGGATGAAGGATTTTCGATGGATGGATGCTCGTCTTCTGTCTTCTCTTTTCCTTGTCTCCCCCTCTCCTTTTCTCCCTCTCTCTTCTCTCTCCCTGACCCCTGGTACTTGCGCCAGCGCCGCCGGGACTGCCGCGCCGACGATGAAGCCGAGCAGGGCGTAATGGTCGGGAAGCAGGACGTTTTGCAGGTCGTTATGGTAACGGACTTGATAGAGGCGGTACAGCAGCAACACGGTTCCGAACAGCAGGACGCGCAGGAGTTCGGAAGAGATCGAGAGGGCGGATACGCGAGCGTTACCGTCCATATCCAATTGTGGTTCGCTTTGCTGCGCGCCTGTGAGCGCGATCCCCATTGTCAGCCACGCGCCGAGCAGCATGATGGCGAACCCGACGCCGGACAGCATTTGAAATGCCACCATGCCCGCCGCCATCATCACCAGCACGGGCAAGGCCATGCGCGGCCAATTTCCGTTGCCGTTCCCATATCCATTTGACGCCGTTCGCAATTGTCCGGCAAGCATCCACCACGCCAGCCCGCTTGCAAGGACGCCCATTCCGATCAGTCGAAATATGTTGGGCTGCCCCCAGAGGCGATGCCCGAATTGCGTTCCCAACCCCACGAACAGCAGTCCGCCGACAAGCCAGCGCGCTATATTAGGCGCTATCTGTCGCGCCGATTCACTCTTTAGAGAAGAGGAAGCCCGCAGCAGCAGATTTGCGCCGGGCAGTTGGCGCAGCAGCGAAGGGGGAAGGGCGCACAACAGCAGTACAAAAACCATGAAGGCCGCCAGCAGCAACAGGGGCGCGCTCCACGGGACGCCGATAAAGCCGCTTCCGACGCGCACGTTGCCGCCCAACTCCCCGATTGCGCCAAGCGCGCATAGGGTTGCTGTAAACCCGGTTCCCGCCGTCAGCGTCAGTCCGAGCAGACGGCCTGCGCTTCGCGCGGCATTAAGTCCCGCCAACAGCAGGAGCGTGGACGTCAGCCAGCCCAGGGCTACGCCGAGCAGCGCATCCACAACGACATTCCGCATCCACAGCAGGGGTATCGCTACTGTCACCACTGCCAGCGCAAACGGAGCCACGCAAGCCACCATGTTAGGCGCGTCTCCGCCTTCTGCGTCCTGTGCATCGCTCCATCCGTGCGCGAGCGTCAACATTGTCAGGCAAGCGCCAACAGCCCCCAGCAGCAAACCAAGTCCCAACCCATGCCCTCCGGCAAATGGTGTTTTCATTGGAATCGAAGCCAAGAGCGCAAGCAGAGGAATCCAACCTGCCGCAAAACGATACGTTGCCGGCGTCCATCCTCCAAGTACGTCCGCCAGTTTTGCTTTCCGACGTGGAGCCAGCAGCAGGCTGCATACCCACGCCACCAGGCCCATCGCCAACGCGCTCAAATACAAACTGCGTTCCATTTTCGGCTATCCTCCTTCAGGGGACAAGCGCAATCACAGGAAATCAAGACCAATACCGTTCAAACAAGTCCAGATAATCTCAACTGGGACGTTGTAGGAACACAACATGTTGTGTCCTGACTCACCTCTCCCGGTGGGCACAACATGTTGTGCCCCTACTCACTCTTACTTGAACCGTATTGCAATTAAGACAGTACGTCTATGTTTGGGAAACAGGAACAATCAGGCGTGGCGAAGCGCCGCCATCGCGCTGCCTTGCCGCCAGGGCGGATCGGGCGCGAGTGGGCGCGGGTATGTGGACGCAGTTGACAAACCGGAACGCAGATAGGCTTTGAGGCCGGAGTGAAAAGCCGCTTCCTTCCGACAGGCGGAAGAAGCGCGAGAGGCAACACAACAGTTGTAAAGACAACGGCAACAAACAGGGCATGGGAGCGATGGCGTCAGAAACGCCAGACGATCACAGCGCGACGCGAAACGTCGAACCATTCTCGGACAAACAAGCCTTTCTCAGGGGAAGCGCGCGCTTTCCGCGACTACGGAAAGCGATGTTCGCGCTGTGCCTAATGGTGGAAACGGGAGCGGATGAAACCGGCAGAATTGCAGGCCAAACAACGGCCTTAGCATCTTCATCATCAGTGTACGCAGTCTGACGCAAATCGGTTGCAACGTTTTTGCCATACCGCAAAGAAAATTCAAAATATTTTCTGCAAAGAAAATTCAAAGTATTTCTTGATCAAGAGGCGAACGGATGGAGACTCTCCTTGTTGCCTGCTCTCCGCCGCTGCTCCAGATGGATGGACAACACCTGAATATCGCCGGGACGCAGGCCGGGAATACGCCCTGCCTGCCCCAGTGAGCGCGGACGGATGCGGCCCAATTTCTCCCGCCCCTCGTGTGACAGCGAACGCAGAACGGCATAATCCATATCGTCGGGGATTTCTACCGCCTCCATTTTCGACGCCTGCTCCACCTGTATCTCCTGCCGCTGAATGTAGCCCTCGTATTTGACCTGCAGCTCCACCTGTTCGCCAACCGCGCGGGTTACGTCCGCGCCGGGAACATTGGCCGAGTCGAGTTCCCGCGCCAACTGCGCCAACTGCGCATACGCCAGTTCAGGCCGCTTCAGCAAGGTCAGGAGGGCGATTTTGTTTTCGCCCAGCCCGGTTGTGCCAAGCGCTTCCAGCCGCGCGCTATCCCGGGGCCACACGAACGTAGACGCGAACCGCTTCCGCTCCCCTTCTATCGCTTCCCGCTTCGCCGTAAACTTCGCCCAACGCTCCTCCGACACCACGCCCGCTTCTCGTCCAATCGGCGTCAGGCGCAGGTCGGCGTTGTCATGGCGCAATATCAGCCGGTATTCCGCCCGCGACGTGAGCATCCGGTAGGGGTCCGAAACACCCTTCGTCACCAGATCGTCTATCAGGACGCCGATGTAACTGCCCTGCCGCTCCAAAACGAGGGGCGGGCGATTTTGCGCCTGCAAGCCCGCGTTGATACCCGCCACGATGCCCTGCGCAGCGGCTTCCTCATACCCGCTCGTGCCGTTTATCTGCCCGGCGAGAAACAGCCCGCGCACCGTTTTGGTTTCCAGCGTCGGATGCAGTTGGTCAGGAAACACCATGTCGTACTCAACCGCGTAGCCGGGACGCAGCATTTCCACCTGCTCCAAACCGGGCAATGTCCGCAAAAACGCGATCTGAACCTCAGCAGGCAAACTTGTACTCGTACCCTGCACGTACAGCGAGTCGCCGTCCCATGTTTCCTGCTCCAAAAACACGGGATGCGAGTCCTTGTCGGCAAAGCGTACAACCTTATCCTCAATACTTGGACAATAGCGCGGCCCAATCCCCTGAATCCTGCCGCCGTACATCGCGGACCGCTCCAGATTGGCGCGTATAATGTCGTGCGTCTAGGTGTTGGTCTGCGTTTGCCAGCTTGGCAGCAGCGGACGCCCCACATTCAGCGTTGCGTTCACAAATGAAAACGGCGCGCAATCCTCCGACTCCTGTGCCATCGTCTGCGCGAAATCCACCGAGCGCCGACTGATGCGCGGCGTCGTGCCCGTCTTGAACCGTCCCAACCGGAACCCCAGCCGCCGCAACGCGCCCGACAGCCCTACGCTATGCGCTTCCCCCACGCGCCCGCCCGCCGTCTGCGTTTCCCCACAGTGCATCAGCCCGTTCAAAAACGTGCCCGTCGTCACCACCACCGTTTTCGCCGCAATCTCGGTTCCATCGGCGAGACGAACACCGGTGATGCGGGTGTCGGGTGTTGGGTGTCGGGTGTCGGGCAATAGATGAGCGTTACTTTCCAAACTCGAATTCGCTGCCTCAATCAGATTAGCAGTGGTACTCCCAACACCCGACACCCGACACCCGACACCCTCTGTAACAAGGTCTTCCACGCCCACTTGCAGCATCGTCAGGTTGAGCGTGGTTTCCAGCACGGCTCGCATGGCTTGCGGGTACAACTCTTTGTCGGCGTGGGCGCGGAGCGTTTGCACGGCAGGACCTTTGCCCGTGCCGACGTAGCGAATGTGCGTCAGCGTCTTGTCGGTGTTTATACCCATTTCGCCGCCCAGGGCGTCCACTTCGCGCGCCAGATGCCCCTTCGCCGGCCCGCCAATGGAACAGTTGCACGGCAAATGCCCGATCCGCTCAAAGTTCAGGGTGGCAATTGCCGTGCGGCAGCCCATACGCGCTGCCGCCAAAGCCGCCTCGCACCCCGCATGTCCTGCCCCAATCACCAATACATCGTAAATCTCGCTCATCCCATCCCATCCCATCTAAATCAACCAAAATCATCTACCCTACCTTGACAATCCAATGCCATAAAAGATTTCACCACCCGCTTCGCTAGAGACACAGAGACACAGAGAGGGAACACAGAGGAAGAAAAGAAGAAAAGAAGAAAAGGAGAAAAGAAGAGAACAAGCCCCTTTGCTTCTTTTGCCTCTTTGCGGTTCCTTTTCTTCTCCTTGTTCTCTTTTGTTTTTCTCGTATTGGTTTTTCCTCTGTGTCTCTGTGTCTCTAGCGCAGCGGGTGGTTCATTTCATATCGGCAACGGCAGGAACTTCAACGCGAGGGGAAGCAGTTTTTGCCAGATGGTCGGGCGGTGCTGGCGCTGCAAAATCACGACCACATCCCCCGCTTCCACTTCAAAGTCCTGCTGTTTCTTATTTTTAATCGCGTCGTAGTCGAAGATAATGTCGCGCGTTTTTGTCGGATTGAGGAGATAGCCTTTACGCAGAATACCCCGATGGTGTTCCGCTCTTTTGGTCAGGCCACCGGCCACACTTACGGCATGCGTAATCGTCATTTTGAAACCCGGCACGTAGGGAAACACATTCCCGGCCATCACTTCGCCATCAATGCCCCAGCGCATACTCAGGTCGCGCTTGTACGCGATCAGGTAATCTCCCGGCTCCAGCACCATGTTTACCGCCGCGTCCTCGTCCAGAATGCCCGCCGCTTTCAGTTCGTAATCCTTGCCGCTTTCGCCCCGGTGCAGGCGAATGTTGTTGGGGTCCGCCGTGTCTTTCAGCCCGCCCGCCCTTTCAAGCGCGTCTTTGACCGTCATGCCTTTGGAAAGCGGAATATCCACCTCGCGTCCGACTTCCCCGACGACTCGAATGGTGCGCAGCACGTGTTCCGGCGCTCCGGGCGGCTTCATCTGAATATAAATTTTGTCGCCGTTTTCCAGTTTCGGATCGTCGCCGCTTTGTCCCTGCTGATAATCCTCGAAATTGACCGTCAGGGCGCGAGTGGCAGGCGTTTGCTCTCCGTCTGTCGGGACTTCGGTGTTGGCGACGGTCTTTGCCGACGCCATTCCCGCATTTTGCGTGTCCGTGCCTGGCTTGTTCGTATTTTGCTTGCCCGCGTCTTGTCTATCCTTTGCTTGCTTATCTGATTCTTGCTTGTCGGACGACTTCAACTTGCGCACCAAGAGGATATGCGTATAATCCGCGTTTTGTTTGCAGGCGAACATTATATCGGATAGACGCGCCTCCAACGGCAGTTCCAGAACACCCGGCTTGCAGCCCGAACCCGCCAGTTCCACGCGCAGGCGCGGCCTTTTCAGCAGAATGACATGCACATCGGGCTTGCGCAGATACGTTTTCAGGCTTTCCGTCACCAGCAGTCGCGCTTCTTCGGCGGTTTTCTGCCCGACCGTTACACTCCACTCTTCTTTGTGCTTGCCCTGCTCGTCCGCAAGGGTAAAATGGATTGCGCCCTGCGCGTCCACGTCATACTCGCCGGACAACTGCGCTTCGTCCGTAACCTCCACGCGCAGCAGGCAGCCCGGTTCGATTTTGGCATCCAGCGGAATCGTCACGTCGGCAGTAATGGGCGCAACAGGACTTACAGTCGCACCGATACCCGATCCTGTTTTTGTCCCGACGCCATCCGCCTGCTGCGCGTGTGCAAATGCCGGGCGGCAAAAGGCGATTGCGCCCAATGCCAACAAAGCAAAGGTACGAACGGACGAGCCGAAAGGTCTGAAGGCTTTTACTCGCATAGGTTTCCGAAAGAATTTCCGAAAGGACAAAACCGAAGTGTTCATCCGCGTCTTTCCCGCTCCGGCAGGCACAGGGTTCCTGCCATGAAAACAAACCGGCGCAATTACAACCATTGTATGGGCCAATCTTGTTGGCTGCAAGCCACTCACATTGACTGATTCTATTGTTGGACTTTACGGAAGGTGGCAACAGTAATGTTCGCTGTTCAGGCAAAAACTCCCGTCACATTCCCATACCCGCCCTACTCTATAATACAGCATACCGCGAAGTTTTGGGGTTGGAAACCAAACTGCCTGCACTTGTTTGCCTATGACGCCGGTTCTAACCTTTCCCACTGTTTGCGCGTATGGAACAGGAGTATCCGCAAAGGAGTAGGAATGTCCGAAAAATGGCAGGTGTTCTTCATTATGCTGATGGCTGTAATTTTGGCCGGTATTGGCGAAGCGTTGGCAGCGAAAGGAATGAAACAAACGCATCAGGAACAGGCAGGCGTCCTGATGCAAATTAAAGTCGCTCTTGGCGATTGGCATGTCCTCGCGGGCGGGCTGTTGATGGTGGGCTATGTCGCCCTGTACGTCTACACGCTCGGATTGACGGAATTAAGTTTCGCGCTTCCCCTGTCCGCTTCCTCCTACCTGCTCGGCGCGTTTCTCTCGAAATTCTACCTGCATGAAGACATCAAGCCCGCCCGCTGGATCGGCACACTGATTATCATTGTCGGCGTCATGGTCGTCGCGGCAGGCGGTTCCGGCGGTAAAAAATAGGAGTCGTACTAAAACCCTACTCCCCTATCTCAACATGGTAGCGCCCGCCGATAATCGCAAACGCAACGTAATCTCCTTCACGGATGAATTTGTCGCCGCTTGGGGCAATCGCTTTTCCATTTTCCCAGATGATTTTGCCGTTGAGCGTGATGGTCGGCTCTGAAATTGCCCCTAATGGCAGGCGAACGTGAGCGCGTGTGCCGGTGGGAACCGTCAGATTTACGGTTATGGCGGGAGTTGCGGCAACGGTGGGAATGGAATTGCCCATTGGGTCGGTAATGGGACGCGGCTGACGATTGTGGTACGACAGTTCGATGTCGCCGCGTGGCGTGGGAACGGTGCAGCGCAGCCAGGTCAGTGTCAACGGTTCCAAATGGATGTTGAACTCTTCAAAGCCGGGCTGCGTGGGACTTATGCCTGCAACGTAGGCCATGAGGAAATAGGTCGGGGCCGCGCTCCAAGCGTGACACAGGCTCCAATGCGGTTCCCACTGCTCCCAAAACGTGGTCGCGCCCGCCTCCAACATACGGCTCCAACGCTGCCGCATGTAATCGAGGGCCGCCTGTGACTTGCCTTCGCGGTACAGCAGACTGAGCAGGTAAAACGCAAAGTACGGCGTCGCAATCTGAACAGCGCTGTTCGCTGCCGACGTGTCATCAATCGGTGTACTTGTGTCCGCCGTATTGAGGCGTTCCAGAAAGCGCAGAATGTTTGCGGTTTCCTCTGTGGGAACCATGCCCGTCAGCGCGCACAGAACATTCGCCTGTTCGCTGACGGCTGTTATCGGCTTTCCCTCCACAATTCCATCAATGTACAGACTTCGCTTTCGATCCCACATTAGATCATTCACCGCTTCGCGGAGGTCATGCGCGGCTATCTGCCACTGGCTGCCTTTTTCCGGGTAGCCGAGCGCGCGGGCAATTTTGGCGGCATGGTTCAGGGCATCGTAAGCCATTGCGTTGACGGCGGTGGATTGTCCTTTGGTGTTCACATTCGCCCAATCCACAAACACCCAACCCGGCAAATCGGCAATCAAGCCATCCTCGTCCAAATGGCGCTCAATGGCCGCGATAAGCCGCTCCACATTCGGCCACACGGTTTCCAGCAGGCTGCGGTCTTCCGAAAGGAGAAAATAGTCCCACAGCGCGACGGGCCAGATCATGCAGAACGTCGGCAAAATCGAATCGAAGGGCGGATCAGCCGGAAACACGCCCCGAAACCAGCCCGTTTCCTCCTGTGACTGCGGGTATTGCAGGAGGGCTTTTCGCGCCAGCCTTGTATCGCCAAACGCATACGCGGCGACAAGCGCTTCCACTCGCGCATCTCCCAGCCATTGCCCCCGTTCGCGCCAGGGGCAGTCCATAAAGCCATCGTCCATGCACAATTCCGTTGTGTACCGGCCCACTTCCCAGATTCTTTGAAGCAGGGCGTCCGAACACTGAAAATCGCCCCTTGTTTCCACCGGGTAGCCGCTCAAGCGCATTTCGACCAGCATTTCCACAGGTTCCGGCGTGTCGTAAAAGTCTAGGCGCATGTAGCGAAAAGCGCGATGATCCAACGCCTCCCACGTTTGATGCCCGCTGCGCAACAGCAGTCTATCCGCATAATGCACGTCGCAGCCGCCCCACCGATTGGGATTGACCGTGCCGTCCGTTTCAATCCGTTCGCTGTACCCAATGTCCACTCGCCCGCCGCCGCTCTTCCGAACGACAAGCAGGGGAAACCCGCTCACTTCCCGCCCAAAATCCAGCACGACAGACACGCCCCGATCCCCCACTTTGCGCCGCAACCGTAAACAGCGCCGGATGCCGATACGTTATACTGCCCGCCGGCGCAGGCTGCAATCGCGTCGCCCGCTCCATGTCTTCGGCAGGAGAGGCGAGTTGATAGTTGATAGTTGATAGTTGATAGTCGTCTACCGGCGTAAGAGAATCATCAATCAGCGGATCATCAATTCAGCTTTCTGCTGAGTTCTCCTTTTCTTCCCCCTTTTCAACCACATTCACCTGCACAGTGCGCAGGTCAGCAACCGCGCGATAAAACGGCAGGGGAATATCGCGGGGTACGAGCGTTGTCCAGGGGGGCGTTCCAACCGGCCCGATCAATGCGGCATTACTCCATTCCGAATCGTTGTAACCGGGCAGGTTCCAACTGACGGGTTCGTTGCGGGCATCGAACACTTCCGGCCAGGCAAGCTGTATGCTCATGCGCGGAAAGCCGCTGAGATAGGGAGCGGGCGCGCATTTCCAATCCTGCCCTGTGCCGACAGTCAGAACCGCGCCATCCGCCTGCGTCGCTTCCAGTTGCAGCAGCAGTCCCGGTTTGCCGACTCGTGAAAAGCACGTCCCAATGCCGTAATGCGTGGCGAGTACCGCAATCGTATTTTCACCGGGTCGCAAATGCGCTTCCACATCATACACATCGTAGTATTGGTAGGAAGGGTCGCTGCGCGCGGGGCCATGTCCCACCAGCCGCCCGTTCAGCCACAGGCGATACCGTGAGTCGGCGCAGGCGCGAAGGACAGCCTTTTCCAGTTCCCCGGCAAGCGCAAACGTCTTGCGAAAATAGTAATAGCGCGGCGCGTCTGCTTCCATAGCCAACCCGCTATTCTCCAGATTACCCGACTCACTACTCCCCTCCCCCACTGCTTGACCGCCCCAAATCCACTCTGCCTGCCACTCAACTTCTTTGCCGCTTTCCATATGCTGCCGCCCTTCTCCCATCTACCCTCTACCCATCTACTTCAGGATGCTGAATAAAACAAACGCTCCACTTAGCCGAAGTCGTGAACACCCCGTCTAAAGGGCGTTCCGCCAACCGGTCTGCGACCGGAATATTTATTTTGGTTGGAATCCCTTATCTGCCCCTCTCCTCTTCTCCCCATCTCCCCGTCTTCTTCCCCTCTGCAACTTTTCCCGCCGCATCGCCTGTCAGAGTTACGAAGCAGTGTGCTACACTGTTGCAGGCCATTTGCGGGACTTTGGCGCGACTTCCGACTTCAGCCTATGAAGCTGTTCCAGCTAGTCGCGCCGCCTTTCCCCAAATGGCTTTTTTATATGGAGAGTGGCAAGTGAGCGTGAAGAGCGAGCGTAAAAAGAGCATTACAGACCGCGCGGCGCAGGTTGTACGGGAAGATTTGACGATGTTTATCAACGCCTGCTTTGCGTGTACAGGGCAGCGCGAGTTTTACGGCAGCGCGTACTCGCAGCAGGTCAGCATTGCCTTTCTGCACGAGTACATTCTGGGCAATTACCGCCTGCTGTACGCGCGTACGCTTGCCGCCGGTATCAACCACTTCAATCAGGCACAAATTATTCTCAATCTGCTGGCAGCCGGACGGCACACGCGACCCGAACACCAGCAGGAAGAAAACGCGCTCATTAACGCGGCTTTGCGCGGCCTGCCACCACAACGCGCATGGAAACTATGGGAACAGGCGCGAAAAAGAGGCATCAACAACCGCCGAACCCGCGCGCTTGCCCGTGATTATCTGGCGCAGCGGCGCAGTCAAAGTTTCGAGGCGGTCAAATACCGGGGCAAAGTACGCTCCATTGCCCTTCACACGCATTTGAAACTGGACAACGAACTCGATTCCTTTTTGTTTCACTTCCGCAGAACGCCGGGATTTCAAACGCCGCTTTTCGAGACGTTTCGGCAGGCGCATTATAGCGCGGAAGCGGTTTACAATCTGCCGTATACCATTGCGGAAGGGCTGGCGCACAAGCACCGTATTTCCCGCGAACAGTTTCTGGCGCGTATTCAGGCGCAAATGACGCCCAATGAAAAATTGCGCCTGCAAACGTCTACGGCTGACATGAAGCGCGTTGACTTGGAGATGGATTGGACACGGTTGCCGCTTACGCGCCTTGTCCTTTACATACTGTCCCTGCCCTTTGATGAGCGACGGGAACGCGCCGACGAATTTGCAGCGGTGTTGGAACACGCGGCTCAGGCTGCTTTGCGCAAGTCGCCGCTTGCATTGGGCAAAGTGGCGGCGATATTGGATTGCAGCTATTCCAGTTCCGGTTCCTCGGAAAAGCGCCGCCGTCCGCTTGGGATTGCGCTGGCTTCGCATTACCTGCTTGCACAGGCGGCGCGGGAGTACCGCGCCTTTTGGACACGCCAGCCGGAATCGCCCATGCTGGCGCAGGCGCGCGGGCAGACTGACCTTGCAACGCCCCTGCTCGATGCCATGCAGTGGGAGCCGGAACTGATTGTGATTGTCTCGGACGGCTACGAAAACGATCCGCCCTGCGGCGCGCTGGAAGCCCTGCGTATCCTGCGGACGCATTTGGACCCGAACCATGCCGTGTCCATTGTCCACTGCAACCCGGTTTTTGACGGCGATGACTTTGCGCCCCACGCGCTCAGTCCCTACGTGCCGACCGTCGGCCTGCGCGACGCGGAAGATTTGCCGACCGTGCTGGGCTTTGCCCGCTTCGCCGACGGTTCCGCCACCCGCGAAGAACTGGAAACCTACCTTGCAGCGCGAACCGGTGACTTGCTGCGCGCAAGTGAGGGATAAGGAAGAAGAGAAGAAGAGAAGAAGAGAAGACAGAAGACAGAAGCCGCATCAACAATCAACAATCGGCAATCGGCAATCCCATGACACGCGACACAACATTACTGAATAATCTTACCCTGCGCGGGCTGGAACTTGCGCCATCTCAAGTATGCGGCGCAATCCGGCTGGTTCCCGTCCTGCGTCAAAATGTACGGTCTGATTTACGATTGGCGCAGCAGCGCTACAATGAGAATCTGGCGGTGGTTGCGGTCAACGGCGGGAACGGGCAGCCGCATAAGACGGCATACTACTCGCGATACAACGTACCCGGTCAAAGTGACGCTGGACGCCAAAAGCATTGCAAATCTGACGCAGCTTCGCGCCGCGCTTACGCAGGTACGTTCCGAATGGGCGGCGTATCATTGCCTGATGGCCGGGAACCTGCTTGGCCGCGATGTGCAAAGCAGCAGGGTTTATCAGCTTGGGCCGTTCACGCTGCAGCGCTTCATTTCCGACCTGGACCCGCAGCAGGAAAACCATATCGGCGAGGCGATTGTGCGCGACAACGGCGATCTGGAATATCTCAAAACGTATCGCCTGTCCGCCGCTCAAACGCGCCGCGCCTACCTGCTCAGTCAACTGGCCGGGCAGAACTGGAATCTCAATGATACGGCGAAGGCGCTCGGCACGACCTACCATGACCTTGTGCTTCGATTGGAACAAGCCGGTTTCGGCTACCTGTTCAAGAACAATGTTCTGGAAATGGCGCAGGCGCAGCGCAGGCGCGAACTGCGCCAATGACCTGCCATACCCTTTACATCGCTCCCCTTTGGCGGCTATACTGTGCCACAAGATTTCCTAAAAAACAAGGAGCGCGACAGGAATGGCAGACAGGCTTGAAGAAGCGCAGGTACGGCAGATCTTCATTGACAGCCAGGCGTTGATGACCGGGCATTTCCGGCTTTCATCGGGGCGGCACAGCGACGAGTATTGGGAAAAGTTCTGGGTGCTGCAGCATCCGCAGCACGTGCAAACGCTGTGTGGTGAAATCGCGCGCCGGTTTGCCGATGATGCGGTGGACGTGGCGCTTGGCCCGACAACGGGCGGCATTTTGCTGGCCTTTGAAGTGGCGCGGCAAATGGGACTGCCCGCGCTGTATGCGGAAAAAGAAAACGGCGAGCGGATGCTGCGGCGCGGCCTGACGCTTGCCCCCAACACGCGCGTCTTGATTGTAGACGACATCATGACAACAGGCGGCGCGACCCGCGAATGTCTCGAACTTGCCGCCAAACATCAGGCCAATGTCGTGGGCGTCGCCGTCCTCGTAGACCGCAGCGGCGGAACCGTTGTCCTCGGCCCACGCCAGGAAGCCCTGCTCACCGTTCAGGCGCAAACCTTCGCCCCGGAAGACTGCCCCCTCTGCGCGCAAGGCATCCCCCTCCACAAACCCGGAACCAGCGTTGTTTAGCGGGCATGGCTTCCAATCCGTGTTCAGGTTCGCAAGATTATTTTTGCTGGCAAAGCGGCTGGATTTGTGCTATATTTGAAAACGGAGGGAAATATGACGCAAACACAGGAACGCTTGGAACTGCCTCTCACAACCTATCGCGCGCTTGAGCAGATTGCTCAGGTTCAAGGAGCCACGCCTGCCGATGCCGTTGGTAATCTTGTACGGCGTTTCCATCGCGCCGAAAGCCTGATTGCGCTCCGTGAGGAATATCAACAACTGGCAAGTAAAGAGTTGGCACACTCCCTCACGCCGGAAGAAGCCGCGCGTCTTGAAGCCGTTGCCAACCAACTCAGCGACATCGAAATGGAATCAGAGGCAGGCCGCGCATGGGAGGAACAAACAGAAAAAATGAACACGCTGCTTCAGGAACTTAAATGTACGCTTCAGGCATTTCCTGACAAAGAAGTGACCACAACGTGATTTTTCGACGCAGCAACCCTCCCCGCAAAATCGCAACTATATAATGACATGAAAATCCCCTCTCCTAGCGCGTTGCGCGGCCAGGAGAGGGGTATGTCCACAAGTGGACGCCCGGTGAGGTAAAGCCAGCCTACGGCGTACCCGTTCCTCCATTGTTCGTTCCGGTTCCGCTTCCCGTTCCTCCGTTGTTCGTGCCGGTTCCTGTGCCAGTGCCGGTTCCATTTCCCGTGCCTGTACCCGTTCCGGTTCCGCCGTTTGTGCCGGGGGTGGTCAGCGGGCCGAGTTTGTTCGGGTCACTCGTGTTTTTGTTCTTTTTGTCGTCCAGGTTCGGAATCACCTTGCCGGAGGGATCGCGAATCACGGGCGCGTTCGGATCGGGCTTATAACCCTTCGGAACGGTCGGCAGGGCGAGGTTGGGCTGCTGGCGCGACAGGTCGGGAATCTGCCGGGTCAGGGGAGCGCCCTGCTGCACCGTCAGCCGACGCGCTTCTTCCACCGTATTGACCACATGCGGCGTCATGAAGATCATCAGTTCCGTTTTGTTGCGCGTCAGTTCCCGTGACCGGAAGAACTGCCCGATGATGGGAATATCGCCCAGTACGGGAATTTTGTTGATATTCACGGCGCGGTTGTCCTGAATCAAGCCGCCGATAACGATGGTTTCTCCGTCCTGTACCGTTACGGTCGTGTCCGTGTTGCGCGTGTTGATAACCGGGTACACGCTCGCGTTCACGCCCGAACCCAGTGTCTGGAAGCGCACAAGCGCGTTGGCGTCCTGCGTCAAGGCGATTGTCACCAACCCCTGCCGCGTGATGCGCGGCGTTACGGTCAGGTCATAGCCCACCTGCGCCGTTTGCACCGTCTGACTGACAACGGACGAGAAGGCGCTCGCCGTCGTTCCCTGCAAGAACGGAATCTGCGTGGCGATGGTAATGTCCGCCGATTGGTTGTTGGACGCGAACACGCGGGGCGTGGCGAGAACATGCACCTTGTTGTCCGTCGTCAGCGCCTGTAACAGCGTGTTGTAATTCCCGCCACTGATGACGAACTGCGCCCCCGTCGCCGCCGGGTCGAAGGTCGTGCCAAGCCCCGGCGCAGGCACGTTTATTTGCCCTTGCCCCGTGTTGGCCGTATTAAACAGCTTGAGGAAGTTGCCGCCCAGCGTAAAGCCCAGTTTCTGGTCGCTGTCGAGCGTCACTTCCGCAATGATTACTTCGATCATGACCTGGCGGGGCACAATGTCCAGCGCGTCAATGATCTGGCGTACCGCCTCGTAGTTCTGCGGCAGCGTGGTGATAATCAGGTTATCGCCTTCGGGCGAGGGCGTGACGAACACATTCCCCTGCAACTGCAGCAGGTTCGAGTAGCCGCCGTTGCGTCCCTGACCGTACTGCGGGGTTTGCGCCTGCCCCAACCGCTGCTGCCCGCGCCCGCCGCCGAAACCGCCGAAACCGCCGAAAATCTGGCGCGTCGGCTGTCCGTTGGTGTTCACGTTGCCGGAAGCATCGCCGGGGGCTTCCGTAGGCACAAAGCCCTGATCGGTCAGAACGCCGGGAATGCCCTGCGGCACAGCCGAGCCGCCATTCGTCTGAATGTTGCCGTCACCGCCGCTTCCGTCCGGCGCATCGGGCGGGCCGGGCGGCACATTGGAGCGTCCTACGCCCCTGCCGCCGATGGCCCGGCCTGTGCCGACAGAACCAAGCTGACGCTGCGAACCGCTTCCATTGCCCTGCCGTCCAAAGGGATTTTTGGCGGTCTGGTTGGAACTGCCGAAGAAGTTGAATCCATTGTTGTTGTTGTTCGAGTTGCTGGTTGTTTGGAACGCCTGCCCAAGCGCCTGCGCGACATCCGAGGAGTTCGCGTTTTTCAGCGGGAAGACGAACGTTGTCGACTCAACCGGCACTTCCTGATCCAATTTGTCAATCAGGTCATTGATGCGCGCCAGGCGGTCTTTGGTCGCGGTAATCAGCACGGTATTGGTGCGCGGGTCGGCAACCACCTTACCGAACGGGTCGGAACTGCCGGTGCTGCCACCGCCGCCACCGCCGCCGAAGCCACCGAACCCACCAAAGCCGCCGAACCCGCCGCCGCCAAATGTACGCTGCTGGAACGAGGGATTTACCGACGATCCCTGACCGGGACGCGAATTGGAAAGAACGCTGTTCACTTCATCCGAAACCGTTTGCGCGTCCGCGAAGTTGATCTTGCGCGTCACGGTATCCAGCCGGTTGGAATCATCGCCATCCAGCCGCGTGATGATGTCACGGGCGATTTTCACCTGATTATCGGGTGAGGCCACGACGATAACCGAGTTGGTTCCCGTATCCGCCGTCGCTACGACTGCGGGACGGCCGGCGCTTGCCGCCTGCCCCTGCTGCGGATTGCCGGGATTGAAACCGGGCTGTCCGGGCTGTGGCGCTCCTCCCCCGGCTCCGCGTCCGCGCGTGGTAATCTTGCTGTACAGATCGGTAATGATCTGCGCAATGGACGTTGCATCGGAGCGCGTCAGGGGATAGATTCTCAGGTCGGTTGTGCTGTTGGAGGACTTGTCCAGCGCCTCCACGAGGGCAATAAAGCGCGAAACGTTGCTGGCGGTATCCGTGATAATCAGCGAATTGGTTCCCGCGCTGCCGATCAGGCTGGAACCCGGACTGGAAAGCTCTTTAAGTTCTCGCGCCAGGGCTTCCGCATCCACGTTTTCAACCGGAATCACCTGCGTCATAAACTGGTTGCGCGAGTCAACCCGCGTGGTTCCGTCTTCGTTAATGCCCGAATTAAACAAAGGCGTACTGGTTTTCGCGCCCTGAAACGGCAGGATTGACAGCACGCCGTTGCTCTGCAATGCCGTAAATCCGCGCACGGCCAAAACGGACTGCAAGATCAGGAACGCCTTATCCAGGCTTACGGGCGTGGGATTGAGAATCGTCACCGGGCCTGTCAGGGCGGGGTTTTTGGTGATGGTCAAGCCCGAATTGTTGGAAAAGAATTTTAGAACGTTGTCAATGTCCGCGCCGCGAAACTCGAACGCGAATGTGGTCCCGTTGCCGCGCCCGCCCTGTCCAAAGCCGCCGCCTGCGCCGAATCCACCCGCCCCGCCAAAACCGCTCGGCTGTCCGGTGAACTGTCCGCCTGCGCCCGGTACGCCACCCGCGCCCGGTACGCCGCGTCCGGGAGCCGTGCCGCCCTGCATCGGCACAATGCTCAGCCCCGGCGTACCCGCGCCACCCGCGTTCGCCCCTCGTGTGGGAGTATTGCTGTTTGGACGGTTATTTTGGCCGGTACGCCGCGCGTTCGCGCTTCCATTTTGCCTGCCCGTAGTACCGGCGGCTCTGCTGCCCGAAGAAGTGGGCGGCTTTGCCGGCGTGGCCGTTGTGGCAGGCTTCTTATCGGTTGTGGACTGAGCGGGCTGAGGGGCCGGGGTTACCGCATCCTGCGCCTGCGCCCCTGCCAGAGCCACGACAAGGCCGGTGGCAAAAGTGGCGGTTCCCAACCGGGCGCACCAGGCTCTGCGCCGATAACTGGCAGCCAGGCTGTTTGATTCGTGTGTCAAGGCATTATCCTCCGCAATCTGGTCCATCCGAGCCGCCACGCGGCCCCTTGATGAACAACTAAATCTATGTGACAATCACCTGCTTAAACGGTTCGATAAGGTAAACCTTGACGCTATGTTGTCCCATAGCGATGCTATGTTTGTCCATACCGAGGGTGAGAATGTTCATAGCGGCGTTGGTGTCTCTGTCGAGCCTCAACCCACAGCACGGGCAGAAATGCACCCGCTCTTTGAGGGCTTTCGGAACACGTTCGCCGCATGAGGAACAATCCTGAGATGTGTAGGCAGGGTTGACTTCCACCACCTTACGCCCGGCGCTTGCAGCCTTGTACGTAAGGGCAAAGCGGAACATGCTCCATGCCGCATCCCCAATACTTTTGTTCAGACCTGCTTTCTGGCTTGCGCCGTTGGTATAAAACTTTGGTTAGCGCGGTTCCCTCCGCAGTTGCATGAAGGGAACAGGCTCACGAGGCACAAAAGGGGCGTCACAATCAGTTGATAGTTGATAGTGATAGAGATGCAGTGACTATCAACTATCAACTATCAACTTCTCAGTTACTGATTGAAGTTCTGGTTCATGCGCTGTGACCGTTGCTGCCACTGCTGCGGGTTGAACGTGCGTCCGTTGGGCAAGGTAAAGCCCTGACCGCCTCCGCGTCCTCCGCGTCCACGATTGCCCAGGTTCTGCAGGGCGCTCATATCAATCTGCACCTGCACGGCCTGCGGCGCGGCTGCCTGCGGCGCGGCCTGCGGGCCGGCGGACGGAATGGCGCTCCGATCCAGAGGTGTTACCGCCCAATTGTCGGACTTTGCCAACATGCGCGATGTTTTACCGGATTGCAGGATGATTTGCTGATCCGTGATGGAGGCGACCTGCGATCCCATGAAGCTGTCGCCGGCTTTGACGAACTGGCCTTCTTTGGTCTTGGTATTCTCGATCAGCGCGGTCACTTGATCGCCCGATGTCATGGTTCCCGTGTACGACCAGTCCGCGAACGGATTGATTTCAACCGGCGGCACAACGGGTGGCTTGGGCTGTACCACCACGACCGGGGGTGGCAATTTCACCGGAGGCAGAGCCGGAGGCTGCGGCGCATTGAACAGGTTGCCGCGCACAGTCTGCGTATAAAAATCAACGGAGCGGCGGCTTTCTTCGGGCATATTGCCCGCAGGTGTCACGGCAGGCGTGGCGGCAGAAGGCGTGGTTCGCGCCTGCACCCTGAGCGTGGAACCGGAACGGGTTCCTGATGTTTGGGAAGCCGGAACATTCTGCGCGTTGTCAGGGCGAGCAAGCGCCAGCAGTACGCCGCAGGTAATGACCGCCAGGCTCCAGACGGCGGGACGGGACCAGCCGACGCCCGGTTTCCCGGTCAAGGGAGTGGGAAACTTGGAGGCATTTACAGGCTGCGCGAAAAGCGGCAGGTTTCTTCCCGTTGACTTTCCAGAAAGATTTTTATCCCCGGTTGGTTGATGGCGTGCTGTCACTGGTGTCTCCTTCTCCTGCGCCCGACGAGGAACCCGTCAAGGAGCGCGTAAATACGCTGATTTGCGCGGCCACATCCACCGACTTCAAGTGGGTGTCCGTCGAAGTAATGCTCACTTTATCTACCACAATCTTGTTGGCCGGGTCTTCGGCAAAGTACAAAAATTTCATCACGTTGGGCTGGAACGGAGCGCGAAAGCGCACTTCCAGGGGAACGCGGGCAATGCTCCCGGATTTCAGCGTTTTGGCGCGCAGCGGCTTGATTTCGCGGATATGCACACCGGCTTTGTCCGCCAGCAGGTACAAATTTTCCGTCACCGTCGCGCTCAATTGTTCCGGCGCCATATTGTACGTCATGCGCTCGATACGCGGCTGCTGCGCGGCCATGTCATCCGTAAGCTGCTTGTACTGCTTTTTCTTTTCCGTTCGCTGCTTTTGCGCATCCGCTAAGGGCAACTGCTTGCCCGCGCCCGCGCCCCCGGTTCCTGAAGGGCTTAGTACCAGCACACCCGCCACGAGCAGCACGAGAACCATCACGATTATTAAGGTTCTATCTCGTTTACTCATTGTCTGCATCGTCGCCCCCATTCTGTATGGCATTGTTCGCGCTGCCCGCGCGCCGGGTAGTTTTCGTCGCGCGAGGGGCCGTATTCGGCTTGGTGTCAGGGGCAGATACCGTCGCGCCGGCGGGAATCAAATCCGCGCGCTTCATGTTCACTCGACAAGTAATGACGAAGCTCGTGAGGGTTTGTTTCGGTGAATTCACTTTCGGGCGGACAATCGGAACGTTTCTGCGAATGACGCGCTCGCGCTGAATGCCTCCTGCCGGCGCGCTGACGGAAGGAACCGTGCCGTTGCCCCCACCCCCTCTATTGAATCTCCTGTTGAACCCGCCGCCGGGATTGCCATTGCCATTGCCGTTCCCGTTTCCATTGCCGTTGCCGCCAATTTGTCCATTGGCGAAAGGATTGGTGGGCGCGGCTCCGTAAATGCTGCCATTGCTGTACGTAGGCCCAGTGGTGTTCGTGTTGCCGTTGCCATTGTTGCCGTTATTACCGTTGTTTCCGTTGCCGTTGTTGTTGCCGTTGGGGTCAACGTTACCGCCGTTGAAGTTGCCGCCGTTATTTCCCCCGCGATTGCGGCGGTTACGCCTGCCGCCTCCGTTGTTTCCGCCATTGCCGTTATTGGCGTTAGGGTCGAAGCCGCCGTTACCGCCGTTGCCATTGCCGCCGTTATCCTGCTGCCAGCCTGCTAATACCAAATGCCCCGACTTAGTTTGCAGGCTTGCCTGGCGTGTTCCGTTACTCCCCGCAGCGGAGGCGCCGCCGGGTGGAGGATTGGGCGAAGGAATGGGAATTGCGGGTTGGTCCGGGGCATTGCCCGGAAAGACTGGGGCAGGCGCGTTGCCGGGAGTCGCTCCCCCGCCTGTGGGGAAATTGGGTGTGCCGTTCGGCGTAAATCCTCCCCCGTTTGGCGGCGTAAACGCGCCTCGATTGCGCGGTCCGAAGTTCCCGCCGTTCGGAGGCGTGAAGGCGGCTCCATTGGTCGGGGTGATAATCACCGGCGTCTGCGCATTGCCACCGGGGTTCGCGCCCGCGCCGCCAGGATTGAAGCCGCCCCGATTGCCGCCGGGAAATCCGCCGAAGGAAGCGGGCGCGGGAAGCGTCGGCACGGTTGGCGTCGTGGACGCTGCCGTCGTTGTCACCGGGGCTGCCGGGACAGGAGCGGGCGCGGGAGCCGGTGTTTGCGTGGGCGAGTTTTCCTGCGAGTCGCCCACATACGTCAGCCGAACATCCGTAAACGCGCCGGATTTTTGCAGCGCCAGTACCAATTGCGTAGCCGCCATCGCGCGCTTGGTTTCGCCGTGCAGCGTCAGCGCGCCGCCCCGCTCGAATTGAAACTGCGTCAGCCAGATGTCCGCCGCTGCGGGCAGGGCCGCATTGAGCGCCGTCACCACATCTACGGCGGGATGGTTGCGATCCAGGCCATTGCCGACCTCATCGTAAACCGCCTGAACTTTGTCATGCTGTGTTTTGAGTTTGGTCAGGCGCTCGGTAATGTCCTGCAGCCCCGCGTTTTCTTCCCGCGTTAAGGCGGCAGTCTTTTGCGCCTCAGCGTAGGCTTTTGAGCCAACCCACAGTACCCCCACTGCCGCCGCCGCACCGGCAAGCGCCATCAGGCGCTTACGCTGTAGTTTTGCCTGATTTGCTTTGCGCATCGCGCGCTCGTTGGGAACCAGGCTGATGGGCGCGATACTGCCCACGCGAGATTGCAGGGTCATGCCAATAGCTGTTGCCCACGCGCGGCCTTCCGCATCCCCGGCGGGAACGCCACGCGGCGCAAGCGGCGCGACAGGCATTTCCAGCATGTCCGTCAGAGCGCTGGACAAAGCTTCCGCCGCCCCGCCCGTCGCGCTTTCCCCCCCGATGGTGACATGCGCGATGGGGCGCTGACGAAACTCGTTCTGGTAGGCCGTAAACGAGCGCATCACTTCTTCCACGATACGCCGCTCGGCCACTTCCGGGCGCACCCCGCCAATATCCAGCGCGGAAGCGCGGGTAAACAGCAATTGCCCGTCCGCGATTACCGCCACATCCAATTCGCCGGGTTCCACGTCAATCAGCGCGGTGGGTTCCAGGCTGTCGCGGGCATTTTCTGCAAGCGCGAGCGCCGACACGGACAATTGCAGCAGTTCCAGCCCCGCCCGGTCGAATACGGCCATCACGTCATTGATTAGCGAACGCCGCGCCGCCGCCAGCAGAACGGTGTTCATGTCATCGCCGCCCATTACGTTCGCGTTCGGATTGACGATAACATGGTAATCGAGAATCACATCGTCGAGCGGGAATAATACATACTCCTGCGCTTCCAACTCCACCATGCCCCGCATCTGTTCCGGGGGGGCGTTGGGCAGGCGCACAAACCGCATCGTCACCAGGCGGCGCGGCAGGCAGGCAACTACCGATCTTCCTACGATACCCGCCGCCGATAACGCCTGCGTAATCGCCCCGCTCATGGCGTCACGGTTCGTGCTGAGATCATTCCACGTTCCGGGAGGAATCGGCGCGACGCCCCGCCGCGTCAGACGCGCCGTGCCACCCCCATCGAAATCCATTTCCACGACGCGCACGGCAGTCGCCCCAAGATCAACGGCAATCGTCGTCGAGGCAGCGCTCCGGGCGGAAGTATTAGTACGCATCCGAAACTCCTTCAAAACATAAGGGTATGGATAAAAATGCTGAGTGATGAATAATGAATGATGAATAAGCGTCCTATTTATCATTCATCACTCAACATTCATCACTTATTCTCTTACTGTGCGCTGCTCGAACTGCCGGAACTGTTTTGTCCCAATGTGGGCGTGGGCAGCGTGGGCGGCTTGAGCCAGGTAGACCAGCCGGGAACGCGCGGCACTTCCCGCCATTGCAGCACATGCGGGCCATTATCCGTCATTTCCACCAGGGCGGAAACCGCATACGCGCTTTGCTGTTCCCCTGTACGCACTTTAATATGCACGTAGTAGGTGGAGGTTTTCGTTGTCAGC
This sequence comes from uncultured Chthonomonadaceae bacterium, assembly GCA_963835065.1. GTDB lineage: Bacteria > Armatimonadota > Chthonomonadetes > Chthonomonadales > Chthonomonadaceae > CAWFQB01. The sequence continues at coordinate 103,124 of CAWIEK010000037.1, read as the reverse complement.
GAAGCGACGACGGCTTGAAAATCCGTGCGCTGCAAATCCTGCAAGGCAAAGAAGTCGCCTAAATCCTGAAAATACGTCCCGTTCTGCCGGTAATTCAAAATCGCGTTCAGAATGTTGTGGGTCATGCCGGGCACGGTTGCCAGCACCTCGGCGGGCGCGGTGTTGATGTTGACCAGGTTTTCATGAAAAACCTTATCATCCACGCTGAGTTTGTCCGCCACGCGCTGCATCACGGTGCGCGTAAATGTCGTCACTTCCAGCAAATCCGCGATAGTTTTAAAGGACTGCGCCTGCGCTGCTCCCCCACTGCCGGTTTTCGCGCCGCCTGCGCCGCCGGTTCCACCACCTGTACCAGCGCCAGTTCCACCACCTGCCCCACCCGTACCGCCTGTTGCGCCGGTTGTGGGTGGACGCGCTGTGCCTGTTCCCCCGGCTCCGGCTGCCGCCTGCCGGGTCACGTCCAATGCATCGAGCGGATCATAGGCGCTGCGCAGGTTGGGAGTTGTTGCCGCAGGGGGGCGAGTAGCCCCACCGGTATTACCTGCGCCGCCCTGCGCGCCTGTCCCCGTTGTTTGCGGAGTGCGAAAGCGGATAAGACCATTGGCCTGCGCCGCCGTTAAGCCAAGCTGATCCTGAAAATCCTGCGCGGTGGCCGTATTGACGTTGATGCGCGGGTTGCCATCCGAAGCGACGTTGCGCTCGCGGGATACCGTCGTAAACAACTGCGCCAGCACAACCTTGCTATCGGTGTAAATGTCGCTGAAATCTTCAGCGGCGGCGGCAGCGGTTCCGCCTGCGCCCGCCGCGCCGCCCGTTCCTCCTGCGCCTCCCGTACCCCCGGTTCCACCCGTGCCACCTGCAGAAGAGACCGTTCCAAGACCGCCTTGCCGGGACAGTTTCGCGCCCCGCGAACGCGCCGCCGCCCTGCCGGTAGAGGAAGTGCCCGTAGAACCGGAGCCGGAATTTATAGTCGTTGAGGTTACGCCATTGGCGGAGTCGGTTTCCGTATCGGATGCGGAAATGGGCGAGCCGGCAGCGTTGCCATACAGCAGCGTGGGCGTCATTCCCTGCACCAGCAACAGCTCTTCAACCGTATCATAGGGCGCGGCTTTCAGCGTGTACGGTTGTGAAAGGCTCTGGTAGGGATCGTCGCCTGCAGCCGTGCCCGACGAGGAGGACGCGCCGGATGCTCCGCCTGTAGACCCTGTGGCTCCCGTCGTTGCAGTCGCGCTGGTTCGCCATGCTATGACCGCATTCGCCAGATCGGGGTTATCTCGAAAAACCGGCATACGCTGTAAATTCGCCAGCGTCACGCTGTTTAAGTTCAGGAACGCGCCTGTATCTATCACATCAATCTTGACCCACGCATCGCCAACCTGCGCCCAACCATTCGAGTCGGTGTCGGGCAGGGGCGGCACGATGCCATACGTGGAGCCGTTGTTGCTGGTTTCCGCCAGCGCGCTCATGGCATAGTTCATTGCGCCGAGCGCCACATAATAGCGCTGGAGTTGGTTGACGTAATTGCCGCTGGCCTGCGCATTGCGGTGCGCCGAGACGCCGAAGGACACGCCCACAACGGTCAAAATCAGCATCACGAAAATGACAGGAATAAGCGCCTGCCCGTCAGCCCGCAGCATAACAACCGGGACGGCATGAAGGCGTCTTTGACGCGGTTTGCGCCACAGCGGACTTGAACGATATGCTGTTTTTGGTACAAAGTTACCCATGCGATTTTTATCTTTGCTTCAGTTCTGAACTCAGAACTGCCAACACCGTGACAGGATGTTTGCGGCTATCGGCAAAATATACCGCTTGAAAACTGTTCTGCTAACCGCCTGTTCCCGTAGTTCCAGTTGTCGCGGGCGGCGCGTTCGGGTCCATTTGCTGTCCGCCCATGTAGGGATAATCTTGCAGGTCATGCGACACAATGGGCAGAATCATCGAATAACTTTTCGGGGAGCCGTTGCTGCTGCGCAGCACTACCATGATCTGCACGGCGGACGGCAATCCAATGTCTCCGCTTCCCGTTCCCGTCGTGGTTCCACTCGCCGATGTCGCGCTGCTTTGCCCGGACGTACTCGTCGTAGATTGCGGAAAGCCCATCGTTTGCGCGGCGGTGGCGGGGTCGGGCAAGTTCGGCTGCTCGAAATCCCAACTGTCGCGCCAGTTTTGCTGATACGGGTCCCAGTATTGCAGGGTCAGGCTGACGATATTCCCGGCAATGATGTTTTCCGGGCCGGGCGCAGCCGATTGTATTGTTTGCAGATTTGGCACGGTTTGCGTCAGCCGCGTCAGTGTGCCTGCCTGCGGATCGAGATCGTAGCGTACAAATTCCAGCGGCTGCTGCGGCGGGTCGTTACTCCCCTGCGTCCCATTGATCGAACCCAATCCCGGCGCTTTACCTAGTCCCGCCTGATTTGCAGTGGGGTCCACATTCGTGTCCGTCGTGGTAATCCGATGCGTTTGTGTCGCCAGCGTCAGCAGCGCATTGCCCGCGCTGTTCTGGCCGCTTTGCCCACTTCCACCCGCGATAAATATGGAATTCGGATCGTTCTTCGATCCATACGCGCTCTGCAAATCCCGCCCAAGAATGGCGAACAGTCCGCGCACGTTTTCGCTGTCTTCCTGCCGCTGTTCCGCCAGAACATGCGCCCGCAGCGCGCCAGACAGTGCGGTAGACAGCGCCACCGTAATGATCCCAAAAATAATCAGCGCCACCAGCACTTCCAGCAGGGTAAATGCGCTGCGCCGAAGGATGAAGGATGAAGGATGAAGGATGAAGGAAACATTCTGTTCCCTGTTCCCTGTTCCCTGTTCCCTGTTCTTACTTGCCACTGGCGCCTCCCTGCGTTCCGGTTGTCGTTGTGCTGCCGGGAGTAACGCCGTTGGGGTTTGTAACCAGTTGGCCGTTGCTGAGATAGGTGACGTATTCGCGCTTGTGCGGGTTATTATTGCCTCCCCAACTGATGGTCACGGTCACTTTGAACAAATTCTGGTAATCCGTCGCTTCTACGCTCTGCTGAAAACTGTAGCCGGGATACTCCTCGCCGAAATCACCCGACTGGTCGCCGCCCGATATTTGGTTGGGCTGTAATTGCAGTTGCGTGATCTGCTTTTGGGCCAGCAGCGCTGAAGTTTGCGCGCCCTCCGCCGCCAGCGTGGTTGTCGCAGCCGCGTGAATGGCTCCCAGCGTGGCAACCACGCCTATCGCCAGCAAAACCGTCGCCACAATCATCTCGACCAGCGTAAACCCGGCTTGCGCCCGACGCCGGGAACGAGAGGGGGAAAAGAAGAGACGAGGAGACAGGGAGACAAGAAAATCCTTGCCATTTTCTCCTTTTCTCCTTTTCTCCTTTTCTCCTTTTCTAACAATGTGGCGCATAGTTTTATCTTCCCGGCGGATTAATTTTCGTCCAGAGTCAGGCGGGCGTTGGCGGGATGCAGCGTCAGATGCGCGGAATAGGGATTTTGGGCGCTGACAACGGTCAATTGCGCGCCATCCGAAGTGCCGTCCGCGCGGAAAGACACCGTTGTCGCTCCCCGATTACTGTTTGCATTTCCTGTCGAACCGCCGGGTACGATGCCCTGACTGGTATCGGTAGCGGTAAATCCAACAACGCCAACCGAACTGTCCAGTTGAACCGTGTGCGACAAAGCAAACGTCGAGGTATCCACGTTGGCGTTGGCATACGCCGTGGGCTGATCGGTGGGCGGCGTGGGCGGCTGCAGCGTAATATCGAAACTTTCCGTCTGCGGGCTGAATTCCAGCGTCACGGTGGCATCCCGCTCCAGTGCCTGTTCCCGCGCATACGCAAACGCATCCTGCACCTGGCGCACCTGCCCATCGAAGCTCGCCCGCGCATAAAACCGCGCATACGCCGGCACAACGATGCTCGTCATCACCGCCACGATGATGATAACGACGACCATTTCAATTAGGGTAAAGCCTTTGTTCATAGGGATTAGGTTTCAGGTTTCAGGTTTCAGGTTTCAGGTCAAGCCTTCATTCATTCTCTATGTCTGGTAAGCAGGAAGGATAATCTGGTTATTCCTCCCTGAAACCTGAACCCTGAAACCTGAAACCTTAGTTGTCCTATTTCGCACCGGTTCCCGTCAGGTCCCAACTTTTGATGTCGTCGGCAGTGCCGGGCTGCCCGTCGGGGCCGGCGGAACTGATGTCATAGTCTCGGCCATTGTCGCCGGGAATTTTGTAAAGGTAGGGATGTTCCCAGGGATCCAACGGAATCGAATTGGCTCCTTTGAAGTAGGGACCGTTCCATTTGGGCGTACCGGGATTTGTGGTCAGCGCATCCAGCGTGGCCGGGTCAGAACCCGTATCCAGCTTGAACTGGTCAATAGCGTTGTCGAACGACTTGATGTTGGCAATCGCGGCGGACTGTTTGGCGTCCTTGATGCGGCCAATAACGTTGGGCACGACAACCGCTGCCAGCACCGCGATGATGACGACGACAACGAGAATCTCAATCAGGGTAAAACCCTGCCGGCGGCGCGACTGCGTGGCGCGGCCATGTATCATGGGGGTATGGATTTTCAATCCGAAATCTCCTTTGGTTCTCAGACAAGGAACCGGTAACAGCAATGTTTCCAATGCTAAAGCGCGTTTCTTCCGGTCCTATGTTCCCGGACAACAGCGGCATCCGCCACTCGCAATTCACAATCACAGCCAGCTTATCAAAATCTACTTGGCAAGGGTACTGGCCTTGAAGATCGGCAGCAGAATGGAAAGCACGATGAAGCCCACAAAGCCGCCCATCAGCAGCACGACAAGCGGTTCCACCAGGCTTGTCATGCGGCGCATGGCGTTGTCCACTTCAAAGTCCAGCGTATCTGCCGTGCGCAGCAGCATGTTGGGCAATCGCCCGGTTTCCTCGCCAACCGCCGTCATGTGCATCACGAGCGGCAAAAACGTCCCGGTTTTCTCCATAGATTCGTGCAGCGTCTCGCCCTGCCGCACCCCGCCCCGAGCGGCAAGCAGGGCTTCCATCGCCACGACATTGCCCAAAGCGGAAGCGGCGATTTCCATCGATTCCAAGATTGGCACGCCGCCGCCCAGCAGCGTTCCCAATGTTCGGACAAGCCGCGCCGCGACGATCTTTTGCACCAGTACGCCGAAGAGCGGCATTTTCATGCGCGCATTGTCAAATGTCCGCTCCCCGCTTGGGCTACGTACCCAGGTACGGAAACCGAACACGATGCCCGCAATGATCATAATCACCAGATACCAGTACGACTTGAGAAAACCCGACAGCGCCAGCAGAATTACGGTCGTAATCGGCAAATTCGAGCCCAAATCCTTGAACACGCCCGAAAGCATCGGGATTACAAAGACCAGCAAAAACGTCACCGCCAGAACCGCCACGCCGATAAGCACCAGAGGATACGTGAGCGCGGCCATGACCTGACTGCGGCGTACCTGCTCTTTTTCCATGAAGTCGGCAAGCCGCGTCATCACGCTGGCAAGCTGCCCCGATACTTCGCCCGCGTGAACCATGTTGGCGTACAGTCCGGTAAACTCGCGCGGAAACTTTTTCAGCGCGTCCGAAAGCGGCTGCCCGGCGCGAATGTCGCCCTGCATCGCCATCAGCATGGCGCGAAGCGAGTCGCTGTCCGTCTGGTCAATCAGCACGGAAAACGCGCGATCCATCGGCAGCCCGGCTTCCAGCAGATCCGACATTTCCCGCGTGAACAGCAGTATTTGAACGCGCGTAATCTTCTTGCCTTTGGGAGCGGCGGGCGCGGCGGCAGTGGCTGAAGTCCCAGCCTTTTGTTTGCCGTTCAGCGCGGCACTCGTGCCGTTGCTGCTGCCGTTGGAAAGGGCTTTGCCACCCCCCGTCGCGATTTTCGTCGGGTACACGCCCAATGCGCGCACCTTAACGGCGGCTTCCTGGCTGTCACGGGCGGCAATCGTGCCCGTCATCGCCTTGCCTGCCTTGTCCATTGCTTGATAAGTAAAATCCGGCATTTCTTCTTTACTCTTCCAAAGTATTCAAATTGGCTGTCAGCCCTGCGCCCCGGCTTCCTTATTAAGACGCGCCGGATACGAAAAGGTAAGCATCAGGAACAGCTTCCTGCAAGTACCATTTCCAGAACTCGCGCCGTTTTTCTATGTCGGCATTAGAATTGGAAAGCCCGCCGCCCGCATACGCAATGCTGGCAAAATAACTCACATCCCAATCATAATAGCTGTTGGTTTCGTCGTCCTCGCCGGAAGCGCAGTCAACCGCTTTTTTATCCGCCAACGCCACTGCCACCGCCGCCGCCGCCGCATGTCCCGCGCAGGCAGGGGCAGAATTGCCCGTTCGTCTTCGCAATTGACTGCGGCAGTTATCTGCCTGCGTCCAAAAGTCGCCCATCTGCTGATTAGCGTCAAGCGCGTCAATATGGTCAGCAACAATAGCCTGAGCCAACTGAATCATGCGCTCCACTCCATCATTACTCGGAAGCGCGGCTTCCCAAATCGGCTGAACGCGATGTACGCTCAAAATAGCAAGATGAACCCGCCTCTGCCAGCCAATACCGTATGGGGTTCCATCGTAAGCTAACTGTACCGGCCCCAATTCCATCTCGATTCGTCGGCGCACACACAAAGGCAAGTGCCCCTGCGGCTGACACTCCAGCGCATGTTCCGCCGCTTGAATTGCCTGCGCGAGTTGTATCGGCAATGAAGTTGATGTTTCCAAGAGCGCCATGCGAATTTGTCACTGCTCACAATATTCAGCCGAATTGCCGGCTACTCAATCACGCCACATAAAGATTAATCCACATCGTGATTGCGCCAGAATGCGGTATTACTCTGCCCGTTCCATCCGGGTAGAAAATGCGCGTTACCTTCGGATCAGCCACATACTGAACTCGTTGGGTGTACAGCGCGTGTTTGGAAAAGAAGTCCTGACAGCTATCACACATCAAATAATTCACGCCTATCGGCTGATCAGGACTGCCAAGAGCGGCTTGTTTTTCCGCATGTGTCGCATCCGCGATTCCCGGCCATCCGCCCGTACCAAGCTGATCAACGTCCGCATCCGCATCCAGCGTATGTCCGATTTGTTCGGAATAGGTTTTCACCTCTTGGGCGGAAACGCGCCGGTAACTGGCTTCTTCCTGTCCCATCGCTCCCCAACCACTGCGGTAGAGCGCATCATCGGAAGCAACGGCCTTTACATCTCCCCTGTACCCCGTGCGGGGGTTAGGCGGATCGCCTCTTATCCGTTGCGCTTTGGCATCCTGCGCCCGTTGTTGGGCGGCTTTTGCCTGTGCAATCCTCTGCATCTCCTGCGCTGTAAGCGTCACTTCGATGGCCGTTGCCCTACCCTACCACTGCTGCATTGCCGATGTACAACACCGATTACGCATCAAAGTCTTCGCGCTGGCAGACGCGCAGCACTTCTTGAATCGTTGTCGCGCCTTGCAGCACTTTGTCGCGCCCGTCCATCAGCATCGAAATCATGCCCTGCTCTTTTTGGGCGTACTGCTTGATGTGCGTGGCCGGTTCGCGGGCGGTAATCATGCGGCGGATGTTTTCATCTACGGCAATCATCTCGTAAATGCCGCTGCGTCCCTTGAAGCCGGTTCCCCGACATTCCGGGCAGCCCACGCCCTTCATCAGCGGCTCGCGCTTGAGCATGGCCGGGTCAATGTGGATTTCTTCCAGCACTTCCGGCTTTTCTTCATAGGGTTCGCGGCAGCGCGGGCAGTTGATACGGACAAGGCGCTGCGCAATCGTGCCGATAAGGGAACTGGCGACCAAAAACGGCTCCGCGCCCATATCCAGCAGGCGGCTTACCGCGCCCGCCGCGTCGTTGGTATGCAGGGTGGAAAAGACAAGGTGGCCTGTCAGGGCGGCCTGAATGGCGATGTCTACCGTTTCCTTGTCGCGGATTTCACCGATCATAATAATATCGGGGTCCTGGCGCACAATGGAGCGCAGGGTGTTGGCGAACGTCAGGCCGATGTGCGGCTGCGCCAGCACCTGATTGATGCCGTTCAACTGATATTCAACCGGGTCTTCAACCGTGATGATCTTCTTTTCCACGCTGTAAATTTCGCTCAGGCTGGCGTACAGCGTGGTGGTTTTGCCCGAACCCGTCGGCCCCGTGACCAGAATAATGCCGTGCGGCTCCTGAATCAAACGGCGGAAGATGCCGAACATGCCCCGCTCCATGCCCAATTCCGTAAGCCCAAGCATGGCTGTCTGCTTGTCCAGAATACGCATGACCACGCCTTCGCCGTACATCGTCGGCAGGGTGGATACGCGCAGGTCAATCTGCCGCCCGCTGCTTTTGATGCGCATACGTCCGTCAAGGGGAAGGCGGCGCTCGGCGATGTTCATGTCGGCGAGAATTTTGATGCGGCTGACCACAGCGGCATGGAAGCGCTTGGGCGGCGAACTCACTTCGCGCAGCACACCGTCCACGCGATAACGGACGCGCAATTCTTTGTCGAACGGCTCGATGTGAATGTCACTGGCGCGATCCTGAATGGCCTGGTTGATAATCAGATTGACCATCTGAATGACGAGTTCTTCCTTCGCCATCTTTTGCAGATTAGCTACGTCGTCTTCATCTTCGTCTTCGACAGTCCGCTCGGCGTCCTGAACGCCCGCGATCATCTTGGACATATAAAACTGTTCGCACACGCGCTGAATATCGGCTCCCGCCGCCAGCATGGGCGCGATGTCCAGCCCCGTCAATAAGCGCAAATCATCTATGGTATGAATATCGAGCGGGTCCGCCATCGCCACCACAAGGGTTTCATCGTTGCGCCGGATGGGAACCAGATGATGCCGCATGGCGAAATCGCTGGAGATGATTTCCAGCGCGGACGGGTCGGGCGGCTCTTTGCCCAGATCAATGATCGGGCAGTCAAGCTGCTGCGACAACACGCGCAGCAGGTTCGGTTCCGACAGAAACCGCAAGCCGACGAGTATTTCGCCGATGCGCTTGCTGTTATCGGCACGTTTCTGTTCCGCCAGCGCCACGTCGAGTTGTTGCGGCGTGACAAGACCTTCGTCCACAAGAAGTTCACCAAGATGGGTACGCCTGAGCTTCAGCAAGTTGTCTTTCTCCTAAAGGGGGCTAATGCCGAAAAAGTATGAGGAATAGCTCTCAAAATTATCTGGCTAAAGATTATCTGACTAAAGAACCGTCGGGCCAATGTTCACTTCGGCAGCCGTAAACGCAAATGTCCGACTTATCCGAATACCTGAACACCGAACACCTGAATACCGATGCGTACAAGATGTTGCTGTTGGGAGTTTAGACGCCTATTGCCTGTCGGAGTTTCGCTGATTTGGCGTTCGACGCTATGCCGGGGCATATTGCTCGGATGTTTCTGCGCCCGCCACGCTCGGCGTCTACAAAAACAAAGCAAAAGTGACAGCAAAATCCAACGAGGATACGTACAAATTTCTACCTATTTGATCTCTTTTCAGGGTATACTATACTCAATTATACCTGACTTCCCGCGCGTTTGCAGAAGTGTTTACAGGGTTCTACCATCGATCCCAACCGCCTTTTGCCCATCACAGTTCTGTTCCTTTTGCCTAATTCATTTTATATGTAAATAGATATGCTCTAAATTTCGTTTCCTTTACACCATTTTCAAGCGCCATGTAGTGTCATTAAGTATCGCTGGATAAACGCTAAAACCAAGTATACTGGTATTTTTAGCAGAGTCGCTTAAAACAGGTATGGTTTGCCTGAACAAAGCGCTACGCTGCCTCGTCAAGAAGTGGGATATTGTCTCTCTCCTAATTTCTGCTTGCCATGTCGCTGATACGGTGATAAAGGAGTCATTGGGAAGTAGATTTTCGGGAAAGCGCCGCGCCGGGATTTATGACACGGCTGATGTGCCCACAAACAGCGACAACTCAAATTTAACATTGATGTGATTACGCGCACTCCTAAAAACATGCCATAATAACGGTACCATAGCCGACTCTCCCGGCATTTTTCCTGTAACTGCCTGCTCCACCCGCCCACACTCTGAACATGAGCCAGGAAGACGCCGACAATCAGCCGGTAACTTCGGAAATCCCGATTTTCATTAAGATGGTTTCAGCATTGCGGCCTTTGCCGCGTTTATGCCGCGCTAAAATGTGACCTGAACGCTTTGATGAGTTCCACCGCCATAATTTCGTTGACAGTTGGCCTGACCATTGATTTCAACTCTTGAAACTGACTGTTGAAAACTGATTGTCAATAATAGACTGTCCAAACAGGTGACACAGTGCTCCTTCAGCAAGACCAACGGGCCGTTATAACGCAGCGAATCGACCCCAAGCTGATCGTTGCCAACACCATATTGCAGCTCAGCAGCATGGAATTGGAACAATCCATTGAGGCCGAGTTGCTGGAAAACCCTGCCCTTGTCACGCTTGAAGAAAGCGCGTGTGACGGCAACTGCCTCACCCCGGCGCAGTGCGTTACGTGCATGGCGCGCGAAAACGCCCGCCGCCCCGACAACAACGACACGATGGACTCCGGCGACCACCAGAATGAATACGATACTATTCCCGGCTTCGAGGGCATGGAAGGCGAAGAGGAGTTTGACGTCGTTGGCAACCTGGAAGCGGAGATCACGCTTTCAGAACATTTGTGCAGCCTGCTCCGTTCCGCCGTTTCCCCGGAGGATTACCCTCTGGGCGAGTACATCATCAACTGTCTGGATGCGCGCGGCTGGCTGCCGGAAAAAACCGGACAGATTGCCTGTGACTTGAACGTGGATGAAAGCGAAGTCTGCCGCCTGCTCATCATCATCCAATCCTTCGACCCGCCCGGCGTCGGCGCGCGCGACCTTCAGGAGTGCCTGCTGCTGCAGCTGGCGTTTTTGCGCGAACAGGCCGCGCCTGCGCAGCGACAGCTCAATGAGAACGCCACGCGCCTGCTGTCCGAACAATTTGAAAACGTCTGCAACAACCGCTACAGCAAAATGGCGCGCGTTCTCAAACTGTCCGTAGAGGATGTAGAAGCAGCCATGGGCTATATTCGCGCGCACCTGAATCCGTTTCCGGCCAGCCAGTTTCGCCCGCCCTGGAGCTACCGCCCCGGCCATAGCAAAGCCTCCGTTCGCGCTGATGTGATTATTCGGCGCGCGGAACTTGGGTACGACATTGAGGTTCCGCAACTGGAAGCCCAGGCGCTCAGTATTAACCCGTACTACCGCGAGGCGTACAATCAAATTAAAAGCGGCGAAAATTTCCAATCCCCCGAAGAGCGCCAGCATTTCGTGGAATGGGTGGAACGCGCCGAGCGTTTCCTCCAAAACCTGCATCAGCGCCGTCACACCCTGCGCTTCATTACGCGCTCCATCATCGAATGTCAGACGGGGTTTCTCGAAACAGGCCAGCGCAAGTTCCTGCGCCCCCTGACGCGCACCCGCGTTGCCGACCTGCTTGGCCTGCACGAGTTTACCGTGAGTCGCGCCACCGCCAACAAATACGTCCAGCTTCCCAATCAGGAAGTCGTGGGTTTCGACATCTTCTTCAACTCGTCTTTGTCCATCAAAGACGCCATCGAAGCCATTGTTTTGGAAGAAGACCCTGCGTATCCTCTGTCCGATCAGCAGATTGTAGACTTGCTGGAGGAACGGGGCTTTTCCGTTGCCCGCCGTACCGTTGTCAAATACCGCCAGGAAGCCAAAATCCTCTCTTCCACCCGTCGTCGTCGTTAAATAGTTGATAGTTGATAGTTCGTAGTTGATAGGAATGTCTGGTGACACTCGACAATCACGTTACCGGGCTTCAAGTTTACAGTTCATAAACAGTTCATAGTTGATAGATATGCCGGTTCCTGCGCAAGCGCCTGCGCGCCGTTATATTTCCCCTGCAAACTCACTCCCTCGCTGCCAATAATACCTGTATACAGTTCGATGCTGCCGCTATACAGTTCATTGCTGCCGCGCAGGGAGAATGTGCCGCCTCATGTCGCCCGACCTTACCATTTTGGATGACGCTCAAGTTCCCTTGTATTCGCCTGCGGACGCTTGCGCCCTGTTTTTGCGCGGCAAGCGAATCGGCCTGCGGCCTCTGACAACCGCCGACGCCGGAGCGCATTACCTCGGCTGGCTGAACGATCCCGATATTACGCGCCATCTGGAAACCGGGGCGTTTCCACAAACTCTCGAAGCCCTGCAACGCTATGTTTCGCAAGCAACGGCAGCCGCTTCCGGGTTCCCGACTTGCCTGTTCTTTGCTATTCAGCATCTGCAAAGCGGGGCGCATATCGGCAACATCAAATTGGAACCCATTCATTGGCTGCACCGAACCGCTTCCGTCGGCATCCTTATCGGCGATACGCGCCATCACGGGCAGGGGCTTGGCGAGGAAGCCATGCGGCTCTGCCTGACGTATGCCTTCGAGCGATTAGGGCTGCGCAAAGTGTCTTTGGGCGTCCTCGCCAACAACGAACGCGCCCTCCGTCTGTATGAACGCCTCGGTTTCGTCATCGAAGGCCGCAAGCGTCAGGAATACTGGAGTCACGGCGCTTTTCAGGATCGCATTGACATGGGGCTGTTTCGGGAAGAGTTTCGGATATTTGATAGTTGATGGTTGATAGGCCACCCTGACTATCAAATGATCCCTACTGTTTAATTTCTATACACCCTACGAGGAGCCTTCATAATGCAACCCACTGCTTTCCCCTATCAACTATCAACTATCAACTATCAACTAAAGCGTTGCTCCCGCTGCCTGATACCGGAAACGCACGAAACGATTATTTTCGATGCCGAAGGCGTGTGCAATGTCTGCCGCCAGCACGAGATCAAACATGCCATAGATTGGGAACAGAAAAAGCGAAATCTGGACGCCTTGATTGAACAGCACCGGGGCAAATACGCTTACGACTGCATTGTTCCGTTCAGCGGGGGCAAGGACAGCGCGTTTACGCTCTTATATCTGATGCAGGAGTACAAAATCAAGCCGCTCGTGGTCAGTTTCGATCATGGCTTTCTGCGTCCGGGCGTACTGGCGAACAACGAGCGCGTTCTGCAAACATTGGGCTGCGATTTCCTTAAATTCCGTCCCAATTGGAAACTGGTGCAGCGCCTGATGCTGGAAAGTTTTCTGCGCAAGGGCGACTTTTGCTGGCATTGCCACTCCGGCATCTTCGCGTATCCGATGCAGATTGCCGCCAAATTTGAGGTTCCGCTTGTGTTCTGGGGCGAACCTAGCGCGGAATACACGGCCTATTTTTCCTACGACGAAGTAGAGGAAGTGGACGAGAAGCGGTTCAATCGGTTCGTGAACCTGGGCATTACCGCCGACGACATGGCAGGCATGATTGATATGAGCGATCTCGACCCGCGCGATCTTGATCCGTTCCGCTACCCGAAATTGCGCGACCTGCGGGCCATCAATTATCGCTCCGTCTGCCTGGGTTCCTACATTCCCTGGAACGTCAAGAATCAGGTGGACCTTATCAAGCGGGAACTCGGCTGGCAGGAAGATGTGGTAGAAGGCGTTCCCTCACAGTACGGCTACGAAAAGATCGAATGTGGCTTGCAGGGCGTCCGCGATTATATCAAGTTCATCAAGCGCGGCTACGGACGCACGGCGCATCTCGCCAGCATTGACATACGCAACGGCGTTCTGGAACGGGAAACCGGCGAACGCCTGATGGTGGAATACGACGGCCAGCGTCCCGCCAGTCTGGATTGGTTCCTGGAAATCGTTGGCATGAGCGAAGCCGAATTCCTTAAAATCGCCAAAAGCCATCAGGTTTCGCCCTGGGAATACAAGCCGCAATTGCGCGTGTTGCAGAAGGCATCGTAAGTCTTTGTAAAAGAATTCGCATCAAAGATGGACTTATACTTATGCAGGCAGCCGTTGTAGATTATGGAGTGAGCAATCTGTGTTCCGTGCTTCGCGCGCTGGAGCATTTGGGGTACGACGCGCAGCTTACGTCGCGTCCCGAAGATTTGCAGGGCGCGGAGCGCATCATTCTTCCGGGGCAGGGCGCGTTCGCAACCGCCATGCGCAATCTCAAACAAACCGGTTTGGATGCCGCCCTTCTCGCGCAGGCATACAGTGGTAAGCCGATTATGGGCATTTGCGTGGGCATGCAAGTGCTGGCGCATACCGGAATGGAAAACGGCGAATGGCCGGGATTAGGACTGCTGAACGCTTCCTGCCGCCTGCTCACGCCGCATGATTCCAATTTGAAACTGCCGCACGTCGGCTGGAATGAACTCTGTTTTGACCCAAACGAGCCGCTGTTTGCCGGCATCAAGCGCAAAGATACTTGCGTTTACTTTGTTCATTCCTACGCCCTGTCCTGCGCCGATGCAGGCGATGTGATTGCCACCTGCGATTACGGCGGCGCGTTCCCGGCAGCCATACGCAAAAATAACCTGTTCGCCGTCCAGTTCCATCCTGAAAAAAGTCAGGAAAACGGGTTGTGCCTGCTGGATAACTTCATGCAGTGGAAACCCGGTTAGGGGTCAGGATTCAGGATTCAGGGGTCAGTGAAGACAAGCTTGTTACTGCTCTTGAGTGGTAAGAAATCTGCCTTTTTATCAAGAACACTCTGTAACTGGCTCCTGAATCCTGAATCCTGAATCCTGACCCCTAAATCCTATGCTAAAAACACGCATCATTCCAAAACTGCTGCTGAAACGGGGGCGCACCGTAAAGGGAACGCGCTTCGAGAACCTGCGTGACGTGGGCGCTCCGGTTTCCAATGCGCGTATTTACAACGCGCAGACGGTGGATGAACTGCTGTTTCTGGACATTGACTGTTACGCCGCTCCTTCTGCGGATGGGGAGCCGGGACGCGGCCTGTTGCTGGACATTATCGCTCGCGCGGCGGAAGAGTGTTTTATGCCGCTGACGGTTGGCGGCGGCATACGCGATCTTGATGATGTAGCCTGCCTGCTTCGCGCCGGAGCGGACAAAATCGCGGTCAACACGCTTGCGTTTGAGTCCCGTTCCTTTTTGCCCGCCATTGCCGACTGTTACGGTAAGCAGTGCGTTGTCGCGTCCGTTGATGTGAAGGCCACTCCGACTCATCTGCATGAGGTTTGGATACGGGGCGGCACACAGCCGACAGGAATGGATGTCTGGACGCATCTGGACCGCATTGTCGCTGAAGGCGCGGGCGAGATTCTGCTCACGTCCATTGACCGCGACGGCACGATGCAGGGCTACGATCTTGAACTGATCCGTGAAGCGACCGTTCGCTATCCCATTCCCATCATCGCGTCCGGCGGCGCGGGAACCTTGCAGCACCTTGCCGATGCCGTAACGGACGCCCACGCTTCCGCTATTGCCGTCGGCAGCCTGTTCCATTTCACCGATCAAAGCCCGATCAAAGCCCGTTCCTTCCTGCACACGGCAGGCATCAACGTCCGCGCCTGAACATTGACCACGTATAGTGCAGCCGTGTTCAACCAGTACATAAAATGCCGGTTGTTAGGCCTGCGGCCAATTGTCCTGTGGACACCAGATTGTGCCGTGTTTAACGGGTTTGTCTATCCGTTGCTTTGGTCTTTTTTCGTTTATTTTGCGTGTTTCGCGGTTTCTACCGTATCCTTTCGCGGTTCCTCACCTGTGGAGGTTTGCTTGGAAAAGTTAGCCTTATTCGGCGGTTCCCCTGTACTTCCGTGTCCCCTGCCCGCTTACAATACGTTGGGCGAAGAGGAAGTACAGGCGGTTACAGAGGTTGTGCGCTCCGGGTGCTTGTCCGGCTTTTATGGCAGTTGGGGCGAACAGTTCGGCGGCGGGCCGATGGTGCGCCGCTTTGAAGACGCTTGGGCGCAGCGGTTCGGGGTCGCACACGCGGTTTCGGTCAACTCGGCCACGTCCGGCCTGTACGCGGCCATGGGCGCAATCGGAATACAGCCCGGCGATGAAGTGATTGTGCCGCCCTACACCATGTCGGCAACCGCGCTCGCGCCCCTGATTTATGGCGGCATCCCGGTTTTCGCGGACGTGGAACCGGAAACCTTTTGCCTGGATGTAAACGCCGTTCAAGCCGCAATCACGCCCCGTACTCGCGCCATCATTGCCGTCAATCTATTCGGGCATCCGGCGCAACTGGCACACCTGCGCGATATGGCTGACCGCAACGGACTGTACTTGATTGAAGACAATGCGCAGGCTCCGCTTGCGATGGAAAACGGCAGGCTTGCAGGCACAATCGGGCACATCGGCGTGTTCAGCCTGAATTACCACAAGCATATTCACGCGGGCGAAGGCGGCGTTTGCGTCACCAACGATGCAGGTTTGGCGCGTAAACTTCAACTAATTCGCAATCATGGCGAAAATGTTGTTGAGCCGCTTGGCATGGAAGACATTTCCAACATAATCGGCTTCAACTACCGCATGACCGAGTTGAGCGCGGCTATCGGCCTGGAACAATTAAACAAAATTGACCGGCATGTGGAAACCCGCGAACGGCTGGCGCAGCAACTCATTGCGGGACTGCAAGGACTGGAAGGGCTGACGGTTCCGCTCACGCGCCCCGGCTGCCGCCATGTTTACTATGTGCTTGGCTTCCGCTATGATGCCGAAGCCGTAGGCGTATCGCGTGAGCAGTTCAGCCGCGCACTGACAGCAGAAGGTTTCCCCCATTTCACCGGTTATGTACGCCCGCTCTATATGCTGCCGGTTTTTCAGAAGCGTGTCGCTTTCGGCTCCTATCCATTTAACTTGTCCGACAGACGCTATGAACAAGGATTATGCCCGGTTGTCGAAGAGTTGTACGCCCACTCTTTCCTCGGCTTTGAAAACTGCATGTATGCGCCTACCAATGCACACGTTCACTTACTTATTGAAGCCGTCCGAAAAGTGCATCGCCTTGTAAGAAAGTAACGCATATTATTAGCCCCTCTCCTAGCGAGGAACGAGCGGCCAGGAGAGGGTGTCCATAAATGGACGCCCGGAGTGAGGTAAATGCAAATTCAGTACATCAGCAGCGCAACCGTGATTGTGGAACATGCCGGCAAGCGCGTCCTGTGCGATCCCTGGCTGACGGACGGCATCTACTATGGAAGCTGGTTCCACTATCCGCCTTTGACGTTCGCGCCGGAAGATTTCGCCGATGTAGACTATATTTACATCTCCCACATTCACCCGGATCACCTCGACCCGGCTACGCTGTCACGCCTGCCTCGCCATATTCCTATTGTCATCCACGATTACGCCGAAAAATTTGTGCGGCGGACGCTTGCGGGGATAGGCTTTACCGATATACGCGAAGCGCCGCACAGGAGCATTGTGGAAATTGCCCCTGACTTCACGATGGAAATCATGGCGGCGGACAACTGCGATCCGGGCGTTTGCGGCAAGTTCTTTGGCTGCGCACCTAACCAATCTCCCAATCGTTCTTCGCAGATTGATACGCTTGCCGTCTTTCATGGCGGCGGCAAGACCGTCGTGAATGTCAACGACTGCCCGCATGTCATGGCAAGCACGGCGTGTCAGCACATCCTCGAACGCTATGGCAGCGTAGACTTTCTGATGGTGGGCTACGCCGGGGCAGGACCGTACCCGCAGTGTTTCGACAACCTGGACGATGCGGCGAAACGGGAGCGCGGGCAAGCCAAGCAAAAGCAGTTTTTGCATCAGGCGGCGATGTACCTGAAACAGTTGCGCCCAACCGCCTTTTTGCCGTTTGCCGGGCAGTATACGCTCGGCGGGCGATTGTCCGCGCTCAACCCCTTTCGCGGCGTTCCCGAATTGGAGGAACTGCCTGTCGTGTTCGCTCCTCTGCTGGCCGAACACGATCTGAACGCCCGAATGGTTCTGCTGAATTCGGGTGAACGGTTTGATGTCGAAACCCAAACCTCTTCCGCGCCGTTTGCCCCTCCCGATCCCGTGAAGCGCGCGGAATATGTACGCGACGTTCTGGCGCACAGGCGCTACCCTTATGAAGATCAACATCAAGCGCAAGAAGAAGCCGAAATGTTCGCGCCCCTCTCCGAGTTGCCGGATTTGATGCCGCGTTTACAGGTGGCGCAGGCGCGGATGCTCCGCTATCAGGACGCGCAGGGCGGTTATCGCTCCGATTGGAAACTGGTTCTGGATACAGGGGAGGAACATTTGTACTGTGTTCCCTTTAATGGCTGCCCGGTCGCTAAAACGTTTCGGGGATTGGAAGAAGAGCCGTTTGTTCGCATCACGCTGCCTTTTGCCCTGTTGGAAATGATTTTGGATCGGAAGGCGCATTGGAACAATCTGGAAATCGGTTCGCATCTGCGCTTCTGCCGTCAGCCGGATGTGTTTGAACGCGCCATTTACCACTTTTTATGTTATTTTCATGCCTGATTGCAAAGTTCATTGGAAACTTCGGAGTTCCGTTATGCCACGAGTGATTGCCAGCATTGAGGCCCGCATGGGGTCGTCGCGTTTTCCCGGCAAAGCGCTTGCCGATGTGGGCGGGCAGCCGGCCCTGACAAGATTGCTGCGCCGCCTGCGCCATTGCCGCCATCTGGATGATATTGTCCTTGCCACTTCCACATCGCCGGGAGATAATGCGCTTGCGGCCTGGGCAGAACGCGAAAAGGTTGCCGTTTATCGCGGCAGCGAAGAGGATGTTCTCAAGCGCGTGGTTGGAGCGCAGCGCAGCATGGAATCGGACATTGTGGTGGAAATTACGGGCGACTGCATCCTGCTCGACCCGGAACTGATTGACATGGGCGTGAAAACGTTCCTCAACAACGACTGTGATGTTGTGACCAATGTGTTTCCGGTCACGTTTCCAATGGGCGAAGACATTCAGGTTTTCCGCCTGCGCGACCTGTCGGATGTGGAGCGAACGATTTCTAACCCTGCGGTGCGCGAACACGTTTCGCTGTATTTTTACGATAACCCGCGCCGGTATCGCATCTTCAACCTGTTCGCGCCTGCCCGCTGGCATGCCCCCGACTATCGCTTTCAGTTGGATTACCCGGAAGACCATCAATTTATAAACGCCGTGTACCGGCATCTTGCGCCCGCGTATGGCGATTGGTTCGGGCTGGAAGAGATCATGCGCCTGCTGCGCCGCAAGCCCGAACTGCTTGCCCTCAACCGTGATTGCGAGGAAAAATCCGCCCGCAGTGAAAATCTTCCCACAGCAAAGCAGGCAACTAAAGCCGGGACTCAAGTATACGCAAACACCGAAGTAAAGACAATGATTGAAGTAACGACAAAGACCGAAGCAAGGGCAAAGGCCGCGTAATGACAACTGCGATTTCGCGTAAGCCGCTGCGAACAGCCATTGTAGGCTTCGGGCAGGTGGGAGCCAGGTACGCGGACGATCCTGTCATGGCGCGGCATTATCCTTTTGCCACACACGCGCAGGTTTTGCAGGCGCATCCCGGCTTCGACTGGCAGGGCGTGGTGGATGTGTCCGAGGACGCCCTGCAAGCGGCAAAGCAACGCTGGCATATTCCGCATACAGCGCGTACCGCAGCAGAACTGGCGCAAATGGTTTCGCCCGAAGTGGCGGTGCTGGCAACGCCGCCCCACACGCGCTTGGAATTACTGGCAAACCTGCCCGACCTACGCGCCGTTCTCGTGGAAAAGCCGCTGGGGGAAACCCGTGAACAAAGCGAGGCGTTTTTGCGGGAGTGCGCTCGTCGCAGTATTTTGGTACAGGTGAATCTATGGCGGCGGGCGGACGAATTGTTTCAGCGTTTGGCAGGCGGCTATTTGCAGGAACTTATCGGCGCTCCACAGGCGGTTTTCGCTCTGTACGGCAACGGCCTGCGCAACAACGGCACACATCTCATAGATTTTGCCCGGATGCTGTTCGGTGAAGTGGCCTGCGCCCGTATCGCGCCTGGCGCGGTTCCCTCCCACGCCGGGCCATTGTCCGGCGACCGGCAATTCCCGTTCACCCTGCAAATGCAAAACGGCCTGTGCGTGATGGCGCAAGCCGTAGATTTCACGCGCTACCGCGAAAACAGCCTGGATATATGGGGTACGCGCGGACGCTTGAGCATGGAACAGGAAGGCTTAAACATCCGCCTGTTCCCCCACTGCCCACATCGCGCCACAACCGGTGAGCATGAAATCGCCTCCGACACCCCCCATCCCCTGCCGTCCACCGTAGGCCACGCCTTTTACCGCATGTACGACAACCTCGCCAATGCGCTTTTTCACGACGCGCCCCTATGCAGCCCCGGCCAATCTGCCCTCAAAACGGTTGATGTGGTAGAAACTCTAATGTCACAAGCACAAAATTCATAATGCAACCCCCAACACCCAACACTCAACACCCAACACCCGACATACTAATGTTCGTGGAAGACCCCGGCGCAGCTAATTACGTCGCCTACCTTCCCGCCGCTCTCGCCGAACATGGCTTAACAACCCAACTCCTGTCCGCAACTCCCGCAACTGAGTATTTAGCGCAGCGCGGCATTACCTCTGACCCCCTAATACCCAACACCCAACACCCAACACCCGATACCCTGCCCCTTTCATCCTTCATCCTTCATCCTTCATCCTTGCTCGTCGTCGGTACTTCGGAAAACCCGGACAGTTACGGACTGGAATTAATTCAGCAGTGGCGGCAGGCGGGGAGTGTCAGCGTGGGCGTCGTGGATGCGTTTGCGAACGCCGCGCACCGTTTTCGAGGCCGGACAGACAACGCACTTGCTCATGCGCCCGACTGGCTGATTGTGCCGGATACGTGGACACGGCAAGCGTTTGTCGAACTCGGCTACGATAATCAGCGGATTGTCGTCGCTGGTCATCCGCATTATGACTTCGCGCGGGAAGAAGGGGAGCGTCTGGAACAGATTGGACGCGAAACCCTGCGCCAAAAATGGCTTCCCCATGCGCACCCGGAACAAAAAGTTATCGTGTTCGTCGCGGAAATCTCTTCGGGAGCGGATGCGGAACAATTTCAGCGTTCCCCGCAATATACGCTGCACGGCAGAGGAAGCAGCAATGCCCGCACCGATATTGTCATTGAAGAACTGTTAGACGCCCTTGCGCAAGTCGCCTGTCCTGCTTGCACGGTTCTGCGCCTGCACCCGAAAAATACGCGCGAAGAATTTGCCGCCTACGAAGCCGATTTCGATCTTGTCAGCAGCGGGGGCGTTCCTCTGGAATTGATTTACGCCGCCGACCTGGTTGTGGGCATGTCCTCCATGCTCCTGCTGGAAGCCGCCCTGCTCCAGCGCCCTACCCTGTCCATCCTGCCGCGCCTTTGCGAACAAGAATGGCTCCCGACCACCCGTACCGCCCTGACTCCCTGCGCCACCAACCGCGCCGGCCTCCACGCCCTTCTGCCCCAACTTTTGCTGCAAACCACGAACCCAAACACCGATATAGATTCTGTAATTCCCTCCGGTTCCACCCGGCGCGTAACCGAATTTCTCGCAAACCTGACATTGAAAAATAATGTTTCTGCCGCTTACTTTCAGTCAGCCCAACACATCTAATACTGTCAACAGCGCCGCCTATCAACATGCAATCGAAAATCGAAAATCGAAAATCGAAAATCCAAACCTCCCGCCTGTCCATAGTTCCCTTCAGCGAAGCGCATCTGACCCCGCGCTATGTGAGTTGGCTCAATGACCCTGAAGTCGTCCGCTACAGCGAACAGCGCCACCATGCTGCATACGCTCGAATCGTGCCGGGACTACCGGCAGTCGTTTGCCGACACGTCGAACCACTTTTGGGCTATCATCGCGCATGATGCCGCGCTCGGACATATTGGCAATATCAACGCTTACGTGGATGTCGAAAACAGCGTGGCGGATGTGGGCATTATGATTGGCGAACGCTCGGCGTGGGGGCAAGGTTATGGAACAGAGGCATGGCAGGCCGTTTGCAATTACCTTCTGAAAGAGTGCGGTGCTGCGCAAAATCACGGCAGGAACCCTCAGCGTCAATCAGGGGATGCTGAATGTGATGCGTAAGGCCGGCATGGTGGAAGATGCTTCACCGCGCCGTCAGGTGATGTTTGAAGGGCAGGCCATAGAAGTTGTACAAATGTCTCTCGAACGCGCCAATCTTTTGCAGGCCACTGTAACTACTACACACCGGCGTAAATACGTGGCTGCAAGCGACAATTCCCTGCGTATCGCCCTGATTGGCTGCGGTTCCATTGGGCGGCGGCATCTCGCCAATTTACGTTCACTGACTTGTGGCCGTCCGGTAAACATCGTTGTTTACGATGCTTCGGCGCAGTCACGTGAAGCCGTCGCCGCCGAATATGGCATCCATTCCGTTGCCTGTCCCGACGAACTATGGGAATTTCAGCCTCATGTCGCTTTTATCTGTACCCCTTCCCATCTGCATACCTGCTTTGCGCTTGCGGCGGCTCACGCGGGCGCGGCGCTGTTCATCGAAAAGCCCGTTGCGCACGATCTGCGACGGCTTGGACGAACTCAACGCGCTCTTGGTAAAGCATAAACAAGTCAATCTTGTCGGCTGCAACATGCGCTTTCATCCCGGCCCCGCCCTGCTCAAGCAATGGCTTGAATCCGGCATCATCGGCGATGTTTTGAGCGCGAGGCTGCACACCGGCTCTTATCTGCCCGCCTGGCGTCCGCAGCAGGATTATCGCGCCGGTTACAGTGCGTCTCCTGCGCATGGCGGCGCGTTGCTTGACTGCATCCATGAGATTGATCTTGCCCTATGGCTGCTTGGCCCCGCGTCCCTGCACAGCTCGCTGGTTCGTCCCGCTACTTCCCTCGGATTAGAAACGGACGGCATGGCGGAACTGCTGCTCGCGCACCAAAACGGCGCGTTTTCCAGCGTTCATCTCAACTTTGTGCAGCGCAATTATCAGCGCCGCATCGAAATCATCGGCAGTGAGGGTACGTTGGCATGGGATTTTACAACAGGTGAAACGATCCATTATAACGCTTCCGGCGCGGCAGCCCAATCCGTCCGGCAGCCCGATGATTGGCAGGTGAACCAGATGTACCGCGATGAACTGGCGTACTTTCTGGCCTGCGTAGAAAGTAACGCGCCGACATTCAATTCCGTAAGCGACGCCACACAAACCCTGCGCCTTGCCCTGCAAGCCCGCAGCACACCGGAAAGCAATCTATGCCTGTAACCGAACCTGTTTCCTCTGAACTTCGCTTTGTTTCGTCGCGTACAGTGGGCATTATTCAGGCGCGTATGGGATCTTCCCGCCTGCCCGGTAAAGTGCTGCACACGATTGCGGGCAAGCCGATGCTGTGGCATGTCGTCAACCGCGTTCGCCGCGCCAAACGCCTGGATCATGTTCTGGTCGCCACCTCAACCGCCGGTGAAGACACGATTATCGCGGATTTCTGTCGCTGGCACGGCATTGACTGCTTTCGCGGCAGCCAAAACGACGTTCTGGATCGTTTCTTACAGGCAGCCCGCTATGCGCAAGCCGATACTGTTGTCCGATTGACAGCCGATTGCCCCCTGCACGACCCCGATGTGATTGATGCCGTTGTTACCGCCTTTCACAGCGCCGACTTCGATTATGTTTCCAATGTGGATCCGCCCACTTACCCTGATGGCCTGGATACCGAAGTTTTTGGCTATTCCGTTCTGGAACGCGCCTGGTGGGAGGCCACCCTGCCTTCCGAGCGCGAACACGTCACGCCCTACCTGCGCAATCCCGCCAACGGCTTTCGCGTCGGCAATGTTCACAACAGCGAAGACCTGTCCGCCTGGCGCTGGACGGTAGACGAACTGCCCGATCTCGCCTTTGTTCGCGCCGTCTTTCATTCCCTGGGTACGCAGCATTTTCACTATTCGGATGTGACCGCCCTTCTGCGCGCCCAGCCGCACCTGCGCCGTATCAACGGCCAATTTATCCGCAACGAAGGTTACTTACGCTCCCTGCAAGCCGAAAGCAAAGCGGCATAGGGGTGGTTGGTGATTGGTGGTTGGTGACTGGTGGCTGGTGACTTCTTTTTTTACTGCCTCCACATTCGCGCTCATCTAAACTCAATATTATTCGCATAAGGCGTTCAAAAACAAGGATGTAGGGACACAACATGTTGTGTCCTCCGGTGGCGGCGTGTCCTCCTCCGGTAGATGAGAACCCGGACACAGCCTTGCCCATGCGGACACAGCCTTGCCCATGCGGACACAGCTGCCCATCGGACACAACATGTTGTGTCCCTACGAACTCTTCCTTGATTGGTATCATATCCCAAAATGCCACATCACTTATGCTGTTAATAAACAGCACTTTCCAAGTCAATTACCTTCCATGAACACATTAACCACCAACCACCAACCGCCAATCACCAACGCCGGTCAGCAACTCTACCGACAGGCGCGCTGCTGTATTCCCGGCGGAACACAACTGCTTTCCAAGCGCCCCGAAATGTTCTTGCCCGATGGCTGGCCGAACTATTACGCGAAAGCGCAGGGCGCGGAAGTATGGGATTTGGACGGAAACCGGTACATAGACATGAGTTTGAACGGCATCGGCGCGTGTGTTTTGGGACATGCCGACCCGGATGTGAACGCCGCCGTTCACGCTGCGGTAGATGCCGGTTCCATGTCCACGCTCAATTGTCCCGAAGAAGTGGAACTGGCCGAACTGCTGTGCGAACTGCACCCCTGGGCGGATATGGCGCGTTTTGTCCGCGCGGGCGGCGAAGCGCTCACCGTCGCCATTCGCATCGCCCGCGCCCGTACCGGACGCGATAAAATCCTCTTCTGCGGCTATCACGGCTGGCACGACTGGTACTTGTCAGCTAATTTACCGCAGAGCAGTGGTCAGTGGTCAGTGGTCAGTGGTCAGGAAGAAGAAGAGGGAACAGGGAACAGGGAACAGGGAACAGAAACAACTCAATCCACAATCGGCAATCGGCAATCGGCAATCGGCAATCGAAACGCTTTGGCTGCGCACTTGCTGTCGGGGCTGGACCCGGCGGGAGTGCCGCGTTCGCTGGCGGGGCTTGTGCTGCCGTTTCACTATAACCAACTGGATGAGTTGAAGGCGCTTGCGGCTGCGCATCGGGGCGAGATTGCGGCGATTGTCATGGAGCCGTTGCGCAGTCAGCAGCCCCTACCCGGATTTCTGGAAGGAGCGCGGCAGATTGCGGACGAATTGAGCGCCGCGTTGATTTTCGATGAGTCTACCATCGGGTTTCGCGTGAATACGGGCGGCATCCATCTGACATTGGGCGTTGATCCCGATATGGCGATTTTTGCCAAAGCCATCAGCAATGGCTACGCTTTTGCCGCCGTGCTTGGGCGCGAAGAGTGGATGCAGGCCGCGCAAAACACGTTCATCAGCAGCACCTATTGGACGGAGCGCATTGGGCCGACTGCCGCCTTAGCCACACTGCGCAAGCACCTCGCCAACAACGTCCCGGAGCATCTGATTCACATCGGCAGCCGCGTACAGGCCGGCTGGAAGCAAATCGCGCAGGCGCATAATCTTAACGTTCAGGTAAGCGGCATTGCGCCCCTCAGCGCGATCCGATTCGATTATCCGAACAGTCAGGCGATCCGTACCTTGTTCACTCAGATGATGCTGGATCGGGGCTTTCTGGCGGGCAGCGCGTTCTACGTCACCTACGCCCATCAGGACCACCATATTGATTCTTATTTGGCGGCAGTAGAAGACGTATTCGGATGTCTTGCGCAGGCTATTCATGCCGATACAATAAAATCGCAGTTGCGCGGCCCTATTGCCCATGCGGGATTTCAGAGATTGGCGTAAGCCCGTGAGGAACTTTCACCAAAATTAACGTTCAACGTAGCCGAGTCGTGAACGACCCGTCTACAGGGCGTTCGCCAGCCGGTCTGCGACCGGAAACCTTATGTTGTTGAAAGTCCCTGACAACCTACCATGACTCAATTACCCTCAACTCTCACCCGGCGTCCACCCGCAGGGAAGGACACAACCCTCAACCCTTTAATTCGCGCCGATGCAGCGCGGCAGATTGGCAACGGGCATGTCATGCGCTGCCTGGCGCTGGCAGTGGAATGGCAGGCGCGCGGAGGGCGCGTTATTTTTGCCACATACGCCGACAACACTGCCATTACCAAGCGCATAGAGGAAACGGGGGCGGAACGTGTCTCACTTTCCGAGTGCGCATCCGCACCCGGACGATTTGCCCGCTCTGCTTGCCCTTGTAAACGAACATCGGCCTTCCTGGGTTGCGCTGGACGGCTACCACTTTACGCCCTGTTATCAGCAAGCGGTTCAGGAAGCCGTGTGGAAAATCGGCGGCAAAACCCTGCTGCTGGATGATATGGCGCATCATCCGTATTATCACGCCGATATGCTGCTCAATCAGAATGTGTACGCTGATACTCTCGCCTATCATTGCAGTGAAAATACTCGATTGCGGCCTGGTACGCGCTATGCCCTGCTGCGCCCTGAGTTCGCGCAATGGCAGGGATGGCGGCGCTCACATCCACAAACCGCGCGAAATGTTCTGGTCACGCTTGGCGGAACCGACCCTGATAATGTCACCCTCAAAGTGGTTCAAGCGTTTGAGTTGTGGCAAGCCCGGAACTTTGTCGTTAAAATCGTTGCCGGGCCGGGCAACCCGCACCACGCTGTTCTTGAGCAGGCGATTGCGGATTGTGGGCGCGACATTGAACTGCTGTGCGCCCCTGCCAATATGGGAGAACTTATGGCGTGGGCGGATTTGGCGGTTGCCGCTGCCGGAACAACGACTCTGGAACTCGCGTACATGCAGGTTCCCACCCTCAGCCTCGCGCTTGCCAACAATCAGAAGCGTGTTGCGGACGGTATGGCGGCGGCGGGAACCTTGCAAAATTTAGGCTGGCATGACACTCTCACGCCGCAAAAACTCGCCTGCGCCCTTCATAATCTGGCGCACAACCTGAACGCCCGCCGCGCCATGGGCTGTGCCGGCAGGCAGCTTGTGGACGGCAAAGGCGCGCAACGTATTGTGGAGAATATGCTGCGCAGTGATTAGGAACCTGTCGCTGTTGGCCGGGGCTTTGCAATCCCCGGCAGGATAGTACAAGCGTCTTGCGGACGCAAATGCCGCGTTTATTGGGAGAGGCTCTAATGGTGGAGCGAATATGCTGCGATTAAGACGTGTACAAGATACTGACTGCGCTTTGTTGTTTGCATGGGCGAATGACCCGCGAACGCGACTTTATTCCATCCATTCAGAACCCATTGCCTGGGAAACGCATGTGGCCTGGTTTCAGCGCAGGCAAGGGGATTCGGCCTGCCTATTGTTCATTGCAGAGGATGAAGGGAATACGCCCATCGGACAAATTCGCTTTGACCTTTGCGGCAATGAGGCAGAAGTCGGCATCAGCCTGGACACCCGGCAGCGTGGCAAGGGCTACGGCGCATCCTTAATAACTGAAGGCATCGCCGCCTTAGCCAAACATACAACCGTTCAAACGGTACACGCCTGGATTAAACCCGAAAACCTCGCCTCGCAACGCGCCTTTGAACGCGCCGGCTTTTCCAATCAAGGACCGCAACAACGCAACGGCCTCTGCCTCCTCCACTACACCCTTCCCATCCTCCACAAACCCGAACGCCTGAACACCTGAACACCTGAACACCGAACACCAAATGATGAATTTCCCCTGACGAGCAAGAGGCAACTACCCGACATATAAATGGCAGTCTTCCTGCCAACCCCCACATATGCAAGGCGTATCCATCGCCTTATATCAAGCGCCCTGTAAAAGTTGCTCCCCTCTTCTAGCGCGTTGCGCGGTAAGGAGAGGGTTGGGGTGAGGTAAACCGTTTCCTACGAGGATTATTATGTCTGCTGCATCTACCATAAAGCCAATGCTTACCATCAACGGACACCGCATCGGAGCGGGCGAACCCGTTTATATTATTGCGGAAATGTCGGCCAATCACGGGCAGAATTTCGAACAGGCGCGCGCCATTGTTCATGCGGCGAAAGCCGCCGGAGCCGACGCGGTAAAGCTGCAAACGCTTTCGCCGGACGGCATCACGCTGGACTGCGACAATCCTTGCTTTCAGATTGGCGAAGGCAGTCTTTGGGCCGGACGCCGCTTGTATGATCTATATAAGGAAGCGCAAACGCCCTGGCAATGGCACAGCCTGCTCAAAGCCGAAGCCAACGCGCTGCGTATGGACTTGTTCTCGTCGCCCTTCGACCATGCGGCTGTGGAGTTTCTGCAAACGCTGGATATGCCCGCATATAAGATCGCGTCGTTTGAAATCGTAGACTTGCCCCTGATACGAAAGGCGGCGCAGACCGGCAAGCCCTTGATAATGTCTACCGGCATGGCTTCGGAAAGCGAAATTGCGGAAGCCCTTTGCGCGGCGAGGGGAGAAGGCGCGCGGGATATTGCGCTGCTCAAATGCGCGAGCGCGTATCCTGCCCGCGCGCAAGATATGAACCTGCGCGCGCTGGAGCGACTGGCCGAAACGTTTGGCGTTCCCGTTGGCCTGTCGGATCACACGCTCGGTATCGCGGTTCCGATTGCCGCTGTCGCGCTCGGAGCCTGTATCGTGGAAAAACATCTTACTCTGTCCCGCGACCTTCCCGGCCCCGACAGCGCGTTTTCCCTCGAACCCGACGAGTTTCAGCAGATGGTCGCCGCTATCCGAACGACGGAACAGGCGCTCGGCAATCCCGAACTCGGTATCAGCGCCGGGGAAACGGGCAGCCTGCTGTACCGCCGCTCTTTATTCGCCGTCGAAAACATCCGGGCGGGCGAGCGCTTCACTTCCGCCAATGTCCGCATCATTCGCCCCGGACATGGCCTTGCTCCCCGCCATTACGAAGAGATATTGGAACAAACCGCAACGGAAGACATTCCGCGCGGCACTCCCTTACAGTGGAAGATGATTGGTTAGGGTTTTAGCATGCAAACTATACTCTTTTTCACACCCTATACGCCCTGGCTGCCGCACACGCTCTGGGAGGTCACGATGGGACACGCGCTGCGGCAGCGCGGCCATTCCGTTCGGTTTCTGACCTGTTCCGGTTTGCCTAATTGCGGCATGGCGGCGATGACCGTGCCGGATCGGGAGCAAATTTGCGCGAATTGCCGCAGTTTCACGCAGACGATTTTGCCCCAGGTGCGCCATGCCGCCGAGTTTATGCAGGTGGCTGTTCGCGGGAATGAAAAAGCGCGTATTGCGGAATGGGCGAACGGTTTGCGCGTGGAGGAACTGGAAACCGCCTGCTACGCCGGCCTGCCCATTGGCGCGTGGACGCGCGCCGATATTGTTTCCTACTGGCATACGCTTCACCCGCAACTGGAGCGCGAAGACGTTGCCCGTTCCTATCGGCTATTGCTGGAAGGCGCGGCAATGGCGGCGGTTGCCCTGCCCCGCTTGTATGACAAATACAACCCGGATTGCATCGTCACGCTGAACGGCTCGTTTTTTCTTAATCGCGTGGCTGTCGAAGTGGCGCGGAGCCGGGGAATTCGGGTCGTGCTGCACGAGCGCGGCTGGATGGACAACACGGTTGGTTTTATCACGTCGGGGATCGCGGGCGACATGGCGGGTATCAAGAGCGCTGGGAAGCGTGGAAGGATGTGCCCCTGACGCAGCCGGAACTGGCGGGCGTCGCGCAATTACTACAGCAGCGGCGACAGGGCATGAATATGAACTGGTCGGCGTTCAGCCCGCAGCAGAAAAACGCGCAGGAGCGGGCGGAAATCTGCGCCCAATTGGGACTGCCGGATCGCCCCCTTGCCCTGCTTTGCACCAGTTCGGATTGCGAGGGCAGTCTGGCGGATCGCGCCCGCGCGGTGGAGCAACTGCCCTGGATCGAACATACGGCGCAATGGTTCGGCGCGCATCCCGAATACAATTTGATTGTGCGCGTCCATCCCAACGAGGGGGATCACGCCAAAACGGACGGGCGGGTACTGGAATGGTACAAAGGTTTGCGCGAACGGCTGCCTGCCAATGTCCGCGTGATTATGCCTGACGAGAAAATCAGCACGTACAGCCTGATGGATGTGGCAAGCGCGGGGCTGAGTTATGGCTCTACGGCGGGATTGGAAATGGCCTGTCGCGGCCTGCCGCTTGTCCACGCGGGCATGGGCTATTACAAGGATTGCGGGTTTACGCAGGAAATTGGCGACTTGTCCGATGTTGCGCCCACGATGGAAGCGGTCATGCAGATGGGTTTTCAGCCCTACACGCAGCGTATGGCGTTTCGGTTCATGCAGCGCCTGTTCATAGACATCTGCATCCCGTTCAGCAAGGTGAAAGTGAGCGGCAATTACTTTCAGGCGGATTTGACCTATCAAAGCGTGGCCGAACTCGCGCCGGGACGCGACAAAAATCTGGATAGGATTGCCGAGTACATTTTAGGCAACGCGCCCCTGTTCCCCCTGCCCACGCCGCAGGATAGGGTGAAAACGCCCTGTGAGGAAGACGCTTTCTTCGCGCAGTTTCAGAAAGCAAACGACAACAGGTTTCAGCCTCTCGCCGCTTGAGCAATTTAATAAAGAGTATGTAGAGTCATCGTCGAAATCCTGGCAATACAGCGCTTCCAGCCCGATGTCTCGTTGTGTCAAGTTGTAGAAGAGAGGCGTCGTGGCCTCCGCAAGCGTCAGGGCGAACGGGAGGGGTGAAACATAGGACTGGCACCTCCCTTCCGGTGTCTAACATTTGAATTGTAGACTGTTATTCTACTATTTAGACGGCTGTACAGGGCAAAGGGTTCATTGTTTTTGCGTTATTTTGCTCTTTTTTATGGATTATTTTGCGGGAGGCTTGCTGTTGGCGCAGTGGATCCCGCTTGGCCGGGTACTTTCAACGCTTGCTGTGAAATACTGGCCGGGGATTGAAAATCCCCGGCAGGAAAGTACAAGCGTCCTACGGACGCAAATGCCGCGCCTGTTGGGAGAGGCATTTCGGGTCTGGAAATGTAGCCGTTGTTGGCTGGCGCAGCAGGTTAGATTTCCACATGCGGGAAGCGCAACAAGCAACGCTCCTACGTTCGGGAATTTGATTTCACATCTAAAGGCTCTTAGCGCGCGCAGCGAAATCCACCGGCAACCAGGAACGTGTCGGGAGCAAGTTTGCTTTCCTTCGGGGGGTTCACGCTGCGATATGGGCGGTTGTGATCTTCGGCGACGGCATGACCCATTTCCTGATGATAGTGGCGTGGCTTTTCGTTCCATAAGGGAAATGCGCCGGCATGGGTAATCCATGTGCCGTCCATAAAGATGGATTTGTCTACCCACGTCGGAGGATACGGGTACGTAACTTTGAACCGCCCATTCGCCAGTCGCTCAACCACAGGCTCCGCCTCAAGCACCCAGTTGTGAAGCGTCGTTCCCGTAAATGGATAATTTACCATGTTGTACGTTGGCCCGACTTGCATCGTAACCATCATCTCATCGGCGGGCCGCAGCATTTCAGCATACTCATCCATTGCCGCTCGCGCTTTGACAAAAGAAGCCAGATCGGACGGCACAAAGTCCGGCGTGTTCGGGACGCGCGTTTTCGGATGCGGATCGTAAGCGGCGTGTCGGCATGTGATCCGTATACCTGGGCAGCCAATTCGTATAAACATAAGCAAGTTTGGAATGCACACTCCGCCAGAGAAAATCATAGATGGACGTTGGCGTATCTACCGGCTCTTCCTCTCTCTCATCCCCCGGACTCCGCGCGAGCGGCGTTCCGCTCCATAAATGTAGAGGATTTTCCAAGAAGGGAAATAACGTAATCATGTTTTCGGGAGTTGTCATGAGTACGCTATTATCCTTATAAAATGTAAAGTACAACGGCGAATGGTCTAAATTCCTATACTGAAGGGCGGTTGCCAACGCAGTGGAAGGATCGAAAATGCCCCATTTTACATCTATGTAGCGGTCTGCTTCGCGCACCGGCCATTCGGATTTGGAGCGCTATTCCACGGGAAAATGGGACCGGGCGCGACGAGTTCCGAAGCATTGGTAAGCATATCCAAGGCTCCATAAGGGCTGACATCATAGGGGCGTGAGCCGACCGGCAGCACGTACATGGGATCAACCCATTCCTGAAACAATGGCTCGGTCAGGTCTTCCACAATTTGCTTCGACCATGCGGACGCTTCCTGATAACCTGCATGGTAAAAGAACCATGGCAAATGAAAAAACTCGGCGACACTTGGATGCGTTACATCCGACATTATCTCTAAGCCGTTATTTATGATTGGATGCTGTCCATCAAAAGCACCCGGTGCTAAGGGTTCTATAAGCTGCCCATTATAGATGACGTGTCCCCCTATAAACTTTGGGATAATGTCGGGATGCTGCCGCGCATACGCTATATGCGCTTTCACGATCTCGCTCCACACATCCTTGCGCTGTTTGAGGAAACGCTTGCCCCATTCCGGCATTGTGTTGCCGCCGCTCGGCCCGAACGCGGCGAGACACCATTCATACGGCGTCGGCAGACGCTTGCCCGCCCACTTCGCATACGCCCGCGCTCCGGGCAGACGAACGCCCAAGTACGGGAACCTGCGCAAGGCTATTCGGGAACGGCTCCGCTTCCTTGTCCCATCCATAGGGGTACATATCGGCGCGAACGTTGGGGTCATGGCGCGTCTTTTCCGGCAGCGACTGCCAGAACGTCCAGTATTGCGCGTTCGTCACCTCGAAGCGGTCTATGAGGAACGGCGCAAGGCAGGCGGTTGGCTGGCTTCCATGTCCAGTTGAAAATTCAGCAGGGCAGACGGCAGTTTCACGGGGCCACCGGGAACGGCTACCATATCGGGCGCGGACGCGGCTACATCGCGCTGCTGTTTTTCCGCAGGAGACACTTTCACCGGCTGCTGACTGCCCTTCGGGCCAGACACCAGAGGCACACCAGATACCTGAGGCACTGACGGTACACTCCGCCCGACGAGCGCAGGAGTGTCAGCAGTAGGCTTGTTGCGGTTGATGAAAGCCACATCCCCCTTGGCAGCGCAGTCACGCAGTTGGTAGCGTTTCCAAGCGAAGCGAAGTTGGCGAATTGGGTAATAGTTGCGGGCGTACTGCCGGGAACAATGCCCACGAGCAGGTTTTCTTCCGTCAGCAACACCGCGCCAGGCGTAACGCCTTCCTGTGGGGAATGGAGGGGCGTAAACTGTTCGCGGTACAAGAGCGGCGTGGTATCGTCTTTCGCCGGGGGCTTGCGCTCTCCGACAGCAACGGACTTTGTCTGCGCGGGCAGGAACTTCTGCTGATGTTCGTCCCATGCGCTCCACGCAAGGGTGAGTTTATCGCCTGCCGCGAGTGTGTCCGGCGTCAGGGCGCGCAGGGCGGGACAGTGTACGTTGTCCAGTTTCAGAACGGCGTAGCCTAAATGCTGGCGCGTGTTGCCCCACTCCACCCACCCCAGCCAGCCCGGACGCCGCCCCACGACGGTTTGTTGTTTCGGCGTACCCGGATGCAGCGTGACGGTAACGCTTTGATTGGGCTTGCGCTCGCCGTCGTTTTTGCCGTTGCCTGTATAAAACAGCGCTTCGGGAGCCAGTACAAAGCCGTCGCAGCGCAGCATCACGCCACTGCTATGCCGCACTTGAACGTTGCCATCCGCGCCTTTATTGACAACCGTAACGCCGACAACCGCGTCTTCCACGCTGCCCAAGTGCGCTTCTTTCTCAAACGCCTGCAAGGTCGCCGCGTTTTGCGCCTGCGCCGTCATTGTCACGCGATAACGCCGCCAACATGAGGAACGGCAGGCAGAAACAGCAAAATCGCCGCAGGTCGAAGCCGCCCGAATGTTGAACACGTCTTTGTATCCATCCTCTATGCCCCTCTATGGAAAAAGCGCATGAAAAAGTTGGTTGCTATGTTAAAAATGAAATTCGACTTTCCTGCCGCCAATCCTTCTTACAGCGTCATTCTTTTTAATAGTCGTCAACTCGTTTTCTATGAACCTTTTGACGCTTCGCCGGAACCAAATAGCAGACGCGAGTGTGATAACTTACGAGGAGGGCGTGATCAAGCATGACGAGGGCGTGATCAAGCATGAGGAGGGCGTGATCAAGCATGAGGAGGGCGTGATCAAGCATGAGGAGGGCGCAATAAATTGCGCCCCTACGGGTATTGAGGTGAATGGAGGAACGCGCATGGTCAGGTTTCGTAATTTCAAGCGTGGCAGGCAAACGGGGCTGTCGTCGCTGATTGCTTTATTGACTATGACATTCACGTTGTCGCCGTTCCCGCCGATGTTGTCTTCCTGACGTTGGCCGGGCTTGTCGGCGCGAGCGTTCTTGTTTGGCGCAGGCAAGCCGCGCGTCGTTTCCGCCGCCAAAAATAGTTGGTATAGACATAAAATGAGGCGCGTATCGTTGGTGTGCCAGGGCGCATTGCCAATTTAAGGCATTGCCTGTGCCGGGTATTGAAAATACCCGGCAGGAAAGTGCAAGCGTCTTTCAGACGCGATTCTCTATCCATATTCCCGCGTCCGCAGGACGCTTGCTTTGTCCAGACAGGGATTTTCAATCCTCGGTAAACCCGCGCCAATGTGAGTGCCTTATGTTTGAATTGCACACGGCGTACCATTTCCATGCAGGACAATGCGATTATTCTGCGGAATCAACGTGACAACACTTGCAGGATTTCGGCACGAGTTGGGAAACGGATTTCCCATTTCTGCCCTGCCGCAACAAACCACGTCGTCAGGAACGCCCATGTCTGCCCATTACAAACCATTCCTTTTCCGCCTGTTGTGCCTGTGCCTGCTGCCCGCCGCCTGGCTCACCCATGCCGCCCATTCCCAAACTGCCGCGCCGCCTTTGCCCAATACCCAACACCCCTCCCCCAACACCTCTCCCCCAACCCAAACCCTCGGCGCTTTCCTCACGCCCACCGACGCCCGCGCTTCCAGTTCGCAGGCGTTCGCGGGACGGACGCCCAACAAACTCATTGACGGCAGCGGATGGGGCGAAGCCAAACCGGGGAGCGGCGTGTACGTTCATACCAACAACGTCGGCGCGGACGGCAACTGCATGTGGAACGGCGACGCGAATTCCTGGCTGCTGTTCGATCTGGGCAAAGATTTCAACGTCAACGGCGTGTACGTGTGGAACTACAATGAGGCGGGAGGGTGGAATACGCGCAGTGTACGCGAAGTGGAGATTTCCGCGTCTTTGGACAACAAGACTTTCAAGCCGGTGGGAACGTTTACGCTGCGCATGGCGTCGGGCATGGAGGACGAGCGCGGCGAAGCGGTTGCCTTTGGCAAGATCGTGAAAGCGCGGTGGTTTAAGTGGCAGATTAAAAGCAATTACCGCAACGGCGAAATGTCGGGGCTGTCGGAAGTCCGCTTTTCCAACGCCGATGTGAAGGCGGCGGTTCCCCAACCCGTTGTATGGAAACCCAAATACCCGCGCCCGACACATCCGCATCTGGCGCTCGGCGCGCGCTTGCCGCAGCAGGAAAACATTATTTATCCGGCGGATGCCGGGATTATTGATGTGTCCAAACCGCCTTATAATGCTAAGGGTGACGGCGTAACGGATGATACCGCTTCCATTCAAAAAGCGTTCGACGATTACCCGGAGCGCAACGCCATTATCTATCTGCCGAACGGCATTTATCTGGTTTCCAACACGCTTCGGTGGGGCGGCAACGAGGGCCAGCAGCGCAATACGGTACTGCAGGGGCAATCCAGAGTGGGAACGGTAATTCAATTGAAGGACGGTTGCCCCGGCTTCGACAATCCGCGCAAGCCGAAGGGCGTTGTTTATACCGGCCACGCGCCCGCGCAGCGTTTCAGCAACGAAATCCACAACCTGACGATTGATACCGGCATGAACAATCCCGGCGCGTGTGGGGCGCAGTTTATCGCCAACAATCAGGGCGGAATGTGGGATGTTGATCTGGTTTCGGGGGATGGGCAGGGCGTTGTCGGCCTGGACATGGGCTATACGGACGAACAAGGCCCGTGTCTTATCAAGCGCGTTACCGTTGTGGGCTTCGACATCGGTATCCGGGTCGCTACGAGCGTTGCCAGCGAAACACTGGAACACGTCAACGTCCTGAACCAGAACAAATTCGGTTTTCGCAACGACGGCCAGCCCTGCACCGTCCGCGATTTGCGCAGCAGCAATGCCGTGCCTGCTTTTTACGCGGGCGGCGGCTTCACAACAATGCTGGATTGCGATTTCAGCGTTACAGGCGCTGCCGCCGATTGTCCCGCTGTGGATGTACGCTCCGATTTTGTCGGACGCAACCTGCGCGCGGTCGGCTATCGCTCTGCCATAAGCAGCAGCCTGGGTGGGCAAACGCGCGTTCCAGCCGGTCCGGTTGTGGAGCAGTTCGCCACCAAACCCGCGTCCAGCCTGTTCGGAACGCCAGGTAAAGGACTGCATTTGCCCGTCCGCGAAACGCCCCTCCTGCCCTGGGATGATCTGAGCCAGTGGTCGGGTCCATCCAAGTTCGGCATCGCGCCCGACAGTTACGAGGACGCCAGCGACGCGATACAAAAGGCGATTGATTTGGGCGCGACAACCATTTACCTGCCACGCGGCGGCTACCGCATCGAAAAAACAATCACGATTCGCGGCAATGTACGGCGCATTGTGGGCTGCCGCGCTTATCTGATGGTCGAAGGCTTGCTGAAAACCAAAAATCAGCCTGTTTTCCGCTTTGAAGACGGAACCTCGCCCATTGTTTCGCTGGAAGGCATCAGCACGGATTTTTCGTCCGGCCCCTACTTCTTTCTGGAGCATAACGCCAAGCGCGCGCTAGTGATGCAGCGCCTTGCCATCAACTTTCAGGGCGCGGAAGCGTACCGAACGGGGGCGGCGGGAACGGGAGACGTGTACATTGAGGATGTGGTCGGGCGCTACTTCCATTTCCGCAATCAGCATCTATGGGCGCGGCAATTCAACCCGGAAGGCGACGGCGTACACATTGAAAACGACGGCGGAACCGCATGGATATTAGGCTTAAAAACCGAGGGCGGCGGGCCATTGCTGGATTTGAAACACGGCAGCAAGACCGAACTGCTGGGCGGCTTCAGCTACTCCGTCGGCGATACGCAGCGCGCCCCGATGTTCGTGATTGACAATTCCGAAGCCGCGCTCACGTTCGCCGAAGTGTGCTATACCAACAAGCCGTTCCCTATCATCGTTCAGGAAACGCGGAACGGCGTTACCAAAACCATCAAAAAGGATGACCCGCTCTGGCGCGGCCACTTCACTTTATACACGGCGGGAACACGCGCCCCGCAATAAAGCGTCTTGCAGGCAAGGGGAGAATAACATGATTTACAAGATGCGGGAGAAGTTCTTTTCCATCGGCAACGACTTCATCATTCAGGATAACGACGGCAATGACAGGTTTATTGTGGACGGCAAGGTTCTGACAATCGGCGACAAACTGATTATCCGGGACATGGCGCAGAACGAACTGGCGGTTATCAAGCAAAAACTGCTGGCGTGGGGGCCGACATACGAAATCTGGCGCAACGGCGAAGTGCAGGCGGTTGTGAAGAAAGCGCATTTCACCCTGTTTCGGCAGCGCTTTTTCGTGGATGTGGAAGGCCCGGACGATCTGATCGCGCAGGGCAATTTTCTGGACAACGAGTACACGTTCACCCGCAACGATCAGCCGGTCGCAACGGTTTCCAAACGCTGGTTCGCTATTCGGGACACGTTCGGCATCGAAGTCGCGCCGGGTGAAGACGACATTCTCATTCTGGCAAGCGCCGTCGTGATTGATCTTGTCCGCGCCGATGTTCACAAAGCAGACAGCGAGTAAGAAGCCTTATTCCATGTACTCCTTGAAATCTTCAAGGGGCGCGTCGAAATCGGGAGCCATGTACAAGATCCGCCCCTTACCGCTGCCAAACTGCGGGCGCGGCCTGGGCTTCGGTTCGGCTTCAGCAATAGATACCAGACGGGCTACCGGCGTATCGTTCTCCATAAGCACAATCTCTTCGCCAAGCCGAGCCGCCTGTACCAGTTGCGTCAACTGTGTTTCCGCTTCTTTCAATGCAATTTGTGTCATACAAACCTCCTGTTCCGCTCACCATATGCTTTCCTCTCGCGCTCAACAAGTCCATTCCAGTCTTTAACCTGCACGTTAAGGGATGCCAGTACCAGAACGCCTCCCTCATCAATTAAGCGCGGCTCTGTTTCCACGCTGTTGCTCGCAGCCTCAAATGGCTTGTTTTGCGACTCCGAAAAGGCTTCTGTCGGCGGCCAGACAATCAGCCGAACGCGACGATCCGCATACAGTACGCCGATTTTCGCCACTTCCTGCCATGTGCCTTCCACAATCAACGGCTGCATGCCCATACTCGTACCCTCCTGCGGTTATTATACCACCGTCTAACCGCACCCCTGAACGAGTCGAAGGTGGCTAGAGCTTAGTAAACTCCAACCACCTTCTAGTTTCAATCCCCAACGGGGAAGAAGTCAGGTTGCAACTATCTCATGTCGGCGCTTCCAGCCTGCTGAACCGGGCCTGCCACAGAGGTTAGGGTGGAAGCTCGAACGCTTCCTGCTTCCGAAAGCAAAACGCCGAAGTCATTCTGTGGGAGGCATCTGCTCTCCAATGAAAGAATGATCCGTTCCTCCCTGCGGCGCGAACTGGCAATGCGCTCCTAGCCAATCGGCGCGGACGGCGTGGGAACTGGCGTAAGTCCCTGACAGCCATCCAACAACGGGTGTAAGGACCATTGGTTTTCAGGCTCCGATTGGGCTTGCCGGGTGGCGGGCGAATTAATGACGCTGAATTGCGCGTCAAGCCTTCCTTTTATCGTCAGCGGGTCGCCGCCATCCACGCCCCAATTCCCGTTTTGCAGATTCCCTCCCGTTCGTCGCCGCTATGCGCCGCCTTTCGTGGTTTGACCGATTTTCATCATGAAATGGAGGGGATGAAGTTCATTCCAGCCATCATGGAGCGAGTTGTAAACCCATCGGCCAAAAACGTATCCAATGTCAACCGGGCTGTCGGGGCTGCCGGCATTTTCGTAAGCATTAAACGAACCGCCCCATCCCCCGCCGGCAGGCGGGCTTGCGTCGGCATGCTGGATGGCGGCTCCGCCAATTAGAAAGGCCAGAAACGCCAATATTGAAAGAATCCAGGACAGAATAGGCCCGATAATGGGAATCGCGCTCAGAATGGCGGCGGCGAGAAACACTCCAAACAGCACATACAACAGAATTCGAAAGTCGTATATTCCCGGTCCCTCGATCTCGCAGTGCAGCAACAGATGCTCGATAGAACGATCCTTAGGTTGAGGAACAGGCTTATCGGCATCTTCGGCATTTATGCCGACAAATCTAAGGCTGAGACTTGCCATTGTCTGTTGAGGCAGGATCAGCGCGACCTGTGTCGCTACATCAGAAAAAGCAATGGAGGGAAATAGCGTAGGCCAATCGGTGACAAGTTGAGAACGTCGCGCTCAGGCGACCATTGCTCGGCAATTCAATTTCGCGCGGAACAAACGGGCAGAGCAGCAGATTGAAGCTGTAATCGGTGTCATATTTGGTGACATGAAAGGCGTTGAAACCAGGGTCCGGCGGTTCCAAATTGTATATCAGCGCCGTCACGCTCGTCACCAAGACAGATCAGCCGAACGTTCAGCCACGTGCAAAACAGAATCCCGCCGAGACAGGCATCAGCGAGAAATACCGCTGCGGCTGAGAGCCAGCCCCCGGCAACGGCGAGAACTGCGAAGGACGCCGCGCCGACAATGCCGATAGCGACGACAGCCACTACAGGAACCTTGTACCAGCCGCTCGGTTCCTTTGCGTGTAAGAAGGAAACCAGGTTGGCATCTTAAAGTACTTCGACAGTCAGCGTCACGCCGCCAATCGGCCCGTGTGCATCCCAGGCGGTGATGTTAATCGGCATCTTCCCGGAGAACCAGGAGGGCGGCGTGATTTCCGCCTGAACCTGCTTCTCCTCGCCGGGAGCGAGCTGTCTCGGCGGGATAGTACGCATTCGACGGTGAACCGGCCAGTTTTGCTCACTTTGTCCGGGACCGGGAACTTTTGCATCGCGCTCGTTGCACTGCGGGACTTTGCGGCTGCGCGACCTGTATATTGCGCTGGCCCAGATTGTTCAGCCAGTTGCTGTCGTCGGGCGGCTCCAGCAGCACTTGAATGCAGTAATGTCCCTCTTGCGCGGGCGTTGTCCAGGGGATAGACGCGAAGGCCGGGCAGCCGGGCAGGCCCTTCACGCTCAAGTCAGTCGTACTCGCGCCGATAAGGTGCGACATTGTGCCTATGCCGAATGACAGGTAGGAAAAGTTGACCTTCAAATTGACGACGGGAATGTCCGTGGAGTTATTCCAGATTCGCGCGACAATGGTGTACGCGGTGTTGGCCTTGAGATCATGGGGGTCAACGAGTACATTACCCTCGAAAACGTAGATGTCGGGATTGTCCCACGTCACGGGAAAACCCAAACTTAGCAGATAATACTGGCAGTAGAGAAGCGGGTCCGGCTTGCGCAAGGCGGGAGGACAGGCGCCGCATGGGGCATCTTGAGGCTTTCGCCCCCGAAAGTAGTTAAGAATGTAAGTAAGCAACGCCAGGAGATCCAGAATAAATTTTTCGAGCGTTTTAAGCAAAACGGTCCTCCCTCCAAACCCGTCTGGTCATGCAATCCCGATTAGCGCCTTGGCTTGCGTATACGAATGTGTACGGATATGTACATACATTGCTTACGGCAACACAATCCTTCTGCGCGAATGTCTTTATTATACACTAACCTTTGAGATTTCATACGTTAGTAGTGTAAAGATATTCAACAGGCTGATTTTTTTTGATAAAGAAACCAGGCAAAAGCCCCTCTTCCGACTGCGTTGCGCGGTCAGAAGAGGGGCTGAAGTGAGGCAGTAACTGTTGTAAACGGTTACTTCTTGCTTTCGATGCGCAGATGGCCGGTGGTGGCGTCATAGGACACGTTCACGTCCATCGCGTCGCGGACGAACGAGAGCGGGACAATCGTGCGGCCTTTTTCGAGGTACGTTTTCGCCTCCATCTTGACCGTCTGGTTGTTCACTTTCGCCTTGTCCTCGCCCACTTTGAACTCGATCTCGCGGGTGCTGCTGAAGGCGCGGAGGGTTTTGGACTGGTTGAACCACTGGATCGTGCCGCCCGTATGCTCGAATATCTGGCGGAACGGCGCAAGCGGCATGCCATGCTCCACGCGGGGCTGCACGTCGAAGGCGATGCGCGTATTGTCGAACGCGATCTGCATGGTGCGTCCCTTGCCCCGAATTGCGCCCGGTCCGATCAGAGCCGGTGTGCTGCGCGCGATTTTGATTGGCGCAATGCGCGTAACAGTTTTGTCTGCGGCAGGCGCAAGCGGGCGAACAGCGGCCATGCGGGGCGTTGGGAAAAGGGCGGGCGCGCTTGCAGGCGCGTTGTCCATTGTGAATGCGGGGCGGGCGGCCATGTTGCCGGCGCGACGCGGGCGCAGGGCGGTGGGAGCCAGGCGCGAAGTCATGGGCATGGGAGCGCGGAAGCCCGCAAACTCGCTCGGCGTGGCAACCATTCCCATCAGGCCGGGCTTGTTCACTTTGACGCGGGCATTGTCGGCTCTGGCATCACTGCGGTCAATGTTGGCAAGCGCGTTCGGCTTTGCGACGGAGGTTTCACCCGGCATAGCAGGAATCGGCAGCAGATTGTCGGCCTTGCCTTGCGGCGTAAGCGGCGTCACTTTCGGCATGGCCGGGGGCGCGGTGTTGAGGCGGTTTCCCAGCGCGGACGCTGGGCGGGATTCGGAGGAGCGCAGCAGGGTGGTATCGGCGGGCGCAGCCATCAGGCGCGACACCATGGAATCGGGCGCGGTAAACGCCAGATTGGAATGAGGAGCGGCGCTGTAGCGGCTGGCGTCTATGGCTTCCGTGACGCCGTTGATTTTCGCGCGGGAGGGGTCGGCAGACTGCGGCTTACCCAAATCCGGCGTGTCTTTCTGGCGATTGGTCAAGCCG
This sequence comes from uncultured Chthonomonadaceae bacterium, assembly GCA_963835065.1. Lineage (GTDB taxonomy): Bacteria > Armatimonadota > Chthonomonadetes > Chthonomonadales > Chthonomonadaceae > CAWFQB01. The sequence goes on along the minus strand of CAWIEK010000037.1, from coordinate 61,332 downwards.
CCCGGATTGTTCACCGTGATTTGCAGGCTCGTGGCTTTTACTTTCGCAAGCGTATCGCCATCGTACACTTCTACGGCCACCGTATGCTGGCCGTTGGTGACGCGGCTGCTGTCCCAGTTCACGCTGAAGGGCGCGTAGTTGGTCAGGGAAAGAAACACGTCGTCAATGAAGAAACTGACGTAGGGATTGTGAATGGACGGGTCCAGTTTGATTTCGATAGGGACGACGCCCTGCACCATCGCCTTGTTTTTCGGGAACTGGAACTTCACCATTCCCGACGCGCCCGCCGTGATCTTGATCTGCGTGGTTGCTGTGGCCGTATTGCCGTCCGCGTCCTGTGCTTTGATGAGAATGTCGTGCGCGCCTTCGCTGAGCAGGCCGGCTTCCATCTGGAATTCCAGATGTCCCCGGCTGCCCCGCGTGGAAAGGCTCTTCTTCTTGACGGTCACGCCATCAATCAGCAGTTCCACCTGCCGCAGGCTGCCGCCCTCGAACCGCACGTCCAGCGCGAACGGAGCATCCGAGGGCAGGGTTCCGACGGTGTTGACGGTCAGCGCCAGGCCACTGGCAGCCGGCGTGACAATCGTTTCCGCAAGCGCCGCCGTAGCGGTCATGCCTGCTCCGAGGCTCACGCCCGCAGTCAGCGCGAGCGCGCAAGCCATTCTCTTCATGTCGCCTCCTTGAAATATAACGGAAAGTGAAATGCCCAAACTTCACCGGCGTTGCTTCCAGCGCAGGGGAAAGCAGGCGTCCGGCCACTACAAAATTGTGAGATTCAGAAGGAAAGCCTCGGCGCGATAGTAACGCGGCGTCGGCTGCATACAGCAATGATACTCAGGGTAGTTCCAATGCGACCTGACAGCAAGGTGAGGTATAGATGTTGCGTGAAAATGTGGATTTGTGGTAGTTGGAATATCCTAGCATAATCTCATTGGCTTGTCAAGTAGGATTCGCAAAAAACAAGTATTATCCGTGAAAAAGATTCTTCCGCCCCAAATATAGCCCTCGCCTACAAGAGTATAGACGAGGGCTGACCTGCATTTAGCGCGGAAGGATTAGAACCTATTTCCAATAAATTCCCCTTCTCCCAAAGTTGGGAGAAGGGGCCAGGGGTTGAGGGCCATTCGAGATAGGCGCTTAATGCGGTTTCGGGTCGGGAGCGGGCGTGACCGTGCCCATGTCATGTTCGCGCCAGAACGTTGCGTCCATGCCGTCGGGCTTGCGAGCCGCGCCAGACGACATAGGCATGTGCGCCTTCATTTTGTCCATGTATTCTTTCGAGGAAGCCGGCATCGTCGTGGTTGCCCCGGAAGTCGGAGCGCCGCCCGATGTTGGCGTACCCACAGCCGTCGGCGATCCTGCCGACGCAAGGCCCGCTGAAGTCGGAGCGGCTTCTACAGGCAGCACCTTTTTGCCGGATTTCTGGTCTATATTCTTGGGCATGGGAGCCATTTTAGGCTCCGGCGGCTGCGAAGCCGCTGCTGCCTTCGCCTCATCATGATCGTCATGCCCGCCCGCAGGCGGGGGATTTACCTTGCTGCCAATCCACACCAGAACGCCCAGCAGCATCGCGACGAGAATAAACGTCGAAGCACTGTAACCTCGCTTCATAATCACAAACCTCCTGAGAACAAACCTTCTGCATCATCGCAGCAAAATGAATGGGAATGAAGGACAAGCCAGAGCGAATCACCGCGCATCGCAAGGGCTTTCTATAGGAACAGGACACCGCAAGAGCAGCCTGTCCCTATGTTCAGTATAATACCCATTTCCCCTGCTGTCAAGGGATCGGGTTGGATAACGCCTGCGTGAGCAGATGGCGCGTTTCGGTTTCCGACAGCGCCCGCGCGCCCGCAACGTAAAAAGAAGCGCGCGCCATGCCATGCCACACGCTGACGCGGGCGCTTTGAATATCCCAACCGAGATTTGCCAATGCCTGACTCGTCCAAAACAGCCCGCCCATCATGTCCGTGTCCTCGGTTTCCACAAAGGTCAGCGCGCCCGCGAGATCATGGTGAACGCTCAGGACGCTGGTCGCACGTCCCATCTCTGGCTCGTTTGCCAATACCGAGGTCGGCGATTCGGCTGTTCCCAACGCGGCAGCCGATTTCAGCAACCCGGCAGGCGGCGTACCGGACGCTCGGCCTATTACCCGTCGCTTTTTCAACACATCCGGGATGGACAACTTTCCCTTTATGACGCTTTGCAGCCAGCCCGTAATCTCGCCCTGCTTTCCCGGCGACAATTGCCGCCCGCGAAAATCCACCCACAGCGTATCCAGCGCGATTCGATCCCGCGCATCCGCGCGGGTAAACACCTGCGCGCTGTGTACCGTCAGTTCACCCGCGTACAGCACGGCGGCGATTTTGGCAAGCAGGCCCGGCTGCGGGTCGTCAATCGTACAAACGGTCAGTTCCGAGTACGTGGCGTCCCGCGCATCATAAAAATCAACCACGCACTCGCCCTGCCGCGCCCGCCGCACCATGCCAATGTGCAGGGCAATCCGCTCTTGACTCTGATTGAGCAGATAGTGCGGCGGCATCAACTGAACGTGTTCCGTCACTTCCGCTTCGGGCAGGTTCTCCAGTTTCAGGTTTTTAACCATGCGCGTACGCGCCCGCGCCACCCGCTCCGCTTCGGGCGCGACAGCCGCCTGCGCGTTCAGGATTTCCGCCGCTCGCCGCCAAAGTTCGTTCAGAAACCGGCCATTCACCTGCGACCACACGTTTTCGCCAACCGCCCGCGTATCCACATACGTCAGCAGGTACAGCATGTCCAGACGGTCAGGATCGTCCACAATGCGTACAAAATCCTGAAGGGTTTCTTCCAAATTCAAATCGCGCCAGCGCGAGGTTTCGGCCATCAGCAAATGGTGACGGACAAGAAACACGACATTCGCGGTTGCTGTCGCCTCCCATCCCAAACGCCGGCATATGCGCTCGGCGATTTCCGCGCCCACATCCATGTGCGTTCCGCCCGGCAGCGACTTGCCGCAGTCGTGCAGCAGAATGGCAAGCGCCAACTGCTCCGGGTGGCCCAGTTGCCGCAGCACTTGCCGCATGTCCGGCCATTCCTCGCCCGCCTGCCGCGTTAAGGAGTTGTTTTCGCGCTCGTCGGTCAACTGATCCAGGTAGTGCAGAAGCCGGAGGGTATGCTGTCCAACCGTGTATTCGTGAGACGGGTCATACGGAATTAAGTCCATGATTCGGCCAAATTCCGGTACAAACCAGCCCAAGATGCCCAATTCCGCCATGCGCTGCACAATGGGCGCAACCTTGCCGGTTTTGCTCAGGATGCGGGTAAACATCTGCGCCGCCGTCAGCGGGTCGGCCACTTCCGGGTGGATGTCCAGCAATTCGGCGCAGGCTTGTTCCAATCGGTAATGGAAGGCCAGGTCGTATTTTTGCGCCAGTTCGCACGCCCACAGCAGCCACGTCGGATCATCCGTTTCCAATGCGCCGTTTGCGGGCACGATGCGGCGGCGGCGGCAATCCAGCCCGATACCCAACATCAGGCGGCTGTTTTCCACGCGCTGCATCACATGCTCCGCCATGCGCCGCGCAAACGCCAGATGCGGGTACAAATCCGCCATGAACCGCTCCACAGGCGGCGACTCCCGGTTTAAGTCTGCCCGGTCATATCCCAGATGCTCGGCAATATCTTCCTGCCGGGTACGCGCCAGCAGGTCGCGCGCTCCCCCGCTCAACACATGCAGCAGGTTCCGGCATTGCAGCAATTTTTCGCGCGCCAGTCCAAGCCGCTGCGCTTCTTCCGCGCTGAGATACTGTTCGCGCTGCAGCATTTCCAGCCCGCGCGTTCCGCGCATCCGCGCAGCGGCAAAATTCTCGCGCGCCTGCGCCAGCCACAGGGCGGTATGAATGTCGCGCAGCCCTCCCGCGCCCTCCTTCAGCTGCGGCTCCACAACGCGCGGCAAATCCCCCCATTTCGCCAGCATTTGCCGCCGTTCGGCCAGCTTGGCAAAAATAAAATCGGCGGAATTGAAACCCGTCCAAAACGCATCTTCAAACTGAATGAACAAGCGCTCGCTTCCGGCAATCAAGCGGGCATCCAGCAGGCCGCTTGCGGTTTGATGGTCTAAATTGGCGCAGTCATCCAACAGCCGGTAGCCGTAGCCAACTTTCAGGCCGCATTTGCCGATGCAAACGTCCATTATTTGGGTAAACAGGTCGCGTATCAGTTTGTCAATGCGGGGGTCGGCGTCACGGAGAGGGATAAACGTAATGTCAATATCGGAAAAGGGGCAGAGTTCGCGCCGGCCATACCCGCCCGTCGCAATCAGCGACAGCGACAGCGAACACCAATCCACGCCCACGCGCTCACAGGCAAGTGTCAGCAGGCGCAGCAAAAAAGCGTCCATCAGGTCGCTCAGGGCATGGCAGAAGGCCAGTCCCCGTGCCTCCTGATGCGGAACTTCCCCTTTCCTGTCCATAGCAGATGCCAGAGCGGATGGCTGCCGCAACGTGTCCAGCAGCTTGTTCCGCTCGAAGTGCAGGCAGTCGGCAATGTCCGCGCTAGTCCGCAGGGCGGCAAACGCGCTCAGGTAAGGGTTGGGCAAACGAGGTATGGAAAACATAGGCGCGCTGCGCGTTCACTCCTCGACCACTTCGACGCGAATACCGATGGTGCGAATGATGCTTGCCGCCCGCTCGCACTCCGGCTCACTGCCATGATGCACGACTGACTTGCCGAGCGTGTCCACTTCCCACGTTTCGATTTCCGCTTCTTCCTGCGTACAGGCCGTCGCCTGCATCAAAATGCTGATGACCTCATCCACCTTGTTGGTGTCGTTGTCATACACGATCACGATATAGCCGCTGCCGTTATAATCGTCCAGCCGCCGATCTTCCCGTTCGGGCAAAATCGTCGTGGTACGCTCCGGGGCCATTGTTGCTGTACTCATCTGTCAACCTCACTGTAAAAGATAAACTGTGGAATGTTGTCGTTTGGTACTCACCGGAATGTATATCCGGTTGCTTATGAGTAGTTACTCAGCACAAAACCTGTCAGTGCCTTCGCAATTCATCACTCATCTGGCTGTTGGCGAAGGATGTACCCGGCATCCATGCGTTGCTTCTGCTGCTGTAAACGAGCGCGGAGGCGTTTCAAGTCGCTACAGTTTAAGCCTATATGCCGGATGGTGTACTCTGCTTTTTTGGTAAGAGCATTTAGTGTGCCATCCGGCAGGAGAGAGTAATGGTCTTCAAAATGGTCTTCGCACAAATCAACAAAGCCGTAGCCTAACGCAATGAGTTCCGCGCTGGGCCAGTGCGCGTGTTTACAACCGGGCTTTATTACACCCGTGACAGCACCAGTATAGATTGTAATAATCGTCTACTTTATCCGGGCAAGGTTTACGTGGGCAAAAATGATCTATTTCAAAATGCCGTTGCCCGCCGATATGATCTTCGTGCAAGTAACAATAAGCGCAACATTGCTCAAAATCGGCGCGGACAAATTCTTGAAAGCGGTCATACTTCGTTCCGTCAACATCAGGGGCGGGCCTCGCGCGTTCAAAGCGTCCCATATACGTCTACTACTCCATTGTCTGTTCCAGAACTACGCTTCTGTAAAAGGCAGATTTCTGGTCATCGCGCCACTTTGTTAAAACGTCAAGTTCCTTAATTTCTTCCGAAGTTAAGATACTAAGAAACTCTTTATCTACTAACTCGTAAAAGCGCGAGGCGCAGGCGTTTGTATCGCTTTCAACGCAGGCAGACAAATTGCAAGACTCATGTAACGCCTGTCGAGCATTAGCCGTATCTTCCGTATTGTCAGTTCCAGTAGGAAGACGAAGTTCTTCTGCCGCAGCTGAAGTTACTGGCGCTTCTGCCATTGACATACCCCCCATTATCTTAGAACATTCAAAATTTGTTTTAGTAGTGCGCCATAGAACCCTAAAACCATAAAACCCTAACTACATGACGTGAATGTGGGAGCCGTTGGCGTCTTTTGTCACTTCAATACGCTGCGAGAACGCATCTTTTAGCTCGTCCACGTGCGTAATGACTAAGATTTTCTCGAAATCTTCCTTGATGCCGTCTATCGCTTCGATTAATTTTTCGCGTCCTTTGCCGTCCTGTGAGCCGAAACCTTCGTCCAGTATCAGGGTTTGCAGACGCGCCCCCGAACGACGGGCCAGCAGGCGCGACAGGGCAATGCGAATGGCGAAATTGACGCGGAACGCTTCGCCCCCGCTGAACATTTCATACGGGCGCGAACCCAGGTCGTCCATTACTTCAATGTCCAGCGTTTCCGCTTCTTCTTTGGACGATTTCAGGATTTTGGTGGTATGGAACATCACCTGCATGGCATTATCGGTAATCCGCGCCAGAAGCGTATTGGCTTCGTCCTGCAATTCGGGAATGGCGTTTTCGATAATCAGCGCCTGTACGCCTTTTCTGCCGAACGCATTTGCCAGCGCGGTGTACAGCCGTTTCTCATCATCGGCTTTGGCGCGTTCCTTTTCCCGGTCTTTTTTCTGAATGGCCGCGCCCGCGCAGTCAGCAATATACTTAACAAAACTGCCTTCCCTAATTTTCAGGCTATTGAATTCCTCTCGCAGCCGGGCAAAATCCGCTTCCGCAACCGCCGCCTGCCGCTTGATTTCCTCGTACTGTCCCAACCGCTCTTGTAATTGGTTTCGACGGTCTTCCGCTTCCTGCCGTTCCTTGTTTTTGCCGATTAGGACTTGTTCCAGCCGCGCTTTTTCCGCAAGGGCTTGCGGCAAGGCGTCTTCCGCCTGCTGCAGTTCATGGATACGCTTGCTGCTGGGCTCCAGGCGCGTAATTTGCTGTCTTACAACTTCGTATTCCTGACGCGCCAGTTTCAGCCGATCCAGTTCGCGCTCCAGGCGTTGCCGCTGCAGGCGCTGCGGAGCCGCGTAATCGTTCGTATTCAGCCGCGTTTGCAGGACGCTCAGGTTCTTACGCGCGGCTTCCAGTTCCGACGCGGCTTGCGCATAAGTTTCCAGTCGGGCGGTCAGGTCGCGCAGACGATTGGCGCGGGCGGTCTGCTCGTCGCGCTGCTTTGTCAGCATTGCGGCCTGCTCCTGAACCTGCGTCAGAGATTGCTTTTTCGCCGCGCCGTCCTGCCGAACCTGTTTCTGCTCCTGCTGCATCTGCGTTTTCTTGGCCTGCTGCCGCGCCAGTACCGCCTCGTGCTTTTTGCCGCTCAAATCGCTTTCGCAAACCGGGCAGGAAGCGTGAGGCCCTTTCAGCAGTTCCAACACTTCGTCCAGTTCGGCAAGCGCGGCTGTCAATTCCTTATTGCGCGCGCTCAGGTCGGCAAAAGATTGCTGCGTTTCTTCCTGCAGAATAAGGACGCGGGCGAGTTCGGCTTCCACGCTCTTGCTGTCTGTCAGGCCGTCGCGCAGCGTGGCAATCTGCGTTTCCAGCTTGGCGCGTTCCCGGTTCCGCTCCTCGGCTGTCTGCGCTTTGTTTTCAAACAGGCGGATTTCGCCGCGCAGTTCTTTTTCCAGGCCGTCAATTGTGCCGATGACCGTGCTTAAATCCTTGTTGGCCTTGTTGAACGCTTCAATTTCCGGCTCCAAAATATCGCGCCGCTTGTAAGCGTTTTGCAATTGGGCGTAATCGCCTGCAATGGCTTCCTTCTGCGCAACTGTTTTTTGCAGCTTTTCCAACTGCGCAAGCTGATTGCACCGCTCGGCCTCGCGCAGTTTGATGTCTTCCACAATGCGCTGCACAACACCCCGCGCCTGCTCCACCTGCCCGGCAAGCGCGTCCAGTTGCGCCTTGCGTTCGCGCAGGTTCGTGGTGACAGCCTCCTGCTTTTCCACAAGCGATGCCGTTTCGCCCAATCGCAGCCGCGTCTGCTCTAACTGCTCTTCATACGAAGGCAAATTGGCGACTTCCGAGTTCGAGCAGCCGTATCTGCATTTCCAGTTCTTCGACGGCTTCCTTGCGCTCCTTCATGCGTTCGCGCGCTTTTTCTTCTAAGCGCGCATAACGCTCCAATCCCAAAATCTCGCCCAAAATCTGCTTGCGCTTGTCGGGCGATTGCCGCGTAAACTCATCGGCATGGCCCTGCTGCAAATACGCGGAATTGAGAAACGTCTCGTACTCCATACTCAGCAGCTGCACGATCTGCCTGCCCACTTCGCGCTGATTGCTGCCGCCGACAGGCGTATAATTGCCCAGGCTGTCGCGCTGCGCAAGCTGCCACTCGCTGCCCGTCGCCTTGCCCCGCCGCCGCTTCTTAATCACGCGGTAATGCTGCTCATTCAGGTCAAACTCGAACTGAACCTCTACTTCGTCCGCGCCCACGCGAATCACGTCATCCTTGCTTGGGGCGCGTGTTTTGTCCCACAGCGCCCACGTAATCGCGTCCAGAATGGCGGACTTGCCGTTGCCGTTGTCCCCCGACAGGCAGGCGACATGCAGCCCCTCAAACGGCAGCGTCACCGGCTCGGCTCCATAGCTCATGAAGTTTTTCAGGGTCAGTTTGGTAGGAATCATAATAGAAGTAGTCAGTAGCCAGTAGTCAGTAGCCAGTAGAAATGCTGTTTTCTCTGTGTTGCATGTTTGCACACGGCTGCCAATAGAGACGTTCTACTGACTACTGACTACTGGCTACTGACTACTCTCCTCAGTATCCTTCCTCCTCCGCCAACTCCTTAAACAGCGGTTCGGCGTAGGTGAGAAGGTCGTCTTTGCGGGGCTTGAGTTTGTCGTTGGCGTCTATGAACAGGTTCAGGGCTTCGCGGGGGCTGATGCTTTCCGTGAAGGCGCGGCCCCGTTCCCGATCCTGGCGCTGCACCTTGCGGTTGATGGAAACCACCATAAAAGCGGGAGCGAGGGCATCGCGGATGTCGCGTTCGCGGATTTGCGGCAGTTTGGCATGGTCAATTTTGTAGGTCAGCTTGACGATGTTGTTGCGCAGCGCGTGTTTCTTAACTTCGGCAATGATTTTTTCGGTCGGCTCGTCGCCCTCGCAATCCACTTCGATTTCAAGCAGTTCGCGCCCCTCGTCTACGGGGATAAACTTGTAATCCGCGCCGCCCTTATACAAGTCTACCAGCACAAAGCCCTTGCGCTCGTCCTTTTCGCCAAAATCAATGCGGTCCGGGCTGCCGGAATACACGACATGCGGCTGGCCGTTCTTATTCAAGTCCTGATGCTTGTGAATATGCCCAAGCGCGACGTAATCGAAAGCAGGGTCGGTCAGGCTGGCAAGCGCCACCTTCGGCTCGCCCATCGTAAAATAGCCCTCCTGCCAGGTGGACAGTTTCGCGCCATTCGCCCAAAAGTGTCCAAGCAGAATCGTGGGTATCGCGTCGTTGGCTTCGCGCACTTCATCGGCAAGCAATTGCAGATAGTCGGCGTACTTTTGTTCCAGCAGGAGGCGGGTTTCATCAATGGTCTTGTTCTGAAACTCGTCGCGGGCAACGGAGTAGCCTTTAATCAGGTACGGCATCGCGGCCACGCGAACCTGCCCGGCGCGGGTATGCACCAGAAGGGTTTCCGGCTTGCGCAGCACATGCACGTTTTCCACGCCCAGCGTATGGTAAATCTCCACCGCGTTCGCGCGCCCGCGCACCGCCGGCATGTCGTGGTTGCCCGCGATCATCACGACGGGAATGTTGTTGGTCGTCAACCGTCGAATACAATCCGCAAATTCGCGCTGATCGGTCTGGCGCGGGTCACGGGTTTTGTACGCATCCCCGGCAAAGACCGCCAGATCAATCTCGGCTTCCAATGCCAGGTCAATGGCCTTCAGCAGCGACTGCTTGAAATCCTTTAATCGGGAATTCAGGCCGGTATCCGGGTCCAGCCGCCCATACAATTCCACGCCGAAATGGGTATCGGCAAAGTGCATCACGCGAACCGAACGCGCCATGAAATCCTCTTATCCTCTATACTGTAGCAGATAGCGCCGATACTATATTGTCAACAATCGCGCGGTTACTGTCGGCGCGTGTTTGGCCGCTTGTTTAGGAAGGTCTTGATCGAACGTCAGCAGCACGGTTGTCCGCGTTTTAGCCAACTCCTCTGCTAATGCAATATAGACAGCATCCGCAGAACGGCTGCAGCCATAACTTTTCGCAATGTCATAGGCGCGATGAATCAGGGCGCTGTCACCATCAGGAGGCGGCAAAAGACTGCTTATCAACGCTTCCAGACTGCTGATCGCTTTTTCGTACTCCACCAATGTGAGCAGTCCGGCATGAAACTTTTGGCACAGCGCATAAAGAGTTTCTGTTGTGATTGCTCCGGGCGCGTACCATTCATACCCTTGTGCAGCATAACTGCTAAGTTCCGCCGTTGCTAACGCCTCACGCCCCGTCTCCTTTGCAGCAATCGCAACGGCAATGTTGGCGTCTACAATTACCGCGCCCGGAAGAGGGCTACTCGGCGCATTCGTCACTGTACATTCCTCCGTCGCGGCCTTCATGAATAATTTCGTTCGTGTGCGAACCATCCGTGCAGCGCATTCCCTCTTGTAATGCGGCAACCCTGCGCAGAGCCGCCAGCGCTTTTTCATTGGGCGTGACAGGCTGCGGTTCTACAACGCTGCGATTCAGGCTTACCCGCACTTCATCGCCCGGCTGCAATCCCAACTGTTCCTGTGCGTCTTTCGACACGATAACCGTTCCATTCTCCTGAACCTTGCCGATGTAAGTCATTACTGTCACCACTTTTAACCTCCTGCCGGCGCGCGGGTTGCGGAAAGTCGCTGCCAAAATTATACTCGATAAATTTGAGCCGACACATAGGAATATCCTACAAGTCAGCCTGCCACTACATTATAGCAGTTTCACCCTTGCCCTGACAAGCGGGCTTTCTATTTGTGCCTGCGCAGGATATACTTACTTATCAGGGATTACAGTACAACAGGCTGGACAACAAGTATGTTGTCCAGCCTGTGCGCAAGCGGAATATGGGCCCAGCAGGAGTCGAACCTACAACCAACCAGTTATGCGTACCGCTACGGCTTTCGCCGCCCCTTTCGGGTTTGCAGTCTGGACTCTCTCTTCATCCACTGTTTTGTGAAACAAGGATGCCTGCCGTCGAGTCTCTACACCTTCGCGCTTACAACAGTTTTCCTGTGCTAAACGCGCTTGGCTCGGGATTACCGTATTGGGAACAACATAGGCTTCCCCGAATTTGACAGGTTACATCTACCGACTTTCGACGGTAGAGGCCCTCTTCAGTCCCTCATGTTCAGGTATTAACGGCCTGAATTTAGAGAAACTATCTTGAGCCGGGCGCTCTGCCATTGAGCTATGGGCCCGCATGCTTACAACACCTACAGTGTACCTTTCCGGTCAGGGCTTGTCAAGTTCGGGTACGCTCTTGAACGGTTCTGAAACCTCACTTTGGCTTGACACCGACGCCACGCGGCTAGTATAATGGATACTCTACTATGTTGACTGATTTAGTAACCATTCTCGCCGTAAGAGGAACCGCAAAGAAGCAGAGAAGGCAGGAGAGGGAACCGCGAAACACGCGAAGTAAACGAAAAAAGAACCAAAAATAGCAGGGAAAGCGCCAACCAACTCCGGCGAAGTGACTTCTCCTCTTTGCCCTCTTTTGCCTCTTTGCGGTTCTTTTTGTTTTTCCTTTTTTCGTTTTGGTTCGCGTGTTTCGCGGTTCCCCCTCCTGCTGTTGGTGGCGGATGGTAAGGAGTTTTTGAGATGTCCAAGGCGGATGTAGAAGCGATAAAGAAGGCGAAAGACGGGCTGGACGTGTGGGACGATGTGCTGCGCTACGCTCAGACCGGTTTCGAGACCATAGCTCCCGATGATTTCCCGCGTATGCGCTGGTACGGCATTTATCAGCAGCAGCCGAACGTGGGGCATTTCATGCTGCGCGTCAAGATTCCCAGCGGCGACATGAGTTCCGCGCAGATGCGCGCGGTTGCGGAAGTGGCGCGGGAGTACGGCAACAACATTTCCGACATCACCACGCGCCAGAATTTTCAATTCCACTGGCTGACCATCCACACCCTGCCGCTTGCCATTGAAAAACTGCGCGCGGTGGGCCTGACCACGACGGGCGCTTGCGGCGACATTACGCGCAATGTGTGCGGCTGCCCGGTGGCGGGCGTGGACCCTAACGAATTGTACGACACGCGCCAGATCGTGCAGGACGTGACCAATTACTTTTTGGATAACAAAGACTTCTCCGACCTGCCGCGCAAGTACAAAATCTCTATTTCGGGCTGTCCCATCCATTGCAATCAGCCGGAAATCAACGATTTGGGCATACAGGCCGTGAAGCGCGTTCGGGACGGCAAAGAGGAAATCGGCTTCCATGTGCGCGTGGGCGGCGGATTGAGTACGCAGCCGTACTTCGCGCAGCAGTTGGAGATTTTCGTCAAGCCGGAGCAGGTTTTGGACGTATGCCGGGCCGTGACCGAAATTTTCCGCGATGACGGCTACCGCAAGCGCCGCAACCATACGCGCCTGAAGTTCCTCGTGGCGGATTGGGGCGCGGAGAAGTTTCGGGAAGCGCTGATTCAGCGATTGGGCTGGACGCCGGAACCCGCCGAACCGGTTGCCGAGCCGATGGGAACCGTGCAGCAGGATCATTTGGGCATCCATCCGCAAAAGCAGGCAGGGAAATTCTGGATCGGCGTATCCGTGATTACGGGGCGGCTGACGACGGAGCAGATGTTCGCGGCTGCCGACATTGCCGACCGATACTGCGAGGGCAACCTGCGCACGACCAATCAGCAAAACTATCTGTTCCCGCACATTGACGCCGACCGGTTGGAAGCGGCGAAACAGGAATTGCGCAATGCGGGCTTTCTGTGGGACGTATCGGAGTTCCATCGGGGCGCGGTCTCGTGTACGGGCAACGAGTTCTGCAATCTGGCGATTACGGAAACCAAAGCCCGCCTGCGCGAGATCGTGGCGCATCTGGAAGCGCAATTGCTGTGGGACGAGCCGATCCGCATCCATCTCAACGGCTGCCCCAACAGTTGCGGCCAGCATCACATCGGCGACATCGGCTTGCAGGGCTGTCTGGCGCGTTTGAACGACGGCGACGCAGGTGGAAGCGTATGACGTGTGTCTGGGCGGGCGGCTGGGCGCGGACGCCAAGTTCGTGCGTCCCATTTCGCGCAAAGTGCCCGCCGACAAGGTGAAGTACGCGCTGGAAAACCTGCTGCGGCAGTTCAAAACGCAGCCGTTCGCGGGAAGAAAACTTCGGACAGTGGGTAGACCGCCACGCCAATGAAGAACTAGGCGAGTTCCTAGGCCTGCACCTGCTCGCCAACGACGACCCCACCTGGACGCCCCCGCCACCCCGCGCCCATGCCCCCGTCGGCGTCGAGTAAGTTTCTTCACCTGTTTCTCAACTTCGTGGCGCAACAGTGGCTCACTGTTGCGCCAAACTCGTTTTTATACGCAACTTCATTACAGTCATTCCTTGCACAAATATGTCACATGCTGGTATACTCAATCTATTCAACGGTTCTCTTGAAAATGATGGAGCGATCAATGGAAACTGAGAATTTACGCATACGTTTTGGACAATGGGTTAAAGAGGAGCGAGAGAAGCAAGGTCTGACTCGAAAGCAATGTGCAAAACGTGTTGAAGACTGGCTGCAATCTCTCCCGGAAGAACAACTGCATCAAATAGGTAAGGAAGAGGGTGGCAAGCAACTATCTGAAGATAAATCAGAACGTACTTACTCACATTGGGCGTGGGGGCAGGTAGAACGGCGACGGCAGGCAGGTTACACAGTTCAGCGTAAAACTTGTCTTCAAGTGGCTGCTGGCTTAAAAATGCGTCCTGAAATTGTGTACGCACAAGCAGGTTTCGATACATTGGATGGTAAGTTGTTAGAGACTCCCGTGTTTTTGAACTACGAGATTATGCCTGTGGAAACTCAGAAAAAATTTCTAAGCCTTTCAAGGGAGAAACAGCGCTTGGTTTGTGAACTGATTACTGTGATGTAAATGGCCTTGACACCTGCACATAAAGTGTGCAACAATGTGACTTGTGTTCCGGCTTGTGAACTCTTGGGCAGCGGTTTATGCAAGCCGCCGGGGTTGTTCGCGCAACCGCCGACACACAACCCGCTGCCCATAGAAAGGAGGAGGCAAAGCATGGAAACTGTGAACCATGTGCTTGCCGCCGCGTTCTACGTCGTTGGTACGGCGTACTACGCGGTTGCGCTCTGGCTGATGCTTAGTGACCGGTGTAAAAACCGCCACTAGCGTAGGTTAGGCGCGTGTCCAGTCAGCGCCTGAGAACTTCTGGCTGGACACCTCCTATTATACGCCTATTGACGAATAAATACAAGGCTGCGCCGCTTTTTCTTTATATTTCAAGCGCTTTCGCCGCAAGTATCATCATACAGATCAGGTTCATTGGCAAGCCAGTCAAACGCGCCGCCAGCCATTGCCAACTTTGCGATCTCTTCTGCTGATGGCTCATCGGTTTGTACGGCTATTGACATATCCAGAAGCATAGCCGTTGGCACGTACATGCGGTTGCCGGTTGTGAACGTCTCATTGGGCAGGTCAATCAAACATTGGTCGCCTTGTATGGCGATAACCCGCACCTGCATGAGATCGCCGTCGAAGAAAGAAGCGTCTGCAAGCAGGGTGTAGTATTTGTCGTTTACTGTGAATGAGGCTGATCGCTCACACGAGAAGATTCCGGGACCAGCCGTGACTTGTATATGTCGTTTCATTCTGATACTCCCTGCCGTAATATAGGTGATGCTGTTCAATCTTGTCTACATCCTATTCATCGCGGCACACTTTAGTTCCTGCCTGCTTCTGCTTTTCAGCTTCTTCTGTTTTCGGAGTGTGGCGATATAATGACAGCGGAAGACGTATGTTTGGAGTGATGGTTGAGGGTGGGCAGCAAGTATTGATTCGTTACAGTACGCGGGTTTGGGAGGAAGCGCGAGCATGATGGATTTGATGGAACACGCGGGCGCGTTGAAGCGGCAACTGGTGCGATTTGGCGAGGACAAGCGGTTTGCCGGCGATCTGGTGGAAGCGCAAATCCACTATTTTGACACCCCGGAACCGGTGAGTAACCCGCAGTATGTCAGTTTTATGGACTATTTTCTGCTTCAATATCGGCTGGAAGACGGCCTGACGGTGGTAGACCATTTTGTAAGCGACCACCCCGACCTGCCCGAAGCGGACCAGGAAATCATGCTGGGCTGGAAGAACGTCGTGGAAGGGTTGTTTGAGATTTTGCGGCACGAGGGCGATGTATTGGTGTTCGACAACCTGTTGGATGACCTTGTGTACCGCGTTCGCTCCAACATGGGACGCGCGTATTTCGATCAGATGCTGCCCGGCCACTTTATCAAGGCGCGGATTGTGCCGATGGGCGACGGCTGGATGCTGAGTGGGGCGATCAGTCTGTATCCGCCTTCCGGCAAAAACGAGGTGCTGCGCGGGGCGGCGGAAGCCATTCAGAAGTCGCCCGCCCTGATGTTTCGCAATCCTGCCAAGCGGGAAGAGGCTATCGAACTACAGCGCGCGGAAAAGCCGGATTTCGTCGCCTTCTTCGGCTCGGATTTGGTTGTGTGGCCGGTAGGGGAGTTCGTCACGCGCATGAACGCCTACATGCTGCATCGCGTTCAGAAAACAAACGCCGCAGCCGCCCTTGCGACGGGCGAAACAGAGTCGCCCCCGATACAAACCCTGCCCAAGCACCTGCAATACTCGCAAATAGATTGGGAGGACGACGTGAAAAGCGTCGGCGTGACCTTTGATGAGCGGGAAGGCATGGAGTTTCATCCCGATCTGGGACTGGTTGCGGAAGCATTTGCCGATCCCAAAAAGGTCAAGTCGAAACCCTACCGGGCTATCGTGAGCGAGTATATTCAAGACCCCGATATGTCTTTGATCCCGGTACGCATGCTGGCCGAGCGCGACCCGGAACACGCCACCCAGGTGATCCGCAGCCTGTTTTCGCTCCCTGATTTCGAGTGGCAGCGGGACGGCGAAATTCTGCTGCGCAGTTACCGCCCGGATTACGACACCAGGGCGCTTCCCGGCACAATCCCCCTGAGCGAGCGCCTGGTGGAAGCCCTGAAAACGCCGGCCCCGCCCGCCCCGTTTAGCGGAAAGAAGCCGGGCCGTAATGAACCCTGCCCCTGCGGCAGCGGCAAAAAGTACAAGCAGTGCTGCGGCTAATTCCACCGGTACACACCGATAAACGAAACACCTACGCAAGGCAACAACACAGGACAGGAGGCGAAAATGGCGGAACCATCCGAAAAGCGCGACGAGATTGACGAGATACTGACGGACGCTTACGGCGAGTACGAGCAGATGAGCGCGTGGGAAAACACGTTTTTGGAGCAAGTGGAAACGCCGTTTCGCGCCAACCTGCTTGGCAGCCCCGTGCAAGTCCTCGGCTTTCAAGTCGGCGCCAGTGACACGCTGCAATGCAAGGTGCAGGCAAAAGGCAAAGAGCGCTGGATTGGCGTAGAAGATTTAGATGAGGAAGGATTGCCCGAAGACTTCGCCCACTATTACGACTTGTACGTCTCGTGGCTGGAAGGCGGCTATTGAAAACAGCAGAGGAGCTATATCAGGAGATGAACTGCTGCGGCAACTGGCGTATGGAGAACCGCAGCAGGGCGCTGAATAGATTGGCAGCATAGGTTATCTTGATGGCATCAAAGCCCTATTTCTACGGCTTCGGCGTCACCGCAATCACAAAGGTAAGTGGATCAACGACGCGAATGTAGGGATATAACAGCCGAAAATCGCTGCTCCTGTTCAAAGTGAGCAAATCTTTGTCGCGGGTCACAAGATAATCTACCTGCTCTTGGATTGCCAGATTAAGTATCAACTCATCATTAGGATCACGCGGATACTGTAGGTAAGGCCGTATCACCGTTACCAATTGTGTTTTGGCGTCCAGTCGGGCCAAAAATGCCTGAACGTATTCTTCAGTAAGCAATGGGTTCTTCTGCCGAATTGCAGGGCGCGTGGAACATCTTCGTACTCTTCGCGCACTTGTGGACTAAGTACAACAATAATTTTGTCTTCTTCCATCAGATGAAACGAGCCAAAAGACGGCCCGCTTTCTGACAGGGCCGCCTGAAGGACAACACCGGTATCGAAGACCGCTTTCTCGCGTTCCTCCGGTTTATTCATGCGCGTTCGATTTTTGCTTGGCGCGGCGTTCGGCCGGACTATGCAAGCCGCCGGGGTTGTTCGCGCAACCGCCGACACACAACCCGCTGCCCATAGAAAGGAGGAGGCAAAGCATGGAAACTCTGAACCATGTGCTTGCCGCCGCGTTCTACGTCGTTGGTACGGCGTATTACGCGGTCGCGCTCTGGCTGATGCTTAGTGACCGGTGTAAAAACCGCCACTAGCGTAGGCTAGGCGCGTGTCCAGTCAGCGCTACCAACGTTGGCTGGATACCTCCTATTATACGTCTATTGACGAATAAATACAAGGCTGCGCCTCTTTTTCTTTCTATTTTAAGCGCTTTCGCCGCAAGTATCATCATACAGATCAGGTTCATCGGCAAGCCAGTCAAACGCGCCGCCAGCCATTGCCAACTTTGCGATCTCTTTTGCGGATGGCTCCTCAGTTTGTAGGGCTGTTGACATATCCAGAAGCATGACTGTTGGCACGTACATGCGGTTGCCGGTTGTGAACGTCTCATTGGGCAGGTCAATCAAGCATTGGTCGCCTTGTATGGCGATAACCCGCACCTGCATGAGATCGCCGTCGAAGAAAGAAGCGTCTGCAAGCAGGGTGTAGTATTTGTCGTTTACTGTGAATGAGGCTGATCGCTCACATGAGAATATTCCAGGACCAACCGCTACTTGTATGCATCGCTTCATTCTGGACACTCCCTGACCCTGATATGGGTGGTTCTGTGCAATCTTGTCTACATCCTATTCATCGCGGCACACTTTAGTTCCTGCCTGATTCTGTTCTTCGGCTTATTTCTGTTTTCGGACTATGGCGATAAAATGACAGCAGAAAACGTATGTTTGAAGTGATGATTGAGGGCGGGCAGCAAGTCTCATTTATTAAGAGGCGCGGGTTTTGGAGGAAGCGCGAGCATGATGGATTTGATGGAACACGCGGGCGCGTTGAAGCGGCAACTGGTGCGATTCGGCGAGGACAAGCGGTTTGCCGGCGATCTGGTGGAAGCGCAAATCCACTATTTTGACACCCCGGAACCGGTGAGTAACCCGCAGTATGTCAGTTTTATGGACTATTTTCTGCTTCAATATCGGCTGGAAGACGGCCTGACGGTGGTAGACCATTTTGTAAGCGACCACCCCGACCTGCCCGAAGCGGACCAGGAAATCATGCTGGGCTGGAAGAACGTCGTGGAAGGGTTGTTTGAGATTTTGCGGCACGAGGGCGATGTATTGGTGTTCGACAACCTGTTGGATGACCTTGTGTACCGCGTCCGCTCCAACATGGGACGCGCGTATTTCGATAAGATGCTGCCCGGCCACTTTATCAAGGCGCGGATTGTGCCGATGGGCGACGGCTGGATGCTGAGTGGGGCGATCAGTCTGTATCCGCCTTCCGGCAAAAACGAGGTGCTGCGCGGGGCGGCGGAAGCCATTCAGAAGTCGCCCGCCCTGATGTTTCGCAACCCGGCGAAGAGGGAAGAGGCTATCGAACTACAGCGCGCGGAAAAGCCGGATTTCGTCGCCTTCTTCGGCTCGGATTTGGTTGTGTGGCCGGTAGGGGAGTTCGTCACGCGCATGAACGCCTACATGCTGCATCGCGTTCAGAAAACAAACGCCGCAGCCGCCCTTGCGACGGGCGAAACAGAGTCGCCCCCGATACAAACCCTGCCCAAGCACCTGCAATACTCGCAAATAGATTGGGAGGACGACGTGAAAAGCGTCGGCGTGACCTTTGATGAGCGGGAAGGCATGGAGTTTCATCCCGATCTGGGACTGGTTGCGGAAGCATTTGCCGATCCCAAAAAGGTCAAGTCGAAACCCTACCGGGCTATCGTGAGCGAGTATATTCAAGACCCCGATATGTCTTTGATCCCGGTACGCATGCTGGCCGAGCGCGACCCGGAACGCGCCACCCAGGTGATCCGCAGCCTGTTTTCGCTCCCTGATTTCGAGTGGCAGCGGGACGGCGAAATTCTGCTGCGCAGTTACCGCCCGGATTACGACAACAGGGCGCTTCCCGGCACAATCCCCCTGAGCGAGCGCCTGGTGGAAGCCCTGAAAACGCCGGCCCCGCCCGCCCCGTTTAGCGGAAAGAAGCCGGGCCGTAATGAACCCTGCCCCTGCGGCAGCGGCAAAAAGTACAAGCAGTGCTGCGGCTAATTCCACCGGTACACACCGATAAACGAAACACCTACGCAAGGCAACAACACAGGACAGGAGGCAAAATGGCGGAACCATCCGAAAAGCGCGACGAGATTGACGAGATACTGACGGACGCTTACGGCGAGTACGAGCAGATGAGCGCGTGGGAAAACACGTTTTTGGAGCAAGTGGAAACGCCGTTTCGCGCCAACCTGCTTGGCAGCCCCGTGCAAGTCCTCGGCTTTCAAGTCGGCGCCAGTGACACGCTGCAATGCAAGGTGCAGGCAAAAGGCAAAGAGCGCTGGATTGGCGTAGAAGATTTAGATGAGGAAGGATTGCCCGAAGACTTCGCCCACTATTACGACTTGTACGTCTCGTGGCTGGAAGGCGGCTACTGAAAACAGCAGCAGTGGAGGCGTTCGGCACGATACGCGGCAACTTCGGCTTCTACGAACTCGTCCAATTCTTCCTCGGTATACCCGTGTTCTCGGCTGTACTCGTGAACCGGCGCTAAAATTTCTGCAAAGGTCGCGTCCGCACGTTTCGGCAGGCAGTTCGTTACAAGTTGCTTGAGAAACTCGTCTGGCGCAATCCCTCGCTGTTTTGCTGCTGCCACCAAGTACGCCTCCTCCGAGGCCGTTAAGTCAATGGTAAAGGTCATATCATACCTCGAAGCGCTGCACGTAAGTGTGTGTTGCTTTGTCTTTATCCTGTGTCACGTATTGCATGGAAGCCTCCTCCGGCTCTGAATATCTGCTACTCAGCACGACACGCCAGTTGTAAAGCATTGTTAAGCCGTTGGCTGCGTTGCTTTTGCGGTTGGCGACAACAAAGATTGGAGACGTTCGCAATACTCTCCAATTGCTTTGACTACCGCTTCAATTCCGATTTTCGCAAACTCGGAATTGGGCATATTTTTGTAACGCAAATAGATGTTTTCACATTGGCGTGAGTATTCTGATAAACCTCCCTGTCCGTCTAAATAACGAAAGTTGGAGATCTTCATACTCATACTGCCCCAGCCCATGCCGATGTTATCTGCTAGTTCCTCTTTAGAGTAGGAAAGGCTTTTGTCTCCAAATCGGTATAGGTACAAACCTATGATTTCATCGTTTTCATTCCATCGGTGATTGTTACGCATACTGACCGGTCCTTTCCTTTGCCTGAATATCCCACTCTAATGGCAGTTGGTTTTGCTTTATGTGGCCTGCATCAGCACGTCTCATTTATTGCTCTGCCTCGATTATACGAACTTGTGTTCGTGTTATGGGACGAGCGGCGGTGTGACGGACATGAAGAATAATTACAGTCGGCGCATCCGGTGATGTTTCCTCTTCGCCGGCAATAGCAAACAGGATACGATAGGCTGTCTGACTTCCAGAGCGGCGGTACAAAAGTTGGCGCACCTCACGATGGAATTGCTCCGGTACACGCGGACAACGGCGCGGAAATGTGGCAAGCGAAGCCAACTCCGCGTATATCCCTTCACGCCACATGACAGCAATCTCCGGTGAAGCGGTTTCAGCGAAATAAACGGTTGCCGCGTCCAGATCACGTTGAGCGCGTTGGGTAACACGCAACGCATAAGTCCGCGTTGGTTCGTCTTTGTCTTCTGTATCGCTCATGCCACATGAACGCCAGTCTTCGTCAGCAACGCGGTCTTTTGCAGCTGCCAACGCGCTTCTTCTTCTTCAAAGGAGATGGTGCGGCCCTTATCTACATCAATAAATGCCTCCTCGACTGCGGCAATACATTCGGCGGAGTCACGCTCTTGAGCGAGAAGCGCATCGGCAATTGCGGAAACGGCAAAGCGTCCACGCTCTTCTGCGGGCAGAAGCGCACTTAGTCGAGAGGCCAGTTCATCGGGCAAGTCAATCGTCAAGGTCATGTTTGTACCTTTGCATTTTAACGCCTCTCGGAACATCAGAGGCGGATACAGGAGACGCATGGAATTACAAAATGCGCTATGGAATATATTACAGACTTTTGGTATTGATGTCAAGTGAGCGACGGCTAACGAATCTAATTTGTGCCCCTCATTGGATGAGAAGAATCAATTGGAGCGTGAAAACTTGCCTGCAAAAGAGGTTTTTGGTTCTCCATAGCAGAATATCAATGCAGAGGAGCCGGAAACATGCGCAGGATTTGGGCGATTGTACTTGGGTTGTGGTGGGCTTTGGGAGTAAGTGTTGGAGCGGGGGCGGCGGATTACTATGTCAGCGCGAACGGCAGCGATACGGAAGCGGGAACCGCGCCGGGGCGGGCGTGGCAAACATTGGCGCAGGTCAGCAGGCAGACGTTTCAGGCCGGGGATCGCGTCCTGCTGCATGGGGGTGACACGTTTCCGGGGGGTATGGAACTGCATGGGGCGGGAACCGAAGCTAAAGCCGATTGCGCTTACCTCCTATGGCAAAGGCCGCGCCGTCATCAACGCCGGGAACGGCACGGGCGTTTTGATTCGCAACGCGGGCGGATGGAGCGTCAGCAATCTTGTTATCATGGGCGCGGGGCGGGAAGCCAACCGGGGCAGTGGATTGGTTTTTCGCAACGAACTGCCAGGGAATAAGCGCCTGGCCTACGTTCGCGCGACGAATGTGGAAGCGCAGGGTTTCGGCAGGCACGGCATTTTAATAGAAGGCGCGGCGTCCGACAAAAGCCAGAGCGGGTACGGCGACGTTCGCCTCCTTCGCTGCGTCGCGCATGACAATGCTTATACGGGCATTTACGTGACCGGCGTGTTTGATACCCATGCCACGCGCTATGCCAACGCGAATGTGATCGTTGACCATTGCGTGGCCTATGACAATCCCGGCGACCCGAAATTTATCGCCAACCATTCCGGGAGCGGCATTTTTTTGGAATTTGTAGATGGCGGCCTGATTGACCGCTGCGTGGCGCATGATAATGGAGCCTTGTGTCCGTGCAAACTTGGCGGGCCGATTGGGATTTGGGCGGCGGCCTGTAACAACATCACCATACAGCATTGCGAGTCCCACCACAACCGGACAAGTGACCAATCCCTTGATGGCGGCGGCTTCGATTTCGATGGCGGCGTCACCAACTCCACTCTGCAATACAACTATTCCCACGACAATGAGGGCGCGGGCTACCTGATTTACACCTACCCCGACGCGCCGTACACGTTTCGCGCCAACACCGTCCGCTACAATATCAGCCAGAACGATGGGCGCAAACACCATTACAGCGGTATTTTCGTTGGCGGCGATGTACGCGATGTCAACGTTTACAACAACACGCTGTTTACCAGCCCTGCCGCCAATTCCATGTCCGGCGCATCTCCCTGCGCCCTGATTGTCAGCGGCGGCAGAAACATTCGCTGTTTCAACAACATTCTGCTGACGACGGGCGGTGTACCATTGCTGGAGAAAAGCAGGGAGGCGGACGTTCTGCTGCGCGGCAATGCGTATTGGAGCAGCGGCGACCGGTTTCAACTGACGTGGAACGGCGTTACGTATGGCAGTCTGAACGCTTTTCAACTCGCCACGCGACAGGAAGGCAAATCAGCGCGGAACAGCAGCAAGGCCAGTGGTGACAAGATAAGCGGTGACAAGACAAGCGGCGATAACAGAGGTAGTGAAAGAGAAGGCGCAGATAAGGCCGTTGGCTTGGAAGTAGACCCGCTGCTCGTCCATCCCGGCATGGCTCCCACGCTCAACAACGCAGATATTCTCCATAAACTCGACGCTTACCGGCTTACGGCCAAATCGCCCCTCATCAACGCCGGGGTTCATCTTCCTATTTATTACGGCATCCATGTTGGCGAAGAGGACTTTTTCGGCGACCATCTGCCCAACGGCAGGGAGTACGACATCGGCGCGCACGAACGGAAATAGCCGAATCTAAAAACCGGTGTTCAGGTGTTCCTGTGTTCCGGTATTCGGTATTGGGTATTCGGTATTGGGTGTTCAGGCATTTTCATACGATGCAGGAACGTTTACCCGTCTGTTGCAGCGGGCGCTTCCACTGTGGGGAAAACAATCTTGCGGTAAACGTCGGCAAGGGGCAAAGTGGTGTTCAGCGAAGCCAGCGTCAGCGCATTTTGCAGGTCGTGGTAGATCGTAATTGTCCAATGTGTATCGGAAACACGGACGTAATGGATTACCTGAACGACATTCTGCGAAACCAGAACATAGTCCGTTACGCTCGGCAGTTGTTGGTACTCCGTCCACTTTTCGTCACGGTCTTCTTGCTCGGTTGTTGGCGACAGCACTTCAAAAATAACGCCGGGGTTGAGCAGGGCGGGTGGCCTTGTGGCGTCGAATTGCGCCTCGCCGCATAATGCAACCACATCAGGATAGCGGTACTGCGTCGGCGTAACCCGTACACGGATGCCTTCGATAAACACGTCACAGGGTTGATCTTCAAATCGGTTGCCAAGATGACGATATATGTTTCCAGCAATACGGTTGTGCGTGGGGGACTCGCCTGCCATTTCGATAATCTTTCCATTCACATATTCGTGCCGAACTTCCGATTTGCGCTCCATTTCCAAATATTGCTGCACCGTTATCTTTGGAGCAGGCGGCAAGGAGGCAACAGTCGGCGCAGGAACGGCAAGCGGCACAGGGGCTAGAGCGACAGCTTCTGCAATCATGGCGAAACACTCCTTTCATATATCCATTTATTTCATCGTCAGTGAAGCGCAGGATGCCCTTCAGGGTGTAACAACAAGCGCAGTTTCAGGATGTGAGCGCAAATGCGCCACGTCTTCCCGCCGAATAAACCGCACCCAGGCAAAATCAACGTAACTCTGGCGCGGACCGTTCGCATTGAGCAACAGGCGAACATGCTGTCTGCCTTTGCTGCCGTAAGACGTTGGAGACAAAGAAATAAAAACTAAGCCGGGCTTTTGCTGTGCGCCGCAATCCCCGATAGAGTCCATAACCAACTGTTTCGGATTTCCCGGACGCGCCACGCCTCCTCCATGAGACGTATCATGTGCCTCCGGTAATGCTTCATCCCGATACTCGCCTACTTGCGCATCCCAGGTCGCCGCATTCTGCATCCGAAGCACATGGATGGCGACAACCGGGTACTTCGCCAAATCAACATCGAAATCCTGATACACACCGGCGCGGTAGTTGTTGAAATTGGCATCGCGCATCGCCGTTTTTCCCATCACGACGGTCAGCTTGCCCACGTCGCCGCGCAGGATGTCGAAACTTCCGAAGGCCGTCCAGGGCGCCCAATTATCCAGCATGTTGAACTCATCATGCCAGCCGACCACAAGGGGGCGATGATGCCCCGCTGCCGTTTGTGCCGTGACAGCCCCCGCCACAACCATCAACAGTACAAACAGAAATCCAGCCTTGTGGCTTTGTGGAACATTGCGCATACGTTTCTCCTTACCTACTTGCTACGTACCTTGATTTTGCTCGCCTGCCGGGAAACGCCGTCACTCGTAATGCGGGTAATTTCGTGCAGAACGGCATCGTTGCCGGGATAGCCGAACGTTCGATACCGTATTTTACCCTCCTTATCCAGAATAATCACCGTTGGGACATGCGCGATCTGGTATTGGCGGCTGATACTGCCGCCCGGATCGAGCAATACGGGAAACGGCAGATTGCCGCCCGTGATGTTCATAAACTCGCGCAGGCGCGTTCCATCCACGCTCAGGGCAATCAGCCGGAAACCCATTTCTTTCTGCCGCGCCGACAGGGTTTTCAAATGCGGCAGTTCCGCCTTCCATGTGTCGCACCAGAACGCCCAAAAATTCAGCACAACGATCTCACCCCGCTGCGCCTGCAATTCGAACGTTTTGCCCTTCACATCCGGGAGGGTAAACAGGGGCGCAATGCTGCCGACATTGACAGCCGCTTCCGTTTCCGCCGCGTGAAGTGGAGCGCAGCCTAAAAGCGCAGTCAATATTCCCACACAGGCGAAACCTTGCCATTTCA
Source organism: uncultured Chthonomonadaceae bacterium (assembly GCA_963835065.1). Taxonomy (GTDB): domain Bacteria; phylum Armatimonadota; class Chthonomonadetes; order Chthonomonadales; family Chthonomonadaceae; genus CAWFQB01. Next base: position 36,133 of record CAWIEK010000037.1, on the reverse strand, counting down.
TTTGTTCTTCCTTTCTATGCTGTGCCGTTACCTTTCCGTGATGCGGGCGTGGACGGGCAGGCCATTCCCGCGCACTTCGGGGAAGTAGACTAAGGACGCGATGCCGGGCAAAATGCGGTACAGGCCGGGCGTTTCGGCGTGAAGGCGATAGGTCAGGCGCGTTTTGCCTTTGGGCAGCGCGTCGAAGAAGAAGACAACGCGGTTGTCATGGGTTTCCTGCCGCGCATAACCACCGCCGTTGCTCCCATAACCGTTGCCGTAGCTGCCATAGCCACCGCCACTCCCCTCATAAACAAGGCCGGCAGGCCGGAACTGCTCGTCGCCGGGTTCCACTTCGCAGCCGGCGGGAAGCGGCTCTTCCACCATTGCATAGCGGTAATCGGCCTCAGCGGTAATCTCCACCTGAACCTCAATCGTTTCCCCGGAGGCTACGCTGCCCGCCTGTGACGGGTCTTCGGCCTGTATGCGGTACGAGCGATGCACCCCGATGCCCCGCGCAAGCGGACGCGCTTCTTCGGAAGGCACGGCATGAGTTATGGTTGTCGTGACATACAGCCTGCCCGCGCCCTGCTTGTCAATCGTCAGCGTCCTCTTCCCGGCGTATTGGGCGGGCGTGAGCGTGACGGTCAGGGGCGCGTCGAAAACCTGCGCGTTTGTGGGCGCGAATTGCTGTAATGCCTGCCCGTCGAGTTTTACCGTCGCTTGAAACGCGGGATGCAGTTCATTGGATTGCTCCATCCATTGCGCCAGCGCGAAAACCGCTTCCGCGCTGCTGCGCGTGGAACCCCATGCTTTGCCCACGCGATTGCCCATCAGCCAGCGGATGGCTTTGGGCAGTAAAGGACTGCGCGGGCGGGCTGTCAGCAATGCCCGTACAACCCGCGCCGTCACTTCCACGTCATCGTTGCGCCACGTGTACCCGCCGACTGCCGCCGGCCAATGCGCGGTTGTGCCCTGCTCCATCACTTTGCTTTCCAATTCCTGCGCGACGCCCCCGGCAATCATGCGGAAATTGGGCAGAACCGCGCCGGGAAGCAGGCCTGGGTTGTTGGCAGCGCCGGGATTGTTCAGCGTAACACCGTTTTCCTGCGACAGCGCTAGGCACAGGGACGCGAGGCTGTACGTGTCCAATTTTTCGCGGTTGTCGTACAGGTTGGTCAGGGGCGCGATAATTCGGGTTGGGGCGGCATACGACAGGGTGAGCAGCCAGTCGGCGCGTTTGTTCCATTCCTGTTCGCCGTTCAGCAGGCGCAATAGCGCTTCCGTGCCGCGCAAAATGCGCTGCTCGTCCACGATGTACCCCGCATCCCTTGCCTGTACCAATCCCCACAGCACATACGCGGTCATATCGCCGTCCGTCTGGTCGAACTCCCACCAGTTCCAGCCGCCGTCCGGGTGCTGATAGCGGTACAGTTTTTGCAGGCCCAGATTGACCCACTGCGCCAGATTAGGATGCGTGGCGCGCGTGGAACCCAGCCGCTTTAATGCGCGGGACACGATCACATCGGGCAGGAACGAACTCATCGTTTGCTCGGCGCAGCCGTAAGGATAGGAAGTCAGATAGTCCAGCGCGTCCAGCGTGGCGGCGGCAATGGAGGGCGCAAGCGTCAGGGTTACAGTTGCGTTGGGCGGCAATTGCGACAGGTCTTTGGCGTACACTTCGCCGGTATCGTCCAGCGCGTCGGCTTTCGACTCGACCTGCTTTACGCCATCTTCCTGCGCGGGCAGGGTCAGTTCCATCGCGTCCTGAGCGCCTGTGCCGCCATCCGCGGTGACGAGAAACCGGATGGGAGTGGAAGCGCTGCCCGCTGTTTTGCGGATGTGCGCTGTCCAGTCCAGCCGTTGCTCGCTGTTCGAGGCAAGGCGCAAGGTTCGTTCGCCTGCTCCTTCCAGGTCGGCTCCGGTTGTTTCGATACGCGCCCGGACTTCGCGCTCCGTACCCGTGTAGTTGTGGACAATAGCCGATACGGTCGCCTGATCGCCCTGCACGTAAAAGCGAGGCAGGGTGAGGCGAACGAGCAGGGGCATAGTTGCGGTCACGTCCTGCGTTGCCGTGCCGACGAGGGTTTGGGACGTGATTCCCCGCGCCGTCGCCCGCCATGTCGTCAGATTGTCAGGCATCACGAACGACACTTGCGCCCTGCCGCCCGCGTCCGTTGCGACAAACGGATTCCAATAGGCGGTATCCGCAAACTGCCGCCGTACCCGGATATTTGAACTGGCGCGGGTTGGCGTACCGGGCGCGGCCTGCGGCACGGTCTGAAACGCGCCGCCGCTGTACTGCGCGGCAAAGGAAAAGTCAGTCTGGATGCGTACCTGCTGCCCCGCGTAGAAAAACCCTTCGATGTTGGGCGCGCGATCCGGCTGAATGGCATAAATGCTGGCGTCCACAACCCCGAACCCGATCTCGGCGGGAACCGGAGCGCCCACAGAATTGCGCGTCATAATGGTATAGGTGGCGGTTTCGCCCGGCTGATAGCGCGGCTTGTCGGGTGTCACCTGTACATTCAGTTTTTGCGCGTCACGCTGCACGGTCAGCCGCACCTGCTGCTGATAGGTTTGCTTTTCCTGAATGAGCATGACGTTTACTTCAACGGAGGGAAAGTAATTGCCCGCAAGCGGAACCTGAAGCATGGTGGAGCGACTGGAAATGGGAACCACGCGGGCGGCATACAGGCGTTCGCCTTCCACTGTGACCAAAGCCCAGGCCTGGCGATTCTCGATTTTCGATTTTCGATTGGGGATTGGTGATTGGCGGCGGCGGCGATTAGGTTGGCGGCGTTGGGCGTTGGGTTGGGTTGCGTTTGCCGTTTGGATCGTTGCTGTTTTTGGCGTGATTAGGGACGTGTTGAGCAGCAGTGTTGCCGTTTCGCCCGGTTTGTAGGTTGTTTTGTCGGGCAGGACGTTGAGCGTGGGGTAATCGTAGGTTTCGGCTTCGTCGCCGGCGATCCAGACGTACAATTGCGCTTGGATTTTGTTGTGGTCGGTGTCGAACGTTTCTATGGACAGCAGCAGATAGCCGGGACGGGGCGGCGTAAACTCCGTTGCGCCGACGCCGCCTGCATTGGTGGCGACCGGGCGCGTGGTTGTTTCCTTGTAAGGGCGGTGGCTGCGGTCATACTTGGTTTCGATCAGATGGACACGGGCGGGCGTGGCAACAGGCTTGCCGTCGTAATCTTCGGCATGAACGGTGACAGTCAGGCGCTCACCGGCGCGGTACACGCTCTTGTCCGTTTCCAGCCGCAAGTGGAACATGCCGCCCGTCACCAATGCGCTGCCGTCCGCCTGCTGCGAACGCCGGCTCAGGTCGGTGACGGTGGCGTGAATCAGCAGGCGGCGATTGAGCGGAAGCCGTTGGGTTTGGATTTCCAGTTTCAGTTGTCCCTGCGCGTCCGTAATGCCCTGCCCGTTGAACGGCGGCTCCGGGATCGCGGGCGTTCCCTCACTGCCCATGCCGCCGCTGTATTCGGGCTGAAATTGAATGGTGTACGCGACGGACGCGCCATTGACCGGCTGGCCGAAATAGTACCTTGTGTCAATGGTGACGGGAACTTTTGTGCCGCCCAAATAGTGCGGCTGCGCGAATTTTATTTCCGTCGTGAATTCCGGCTTGCGGTACGCTTCGACGCTGAACGCGCCATACGCCCGGTACGCGCCGATGGCGATACATATCTGCCAGTTGCCCAGTGTCGGCTCACTTGCCAGTTGAAAATTGCCGTCAAAGGAACCATTCGCGTTTGTCGTGACGGTTTGGCGCGACAGCAGGGCGTCCGTCGCGTCGCGTATTTCGACGTTCAAGGCTTTGTTGGCAAACACGCTGTAGGTAAACCCGCCGGGCGCATCCCCCTCGAAACGCTGCCGAACGGTTCCCTTGAACTGCGCTTTGTGACCGGGGCGATAGACCGGACGGTCGGTAACAACATAAACGGCATAGGGTTCGGGCGGCGGGGGAGCGCCCGACAGCACGAACGCGGGCGAGCCATTGCGTTCGCCATACACCCAGGTGTTCGCCTGCGCCGCTTCGCAGGGAAAGCGGCAGATGCCCTGCCGATCCGTTCGGTTCATGGCCCGCCTGCCGCCCGCATCCGTCGTGTCCAACTGCAAGCCGGAAACAGGCTGCCCGGAATGGGCATTGGTGGCGTAAACAAGCAATTCCTGCCGCGAGCGCTTGGCAAGCAGGGCGATGGTAGTCACGGCAAACCATGTGCGTTTTTCCACATTGCCTGATTTGGCCCGTACCAAATACGTTCCCGGCGGCAAATGCGGAACCGCAACCTGCCGCTCCGTCCACTGATCGGGATAGATTTTGCCCATGCCGAATGTCCATGACTTGACGGCAGGCAGTCGCGCCACATTGACGGCCTGAATTTGTTTGCCGAAGTTTTCCAGCGCCTTGCTTGTCGGCACGAGAGGCGGCAGCGCCAGCCGATACACGCTGAACGCAATGGTCTTCTCGTTGAACGCGCTCAGGTTCAGCGTGATCTTTTCATCCGGCGTACCGGCGCGGCGATAGATATGAACATCAAAATTCGGTTTCTTCACCTGCTGCGCGGGCGTTTGCGCCCAGCCGGGCAAAACGCCGAAAAACAGCGTCAGCAGTACAAACACGCGCCACCCCGAACGAGTCACCATAACAAACTCCTTGCCTGCAAATCGGGAACAGAAGAGGATTTAGCCGCGAATACACGCGAATAAACGCAAATAATACATACAAAGCCAAACCCCATTGCAACTTATCCACCTACAAACCTAACACCCTGAAACTCTGCTCACCTAACTTTTTGCGGCTCGACAAAGCGCACATCTTCCAGCCGGAACAACTCGACGGAGGAATTGGCGTGAGCGCCTGCGCGTATTCGGCCCCATTGCAGCATCCGCGCGGCTTCCCCGGTTTCGCCGGACAAGACGACGCCCTGCCTGTCTCCCGCTTTCACGACCAAACCTTCGCGCGTCGGGTCTAAATTGGCGGCTTCGCTTGCGGAAATAGGAACGGGTTTGCCAACGATGCTGACAATAAGGGTCAGGGATTTCGCTTCACCCGGTTTGATGGGCGCGAAACGACGGTCACGCCCCGCGGCGGCAACGGCATTTTCGATGATTTCCAGAGCCGCGTTGGGCTGCATCGGGTACAGTGTTCCCATGCAGCAACGGGGAGCGCCCTGTCGCATCGCGCTGACGAACACGCCGGTACGCTGCTGCAGCAGGGGGGAGGAAGGAGATACAGCGTCCGATGGCGCAATGATAGCGCGTTGGGTAATGTAGGCATCGAACGCCCGCCGCGCAAGCCGCAGTATTTCGTCCTGCGCCCGCGCGTCCAGGTGTTTCCAGCGTTCAAAGGAAGTTTCTTCACGCGCCCCAATCGGCGTACACGCCAGCGCAGACAGAAACGAAAGGCATATTGCCACCCACGCCGCTCGTTGAAATCGCATTCGCACACTTCCCTTCACTGCATCAAAGACAAACTCGAACGCTAATACAGGATAACCGTTCGGCTATGTCCGAAAGCGTGTCCGAAATCGTGAAAACATCGTGTCCGAAGTATTCAAGGAACAATCATGCCATATCGCAATTATTTGCCCGCTTGTCTGTTATTGCTGTGTTTACAATTGGCCGCGCCGGCAATGCATACGCTGCGCCAAAGCGCCGATGAACCGACAAATTCATCCTCTGAAAAGTCAAACAAGGGGAAATACACGATCTGCATTGATCCGGGACACTCGAAGCAAACAGTCGGGGCGTCGGGCAAAGTCCTGCATTTGCGGGAGTATCAGGTGTGCTGGCAGATGGCAGGAAAATTAAAAGCCGAGTTGGAGGCGAAAGGCGACACGGTGATTTTGACTAAGGACGACGAAAACGCGAATGTCGGCAACGACGAACGCGCCCGGATTGCCAACCGCGCCCATGCCGACCTGTTCATCCGGCTGCATTGCGATTCGGGCGGCGACAATGGGATTGCGACGTTTTACCCGGCGGCACAGGGCACGATACGGGGTAAAACGGGGCCGAGCGAGGACGTGATTGCCGCAAGCCGACGCTGCGCCCGCGCTTTCCACGCGGCTCTGATCCGATCCCTGCATGGCGCGCTGCACAATCGCGGGGTACGCACGGACGCGCAAACCGCCGTTGGAGGCAAACTCGGCGGCGCATTGGAAGGGTCTATTTATGCGGAAGTGCCGGTGATTCTGGTGGAAATGTGCGTCCTTGACAACCGCAAGGACGAAGCGTTAATCGCTTCCGAAGACGGCCAAAACCGCCTGTCGTCGGCAATGGCAGTCGGCGTACAGGCGGCGGTGAAAGCAAATCTGTCAGCAAAATAAACAGCAAAGCGGAAGACGGCTACTTGTTGTGTTTCCAGCCCGATACCTGACGTATCCATTGGTCAGCGTTTGCTTTCACTTTGCCATATAATTGATGCGCGGCAGAGGCAACCTTTGGATCGTTGGCATGTTCCAACCCATTAAGTTCAGCCAGCAACAGGTGTTCGGCTTTTCTGTCTTCCGTCACCACGCTGCTGCCGACATAATTAAAGGTAAGCGCCTCCGCCAGTCCATTCAGGCGCAAATCGGAACCATACGCCGCCCGCAGCATATCGGTCTTATGGCGCTTCCAGAGTTCGCCCAATTCATCGTCGCTGTCCTCTTTCGGGCAGCCATCCAGCCCTTGCTCCAGCCATACGCTCAATGATTTGAGGTCGTGACGTTTGAGGTACAGCAGATCTCAATTCATACCACGTGCCGCCCCATGAAACCCAATTGGCGTCAGGGTAGCCGGGATACTCTTTCGTGTATTTACGATAGTCTTTGCCGCGCCCGCTATTTTGCTGCCAGAAGCGGTAGGGGCGCATGATGCGGCGCAAGTTGGCCTCGTAATCCACGCCGTAGTAAGCGAGAATAAAGCTGAGTTCGGCATACGCCTTGCTGTTGACGGAAACTTGCTTTTGCAATCGCTGCCAGAGGGGTATTTGCGATGGCGGCAGTTGCCGCTCCACTTTTGCGAACCACGCTTTTTTGTCCGATAGCGGGTTCAATGTGGCATCAAGACGATGGAGCGCCTGCTTGTCGTTCGCTAACGCGGCAACTCCTTTTACGCTCGTAAGCGGAATAGCAAGCAGGGCAATGATGGGCAACAGCGTGAGTTCTCCTTGTTTTTCGACGTGCCTTTGTCTTCACTGCTATTACGTATATGCCTGTAAACGGTTTCAGGCTTGACATATACGACAAGATTGTTGTACAACAAATCTGTCGTATATCAGAGGAGGTGAAAGCATGGCTGAAAATCGCGTTGGAACGCCTGTCCGGGGCAAGGATTGTTTTGGGCGAGAACGTTTTGTGGAGTTGGTGTGGCAGAAGGTTGCGGCAGGGCATGTGCTGCTTGCCGCGCCCCGACGGTTCGGCAAAACAAGCGTTATGTACCGCCTGATGGATGCGCCACGCGATAATTACAAGATCGTCCACGCGGATTTGGAAGCGCTTACGGATGCCGCCACCTTTCTGACCGAACTTGTTGTGCAACTGGCGAATGATAGCCGCTTTACGCAGATAGCACGTGGCCTGAGTGGATTGCGTAAAAACCTCTGGTCTGCTTTTCGGACCAACTTTTCTGAGTTGGAAGCGTTCAAATTCAAAATCAAGTTGCGGGACGAACTGAAGCAGGATTGGCAAAGCGCGGGCGAGGACTTGTTCAAGAAACTCAGCGCGCAGTCTCATCCGGTCCTGTTCATACTGGACGAGTTTCCGATGATGATTGACCGCATGGCTCGTTCGGAAACACACCGGGAAGAAGCGAAAACCCTGCTGCGCTGGCTGCGAAAACTGCGCCTGTCACCGGACATCAAAAACGTACATTTTCTGATTGCGGGTTCCATCGGCATCGGGCAAGTGCTGAACGATTTAGGTGAAATAGCCTCTATCAACGATTTTGAGCAGTTGCGTTTGGAACCGTTCACGCCCAAAACGGCAAGGCAGTTTCTGGCCGCGTTGTCGGAACGGCACAAGATGGAACTGTCGGAAGAGTGTCAGGAAAAGATACTGCACCTGTTGGGAACGCTTGTACCTTACTTCATCCAAATTCTGTTTTCAGAAATTTATAAGACGTATGTACAGGAGGAAGAGCCTGTTACGCCGGAAAGTATCGAGCGCATCTATCGGAACAAAGTGCTTGGCGTGGACTGCAAAACGTATTTCGATCACTATTATGGCCGCCTGCGCGATTATTACCGCCCCCATGAGGAAAAGGCCATCAAGCGCCTATTGCGCGAACTTGCTGTCACCAGTACTGCTCAAGCGCGACGCTGTGTACCACCTTTACCGTACCGAACTTGGCGAACAGGCCGACATAGAAGCGTTTAACATCCTGATGACCAATCTGGAAAACGACTTTTATATTGCCTTCAAGGACGAACACACAGCAATACGAGTTCGCCTGCAAGCTGCTGCGGGACTGGTGGCTGCGGCATTATGCGCTGGAAATCGGAAACTGAGGCTCTTATAGCGCGCAATGGAACATTTGTACAACCCCGACAATATGACGGAAGAAGAAATTAAGCGTACCTTTGTTGCTCGCCAAAAGGTGATTGACGAGTTGATGGCGCTTGTCGAGCGTCAGCCACAGGGCGCGGGCGTTCAGCATGTCGTAATTGTCGCGCCGCGTGGCATGGGCAAAACAACCATACTGCTGATGATGCAGTTTGCGGTTCGGGATCGCGGCCTGTCGTCGGGTTGGCAAACGGTGCGCTTTGCCGAAGAGTCGTATGGCATCACCACGCTTGCGGATTTCTGGCTGCAAACCCTACATCTGCTTGCCGAGGAGATCGAAGAGCCGCAATTGCAGGCGCAGGCCGAGGAACTGGCGCGGGAGTTTCGCAAGGACGACGAGCTTCAGGAAGCCGCCTTTGCTCTGCTCAAAGATTGGTGTCATCAGCATGGCAAGCGTTTGGCGCTGCTGGTGGACAACTTCGACATGATTTTGAATCAGATCAACGATGAGCAGGAAAACGCGCGCCTGCGCAACGTCCTGATGAACGACGGTACGCTCATGCTGATTGGCGGCGCGACCACGTTTTTCCGCGAAGCCCGCGCCTACAACCAACCGCTGTACAACTTCTTCAAAATCATTCATCTTGACAACCTGAAATTCGAGGAGATGCAGAACCTGCTGCGGCAACGCGCCGAACTGGACGCCATGCCGAATTTCGAAGAAACTCTTCGGACTAATCCGACACGCCTAAAGGTCCTTGAATATTTTACTGGTGGCAATCCGCGTCTTGTCCTGATGCTGTACCGCATCATCAGCAGTTCCGAAGTGGTGGATGTGAAGCGTGGACTGGAACAGTTGCTTGATCAGGTCACACCTTACTACAAAGCAAAGCTAGAAGGGCTGCCGCCACAACAGCGCAAAATCCTTGATTACATCGCTAAAATTAGTGGCGAAACCCACGAGGGTTTAACCCCTGCTCAAATCGCTGAAGCCACTCGCCTAACTCCAAACGCAGTCAGCACCCAGTTGAAACGTTTATCCGAGCAAAGCTATGTGCGGAGCGCAAACTTGCGTGGGCGCAATGCTTTCTATACCCTGTCCGAACCTCTCTATGCCATCTGGCATCAGATGCGGTTTGGCCGTAATGCCCGTCAAAAAATGCAGTGGCTCGTCAACTTCCTTAAGAGCTGGTATGACGCAACGGAACTAGGGGCGGAGAGCAAACGTTTGAAAGCGCGTTTTCATGCCTGTTTGCGGTCCGACCAGATTCGCAATGCGCGTCAAATTCTTGAACAACGCTTTTACGTTGCAGAGGCAATGAGTGAACCCGCCTGTAATCACGAAATGAACAGCATCCTTGCGGACTTTCTTGAAATAAACGACAAGGAGGTTACAAAAATAGACGTTTTGGCGGCAGCGTTGTCCAATTTCAAAGATGAACGCCTGCCGAAGCAACTTGTTCATAAGTCCAAAGTCTGTATTGAACAAGAAGATGTGTCTGCTTTGATGGCCCCACATGTCAGGCTTCAGAGAGCATTTGCATTGATTGGGGAAGAACAGTATCAACAAGCTAGAGAAGAACTTGATTGTGCCATTATGCTTGCAAGCAGTCCGAGTAGTTTGTCCGCTCCTCTGAAAATGATCTACCTTTGCAGGCTATTTGTAGATGCAGACTTAGATGATACGCAGGAAATGGCTTACGACTGGCAACGCTTTTTAACAATAAAAGGTGAGGGAGATGATTGGCATACGACAGCTACTCAGGTACTGCTCCATGTCGCCCTTAACGGCAAAATTCAATTTGCTCGAGAATTAATTGCTAGCTCCGGTATGGAACATATTTTTCTTCCACTGACTTATGCTTTGGATACTGTATTAACAGGTAAGAGAACAGAACTTGAAAAATTATCGCCAGAAGTCCGCATTATTGCGGCGGAAATTGTCGAACGCTTGTGTGCGGCATAAAAAATGGCGCATCGAACCACATTACCCAACCGTTTCTATCTCTGGTACAATAAAACATGACTACTGAAACCAAATCTCATTTCGCTCCCTCCGCGACAAACGGAACCGGCCACAACGCGGTGGACGACAACGCGCTGGAAGACAAAACCATGAAGTGCATCCGGTGCGGGTTTTGCCTGGATGCCTGCCCGACGTTTCGCCTGACCGGGCAGGAAACCAAAAGCCCGCGCGGGCGCATTTATCTGGTCCGGTCATGGCGCGAAGGCGTGATACAGTTCGACAGCGATGTCGTGGAAGCGCTGGATTCGTGCCTGGGCTGCCGCGCCTGCGAAACCGCCTGTCCGTCCGGCGTGGAATACGGCTCGATACTGGAAATGGCGCGAACCCATATTGAGCAGGATCATAAACGGCCCCGTTCGCAGTCCATCGCTCGCCAACAGTTCCTCAACATGCTTACCAATCCGAGGCGGCTGCTCGCTTCCCTGACAGTCGGTGGATTGCTCGGCAAATTGACGGGCGGCAAAATGCCCGGTTTCATGGCAAAACTGCTGTCGGGTTCGTCCGATGCAGCCGTGAGCCTGCCGAAGCCGCAGGGCGAGGTGAAAATTTATAACCTTCCGGAACGCAGTCCCGCGAGTGGAACCAAGCGCTATACGGTTGGCATCCTCGCCGGGTGTGTGATGCGCGTCCTTTTCGGCACGACGAACGAGGCGACGATTCGTGTCTTGCAGGCCAATGGCTGCGAGGTTGTCGCGCCCACAGTGGCGGGCTGCTGCGGCGCGCTGCACCTGCACACGGGTTTCCACGACGACGGCCTTGCCCGCGCCCGCAAGCTGATTGACGCTTTCGCCCCCTACCTGAACGAACTGGACGCCATCATTATCAATTCCGCCGGGTGCGGTTCCACGATGAAGGAGTACGGCGACCTGTTCCGAAACGATGTGGAGTACGCGGAAAAAGCCCGCCGGTTTGCCGCCAAGTGCTGTGACGTGAGCGAGTGGCTGATGAAAATCGGGATCGTGCCGCCAACCAAAAGCCTGAACGCAACGGTTTCCTACCACGACGCCTGCCATCTCGCGCACGGCCAGAAAATCCGCTTGCAGCCGCGCCAATTGTTACAGCAAATCCCCGGCGTGAAGTTCGTGGAAATGGACGAGTCCGATACCTGCTGCGGCAGCGCGGGCGTGTACAACATCACGCAGCCCAAAATGGCGCGCGAACTGCTGGACCGCAAAATCGCCAACCTGCGCGAAACCGGCGCGACCATCATCGCAACCGGCAATCCCGGCTGTCTCGCGTGGATACAGCAGGGAGCGCAGGACGCGGGCATCAACGTCCGCATCTGCCACCCCGTCGAACTGCTGGACGAGGCGTACCGGGGATGAACCACAGAGGGCACGGAGAACACGGAGAGACAAAGAAAAGTAACCACGGGGAACACGGGGGACACGGGGAGGAATCAGGGGCTTTCAAGAAACTGGGTTTTCCGGTCGCAGACCGGCTGGCCGCACACCCATGAGACGGGTCGTTCACGACTCGGCGCGGAGGAACAATTCGTAAGGGAGAAGAGCGCGTTTGAAGATCAAATTCTACAATTTGGGAACGATCAAGGAAACCGAGTTGGATTTGAGGCCGTTGACCGTCATCATCGGCCCCAACAACTCGAATAAGACGTATATTGCCTACTCCGTTTATGGCTTAATGCAACAAGCCAATATTGCAATAGACAGAGTTTCCTCTCTTCCCTTTCAGCAAAGAGGAGACAATGCTGTAATGGAAGTGAACGAACATTTTTTCGAACTTGTCACAGCCATTTGCAAAAAGGGTTGCACACAGTTTAGAAACGATTTAGGGGTATTTTATCAGGATTCAAGTCGTAAGCTGTTTTCTGACACATCCTTCGAATTATCTATGCAAACTGATGAAGTAAGGCAACATCTCAACTCTTTTGACGGTAAGCATCTTACAGACTTTCACGGAGCAAATTATCTAACATCTTACAAGGACAATGACCTTACTTTCCAAGTCATTAACCCTGATGGTGAAAACAGCGGCGCAGTAGATTTATTTGGCCTACAGTTCAGTTTTCATTTTGAATTCCTCGAAACTATTTTTTCACGTCCTGTTGTTCTTCCCGCTGAACGAAATGCTTTCATACTGACGTACAAGATGCTTCTTAACAAACGCTTCAGTTTATTGCGAGATAGGGATCGTGAACTTTTTGGTAAACGCGAAAATCAGCAGTTACAAATGAGGCTGCTGCAAGAACAAGGCGATATTCGCTATCCTCAGCCTATTGAAGACTTTTTGGAGATGCTGTCGGATATTGAACTCTCACATGGCAAAGTAGTAGTGCCGAAATCTACCTCTAGCAACGGGCGGAATGGCACGGGCGCAAAAGACAACTTTGCGGATGTTGCGCGTCAGATAGAAAGGTATATTCAGGAGCGGCAACCAGACGGCTTTTCGGCCTACGACGTTGGGCGGCAGTGAACTGATGGTGCATGTGAGCAAGGCGTTGTCTATTGATTTGTACAATGCCTCGTCTTCCATCAAGCAGCTTGCGCCCCTGTTGCTGTACCTGCGCTATCGGGCGGCGGAAAACGACCTGCTGATTATTGATGAGCCGGAAATGAACCTGCATCCTGAAGTCGCAGGTGAAATTGCTGGAGATACTGGCGATACTGGTGAACGCGGGCGTTCGCGTGATGCTGACGACGCACAGCCCTTACTTCATGTCGCACCTGAACAATCTGGTTGTGGGCGAACAACATTCCGACAGCGTGAAGAAGAAGCAGGCGACCTCGCTGTACCTGAAAGACCCGCGCGCTTTTTTAAGCGAGGATCAGGTCAGCGCGTATGAGATGCGCGCGAATGAGAAGCAGGAGCATTACCTGCACTCGCTGAAAGATGCAGAGTTCGGAATACGCTATGACACGTTGAGCGACGTGTCCGTAGACGTGCAGCAAAAGTATTTTGAAATCGCGGAAAAGGGGAGAACCACGCGGCGTGGCAAAGCGCAAAAAGCAGGCAGCGAGTTACCTTGAACTTGCGGAAAACAAGCCGGACAAACTCGACTGGACGACGTTCAACTTTCTGGAAAACCTGCTTGTGTTTTGCCCCATGAAGCAGTTGAGCGTACCGGCGGAAAGTGGCGTCCAGTTCGGCATCAGCCGGGAAGCCCGCGCAGATAGGCTCTGTATTCTATTTCAGATTGACCGTATCCCCGACGCGCTTGTCACGGACAAAAGCAAGCCCCGCCCGGACTATCTTGTCTTCTACAAAACGAGCCGCGACTGCATTTTTACCATCATTGAAATGAAGGGCAGAACCGAAAACGGTTTGGAACACGGCATTGAGCAGATGCTTTACCTGCGCGACAGGCTTCGAGAGGAGTTTACGGCCCATTTTCCATTCGGGTTGAGCGCCACATTTCAAGGCATTCTGCTGTGTCCGCAAAACGCGCAGGTTCCGCTAAAGCAGATCGAAGCGGAAAGGCGAAGAGGCTTTGTTGTCAGCCCTCTTTTGTACCATCATAAAGCCGAATTGTTCCCGTATATCTCAACCGTACATAAAATTCCGGCAAGATATGCGCATCAAGCCCTGCCGCACAATGACGACTTTAACTTTGTTGAACGCTTGCTGATACATCGGGCATTGCCCCACCGCGAACAAGACGCACAGTTTCACTTGCATCATAAGTCCGGCAATGGCAGTTCCGGTATCTACATCAATTATGCGCTTTCAAATGATAGAGAGTATGCAACGCTCATTGCAAGCGACGCGCAGAAGCTTATGGTATTTGTCAAAGCCGAAAACGACGAGTACCTGAAAAAAATTGAAACCGTTCTGGAGGCCATAGGCTGGAAAACGAAGTTTCCGTGCCGTAAGTTGGAATAGAACACAATTCAGCACACATCGGCTTAAATACGCGCGGATTTTCGTCCGCAGGACAATTGGCCGTAGGCCTGGATAACCGGCATTTTATATGCTGGTTCCCGCTGACGGGCTTACGCCGCAGTATACCAGGTAAAACCCGCGAAAGGACAGGAAGCATGAACACAAACAAGCGCGATGATGCCTTTAATGTTCTACGGTACTTCCTGTCTACGCCTCTGGAGGCGCGGATTCAGCAGAGTTTGGCCTCCAATCCTCAGGAAGCGGTTCGCGCCCTGTTTTATGCGACTGCCGCTCACGTCCCTGCGTATCAAGCCTTTCTTGCGGAACACAACGTCGCTCCAAATTCGGTCCACGCCTTTGCAGACATTCAGCAACTGCCACCCCTGACCAAAGACAACTATCTGCGCAAGTATCCCCTCCCCGATTTGTGCCGCAATGGGAAGCTGGAAGCCTGCGATATGATCGCCGTGTCGTCGGGTTCTACGGGAACGCCCTGCTTCTGGCCCCGCTTTGTCACCGATGAACTGCAAATCGCCTGGCGCTTCGAGCAGATTTTTCATGACAGTTTTCGCGCGGACGAGCGTGCCACGCTGGCGGTTATCTGCTTCGCGCTGGGAACGTGGGTGGGCGGCATGTATACCGCGTCGTGCTGCCGTCACCTTGCCGCCAAAGGCTACCCGATAACCACGATTACGCCGGGCAGCAACAAGGACGAAATTTTGCGCGTGGTACAGGAGTTGGGCGGGTTTTACGATCAGGTTGTGTTGTGCGGCTATCCTCCGTTTCTAAAAGATGTCATTGATACCGGGCTGGCAAAGGGCATGGATTGGCCGCGCTATCACGTCAAAATGGTCATGGCGGGCGAAGTGTTCAGCGAGGAGTGGCGCGATCTGGTCGGGGCGCGGGTCGGCTCGAACAATCCCTGCTACGACTCGGCTTCTCTCTACGGCACGGCGGACGCGGGCGTGTTGGGCAATGAAACCCCGCTTTCCATCTGTATTCGCCGCTTCCTTTCCGCTCATCCCGAAATTGCCAAAACTCTATTCGGCGAGTCACGCCTCCCTACCCTCGTACAATACGATCCCCTCAGCCGCTACTTTGAGGTACAACCTTTTACAGAAGATAATTCTCAACACCTAACACCCAACACCCAACACCCTCCTATACTACGTGGTCAACTGCTGTTTTCCGGCGACAATGGCATCCCGCTCATTCGCTACAACATTCTGGATCAGGGCGGCATTGTGCCTTACGAAGATATGCTTGCCTTTCTGAACGGTTACGGCTTCGATCCCGTTGCGGCCTTGAAAGAACAGGCGGGTACGGATTGGGAACGGGGCGCGCGCGCTCTGCCGTTTGTGTTTGTGTTCGGGCGCAGCGATTTTACCGTATCGTATTTCGGCGCGAACATCTACCCGGAAAACATCACGGTTGGTTTGGAGCAGCCCGATATTGCGCCCTGGGTCACGGGCAAATTCGTGCTGCAAGTTCTGGAAGACGCGGACCGCAATCGCCGCCTGTCCGTCGTTGTCGAACTGGCTCCCAATATCGAAGTATCGGAAGTTCGCCGGGAAGCCGTTGCCGTATCGGTACGCGCGCATTTGCTGCGCCTCAACAGTGAATTCGCCAACTACGTTCCCCCTGTTTACCAAACGCCGGATGTCACCCTTACCCTACACGGCGACGTTGCGTACTTTCCCCTGGGCGTCAAGCACCGCTACACCCGCCGCGCTTAGCCCCCCGCCGCTTTCTAAAACATTCCCAATTTCCTGACTACGGTAAGATTTTTCTACCCACATTGTGTCCGCGCAAAATTTGTCATGACAAATTTTGCGCCAAGCTATTGACTTATTCATCCATCCATGTTAAAATTTAGCAACCTTATGCAAGAACAAAGCTATCAGGCGAGATATTTGACACCCAAACGAGTTTAGACGATGCTTGTCAGGCGTTTATGAGGTTTATATTGGTCTGGCAGTACTGATTTCCCCACTATTAAACAAAACCAGCGCGGCTATTCTTAAAATATGTGTCCGCTCTTGAGACCCTAAGAACTTGCAGCAGTTGTTTGAGTTTACACAGACATCTTTATAATATGTCCAACAAATCTGTGCCGGTCTTCTTTTTGCGCGAGGTCAGCTTTTGAGTTCTACGCCTGCCTACATACGCATTGCAGAACGCATCAAAACCGAGTGCCTGATCAGCGACGAAATCGGCGCGGGACAGAAACTGCCCACGCAGGAAGAATTGACAACCCGGTTTGGAGTCAGCCGCTCCACGATCATTCGCGCGCTGTCCAAGCTGATGGCTGAAGGCTACATCCACTCGCAGCAGGGAAGTGGGGTGTATGTGTCCGACCCATTGCCCCGCGTAGCCGAAACGGGACGTATCGGTATTATCGTTCCCAACCTGTACGCGACGGTCATTGTCGCGGCCTGTCGGGGCGTGGAGCGGCGGGCGCGTCAGCACGGCTTTCAAATGCTGTTGGGAAGTTCGGAATTCGGGATTGCGCACGAACAAGAGATGGTGGAGCAGCAAGTACGCGCCGGAGTGCAGGGCATTGTGCTGTATCCCGTGACGCGAACCCAGGAACAACTGGAGTACGACTATCTGCGACAATGGTCCCATGCCACGCCGCTTGTCACGCTCGACATTGGCTGCGAGGAATGGAATTGTTCGCGGGTGCAGTTCGACAACTACCGGCTTGGCTATGACATGACGCAGCATCTGCTTCGGCACAAGCATCGCCATATCGCCTTTATGCACATTCAGCCCGGCTATCTCCACTCTTCCATTCTCGACCGTGAAAAGGGATGGCGCGCGGCCATGCGCGAGGCGGGCATGGACATACCCGACAGCTACAATCAGCGCCCGGTTCCCACCACGCCCGGTTTTGTGCTCCCGACGCCCAAGTTCGCGCCTGCTCAGGCCGATTACGCCGCTTTCGTCGCAGAACTGCTGAACCTGCGCCCGCGCCCGGATGCCCTGATTGCCTGGAACGACGTTGTGGCCGCGCACATCACGCAGGCGCTCAACAACCGGGGCGTGAAAGTGCCGGAAGAGGTACGGGTCACAGGCTTTGACAATGACCCGATGGTGACGCGCCTGTTTCGGCCTTTATTCCCCACGTCCAAGCCTGATTTTGCGCGTTTAGGCGAAGCCGCCGTAGACACGCTGGCCGACATGTTGGCAAATCGCTGGACACAGCCGCGCATCTATTATCACTCGGTTCCCACTATCTGGCGGGAACCACACGCGCCTCAATCGCCCGAAGCCCTTGCCACTGCCTGGGATGAACTTGATGGCGCGACTTAGCAATACAGATAAGAGATAAGAGTAGGGATGCTTCCTGTACGCTCATGTTTTCATCGTCTCGTAGGTTTCAGATGCCTCATATCTCTTATCTCTTATCTTCCCTTCTCGTCAGGAGGTGATGTCCGTTCCCGTCGGTTTCTGATTCACTTGTTTGCTCAATGCAGAGTGTCCGTATGTGGAAGAGGTTCTTCGGAACGTTCTTCCAAACAAGGAGGTCACATGAATCGCAAAGCGTTTACGCTGATTGAACTGCTCGTCGTCATTGCTATTATCGCTATCCTCGCGGCTATACTGTTCCCCGTTTTCGCGCAGGCGCGGGAAAAAGCGCGCGCCATTTCCTGTCTTTCCAACTGCCGACAACTCGGCACGTCCATGCACATGTATGCCACGGACTACGATGAAGCGTTCCCTTATGGAATTCGCAATCTGCCGGGCAATACGATCAACAATCCCTGGACCGGCGTGGGGTGGGCGGGAGAACTGTATCCCTACGTGAAGAACACAGGCGTTTTTCGCTGCCCCAACGATCAGAATCAGCCTGCGGTCGTCAATTCGGTTCAGCTGTACCCCGTATCATACTCTATGAACTATCGCGTGGTGTTTTACACGCTGCCGAGTGAGCAAAGCCCCGCAAGCACCATCATGGTTTCGGAAACGCAGGGCGCTTTGACGAATTTGCTTTCTCCCAACGAAGCCGGAGGCATTCGCAAGTCCGCCGTTGACCTTTCCGACAACCTGGTGTATTCAGACCAGAATGATGTTTGGACCTGCTGCGCTTGGGCCAACACGCCGGGAGCGGTCACTTACGCGACAGGTTCCGGCATTGTCGGGCCGTTGTGCGGGTCGCATGAGGAAGGCAACCCGGCCTGTAACAACCGCCCGGTGGTCAAAGGCCGGCACTCGGAAGGAAGCAATTACATCTTTGCCGATGGACATGCCAGTTTCGTTCAGCCCTCACGTGTGCGTGACCGAGGCGTTCTCCAAAACGGCAACAGTCCCTTCGACGGCAAAACCTACGGCCCCGGCAAAGCGTTTTACAACCCGGATGTTGATGGCTAAACCAAAAGCGGTATCTTTGCACTTTTTGAAGAATGAGATAGGAAAGTACCGTTGCCTGTCCGTTTGCTTACATCTCAAAACGTGAAGAAGTGCAAAGATACTGCCAAAAGGAAACTTCATGCGAAATCTTACGTTAGCTTGCGGGTTCCTGCTCACGCTCTTGCTGTGCAGCGGGTGTCATTCGCAGGAAGACTCTAAAAACGCGCCTTCCTCAACCGCGCAAGCGGAGATGGAAACGAACAAGCAGCAAATGATGCAGAACATGCAGAAAGACCCGAAGCTGGACCCCAATAAAGCAAACGGCGTTTCTGCGCCCGCCGGTGCAGCACAGGGCGGGCCAATGCAGGGTGGGGCCGGAATGAGCAACGCTCCGTTTCCAGCCGGTACGCGCTGACTTCCTGCTTTTGCGTGGCTGCCAGAGGCGCTGCCGTGCAAACAAACGGCTGCATAACCCGCTTACATGGAAGTGTAGGCGGGTTATGCAGCTTTTACGTGTTCCCCGCACAAATCTTTACAAGGTATTGCAGCAACGATGCCGGAGTTGACTGCGTATGTTCAGGAACATCTTGTACACACGCATTGTACACACGCAGATGTTCACGTGCAAAAGTCGAGAAAATGCTTTGGCCTTGCCCGTCACCATTTCCACCTATCAGCACAGCGATTTGATGCCCGTTGTCGGCCTGCTCATGGAAGCCCTGCCCGGTGAGCCGATGTCGCAGGAGTTGTTCGCCCGTAAAGTTCTGCTTGACCCGAACTTTGACGCGAACGGCGCTTTCGTGGCGCGCAGTCCCAACGGCCTGCTCGGTTTTCTGCTGGCGATCACGCGCAAGCGCCCTTTGGAAGACGCGCCGGATGACAGCGAACGGGGTTGGATAACCCTTTTTGCCGTTACCCCTTCCGCGCAGCGTCACGGGATCGGAACTGCCCTGCTCCATGCGGCGGAAACCTGGCTCCGGCAGCAAAACCGCCGCGAAGTCTGGATTTCTCCCTACGCCCCGAACTACTGGACACCGGGCGTGGATGAAAACGCCTGCAAGGTCGGGCTTGCCTTCCTCCAAAAACGCGGCTATACGACAGCGTACCGCCCCCTCAGCATGGATATATCGCTTGTCGGCTGGCAGCCGCCCGCGTGGGTCAATCCGCGCATGGCGGAAATCACGGCGCAGGGAATGGCCTTCAGCTACTTCTTTCCCGCCCACGCCGGACAGGTGACGGAGTTTTTACGCGCCGAGTTTCCCGGCGACTGGCAGCGCTATGTCCGCGAAACCATGCTCGATATTACAGCGGGCAGGCGTCCCTAAAGAAGAACTGCGCCTGCTGTTTGCCGGAAATCGTTCTACCGGGCGCGTTATTGGATTTGCCCAATCGGAAGGCGAGCGGTTCGGGCCGTTCGGCGTTGCCCGCGAATGGCGCGGCAAGGGATTGGGCGCAATGCTGCTGTACGAAACTCTCGACGGGATGCGGCGGCGCGGCCTACACAACGCCTGGTTCCTCTGGACAGACGACCGCACTGCCGAACGCCTGTACAAACCCGTCGGCTTCCGCGAAACCCGCCGCTACGCTGTGCTGAAAAAGAGGCTATGAACCGCAAAAGAGCAAAGAACGCAAAGGAAAGGCAAAGATAGAGCAGGAAAACAACTTACCACGGATGAAACAGATGAAACGGATGAACACGGATCAGAAATAAGCTCTTGATCCGTGTCAATCGGTTTCATCCGTTTCATCCGTGGTAAGTTGTTTGTTTTTCTTTGTGCCCTTTTGCCGCTTTGCAGTTCGATTGCCAATTGTATTCATCAGGAGAACTCTATGCGTTCCTTTCACTTTGCTTTGCTTGGCGGGTTGAGTTTGTTGGCTGCCGCCCATGCGCGCGTTGCGCCTGCCACCGCCCCGGTTCGCCCGAACAAAGAACAGCACACCAGTTTTCAAACCCACGCGAAATGGGACCCGAATATACAAATCGGTTCCGATGTGGCGATGTGCTACGGCATAGATGCCAGTGTGGGCGAGCGGATCGGGCAGTGGAAAGCGCAGGGCTATATTCCGCAGGTGATGACCGGCGTGGCGTGGGGAGAGTATCAGGACTTTCTGTACGGGCGCTTTGACGGCGTAAACCACGTGGACGAGGCGCAGACGGATCGCAACGGCAATGTCATCGGGCATGGCGGCGACGTGTACTACATGTGTCCGAGCGAAAACTACGGCAAGTTTTTGTCGGTTGGCGTGAAGCGGGCCATTGACGCGGGAGCTGAAGCCATTTATCTGGAAGAGCCGGAGTTCTGGGTGCGGGCGGGGTATTCGGCAGGCTTCAAGCGCGAGTGGAAGGCGTACTACCATGAGGATTGGCAGCCGCCCCATTCCAGCCCGGACGCGCAGTTTCGCGCCTCGCAGTTGAAATACTACCTGTACCGCCGCGCCCTAAAGCAGATATTCGACTTTGTTCACGATTACAACAAGCAGACCGGCAAGCATGTGCGCTGCTACGTGCCCACGCATAGCCTGATCAATTACGCGCATTGGAACATCGTCAGCCCCGAAAGCAGCCTGCTGCAAGTGGGCGCGGACGGCTATATCGCGCAAGTCTGGACGGGCACGGCGCGGACGCCTAACAACTACCGGGGACAATTGCGCGAACGGACGTTTGAAACCGCGTTTCTGGAATACGGCGCGATGATGAACGTCGTGCGGGCGACCAATGGGCGCGTGTGGTTCCTCAACGACCCGATTGAAGACAATCCCGACCACAGTTGGACGGACTACCGAACGAATTGGGAAAGTACGCTCACGGCTTCCCTGCTCTGGCCGCAGGTGTCGGATTATGAAGTGATGCCCTGGCCGGAACGGATTTTCGGCGGCAAGTACCCGACCGTTGACCGCTCGCAGCGCAAGCCCGGCGAACCCGTTGTCCGCGTTCCGCTTCCCGCCGCGTATGGCACGGAACTGATGACGGTTCTCAACGCTCTCAACGACATGCAGCAAAAAAATGTCAGTTGGGATTGCGGCACACGCGGACTTGGCGTTATCGTGTCGGATACCATGATGTTTCAGCGCGGCGAGCCGTTGTCTTCCGATACGCATTTAGGTTCGTTTTATGGCCTCGCCCTGCCCCTTGTCAAGCATGGCATGCCCGTAGAACCCGTGCAATTGGAAAACGCCACTCTGCCCAACGCCCTTGCCCCGTATAAAATCCTGCTGCTGACCTACGAAGGCATGAAGCCCATGACGCCCGACGTGCATACCGCCCTGGCGAAATGGGTACGCGGCGGCGGCGTCCTGATCGTTGCGGACGATGAGCGCGACCCGTACAACGCTGTCCGCGCATGGTGGAACACGGCCCCGAACCAGTACAAAACGCCCCTGCGCCATTTGTACGAAACGCTCGGCAAACCCGACAAAACCATGAAGACATTAACCACGGGGAATACGGGGGACACGGGGAGGAGAGGGGGAGGAGAAATAGGGCAAACAGAAGGGGTTCGTTATGGGAGGGGAACGGTGTTTACTTATGCGGTCAGTCCTGCCGCGCTTTCGGGCATGAACAATGGCAGTGAGATCGTGCAGGAGTGGGTCAAGAAAGCGTGTCAGGCGGCGAAACTGGCGTACCATGAAACCAATTACCTTGTGCTGCGGCGCGGTCCTTACGTGGTTGCGGCAGGTTTGGACGAGTCCCTGCCCGACGCGCCGCATGTCTTGAGTGGGCGTTTCCTTGACCTGTTCGACGCCGACCTGACTATCCGCAACAGCATCACGCTCACACCCGGCAGCCGCCATCTTCTCGTTGACCTTGACGCCCTGCCCAAAACGCAGGCGCAGGTACTGGCAGGCGCATGCCGTATCACGGACGTTCGCCCGACCCAAACCGGCCTGCGCTTCCACGCCGTCGCTCCCGACAAAATCAACGCCGTCGTCCGCGTCCGCCTGCCACAACCCGCCAAAAGCGTCACACTTGACAGCCAGCCACTCCCCGCCGACGCGCAGCAGTGGGACCCGAACACGCAAACGCTCCTGCTCCGCTTCCCCAACGCCGCGCAAGGCCACGACATTCAAATTCAGTAAATGCTATGTTATAATGGAGCAGGAGGCAAGTTGTATGAACTATTGGCAGACAAAGGCAAGGCAAACGAAATGACGGCAGCAGCATGGAAACCGGAGTATACGACGCGCGCCCAACAGATTTGGGAGATCTATCAGCAGCAGCATGATCTCTCTGACCGGCATGGCAAAGTCGCCGCTATTGACCCGCAAAGCGAACGTGTTTGGATCGGTGATTCCGGGGGGGATGCCGCTCAACAAATGCAAGCCGAAGGAGTAGACGCGCCTGTGTACCTGATTCGCGTGGGTTCAGACCATTTCTTACGGAAAGGACACCGATGCTTGAAGGCGTTGTAGATGAGAAGGGCCTTCCTGTTGTCACTCTGTTGATTGCCGGACAGGAATGGAAAGCGACTATTGACACAGGATTTAACGGCGATCTGGAGTTACCGTATGCGCTTGGCCCGCATGTAAACCCGCAATTCTTTGGCCGGGGGCTGTCACATCTGGCGGGAGGACAAAGCCTTGAGGAAGAACACTACTTTGTGGACTTCCCATTCGATGGCAGGGTCATTCGCGCCTTGGCTACGTTTGTCTCCGGTGACGAAATCCTGATAGGCACACACCTTCTGATTGACTATCGCCTCCTGATTGACTTTCCGGCTGCGGAAGTGAAATTGGAGCGAGGGTAACAATACACTCCTCCCATTATAATGGGAACAGGAGGCAAACATGGACACTACATTCATTCAATCGCATCCACAAATAATGATGGCGAAACCCGTCATTGCTGGCACACGTATCACCGTTAAATCTCTTCTGGAAAGATTAGGCGCGGGCGAAACATCCGAACAAATCGTCGCGGCAAACCCGCGTCTCACTCCCCACATTGTGGCGCAGATTAAACGCATGTACGAACAGGACACGTAAGGTTTCAACCCGGCGCGTTCTGCAATAATGGTTCGCCCACGCATCAGGAGGAAACAATTCGCTGCCTGCACACAACTTAAATTCCAACATGAGGTGGAATAAACGGGCTTTTCCGCACCCACATAAAAGTTTTTGAAAACGCATTGACATTTTATACAGGCTCCGTTATAATGGTTTGATAGCAGTATATTTGCAGTGTCGAACACAGACAAACACCTTCTGCTTCTCGACTCATCCATCTATGAACCTGATTACTCGGCATTTACCAGATAAAGTCTGGTTGCAAGATTGAATATTTATATGAGTTCGCACACTGTTATATAGACAGTGTGAGGAATAAAGGTTATGCCCGAAAATTCTGAAAACAATTCTCGATCTGTGGGTATTTTTACAGTGATTGCCGCCTCTGTGGGCATATTAATATCCATTACAGCGTTTATAGAGGCTAGAAATATGATAACTGAATATCATATGCCTCTTACAAGAGGAATTCCTAATTATGACTTGCATCTACGTTCGCATATTGACGAACTTATCAACCACATGAAGTGGGGAAATATTGTTTTCAATACACCAAAAACGATGCGGATGGATGAGGCTGAGGTAGTCCACCTTGTACTCTCTCCGAGCGATCCGGCTGAACAACTTAAAAAGGCAATCAGAGAGACAGGAAAACTTGAATTTCATCAAGTTCAATATGCTGATCGCATGGAGGCGGACTTAACGAGTGAAAGCTTCAAAATCACTCCGATCACGCCGATGCGCCAAGCCGTCCGCACGTCCGGCAATACCGAATGGCAATGGAGTATAAAGCCTACCGAAGCCGGTAAACAGCATTTGTTTTTGCGCTTGAATGCTATCATAAAAGTAGATGGCGATCCAACCGCAGTAGCAGTACAAACCTTCTCTGAGGAAATCGTCATTGAAGTGCCATTAAAGCAGCGACTATCCCAGTTTGCTGCGACAAACTGGCAATGGCTCTGCACTGCACTATTTATTCCAATAGGCGGCTGGCTGTGGAAGCGAAAGAAAGAGGTTGCTCAACAACCTGCCGCAGACAAAGCCGCCGAACCCGTCATTCAAGCGGACAAGCCGCCAGAAAGTTAAAACGGTAGCACGGGCAAACAGCCGAGGCGGCTTGTCGCTCAACTCAATCGTTCTGCCGCCTGTGAACCTCTCGTATAGGGAACGGCGGGAAAGAACATTCATATCTTATCTCTGTTGCAATACCACAGTTGCTCTTATGGGAGTCTGCTTATGGTACAGCCGTTCCGCCACCCTCTCACGTTGAGTGAAATACACCGTCTCAGTTCCCGGCGCACTCGTCGAAAAACCCCACAGGCAGTAGCTTGCGGGGTTTCGGCTTTCGTTAGTTGCGGTACAACGACTAATTTGACGGTTACGATTCATCTAACTCCGCAAAAACCTCTTCGGCGGGAATAGCCTTGATATGTCCAGCTTCGTAAGCAGTCAGCCGCGCCTCCGCTTCGGCAGCCCAGAGCGCATCTATCTGCGGGTCAGGTCGGTCAAGGCTGGAAAGCAGTTTCTCGGCAATAGCCGCACGTTCAAGAGGCGGCAGCGTGAACGATTCTTCCAGAATTTGTTGAGCCTTTGTAGACATGGCGAACCTTGTTCCCGTTTCCGCGTGATAACGCGGGAAATTGATGTGTATTATGAAGTTACTGTACCGACAATCAAAAGCGTTGTCAAGGGGCGCAGGGTTGGCGCATCTAAAATGTCGTGTTGGAACCGATATATCAGATGCTAGTTCGCTAGGCGTTCCGCCGATTGGACGAAAAATTAAAGATGGTATAATTCGGATATTCGTAGGAAAGGAGCCGTCTATAACATGGCAGCCGAAACGTTAGAAGAGCGCGTACAAAAGCTGGAAAATACTGTTCAGGAAGTGCAGGAGCAGTTGGCGCGGCAGCCTGCCGCGAAGAAGCGCGGCTGGCGGTGGTTTGTCGGAATTGATGCCAACAATCCTCATTTTGAGGAGGCCGTTCGGCTCGGACAAGAGTGGCGTAACGCCGACTGTGAAGATTGGTTGGTTTGAGAAGTCCCGAATTTCATTTGGAAGATGTAATTTATAATCGCGCGTTGGAGGCGCTATGTGGCTGGTGGACATTGTAGGCAGGAACGCCGAGGGCTATGGACTGTGGCACTACATCTCGCAGGAAACCGACGCCTTACTCGCCTGCGGCCTCCGCAATCCGCCCTGGTACTTTCGGTGGGACGGGCAGGCGTGGCAGGAAGCGGGTAACGGCGTACCCGGCATTGCCATCAGGAAGTGGCATGACGACGAGGCGTTACGAACGCTGCACCGCCTGCCGCAAAGCCGACGCTGTACGCGCTGCTGGCAAGCCGTCGAGAAGGAAATCACCAAACGAGTACATACGGAGTTAGTGTCCACCATGCTGGCGGAAGGCCGCCCCGAAGTGACGCCGGTTTGCCTCGTGACCATCCGGGATGTGGCTAAGGGGGAGGAGATTACCTGCTGCTTCCGGCCCTTGCCGGATTTACCGGAAGACGTGTGGGTGTGCAGTCCGGCGTCGCCGTTGGGTGGCGCATTGCTGGGCAAGTTCGTGGGCGAAGAAGTAGCGGTGGACTTGCCGACAGGCCGGGCGCTATACGCCATCGTGCAGGCCGAGCCGCTGCAAACGCCCTGAAGCCGCGCCCGTCCAAGAGATTGTTACCTCAATTTAGTGTGCAGGAGCGGGCGTGAGAGCAACAAAATAGCCCCTCCCCTGGCGTAAGGAAGCGCGTTTGCTTCGCTTACAGCGCGCTCATTTTAATTGCGCGGCAAGGAGAGGGGTATGTCCACAAGTGGACGCCCGGTGAGGCAATCACGGAGCCATCTGGCTGCCGCCGAAGGGACCGGGTATGGCAGACACGCCCGGAGCGCCTTGCATGTAGCCATTCACCATCTGGCCGTCCGCGCCGATAGTGGCGGTATATTCACCGGGAACAAGGCGGGCAGGCATGCCGAGATTGGGCTGTTCGATGCTGGTGCCGACCACATCCAGCTTGCCTGTCGCGGGGTCATACGACCCACTGAACTGTTCGGAGCCGACGTATTCCCCGCTCATATTCCAATCCGCGTGGCCTTCCACATACGCGCGTCCGTTGGACATGGTTACTTCCCGGTCAAACGTCATGCGGCTGCCGCTCCAGTCATTGCCGCCGACGTCTATAGATTTATCGCTCCATTCAAAGGGAGCGCGCATCAAGCCCATCGCCGGCATGGGAGTAATTGGCCCAGACGCCACCATGGGATAATACATCGGCGGCGCGGGACGCACGATTGGCCCCAGCAGCGCTCCCATACCCAACGTCACGGCGCACAGCAGCAGCGCGTCCATGCCATACGACCGGCGGTTTTGCCGGCGCTGCGACGTTTGCGTGGAAGACGTCTGGAACTGCCGCAGCTCTTCCTCCTGCTGCAAGGCGCGCGCCATCGCCTGTCGCTTCCGCTGTTCCTGCGCCAGTTTGTCCTGCGCCATCGCATACGCGGATTCGCGCTCCACTTCCAACTGGCGCTCGATCTCTTCGCGCAGGCGCAGTTGGTCTTCCAGAGAACTGACCTGCGGCTGTTCTTCGGTGTAATGATGCGTATTGAATCCTGCCATAACCCCCGCCTTCAATCTCCACGCCGGCCCGCGAGTTTCCTTGTTTCAGGCACAAGCGTTGAAGAGTATTTCTTATTTGATTTCGTATTCATCAGAGCGGCAGCGCGAACGCCACTGCATTCGCAACCGGGAACAACGACAGCATCGGCTTTGCTGCGCCTACGAACTAGGGAAAATGCCGTCCAAAAGCAGCCACTCACTCTATAAGACGACAATTGTTCTACTTATGGATACTGATTCAAACAAATTTTTGTTGCCGAATGTTCCCATAATTCTGCCCTATACCCTTTAGTTTCGGAAGACAAGCGAAAAGTTCGCACTTTTGTTCTTAATTCTTCTTAACATTTATACTGATGTTCCCGGTAAGGAAAGTTCCAATGCCCCGTTTTTTCATTCTTCTGCGTGTTTTCTGTGGCTTGCTGATGCTTTTGCCCTCGACTCTGCCCGCGCAGCAGCGTCCCGCCGAACTGATCCGCAATGGCGCATTTGAAGGCGGCGGCGGGCCGGACGGCAGGGGCGGCGGTGTGCCGGAATGGGAGCCGTTCGGCGCGGGCTACGATGTTGACCGCCAGATTCACCATGACGGCGACCAATCCATTCGCTGTGACAGCCTCAACGCCAATCGGGAACGGGGCGCGCAAATCAAGGTCGCGCTGAACCAGAAACGGCCGATTCCCATTATGGTTGCCGGCTGGAGCAAATCCGAGCAGGCGCGCGGCCTCAACGCCAACGATTACGCCATTTACATTGACGCGGAGTATATGGACGGGACGCCGTTATGGGGGCAGATTGCTCCGTTCCGTTCCGAAACCCACGACTGGCAGCGCAAGCAAGTTCTCGTCGTTCCCGCCAAGCCGCTCAAA
The DNA here is from genome assembly GCA_963835065.1 of uncultured Chthonomonadaceae bacterium. Classification (GTDB taxonomy): domain Bacteria; phylum Armatimonadota; class Chthonomonadetes; order Chthonomonadales; family Chthonomonadaceae; genus CAWFQB01. The sequence continues at coordinate 7,965 of CAWIEK010000037.1, read as the reverse complement.
TCCATGACCATCATCGCGCTTTTTCGGCGGCACTCCGGCACGGCCTGGTTCGATGATTTCTCCGCCCACGCCCTGCAAGGCAGCGGCATTTTCGACAGCCAGCCGCTTGCCGTTCCCGCGTTTGCGCCTTCCGAGGGGCCGCGCCTGCGCGTTGCCGGCAAGGACGGCCTCGCATTGGACGTTGACCCTAAAGGCGCAATCAGCGCCGTCCGCCTGAACGGGCAGCCTGTAAGCGGCAGCGCAGGCGGATTCTATCTGCGCGACGTAGGCAGGGACGGTTCGCTCGTGCCCATGCGCGGGATTGCCGCTCCGCGCAAAACCGGCGGCGTCAACATCGGTTTTAATGTACCCAATATCCGGGTCAGTTTCAATGCCCACCTGTCTGCGGAGAGTGACAGCATCAGCGTGGACGGCGAACTGACCGACCTGACCAAAACGGATCGCGCTCTTACGGTTTATCTTGCCCTGCCCGTCAACGCGCTCGGCTGGCAGTGGGGGCACGATATTCGCCACGCGCAAACGATTGAAGCAAGCGGCGAGTACTCGCATCTAACCCGCGTCAATGTCGGCGCGACGGGCGGCTTATCTCTGTATCCCTACGGCTGTATCGCCAACGCGCAGGGCGGAATCGGCATTGCCAGCCAGATGGACTGGCCGAGCGTATTCCGCATCTTCTACAACGCTTCAGCCAAACAGTTCGTGATCGCGTGGGATGTGGCGCTGACCCGCAAAACCGCCAACTGGCCTGCCGGAAACGCCCGCTTTCGCTGTACGCTGTTTCGCCTGCCTCCGGGGAGGGCCGATGGATGTTTCCGCGCCGCCACGCAGCGCTTCTACGCCCTGAACCCCCATGCTTTTGACCGCCGCGCCAAAGCCGACGGCTTGTGGCTGCCGTTCACCGACCCGAAAACCATCAAAAACCCTGCCGACTTCGGGTTCGCCTACCATGAGGGCGACAACAGCGTGAAAACTGACGACGCGCTCGGCCTGCTCAGTTTCCACTACTCCGAACCCATGACCTACTGGCTGCCCATGCCGCCGTCTTTGCCCCGAACGTATGAGAACGCGATGGCGCTGATTGAGGAGCAGGCGAAAGGGAACGAGAAGACAGGACAGGGAACAGGGAACAGGGAACAGGGAACAGAAGGAACGCAATCGGCAATCGAAAATCGAAAATCGAAAATCGAAAATGCCCGCGCCGTTCTGAACAGCGGCACACAGGATGCGAACGGACGGTTTAATCTGGAATTTCAAAATCAGCCCTGGGCGAATGGCGCGGTGTTTACCCTGAACCCGAACCCGGAACTGCCTGCCACACAGGATAAGCCGACCAAAGCCTTCTTAAACTACACTCTGGAACGCGCCGCCCAAACTTACGACAATGCCGCCCGCAATAAGGAACGGGGCGAACTGGACGGCGAGTATCTGGATTCTCTCGAAGGATGGGCCGACGTGCTGGATTATCGTCCGTTAAGCCTCGCGTCTTCACCCTATCCGCTTCCGTTTGATACAGATGACCGGCAGCCTGTTGTGCCGCAGTGGTACTCCACGCATACGTTTACCCGCTTCGTGTCGCAGGACTTGCACAACCGCAATCGGCTGCTGATGGCGAACACGGTTCCCGTCCGCTTTGCCATTTTCGCGCCCCTGCTCGATGTTATGGGCATTGAGGTGAACTGGCTGACGAGTGACGGCAAATGGCAGCCTGACAGCGATGAAATCTTCAACTTCCGCCGTACCATGAGCAATCAAAAACCCTATCTGCTGCTGATGAACACGGATTTTAACCGCCTGACGCCCGCGCTCGTAGAAAAGTATTTCCAGCGCAGCCTGTTCTACGGCGTGTTTCCAAGCATGTTCAGCGCGGACGCCGCCACGCATCCCTATTGGGAAACGCCCGATTGGTACAATCGTGACCGCCCGCTCTTCCAAAAGTACGTTCCCATTATCAAACGCCTGTCCGCAGCGGGATGGCAGACTGTCACCCACGCCCATACCAACGACGCCACTGTGTACGCAGAACGCTACGGCACGCGCCTGTTCACCCTGTTCAACGACAGCCCAACCGCAAAGGAAACCACGCTCACCATAGACACCCGCGCCCTGAACCTGCCAACTGCAACTCTTCGCGCCACGAACCTGCTCACCAACACGGAAGTACCTATCAACCGCGCCGCCAATGTCGCCATTCTCACGCTGAAACTGCAACCGGAACAAGCCGCCTTGATCGAACTGAAATAAGGATAAACCACGGGGAACACGGGGAACACGGGGAGAGGAAAATACGATTTGCTCTTATCTCCGTTTTCTCCGTGTTGTCCGTGTCGTCCGTGGTTTATCCCTGCTCTTCCCCTTGCCTCCCCGTGTCCCCCGTGTTCCCCGTGGTTAAATCCGTTCCGAATCGGCGGGTGAAGATGCGGCGGACTTCGTGCATATCCGCCTGCACGTCTTCTTGCAGCATCTGTTCGGCGCGGACGACAAGGCTGTCTTCATAACCGAGCAGGCGGGCGAGGACGCGGCGGCGGTGCAGGTCAATGGGAAAGACATCCTGCGGCGTTCCGGCAAGCAGGGTCATCCTATTGCGAACGCGGGTGAGCAGGCGGTACGCGGACGTAAGGACGTGGACTTCGGAGCGGTCCAGGGCGTGAATGGTTTCCAGCGCGTCGAGGGCGCGAAGCGTAGACGCAACGCGAACGTTGGGGTGCTGTGGACCGTGACGCAGCTGTAATAATTGCGCCAGCCATTCAATGTCGCTCAGGCCGCCATGACCGAGTTTCAGGTCGGTGGCGCGTTCCTGCGATTTCAGGCGTTCCGTTTCAATGCGGGTTTTCATGGCGTGAATGGCGGCGTCTTCTTTGGGCGTAATGCCCCTGCCGACGCTGACGCCCCGCAAAATTCGTTCTAATCGCCTGCCGATGGTTGGATTTCCGGCTATAAAACGCGCTTTCAACGCCGCCTGACGTTCCCATGTTTCGGCGTGGGCGTGGAAGTAGTCAAGGTAGCCGCGCAGGGTGTAAATCAGGTTCCCTTTGCTGCCCCACGGACGCAGGCGCAGATCGGCTTCGATGCCTGTTCCGTGCAGGTTTAAGGCTTTAATTGCCGCAAGCACGTCCTGTACCAATCCCGAAGCGAGGGCGTTACGCTCGCCCGCCTGCGCTTCCTCGCTGCGTGGCCGTTCCGTCTCGTACACAAACAGCAAGTCCCAATCGCTGCTGTAACTCAGTTCCGCGCTTCCCAAACGCCCCAAACCGACAACGGCAACGCGTTCCAAAACGCTTCGCGCCCATTGGGGGCGGGGATGTGTAGTTGCGCGCGCCTCAATACACAGCGTAAGCAGAATTTGCAGCGTGGATTCTGCCAACCGAGTCAGGCGTTTCATCACGTCGGAAACGTCGGCCTCATCCCAAATATCGCGCGCCCCGATACGCAGACGTTCGCGCTGATAAAACAAAGCAATCATTTTCCAGCGGGCATCCGGGCTGTGCAGTTTGCCAACGCGCGCCGTCAATGCCTGCACGTAGTGGGCAGAAAACTGCGTACCTGTTTCCTCCTCCCCGGCAGTATCGCGCAGCACTTCCGGGATCGTTTCATCTTCGTTAAGCAACGGATACAGCCACTCCTGATGCTTTGCCAGGCTGTTAATCAAAGTGGGTACGCAGGCAAGCCGAACAAGCCGCCACAAGATGTCGGGACGGCCCTGAAACAGCATGTATAGTGGGTCACGGTAGGGCACGGCAAGCGATTCAATACCTGCTAATGCCGCGTCAGGGGCGGGGCTATGCGCAACGGTTTCCAGCAGATAGGGCGCAAGGGCTTGAAAACGCTCGGAAAACTGCGGGGGCGCGTCCTGAAACTCCTGACTGTGCCGCATAAGCTGCAGCAGGCGCAAAGCGTTAGGCACGTCTTGAAAACCCGTTGTTGTCAGTTTAGCGCGCAGGTCGGCTTGCGCTTCCTCTGTATTCAGATCGGCAATCAACGCGCCAACATCCTGCCAGAGCGGATCAACAGTTTCAGGCAGAGCGGGAAAAAAACGGCGTTCCTGATCGTAAAACAGCGTGTCCAAATAACCGCGAACACGCGTCCGGCGGGTTTTTAATTCCGTTTCAAATTCGTTTAGATCCGCGCAACCCATTCGACGGCTCAGATACGCGCGTTCAATTGTGTTTGATTCATCCGGGAGGGTTTGGGTTTGCGCATTGTGCAGCAGTTGCAGGCGGTGTTCCAGCGTCCGCAGCCATTTGTAATCGTCTTCCAGCTCTTCCGCCTGTCTATCGGTCAGGAAACTGGCTTCATTCAAGCGTTGCAGCGCAGTCAGCGTGTTGGGAGTGCGCAGGCGCGGATGCGCAAACCCGAACTCAAGTTGTAGTAACTGCGCGATGAATTCAATGTCGCGGATTCCGCCCCACCCTGTTTTGATGTTAGTGTCGGTTTCCCCTTTTTTGGCGCAGGTCTGCTCAATGCGCCGCTTGTTGACCCGAATATCGTTGAGGAACGCGCTCGAAATTTGGCGGCGGTATACAAAGGGCGCGATCATAGCCATAAAAGCGTCGCCAAGCGCGCGGTTTCCGGCCACAAAGCGGGCTTTCAGCAGCGCCTGCCGCTCCCAGTTTTCCGCCCACTTTTCGTAATACACTCTATATCCGGTGAGCGAACGCGATAAAGCCCCGTACCGTCCCTCCGGGCGCAGCCGCATATCCACGCGAAACACATTGCCATACCCGTTGTCTTCGCTCAGAATGTTAATCAGCGTTTGCGCCAGTTTCGCCAGATAAACCGGCGTTTCCATGCGCCTGCCGTCTTCCAGAACAACCTGCGCGGGCAGCCCGTCCGCATGAACAAAAATCAGATCAATGTCGCTGCTGTAATTGAGTTCCTGCCCGCCGTGCTTGCCTAAAGCGAAGACGGTAAGGAGGTTGAGGGGAGCAGGAAGGGATGAAGGATGAAGGATGAAGGATGAAGAGATTGCCGATTGCCGATTGCTGATTGCCGATTGAATGCCTTCTGTTCCCTGTTCCCTGTTCCCTGTTCCCTGTCCTGCTGTCTTCTCTTCTTCTTTTCTTCTCTTCTTCTCTTCTTCCTCCCTGACCCCTGACCCCTGACCCCTGACCCCTATGCTCGCATACGCAATCTCCAGCGCCATCTGAACGCAGGCGTCGGCAAGATTGGAGAACTCGCGGGCGACGGTGGGCATATCGTCCAGGCCGAGCAGATCGCGGACGCCGATTTGCAGCATTTCGCGGGTTTTCCAGGTACGTAGAACGTCGCGCTGCTGTTCGGGCGTGTCACAGCCTTCAGTCAAGCGGGAGATTTCCAGATAACGGCGGGCAGGCGTTTCCCGTTCGCCATAGCGTTCGGGATGAACGAGGACACGAAAGTCGTCAGGGTTGCGAACCAGCAGATCGGCAAAATACTGGCTGCTGCCGGTAACAAGGCAAAAGCGGTTGAGTACGTCCGGCTGCATCAGCAGAGGCAGATAGTCGCGTGGCGTTTCAGCGGCGGCAAGCCAGCGGTCAAGCGCGGCAAGCGCGCGGTCAGGGTCAGGGGCGGCGTGGAGGGCGTTCAGCAACAACGGCAGCAACGCGGCAACATCGGCTTCCGTGACGCCGCTCCCCACCAATTCATTCAAACAATGTTGCGCCTTTAGTGCCTCTTCCATTTAGCTTCTATTACATCCAATCCCATTTGAGCTACTGCAAGAATTACGCTCAATCTATGCGAATTCAAATTTTGTGATCTCCAGAGCGCTGTTTACGTCAAAGAACAAACTGCCGCGCTTCTTGAGGGTAGAAAGACTGACACCATAACCTTGCCCCTCTAGCCTCATGGTGATACTCACGAACGGTACAAAGAACGCGGCCTCGTAAATTGCATTTCAAACTTCCGTATAGAAAGCATTGGAACAACACAAGACAGCGTTTGCTGTCTTCGACTTTGCGCTCTTCTGTGTCCGGCAGATTAGCCGCGACAGATTTGCTGAACCATCGCACTGCCACTTCCGATTTGGCAAACACAAACTCGTACAGCAGAGTGCCCCACGCGCCTGCATTATCTACGTCCCAGGTGGCGAAAACACGCGCTGTGTTTGTTCCTCATCTTCATAAACCTCTATAACAAGCGAAATGCCTTCATTCAGCATTGTTCCCAACCCCTGCATCAAAATCAAGGCATTCAGCACTGCTGTTGCAGACGAGGAAAGTGGTTGCTGTTGAAGACAAGGGCGTATTCAATGCTAGAAAGAAGCTCCTCATGTGGCGTTGGCATGATGGGGTCAATACGCTGGCGACGTTTGTGTTCGGTTTTGCATGAGTTTTTCCGCCGATAGGAAAGTTTGTTACCTTGTATTTTAGTTACCTTGTATACTGCTTCCGACATGACTTTGTGCCTTCCGGCAAACAAAAACAAATACTGCCTGATGAAGAGAACTCTTCATCAGGCAGTATTTAATTTGAACCGTTATCAATCACGTTTGTAGTCTTGTGTGGACTCTGAGGCTTGCTTCTTACGTACTTATGTGACTTCTGAGCAAAGAACCGACCTAGGAGGGAAGTTGATTGCGCCGAAGCATTGCCGCTCCGAAGAGCAGTAACGATAACCTTCTGCGCCCAACATGTTTCCCATTCCATAGAAAGGAGGTGATCCAGCCGCACCTTCCGATACGGCTACCTTGTTACGACTTCGTCCCTCTCGCTCCCCACACCTTCGGCGGCTGGCTCCCCCATCAAATCCATCGTTCACACTTCCAGAGGGGGTTACCCCACCGACTTCGGGTGCAGACAACTCAAGTGACGTGACGGGCGGTGTGTACAAGGCCCGGGAACGTATTCACCGCAGTTTATCTGACCTGCGGTTACTAGCGATTCCGGCTTCACGCAGGCGAGTTGCAGCCTGCGATCCGAACTGAGAACGGATTTTTGAGATTGCCTCCACCTCGCGGTCTCGGATCCCTTTGTTTACCGTCCATTGTAGCATGTTTGTAGCCCAGGATGTAAGGGCCATGCTGACTTGACGTCATCCTCACCTTCCTCCGAGTTACCCCGGCAGTTTCCCAAGAGTTCCCGCCTTCACGCGCTGGCAACATGGGATGAGGGTTGCGCTCGTTGCGGGACTTAACCCAACATCTCACGACACGAGCTGACGACAGCCATGCAACACCTGTGTTGCAGGTCCTATTGCTACGAACGACACTTTCATGCCGGTGCCTCACATGTCAAACCCTGGTAAGGTTCTACGGTTAGTGACGTATTAAACAACATGCTCCACCGCTTGTGCGGGCCCCCGTCAATTCCTTTGAGTTTCAACCTTGCGGCCGTACTCCCCAGGCGGGATACTTACTGCGTTAGCGGCGGCACCGCAGGGGTCGATACCCCCGACACCTAGTATCCATCGTTTAGGGCTGGGACTACCGGGGTATCTAATCCCGTTCGCTCCCCCAGCTTTCGCGCCTCAGCGTCAAGAGTGCTCCAGAAGACCGCCTTCGCCACTGGTGTTCCTACCAATATCTACGCATTTCACCGCTACACTGGTAATTCCATCTTCCCCTAGCACCTTCAAGACTGGCAGTATCCACCGACCCTCCGGCGTTAAGCACCGGGCTTTCACAGCGGACTTGCCAACCCGCCTACGCGCGCTTTACGCCCAGTAACTTCGGACAACGCTCGCCCCCTCCGTATTACCGCGGCTGCTGGCACGGAGTTAGCCGGGGCTTATTCCACCGGTACCGTCATTTGTTTCTTCCCGGTTAAAAGAGGTTTACAACCCGAAGGCCTTCCTCCCTCACGCGGCGTCGCTGTGTCAGGGTTGCCCCCATTGCACAAGATTCCTAATTGCTGCCCCCCGTAGGAGTCTGGGCCGTATCTCAGTCCCAGTCCGGCTGACCATCCTCTCAGACCAGCTACCCGTCGAAGACTTGGTAGGCCGTTACCCCACCAACTATCTGATAGGCCGCAAGCCCCTCCAAAAGCCGCC
>CAWIEK010000036.1:0-23452 GCA_963835065.1 uncultured Chthonomonadaceae bacterium | reverse complement strand
TACAGGCTGACTTGAATTGTATTCGCGTTCATTCGCGGCTAATTTCCTCATTCTATTCTATCGGTTTTGCTCGTTTTTCACCGTGCGCAGGTGCTTTTCCCCACGGGCAATGTCGGAGTCCACCATCATTTCAATCAGTTCCTTGAACGTCACTTTGGGTTCCCATCCGAGTTTCTGGCGGGCTTTGGCCGGGTCGCCGACAAGCAAATCCACTTCGGCGGGGCGGTAGAACTGCGGGTCTTCCACGACATACTGCTGCCAGTCCAGGCCGACGCGCCCGAACGCCACTTCCACCAACTCGCGCACGGGATGGGTTTCATTGGTGGCAATCACGTAATCGTCCGGCTCATGCTGTTGTAACATGCGCCACATGGCATCCACGTAATCCCCCGCAAAGCCCCAGTCGCGCCGCGCTTCCAGATTGCCAAGCCGCAGTTCCTTGTCCAATCCAAGCTTAATTCGCGCCGCGCCGTTGGTCACTTTGCGCGTCACGAATTCGAGGCCGCAACGGGGAGAATTGTGGACCCACCCCTGCCCGATGCCCGCATGGAATGTGCCGGTTGTGGTTGCCAGATCGAACAGCCAGCCCTTGTATTCGACGGGCTGCGCCTTGACCACTTCGGCCAGAGGCCGCACCAGATGCTGCCCTTTTTGCCCGGCTTTATCCGGCGAGTTCAGATTGATTTGATAGTACAGCCGGTCTTCGCGCTCTTCCAGGACACAATGGCGCGCTGTCCGAGCGTTGTCGTCGCCAGCCAGTACAATCCCGCTGCCATAGACGCCGAAGCTGTTTTGAAGCCCTGAAATGTGTAGGTGCAGGGCGTACTTTTCAAGCCATCCCCGGCATGGAAGCCATGCAGAAACGCGCGTCGCGCTTCGCAGGTCGCGTTCAAAACGCGGATAGGAATACGCTTGTGTCCCGAACGGGTGTACAGCGCCTCGAACAAGTAGCGACCGTAAACGCCGCCGCCATTTAAGTGCAACTGCGTCACTTCCTTGCCGTTGGCGAAGCCGCTTGGATGCGTGGAGCGTCTGGCTGTGCCGCCGGTCACGCGCCGCCAACACGCTTCTACCTCATCCAGCAGGGTTTGATCCTGATTGGTGAACTGGATTTTGCCCTCTTCGTGCGCGTACCCCTCTGCCGCCATCACGCCCAACAGCCACGCTTCATCTTCGGTCATCGTAATCATGTTGGTGGGCTGCGGCAGACTGATAAGCGCCAATTTGTCGCCCTTTTGTACCTGCTCGGCGGGCATTTCGACAGGCTTGCCGTCCTGCTCCACAAAAACCTTATGGTCGCCGGTCGCGTGGTACACGGCTCCACGCGCTGCAATGCGATGCACGGTTTTGTTGGGCTTGCGCTCGAAACCATTCCAGGTCGCGGTCATGCACGTCACAGTGGCCCATCCCTGCGCGTCCCATACTTCCAACCGGTCGGCGGGATTGGGCGTTGTGGAATACTTGGGGTAGCTGCGCGGGTTGGTACGGTGCGGCACGACATCTTCAATGGGCAGAATGTCCATCAATCCTTGTTTGCGAATGATAACCGGGGTCGTGTCCGTGACGCACTCATGGTTGAACAATATGCCGGATACCGCAAATAGATTGTAAGACTACGGTAGTTGACCGTAATGTAGTGTCCGTACACTTTGGCGACACCATAAGGACTCCGGGGATAGAACGGCGTGTCTTCCGTTTGCGGGGTTTCGCGCACCTTGCCGAACATTTCGCTGCTGGACGCCTGATAAAAGCGGATTTTCGGGTTCACCAGGCGAATGGCTTCCAGAACGCGGGTCACGCCCAATGCGGTAAACTCGCCCGTCAGGACGGGCTGGTTCCAACTGGTCGGCACAAACGATTGCGCGGCCAGGTTGTACACTTCTTCGGGCTGCACTTTTTGCAGCGCTTCGATAAGCGAATACTGATCCAGCAGGTCGGCCTGTATCAGTTCGACGCGCTCAATGATGTGCGCGATACGCTCGAAACTCTCCGTGCTGGAACGCCGTACCACGCCCACCACGCGGTAGCCTTTTTCCAGCAGCAGTTCTGCCAGGTACGATCCATCCTGCCCGGTAATGCCCGTTATCAGCGCCGTCTTCATGCTTGTTGTATCCTTAAAATTACGCCTTCTTGTCACCCCCGGAGCCTGCCGGAAGTGTCGCGTGGTGTTTGTTGGTATCGTGTTGTTGGGCAGCGGTAATGAGCGCGTGTGCCGAAACTGTCCGGCACTTATTGAAAAGCGATCCGTCTGTCTATTATTATATCTAAATTCGCGCAAAACTAGAGCGACAAACCGGTATTTTGCAAACACGGCAAATTATGCCATAATTTTGCGTCGGTTTATAAATCAGGATTTAGCCGCAAATACACGCAAATACACGCGAATAGACCGTTGTCTTACGGACAAACCACTTAAGCACGGCACAATCTTATGTTCATAGGACAATTGACCGCAGGCCTAATAACCCGGTAAAGAATTTAGATGGTATATACCGGGTCAGTACAATTGTGCATGTTATGTCACATCTATCAGGCCAACGGGAACGCCAATCAGGAAAATTAACATAATGGATACTTCGCTGACACCACAACTGCCTGATGGTTTCGCGTTCGGAGTGCCGCCCACGCCGGACGCGGTTTACCGTCTGCATACGCTGCTGTCCGCGCCGGAGTTTGGCGACGCCCAAAAATCCTTAGACGCCGCGCGCATTTCGGGAGAGTCTGACGCCATCGAAAACCTGTCGATGGACGATGCCGACGCGGAACAACCCATTTTGACGCCGCATTGGCAGCACATTGATATGCTGGATCATCTGGCGCATACAGGGGAACTGCCCGTCACGCTGCTGTCGGTTCCCGCGTATGCGTATGTGCAGGATCAGTACCGTATTTTGTCGTGCGGGGCGCGATTTGGGGGTGGGTATGGCGCGATGATCGTCACCTACAACCCGCTTACGCCCGTCGAACTGCCGCCCGCCTCAATGGTGGCTTCCGGCCTGCGCAACAGCGGTTTCCTCGCTTATTCCCTGTTCCTGCCGAAAACCTTTACGTATACACTCCTGCCGGAAGGCGAACTGCGCGAAGCGGTTGTGCGCGGCGAAGCCGAAGCCGCCCTGCTGACGGGGCAGGAGCAATTGACGCACCAGGCTTTGGGATTGTACAACGTCGTGGATTTGGGCGCGTGGTGGCAGGAAACGACGGGCTTGCCCCTGCCCCTCGAAGTCGTTGCTGTGCGCCGGGACGTGCCGGAAGACGTACAGCGCCAGATCGCCCGCCGTATCCGCGCCGCGGTATCCACTTCTCTTGCCAATCCCACTGCTTCACTCGACGCGGCCATACCCTACGCCCACAAACTGGACCGCGAATCCACTGCCAGCTACATCGGCATGTACGTCACGGAACAATCCATAGAAATGGGCGAGGAGGGCCGCCGCAGCATCGAAACCCTCCTTCAGCGCGGCGCGGAACGGAATCTTATCCCCGCCATCACGCAGCTTGACATTCTGGACGCCAGAAATGCGTGATGATGAATTGTGGTATCGTTGTACCCGTTCCCTGCGTATAAAGAAGAGAAGTACCGGTATCTGAACACCTGACACCCTAAAACCTAAAACCTTAAAACCCTAACAACCTAACCTATGGCTAATAATTCACCTTCACCAAGTACCAATATCAATGGTTCTAATCCCGCTGCCGGTTCGGATGCGCCGCCCGCGCCGCCGCGTTCCAGCGAAACCTCGGAAGAAGCGCTGTATCGCGGGATGCAGCGCGCCCGTAACTTAGAATGGGGCGCGGCGGTGGAAGCGTTTCGCCGCGCCGTCGTCCTCGATTCGGACAATCTGGAAGCGCGTTTTCGCTTGGGCTGGAGCCTGTGGAACCATGCCGAAGCCGAAAAGCCGTCCGTGACTGATATGGCCGTGATTTACGGCGCGCAAATTTTCGGGTTCGACCAGACGGCCCGCGACGGCAAGCGCAAATTCCAGTTTTACCGGCAACTGCTCAACGACTCGGTACACTATCTGCGCTCCGTGCTGGAACGCGCCCCCAACGACGCCCGCGCCTACCACTATCTTGGCCGCGCGTTGCAGGCGCTGGATCTGCGGCAGGAGGCGGTGGAAGCCGCCCGCAAAGCCGCCACGCTCGACCCGCAAAACACGTCGTATGCCACGCTCGCGCACTCTTTTGAGCAGGCTCCGCCCGACGCGCAGCATCGCCCTGTTACCACGACCGTAGACGAGTCGCGTCTGAATTGGGATGATCTTGTCCTCAACCCGAAAACCAAGCGCGAACTGCGGCAAATGCAGTTGATGCTGGAAAAGCCCGACCTGGCAAAAGAATTAGGCGTACAGCCGCCGACGGGAATCCTGCTGAAAGGCCCGCCCGGAACCGGCAAAACCACAATTGCGCGTATCCTTGCCAACGAAGCAAAGTGCAATTTTGTTTCGATTACGCCCGCCGACATCCATCAGATGTACGTGGGCGAAAGCGAAAAGCGCGTCCGCGATTTATTCGCCAAAGCCCGCTCCAATCCGCCGGCGATTATTTTTGTGGACGAGATTGACGCGCTGCTTCCCATACGGCAGGGCGGCATCGCCATCCATTCGGATAAAGTGGTCAACCAGTTCTTGCAGGAAATGGACGGCATCACGCCCAATGCGCGCGTGTTTCTCGTCGGCGCGACCAATCGCCCCGATATGCTCGACCCCGCCCTGCGGCGCGGCGGGCGCTTGAGCCGCGAGATTGAGATACCCATGCCCGATCTGGAAGCGCGGCGGCAGCTTTTCGCGCTTTGCACCCGCCACGCCAACCTCGCGCCCGACGTGGACCTGGAAGGACTGGCAACCCAAAGCGAAGGCTACAGCGGCGCGGACATCAAAGCATTGGTCAATGAGGCGGGACTACAGGCATTGATCCGCATCGCCGACGCCGACAATCAAGGGACGCCCAAAACGCTGACAATGGCCGACTTTACGGGCGCGTTGGCGAATTTAGGATAGAGGAACTTTCATGTCAAAACTAATCTTACTGCGGCACGGGCAGTCTACGTGGAATTTGGAAAATCGGTTTACCGGGTGGGTGGATGTGGAATTGACGCCGCAGGGCGAAGCCGAAGCCGCACAATCGGGCGAGAAAATCAAAATGGCCGGCATCCATCTGGACAAAGCCTATACGTCCGTGCTGAAACGCGCCATTGAAACCCTCACCATCTGCCTGCGTTCGGCGGGGCAGGAGGGGATTCCCATCGAATACGACCAGGCGCTCAATGAGCGGCACTATGGCGACCTGCAGGGCTTGAACAAGGCGGAAACGGCGGAAAAGTTCGGCGAAGACCAGGTGAAGCTCTGGCGGCGCAGCTATTCTACGCAGCCGCCGGGCGGCGAAAGCCTCGAAGATACGGCCCAGCGCACCATGCCGTATTTTGACAGTAAAATCCTGCCTGAACTCACGTCCGGGCATAACATTCTGATTTCCGCGCACGGCAACAGCCTGCGCGCTATCGTCATGAAGCTGGACAATCTGAGCGAGCAGCAAGTCGTGGAACTCAACATCCCCAACGGCGTTCCTATCGTCTACGATTTCGACTCGCAGGGCAATGCGATTAACAAAGCGGAGCTTTAGGCAAATGATGAATGATGAGTGATGAGTGATGAATTGGGATTTCGCATTTTGTTCATCATTCATCACTCATCATTCATCATTTCTTCAATGAGGGTTTATGGCAGCAGGAATTCAGCCGACAAACGCGAGTCTGCTCTGGTTCTGCATTGCGCTGATTGTGGGCGTGATGGTGGGACTGGCGGCGGGGTTGTGGCTGCGCGGGCGGCGGGGCGTGGTGCGGGCGTGGCAGAAATTGGCGCGGGATTTGGACGGCGAGTTCAAGGCCCGCAATTCGCTGTCGCCGGAGCGCGTCATCGGCACGCTGCGCGAACGGCCTTATGTGCTGGAAACCGCCATCAGCCATGACGACGACGCGCCGTACTACCACACGCGGGGCGCGTTTCCAATTCGCAACCCGGCCAGTTTCATTCTGGGCGTTCGGCGCAAAAGCCTGCTGGAAGAAGCGCAGACCCGCCGTGACCGTCCCGCCTTCGATCTGGAAGACGCGGATTTTACGCGGCAGTTTTTCGTCGTGTGCAACGACGCGCAAAATCTGCCCCTCGTGCTGACGCGGGAAGCGCGGCGCGAACTCAGCCGCTATTCCGACATAGAAATCTACGTCCGGCGCGGCGAACTGGAATGGCGGCGCGCGGGCGCGCAGGGCGACATGCGCGCCATCAAACGCCTCAATGACCTGCTCGCGGACATGGCCGAAGCCATAGATGCCCTGCCCAAACGCCCCCGAACCCTTTCCGAACTTCTCGCCGACGAAGAACTAATCACTAAGGGCATCTAATTCCAATACCGTTCAAATGAGCGTTCGTAGGGACACAACATGTTGTGTCCTCTTCCTGTTGTGTCCTCTTCCTGTTGTGTCCTCTTCCTATAGATAAGGGCGCGGACACAACATGTTGTGTCCCTACGAATTTGTTTTCAGGTAAAAACCGCCTTATTTGAACGGTATTGCGTCTAATTCCCTGTTCCCCATGTCTCCTCTTTCTTTTCTTCCTCTACTCGTCCGCCTTTGCCCCCGCCTGTTCCAGCAAAGTGACCATTTCCGGTTCCGGCGGGCGGTGCTTTTGCGCCAGATAGAGGGGCGTGTGTCCCCGTTCCCCGCGCAAATTCACGTCCGCGCCATGAGCCAGCAGCAGGCGCGCGATGCCGACGTTTCCCGCTGTGACCGCAACCATTAGGGGCGTGTGCTGTGAGCGCGGTATGATGTTGACGTTTGCGCCGCGCTCAATTAGAAACGGCACACCGGCAGGCACATGCATAATCGCCTGCGTCAGCGCAGTTTCGCCGTTCTCATCCTTGCCGTTGATGTCGGCTCCCATGTCCAGCAGGCGCGTAAACAGGTCGGCGCGTCCGGCCTTCGCGGCCGTTGCCAGAATGGTTCGCTTTTCCGTCCCGATTTTCGCCCCGGCGCGGCGCAGTATGTCCATACATTCCGGGGCGCAACACGCGGCCACCAGCAGGGGAGACGACACGGCCATCGGCTGTTGCGGCGGCAGAACAACACCGGACGCGCTTATCGCTAACGCCGTCCGCTCGGAGACTATTGGCGGATTGACGTTCGCGCCGCGCTGCAGCAGTTCCTTTATCAGCATCATGCGCTGGCTTTTGGAAAGGCGCGAACTGTTCAGGACGGCGCGCAGGGATGCTCCGTTGTCGGCCCGGACGTTTGCGTCATGCCGCAGTATGTCCGGGATCACTTGAGGCATGTTGTAGATTGCTATCTCCAAAATGGATCCTGAATATCTATCGGAATGTTGATTGGGATCGGCTCCCCGCGCCAGCAGCAGGCGCGCGATTTCGGGCCGCTTACTGTACAGAGCCGGCTGCAGGAGGGGAACGCCTTTCACGTTTACCTTTGCGCCACGCGCCAGCAGCAGATTGACCATTTCCAAATTACCATTTTGGACTGCCACACCAAGCGCCGCACTGCTGTTCTGGCTATAATAATTAACATCCGCGCCATGTTCCAGCAGCAGATTGACCAGCGCCCGGTTGTCCATGCCTACCGCCGAGGGTAACAGCGAGGATGCCATATTCGCTGCGGCCTGCGGGGATGCAGCGTCCAGTTTCGTTTTGATTGCCGCAATGTCGCCTAATGTAACGCACTGCGCGAGGGTGGGCACAGCCCCATGTTCGCGCAGCATCTGCGCCATCTGCCCGATAATTTCCTTGCGCCGATTGCGTCTGCGGATGTTTTCGGCCACAGCCGCCGCGTTCACTTTGCCGCTTCTGTCCGTTTCGGTAAGATCGCTCAGGCCACCGCCCTGATACGACTCATTTTGAAACTGCAAGGCGGCCTCGATACAATCCGAGTTGGGAACCACGCCCTTGTCCAGCAGGCAGCGCAGGACAGGTAGGCTGCCAAGCCGACACGCTTCCTTGATATACCCGTCGGCTTCATACGCGGTAATGGTTTGCTGCCCGTTGCGGTACAAAAAGCGCGGCAGGCGTAAATCGGCCTGCTTTGCAATCAGCAGGCAGGCAATCGCTTCCGCATCGGGATAATTAGAAGGGGCGGATTGCAGTCCACCCGGCGCAGCGGCAGGTACAGAGGCTATCCGCGTCAGCGCCAGCCATAGCAGGGGCGTTGTATTCTGCGGCGCGTCCACTTCCGCGCCCCTGTCCAGCAGCGAACGCGCGTCTGCCAGCCTCCCCTTATCCACCGCCACGCCCAGAGCGGCATTCAAATGGCGGCGGTACGCATTGCGCCCCATCACAAACAACGCGACCGCAACAAACACAAGAAATGCGGCACGGCCTAAACGCGCGGCTTTGGAACGATTGTAATTGGAAGATTTGGAACTAGCGCGATTGGTACGGGACTGCGGCATAACTAATTTCTCCTACTCCGCTTTTGCGCCTGCCTGCTCCAGCAGCGTAATCATTTCCGCGTTGCCGCCTCCATGCACAACCGCCGTGATAGATTGGAGGTTTTTATCCACCGCCTGTACCACATGATCCGCGTTGTGCTTGCGCGCCCAATACAGGGGAGTATGGCCGTGTGGCGGGCATAAATTTATGTTTGCGCCATGCGCCAGCAGCAGGCGCGCGCAGTCCACGTTTCCCACGCTTGCGGCAAGGTCGAGAGGCGCGCGCTGGGTTCTGGTTACGAAATTGGGGTTCGCGCCATGCGCCAGCAAAACGGAAACGCCTTCCGGGGCCAACTTCACCGCCCGCGTCAAAGCGGTTTCCCCATCGCCATCCACGCCGTTGACATCGGCTCCCAATTCCAGCGTTCGGGCGAACAAGTCTGCCCGTCCGCATTTTGCCAATGCCGCCAGAACGGTGGTTTTGTCCGTGCCGATGTTCGCGCCCGCTTTCAGCAGCAGGAGTTCGGCTTCGGGGGCATAAAACGTGGCGTTCAGCAGGGGCGAAAACGGCTGCGGAATCCTTTGTCCGGGATGAGTTGGGGTCGGGCGCATCCGTAATGCCTTGTGCCGGAGTTGTCGCAGACGGAGCTGCCAGGCTTCCTCCCGCAGCCGTTGTCGGGGTGGCGGGCGGGGGCAGAGGATTCACGTTGACGCCGCGCCGCAGCAGTTCCTGCACCAGGGCAATGCGGCGAGTGCGCAGGGCCGCGCGCAGAACCGCTCCATTCCCCGCGTTTAAGTTCACGCCATGCTGCAGCAATTCCGGTACAATTTCGGGCAGGGACAGGATGGCTTCGGGAAGCGCGGAGTACGCCGCCGACCCGAACGTGAAATTGGGATCGGCGCCCTTCGCCAACAGCAGGCGCGCAATGGCAAGATGCTTGCCCCACATCGCGTGTTCCAGCGCGGTTGAGGTTTTGCCGCCCTTCACATCGGCTCCATGCGCCAGCAGCAGCTTCACCACTTCTAAATTGCCCTGCGCGACGGCAACGTTCAAGGCTGAATCCCCATACCCGGTATGAGAGTTGGCGTCGGCTCCATGCGCCAGCAATAAAGTCACCATTTCCAGGTTGCCCTTGCGTACAGCCGTGATTAAGGTCGGTTCGGTGTTGCTGCTCTGCGGTTCGGGTGAGATTCCCGCATCCAGCGCCGCTTTCAGGGCCGTCACGTCGTTGAGTTCCACGCACTGCGCAAGTGTGGGACGCAGGCCGTGTTCGCGCAGCAATTGCGCCATCTGCCGAATGACTTCTTTTTGCTGCGCCAGCCTCAATGCCTGCTTTGCTTTCTCCGCTTTCGCAGCCGCCGATTCAACTTGCGCCGTTCCTGAACCGCTGAATGTCGTTGAACCGGAGGAAGCCAGGCTGACATATTGCAGCGCGGCATCCAGGCAGCGCGGGGTGAGAGCCACGCCCCTGTTCAGCAGGCAGCGCAGCACGGGAATACTGCCATGCCGGCAGGCTTCCTCGACATACCCCGCGTCATCATAACCGCTGACTTTTGGCTGCTCGCCGACGGCAACACTGATGCGCGGCATTCGCAAATCGGCGTGGCGTTCAATCAGCAGGCAGGCAACCGCTTCGGCATCAGCAGGAATGTCCTGTGAGGGCGGCGTCAGAACCTGCCCCGGTATACTCAGCGTCAATATCATGCTGGGTGGGGTCAACTGGCTCATGGCTTCCAGCAGAGCGGGCGTTGTGTCTTGAGTCGCGTTTACATCCGCGCCCCTGTTCAAGAGCGAACGCGCCTCGTCTACATCGTGGCTGGCAATGGCGCGGAACAATTGCGCGTTCATGTACCGCTTGTACAGGTTGCGCCCGATGATGCACAGCGCAACAGCCACAAATACAGCAAACGCAAGGCGTTGAGAACGTTTCGAGGACATGGCCGCACCCTCCCAAAACAAAGCGTCGCCTGTAGTTCAGGGTTCCTGCCATAAATAATGACAGCATGAAAACCCTGCGCGCCTGACGCGCAGCGGACTTCAGGCAGGAAAAACGTGACGCGCAGGCGGCAGGGAGGGGAAACGCGCCTGACGGACAAAGCCGGGGCTGTGGGGGACAAGCCGGGGCCGTAATGGACAACGGCGTCCGGCTACAGTATAGCACTACAGCCGAACCCCGTCAATACAAAGCATCGTGTAAAATAAGCAATTTCAGGGTCATTTCACCTTGCAGGATAGTAACTTGAAAATTTTGGCTATTCGGGCTATAATGGACATTGTAAAATTACAAAAGGGAGAATTTTTATGACCGTAGCCACCGCAACTGAAGTCAAAAACCATTTCGGAGAGTATGTGGATAAAGCGCAACAAGAGCCGGTTTCTATCGAAAAGAACGGGCGAAAACATGCCGTGCTGCTTTCGCAAAGCGAATACGAGCGGCTTCAGGCCATTGAGAACGCGCATTGGGCGCAGAAAGCGGCGGAAGGGCGCAAAAGCGGTTACGTCGGCTCCGAGGCGTTGATGGCGGCTATCGAAGCGCGACTGGCGGAGGCGTAGCAAACGCGATGCGCAAACTGGATATGTCTAAAGACGCCTTCAAGTTCGCAGACGGCCTGGACGCGAAACAGTATCGGCAGGTGATACGCAAAACCCTTGCCCTGATGAACGAACCGCAGCCACACGACAGCATTGAGATGAAGGGCTATG
Source organism: uncultured Chthonomonadaceae bacterium (assembly GCA_963835065.1). Lineage (GTDB taxonomy): Bacteria > Armatimonadota > Chthonomonadetes > Chthonomonadales > Chthonomonadaceae > CAWFQB01. The sequence continues at coordinate 12,325 of CAWIEK010000036.1, read as the reverse complement.
ACCTTTATCGTACAGACATCGGCGAGTTTCGGATCGTGTACTGGTTTGATGAAGAAACCGTCTGGATAGAAATCATCGGCAAGCGCAACGACGATGAAGTTTACCGCAATCTTAAGCGGCGTGAACGTGAAAAGCGGCTTTGACGCGAACCCCTGTCAAAGCCGCTTTATATGGCAAACTCCTGAAGGAAACCGGGTTCAGCGCGTCATTTTGTAGCCGTTGTAGGCGAGGGAGCGGCGCAGATATTGGCCGAAATCGCCCTGCGCAAGCTGCTGATGAACGCTGAGTTGGGAAAGCACGGCCTTGTAGCGCTCCAGCAGCTTGCCGTCGCGCGCCAGATCGCCGTCCTGCCACTGCTGCGCGGCGATGCTGACCACGTTGCGGCGTTCCTCCACCTTCTGAATCGCCTCGGACACGCGCCCCTGCTCGATGGCTTGCGCGGCCTGCGTCAGCGCTTCGCCGGTTTGAAATCCTAACAGGTTTTTCTTCACGCCGCGATTGACGGAATAGATCATTTCGTCCTTGCTCGGCGTGTACGCGACGGTTGCCGTCGCCCGCGCTTCGCGGTTGGCCGGATGTACCAGATCCTTGTACTTCACGAACACATCGGCCAGTTTGCAAACGCCCGCAGGCGTAACCATACTCGTGTCTTTGGCAGTGTTTTGCGGATTGGCGGCAGTTTGTGGCTGCGCGGGCGCTTTGATTTCGAGCATCACGATGTGGCTGTCGCCCCGGTAGATGGCGGGAATGAGCATTTTAATGCCCGGCTCTTCGGGCGCGTTCTGGCGATTGGGCGCGATACCCAGTTCTTCAGATACTTTCAGATCAATCTTCTTTTCTTCCTGCTTCACCTGCGCGGTCTGCTGCGCGTCCAGCGTCTGCGCGCCCAAAACGCGAATGAGGCCCACGCCCGGCGCAAGCTGTATGCGCAGTTTCACGTTTTTGGCGACAACATGCGTCAGTTCGTTGAGTTCGCGGGCAAAAACCTGCTGCGTGTCCGCGCCGTCCTTGAGAAAATGGTAATTGCCTTTGCCGTCGCGGGCCAGGGACAGCATCAAATCCTCGTTGAACTCCACGCCCACGCCCACCGCGCTTGTCTGCACGTCCCGGTCCGCTTCTAAAGCGGCCAGATGGTGAAACTGCTCCCGGTCCTGTACCCCGGCTGTCACCTGCCCATCGGATAGCAAAATCACGCGGTTGATGCCATCCAACAGGGCGTTTTTATTCACCTGACTGTAGGCTTTGCTCAGGCCGTCATAGATGTTCGTGCCGCCGCCGGGGGAAAGGCCGGCAATCAGATTGCGGATATGGGCTTTGTTGGCGACATGCTGCGCGGGCACGAGCAGGTTGGCCGTATCGTCGAACGCGACAAGCGTAAACGTGTCGGCGGGCGTGAGGCTGTTGACAAGCTGAGTGGCCGCGGCTTTGGCGTATTCCAGCTTGTGTTCGTCGGCCATAGACCCGCTGCGGTCAATGACAAGCGCGAGATTGAGCGGCGGGCGGCGCGGCAGTTCTCCCTTGGTCGCCTGCAAGCCGATTTGCAGATAGGTATGCGCGCCCGATTGAATGATTTTGCTTTGCACCCCGTCAGCGGCAACGCTCAGGGCAGTTTGCTGCGGGATAGGGAACGCCTGCGCGTAATCGTGGGTGAACGCTTCCAGTTTCACGCGCTGTCCATCCACGAGAACGCCCGCCTGAATGAGTTTTTCCAGCCGGTCTTTTTCGCCGTTGCCGCCGATGTAGGTATCCGCCACGTACATATTGGGATTGTACACGGCCTGTGGCTTCGGCGTCGCCATCGCGCTTGCCGCACTGGGGCGGTTCAGCGTGGCCGGAGCGCTGAACCGGGCATGGACTTGCGCCTGAGCGCCAACTCCGGGCATTTTGGCGTAATGGTTTGCTGTCGCGCGCATACGCTGCGCGCCCATAACGGAGGAAGCCGCCATGCTGTCGGACGGCGCGGAACTCGTATCTTTCGTGGTGGAACCGGCTTGCGCGTTCTTTCTGCGCGCGGCGCTTTGGGCTTCGGATAAAGGCTGCGCCGCTTTCTCCTCCTTATCAGAACCGATTGTGGATTTTTCCATTTCAATCCCGGCCCGCGCCGTTTGTGGCAACTTGGCCGCCTCGCCGCCTGTGTTTGCGGCAGCATCAGGAGTAACATGAGTGAATGAAAGCGGCGCAGGCGTTGTTGCCTGAGCGGTACTGCCAACTTCCTCGGTACTCCGGCTGCAAGCGGTCAGCAGGGGCAGGGTGGCGGACAGGGCAAGAGCGGCACAGGCGGCGCGTTTGGCGTTCATAAAAAGCAACCTCCGATAAGGGGTACGCCGCCACGCCAAGTATTCGGGCGCGGCGACAGGTATAGTAGAGTGTTGCTCTTTTGTTACAGTTGCCTGTCGGAAGGTTCAGCCCCTTGCGAAAATGTTTGCATCTGCGCAACTTTCGCAATTGTGATTCGTTCTTCTGTTTTAGTTTTTATGCGAAGTTTGCCGAGAACACGCATGAAGAATTTATACTACTATAGTGATCCATAATAACGCTGAAGTTCCCGTGATCGGCACACCGGAGAGACATGATCCGCATAGAGTGTATTGACAGCCCTGTGTACTTCGTCGAGGTTGACGCAGATACTTTAGAAGGAGTTGTCCTTGATGATGAATACATGCATCGGGCAGTTCTCGAGAAGGCAAATCTACGACACGCCTCGTTCAAGCGGGCGAACATGTACGGCAGCTTCATGTATGAGGCAGATTTGACCGATGCCGATTTAAGTGAGGCTTACTTAACAGTTGCTGACATGAGCAATGCATGGTTAAGACGGACAAGAATGTACAAGGCTGTCCTTCATAGCGCAGTTTTAGATGGGGCAGATTTATGCGAGGCGGACCTCACGGATGCAGATGTTGCGCGGACACGGCTATCTGGAGCGCATTTGGAAGGCGCAAATTGCAACTGTCGAAATTTAGAGTCAGCAAAGTTGGCAGGAGCCTATTACAATCATCGAACTCAGTGGCCGCCTGGCTTCGACCCAATTGCGCATGGGATGATTTTGGTTAGTGAAGAATAGAATGTGGGTATTGACTTACTTGGCGCGAGGTTATAGAGAACCACAGACCATCCGAATTCACCTTCTTTATGAAGGAGTTCATACCTGCGGTAATTCGCTCCTGCTTCTGTCCTGTGTTCGCTTGATTTTGTCTCGTTGAATAAGGGAGCGGCCATCGTTGAACGCTCCTGTCACCCGTTCCGACTTTCCATGCTGACATCCCGGATGTCAATATCGAAGCGAATGTCGGGGTAGGCAGCATAAACCAACTTTTAAATCCGGCTCACACTTCGCGTGACCGGGCTAAAAAGGTCGTCAACCACAACCCTTACTCCTTCTTCTTTTGACTTTCCATCATAATAGCGCTCGACGCTAACGACACCGGGTATCTGCTTTACTTCTGAAGAGTAAAGGCATAACGCTTGTTCTCGACACCCCACATCTTCCTGTTGAGAGGATGTGTTAGAATTTACGTTGGAGGAAGTGGCAACAGACTTTCTTTTCCGTAAGACTCGTCGCTGAATAATTGCCGCAGACATAACTTCCCCTCCCCTTCAACCTTGATAATTCCTTACCTATTCAATATACCACTATTTTTCCCGCCCTGACCCCCGAACTATGCTCGTCGTGAAGCATAGTTTAATCAAGCGATGTTTTCGCCGGACGCGGGTGTTGTTGGAACGGCAGGGGCTTGGGTGGCCTGGGCGTCGCGCAGTTGGCGGATGTAGTCGAGGACGGCGTTGGCTCCCTGCTGAACGGCGGGGTCGGTTTCGTTGCGCATTTGCATGCAGTAGGCGACGAGATCGCCGATGGCGGTGAAGCGGAAGGTGATGTGCCGGTCGGAGTAGCGGACGCGGCGCATGTAGTCGAGAATGGCGGCGCGGTCACGGGGGGATAGGCGCGATTCGGCAAGGACGAGACGGGGCAGGGTGAACGAGTCGCCAAGCGAGGTCAGCACGTCGGCGACGCTTTCGCGGACGAAGGGTTCACGGTCTTCGAGGGCGCGGAGCAGCCAGCCGATGCAGCGGGCGTCGGAAAGCCGTTTCAATTCGGTGATGGCGGCTCCGCACACGTTGCCGGCGGGGTCGTGCAGTTTGCGGATGAGCAGTTCCACCGCGCGCACGTCGCCGATGTTGCCCAACACCTGCACGGCGTTGAGACGGACGCGCCAATCCCCGGATTCGAGGGAGGGCTGCATGGCCTGCAAAACGAGGGGGCCGAGATGCGTGAGCGCCCGTGTCGCGCCTTCTCGGACGGCGGGGGCGGTGTCGTTAAGGGCGTCAATCAGGGTGGGGATGCTTTCGGGCGCGGCGAGTTGGTCGAGCGCTTTTACGGCGGCCTCGCGGACATTGGAGGTGTCGTCTTTCATGGCGCGCAAAACGGCGGGCAGACTGCGGCGGTCTTTCAGCAGGCCACACGCTTCCACAATGGCCTGACGCGCCACATATGTCGCGCCTTCAAACGCGGCGAGCAGGGCGGGAACGGCTTCCACATCGCCCAGGCGTCCCAATGTCCGCGCGACCTCGCCGTAAGCGTCCTGGGCAAGCGCGGCAATGAGGGGCGGAACGACACGGGCGGCGTCCATGCCGGCAAGGGTGTCGGAGGCGGTTTTGCGCAGGCTGGTGTCGCGGTTGGCAAGGGCGTTGACGAGTGGCTGAAGTTCGCCGACGCGGGACAGGCTGCCCACTGCGGCGAGGGCGCGGCTGCGAACGAGGGCGTCCTCGTCATTGGCGGCCTGCACTAAGGCGTCGGTTACGCGGGGGTCGGCAACGTCGGCGAGGGCGTGAACGGCGGCGCGGCGCACGGGGGCGCTGTCGTCCCGCACAGCGCGAAGGAGCGCTTCGATGTTGCTGTCATTGACTTGCCGCGTGGCTTCTACGGCAATCAGGCGTACTTCGGCGTCGGGATCGGACAGGGCGTGATGGAGCGTGTCCACAGCGGCAGGGGAGTCCATCTGGCTGAGAACGGTATCGGCGACCCACCGGGCGTGGACGTGCCCGACGCGGCTTGCGAGGAGGAGGAGGGGCAGGGCGGCTTCGTCTAAAGGCGCGGGGTGCGCGGTCAGGACGGTGGCGACATGCTGCCGAAAGGCGAGATTGTCGTCAAGGGCGGCAAGTATATCGGACAGGCGCGCGCTTCCCGCCCGCGCCAGCGCTTCTACGGCGAAAAAGCGTATCGGCTCATCTATGTCGCGCAAAAGCGGGGTAAGGGCGTCGAGAACGCGGGCGTCGTGGATGCGTGACAGGCTCTCCACAAGGGCGCGGCGCGTTTCATCCTGCCGGGCTGTCAGGCACTCGCGCAGGGGCGTGACGATCTGCGGTTCATTGAGCAGGCGCAATTGCGTTCCACACGCGGCCCAGACATCCTGCCGGAGCGCGTCCAAGAGGGCGGGAACGGCAAGGCCGCCCAAGCGCGCGAGTCCGGCAATGGCTTCCGTTCGCGCGCCCGCGTTCGCATCCTGCAGCGCGTGGATCAAAACAGGCACGGAAGCCGCGTCAAAAATAAAGCCAAGCGCGCGAACCGCAGCCTGACGTGCGGCCACGTCGCCGATACGAACGGCCAAACCGAGCGGCTCCACAGCAGCCACGCCCTGCGCCACAACCGCTTGCAGCAGGGCATCGGCTTCTTCAGCAGGCGAAGTGGTAAATTCTATAACGGCATTCCAAAGGGAGTCTGTAGTCATGGTGGTTTAGGGTTTTAGGGTGTTCGGGTATTCAGGTGTTCGGGTGTTTGGCTTATATCTTAACTCTTTTGCCTTCTTTGCCTTCTATCTTCTATCTTCTTCCTTACAGTTTACTTGATTCGACGCTTCAAATGATAAAAAGTGTTCATTTTGAGTTGACGAATCGAAGTGATTCGGGTTATACTGACTTGCGCGGTGTAATCTTGCCTGCCGCGTAAAGGATGATACGTTTTCCATGTCTGACCCAGCCAGTAAACGCGAACGGAACCTCCCGTCGCGCGACCGTTAAGCCTCGCAGTTTCGACGCGCCTTGCGTCCCGCTGCCGCCCGGTCGCTCGACCTGCGCGGAAGCGACTTTGATTGTTGTCCCTTCCCGGTTTCCTGTTTCCTGACGCCTGCCAACTTCATATCCGTGACACAAACACAGCGAAAATAACGCTGTTGGGAATTGTTTCGCCTGTCTGCAATGATGGAGGCATCTCTCTGCTCCGGGTGTTGAAAACACCCGGCAGGAAAGTACAAGCGTCTTTCAGACGCGAGAATCTTGATAGAGAGAATCGCGTTCGCAGGACGCTTGTTTTGTGAAGACGGGGTTTTTCAATTCCTGGCACTTACGCGCCTTGATTTTGAAACGCGCCTGTTACCATCTTACGCGCGGGAACGCCGTTCCGAACGCCTTGTTTTCGGGAAGGGACACTGCCATGCCAATCACTCGAATGATGCCCGGAACCATTGAGCGCATCCGCGCTATGCTGGGACAGGGCGGGCGGACGCTCGACACGTCGGCGCTGACAACGCTGCTGCGCGACCTGCACCCGTCCGACATTGCTTTTATTCTGGATGAACTGACGCTGCCGGAAGCGCTGGCGATTTTCAATCTGCTGGACGTTCCCACTGCTGCAGACGCGCTGGACGAGGTTTCGCCCGACACCAACCGCTATCTGGTACAGCACACGCCCCATGACCGCATCGTGTCCCTGCTCGACATTCTGCCGATGGACGACGCGGCGGAATTGATGGCGGAACTGTCTGAGCGCCCCGGCGACTCAAGCGAAGACACGAATCGCCTGCTTGCCGGCCTGCCAACTGCCGACGCGCAGGAGGTAAAGGCGCTGCTGGCCTACCCGGAAGGCACGGCGGGACGCCTGATGACCGACAAGTTCCTGAGCGCGACGGCGCAAATGACGGCTGCGCAGATCGTAGACAAGGTGCGGCGCGAAGGCCGCACTGTGGAAACGCCGTATGTCATCTACGTCATTAACGGCGGCGGACGTTTGGCCGGGGTTTGCTCACTGCGCGACGCGCTGACAGCGGGGCAGGAGCAGCCGCTTTCCGCCCTGATGAATCCCGAACCGATTACGGTGACGCCCGAAACGGATCAGCAGGAAGTGGCCCGACTGATTTCGCAATATGACCTGCTTTGCATTCCCGTCGTTCATGCCGAAGGCCGCTTGCTCGGCATCGTCACCGTAGACGACGTGATTGACGTTCTCGTGGAAGAGTTCAACGAGGATTATCTGAAACTGGTCGGCTCGGACGCCGAAGAAATGGATCGCCGCACACCCGTTCAGGTGGCGAAACTGCGCCTGCCCTGGCTGATGGGAACCATGCTCATCGAACTGGGCGCGGGCGTGGTGATTCAGCACTTTGACGACGTGCTGAAAAAGATCATTCTGCTGGCCTCGTTCATGCCGGTGATTTCCGCGATTTCGGGCAATGTCGGCTTGCAGGCGGCGGCCATCATCGTGCGCGGCCTGGACACGGGACACGTCAGCCTTGATAATGTCTGGAAACCCGTGATAAAGGAGTTGACAACCTCGGTCATTATGGCCGTTGTGTGCGGGCTTGTGCTGGGACTGGTGGGCGTGATCTGGTCGCATCATATCCCGTTCGGCATTGTCATTGGCGGCGCGATGACCTGCTCCATGCTCACGGCAGGCTTCATGGGAACCGTGATCCCGATGCTGTCCAAGCGCTTCGGCTTCGACCCCGCCGCCACCGCCGGCCCGTTCGAGACCGCCTTTCAGGACGTCATCGGCTTTGCCGTCTTCCTGTGGCTGGCCTCCCTCCTCCTGCACTGGCTGCAATAGGAGTTCAACCGCGGGGAACACGGGGAGGAGAGGGAGAGAGGAGCGGTTCTCTTCTCCTCTGCCCTCTCCTCCCCGTGTCCCCCGTGTTCCCCGTGGTTTAATTTATTCAGCGGTTTGGCGGCGGAATGGGTATACTTTGGGCATATCGCGGGGCAGGGGGCAAGCATGGGACAGGCGGGCATTATCGGGCTGTTATTGGCGGGGAGTTATCTGCTCGGTTCCATTCCGTTTGGGCTGTGGCTGGTCAAGAAATGGAAGGGCGTGGACATCCGCACGGTAGGCAGCGGCAACATCGGCTCGACCAATGTGGGGCGCGTGACCGGGCCGTTGGGCTACGCAGTTGTGTTCGCGTTCGATGTGTGCAAGGGGCTTGTGCCGCCGCTTATCGCAAAATATAGTTTGCATTTGGGCGCGGAATGGCAGGTGAGCAGCGCGTTGTGCGCGGTTGTGGGGCATAATTATTCCGTATTTTTGGGCGGCAAGGGCGGCAAGGGGATTGCGACAAGTTTGGGCGCGTTGCTCGGCGTGATGCCGGGCGTGGGGATTGCCGCGCTCGGAATTTTCCTGCTGGAACTGCTGACGCTGAACTGGGTATCGCTCGGCTCCATTCTGGCCGCGCTGTCGCTGCCGTTTCTCACACTATGGCTGCATCCCGGCGACCCGTACCGCCTCGCGTTCGCCTGCGCCGCCTGCATCCTCGCCGTATACAAGCACCGCGCCAACATCCAGCGCCTGCGCACAGGCATCGAACCCAAAGTCTGTATGCCCTGGCAGAAAAAAGCAAGGATGAAGGACAAGAGCAAGGATGAAGGATGAAGGATGAAGGATGAAAACCGCAACATTATGAACGACTTCCCGAATGAATTCCCGGAACACCCGGAACTCCGAATCTCCAATCCAAAATCCAAAATCCAAAATCCAAAATCCTTATGTGGACTCGCTATGGGAGGAGTACGCCGAGATTGATATTGCCGATGTGGTGGTGGATATTGACGCGCCGGATTTGCAGCCTTCGTACTCGTACCGCGTTCCCGAAATTATGCAAAATACGCTGGTGGCGGGCGCATGTGTGCATATTCCGTTTGCGGGGCGGGAAACGTTGGGGTATGTGCTGGCGCGGCGCAAACTGGCGTCAAACGATCCCCTGTGCGGCAAACTCAAAACCATTATCGGTATTGTGGAAGACGCTGTTACCATCAATTCCGAACAGCTTCATATTATTCAGTGGATGAGCTGGCAGTACGTGTGCGATTTGCTGGACGCGCTGCGCTGCGTGGCTCCCGCCAATCTCGGCGCGCGGGTGGCGACGATTGCGCGGCTTGCGGATGCGACGTATCGGGGCGTGGATGTGGGCGCGTCCATTCCACAGGCGCATGTTCTGGAAACCCTGCGCGCGCTGGACGGCGAAGCGGAAGTGGACGCCCTGCGCGAAGCCGCGCACCTGACCAACTTCGCGGGCGCGTATGCCGCCCTGCTGAAAAAAGGGCTTCTTATTGAATCGCGGACGATTGTACGGGCGAAAACGGTGGGCAAAACCCGCAAAGCGTATACATTGGGCGCGGCGGCGGTAGCATTGACGCAGGGCGGCAGTGTGGGAAACCGCAGCCCCCAGCAGCAGCGGATTTTGAATGAACTGGTGCAGCGCGCCCGCCACAGCGAAGGGCCGATACCCGGCGATGAACTGGTGCGGGTCAGCCAGGCAACGCCCGCGTCCCTGCGCGGGCTGGTGGACAAAGGGCTGGTGCAGGCGCATGAGATTACGGTGCGGCGCGCGCCCGTGAGCGCGCAGGGCGAACGCACGGTTGCGCCCACGCTCACGCCCGGACAGCAGAACGCGGCGGTACGCCTGCGCGAGTGCCTGGACAGCGGCAAAACGCAAACCGTTCTGCTTTTCGGCGTCACGGCAAGCGGCAAAACGGAAGTGTATCTCAACGCGATTGCGCACACGCTGGAACAGGGCCGCAGCGCGATTGTGCTTGTGCCGGAAATCGCCCTGACCGCGCAGATTGTGGATATTTTTGTCGGGCGGTTCGGCGAGCAGGTAGCGGTCCTCCACTCCAAACTCTCCGAAGGCGAGCGGCACGACGAATGGCGGCGGATGCAGGCGGGCAAGGCGCGTATCGTGGTCGGCGCGCGCTCGGCGATTTTCGCGCCCGTGCAAAATGTCGGACTGATCGTCATGGACGAGGAACACGAAGCCTCCTACAAACAGGAAAACACCCCCCGCTACAATGCCAAAGACCTGGCTATGGAACGCGCCCAACTCAGCAATGCCACGCTGATTCTAGGCAGCGCGACGCCCTCGTTGGAGAGTTACTTTGCGGCTACGGAGCAGGATATGGGGTGTCGGATGTCAGGGTGTCGGGCAATAATGCACTTGCGCAGTGGCAGTTACAAAAATTCCAACCAAGGCCTATAGCGGAACACAGACGCGTGTCCAATACGCGCGCGCACAACACTCCGACACCCAACACCCGACACCCTCCTCATTGACCATGCCTGACCGCATAGACAACCGCCCCCTGCCCCGCGTGGAAGTGGTGGATTTGCGCGAAGAGTTTAAGAAGCAGAAGGCGCTGTTTTCGGAGCGATTAATCGCGGCCATGATGGAGCGGCTGAGAAAGAAACAGCAGACCATTTTGTTTTTGAACCGGCGCGGGTACGCGCAGTTTGTGCTGTGCCGCGATTGTGGCTGGACGGCGAAGTGTCCGAACTGCGCCGTTTCTTTGGCCTACCACAACTTTGAGCGCGCGCTGAAGTGCCACCATTGCGATTTCAACGGGCGCGTACCCTTGAAATGCCCGGACTGCGGCGGCATGAAGGTGAAAGCGTTCGGCATCGGCACGGAAAAGGTCGAGGAAGAGGTGCTGCGCGTGTTTCCGACCGCGCGAGTGGCGCGTATGGACCGGGACACCACTTCGCAAAAGGGCGCGCACTCCCGGATTATGCGCGCGTTCCGGCAGGGCGACGCGGACATTCTCATCGGTACGCAGATGGTGGCGAAAGGCTTGGATTTCCCGAACGTTACGCTTGTCGGCGTTATCAGCGCGGACACGGCTATCAACATGCCGGATTTTCGGGCAGCCGAGCGGACGTTTCAACTGCTGACACAGGTGGCGGGTCGGGCCGGACGGGGCAACACGCCCGGTGAAGTGATTATCCAAACGTTCAGCCCGGATCATTACGCGGTGCAGGCGGCCATTCAGCACGATTACGCCCGGTTTTACAAGCAGGAGATTTTGTTCCGGCAGGAATTGAAGTACCCGCCCTACAGCCGCTTCGTCAACCTGATTTGCGCCGATGAAAACGAGGCCAAAGCGGAAGCCCGCTCCACCGCTCTCGTCGTCGCGCTGGAACGGCTCAACCCGCCGGACGTGGAAATCATCGGGCCAACCGCCGCGCCCCTCGCCCGCCTGAAAAACCAGTACCGCTTCCACGTCGCCCTGCGCGCGCCCGTAGATTATCCCCTTTCCGACCTGGTACGCTCCGCCATCGCCTGCCTCGCCCCCACTGACCGATTAGGCTTGTACGTAGACATTGACCCCCTGAGCATGGCCTGAGACGAAGGCTTGATAATACGGAGAAACCATGCTACAATCATACTATCGTTCATTTCTATCTTTGTGGGGCTAGAACCATGTCTGTCTTAGATGTTACTCAACCCGTGTCAGACACGGCAAAATCTACTGTTCCCTCCAGTATTAGAGTTGAAGCAGAATTTAAGAAGGGTGAGGGTGCAGTACAATTTGCCGTGTCTGACGAACCCGCAACGGCGACACAGACGGAACAAGCAAATTTTACCTTTTATCAGCAAGCGCTACAGATAAAAGGCGCTTCGGTGCAAGTGGATGGCGGCCCGTCCTGGAATGAGCGAACAATCGTTGTTACCATTCCTGACTTGTTCGGCAGTGCAGCCGATGAAGTCTTTGATCTCGAAATTCGTACCCATCAACAATACCCACAGGGACGGCTGGATGTGCTGATAAAGCCTTCAGCTATCTGCGGTGTTGAGGGTTAATAGGAGCGGAACATGCCCGCCCCTAAAACTACGGATAGGGAGGCGCTGGAACACATAGCGGAAGCGCATGCCAACTACCGCCGATATGAACGTTTTCTGAACAATTCAGAAGAGGTAAGTTGGGCGGTGGTGGCCTTGTTTTATTCAGCGGTTCATTTGATGCAGGCTTACGCTCACGCCAAGACACCGATGAACATGCCGGATACCCATGAGAAGCGCGCTGTCTACATCTCTAATCAGATGAAACCGATTGCAAGTCATTACCGGCGATTAAGAACCGCAAGTGAGTGGGCACGGTACGACATGCGACCCTCTGATGCTGCTCAGACACGCAGGCTCCACGATGAAGCGTTCAAGCAGATTTTGATTTACATGCGTGAGCAAGGTTTCTGGTGGGATGCAACGCTGGTTCCTGATTCGAGTAAATGAGGGCAAAACACAGGTAACGAACAAATGTTAAAGCCCGACAAACCTGAACCTTGCCAGCGGCT
>CAWIEK010000035.1:0-39994 GCA_963835065.1 uncultured Chthonomonadaceae bacterium | reverse complement strand
ATCCGAAGTATCAAAGCAAACGGAGAAGCTTTGCATGGCGTTGCCCATCAACATTGACGATTTGCTTCAGGCAGGCCTTTGATTGAATGGGAGCTCTTTACCTGCGAGTTTGAAGAAAGGTGGAACCCGGAAGCGGTTTTACACACCCTCTGCGCCTTCGCAAATGATTTCAACAATCTGGGCGGCGGTTATGTTATTATCGGCGTTGCCTGCCTTCATGGACGCCCAATTCTGCCGCCAACGGGGGTGGATGTGAACGCGCTCGACAGGCTGCAAAAAGAGGTACTGAGTTTAGGCTACCGAATGCATCCCAACTATCATCCGGTGATGGAGCCTTGCGTCGTATCAAACAAGCATATCCTTGTTCTTCGCGCGCCGGGAGGACAAAACCGGCCTTACAAAGCGCCGGAGTTGTTAACGAAAGACTACAAGCTGCTTGCGTATTACATTCGCAAGGGATCATCAACCATTCGGGCTAAACATCAGGATGAGATCGAACTCATGTCGCTCGCGGCGCAGATACCTTTCGATGATCGCCTCAATCAGACAGCAAAGATTACCGATTTGAAACTGCCATTGATCCAGGCATTTTTGCGCGATGTAGGCAGTAAGTTGTGCGAAGAAGCCGACAAACTTGATTTTGTCGAGTTAGGGCGGCGAATGGGCATCATTGCGGGTCCCTCTGAATATATTCTGCCGCAGAACGTTGGATTGATGTTTTTCAACGAGCGGCCTGACCGCTTTTTCAAGCAGACGCAGATAGATGTCGTTGAATTTCCTGATGGACCGGGAGGAGACACTTTCAATGAGAAATCCTTTGGTGGCCCTTTGAGCCAAATGTTGCGTGACGCGCTGCTCTACATCAGTAAGTTTGTCGTAAAGGAGTATGTTGTCAAGCACCCTGACCGCGCAGAATCCGAGTGCTTCGCTAACTACCCCTACGCAGCCATTGAGGAAATTCTTGTCAATGCGGTTTATCATCGCAGTTATGAGGAGCATGAGCCGATTGAAGTGCGCGTTTTGCCGGAGGAAATAACGATTACAAGTTATCCGGGGCCAGACCGATCCATCAATCTTGCTCAACTTGCTCAGGGAAAACTTGTGCCTCGTCGCTACCGCAATCGCCGTATCGGAGATTTTCTCAAGGAGTTAAACTTAACGGAGGGGGCGCGGTACCGGCATTCCAAAGGCCGTTCGGGTTATGCGTCAAAATGGTTCGCCCCCGCCACGCTTTGATACCGATGAGGAACGAACCTTTTTCACGGTAACACTACCGCTGCATCCGCGCATCTTAGGGGCTGCCCCCCAGGTCTACCCCCCAGGTTACCCCCCAGGTTGCGCCCTATCCACAGTCTACAGGGTTTCTCGACAGAGTCCGGGTTCTGCTTGAATTTTGTGAAAGTCCTCGTGATCGCGCCAGCATACAGGCGCGTCTCAGCCTCAAGGATACGCGCAACTTTCGGGAGCGATACCTGCGCCCGCTTCTCAGCGCAAATTTACTGGAAATGACGGACGTAAGTAAGCCGAGTTCACCCAATCAGAAGTATCGAACAACACCGAGTGGGCTTGACTTTGTGCATCAACCTCCTGGAAGTAACGGCATCAATGAAGTTTTGCCGGAAGGTTTTCAACTCACAATGAACGGCTAGATACGGATGTGTAACCGGCAGTCCCTTGCCGTCTACTGTATTTCGCCTCTCGCGTAGGCCCTGCATTAGCTTAGGGGGTCAGCTTAGGGGGTCAGCTTAGGGGCAGCCCCTAAGCTAGAACGTTTTAGATTTTCTTATCCGCTGGTTGCTGTACCAAATCCACTTTCGAGAAAAAGGACTGAGGATAGTATAACCCATGCGAAAATCCGCCAACGCGCTTGAGCAATGGCTTGCGCTGACCTGGGAGCGCCCGGAACGCTCCTACAACCCCGAACTGCGCGACTTTTTTGCCGGGCTGCTTGGCTATCCCAAGCCGCGCGTTGTCACCGAAGACCGCGCCGGGACGGGCTATCCCGATCTGAAACTGCTGACGGAAGACGGCATAGCCTGGGTCGTCGGGGATTTGAAAAAAGACGATGGAGAATTGCTGGACACTTCAAAGCGCGAAGCCTTCTGGCAGAACAAGCGCAAGTATATGGACGGCCTGACCCGCTACGTAGTCTTTGTCACCGCCCATTACCTGCTTGTCCTGACGCCGGAAAACAAGCCCGCGCCCGGATTTGAAATTCCGCTCGATCTGCGAACCGTGACGCTGGAGGAACTGCAAGCGCGGCTTGCCTTTTTGCGTCCTGAAATGGCTTCCCATGCCCGCCAGTGGGAGGAGTTTGTCAAGGGCGATTTTCCTTACGCTTATCTCACGCTGGATGTGCCGGAAAGCCTGAATCAACTGCGGGGCGATTTACGCGCCAGTTTTCAGGAATTGATGACTGCGGCTGCGGCAACGCTGTACGCGCTTGAAGCCGATTATCGGGACTACCGGCGGCGCAAGGACGAAATCGAAAACAACGCGGCCATGCGTCCCGACATTCGGCGGCGGTCACGGGGGCGCTTGGAACTGGAATTCAGCTTTGTGCGCCGCCTGTTCGAGGAGGCGTTGGGGCAGTTCGAGGAGCAGTACGGGCGCGAAGTGGAGGCGAGCAAGCCTCAGGACGAGGCGAAGCGCGTTCAGGAAGCCTTTATCGCGGACTCGGCGGCGGCATTAATCGCCCGCGTGTTGTTTCTGCGGCTTGTGGAAGATTTGAATTTGCAGCCGCGCCGCATTTCCGACGGCGGCCCGCGCAATTGGGCCAACTTCGTCAAGAACCTGACGGGCGATGCCCGCGCCCTGGTTCGGGTTGTTTCGGAAGACATGGCGCGGGTGTACCGCGAACCGTTCGCGCCCACCGTTTTCGACTGGATAGAGCGCGCGAACGGCGATCTGGACGCGGCCTTGCAGCGTCTCATTTTGCGCCTGAACGCTTACGACTTTGCCGGGCTGTCGGAAGAGATTCTGGGCGACATTTACCAGCAGTTTTTGCCGCCCCAAAAGCGCAAGCAATTGGGAGAGTTTTATACGCCGCCTTCGATTGTGGAATGGATTCTCGATCACACCGTCCGGGCGCATGGGTTGGGAACCCTGCTGGACCCCTCGTGCGGCAGCGGCTCGTTTCTGGTGCGCTACGCCCACTGGCGGCTGGAATCGGCGCGGCAAAACAATTTCGACATCCGGCAGGTGAGCGGCGAACTGCAAAACGAGGCGTGGGGCTTCGACCTGAATCCCTTTGCGTCGTACATCAGTCTGTTTCAAATGCTGTGGGCGATTTTGCGGTTTGACCCGGCTGCGCCCGCCACGCATATCGAAGTGCATAACCTGAACAGCCTGCTGCGCGACACGGCCATCAAAGAATGGGTGGGCGAGGAGCATCTGCCGTCCGGGTCCAAAGCCCGCGACGAGCAGAAGTGGCGTTACGTGGTCGGCAACCCGCCCTATATTCGGGCGGAACGGGGCAAGTACGCCGAAGAAGTGCGCGAATTGTGGGCGCATGTGTGGGGACAAAACGCGGATGCGGGCCTGCTGGTGATTTATCGCGCCCTGACGGAATGGCTGGAACCGGGCGGCTGGTTCGGCATGGTGGTCAGCGGCGGCTTTGCCAATACGGAAGTGGCCGGCAAAGTGTGGCAACTGCTGCATCCCGGACGGAGCGCCGCGCTGCGCAAAGTGGTCTGGATGGAGTTTGTGGAAGCGAATGGCAAGCCCGCGCCCGTGTGGGACGCCGCCCGCGTCCCGATGATTCTGATTGTGGAGCGGACGCAGGCGCAGGACGATGACGAAATCGAATTGTATGTGCCGACGCATTGGCCGAGCGAGGAACCGCCCGTAAAAGTCCGGTACGCCGACTTTTTCGATCCGCGTATCAATCCCCGCGTGACCAACGGCATTGCGCCCTATGGCGATTACCTGCTTCCCCTGCTGGAACAAAGCGACGCGCCCCTGCTGCAAAAACTCAACCCGAACGGCAATGGCAGCGGTTTCGAGCCATTGGGGAACCGCGTTCGCTGGACGTATGGAATTCAGCGCGGCGGCGTAGAGGTAACGGACGCGCCAACGGGAACGCGCCCCGTTGCGGTAGTTCCGGGCCAAAGCCTTGCCGTTGCATGGAGCGGCGAACCGTCAGGCTGGATTGACCTTGACGCCGTTGCAAAGCGACCCAATGGCAAATTAAGTTTGTGGCGTCAGGAGCGTAAACCCGGCACAGCGACGATACAAGTGGCCGAAATTGTTAAAGCCCCGTTTGCCGCCGTAGATGGAACCCATGCGGCACTCAATACTGTCGTGGTTGGGAACGTGGACTTTTTGATAACGGCGAAAGCCATTGCCGCGTACCTGAACAGCAGACTCGCCCGCTACTATTGGGCTTTGAAACTGCGCTCCGGCGTGATACAGGGGTGCTACGCCCATGTCTACCCTCGAACGCTGGAAGCCCTGCCCTGGCCGAAAACCTTGACGGCGGCAGCGGAGCAGGCGTTGGCAGATGGGTACGACCGCCTGGCGGAACTGGCGACCCGCGCCAAAAACAACCCCAACGAATGGCTGCTGGCAGAAACGGAGCGCCGTCTTGCCGCTGCCCACTGGCGCATTACGGAACCCGCGCTTGGCCTGCGCTTTGATGAGGCCGGAAGCGAAATACCGGTTGAAACATTGCGGCAGGAGGGCAATCGCATCACGCCGCTTGCCGTCTTCGCCGACGCCGCCCTTGCCGAGTACGTGTATCTGCTGCTGGCCCTGACCGTTGAGGAAGGCAAGCCCGTGAAAACGCAGGATGTGCAGAAACTGGTCGTGCCCCACGATTACGCCGCGCTTCTAATCGAATACCGCAGCCGCATGGCTTCTTTCGGGCAAGTGGAGCAGGACTTCATGCGGGCTTTGCAAACGGTGGACGAGGCTGTGTACGCCGCGTTTGGCCTTACACCCGACGAGCAAGATTATATCGCGGCGCGACTCAGCCGTTTCCCGTTGAACCGCTTGCAGCCCCGCTATCCCTGGCAGGCCGTGCGCCCGCGCCCCATCAAGGCTTATATGAGCGACCGCTTTGCGTGAACGTGAATTGCCGAATTTACTGACAATGCGCAAAAAGCCATTCTCCGTTAGCGGGCAAGTTGCCCAACCGCTTCCTCGCGCTGCCGCAAACCAGTTTTGTGCCGCCTGATGATAGATATAGACTACATCAAAAAGGGCAATCAACACGTTGACATCAGGGAGTTCAAGGGCCGCCATGCTACTCCTCATCCATTAAACGCTGTACCAGTTCCATAGTGACCGACGGCCTGCCTTCCTGCATGGGAAAGAGAGGAACGCCATTGCGAAAAACAGTTCCGTCAGGCATTGCGTCTGCCTGCGAGTCTGGGATGTGGGAATGTTTCTTCAGTCACTTTGTCGGGAACAATTAACAGCAAATTTTGTTGATGCGGATGTCGGGTAAGGTAAGAAAGCAGTTCTGCGGTATTGCCCTGAATTAGTTGTGCCTGTGCCATAGTGTACCCTTGCCTTGTTTACATTCTTCGAGCGCTTCCTTGAAAAAGGAGCCGGTATTGTCATAGATTTAAGTATAGCAAAGAATACCTTCTGCGTCAATAACATGGAAATCATCATTCTGTCAGTTCGACGAGAAAACACAATACACGCCGCGCGCCCCATCAAGGCTTATATGAGCGACCGCTTTGCGTGAACGTGAACTGCCGAATTACGATCTCTACTTCTTTGTTATCCGTCGGAGGCTTGCCGCGAAACAGCCACAGGTTGAGATGCACGGGAAGGGGCTGCTGCGGAATCAGGCGGGTTTCGTCGGGCGCGTAAGTCCAATGGCAGAGTTCCTTTGTTTTGTCGTCCTTTTCCCCGCGAAACGACTGAAAGGAAATCTGCGCGGCTTGCCATGAAAATTGGTGCATGGTGAGATCGCCACTGTTGGCAAGCCCGAACGTGGCATGGTTTTCCGGCGAGTGCGCGCCGGACGCTTGCCAGACGGTATAATTGCCTGCCGGGGAGCCGCCGTCGCCCCACCGCGCAAACTCAATGTCTATCTCGTTCGTGCCGTCCGCGCCCACATCCGGGGTCGGATAGTTGAACAGTCCGAGAACGGTGTTGCGGTCAAACTGGTCCATCCGCCCGGACACCTGAAACTGATAGCGCCCGAAACCGAAGCGCTGCCGCGAAGTGAGTTCCGCGCAGCGCCATTCCCCCGCCGCATGAGAAATCTTCAGATGCAGCCAGCCCCGCGCATCCACCCAAACATTCGCCGCGTCCCAATGGTTCGGCCCCGGTCCGCCCAAACCCGCCCCCCGCACATCCCATGTATAGCCGGAGAACTGTAGTGGCGTCGTCTTGTTTTGTTGCGCGTGTCCGGCGCAGGCGGTATACAGCAAGGCCGTTATAGTCAACGCAACTGCCATAAAATTTTGTCTCATTTACATTGTCCTTCGTTGTCGGAAGGCCGCGTCTTTAGTTTCAGCAGTGACAGCCATTCCGCCATATCGCAAATTCCGTCTGCTTCTTCCTGTTCCGCAGGCGTTAGAGGTTGACCCTGATTTTGTTTGTCCAGCAGGTTCTTGAAGGCGGCGCTGTACGCCCTGTGGCAGATGAAAATCGTTCAGGCTGTCGGGCATTTCAACAGTGATTATCATAGGAGTGGTTAGTCCTCCATTTCTTCTGGAGTAGTATCGGAGATCGGGTTCGGGCGCATACGCTGTGCGGCTATCGAATAGCCCTAATTGCTGCGCGATGCCGTCGTCGCCTTTAAGGTAGGTGCGCGGCGGTTCCTGATTGTCGTTCAAGCCGCCCATGTTGTTGACGGCTTCGGCAATGCGCGGGACGCAGTACGTTTCCATCTCCTCGCGGATTTGCGCGGTGGTAAAGCGCATCACCTTCCAGCCATGCGCGGCAAGCGCATTGTTGCGGCGGTTGTCTTCAGGGGCGCGTTCCACATTGATGTGCCAGTAGTCGCCATCCGTTTCAAGATCAATGTTGCCCTGCGCGCAGAAGAGGGCAAAGTCCAGTTTGTACTTTCCGTCCTCCACCGCGATGTCGTACTGCCGCTCGGCGCGCATATTCAGGCGTTTGAGTTGTTCCCATAGCGCGTCCTCGAGCGGGCTTTCATCCCATAGATCGTTGATTTCGGCTGCGGTCAGCAGTTTGTGGTAGGTGGTGGGAATGAACACGACGCGGCGCAGGCGCAGGCTGACAATAGGCGCGGGCAGGGCGTCCAGACGGTGCAAAAACACCTGATAGTACAGTTTGTCGGATTTGGCGTTGGGGAACTCGTCCGGGAACAACTCGGAGCGGGGTACGCGGCGTATCATCCGTACCCTGCCGTACCAGCGAATGGAATACGCCTCGTCCTTGAAAATTTTGGTCTGGTAAAAGGCGAGCCATTGCGGCGGCCAGCGGCGGGGGGCGCTTGCGACCGGAACGCGATACCACAATTGTTCCTGCACCCGCCGCCAGTCGACCTCATCCTTCATAATGGCGACCAGCGTTTGGATGCGCTTTGCTGCAAATTCATTCACAACAGTTTCCTTCCGCATTTCCAACTGAGCGGGCAGTAAATAATCAGCGTCACAAGGCAGTTGCATATTCTTGCCGCGCAGGTAAAATCCCTGCGCTGGCTGGTGAAGAAAGGCGCGGAAGGCGAAACCGGATATGATCGAAGAGTTTGCAGGCGAAAACCGCTTTTTATCCAACTTCTATAAGTCACCCATAGAATTTGAAGGCGACACGTACCCAACCGTCGAACATGCGTTTCAGGCGGCGAAAACGTCCATTGCCGAAGAACGCGCCACGATTCGCGCCAACGCCAACCCGGTGATTGCCAAGCGCAAGGGGCGGCGCGTCACCCTGCGCGAAGATTGGGAAGCCGCCAAGCGCGACATCATGCGCGAACTGCTGCGCGTCAAATTTGCCGATGCCGCCCTACGCGAATTGCTGCTGCAAACCGGGGATGAAGAATTGGTAGAGGGCAATCGCTGGCACGATAGGTACTGGGGCCGCTGCCGGTGCGCCAAATGCGGCGGGCAGGGGCAGAACGTACTGGGTGAACTGCTGATGCAGGTGCGGGAAGAGTTGCGGCAAGTGGCGAATTAGGGGAAATACCAGAGGGCTTTCGAGTAAAATTGTAGTGGAATTGGCGGCTTCTACCCTCATCCGGCCTCCGGCCACCTTCTCCCTGCAAGGAAGAAGGCTAAATTATTCAATGGGCGGCTGAACAGGAAATAGGGAAGCCAAAAAGAAAATCCTGTGTCCAAACAAAACCTATAATGAACCCACCAGACTGCCACATTAGCCTTCTCCCTTGCAGGGAGAAGGTGGCCGGAGGCCGGATGAGGGTAGAACCCCCGTCCGCGCCCTTCCCCAACAGCCGGTCAGCCGCCAACCCCACCTTACGCCTGCACCAGGCGGTTCAGTGCCTCCCAAACAGCAGAGCGCACCTGCCAGTCTCCATCCTTGAGCGCGGCGAGGAGCAGGCGCACGGCTTCGTTTCCGGCTTCGCCGTGACGCAGCAGGCCCACTGTCGCACTCGCCAGTTGCCGCAAGGATGCGTACTCGCCTTTGCCCTGCCGATCCAGGCAGATGGCGACCAGTTCCCCTGCGACTTCGCGCGCCAGCAGGGGTTCCACCGCTTCGCAGTCGCCCAGACAGCGCGCCGCCAGAAACAAATCCCGGCGTAAAATGTCCTCGTACTCGCTCGAGCGTTCTGTCTGCTGCCGCCTCAATGAATTGACTCGTAGCTGCATCTGCCTGTCCCCCAAAATAAAGCGCCAGCTTGACAATGGCCTCACGCACCTGCTGCATCTGAAACTCACTTGTATCCAGCCGCGACAGAATATCTCTCAGGTCGGTATTCTGCGTTTTTTGATTGCTCATCAACGCCTGAAGCATGGCTTCCATTTTCGCTCTGTCCTGCGCGTTGGCTTCCTCCCCCGCCGTCTCATACATTACTTGATTGATGAAGTTTCCGACAAGCCCACCTGACTTCAACAAGGCTTTGGCAAGGTTTTGTCGCTTGATTTTGCGGCGTGTTGCTTCGTTCAGCGGCTGAGTGGCAATCTGCGTCATGTCCGGCGTCCTTGCTTGTTGCTGCTGTCGCTGTCGCTTTCCAAATATCTATGCGAGGGCACAATTCACTTTTATTTTTGTATCCTTGTGGTTGATTCCTGCTGTTGGCGGTTGCTACAAGTGCGATTCAAATTTAAGGCGCTCCCATTGGCGCGGGTTGCCGGGGCTTTGCAATCCCCATCTTCACAAAACAAGCCTCCTGCGGACGCGATTCTATAGTTAATGGCGCGTCTGAAAGACGCTTGCACTTTCCTGCCGGGTATTTTCAATCCCCGGCACAGGCAAATGCCCTGAATAGGCAAAAAAAGAGCAAAATAATGCCAAAAATAATGAACCCTTTGCCCAATGCAGCCGTCTAAATAGCAGAACAACGTCTACTTTTCAAATGTTAGACACCGGAAGGGAGGTGCCAGTCCTATGTTTCACCCCTCCCGTTCGCCCTGACGCTTCCGAGGCCACGACGCCTCTCTCCTACAATTTGACACAACGAGACATCGGGCTGGAAGCGCTGCATTGCCAAGATTTCGACGATGACTCTACATACTCTTTTTTCTACATACCTTTTCCCTGTCACTACCGGCCAACGGTGCTGCCCAAAACAACAAAAAGCCCCTCTTCCAGCCACGCTATGCGCTGAAAGAGGGGGAAATCAAGGCGCTTATATCATGCTGGCGCTTAATGCGGGAAGCGGCACGGACACTTTGGGCATCCGGCGCTTCTTTTCCTTTACGGGCGCGTTCTGGCTGTCCATGATGCGGCGCAGCAAGGAGCGTCCGCGATGGATGCGCGAGCGCACCGTGCCGATGGACGATCCCATAATGTCGGCGATCTCCTCATACGACTTGCCTTCCACGTCGCACAGCAGAACGGCCACGCGGAACGCTTCGGGCAGAGCGGAAAGCGCGTTTTGCAGCTTCTCGTCCATCACCGTTTCCAGCAGATTGCGCTCCGGGTTGGAGTTTTCGTCCGGCAATTGCAGCAGCAGGTTGTCGTCGCTGTCCTCGTCGTTCATGGACTGATCCAGCGAAAGCGGCTTCTGCTTGGGACGGCGGCGCAGCAAGTCAATGAATAGATTCGACAGAATACGGAAAAACCAGCTTTCAAACGGCATCTGCCGATTATAGGTTGCAAACGAGCGGTACGCCCGCAGATACGCTTCCTGAGTCAAATCTTCGGCATCATCCCGATTGCCGGTCATGCGATACGCGATATTATAAGCCTGGCGCTGTGTGCGCGCCACTAATTTTTGAAACTCCGCATGGTCGGCCCCATTGGTCGCTTGCGGTTCCCACGTCTTGATGTTCGCCATTGTGTGCGGTCTCCCCTCATAGCGCCTTGATCGCGCTTCTGTCCGATACACCCGTTACT
Organism: uncultured Chthonomonadaceae bacterium; assembly: GCA_963835065.1. Lineage (GTDB taxonomy): Bacteria > Armatimonadota > Chthonomonadetes > Chthonomonadales > Chthonomonadaceae > CAWFQB01. The sequence continues at coordinate 29,551 of CAWIEK010000035.1, read as the reverse complement.
CACTCCGCTCAGGCAAGTACGCTCCTGCCTGTGCGCTTACCTTGTGTCTACATTTCTACTTATAGTATATCTTGTTTTCTGCGCCCATGCCGGACAATATCAGCGGGGTATGATATTGTTACTGACGACGGACGAGCAACATCGGTTTTGATTATTTGACTAGGACGGTTTAGTTCTAAACACAAAGGAAAAAAGAAGGCTCGTTCCCGTGAACGCTCCCCATTTCCTCTTGTTTCTTCTTGTTTTGATGCTATTGTGACTGTTATGCTGTTGTGACTGCGCGATTGCGGCGGAAAGTTCACCGTGCCGATACCAGATTACGTTTCCACCATAGCCGCGTGACCAAAATGCCTGCCATAATGCTCATTCCATTGCTTACCGCGCGCAAAGCAAGCGCTGCGCCACGCTGAACCCGCCAAGCATGTGCGCCATATCCTTGTGCGCTTTGGTTAAAATCAACAAACCTTCGATTGTCGCCAGCAGATACGACGCCAACTCTTCCGGCGCAATGTCGGAGCGAAACTCGCCGCAGGCCGCGCCTTCCGTCAAACAATCGTGCAGGGCCAGTTCCAGATGCCGGAACATGCGGCTGATGTGCTTGCGGAAAAGCTCACTCTGCTCGTACCGTTCGCGTCCCTTTTTGTCGTCCCCGATAAACTCTTCGTCGCCGTGCAGTGTGGCGGCGAAGTTGCCGAAAGGACAGCCGGCCATCTTCTGCATTTCCTGCTGCGCCGAACACAACTGCGCGAAGAAACTTTGCAGGCGGTCGGTGGGCCGCATCATCGGGTTACGCAGGGATTGGCCTATCCACAGGTCGTACTCGTCAATCTGTGTTTCCAGAACGGCAAGCGCAAGCTGCTCTTTGGTCTTGAAATGGTAGTAGAAATTGCTTTTAGCAACGCCCGCGCGTTCTATAATGTCGTCCACGCTGGCGCCATGATAGCCCAGATGGTAAAACATTTCACGGGCGCACCGCAAAATTTTGTCTTTGCTGCGTGGCGTCGCCATGCGATTCCACATCCTTTTCGCCGTCATAGCCGCAAACGTTGGTGACAGGCTAGTACGGTTTCGTCCTAACTTATTATATCCTGTAGCCCGCCAAAAAGCAAGGGCAATTTGGGGAGTAGGCATCAGGCATTAGATATTAGGCTTCTGTCTTCTGTCTTCTTCCCTAATGCCTGATGCCTGATGCCTTACTGAACCGTTTCCGCCGAAACCGCATCCGTAAAATTCGTGACTTGTTCGCCGGTGAAGGGCAGGCGTATCAGCAGGTGGCGGTCGCCGGGGTTGGCGATGCAGAAGACGATGCCGCGCGGCATATCCAAAACATCGGGGCTAAAATCCGCGTCTATTTTGATTTTGAAAAACAGGGGCATCACATCGGGCTGAAATTGCCCGATGATAAGCGGTTCCGACATCGCCTGCTCGCCCACTCCGCGATACTCGAACACGTAGCAGTTCTTGCGGTCAATAATACCCCGCCGCGAATACAGCGCGAGCAGCGAACAATGCCGCGCATTGTCGGCATTGGCCTGTTTCACGGCTTCCACGGACTTTGTCAGCAGGGCAACGGCCTCGTCCGGCGTGACATAGCGCTGTTCCACATCCGGCCCCACCGCCCCGGAAAACTCTTCGGGCAGGTCATTGAGTTCATAGTACGCGCCCTGCTCCGACACTACGACGCGGGCTACGGCATTACGGTACTCGATCCCCTCGCCCACTTTGTCTTTGAGGTAGGTAATCAGCGTTTGGAACTTCTTCTGATGCTCGGCGCGCAGCATGGCGAGTTCCACTTTGTGTATGGGGTCCAGTTCGTCCATGTGGCCTCCGGGTCGGTATTCGGTACTCGGTGTTCGGTGTTCGGATATGCAGGCCGTTGTGACGCTACAAGTAAACAGAACATAGGACAAGCCTACTCCCGAATACCGAACACCGAATACCGAATACCGAATTCATGCCTACTTGCCAACCAACTCCACGATCTTGGCCGCCGCTTCCTGCATGGTGCCGGCGGGGATGAGGCTGGATTGGGACAGAATAGCCGCGCCTTCTTCCGCTCGTGTGCCGGCCAGCCGAACCACAATGGGAACCTTGATGTCCATGGACTCGGTGGCGGAAATGACGCCTTTGGCAACCTCGTCGCAGCGCGTGATGCCGCCGAAGATGTTGATTAAGATGCCTTTTACGTTGGGGTCGGACAGGACGATACCAAGACAGGTACGTACCCGGTCCGCCTGTGCCCCGCCGCCCACATCCAGAAAGTTTGCCGGGTTGCCGCCCGCCCGCTTTACTTCGTCCATCGTGGTCATGGTCAGGCCCGCGCCGTTGCAGATGATGCCCACGTCGCCGCCCAGCCGCACATACGCGATGTCTTCCTTGTGCGCTTCGGCTTCAATGGCGTCTTCTTCGCTGCCCTCGACATACCCGGCAAATTCGGGATGCCGGAACATGGCGCTGTCGTCTATCTGGAATTTTGCGTCTGCCGCGAGTACGCGCCCATCTTCCGTGACGGCCAGCGGGTTAATTTCGGCAAGGGAGCCATCGGAGCCAAGATAAGCATTGTACAATTGGCGCAAAAACACGACGGCCTTGTTGATAACAGCCGGATCGAGTTTGGCGTCATAACAAACCTGCCGCAGTTGGTAGTCGCGCAGGCCGCCAAGCGGGTCCACGGGCAGGCGGGCAATCGCGTCCGGGTCTTCTTCGGCAACGGCTTCGATGTCCATGCCGCCCTTTGCGCTGACAATCAGCACATCGCGCTGCGTATCGCGGTCGGGCACAATGCCCAAATAATACTCCTGCACGATCTTGATAGGTTCTTCAATCAAGACTTTTTCAACCGTCAGGCCGTCCGGGTTCTGGTGCGTTTTGAGCAGCATTCCCAGCATGGTTTGCGCAATGGTTTCGGCTTCTTCGGGGGTATTGGCAACCTTGATGCCGCCCGCCTTGCCCCGCCCGCCCGTATGCACTTGCGCCTTCACCACGCCACGCCCGCCCAACTGCGTGACTTTCGCCTTCACTTCTTCCGGCGTGGTCGCAACCCCGGCGTTTTTTGGCACAGCAACGCCATACTTCGCCAGCACTTCCTTCGCCTGATACTCATGTATCTTCATTCCGCTTCCTTCCCCTCGCAAAGAGTTATCGTCCGCTGTTACTGTACCCCAATTAGTTCTTCTCTGCGCCTTTGTGGTAGAGATTACTCACGGGTATTTGCGTTCATTTGCAGCTATTTGTCTGCACTCCCGGATTGATCTTTGAGGCTTTGCAGGAGAATATATAACTGCACCATGCGGACGTTGAACACGTACTCGCCCGATGATTTGCCGCGCCGGATCACATTCAGGCTGACCATCTTGCGCAGAAAGTTGTCCAATTTCTTCTTTTCACTGGCGGCTAAGTTGGCGGCAACGGCGGCGCGGGTGAACACATTGCCCGCAGTGGCGATTTTGCCGAGCAGAGTTCGGTAATCGCTGCTGCGCAACGCCGCGTATACCTGCGCTTCCACAAACTTCTTGCCGACCTCATCCGCCGCCAATGTAACCGCCTGCTGCGCGTCCTGTAAATCCAGCGTGGCGTCCTGATTGGTCCAAAACCCCGCATCCCCGACAACGTGCATGATTTTGGGAAAGCCCGCCGAAACAAACGTAAACAAATCTCGCGCTTCCGGCGTCAGCGTTACATCTACGGCAGCAAACGCGGATTGAAAGAACTCTTCCATTTCCGGCTTGCTCATCGGCTCAATATCAAGAATGTCGAAAATGCGATCTACGGGCGGATGCTTTTGGATCATGTCGCGTCGCCGCTGCTCCACGCCGCACAGCATCAGCAGCAGGGGTACGGGGCTTCGCGCCAGCATATTGGCGTCCACCAACCCCTTGATGAACGGCGCGAACTGCGGGTCGGCGACAATGCCGTTGATTTCATCCAATACCAAAAAAACGCCCTTGATGCCCGTGTCTTTCAAGCGTTCGATCAACTGCGCCAAAAAGTCCAGCAGGGCAAGGGGAGTCGCCAGATTGGGCGCGTCCTGCTGCAAGGCTTTCAGGTCCAGCGATACTCCGAACAAGCTTTGCTTGCCGATGTATTTTGCCAGCCAACCGCGTACCTTTTCCGTATTAGTGGTTTCGTAGCCTTCGGAGCGCACGGTCGCTTCCAGAATGGAAGCCGCCATTTCCTGCACCGTATGCGCCCCGCCCAGCGTGACATAGATAGGGTACAGGTTATGCTGTTTTGCCGCAATGCGTTGCACGATATTGGCAATGGAACTTTTGCCGATGCCGTACTCGCCCTGAATGAACATCGAGACGGGTTTGCCTGCCGCCACCTGCCCGACGCCGCGCTGCAAAATGCGCTCAATCTGCGCCTGCCTGCCGACAAAGAATTCCGGCGGCACAGGATGCCCCGGATAAAACGGGCTATTGCCTTTCGATAAATCCGCCATCAGTCTTTCTCTTTTCTTCTTTTCTGCTTCTTTTCTTTTCTCTGTGACCCCTCTGTGTCTCTGTGCCTCTGTGGTGGAGATTCTTCGCGCTAAATCGTTTTCGCGGCGGGGCCGACATCGCCGTAAGCATGAACTTTTTCGCAGATGAGGCGCAGCTTGCTTTCCAAGTTCCCCGTCGCGGTTTTGAAGGCTTCGGCGTCAATGGTCAGCGGAGCGCCCAAAACGACAAGCGGAGCGCCATATTCCGGCGTTCGCATGGCCTGTTCTACCGTCAGGCCACCAACTGCCTGCACGGGAACCGAAACGGCCTGCACGATTGCTTGCAGTTGGTCGAGTGGGCTTGGCATGGGTTTGCCCATTGCGGCAATCCCCCGTCGCTCATCAAAGCCGATATGGTGAATGACGAAATCGCAGCCCAGGTTTTCCAAACGTTTCGCGGACGCCACCATGTCGGGCGCGGCCAGATTGTCGCCCATGATTTGAACGCCGAAGTCGCGCCCCGCTTTCACCACGACTTTGATCGTTTCTTCGTGGGCGCGCTCCATCACGACAACGTGGGTCGCGCCCGCTTCGGCCATCAACTGCGCTTCCAGCCAGCCCCCGTCCATCGTTTTCAGATCGGCCACAATGGGCACATCCGGGCCGAACTCGGAACGCAGGGCGCGAATTCCGTGCATGCCTTCGGCAATAATGAGCGGCGTCCCCGCTTCCAGCCAGTCCACGCCCGCTCGCAGCGCCATACGCGCGGTTTCCAATGCTTCGGGGATGTTGGTCAAATCAAGCGAAATTTGCACAATGGTTTTCATAAGCGTTCCTGTCGAAAGTGGGACGGCGGTAAGCGCGGCCAATTCAGGCCGCGCTGGGATTATTCGGATGTGGGAAATACGATTTTGCGGTATATCTCCGCAAGAGAAATGGAAACATCAAGCGTTGCAAAGGTCAGTACATCCGTTGGCTGTTCATAGTCTGTGACTGTCCAATGGGATGCGCTCTGACGAACGTAGTGCGTGACAAACATGCGGTCCTGCGCAACGAGAACATAGTCCGTAACGGTGGCGATCTGCTTGTACTCGTCGAACTTTTCCCCTTTGTCAACGTTTTGGGTGGAGGGCGACAATACTTCCACCAGAACGGAGGGGTTGAGCAGGCAAGGGGGATTCCGTATCGGTGAAACGCGCCTCTCCGCACAGCGCAACAACGTCGGGATAACGATATTTCGCAGTTTGACACGCACACCCGAATAATCAGAAATGTACACTTCGCAGGGACGTTCGCCAATCGCACTATCAATTTTTGTGAAGTACGTTGGCAGAAATGCGATTATGAGGAGGAGACACGCCCGACATAGCGCGTATTTCGCCGTTTTCGAGTATCTCCACGCCTTCTTTGGGGATGGCGTAGAAATCTACATACTCGTAACGGATTTCCGAATTCGCGCTCCCATTCCAGATATTTTTCCACCGACATCACGATCCCTCCCGGCGGAAGATAGGGAGGAGCAAACAGCGAACGCGCAGGCACAAACGGTATGGTTTCCGCAGCCATAGAGATTGGCTCCTTTTCACAAGCATTGTACCCTTCTCCCCTTAATGCTTAACGCCCAACGCTTGATGTTCGACATAGAGATTGGCTCCTTTTCACAAGCATTGTACCGCAGGGAGGGCGCGGCCCGGTTTACGACAAGCCATGCTGCGCCATTTTGGTTCGCAAAAAGTCGGCGGATTGCTTGAGGTGTTCCATGCCAACCGTCGAGTCCTGTCCGTCTTCGATGCTGATCCAGCCATTGAAGCCCGCGTTTTTGAGAATAGTAAAAATCTGGTCGTAGTCATTGAATCCCTGCCCGATAACGCCGTGTTTGAGGATGGAAGCGTAGCCCTGTGTCGGGTGCGCTTCCAGTTTGTGCAGGTCGTCGAGCATCGCGCCTTCCAGATAGCGGTCGCTGGCATGCATAGTGACGACGCGCGTTTTTACGTCTTCCAGCAAGGCAATCGGATCATCGCCGGCAATGATGGCGTTGGAAGGGTCGTAGTTGACGCCGAAGTGAGGTGAGTGGGGAATGGCATGGAGCAGTTGCAGAAACACGTCCCGCTTTTGCGCCAGTTCGGGGTATTGCCAGTAGCCGTCCTTATAGTGGTTTTCGAGGATGAGGACGATGTTGTGTTGTTCCGCGTGTGGCAGGCAGGCCGTGATGCACTCCGCCGCATACTGAACGCCGTCCGCAACCGATACATCCGGCCTACGCTGCCCCGACAGAACGCGGCAATATCGGCCTCCCAATGCCGCCGTCACTGCAATAGCCTGTTTCTGCCGCTCGATTTCCTGTTGACGCTCTGCGGCCTCCGGCTTGGTAAAGTCGGGCGAGTAACACATCATGGGGATTTGCAGGCCGTGTCCCTCCACGCGCCTGCGCAATTGCGCCAGATGCGCGGCATCCCCGGCAGGCGTAAAGCCCCAATAAAACTCCAGCCCGTCAATGTCCAACCGGCTCGCGGCCAGATCAATCCATTCCTCCGCGCTCATGCTGTGTTCCACGCTGAGGGCATCCAGAAAACACTTGGGAAAAGCGGCTAACGGCATATCGGCCTCCATCAACTCGAATTCAAACACCATATTCCTGCCAACAGGAAAAACTTCCATACTCGCTTCCTTCTCCCTTGCAGGGAGAAGGTGGCCCCCGACGGATGAGGGTCAAGGCTCCGTTATAGCAAACTTGGATGCCCGGACAGCGCGGCGACGTAAGCGTTGATTTCCGACGTATTGGGACTGAGGACGAGCCAGGCCAACTGCTCCTTTGTTTCGTGAGGCTGGAGCGTGATGGGGAATTGCGCGCTCAGGTGCGCCCCTTCCTTGCTGAAATCCTCTACCGCCGCTTTGCCGTTGCCTGTCGCTGCCATGAGAACCGTCTGCCCCGTCGCCCTGTTTTCCACCGCCTTCCACGCGCCCACGTACATATCCATGCCGAAGCCGCCGCGTTGCCGTATCTGCCGTTCGCCGCTGAATTCCGCGTGAACAACGGCGTGTTCGCGCGCCCCGCCCACTTGCAGCCACGCGCCGATGCCGCCTTCCCCCGGCAGGCTCATCGTCGCGGCGGTTTTGTTCGTCCAATGCGTGACCAGCGCTACAACGTTGCTGCCGGGAAGCGTCAGGTACTCGGCGGATAGGCGCAGCCAGGCCAGGTCTTTGTGTTTGGGTTCGCAGACAACCCGCGTTCCCCGCCATGCCAGGCCGTTCTTGGCTTCCAGTGTCCAATCGCCGCCCGTAAACGTTTCCAGTCCCAGGCGCGGGTCGCCCATCCAGCCGATAAAGGGATGGATGCCGCCATGCCAGGGGTTTACCCACATCAGCGGCTGGGGCGTCGGGTAGCTGGAATACAGATGATTGATGCCGCCCTGTTCCAGGCTGACCATTGCGCCGAGATACGCGGGCACAACCTGAAACCGCAAATAGCCGTTGTCCACGTCAATCTGCCCGGTTTCCTGTTTTGTCACGCGGACGCTGCCTTCAGTTCCTATTCGCGCAATGCCGATGCTGCGCGCCTGCGGCACGGGAACGGCCTCTATTTGCGCAGTCACGAACGCCGCGCCTGTCATGTTCGGCAACTGCGCGCGAACCGAAGTTGTGAAAGGGCGGTCACGGTTGACAGCATCCAATACGATGGAATCCGGTTCGCACCGCGCGTCGCCGGTCAGCCGCAGGGTTCCGCTCAAACCGGCTTCCCGGTTGTTGCGGACGGTCAATGTTACCGTTTGCGCATCCTGCGTGAGCAGGGCGGGCATCATGCTGACTTGCAGAACTCGTTCGGGTTGTGGCGGCTTAACCTCGATCACGCCCGATGGCTGCACCAGCGTTCGCCAGCAGTCGCGTACCGTTTTCCACGTTCCCGCGCCGCCCACCGCATACACGGACGGCAGGATTTTTACGCCATAGGAGGGAATTTCGCCCAGGCCATACGTGAGGTGAACCAACTGTGTCCAGCGCATGTCCTGCTCCGGGCTGCCCTCGAAAACAAGCCCGCAAACCATGCCGTCACCCTCGCAGGCGATCCAGTTTTCGGCCAGGGATGCGCCCTGCGTCAGCACGTCATGCTCCTCAATCGGATACTCGCTCAGGGTCTGCATCGGTTCGCGTATCAGCCCCGAAGCCAGTGGCGCGATCAGGTACTCTTGCGGCGTGGAGCGGGCCGTCTGGCGCACCTGAACCGGGGCCAGCTCCGCCCGGGTATTGGTCACGCTGCAATCCAACTTCACCGTAGTGCCCATCAGGGTAATGCGGCGTTCCACGATCAAATGCGGCAGGGCGCGCGCTTTGCCCGTTACAATCAGGCTGTCGCCGTCTGGGCTGGTTTCCACGCGGCAATCCACGAGCGGCGGGCGCAGCCAGCCATGCGTGAACGGCGGCCCCACTTCGGGCATCCCCAGGCTGTGCAACTGCTGCATCGTCGGCGCATGATAAACACTTACGTTCCCGCCACGCAAATGTACGGAGACATGCAATTCCCGCGATTCCAGAACCGCGTATTCCCTTTGCGGGTCAACGCTGCCGACAATCCCATTGCCCGACAAAGCGCGAAACGTGACCGGATGTTCCAGCCGAACATTTTCCGCTTCGCAGATCAGGCTTGTCGGCTTCACGCCCGGCACTGCTGCCGTGACCGCAAATGTACACTGCGTCCACGATTTGGCGGGCAGATGAAGCGGTTGCGAGGGGGCGGCGCAGGCCAGGCCGGGATGCGCGGCCAATGTCAGCGTTCCGTCCAAATCCCGATCCAATCGGTTCCGAACCTGAACGCGAATCTTCTCCTCACGTCCGGGCAAAAGCCGCTGCCCCGTGTAATCAATCTCCACAGGCCGGACGACGTGAACGCCGGTTGAAAGAACAAGCGGCTGGCCTTCCACCAGAAACGTTGTCTTCACGGCATAGGTGGACACATCGCCCCGTTTCGGAGCCACGTCGCTGCCGATGGACAGTTCGCGCTCGATCCGCGTGGTTCCCGAACCCGCCAGTTGTTCCTGAACGCTCAACGCCAGCCCGGTTTCACTCTCCGCCAGCAGCACGGCATCCAGCATTGCGCCGTTTTTCGCTCGCGCTTCCCACGTTACCGGATATGCTTGTCCGGCAGGCGCGTCCTCAAACGGAAATAAGCAGGACAGCGCCACATCCGGGGTTTCTATTGCCGTCAGCCCTTCCCCTTCCCGGTCGAACCAGAGGTCCAATAGACGCTCGCCGTTGCGGAAGCGGTACGGATACACTTTCATGCCGTTCCACGTAATGTCATCGGGCGCGACCACAAGTTCGCGTTCCAGGCAGTCGTACCAGTCCTTGCCGTCCAGAAACGTTTGTACAATCGGCATGTTCAGCAGGCCGGGGATGAAGTTGCGCATGAACACGTTGGTTTCGGGTATCCAATGGAAGCCTGTTTTCTTGTACAGAGGAACGGCTTTGGTGTTGCCCGCCCATGTGCCAAGCGTCACCTGCTTGTACCCGGCTGCGGCAATGCGCCGGATCATTTCGCGCAACAGCATTTTGCCGACGCCCTTGCCGTGTACCTTTTCATTCGCGCCCAACAGCCCGATGTAAGCAACTTCCTTCTGCCCCGGCGCGGCTTCCAGATTGCAGTAGCCGACAAACTCGCCCTCATGCTCGACGACAAGCACGGCCAGCGTTGCGGAGAGCCGATGCTCCTCCTGCACTTTGGCGGCGGTAGACGGAACGCCCCGCGTAAAGCCGCCCGGCCATACGCTGTCCCAATCGTTGAACATCACGGCGGCTTTTCCCGCCTGCTCCCCATCTTCCCAATCGAACTCGCGCACAACAAACGTCATCGCAGTCCTCCTCCCGGCAGCAAATATGTCCAGGCCAAACCATTTCCTGTGTTATACCCTGTATTGCTGTTTCTATCGAAAGGAATGCCAATCGCGCTAAAGGCCCAATGGACACAACAAGCCCTTCCCCTTCCCTTACAGTCTGCCGGAAAGAAGGTAGCTCAGGTTGTTGCGGTATATGTCATACTTCTTACCATGCGTAGACACTTCAAAACCGAAATAATTCAAAAGAAAGACCATTAACCTTATGCTGACATTAGCAAAGTATTCGTTCGGCGTGGGAGACCGGTTCGCGCATCAGGCGCAGGCGCAATTGCGGGCCTGTATGTTGGCGGCGGAACAGGGCGCGGACGTGGTTCCCGTATGGAACAAATCGAACCGCGAGCATACCACGATTGGCTCGCAGCCCGACAGCGTTCGCATCGCGGCGGACGCGGCGGTACGCGAACTGCGCTGGAACAAGCCGTACCATGTGGACGCCGACCATATTCGGCTGGAAACCGTAGACAATTTCCTCGCGTCCAGCGATTTTTATACGATAGACGTTGCGGACAGCATCGGCAAGCCCGCTCAGGCACAATCGGTAACGGATTTTGCGGATCGCCATCCCGAACTGATCGGGCAACTGCAAATACCGGGCATCGAAACGCCGTTTGAAATTACACGGGCGGATGTGGAGCGGATTGCGGGCAAGTATCTGCTGGCAGTGCAGGAAGCCGGGCAGATTTACCGGCACATCGCGCAGGCCAAAACCGAAGACGGCTTTATCACGGAAGTTTCGATGGATGAAACCGACAGCCCGCAAACCCCGCCCGAACTGCTGGTAATTCTGGCCGCGATTGCCGACGAGAAAATCCCCCTTCAAACCATTGCGCCCAAGTTTACGGGCCGCTTCAACAAGGGCGTGGATTATGTCGGCAATGTGGCGCAATTTGAAAAAGAGTTTAACGACGACCTTGCCGTGATCGCGTTCGCAGTCGGCAAGTACGGCCTGCCTGCCAACCTGAAACTCAGCGTCCATTCGGGCAGCGACAAGTTTTCCATTTACGCGCCGATTCGCCGCGCCCTCGCCCGCTTCGACGCGGGGCTGCACATCAAGACGGCGGGAACAACGTGGCTGGAAGAATTGATCGGGCTGGCCGAAGCGGGCGGCGAAGGGCTGGAACTGGCGAAAGAGATTTACGGCAAGGCGCTGGCAAAACAAGACGCGCTATGCGCCCCGTATGCCGCCGTGATAGACATTGACGCGGCCAAACTGCCGTCTGCGGAAGAAGTCAACGGCTGGACATCCGCGCAGTATGTGTCGGCCCTGCGCCATGACCAGAGCAATCCCGCATTTAATCCATCCGTGCGGCAACTGCTGCACGTCGGCTATAAAATCGCCGCGCAAATGGGCGATCGCTATCTGAACGCGCTGAAAGTCAATGAAGCGACAGTTGCCCGCAACGTCACAGAAAACCTGTATGACCGCCATCTAAAGCCGCTGTTCGTAGGGATCGGCGGAGGGCGAATAGCCCTCATCCCCAACCCTTCTCCCAACTTTGGGAGAAGGGAGTAAGCATTATTTATAGGAGATAGCACAAGAGAATGAGCCGCGATTTGTTTTCCAATTTGTTCGACTTGACCGGGGAAATTGCCGTTGTCATGGGCGGCACGGGCGTTTTGGGCGGCGCGATGGCAATGGCGCTGGCGGGCGCGGGAGCGCGCGTGGCGGTTGTCGGGCGCAGCGCGGAGCGGGGGCAGGAGCGGGTTCGCGGCATCGAAGAAGCGGGCGGGCAAGCCCTGTTTCATGCGGCGGACGCGCTGAACCGCGCTTCGCTGGAACAGGCGCGGGATGTGATTGCCGCGCAGTGGGGTACGCCCACGATTTTAGTCAATGCGGCAGGCGGCAACCTTCCCGACGCCACCCTGCCACCCGGCGCGGACTTTTGCAAATTGCCTTTGGAAGCATGGCAGGGCGTTTTTGATTTGAATTTAGTGGGCGGCGTCCTGCTGCCGTGCCAGGTATTCGGCGAAAGTATGGTTGGGGCGGGCAAAGGCAGTATTATCAACATCGCGTCCCTGTCGGGCATGACGCCGCTTTCGCGCGTCGTCGCGTATTCCGCCGCCAAAGCCGCCGTGCTGAACCTGACGCAGTTTCTCGCCCGCGAGTGGGCGCAAGAGGGAGTGCGCGTCAACGCCCTCAGTCCGGGCTTCTTTCCCGCCGAACAAAACCGCGCTCTGCTGTTCAAGCCGGACGGCAGCTATTCGGAACGGGGCGCGCAGATCATTGGGCACACCCCGATGGCGCGTTTCGGAGATGCGCCCGAACTGGCGGGCGCAATCGTGTGGCTGGCATCGTCCCGCGCAAGTTCGTTCGTCACCGGGCAAAACATTGTTGTAGATGGCGGCTTTTCCGCCGCAACCATTTAACCTTCCCGTTTTATTCGATTCTGACAATCCTATTTTCTATCGTCAATTTGCAAGCCGTCAGCAGTTCCATGCCGAGCAGTGTCTCGTCGCCTAAACAGATAATTACGACCTCTCGCGCATTGCCCAACCAATTTACTTTGCCCATGTATAGCGGCGCATAAACGATCTGCCCATTCGCGTTTTTCATCGGCATAGGCCGCGCTTTGGAGGGCTGTAGTCCAAGTCTTTTGACTTCGGCAGTAGGCATGCAGATTTGACCATCGAACCCAGTGTCAACAACGACGGGAAAGGTAACAACTTCTCCGGCAGCGCCATAAAAGCCGAGACTGACAGCGGCTACAAAATATTGATTGACTGTGCCTGTGATTATGTTCATCGCAGCCGGAACACGAAATCGCGCCCTATTCTGCACAAGTAAAAGTTATCCTTGGCCTGCCGGGCTTCCGCATTTTTGAGCAGTGCCAACAGATTGTCTCCTGTTTCGTACTTATCTGTCACCACATCCAGTAAGAAAAACTTACCGAAGTTTTCTTCTGTGTCCACAAGAGGCGCGAACTGCTTCTCGTACTTTTCCTGCCCTATTCTGTTTACTTCTTCATCCGTCAAGCGGCGGGAAGACGCTTTCACGGGGGAATATTTAGTTTGAATAACGGTTTGATTGCCGCCTGTAAGCAAAGAAACGGCTGCATCTTTCTGTTTCGCCATAATGACAGGCTCCTTTCCCTCAGCGGAATACGTAAACACATGCGTAAAGAGGCCCTTGTTCTGTTTACCACTCCATTATAAAAGGAAAGGTTGAAGATTGTCAACAGTTTAAGAGTTTGGTAAGAACTGTCGCCTATCCTTGAGGCATACGCTCAACGCGCGGTTATTATCCGTGACCGTGCGGAACGCCATGACAGGAGTTAGCCCATACGATGAACGAACCTCTTCATACCACCCTGCCAGGCAGTCTGTAAGTGCAACAGAGAAAACAGTATGTAGAGGCATCGTCGAAATCTTGGCAATACAGCGCTTCCAGCCCGGTGTCTCGTTGTGTCAAATTGTAGAAGAGAGGCGTCATGGCCTCGCAAGCGTCAAGGCGAACGGGAGAGGCGGAACATAGGTTTGCACCTCCCTTCCGAGTAAGTAGTAGTCAGTGGTAGTCAGGAACTGCGAGCGTTCCGGCTTGCCTTCCTCTGAATAGTAGACATTCGTACCGATATTTAGACGAAGGTGTGGGGCAAAGGGTTCGTTTTTTCGCGTGGTTGGGGGGATTTTTCTGTTTCTTTTTTGCGGGAGTGGCGCTGGATAGTTGCTGTTGGCGCTTGACCGGCTTGCCTCGGTGGTTCCGGCAGCCATCAACTGTGCCGCCGCTTGCAACTACATGTATCTTTGCTGCCGCCAATCGTGGTATAATTGCAATTGGACAATATGCCTGTTGTTTCGTATTGTTTCTCCTATCGGAAAAGACTATGCCATTTTTAGAAACGTTAATTTCCAATGTCGCCCCGGCCATTGCCAAGGGTATCTTAAAGCGCTGGATTAAAGATGATGTCGGCTTCTTTACGGGAAGCGGCATTATTGATGCTGTCAAGACATTAGCGGTAGACGCCTTCGCACAAAAACGGGGAGAAAACCAATTCGAGAACATTGGAATGCGAGTTGCGGAAAGCCTGTTGCCGATATTTGAAGTGGAAGGCGGTCCTCTGGATGAAGGCGCACGAAACTCGGTTGCTGCAACGCTTGCCGATGCTCTGAATAAGGCTGTTATTACGCCCAAACTGCTTGCCGAAAAAGACCTTGACCCCACAGCCTTGCAAGACACCTTAAAGCGGCTGTGCCTGATGCGACAAAACACTACTCGCAAGATGAAACTGCGCTTTACGATACGTCTTATCAGCGAATGTAGCCAGTGCATTATTGATATTGCGTCACAACTGCCACAGTTCACGGAACGCACCATTGCCGAAGTTTTACAGCGCGAAGGCCAGTTGCTCGACATTGCCAAAAAGACGCTTGCAGAAGTAGAGCGTATCCGCAAGGCGAGTGAACAAGATAACCCCGAAGAAAAGGCGCGTCGTTTTGAGGAAGACTATCGCCGGGAAGTAATTCGCACTCTGGACAAATTGGAACTGTTCGGAGCCGATTTGTCCGAAGCAAGCAAGCGCCACCGCCTCAGTGTTGCTTATGTCACGCTGTCCGTACAGCAGAAACAGACGGAAAAAACACCGTCACCGATTGACCAAGCAGACATTGAGGAAGCGGAAGAGGATGCGGATTGGAGCATTGTTCCCGTAGATGAGGCGCTGCAAAGTTCACGCTGCCTGCTTGTTCGCGGGCTGGCCGGGTCGGGAAAGACTACGCTGCTGCAATGGCTTGCGGTTCGTTCCGCTTCGCGTGACTTTGATGAAATTTTACGGCCTGGAACGAAACTATTCCCTTTTTCATCCGTTTACGCCAATTCGCGGGGAAAGCATTGCCGAACCCGGAAGATTTTGTCCGCCTGATTGCGCCTGCCATTGCAGGTATCATGCCGCCTCAATGGGTACATGAGCATCTCATGCGGCAGGGCAAAGCATTAGTCCTAATTGACGGCATTGACGAAGTACCGGAAACTCAACGCAACAGAGTTCGAGAGTGGATACAGGGACTTGTGGCAAACTTTCCCGCCCGTTTCCTTGTGACGGCTCGCCCTCATGCTGTTGAGGAAGGATGGCTACAGCAGGAGCAGTTTGAGGACGCGGAACTCCAGCCGATGGATTTAGCGAGTATAGACAATTTTGTGGATCACTGGCATCAAGCCGCTTCGGAAACGCTGCAAAACGACAAGGAAAAGGCCGAATTGCCGGCACTCGCGGAACATCTGAAACAGGAAGTCAAAGACCAAAAAACCGATCCGAAATCTGGCGACAAGTCCGCTGCTTTGCGCCATGTTGTGCGCCCTGCACCGCGACAGGCATCAGCAGATACCAACTGACCGCATCGCGCTGTATGAAGCCTGCTGCGACCTGCTCATCAACCGACGCGACATTGAGCGTGAAATTGATTTGAGCGATTACCCTCCACTTACAGAACGACAGAAACGCGCCCTTCTGGAAGACCTTGCCTACTGGATGCTGCGCAATGGGCAGGCTGTCGCGCCACTCGGTGAGGCGCGTCAGCATCTTCAGCCTCGTGTAGAGAACTTACAGGGCTTATCGGTAAAACCGTCCAGCACATCTGTGTCTGCGTCTGCTGACGGATCGTACTGGCGTTGTACGTGAGCCAGTCAAGGGGCAGATGGACTTTGCACATCTGACTTTCGTGACTTTTTGGCAGCACAGGCGATATTGGACGAGGGAGACATTGGCGTTTTGTTGGAACATGCGACAGATGACCGTTGGCGCGAAGTTGTTTTGCTCTCTGTTGGGCTGGCTGGCGGCATGGTACAAGAAGACAATACAGGGCCAAAAGTTAGTAACGCAGAGCGTATCATCAAGGGCCTGATGAAATTAGGGGATAAAAACGAGCAGGCACGACATCAACTTCATCTTCTTGCTGTCGCCTGCTTGGAAATGGCGGCTGAATGTAGCAATCAGACAAAGACGGAACTACAGCTACGTCTCGCAAACCTTGTGCCGCCACGCAGCATGACAGAAGCTGCCGCACTAGCCTTGGCAGGCGAACTAGCACTACCCTATCTGAGCTTTTCGAGCCAATACAGGGTCGGCGTTGCCGGAAATTGCGTCCGTACCTTATCATTGATAGGTGGAGAAGCGGCTCTTGCCAAAATGGAGACATGGGCGCGAGATCATCGCCGGGGAGTACGTAGACAACTCTGTCGAGCTATGAACTATTTTAGTGCAGAAGAGTATTGCCGCCGCATACTAAAGCACTTCATTAGTTTAGAGCTTGAGCGTCTTTCTAGCATTGAAGAGATTAGAGAACTTACTTTGTTGAAGCGCCTCAGCCTAACGGCAGGAACATTTACCAGCTTGAAAGGAATAGAAAGTTTACGCGGTTCAGACAACTTAGAACTTGAACACTGCTATAACCTTAAAGACATATCACATATAAAATATATTCCAAACTTAGTAGATATTACTATCAACTCCTGCTTTTATTTGGTTAATTTTCAGGATTTGCAAACGCTTCCAAGGTTGTTTGACCTAACGCTTTGGGGCAACTTGAGGATCTACTGATTGGGAGTTTCTGGCTTCTCTATCTAGTCTACACTACCTCAGGATAGGATACGGTAATACATTGGTCAACCTCCAGCCATTGCAGTATTTGAGTAGTTTGCAATCACTAACCTTAAATACCTGTACAGGGCTTAGCGACCTTTCTCCGCTCAGTAAATTAACCAGTTTGGGATACCTGTCTATAACTAAATGTAACAAAGTATCTGATCTCAGTCCGTTAGCAGAGTTAACGAACCTTTTTTACCTTGATTTAAGTGGTTGTACCCAAGTAGATGACTTAAGTCCACTGAAGGGATTGAAATATCTCCGTCATGTTAACGTTGCAGGTTTGTCTCAAAACGTACAGCAGCAATGGGAACAGATGGAGTATATGACGTTGTCAGCAAACCTGCATACGAAAGACAATGATCTCATTCCTGATGAATTTTTCGTTGACATAGAAGTCGGCGAGGAGTAACTACTCTTTTGCACAGAGCGAGCAGGAGGTAAGAACATGACAACTACCGTTGAAGCTGTTTATGAGCAAGGCATACTGCGACTGGCACATTTAATCCCACTTGCGGAAGGAACTCGTGTTGAGGTGACTGTGGTATCTGCCGAACCTGCTACACAAAGTAGTTCGTCGGCAGACATTCTGAGCGCGATTGCCGCCCTGCCGATGGAGGTTCAGGATGTTGAACTTTCCAGCCGAAACCATGACTGTATTTTGTACGGGGAGGCAGGCACAAAATGCTTCTTGTAGATACCGGAGCGTGGTTTGCCTCGGTGGTTCCAACGGATATTAATTATGCTGCCGCATCCAACTGGCTGAAAACCAACAAAGAGCCGCATAAAATTTTGTGAAAGAACAATTTCCCGTTTGTCGTTCGCCTATTCTTCCCCTTCAATAGCCCGGATTTGCGTTCGTGTCAGAGGACGAGCCGCGGCGTGGCGGACGTGAAGAATGTTTACGGTCGGCGCATCCGGTGAGGTTGCTCCTTCGCCCACAATAGTAAACAATATGCGGTAGGCCGTCCGGCTTCCAGAGCGGCGGTATTGCATCTGGCGCACTTCGCGGCGGAAGGTCTCCGGCGCAAGCGGAAAACGGCGGGGCAATGTGGCAAGCGCAGACAAGGCTTGATAAAACTCTTCGCGCCACTCGATAGCGATCTCCGGCGAAGCGGTTTCGGCAAAATAGACTGTTGCAGCGTCTACGTCGCGTCGGGCGCGTTCCGTCAAGCGCAGCGCATAGGTTTGCGGCACTTCGTTTTGGTCTTCTGCGCTGCTCATGCCTCGCTGAGTACACCCTTCGCCAGCAAATTGGCTTTCTGCTGCTGCCAGCGCGCTTGTTCTTCCTCCAGGGTAGTCGTACAGCCCGCTTCCATATCCGCGAAGGCTTCTTCCACAGCAGCCATGCACTCCGCGGAGTCTTGTTCCTGAGCGAGAAGCGCATCGGCAATGGCGGCAATAGCAAAACGCTGCCGCGCATCTTCGGGCAAAAGCGTGTTGAGACGGGAAGCCAGAGCATCGGGCAAGTCAATTGTCAGGGTCATAATTACACCTTTGCGGGTTTCTATAAGGGGAGCGGTATCGTCGCTCCCCTCCATTATACATCGGAGCCGAACAAAAATCTATTTACGATCCCTTACTCGTTGTTGCCGCTCAATATTTGCGTTTGTCCCTGTCCGAAGCCCTGTGACTGCGACATGCCGCCCATCGTTTGCGTTTGAGACAGCCCTGTTCCCTGTTCCCTATTCCCTGTTCCCTGGCTCTGCGTCATGGTGTCGCGGGCCAGTACCCAGGTATCCTTGCTGCCGCCGCCCTGCGAACTGTTGACGACATAGGAGCCTTTTTTCAGCGCCACGCGGGTCAGGCCGCCGGGAATGATGGTGATGTCGTTCTTGCCGTACAGGATGTAGGGGCGCAGGTCAATGTGCCGGCCCTCGAAATGGTCCTCCACGAACGCGGGCGCGCGGGACAGGGCGATCAAGCGGCTGCGCGATGTAGTTGCGCGGATTGGCCTTGATCTTCTCGGCAAACTCGTCGCGCTCGGCCTGCGTCGCCTGCGGCCCCATCAGCATGCCATACCCGCCCGACTCGTTGGCCGCTTTCACCACCAGTTTGTCCAGGTTGGCAAGAATGTGCGACAGGTGCGCGGGCTTGGAGGCCAGGTAGGTTTCCACATTCGGCAAAATCGGCGTCTTCGCTGCAGATAATACTTGATGATTTCCGGCACATACGCATAGATCACCTTGTCGTCGGCCACGCCGGTGCCGATGGTGTTGGCAAGCGCGACATTGCCCGCGCGGTAGGCGTTGACCAGGCCGGGCGCGCCCAATGCGCTGTCGGGGCGAAACACGAGCGGGTCGAGAAAATCGTCGTCCACGCGGCGATAGATCACGTCCACGCGCTGCGGGCCTTTGGTGGTCTTCATGTACACGATGTTGTCGTCCACGAACAGGTCGCGCCCCTCCACCAGTTCCATGCCCAACTGCTGCGCGAGAAAGGCGTGTTCAAAATACGCGCTGTTGTAGACGCCGGGCGTGAGCAGCACGACGGTCGGCGTGTCCCCCGCTCTTCGGGCGCGAGTTCGCGCAGGTTGTGCAGCAGTTGCGTGGTGTAGTGGTCTACGGGGCGAACGGGCAGGTCGCGGAACAGGGAGGGCAGGATGCGGGTCAGGATGTTGCGGTTTTCCAGCACGTAGCTGACGCCGGAGGGAGTGCGCAGATTGTCTTCCAGGACGCGGTAGGTGCCGTCCCCGTCGCGAATCAGGTCGGTGCCGCAGATATGGACATAAATGCCGCCGGGCGGGTCGGCTCCCATAAACTCGCGCCGAAAATTGGCCGCGCCCACGATCAGTTCGCGCGGAATGACGTTATCATTGGCGATTTTCTGGTCGTGGTAAACGTCGTGCAGGAACATATTCAGCGCGGTCAGGCGCTGCTTGAGGCCGCGCTCGATGTGTTCCCACTCGTCGGCGGGAATGATGCGGGGAATCAGGTCGAAGGGAAACGGCTTTTCCGCGCCCTTTTCATCGCCATACACGGCAAACGTAATGCCCTGATTGATGAGCGTGAGGTCGGCAAGGGTGACGCGGCGGGCGTAGTCTTCCAGCGACATTTGCGATACGCGCTGAAACAATTTGCGATAGTGCGGGCGGGCTTGCCATCGGGCGCGAACATTTCGTCATAAAAGCCGTCGGTTTGATAATTGTCGAACAGGGACATAGGGGCTACCTGCTGCAAACGGTTGGATTTCGCGACAGGCACAGCGTTGTGCGCAAGAGGGATGGACTATTATAACCTTTTGAAGAGAAGATGTAAAGTGTTAGTTCTTAAGTTGTATGTCAGGACGTGGAAGCACTATCGGAAAATAAACGATGCAAGGGAAACACGAAGCCGGGCAACACGTCCTCACCCGTCAGTGTATCGTTTAGGCTCAACGGACGCGGCGCTTCGTTCGGACGATAAACGGTCAGAAGGCGCGTCGCAGGATTGAACTCCCAACCCAGCCGTACTCCCGCCCGTAACCAGCGCTGCATTTTGCCTTCCGCTTCCGTCGCTGTATCGCCGGGCGAACGCACTTCCAGAACAATATCAGGAACGATGGCGGAAAATCCGGGCAGGGCGTCCCCTGTCAGACGGTCACGGGCGGTAAATGCCCAATCCGGTCCCATTGTTGTATCCGGGTTGCGCTGCACAATGAAGCGCGTTTCCGCCGCATAGCACCTTCCCAGATTGTGTTCCAGAACGTACACGGTGGCATACGCCCCCAACGTCATCGTCACCGCGCCGTGCTGTTCACCGGGCATGGGAGGCATAGGCACTAATTCTCCTTCAATCAAGTTCAAACGGAGATTGCTGTCCATCCGCTCGTATTCTTCCGCCGTTACCAGTCTGGCGGTTTCTCGTACCGAAGTGGCTGTCATGTCTTGCCTCACTTTCCAATCGGGCATCAAATCAAAGTTCGCGCTGAAAATCGCAGGGAACGTTCCTTTGATTATAGCACGTCAAAGACATAGCGCATCCTCTAAATATAACCACGTGGCAACTTGCCGGAACGGAGAAACAACCCCTTATGAAAGCGCAAGTGGAAGGAATGAGGCCGGGCGAACCGAGAATCACCGATGATCAGGGACGGCGCATCGCGCTTGTTTTACGGCTTGTCCCGGAAAGCCCCGAAGAAGTGGCCGAACTGAAACGGTTTTGCCGCCTGACGGACGCTTTCACGTTTGTCATTGACGAAGAGTACCGGATGAATCAGGCGCACATCGCCCCGGTTTACGGCGAGCGCACGTTCAGCATCGTGCCGCGCCATGTGGAAGAGATGGAGTAATCACGCAGAAGTGACAGCAGGAATCCGGCGCGTTCCCGGCGAAATGAATACCAATGCAGGGTATCTATGTTGTCGTTTGCGGCGAGTGTGTTCCGAACATCTGCAATGGTCCGAATGGCTGCTGAATGTATTTGGTGAATGTACGAACATACTTTGATACGAACGTACTTTGAAATGGATTGACAGGGGGCTGCGATGCGATACGGTCTGCGCCGAAGATGGGGAAACACAGGGGCACAACCCCAACACCCAACACCCAACACCCAACACCCGAATCATCTGCGCGGAAGGTTGGGAAATATCGGGTTACGACAGCGGTGTTTGGCCGCGTTGCGACTGCTGGGCGTCGGACTGTGCCTGGGCGCGGCAACGGCAGGAGCGCGGGCGCAGGTGGGCGTCAAGTCGGACTTCGTGCCGCGCAAGGAGGTTGAGGAAACCCTTGCGCCCGACCCGATGAAACTCAGCGATATTGTACGGATTCAGGCCGACGCGGACAGCAAGGCGGGTATCGAGCGCATCACGTTTGAAGTGGACGATCAGTTCCGCTTTGAAGCCAAACAGCCGCCCTACCTGTTCGATTGGGACACGCTGAACGAAAACGACGGGCAGCACACCATTGCCATTACCGCCTATAACGTCAACGGGCAAACGGGCGTCAAGCGGATCAAAGTGAATGTGGAAAACAAACTCAATCTGGGCATCAAGCACTGGGTCAAGGACGGTCTGGCCGCGTTCGGACGCAGCGACCTGCGCACACTGGACAAGGACGCCCGCAAAGCCTTCAAAATCAGCCGCATAGATGTGGATTCCGTGCGGCTCATGGCGCTGAACCTGGGCGCGAAGGGCGACATCGGCGGCGGCTTGCGCCTGCTCGACGATCAGCAGATCGGCGTTCCCAAAGAGGAAGCGTTTACCCTGCGCATACGCGGCTATCTCGCGCTGTTCCAGAGCGTCAGCCAAAACAACAATGTGCAGATGGTGCAGGAAATGGATCGGGGGTTTGATCTCGTCCGCAAGCAGTTCAACGCGGAACTGGCCGAAGTGACGAAAACCTATCCTGAATCCTCTTCCGACTCTGCGGGGCAGGTTGCGCGGGGCGACATTTTGTTTGCGCAGCATGCGTATGAGCCGGCGCTTGCGGCCTACGAAAAGGCGGCGAATTTGACGCAGGGGCGGAGCGACAAGCGCCGCGCGCAATGCCGCGCATGTATGGCGCTGCTGCGCCTGAGCCGCGTGGCGGAAGCGGAGACTCTTGCCCGCCGCCTGAACAACAGCGCGGACGCGACGGATACCACACAGTCATTACTGGCGGCTGCCCTGTTCCAAAAACGCAAGTACGGCGAGGCAAGGGAAACCGCCCGCCCCGCCGCGCAGTCCAAAAATCTGGTCGGGCTTGTGGTCGCGTCGCTTGCCGATCTTGCCATGAATGACCGGCAGTTGGGCATGAAGGAAGCGCAGCAGGCGTTTGTCATTGTAGACATTCCCGAAACGCAGTATGCCCTGAGCGCGGCAATGGCGGACAACGGCAATCAGGACGGAGCCAAGCGGGGCTTCCGCTCGGCCTTTCTGCGCGCGCCGTTTTTCAGCCAGACGCTGGTGGAGCGGGCGTGGGAGATTATGACGTATGAAACCTCCGAGGAGCGGTTCGCGCAGGCGGGCAACATCCTCGATCTGGTGCTGTCAACGGAACCCGACAACGTTTCCGCCCTTGCCGCCCGCGCCGCCACGCTGCTGCAATTGAAGCGCTATCAGACGGCTTCGCCCCTCGTGGCGCGGCTGGCGGGAGCCGATCCCCTCGCCCCGGATGTCGCGCTGCTCAAAGCCATGACGACGGCCAAAGGCGATCCGTCCCACGCGGCCATCAAGCCCGCCCTGGAATACGCGACCAAAACCGACCCGGTCAACTTCAAGGAAGCCTTTCTGCCGCCCCTGCCGACCCTGATTGCCCGCCTGGCCCGCCTGCGCCGCGTCGTGCCCCTGACGCCCGACCTGCTGGACGCGGCGGACGGCCTGACCCAAGTGGCCGGGTTGTAAGGAGAGGTTTGCTGTAACGCCTGCCGGAGAACTGTATTTGTTGGCGGGTGGGTTCGTGTTCGGGGTTGAGATGCAGGGCGCGTTCAATGCAGGCGATGGCGGCGGGAAGGTCGTCGGCGCGAATGGCGGCGATGCCCAGGCAGTAAGCGGCTTCCGCCACGTTCTGCGTGTCCATAAGATGCAGGTGGGGCAGGGCTTCTGCAAAGCGGCACGAGTGGAGCAAACGCCGCGCCAGCAGCAGGCGCGGCAGGACGGCGGCAGGATGATTGGCAACGGCCTGCTCCAAAAACTGCCCGCCCGCCGCTTCGCCGCCCGTCGCTTCGGCATAGCGCGCGCCCATCTCCGCCCAACTGCCTTCCACGCCCTCCCGCTCTTCAACAAGGTTAAGCATGGCGCGGGCTGTGCCGTGATCGTCGGCTTGCAGGGCCGCGTCGAAGAGGACGAAGGCGGAGGGGAGGAAGTGAGGCGCGGCCTCCATCGCTCTGTGAAACCAATCGTTTGCCTTGCGATAGTCGCTTTGCAGGACGGCAAGCCCGCCCAGGTTGTGCAGGGTTTTGTAGCCGAGGATGCCCACATCCACGCTGGAAAAGTGGCCGACAGGATCGGACTGGAGAACGCGCTTGTATCCCTGGGAGAGAAGTGGCCGTCCGCGCCCTTCCTGTCAGCCCTCAGCCCACGCATGATAAACGGCCTGCTCACCTATAACAACAGGCTGGAACGCGGATAGCCCATGTTGCGCGTTATTGCCGTTTCCCTTTGTGGAATTATGCTGTGGCTGTGTGGAACCAATCCCGAATTGTGGTTGATGCTGGCCTTACCCGCTTTGATAATACTCTCCTGGGCATATATCAACGACGCCGTTCCTCAATATCGGTGTGCCGCCTACTCCCTGACGCAAACCGATGATTTGCGCACTCTGCCGATGCTGCTTCTGGCAACGCGCCATGCGTGGGGCAAACATCCCGAAGTCCTGTACGCCATTTCCCGACTTTTGGTACAAGTCACGGAAGCGGAAGTCGGGCTGCTGAACGACAAGAGGCAGGAAAGACTCTGGAGGTTGGCCGTGCCTTCTCTGCATTCCGACCAACCCTTTAACGAGGCATTGACCCTGCGCGCGAGTACAGGCGTTCGCCCTCATCGGCAACCGCAACTCCCTGCGACAAATGCAAACCCTCGGCGCGGCAGCCTGCACCTACCTCCATCATCAGCGTATCATCGCGAAGGCGCGGGAACTTGCGCCCCTGATGGAAGCGCGCTTGCAGCGACAGGAAGTGCCCGAAACGCTCCTACGGGCCGCGAATACTCCTGCGTCCCAAACCGAAACCCTTCTCCGCGCTGTCCATGCGACAACCAGTGAACCACGCCAACAACTCCTGCGCGCGAGTACAGGGGAGGAACGGGAACGGTAGGCTTCCTCCTTTGACTTCGGGACTTCCTTCTTCTTCACGCGGTCAGCCTTCTTCTTTATGGGGCCAGAGCGAACGCTTCTGACAGTCTGACGCTGCCGTTCCGCGTTCTTTGCGGCAACGCGGAAAAAATAAAATAAAAAAATGAGAAAAATTCATCCGTAGAGGAAGAAGTAGGGAGGGCATAGGAAACAAATTGTCGAATTGATACATGGTAAGACCCTACATCACGCGCATTGTGCCGCCGCGCGTCCGTAAGCAGCGCTGCGGACACGGCATTGAGAAGGAGCATGGCAAATCATGGAAATTGGCATCGTAGGCTTAGGCCGCATGGGCGGCAATATGGCGGAACGCCTGATACAGCGCGGGCATACAGTCGTAGGCAGCGACCTGGCTGAAGACGCCCGCCAACGTTTGAACGATCTTGGCGGAGCGGGCGTCGGCTCCACTACCGACCTGGTGAACAAATTGACCCAAACGCCCAAAGTGGTCTGGTCTATGGTGAAGGCGGGCGCAGTCACGGACATGGTGATTAACGAGGCCGCGAACGGCCTCAAACCCGGCGACATCATCATTGACGGCGGCAACTCGAAATTCACCGACTCGCAGCGCCACGCCGCTGAACTGAAAGAAAAAGGCATTTTGTTTCTGGATGCGGGCACGTCGGGCGGCATCTGGGGCTTGCAGGAGGGCTACTGCCTGATGGTTGGGGGCGATGAGGGCGCGTTCAAAACCATAGAACCGATGCTCACCGCGCTTGCGCCCGAAGACGGCCTGCTGTATACCGGGCCTGCCGGTTCGGGGCACTATGTCAAAATGGTGCATAACGGCATCGAATACGCCATGATGCAGTCGTATGCGGAAGGCTTTGAAATTCTGAAAGCCTCGCCGTATCCCGGCCTGGACTTGCAGGCCATCTGCGAGTTGTGGCGGCACGGCAGCGTGGTGCGCTCGTGGCTGCTCGACCTGGCCGCCGACGCCTTCAAGAAAGACCCGAACCTGGATGAAATTACGGGCTACGTGGAAGATTCGGGCGAAGGCCGCTGGACGGTCATGGAAAGCATCGAACATGCCGTGCCCGCGCCGGTCATCGCTCTTTCGCTGTACCTGCGCTTCCGCTCCCGGCAGACGGACAGCTTCAGCATGAAGGTGCTGGCCGCTCTGCGCAACGAGTTCGGCGGTCACGCGGTTCACCACGCGGCGGTCACGGCCCCGCACGTTCCCGGCGCAGAATCCGCCGGCGCCCCGGCTTCCGAAAGCAAGCGGGACCTGTAAACATCGGTATTCAGGTGTTCAGGTGTTCAGGTATTCAGGAAATACAAAAGTACAGAAGTTTACTTCACTTGGCAATACCATCAGCCGAACACCTGAACACCCGAACGCCTGAACACCTGAATACCCTCCCGGATTAACCATTATGCCGCAACACAAAATTACGATTTCGATGCCGTCACTCGGCTTACTGGCGCTGGTGGGCGTCTTGCTGGCGGGGGATATGGCCGCGCGGTATGTGCGCGCCGATCCGCCTGCTGAGGCTAATCGCGCCGCCAAAACCGTCAGCGCGCAGGAGTTCCGCCTGACGGACGCGCTGGGCAACACGCGAGCCGTATTAGGCGTTCGGCCTGACGGCAGCCCCGCCCTCACGTTTCTGGACAAGCAGGGCAAGCGCCGCGCCGCAATGAGCGTCACGGATGGCGGCGAGTTGAGCCTTGCCTTTTACGAGGGTGAAAAAGTACGCGCCGACATTGCCGTACTGCCGGACGGCAACGCGGGCCTGCTGCTGCTGGACAAGAACGAGAAAACACGTCTGTCGTGCCGTCTCCGCGCCGATGGAACGCCGGTACTCGCCCTCAGCGACAAAGACGGCAAATTCCGCGCCCTCTTAGACGCCCCGGCGGATAACAGCGTCGGCTTGTCGCTGAAAACCACAGGGGGCAAGGATGGCGTCAGCCTGGCCGTTCTCCCCGACGATGGCCCGCTCGCCGTCTTAAGAGACAAAAACGGCAAAACCGTGTGGGGCGCGTCCGACAACTGAGAACTACCGAGGAAAACAGCATGAGCGATTTTCTGTTGAAGCATGTCTACAACGCCTGTGACCCCTACGAGCCGGCAACAGTGGAGTATTATCTTGACTGTGCTTCTGTACGGGGCAACAGCGCGTTGTCACATCAGTTTCAGAAACATCTCACGCTTGCTGACGACTTTCGCTGCTTCCTGTTTACCGGGCATATTGGCTGCGGCAAGTCCTCAGAACTTGAGCATCTGACGCATGTGTTAGCCAATCCACGCCCCCGATTGCCGCATAGCCGCTACTTTCCCATATTGTTGAACGTAAGTGAGTATCTGGACGACTATGATGTGACCGTGACGGATATATTGCTTGCCATCGTTACGGAAATGGCCGACACTCTGCGGCGTGATCTGGGCGTGGAACTACAAGACAGCTATTTTACCAAGAGGCTGAATGAAATCAAGCACTTCTTTCTCAGTGATGTGGAGATAAACGAGGGCGAATTGACATTGCCCGGCGCGAAACTTAAGATCCTGCGCCTTAAACGCGACCCGCTTGCCCGCGAAAGCGTACGCGCGGCCTTGCAGCCGAACCTGTCACAATACTGGAAGAGATCAATCTGGTCTTTCTGGAAGCCCGACTGTCAATTCGAGCAGTTAATATAGACGCTGAAGAAGCGCCGTACAAAGATTTTGTGCTGATACTGGACAATCTGGAGAAGATAGAGCGCATTGAAGGCAAAGCGGAAGGACTGGAATCCCAACGCGAACTGTTTATCGAACGCTATACCCAATTAACGGGCATGCAGGCGCATATCATCTATACGGTTCCTTTACGTTTGGCCCGCGCGGATGGGCCGCAGTTGGGGCAGAGGTATGGCATGGCTCCCTTCGTGCTGCCAATGGTCAAGGTAATTGAAAGAGGCAGTCGCAGCGTGTATACGCCGGGCATGCAGCATCTGCGCGAACTTTTGCAAAGACGCCTGCGTCCTCATACATTAGATGAAGTGTTTGCTTCCGACGCGCTGGATTTTTTGCTGACGTACAGCGGCGGACATGTACGGTATCTTATGAGTTTTGTTCAGGAGGCATGCGCGTATACGGAAGCGACACCTATTCCACTGGCGGCAGCGCATCGGGCTATTCAACAGACAGTGCGTACCTATGCCACTGCTATACCCGAAGCGCATTGGACGAAGTTGGCACAACTGGACGTCTCCTCCGATCAGCGCATTCCGAACGAAGATTTGGACTATCTGACAATGCTGGAAAATCTAAGCGTTCTGGAGTACATCAATGGCGATGGCGTAGATGACCCATTTCACACGCCAGAACCCTGGTATGCGGTCAATCCTATTGTGCGTCAGTTGGGCAAATTCAAATCTTCTGTTCAGGCACTCTCGAAAGTTACTCAAGCATGATTGATTTAGAAACGCCATTAGATGACCCCTTTGCGCCGACAGCCCCCGATGAGACAACGGAAATTGGGGCGTTAGCCGCTTCGCTGCGTCTATCCTGAGGGCTTTTCATTGCTGTTCGCCCGCTGCAATCAGCCTGAGCAACGCCGTCGTCTTGTCATGGCGCTGCGAGAACGCCTGCCTCATCTAAAAATACAGGAAATAGAATTCCGCGAACCAATCACGCATCTTCTTCGATCAGTTGCGTCTTCATATTGAAGAACCTGCGCCGGATGTTGTTTTTGTGTATGGCTTGGAAAATTCTCTGCCTATTGCAGACCGGGCGGCAAAAACGCCGTTTGTCGCTAATCTCAATGCCTCCCGCAATTCCTTTCCACGTTATGTACCCTGTCCGCTTGTTTTGTGGGTACCTGAATACGTCCTAACAGCTATTTTGCATGGCGCACCAGACTTCTTCTCCGTCCGCTCCGGTGTTTATCACTTTGCCGCTAAACAGAACGAGATGCAGAGCGTTATTGAAACTATTATAGCTACCGATGAGCCGACAACTGCGAGCCTTTCTGCCGACGAGAAGTTGGAACGTATCCAGGCTATACAAACCCTATTAGAAGATTATCAACGTCTTCCAAATGACCGGCAGAACCTTATTACACAATTTCGGCTTTTGCTGCGTTTGGCTTATCTACATACATTGTTGGCCCACTGGCATCAATCCATCACATTGTATCACAGGGCGCAGAAAATATGCCAAGACCTTAACAATGATGTTGGCGAGAGCATTGTTCTTAATAACCTTGGAAGCGTGTACATCCGCGTAGGAGATTATGATCCTGCGCTAGTATGCTTTAAGAGCAGTATGGAAATAAAACAAAAAACCAATGCAGGCGATGTTAGCCTTGCTCAAACAGAAGTGAATATCGCAAGTGTTTACGCACATCTTGAAAAGTTTTCGGAGGCTGAGGCAATCTTCAATCATGCTCTTCAGGTGTTCCAACACGCTAATCAAAAGAGTAGCGTATTAGCAGTAATGGGCAACTTAGCAGGTATTTGTTTAGCACAGCAGAGGTGGGCTGAAGCCGAGTTCTACATTACAGAAGCGCTTAAAGCTGCCAGTTCTATGGAGGATGTTGCAACAACAACCCAGTTGTTAAGTAATCTTGGCACACTCTATACAGCACAAGGGCGTTGGAGTGAGGCTGAAAAAGCTTATCAAAACAGCATAGCCGTAAAGCTGCAACTTGGTGACCTTGTTGGCTATGGCATTGTTCTCAGTAACCTTGCCTTACTAAAATCAAGGCAAGGTGATTTTGAACAGGCTTTGAAACTTCAAAAAGAAGCGCTTACCATTTGCCGCAACACAGAACAGGAAATGGAAGTACAAAAAGCGCAACAAAGGATAGCAGATTGGGAACGTCGTCTTGAAACAACGCCATTTGCTGCCTGACATTTTCTGCCAGTACAAGCAAGTAATACATTCCTGATAAGAAGGAGCAATGAAAATGGATACCACGACAGTGCCTGCCGCGCTGCA
>CAWIEK010000034.1:0-90969 GCA_963835065.1 uncultured Chthonomonadaceae bacterium | reverse complement strand
AACCCTGCCGAGCCAGCTTCTTCGCAATTTTACACCAATTGTTCGGTTGCGAGAGGAGGGAGCGCACTGCAAGATGTTTTTCGAAGCCATCTTGCGCTTGCAAATAGCTATCTGTCTTTCTTAGTATCCGGTCACATTGGTGCGGAAAGTCTTCTGAACTTTTCGAGTTGCAGAGACGTATGGAGGCATTTCCAGATGCTCCAAAACGATACTTTACCGTTTTAATCAACGTAAGTGACTACGTAGACGATTATGATCTGGCTTTCACCGATTTGCTATTAAGCATTGTCTAGAACTGGGAGTTCAATTCCGAGAACGATGCCAAGTTTATATTAACGACAACCATTTTGGAAAGATACTAGAGGATATGAAGTCGTTATTGTTTCGAGATTTTATCAAAGGAGAAGTTGACACCCCTGAACATCAGATGAGCGAGGCACTGAAGCGGGTAAAACGTGATCCTTATACTCGCAAACAAATCCGTGCTTCTCTCTCTCCGCAGACCAGTACATTGTTGGAAGCCACCAATACTGCTGTGCATCAGGCACGAATTATATTGAAAGGCAGGGCCTACGATGACATTGTGTTTATAGTAGACAATCTGGAAAAGATAAGACGTGTTACAGGGTTCGTGGAGGGCGTGGATTTAGAACGCGAACTCTTCATCGAATGGGCACCACAATTGACAAAGTTAGCTGCTCATTTTGTTTATACTGCTCCCTTGAGATTGCTGCGCCATCACGAAAGCGCCCGTCTGCATCATCAGTATGATGGCACATTCGTTTTGCCGATGGTCAGGGTAATAGAGCGATACACGCGAACGCCTTCGGTAGTAGGCCTTGACTGTTTGAAAGCTTTGCTTCAAAAACGTCTACAAGACGTACCTTTAGAGCAAGCATTCAGTCCTGACGCGCTGGACTTTTTGATGATGTATAGTGGGGGACACATTCGCAGTTTGATGATGTTCATAAAAAATTCATGTGTCTACGCCGATACCGTTCCAATCCCATTGAAGGCAGCGCATCAAGCAATTCGTGAAGTTGTTACAGCGTACAGCACATCAATACCGGAAAGTCACTGGAAAAAACTGGCTCAACTTGATCTCTCATCCAAGGGTCATTTTTTTGTTGGAGATGACCCCGACTACCTGATGATGTTAGATAATTTGAGCATCTTAGAGTATTACGAGGGACCTTCCGAAGAAAATCCTTTCGGTTCTGGTGAAGTATGGTGGGCCGTAAATCCCATTGTTCGTGAATTAGGTAAATTCAAGTCCGCTGTTCGAGAGTTGGAGGAGCGTTAGGTGAGCGGATTATCTAACCCGTTTGATACTTCTCATGCTCTCCAACCAACGGAAGTAGAGGAACAAAGTGACTTACAAGCCTTAGCACAATCGTTAAGAATGGCAACCGGGTTTCAGTTGTACTTTGTGCGCTGTAACCAGCCGGAACACCGTCAGCGCCTGTTTGCTGCACTGCAAACTCAACTGCCAAATGTACAAATACGTGAGGTAGGCTTCGACACCGAAATTGCTCATTTACTTGATGAGCTAAGTAAACGCCTTAAACCGCCACTCCCTGATAGTGTGTTTGTATCCGGGCTTGAATATAGTATTACGAATACATCTGATCTTTCTTCTAAACCTCTGATTGCAAACTTGAACACGTCACGAGATCAGTTCAGTGAGATTGTGCCATGTCCTCTTGTACTCTGGACGCCGAACTATGTACTTGATGCAATTTCTAAAGGTTCTCCTGACTTCTTTTCAATTCGCTCTGGCGTCTACTCCTTCAACAGTGTCGCTCTGAGTACGTTGCGTGGAGCAGCTCTTGTTTCTCAAGAGAGGATATTGGATGCAGGCCAAAGTCAGGCAACAGTTCACTTAAGAGAACAAGCCCATCACAGGCAGGAAAGTATCAAAGGAGATAGAGAGTACGCAAGGCAGGAGGCGAGAAAATGGTCGAATGCCAGTTTGTATGCTGTGTGGGCTGGTTTCGGTGTGATACTAATGGGTGTTCTCTTTCTTATGTTTGGCAAAACGACAGCAGGAGTAGTAACCGAGATTTCAAGTATTGTATCCTTAGCGGCGCAACGTCTCTTCGCTCAGTATAAAAAAGATGCGGACGATTCGTACAAGCTTCATAATGAAAACATGCTGAAGTGTGACTGGATTATTCAGATTATGCTGGTCGCTGAAACGATTACTTCGGCAGATGCGAGAGATCGACAAAAAGAGTTGGCTATCACGCAGATGCTGCAATACCTGATTCATGTTGGAAATCAAACACCTTCTTTACTTTCAACTCCGAGTAAGGAAGCAGACGCCAAGAAAGCCGTGTCAGCTAAAACGACGAACTCAAGCATGAATAACCGTAAGGGCAACAATACAGACGTTGTTTCTGAGCAAGATTAGAAATTTACGGTGTAACTGTTGAACCTGTGAAAGTAACTTATCTATTGAAGGAGAAGCTAAAGATGGATACCATGACAGTGCCTGCCGCAATGCAACACCTGACGGAACCTGCCGACAACGCGCCGCCGCCCTGCGCGTTTGTGCTGTACGGCGCGACGGGCGACCTGACGCACCGCAAGATCATCCCGGCGCTGTACAGCCTGTCCACGCAGAACCTGCTGCCCAAGAACTTTGTCATCATCGCGTTTGCGCGCCGGGACAAGACCGATGACGATTTTCGCAAGGACATGCAGGCGGCGATCAAAGAATTCGCGCCCAAACTGCCGTCTGAAGGCGCGGAATGGGACAAGTTCGCTAACAGCCTGTTTTACCTGAAATCCTCTTTCGATGATGTGGAAGGGTATAAGCGGCTTGCCGAACGGCTGACGCAGTTGGATCAGGAGCGCGACCTGGGCGGCAACCATTTGTTCTATCTCGCCACGCCGCCCGACAACTTCAGCATGATTATCCAGAAACTCGGCGAAGCGGGCTTGAACAAACCACGCCGCGAGGGAGGCTGGTCGCGCATCATCATTGAAAAACCGTTCGGGATTGACCTCGATTCCGCCCGCGCCCTGAACAAAGAACTTGGCGGCGTGTTTGCCGAAAATCAGGTGTTCCGCATTGACCACTATCTTGGCAAAGAAACCGTGCAGAACATTCTCGTGCTGCGCTTCGCCAACCAGATATTCGAGCCGCTGTTCAACAAGAACTACATTGATCACGTGCAGATCACGGTGGCGGAAAGCATCGGTCTGGAAGGCCGGGGCGGGTACTTTGAACACGCGGGCATCACACGCGACATCGTGCAGAACCACGCGCTGCAAGTGCTGACCCTGATTGCGATGGAACCGCCCGTCGCCTTGACCGCAGACGCCATACGCGACGAAAAGGTGAAGGTTCTCAAAGCCATACGCCCATTCACGCCGGACGATGTGGCGAACTACACGGTGCGCGGGCAGTATGGGCCGGGAACCATGCAGGGTAAGGACAAAACCGAAGCGGTTCCGGGCTACCGCGAGGAAGAGGGCGTTGCCCCGGAGTCCACAACCGACACGTACTCCGCATTTCGCTTCGACATTGAAAACTGGCGCTGGTCGGGCGTCCCGTTTTACGTGCAGGCGGGCAAGCGGATGCCCAAGCGCGTGACGGAAGTGAAAATCTTCTTCAAGTCCGTGCCCGAAGTGCTGTTTGCGCGTATGGCGTATGCCAACATTCAGCCCAATACGCTCACCCTGCGCATCCAGCCGGACGAGGGCGCTTCGATGGAAATCAGCAGCAAAGTTCCCGGCCCGGAAATGCACATTCAGTCCGTGCAGATGAATTTCCAGTACGGCGCGGCCTTCAACGTGCCCATCCGTGACGCTTACGAGCGGCTGATTATTGACGCCATTCGCGGCGACGCGGCCCTGTTCACGCGCAATGACGAGGTGGAAGCCGCGTGGGGAATCATCACGCCCATCATGGACGCCTGGCGCGACCTGTCCTGCCCGCTGTTCCCCAACTACGCGGCGGGAACCTGGGGACCTGCCGCCGCCGCCAATCTGCTTGCCAGCGGGCAGACGTGGCATATACCGAAGTAGGGATCAGGAGTCAGGGGCCAGGAGTCAGGGCAGTTCGGTTCAATGCGTACATTGCGGCGTAAATAGACCAATAGTTTTCCGGTCGCAGAGCGGCTGGCCGTAGGCCCATTAGACGGGGCGTTCACTATGCGGCGACCGTAGGCAGATTTACGCCGCGATGTACTAAAAAACGCCGACGCAACAGGTTCGTTGCGTCGGCGTTTGCTTATTGCCGGTCGGGTTCGCGGCGAACGTGAACGGCTACGTCCATGGTGTTTGCGGAGGGACCGCGATACAGACCGCGTATGGGCAGCACGTCGCCGTAATCGCGGCCATAGTGCGACTTGATATACCAATCGTTGGTGACAAGGTTATTCGTGGGATCGAAGCCGCGCCACTGCTCGTTGGGCATCAGGCACTCGACCCAGGCATGCATGGCGTTGCCGCCCACCAGTTCTTCTTCAGGCGTACCTTCGGCTTCGGCTTCGTTCTCGCTTTCTGTCTTTACGTCGTTCTTTACCTCGTTGCGCAGTCCGGCGGCATCCGGCGCGACATCCACAAGCGTTCCCTTGCCTCCCTGCTCCAAACTGCGACCGGCTCCCGCTTCGCCGCCGCCAATGGGCGCGTGTTCCCCCGTATACAAATATCCGCTTACATAACGGGCAGGAATGCCCTGCCGGCGGCACACGCTCAACATCAGGTGCGCAAAGTCCTGGCACACGCCCTGCTTGTTTTCCAGAACTTCCATTAAAGACGTGTGGATGGTTGTGCTGCCGGGCGCAAAGATGAAGGCGCGATGCAGCAGGCGCGTCAGGGCGATGAGAAAGGAAGCCGTTCCCACGCCCGCCTGCTTGCGCGCTACAGCGGCGATGCGGTCGGTTTCAGGGGCAAGCGGCACACGGGCGGTCGGCTGAAGATACTCGTAATAGCGCTGCCGCACGTCGGGACGAGCATAAAAGTCGCGGTCATCCGCCACAAGCTGTAATTGCGCGAACGGGTTCGCGCTTTGCGTGACGACTAGCGCTTCCGCCCTGATGTTGAGTTCCCGATGCGGCGCGCGGCAATTGAAATGATGCACCCGTCCCCAGGGCGCGTCATAAGCGAAAACGCGCACAGAAGGAGTGACGCTCAAACGAAAATCCAGGCAGGTCTGATCCGCGTCACTGAGCGGCATCAGACGCGCCTCGTTGTAGCTGTTGCTTGCCGGCGTGGGATAGAGATACCGGGTCGCATGGAGTACGCGCAGGCGCAAGGGCAATTCCTTCGGGAAGGCATCAGGCATTAGGCATTAGGCATTAGCGAAACCAAGATAGCGCCTCCCATCGAAGGTGTTGCGCTGATCCCTGAAGCACGTTTCTAATGCCTGATGCCTAATGCCTGATGCCTCCTCAATACGACAGATACGTGCGCGTAATGGTGTTGCCTATGGCGGCGCAGCGTGTCTGAACGTCTTCTAAAAACTCGTGCAGGCCGTCCCGGATAATCTCTTTGGGCTGCGAATAGGTCAGGTCGGCGCGGAGCCGCCCTAACAGACGTTCCGGTTCCGTAGAAGGTTCCTCGCCCTGATTGCCGCTGATGCGGCGCAGGCAGCCTTCGACGCGCCCGATGCCATGCCGCACGGAAGCGGGAAAGCGCGGGTTGAGTACCAGAAAGTCTACCACATGCGCGGGCGTAATTCCATCCTGGTGTGTTTTCCGGAACATTTCAAACGCGCTGACGGATTTGAGGACGGCGATCCAGCCGTGCATATCCAGGGCGCCGCCCACGCCATACGCGCTCAGAGTGGGCGGCTCAGCGCGGGTAACGGCTTCGGCAGGATTGCCGGATGGGGAATTGGCTTCGGGATGCTGATAGGGCGGCAGCAGGTCATGGTATTTCACGTCCAGCAGGCGGGCGGTCTGGTCAGCGCGCTCCAGAAAGCGTCCTGTGTCCAGCCAGTCGCGGGCTTCGCTCATCAGCATCGTGCGGTTAAGGATGCCTTGCAGCAAATGCGAAGCGTCCTTGACCGTTTGAAAAAACTCGTGCGGGCCGCTTGCCAGCACGCGATCCACATCCCACTCGCGCAGTTGCAGATACGAGACATTCAGGCTTTCCCACATTTCCGACGCGATCTGTTCGCGGATGCAGCGGGCGTTTTCCCGCGCCTTTTTCCAGACGGTCAGAATGGCGTTGGGATGGTCGGGATCGAAGGCGAAATAGTACAAAACGTTCCGGTCGGTTTCATCCTCATACCGCCTGTGGAACGCTTCGCCGCTGCCGGAAATCGCCAGAATAGACTGCCAGCGCAGGGTGCTGAGTTCGCTGTCCGTATCGCCGTCGCGCAGGGGCGACAGGGGCGACTCCAGAGCGGCATGGTAATGCACGTCCACCATGCGCGCGGTCGCTTCCGCCCGTTCCACATAGCGTCCAATCCAATAGCACGAATCGGCGTCTCGACTTAACATGCAGTCCTGCTCCTCCAGATTACCTTTAAAATTTTCATGCCATCCAACAGGCGCTTGCAAAGCGCTAAATTCCGCCTGTTAAAATGTGTTCGCGCTCAAAGCCGCGCTCCTGACGCTTTCACCATTTCAGGACGGCTGCTTGCCCTCGCGCAGCATCGCCAGTTCCGCGCGCAGCCGCGCGTTTTCCGCTTCAGCGCTTTCGGCGCGTTGCGCTTCTTCATTTGCGCGTTCTTCTTCTTGGCGCGCGCGCAAACCTTCTAATTCGGCGCGTTGCGCTTCCAGTTCAGCGCGTTTGGCTTCCAGTTCCACGCGCTGCATGGCCTGGATAGGCGTGAGCAGCACAACGCCACGAACGGGATCGAACACGCGCAGGGTTTTGCCTTCCTGTACCAGATCAACGCCCAGTTGTTCGCTGCGCATTTTGCCTTCTATGACAGGAATACTTTCGTAGCGGCCTTCCACAAGGCGGTAGCCCTGTAGGGACGGACGCAGGTAATCCCCGGTAGGATCGAACAGGAAATACTCGGATACGCGCAGGATACGCTCATAAACAGGACGCTTGGTGTTGGTATCTTCTTTTTTCGTTTTCTTTGAAGTGATCTCGAAAATAACGTCCGGCGTTCTGCCATTTTCTTCCCATACTTTGAACGTGTCGCGCACGAGTTTGGGAACGCCGAAAACGACATAGCAGTCCGGCGACACGACAGCGCGGGGGTTGCCTTTCTCATAGTACAGGAAGTTGTTGCCGCACACATAGACATTGGGATCGTCCACGTAACGCGCGGCTAAACCGTTGATCAGGTAGAACATCTGGTGCAGGTGCAGTTCGGTTTCCGCCATCGGTTTGCCGTCGCTTGTCGGGTAAAAGTCGTCTTCACTGCGCGGACGCCGGGAAGAACGAGCAGGTGGAATGGTGGCTGTCATAGAGGGTTCTCCTCGGTAAATCGCTGTTTGCTATAGTGGCAGGCGAAACTCAGGTCACGCAGGCTGTATTCCCGCCACACAACAGGGTATAATTCGACGCGAACGATAAGGGTTCCTGCCGCAAATTTAAGCCGTAAATGTCAGAAGAAGGGAAGTCTGCCACTGAAAGCGAATTGTAGCCGCGCAGGCTGTACCAGAACATTACCCTAAATATCAAACGCTGCTATCGTTTCCATTGGCGGAAAACAACAAGCCGGAAATGGCGCGTCGGCAGTGAAAGAAGGTTTCTTTACATTGAAAACTACTATGAATACTACCATACGTTTGAAAACGCGAAGCCGTAACCCTTTGCGCGGTTCTGCGGGCTTACGGTTTTGCCAGTTGATGCTCGGCGGCGTCCTTGTCATGGGCGCGCTTGCCTCGCCCGCGTTTGCGCAGCAGGCCGATGGTTCGCAGCCACAACAGGCCGGCAGTCCGCAGATCGTGATGGATACCTCGCAAGTGGATATTCTCAGCCAGTTTGCCAAACAAGCCGACGCGACGGCTAAAGACTGGTATCCGCGCATCATTGAGCTGCTGGGCGTGACGGCTCCCAAGCATCCCCGCAAAATCACTCTGGTCATGGATTTCAATTACAAGGGCGTGGCGGCTACCAGTGGAACGCGCATCGCCATGTCGCCCGATTGGATACGCAAGCATCCCGACGATCTGGGCATGGTAGTGCATGAATTGACCCATGTGGTGCAGGGCTATCCGAAGTACGATCCGGTTTGGCTTGTGGAAGGCATTGCCGATTGGGTGCGCTGGTTCAACTTCGAGCCAAAGGACAAGCGCCCGCACCCCAACCCCGACAAGGCCACCGCCCGCGACAGCTACCGGACAACGGCGGCGTTTCTGGATTGGACCGCCAACAAGTACGACAAAGACCTCGTGAAGAAACTCGACACCGCGTTGCGAGCCGACACGTACAAAGAATCTCTCTGGCATGACCTGACCGGCAAAACGCTGGACGACCTCAATACGGAGTGGATTGCCTTCCTGAAAACGTCTCCTGCCAAATAACAACAGGTGTGCCGCCTGGAACTTTCGGGATTGGATTCAGTATACATCGAAATGTTGGAAGACCGCGCAGACGCAGGCAAGGGCGGCGCGGTGAAGTTAATGCTGCGTGGGAGGACGAGCGTATTGTTTCAAGGGCTGGTGCGGCTTCTGCTGATTATATCGCTGGTGGCGTTTCATCGCGCGGCGCGGGGAGGGCGGCAGGAAGCGTCGCCGGGCAGGGCGCACACGCTGACGGGGCGCATCCAAACCCACGCGCAGTTCCATTCGCGTTTTTTGTCGCAGGACCGGGACATACTTGTGTACCTGCCCCCCGATTACGAGCGGAACCGCCACGCCCGCTACCCCGTTCTGTATCTTCACGACGGACAAAACCTGTTTGATGGCGCAACGTCCTTTATTGCGGGGCAGGAGTGGCGCGTGGACGAGACGGCGCAGCAACTGATCGAAAGCGGCAAAATCCAGCCCTTGATTGTCGTTGGAATTTACAATGTCGGCGAACAGCGCATGGCCGAATACACGCCCACGCGGGACAAACAGGGACGCGGCGGCGGCGCGGACGCTTACGGGCGCATGCTGGTCGAGGAACTGAAACCCTTCATTGACAAAACGTACCGGACTCGCCGGGATGCCGCCAACACGGGGTTAGGCGGCTCGTCACTTGGCGGGCTGGTATCGCTGTACCTGGGGCTGAAATACCCGCGCGTGTTCGGCAAACTGGCAATTGTGTCGCCATCCGCCTGGTGGGATGAACAGGCTATTATCCGGCAGGCGCGGGGTTTGCGTTTCAAGCCGCGCCTGCGCATCTGGCTGGACATGGGAACGCATGAGGGAAGACAGGAAGACTGGCAGCAAAACGTGGAGGACGCGCGCCTGCTCCGCGACGCCCTGCTTGCCGATGGCTGGCAATTGAGCCGGGATTTACAGTACGTGGAAGCCGAGGGCGCGGAACACAACGAAGCGGCATGGGCTGCCCGCGTCGGCGACATGCTGCAATTTCTCTATCCGCCCCGCTGACCATTCCGGCGTGACATTTCTGCAATGCTGTTGTTTTAGAACTATCTGGACAAGTTCTGTTCCAATGGATTATACAGCAACGGCTTGCTCGTACTCCGAAGGCGTATAGGTGAATATGTAGCCTATACTTCTGGCTTCCGCAGTTGTCATATCCCGGCGCAGCAAACCAAAGATACGGTTCTGCCGCTGCAGTTTTGTAGACCCCTCGAACCCGCGCCAAATTACCCGTCCGCCGATTATGCCTGCATCTTCATCCTGCGTGATGTTGATTGTGGCTTCAGGCAATTCACGACGCAAAAGAGACTCTATCCGCTTTGTGGTCTCGGTTTCCATTTTTCTACTCCTACTTCGACAACACTGTTCGCAAGTTCAAACAGGCGCTTACTGCTGTATTTGATTCTGTCACCGCGTATTTTGTCAAGTCCGGTGGAATGCAAATAGGCATCCATCATTTTCGCAGTCATATACCGTTGGTTGGCTCGCCATCTGGCATTTACTTCATCTAATGCAGCGCGAAACTCAGTTTTCGCCTCTTCTGTACCACCCGGCAGTAGATTAGATTTGCGCGCCCAATATTCAATGCTATGGCTGCTGTCAAAGGTTCCACTCGGTGAAACGCTATGTGCTCTGAGAATGCATTCAACAGCTACCCCGGCGAAGTAATGCGCCACAGAATAGTGATTTCCTCGCAGCAACGCAGCTGCTAATCCTAAATGTTCCTGAGCCGCAATCAGGTAATTTCGTGCTGTAAAATGCACGTCGGGCATATCCTCTGTTCCCCTTCAATACAAATGTAGGTCTTGCTGTCAAATGGAGTAGTCTGTTTCTCCTGTCGAATTTGGAAGCGGCGGAGGCGGGGTCTGGATAATCATGCCTGCGCCGACGGTTGTGTTCGTGGACTCGTCAATTAGAATCAGGCTGCCGGTGGCGCGGTTGCGGCTGTAGGGATCGAAGACGAGCGGCTGCGTGGTGCGCAGGGTAATACGGGCGATGTCGTTCATGTTGACGTTTTTATCGTCGCGGATTTCTTCCAGATTGCTGATGTTGAGTTTGTACTTGATGTCCTTGACAACGCCGCGAACCTCTTTGGTCGTGTGCCTCACCGCGTATCGGGCGTTCAAGCGCCAGTTTCTTTTCGCCCATCCAGCACACCATCAGTTCAATATCCTGCGACACCTGCGGCGCTTCGTCCGCGCCCACGATCATATCGCCCCGGCTGATGTCTATGTCATCTTCCAGCGTGATTGTCACCGACATGGGCGCGAACGCCTCATCATGCTGCTGTTCATAAGTATCCAGCGATTTAATACGCGACGTTAAACCGGACGGCAATACCTTGACCGCATCGCCCTGCCGGAATACGCCGCCCGCAATGCGCCCCGCATACCCGCGATAATCGGGATACTCGGCGGATTGCGGGCGAATCACGTACTGCACGGGCAGGCGCGTGTCGGTGAGATTCAAGTCGCTGCTGATGTGCGTGGTTTCCAGAACGGAAAGCAGGGTCGGGCCGTCGTACCAGGGCGTATGCTGCGAACGCTCCACGACGTTATCGCCGAGCAGGGCGCTGATGGGGATGAAGCGAACGTCCACAACCGCCAGTCCCGCCGAAAACGCATCGAACTCGCGCCGTATCTTCTGGAACACGTCCTCCTGAAAATCCACCAAATCCATTTTGTTGACGCAAACCACGATATGCGGGATGCGCAGCAGGCTGGCAATAATCGCGTGGCGGCACGTCTGCTCGATAACGCCCTTGCGCGCGTCTATGAGGATAATAGCGAGGTTGGCCGTAGAAGCGCCCGTGACCATGTTGCGCGTGTATTGGATATGTCCGGGCGTATCCGCGATGATAAATTTGCGCTTAGGCGTGGCGAAATAGCGGTACGCGACATCAATGGTAATGCCCTGTTCCCGCTCGGCCCGCAGCCCGTCCGTGAGCAGGGCGAGATTGACATGCTCTTCCCCCCGCGTTTCCGAAGACGCTTTGATGGCGTCGTACTGATCGTCAAAAATGGATTTGCTGTCGTACAGCAGCCGCCCGATAAGCGTGCTTTTGCCGTCGTCCACGCTCCCCGCCGTTGTGAAGCGCAACAGTTCCATATCCAGATAACTGGTACTGGAAAAATCCTCTATCGCTGTGTCAGTTACCACAGAATTCCTTTCCCGACAAATACTCCCAGGCAATGGAGCGCTAAAAGTTCGTCGCTCCTGCATCTCTATCAACTACTAACTATCAACTATCAACTGCTTAGAAATACCCTTCCTTCTTGCGGTCTTCCATTGCCGCTTCGGAGCGCCGGTCATCGGCGCGATTGCCCCGCTCCGTCGTGCGGCTTGCGGCCACTTCCTGAATGATCTCTTCCATCGTACTCGCCGGGGAAAGGATCGCGCCCGTGTTGGTCATGTCGCCAATGGTGCGGAAGCGCACCTGATAGACACGCGCCGTTTCACCCGCTTTGGGCGGCAGGTAGGTAGATTGCGCCAGCAGAACGCCGTTGCGGTTGACACATTCGCGCTGATGCGTGAAGTACAGGCTCGGCATCGTCACTTTTTCCTGATACAGATACTGCCATACATCCATTTCCGTCCAATTGCTGATGGGGAAAACGCGGAAATGCTCACCGATGTGCTTTTTGCCGTTGAACAGGTTCCACAGTTCGGGGCGCTGGTTTTTCGGGTCCCACTGTCCGAACTCGTCCCGGTGCGAAAAGAACCGCTCTTTGGCGCGGGCTTTCTCCTCGTCGCGCCTGCCGCCGCCAATGGCCGCGTCGGTTTTGAGTTCTTCCAGCGCGTCTAAAAGCGTAATGGTTTGCAGCACGTTGCGGCTGGCATTCGGGCCTTTTTCTTCCACCGCGCGACCCGAATCAATCGAGTCTTGAACGTAGCGGACAATCAGCCTGGCCCCGATTTGTTCCACCCAGCGATCCCGGTAGTCAAGGGCTTCCGGGAAATTGTGCCCCGTATCTATGTGCAGCAAAGCAAACGGGATTTTGGCGGGCCAGAAGGCTTTGCGGGCGAGATGGCTCAGGACAATGGAATCTTTGCCGCCGGAAAATAGCAGCGCGGCGCGCTCGAATTGCGCGGCCACTTCCCGCAGCACATAAATAGACTCGGATTCGAGTTCTTTCAGATGGGTTAGGCGATAAGAATTCATAAGAGAAATTGAGCGAATTGTCGGACAATCAAATTGCTGCAGACCCGTGCCACGCCGCTCTATTTGGAGTGCGGCATTGCCATTGTCAGCGATTGATTATACCTTTATTGGAAGCGCAAAGGTTCCACAGGATGTCAGGGGCGGCGCGCGACGTATTTTTCCTGTCTCATCGGCATTTGCGTGTTCGCTAAAATGAGATTAATATGCGCTTGCCCTACGGCGTATGCCCCTCACCTTGACATTCCCTCCCATGCCGTTTATAATGTAAGGACGTATTTGCACTTTCGGGGTATTCAGGTATTCAGGTATTCAGGTATTCAGGTATTCAGGATTGGGTATTTGCCGCATCAGCGCCTCCCAAACCTGTACACCGAACACCTGAACACCTGAATACCTGAATACCCTCCCCTGATACCGGAGGTTCGTTTTGACTGGCAAGCAGAATCGCGGGATGCTCCTGTTCATCCTCGTCCTGACCGTTTTGGCGGCCACAATCACGTTTCGCAACCGTTTGCCCGGCCTGGGCAACATCCCCTTCCGCACCGGCCTGGACATCCAGGGCGGCGCGCGGGTCGTGCTGCGCGCCAAGACCGAGGAGTACAAGGGCAAGTGGAACCCGGACACCAACCTGGAAGCCGTGCGCAAGGTGCTGGAAAACCGCGTCAATGCCACCGGCGTTGCGGAACCGCAGATCATCACCAAAAAGCCCGACCAGATCATCATCGAACTGCCCGGCCTGAAAAACGAGGCCGATGTCCGCAGATCGCTCCAGTCTACCGCCAGCCTGCAATTCTATTTATTGCCGCAATTGGGCGACAAGGACGGACGCTTGCCCGCCAAATGGCGCGTTGCCAGCGTGAAGAACCCGGTATCAGGCGCGGAAGAGGAAACCCTTGTTTTCGCGCAGAACGGCCAGCCCGTTCCCCTCGAAATTCTGCAGGAAGAAGTGTTCAGCCAGGACCCCGTTGCCGCCGGGGGCGACCTCGCGGCCAGCAGCGCGCAGCCCAACCCTTCCAACGGCGAAGCGACCATCGCTTTTGAACTCAAAGGCGAAGGCAAAGAGCGCTTTCAGGAAGTGACCCGCAACAACGTCGGCAAGTTCCTCGCCATCTTTTTGGACAAACGCCTGCTGTCCGCCCCGGCGATTCACAGCATGATTGCCGGTAAGGGCGAGATCACGGGCAATTTCACGCTCGAATCCGCCAAATCCCTTTCCGACCAACTCAACGCGGGCGCATTGCCGGTAGCGTTGGAGGAAGTGGAAGTCCGCAAACTGGAAGCCACACTGGGGCAGGAAGCGGTTCACACCACGTTTGTCGCCGGCATTGTCGGCCTGGCGCTCGTGCTTGTCTTTATGCTGTTCTGGTATCGGTTGCCCGGCCTGCTCGCCAACTTCGCGCTCATTTTGTACGCGCTGTTTTCCCTTGCCCTGTTCAAACTCTGGCCGATTACGCTCACCCTGCCTGGTATCGCCGGATTTATCCTGTCCATCGGCATGGCGGTAGACGCCAATATCCTGATCTTCGAGCGCTTCAAAGAAGAATTGCGCAGCGGCAAGAACCTGCGTTCCGCCATTGACGCCGGATTCAAGCGCGCGTTTACGGCCATTTTCGACAGCAATGTGTGTACCATTGTCACCTGCGGCATTTTGTACGAGTTTGGAACGGGTCCCATACGCGGCTTCGCGCTGACGCTCGGATTGGGCGTCGTGGTCAGCATGTTTACGGCCATTGCGGTTACGCGCACGTTCTTGTTCGCGCTCGTCAACACCAACCTGGGCGACAATCCCGGCGTGTTCGGCGTGGCGGGCGAAGCGCACATCAAGCATTTCAACGTCATGAAGCGCAAGTGGCTCTGGCTTGGCCTGTCTCTCGCCATCATCGTGCCCGGCCTGATTTTCTGGGCGCCTCCGATAAACGGCATCAAGCAGAGCATTGACTTTACGGGCGGCACGGAGCAGCAGATCGCGTTCGCGTCTCGCCACTCCCCCGATGAAATCAGCAAAGTTGTGTCCTCCCTGGGCGACAAGTTCAAGGACAACCGCGTCGTCATTTCGGAAGACCCCAAGCAGACATTCCAGCATCAGGCAAGTATAACAACCGAACGCCTGGATGAGCCGGATCGTCTCAAACTGCTCAACACGCTGGTGAAGCAGGTTGGGCCGCTCGACAAAGTGAATGGCAAACAGCTTGCCGTAACCGACGTGCCGTTTTCCAATGTCAGCGGAACCATCAGCAAGGAATTAACCGTCAACGCCATCGAAGCGGTGATTTTCGCGTCTGTGTTCATCGTCCTATACCTCGCGATCCGGTTCTCCATCGGCGGGTTCAAGGAAGGCTTGAAGTACGGAACCTGCGCGGTTGTCGCCCTCCTGCACGACGTTCTGGTATTGTGGGGATCGTTCGCCATCATGGGCAAGCTGTTCGGCTGGCAGGTGGACAGCCTGTTCGTCACGGCCATGCTGACGGTTATCGGCTTTTCCGTGCATGACACGATCATCGTTTTTGATCGGGTGCGCGAAAACCTGCACCATCGCGGCCTGGGCGAATCCTTTTCAGACTTGACCGACCGCAGCATTGACCAGACCATCGGGCGCAGCATCAAAACCTCGTGGACAG
The DNA here is from genome assembly GCA_963835065.1 of uncultured Chthonomonadaceae bacterium. Classification (GTDB taxonomy): domain Bacteria; phylum Armatimonadota; class Chthonomonadetes; order Chthonomonadales; family Chthonomonadaceae; genus CAWFQB01. Next base: position 75,736 of record CAWIEK010000034.1, on the reverse strand, counting down.
TGGTTATGACCCTGCTCGCCCTGTTCCTGTTCGGCGGCGTGGTGATTCACCAGTTCGCGGGCGCATTGCTCATCGGTATCGTCAGTGGAACCTACTCGTCTATTTTCAACGCCAGCGTCCTTCTCGTCATGGCAAAAAGCAAGGACATCGCGCCCATCGTGGCCGGTCCCTCCAAAGCCGGAACGCCCAACCGCGCCCCGCAAACCCTGCAGGAGCGCGCCCGCCGGGGTGAATTGGAAGACCGCTCGATTACGCCCGTCGGTTCTGCGCCCGCCACGCCCGTCCTGCCAGCTAACGGCGGCGCGTCCACAACAAGCCCGACCGTCACCACAAGCCGAGCCACCACAAACGGCGATAGCAGCGAAGAATCGGACGATGGGGAAACCATTGGCGACGATGATGCCGTCACTCGTACTGACCGCTCCCCCGGCGCGCGTCCGACAACAACCGTTCGCAAGCAGCCGACGCGACGACGGCGAATGTAGAGGAGGTAGACGGTAGACGGTAGACAGTAGACAGTAGAACAATGCGCAAGCGCCACCTGTTTGCTGCTGCGTTTTCAGGTAAAGCCTGTATTCTACCGTCTACCGTCTACCGTCTACCGTCTACTCCCGAAGGAGACCCCCCATGCTCGGTTCAGCCGGACGCGCGGAAAATACGTTGGGTGCGGCATGGCGTTTTCTGATGCGCCTGGTGGTTATCGGCGTGGTTTTGTACGCCTGCTACCGCCTGCGCAACATCATTACGACTGTGTTCATCGGGGCGATTATCGCGTATACGCTGAATCCCCCTGTGGACTGGCTGTGCCGGCGGGAATGGTTTATACGGGTGCATGAAGCCATTACCCGGCTGGGAACGCATTGTCAGATTACGTACCGGCGCGTGATGTACCATCAGCTTGTCACACCCCAGGGCCGCGTTCGGGTCCATCGGCACGTTTTGCGGGTGTACGCCACGCTGTATGTGTTCGTGCTGACCGTGTTCGGGCTGTGGTGGGGAACGCGGCTGATCGTCACGCCGTTTGTGTCGGAAATCAAAATCGCCACCAGCCCGGTCAATATCCAGGACATCACGGACAAGATAAATGACCGGCTGGAAGAGTACGATGACGACGCCCCTGACTGGCGTAAATCTGACAAAGTGCGCGAACAAATCAAGAAAATAGACTTTGCCGGCATGGCGCAGGGCATAGCGGCGGCGGCGGGGCAGAAGGCGCTGGAAAGCGCCAAAAACATTGTGGAAGTGGTCGTGCTGCCGGTTCTGGCCTTTTACTTTTTGATTGACGGGCGCAAACTGAAGCACGAATTTATGGCTTTATTGCCGCGCCGCCATTTGCGCGAAGCCATGCGTATGGTCAACGAGTTCAACCGCATCATGCGCGACTTTGTGGTAGGGCAGGTGATCTTGTGCGCCCTGGCAGGCGTTGTCGTCGGCGTGGGATTGGCGGCTTTGCAGGTGCAATACCCGTTTGTCATGGGCGTACTCGCGGGAATTACCCGCGCTATTCCCATCATCGGCCCGATTATCGGCGGCATCCCGATTGTCCTCTTGACGCTGGTGAGCAAGGGGCCGGGAACCGCATTGGCGGTTCTGGGCTTTTTCACGTTCCTGCACTTCGCCGAAAGCAAGTTCATCATGCCCAAACTGATCGGCGACCGCATGGAACTGCATCCGGTCATTATCATTGTGGTTTTAATCGCGGGCGGCGAAATCGGCGGTCTGCTCATCGGCGGCACGATTGGCAGCTTGCTTGGGATGTTCTTTGCCGCTCCGATTGCGTCCATTGCCCGCGTGATGATACGCCGCTACTGGCTTGGGATGCGCCGGTCAGCCGAGCATCCGTTCCTCGATTCGGACGCCGCGCGAACCACGCTGCCGGGCTTGCCGCACACGGAAACCTACGTGGAAGCCATTCCGGGGGCAAAATCTGTAAAATAATTTTTTCGCACAGGTCGCAAATCAATCAAAATTTTGTTGTTTGCTGCGAATCATGCTATAATAGCCTGTTAGAAACTGTAAAAGCGAGGAATAGTCCTGCCTGGCCGGTGTTTTCATGCCTGAATTGCCCGAAGTCGAGTCGCTGCGTCAACTGCTTGCACACCACGTCACCCACGCGCGTATTGTGGATGCTTGTTTCCCTTCCCCGGTAATTCTGCGCAACAAAACTGCGTCCGAGTTTCAGGCCGAAGTGACGGGGCGCGAAATCGAAGGCATTGAACGGCGCGGCAAGTATCTGTTGTTTGCATTGCGCACATGCGTGAACCCGGATATAGAGCCGAGCGCCGAGCGCAGCGAAAGCCGTTTGGTAATTCATTTGCGGATGCGCGGCGGGATGCGCGTGGAACCCGGCGGTTCGATTCCTGGTAAGTATTTATGCGGGGTGTTGCGCCTGGAAGACGGGCGCGAACTGCGATTTTATGATATGTGGCGCTGGGGAGAGTGGTGGCTTGTGCCGCCCGACCCGCAGCTGACCGGAATTGCCGGACTGGACGAGTTGGGAATCGAGCCGTTCGATGCGGAATTTACGACTCCATTCCTGATTTGGGCGCTGAAAAAGCATCGTACTCCCATCAAGCCCCTGCTGCTTGGACAGCGCGTTGTGGCCGGATTGGGAAACATTTATTGCGACGACAGCCTGCACCGGGCCGGCCTGCATCCGTCCCGCCCCGCCAACAGCCTGTCTGTGGAAGAAGTGGCGCGATTGCGGGAAGCGATTGTCGCCGTATTGGGCGGAGCCGTCCGCGAAAGCGGCATCACCGTGCAGCGTTTGATGGCGGCGGGCGAAAATTTGGAAACGTTTGAGGGACTGTCAAGTCAGCAAGTGTATGATCGTCCCGGCTTCCCTTGTCCGACATGCGGGGAAAGCCTCCAAAAAATAACCTTTCATGGGCGAGGCACCACCTTCTGCCCCCAGTGTCAACCAGTCGCGGCTTCCGCCTGATCCGGCTTTACCGGACGCGCGGACCGCGCCGAGAGGAGTGGATTGTATATGTCTGACGAGATGGTTCAGGAAAAGACGAACCCGGTCGCCGGTGTGGAGTTGGGTAACGGCCATGAGGAGGGCCAGCCCGGCGCTGTGGCGACGCCCGTCTCTTCCACCGCTGCTGCCGGAGCCGCAGTGACGGATGAACCGGCTCCGGTCCAACCCGTCGCCGCATCCGACCCGGCGACTTCCCCGACTGCCGACATTGCCGATGCAACCCCGGCCCCGCTTACCCCCGACGCGCCCGTTCAAAACGGGAGCGCGTCTGCGGCAGGCAACGGGCAGGGTAGCCTGAGCGCGGCGGATGAGGATGCCAACGCCTTTGAAGCGGAAATGCAGGCGCTGGGGATGGGCAAGAAATACGACCGCTCCCTGCAGCAGTTGCGCGAAAACGAGGTGATTACGGGCACGGTCATGCGCGTAGATCGCCGCGAAGGCGTACTGGTAGATGTGGGCGCCAAGTCCGAGGGCATCATCCGCCCCAACGAGTTGTCGCGGGACGGCAATCTCAACCCCGAAGACGTTGTCAAAGTCGGCGATAAAATCAAGGTCTACGTCATCGAGCCGGAAAATCAGGACGGCATCCCCGTGCTTTCCAAAAAGCGCGCGGACTTCGAGCAGGCGTGGGACAAGGTACAGCAGGCCAAAGACAGCGGCGAAACCCTGACGGCACTGGTCACGGATCGCGTCAAGGGCGGGCTTGTGGTGGATTTGGGAATTCGGGGCTTCGTGCCCGCGTCCCATGTCGGCAACGGCAGCCTGAAAACCAATCTGGACAAGTACGTAGGCCAGTCCATTCCGCTCAAGGTGATCGAAGTGGACAAGGAGCGCCGCAAGGTCGTCCTGTCCAACAAGTCCGCTGTGGATGAGGAGCGCCAGGCCAAAAGCCAGGAAACCAAATCCAGCCTGCAGCCGGGACAGATTCGGCATGGCGTGGTGCGCCGCCTGACCAACTACGGCGCGTTCATTGACCTGGGCGGCATTGACGGCCTGCTCCACATTTCCGAAATGTCGTGGACGCGCATCAATGACCCCAAAGAAGTGCTGCGCGAAGGCCAGGAACTGGATGTCAAAATCCTGAAAATGGATTTGGAAAGCAACCGCGTTTCCCTCGGCCTGCGCGACATTCTGCCCGATCCCTGGGTGGAAGTCGGCAAGCGTTATAATGAGGGCGACGTGATTTCCGGCACGGTGACGCGCCGCGTTCCCTTTGGCGCGTTCGTGCAGATTGAGGGCGATGTTGAAGGCATCATCCCCAACTCGGAAATCCCGCGCAATCGCGGCGGCCAGCCGGGCAAAGACGTGGTTCAGGGCGAAGTGGTCGAAGTCAAGATCATCAGCCTGCGCGCCGAAGAGCGCAAAATGACCCTGTCGCTGAAAGCCCTGCTGCCGCCCGAAGAGCAGGAACCGGCAGCCCCGCGCCCGCCCCGCGCAGCCGGAGAAGCCGGAGCGAACCGCGAACCCCGTCCCACTGGCGAAGCGGGAAGCCCGCCCCGCGAACCGCGCCCTGCGGGCGAAGCGGGAACCACTGCCGCGCCAAAGCGCGAACGCGCCGGACGCGGACGCGAAGCGGAAGAAGACTTCGGCCCGCGCTTCACGCCGCCGCGACCCGACGAGCCGCGCTTCAACCAGTTGGGCGAAGCCTTTGCCGCCGCCCGCCGCAGCAAGCGCGAACAGCGCGACACCGAAGCCGAAGAAGAGTTCGACATCAACAGTGTCGAATTGGAAGACGAGGCGGAAGAGGAGTAGATATTAGGCATTAGGCATTAGGCATTAGGAACTTCGTCTTCCTATATCTTGCCAACATTGGTAGGTGTATCGAAGATAGTTCTGAGCCTAATGCCTAATGCCTAATGCCTATGCTTGTAATTGGCATTACCGGTGGCCTGAGTACGGGCAAAAGTCTGGTGACGGCGTTGCTGCGTGAGCAGGGCGCGGTTACGTTCAGCGCGGATGAGGCGGCGCGGGCGGTTCTTGATCCCGTGTTGCCGACCATGCGCGAAATTGCCCGCGTGTTTGGCGCGGACGCGCTGAGAGTCGGACGGCAGCCTTGACCGCGCGTACCTGGCGTCCGTTGTGTTTGCGAGTGACTCAGCCCGCCGTCAACTGGAACAAATCACCCATCCCCCTATTTTGCGGCTGCTGCGCTCGCAGATTGAAGCATGTCGGCGCGACTTTTCTCCCTCCTTGATCGTTGCCGTGGAAGTTCCCCTGTTGTTTGAAGCAAAAATGCAAAATTGGTTTGAACGAATCGTTGTGGTCAGCGCGTCACAAACGGTGCAGGTGACTCGGCTTGCCGCGCGCAATGGTCTGACGGAAGCCGAAGCCCAACAGCGTATCGCCGCGCAAATGCCTTTAGAACTCAAAGAAGCGCAGGCGGATGTGGTTATACGCAATGAAGGGTCACTCGAAGAGCTGCGGCGAACCATAGAAAATCTGTGGCGGCAGTGGACGGCCCAAGCCGAAAATCAGCCGTGATTCCCTAATTTCCGGCCTGGGCGCAGAATGTTTGGGAACTTTTCGCAATTTTCCATGAAAGCAGCCGCGATTGCTGAAAAAACGCTTGCTTTCTCTTTGTCAGTGTGCTATCATCTAAATCTGTCAGGGATGTCATTCCAAACCGGTAAACCCACCAACCGGCAACGGTGACAACATAACCGCGTAACGGTCTTCTCAGGACGTTCAACGGCTTCCCGTTAGTTGCGTCCGGCCTTCTCGCTTTTGCTCATAAGTTTCTGCTGTCAAAAGTGAACTTATGAGTTCTTGTAAGGAGTCGGGCGAGGATTGAAACCCCCAGAATGCGCCGAACTTTTTCCCTGCCCACGCGAGCAGCGAAGTTCAATGGCGGATAAGTTCGATTTAAGGGTCCTCCCTGCACGGGCGTCCGCTCCACCCAACGCTCATTGCCAACAATTCCGTTTGGCCGTAGCCCGTAGAACGTTTTCACTAATTCCATCCAACGCCGGAAATCTCCCCGCTCCGGCTGCGCAGGCTTTCCCCTTCAAGCGTGCCATTTTGTGATCTAAGTCAGATCTTATGAGGAGGTAGGACTCGCCTTGAACAGAGCCAACAAAATCAATGTTGTCCTGCACCTGCTTGTGACCATCGCCCTGGTGGCGCTGGCGTCGCTGGTTATCGCGCAAAGCAAACGCGGTCCCGCGCCGCGCCGCGTTTTGCCCACCAGCGTTCACAAAGCCGGCGGACGCATCACCAAACACGTCGCCATCGGCAAGATTGCCAAACTGCCCACCTGGGTCACGCGCCGCCATCTCAGCGACAAACTCACGCGCATGGCCCGAACCTGGCATCCCAAAGGAAGCCGCGCCGCGGGGGATCAGGGCGTTCCCCGGCAGACCATTCTGCTGACAAAAGCGACTCCTTCGGCCAATTTTTCCCTTCAGTTCGCGCCGTCTGTAGATGAGCATCCGTTCTGGTCCAGCGACGAAACCTACATCTACTTCGACAGCGACCGTCAAAGCGCGACCAACACGGCAGGCGGCGCTCCGTTCAACATTTATCGCCTGATTACGGACGGCTCTTCCGTCGAGCAGATCACGTCGGGAACCGATAACAAGATCGAACCCAACGTGTCCTCGCAGAACAACCGCGTCTGCTATGTGTCGGGCGGCCAGATCACCAATCTCGCCGCGCTCAACGCCCCGTCCAATTCGCCGGGGCTGCAAACGCAAACCACCGGTTTCAACCTGTTCTTCATGGATTTGAACAGCGGACAGACGCCGCAGCAGTTAACCAACCTCAACAACCTCTTTACCTTCACGGACGTGCGCCATCCCTCGTTTTCTCCGGGCGGCACGGACATCGCGTTTGCCGGTAAACTGCAGGGCGACACCAACTACCACATCTTTACCGTCAATGTCGCGCAGGGTAACATCACGCAGTACACGTCAGGCGTGTCCAACGATTACTCGCCGGCCTGGTCGCCTGCCGTCACCAATCCTCAGGGCGCAACTGTCATCGCGTACACCACCAATGCCCTGACGTTTGCGAACGGCAACAGCAATGCGCCGGTGGTTGCCACGTCTGTCAACCCGCCCAATGCTTTCGCCGGCTCCCATGACGAGATTTTCGTCTTCCAGCCCAACCCGCTGATTCCCGCGCCCAAGCGCATCACCAACTTTGTGCTGCCCGGCACGGCCAATCCCAACGATCCCAACGTGCCCCATGCCACCAACCGCAACCCGGCCTGGAGCACCACGCGGCTGGATATTGATCCCAGCACAGGCCTGCCGCGTATCGGCGGCGTTCCGCCCGGCCAGGACGCGAACGGCAACCCCACCGGCCAGGGCCAGATACTGCTTGGCTTCGCCAGCACCCGCACGGATTCCCAATCCAACGGCCAGCCCGACACCATCAGTCCCGCCGGCCCCGGCGGAATTCCGGGCGCCACTGACATCTATTATATGAATGCGACCATCGGCCCCGATGTGCGCAACGCGAACGTTGTCACGGTTCCCGTGGGTGAAGTCTCCTATGCCGCCGGTTCCTCGCAGTATACGGGCGCGCACAAGCTGCAAACGCTGGAGCCGCAAAGCACCGTAGACGCACTGGACAAACCCGGCCTGTCGCAGTTCGACATCGGCAACACGACCAGCGAGGACTTTCCCACCTTCCCGCAGTTCATCAACACCTCGCGCATCGCCTTTCAAAGCGACCGGGGCAATAACTACAATCTGTGGGCGGCGGCCATCCTCGACATTGACGCGCCCACGCTGCTCAAGTACGACGAGAACTCCAACGAGATCGTCCACGTCGAACTCGCGAACGCTCCCGGCCAGCCCCTGCTGAACCGCTTTGTGGCTGCCGGGTCGCGCGTTCGCTTCAAAATTCGCGCCGTAGACTACCAGAGCGGCATCAAATATGCGTACCTGCAAATCAAATGCCCCGACAGCGCGCCCCAGTCCTCGGACGGCCAGGAACACAAAATCTTCTACAACGGCTCGTCCCTGGGCCTGGGACAACTGGATACCACGCTGTTCGCCATCAATACGCCGTATGAATTCGACCAGCAGGCGATCAAGGCCTCGGATATCGAGTACGGCGAAGTTCCGTCCTAACGGCGGCGCGAACGCTCCCGCTTCGGTGGGCGGCGGCATTCCCAACACCTGGCCGGGCTTCAACCGCTATACGCCCAACGTAGAAGACTTCAACGCTTACAGCGGCAGTCTGAACCCGCCGGATGACGCCAGCATCACGCCCAACGCGGGACAGTTCCCGGATGGCGACGTCGGCTACTGGCTGCCCCTGCAGGACGACGGCACGGGCACGGGCACGTTCCAGGCCGAATGGAATACTCCCGGCAACCTTTGCCCAGCGACATGGTCATTGACGTGATCCTGTATGATAACGCTGTGTATCCGTTCGACCGAACCGGCGCGACGCAAAGCAACTGGAAAATATACGACAACGTATGGGGCTTCACCACCCGTCCCTTCATCGGCCAGGGACAGTGTCTCTACATCAGCGACTATGACACGGGCCAGAAATTCCTCAGTTCGCGCTTTGGAACGGGTGATTTCCAGAATGGCCTGACCAACTCCGTCGGCCTGAGCTACGAAGGCAATCCCACCGAGTCGTGGACAACCGAATTCAGTTCGCAGTTGTTCCCGCAAATCGCCATCCAAGGGACGACGGTTTACACGATCCTCAACTTCCTGACTCCCCTCGGCGTGAACTCCTACTTCGATGGCTTGACCGGCGGAGGCGGAGGAGGAATAACCAATACCGCGCCCATTACGGGGATATACGACATCTGGCGCGTCCAGTGTCGCGGCCCCGTGCCGGTATCGGTTCTCAATACCTACGGCCCGCGCACCATCACGCAGCCGGCGGATCCGCTTGGTCCCTTCCCGGCGCGGCAGGTGCTGGTTGCGGACAAATGCGTAATCTGGCACTCGCCGTATCTGGGCGACCTGTACGTCGGGCCGGGCACGCTGCTGGACAGCGACACGCAGACGAACCTGACGGCCTTTGTCAATCGCGGCGGACGCTTGTTCGTCAATGGACAGGACATTGCCTTCGGCCTGACCCTGGGCAACGATCCCAGTGGCGGGGGCGGATCGGGCCGCGCCTTCCTGAACAACACGCTGCGCGCGCAGTTCGATGCGACAACGGGCGATGACGCCATCGGGCCACCCATCGGCTTCAACGGCGACTACGTCAATGACAGTCTGAAGAAAAACCCGGATGCGTTCGGGCGCGGCGTCCATCCCATCGGGTTTGAAACCTGGTACGATGTGCTGCATGCCTATCCCACTCCGGCGGGAGGCGACGATCCGCCCTTCAACACGCCGCCCGTTTATCTGAGCAACACGACCATTGCGCCCACCAACCGGCTCTACGGCTGCCCGAACACGGGCGCGGAGGGAGGCATCACCGCCATCGGCTCGCCCGACCAGGTGATCTTCACCCCGCCAACGCTCACGCCGCCGACGGGTGGAGGCAACGTTGACATTGCCAACAAAATCTACGCCGGGCAGTACGGCGTGGATGCGCTGTACAACGCCGGAACGGGAACCAACAACGCGGCCATCATGTGGTACCGCAACGCGCAATCGGGCAAAGTGGTCTTCTCGCCCTTCGGCTGGGAAGCCATCAATCCCGAGTACTACATTGCCGGAACCACGTGCGTTTTCAAGAACCGCCGCGTGGAACTGACCCACAACGTGCTGGACTTTTTGCGCACCGGGCGGCTTGTCGGACAGGTACGCACCCGCAACTCGACGGGTGGCCCCTTGCAGCCGATTCCGGGAGCCATTGTGCGCGCTTACCGTCCCGATCCCGTGACGGGCATAATTGGCGCCGCCAATGTCTTTACGGCCAAAACCAGAAGCGATGGCTCGTTTATCATTGAAGGCCTGGATGCCGACGGCATTTACGGCATGGACGCGCTGCAATCCGGCTTCATCACCCAACACGCCACCGGAAGTGTGTTCCATGGCGGCTATGAGGGACGCAACGACTTCACCCTGATCCAGGCGCAGCCCGGCACTATCGCCGGCAAAGTCACCACGTTCGGAACCAACTTGCCGGTTCCCGGCGCAACTGTGCAGGCGGTGGATGAATCAACGGGAGCCGTGTTTACGTCGCTTCCTTCCGACGCGCAGGGCAACTACCTCATCCAGAACGTGCCCGGCAATGGCACGTATGACCTGAGCGTGACCAACGTGGCCGCGCTTGGGTTCAGCGGCAGCGTCCCGCCTGTTATCACCGGCGTCAAGGTAGCGTCCGGCCAGAACGTGACCGGCCAGAACTTCCAATTGACGCAGCCGCCGGGAACTCTCGTCGGAACCGTGTTTGTCAGCGGGGCGGCAACGCCTACGGTCATACCCGGCGCGACCATCACGGTCACGGGGGGAACCACCCCGCCGACCGGCACGACCGACGCCAACGGCATGTACTCCATCAGCCTGAATCCCGGCAGCTACCAGTTGGTTGCCAGCGCCCCCGGCTATGCGTCGTCCGCTGCGGTTGCCGTGACCATTGTGTCGAAGCAGACCGCGACGGTGAACTTCTCGCTCGTGCCCCTGCCGCCCGGCACGATCTCCGGCCTGGTAACGACTTCGCCGCCCAATTCCATTCCGGTTCCGGGCGCGACGATCACCATCACCACGTCGGCGGGACAGACGATCACGGCCACGACGGGAGCCGTGCAGACGGAAATTCTGCCCGGAACCACCAGCACCCAATACTCCTACAACTATAAGGTCGGCAACATCCCGGCAGGTACGACGGTTCAGGTGACAGCCACCAAAGCCGGGTACACGCCCAAGCCGAACCCGAATACGCTGACGGAGCCGGTCACGACGGGCGCGGAAACGCCCAACGTCAACTTCATATTGGATCCGCTGGCTTCGTTCAATTCCGATCTCACGCTGGTCAGCTCGCCCTTCCAGTATCTCGGCGTAAGCATCACGGACCTGTTCAGCATTCCGGGCGCGGACATCAACAACACGTTCGCGTTTATCACCTGGGACGCCAGCCAGCAGAAGTATGTGTATACCCCGACGCCCCCGGCGGATACCTTCCACCTGGGAGTGGGCTACTTCCTGCAGGAAACCAATACGGCGACCATTCTCGCGCTGACCAACCCGAACTACGGGACGGCTCCGAAAGACGCGCTTGGCAACTACCTGCCGTTCTCCATTCCGCTGCAAAACGGCTGGAACCTGATCGGCATGCCGTTCACCACATCCGTAGACTTCTCGAAACTCCAGATTCAGGAGGCGAACGGAACCCTGGTCAACGTGCCCGACGCGCAGGGCGGCGGCAACCCGGCCCTGGGCGGCGCGCTGTTCACCTATGAGCATGGCTCCTACGAGATCGTGTTCACGCTCGATCCGTTCCGGGGCTACTGGCTGCGCGCGTTCCGGCCTGTGACCTTGATCGTCACGCCCGGCGCGTCGCAAAGCCGCGCGGTTGGCAGCAAAGGCCGGGCAACCGTCGCTTCCAATGTGACGGGCGACGGCTGGAAACTGCAATTGCATGCCAAAGTGGACGACAAAACGGCCAGCAACGCTTATCTGGGCGTGTCCCGCAAGGCAACGGACGGTTACGACACCTATAAGCTGGAAGTGCCGCCTGTCGCCACCAAGCAGAACGTGCAGATCGCCTTCGAGCATAAGGACTGGGGCAGCAAATCCGCCGCTTACAGCATGGATGTGCGTTCCGCCAGCGCCACCTCGTGGGAGTTCACCGTCACGTCCAACGTGCTGAACGCGCCGGTAACGGTTTCGTGGCCCAACATCACCACGATCTCGCGCCATGAGGATATGCAAATCACCGATCTGGACAGCAAGCAGACCCTCAGCCTGCGCAACCGTTCCAGCTTCGTGATCCCGGCAAGCCAGAACGTGATCGCCAAGCACTACCGTCTGGATGTGCAGCGGGCCACCCGCAACCCGCTCAGTCTGACCAACCTGACCGTTGTGCAGCCTGGAAATGGACGGGCGACGGGCGCTCCGGTAAGCATCTCCTACCATCTGACGAAATCGGCTGCCGTAGCGATCAAGATCACGCAAAATGGCCGCGCGATCCGCAATGTGACCGCAACAGGAAGCCGCGCCGCCGGGGACAACCAGGCGACATGGGACCTGAAAACGGACGGGGGCGCGGCGGTTCCGGCCAACGTCTACACGGTAGAAGTGCGCGCCGCGGATGAGGACGGCCATGTCGTCCGGCAGGTGGGAACCATCCTGATTACCCGGTAGATTGGTGATCAGTTGATAGTTGATAGTTGATAGAGATGCAGGTACGTAGGCAAACAAGCGCGTAGTTGAGAGCAGCCGGCAAGTGGAAACAATGTGGAAAGGCGCCTTTTGGTTCCCGTTTTCCACGCGCCGGCCTGCGGCTCACTCCCGACACCAGGAGGAGACGATACAGTGAATTCACTGCGTAAAAGTTGGGCGGCCCGAAGCATTTCGTGGCTGCTGACGGTGGCATTGCTGATACCGATGCTGATGCTGGGCCGACGCCCGGCGCAGGCGCAGGCGCAGCAGGCTATCACCGTGATTGTGGCGGACTTCACGAATATCCGCACCAAAAAGACGGATGCTCTCGCCACTCAGGCGCGGGATGCCGTATTCAATGAGCTGACCGCTTCGGGACAGGGCCGCTTCAACCCGATTCCGCAAAAGGAACTGATTACGGAAGCCCGGCAGATCGGTATTCGCGTACCAAGCAACCCGAACCAGCCCGCGAACTTTTCCCGCGCCGACCTGACTCGGCTGGCAAAGGCGCTGAACGCGGAAGGCGTTGTGACCGGCAGAGTGAACGTCGCGACCAACAAAGCCGGGCGCGTGACCTCGGTTGCCATTGACACGACCATCGTAGACGCTATTTCCGAAAAGGAATATGCCCTCAACGGCGCCATCGTAAGCCAGGCGGTAACGCCGCGCGCCGGGGAAGCGGTGGAAGAAGCCGTGACGCGCGCCATCGGCGACGCCGGTTTGGATGCGGTGCGGCAGATGGTGCAGCGCCAACTGGTGACGGCAACGGTTCTCAACATCAACGTGGAAACCGTGATTATCAACCGGGGAACGCGCGACGGCCTGCACGTGGGCGATGAACTGCTGGTACTCGGCTATCAGCCCAACGGCTCCACCATCAGCAAGGGCATCATCAAGGTGGCCCGCGCATATGCGACCGACTGCGAGTGCGACGCCACGCTGAACAACGGCATCAGCCCGGAAAACATCGCCCGCGCGCTGTACCGGCCCGCTTTCGCGCTCGACCTACAGAATTTCCATCAAAGCAACGAGCGCAGCACCCGCGTCAACTTCAGCACGGTGGGCAAAACGCTGGCCGTACTGGGATTGGGCGTACTGATTGCGGTTGCTATCAAGGGCGGCCAGGGTTCGCTAACCAACGCCACCGCGGAAGCCACGACGGAAAGCACGGCCCCGGCTGTGCGCGTGCGCTACAACGACAACATCTTCGGGCAGGCGGGCGTTCTGCAATACAAGATTTACCGCGACCCGGACTTTCCGTTCACCTCGCCCGGCAGCGGCAGCAACAACGGCGGCGGCAACGGCGGTGGAACCACTACCGCCATCAATACCGCCGTTCCGGTCGGCGTATCTGCGGCGAGCACTCGAGAGTTCATTGATCGCCCCTCGCCCAATTTCACGTTCGCGACGGGAAGCTTCCTGGTTGCGCAAAGCAACGGCGGCAACAACACGGGCGGCGTTTCTTCTGGCGGTAACACCAACGGCGGCGGCGGTGGCGGCACCAACACGCAGGGCGGCTGTGGTTCGGGAACGACCACCATTGACCTGGGCTTTACGCCCGGACGCAGCTACCGTTATGAAATCACCGCCATTATTCTGCGCCAGATCGTGACGCAGGATTCCGGTGGCGGTCAGGGCGGCGGTGGCACAGGCGGCCTCGGTGGCGGCGGCGCAGGCGGCTCCGTTGGCACGGGCGGCGGCGGCGGCGGCAGCGTGGGCGGTGGCGGTGGCGTTGGCGGCGGCGGCAACGGCGGCGGCAACGGCGGCGGCAACGGCACGGGCAACCAGGGCAGCAGCCAGTGCATCGAAACCGATCCGATTCGCACCGGCCTTGCCACACCCATCAATCCGGTTCTGATTTCCACGCCGATCACAGGCGCCACCAACGTTGACCTGCGCACGTTTGCCCCCTCCTTCGGCAGTCGCCAGGGCGCAGACCTGTTCCAGATCGAAGTGTCTACGGATCGAACGTTTTCCAACCCGAAAACGGTTTTCCGCCAGCAGTTGATTTCCACCGCCGCCACGCAGGACGGCGTAGCGCAAAACCTGACTACGCCTATCAACCTGACCCAGGCGACGGAACTGCTGTCAAACCAGACGTTTTCCAACTTCGTCGGCAACACCAACAGCACGACCACGCCGCAATTGCCGACGCTGTACCTGCGCGTCGGCGCGCGGCATGACGAAGACAGTCCCGGCCCGATCAATGTCCTGAGCCTGAACGCTTCCGATAATGACCGCACCTTCCGGTTCGTGTACAGCCAGATTATTCCGTTCCAGCCGGTTCCGCTGCCCCCCGGTAATCCCGGCAGCACGTCCAAAGTGGCGGGCCTCCTGAACCGGAATAATGCGGCTTCGCGCGCCGTTCTGCCCCTGCCGGGGTCGCGCCGGTCCATCAACGGCACACACGTTTCCACCCCGCAGGACATCCTGACGGGACGGGGACGCAGCCGCAACTAAGCCAAATCAGGCCAATCCTGCGCTTCAAAGTCTCTCTCCTGGCGAGGAACGAGCGGCTAGTACTCTGTCAAGGTAGGATGGGTAGGGTACGTTGTAGGGGTTCTGCTTGCTGAACCCTCCTCAAAGGAGGGCGCAGCAACCGCTCACAGAGGGCGCAGCAAGCAGCGCCCCTACCTAACTGTTCTACATTGACGGTGTACCAGGAGAGGATTTCATTTAAATAGCCCCTCTCCTAGCGAGGAACGAGCGAACCGGAGAGGATTGCCACAAAATAGCCCCTCTCCTAGCGAGGAACGAGCGTCCAGGAGAGGGGTTGGGGTGAGGTAGCCCGGCGGAAAACACAAAATACGAGCAAAATTTGAAATCCTGCTCTCATTGCCGCCGCTTGTAGGGTACAATAAACATATCCATCGTCAACTTGCAGCCCTGCCGTATGGCGACGATGAGCTTCCCCCCAATGTGTTCATTTCTGAGTTCTTTTTCTGTCGCTTCATTTGTAAGCCAACTTGCAACATCCCTGGTGTCGCTCCCTCCGCGCTGACACAGTCTGCACAGCGGCTGCTCCGGCAGGCCGCCCGGACAAGGAGTTATTTCATAATGCTTCATTTTCGCAGATCCGTCCTGAGTCAGACGCTGCTTGTCACCGGCGCGCTTGCCGCAGCCGCAAACCTCGCGTCAGGACAGGCCAAAAAACCCTTGCGCGGCCCACATCGCGCCATCCAGCCTGGCGGCCCCCGCTATGAGCCGGGGAGAATTCTGCTGTTCCTCAAGCCCGGAACTCCCGCCGCCGAAGCCACGCGGCTGGCGAATTCCGTGCAGGCGGCCAGTGTTGTCCCTCTGGCGCTGGAAAACCTGTACATGGTCACGCTGGACAACAACCATTTAGACCAGCCCAGCGTCGCGGCGGCTGTGGCACAACTAAAATTGGAAACGACTGTCCGGTTCGTCGAGGCCAGCCCTCAGTACGTCGTTCATCAGGCGACGAGCAATACCACCGAGCCGAACGACCCGCGCTACAAAACCGGTGAACAGTACGGGCTTAAATTGATTAACATGCCCCAGGCCTGGACACTGCAAAAAGGCTCGCTCAGTGTCACCGTAGCGGATATAGATAGTGGCTTCGAACCCACGCATGAAGACGCGCCCAATTTCTCGCCAGGCAGCTACAACTTCGCCGATGGAACTGCCGACATCAGCGCGGGAACGGGAATGGAAGAGTCGCACGGCATTTCCACAAGCGGCGTCATCATGGCGCATACCAACAATTCCAAAGGAATCGCCGGAGTCATCTGGAATTATATGCCCTGTCTGGCCTACAAGGTTCAGAAAAAAAACACGAATAATCTGGACTCTGCCGCGATCTTTGCCGCCTACGCAGACATCGCCAAGAATGTGACCAAATACAACGTCGTGGCCCTCAACATGAGTTATGGCGCGGATCTTGGAGATCATTCAGCCGTTGATCTAAATGACCCGCAGTACGTAGCTTTGAAAAAGCTATCCGATGCCGGTGTCATCCTGATTGCTTCCAGGGCCAACGACTCAACGGATACTACCGTCCTCCCGGCAAACTTCCCGAATGTGCTTGCCGTTTCCGCCACTGGACCCGACCCAACGAAGCTGGCCTACTATTCCAGTTACGGCGTTGTCGCGCCTAATGTCCTGATCGCCGCTCCCGGTGGCGAACAACGCAGCGACAACGACCCCAATGGTATCCTGTGTCTGGACCTGGGGAATAAGTACTCCTTTATACAGGGGACGTCGTTTGCAGCGCCGCACGTCGTGGGAGTTGCGGGATTGCTGCGCAGCGTACCCGGCGTGGACTATACGCGCGGACTGAACGCGCTGATTAACTATGCGAACCATTCCATTACCGGGCAGGCGTCTGTTCCCGATCAGAAGTTCGGGGTGGGCTTGCTGGATGCGTATGCGTCCCTGGTGAGCGTTTCCAACGTCGTCACGATTACCGATCCCCAGGGGGTTGACCCGGCGACAAACTCGTCCACCGCGCCTTCGCAGGCCGCTCCCCTGCCCGTAGAAACCTTCCGCCCCTTGATCCGGTTCCAGGCCACCAATGCGGCGCGCAGCGCGTCCGGCGCTCCCCTGATCAATGTCACGCTGACAACGCCCACCGGCTCCCAGCCCTTGATAACCAACGGCGCGGTAGATCCCGGCGCGACGAAGCTGGTGACAAACCTCTACGTTCAGGACGTGTCGCCAGATCCCAATTTTTCCAAGTTCAACATCTCGTTCCGGTACACGGCGGCTCCCTCCCTCACGTCGCAGCAGCAGCAAATATCCATCTCCTCGACGCCTAAGGACCCGACCCTGGCTCCAGCCCAGGCATCCCTGGTGTACAACGTGGGGCCGCATATCTTCCCGGCAGGCATTTCGATGGTGTCCTTCCCGGTTGTGGAAACGCCCGGCGACTCGCCGGACCCCGCCAATCCCAAGCGCGACATCAAAGCGATTCTGGGAACCAACAGCGCCATCCTGTACCGGTGGATCAATTCGGCAGTCGTTAATTCCAGCGGCGCGCAAACGGTTCAGGGGCAGTACGCCATCAATGGTTCCGGGGCGGGCGATAAGCTGAACACCCTGGCCTCCCTGCATCCGACTGATGTCTCGACGACACCTATTCCGACCATTGATCCGCGCGACAATCCCAACGACCCTGCCAGCACGGTTACGGATGCCACGCCTGCGGGATTGGGATATTTCATCAATCTGACTGCCGGTTCCGCCTTTCAAAGCTACGGACGCACGTTCTCGCAGCAGACGATCCGCGTACCTTTGCATGAAGGCTGGAATATGATCGGCGATGCGTACCCGTTCCCGATTGCGTTTGCAAACCTGACCATCCAGGCGCAGAACGGAACCCTGTACGCGGCCTCGGATGCCGCTACAAGCAAGCTCATCCTGCCGTTCATTTATCGCTTTATCGGCAACGATTACGAGTTCCAGGCGCTTCCCAACGGCACGCTGTATCCCTGGGAAGGCAACTGGATTTACGTGATTCCCAAAGACCCGACAAGCGTGAATCCCGCTCCCAACGCGCTGACGCTGGTAATGACGCCCACACAGGCCGGAACCACGCGGGGCGCAAAGACGCTCGGCGTGAAGAACGTGGAAACGCGGGCGACATCCATTGCCGCCAACAAACCCATCGTGCGCGGCGCGGGAAGCTGGGCCTTGCGGCTGGTGGCGCGCTCCAAAGACATGGTAGACGCGCACAACTACATCGGCATGTCGTCCACGGCCACCGATGGCGATGATCTGACCAAAGCGCCCAAGCCGCCCCGGTTCGGCTCCAACGTTTCGCTTGGCCTGCAGCGCTCCGCCAAAAACGGCCTGTACGCGCAGGACTTGCGCTCCCTGGGTGGAACCAAAACCTGGGATGTGGTCGTCAGCACGGATCAGCCCAATGCCGATGTCACCATGTCCTGGCCCGACGCCCACTCCCTGCCGCGTAACTACCAGTTCACGCTGAAGGACAACACAACGGGACAGGTGGTGGATATTCGCAGCCGCGCCGCTTTCCAGTTCAATTCGGGACCGAAAGCGCAGGCGCGCGAGTTCACCATTACCGCGCAGCCGGGTAACAGCGGCGACGCGGTGGTCTTCAACAACGTGTTTGTCGCGCAGCGCGGCACGTCGAAAGCGACAGGGCAGTCCACGTACCAGATAGACTACAATGTCTCGCATGACGCGCAGGTGGACGTATCTATCCTGGGCACGGGCGGACGCCTGCTGACGCAGTTGGATTCGGGACGCGCGGCTACGAGCGGCGACAACCATGTGAGTCTGGAATGGACGCGACAGCCAGAACCACGCCCTGCCTGCCGGAACCTACATCGTCCGGTTCCGCGCCACTTCGTCCGAAGGCCGGGTAACGCAGTACCATTATCCGCTGACGGTAACGGGGCGCTAGGGGGTTGGTGATTGGTGATTGGCGGCCGATGGTTGGTAAAAAGAACCGCAAGCCGCCACGCGCCTTTGCTTGAAAATGAGGGCAGGGCCGGCATACCCCATGCCGGCCCTGCCGGGGAAGACCGGAACAATTCGGAACAGCCTGCGCGGCTGTAATCGCGCCGTGACGGGAACGTCACGAGGGACGGCGACAGGCTGGCCCCTATCAATCAACCTTGAAAGCATGGTGGTTCCCCCAGCTATGCTGAGAGAATATACGTCTCCAGGGAGGACTTCCAATGGGGTGGAAACACATACAGAGCAAGCGTCTAGCCGGGTTTGTAATGAGCGTTATGGCGCTCATGGGCCTGGCGATGACCAAAGCAGGCGCGCAAGAGGTATTCCCGCCGCAGGGCGAGGGCATCTGGAACCATCCTGCCAATACGCCGGCCAACGTCATCGGCGATAACGAGTTTATCACCATCGGGAACGGCGATCTGTTCTTATCTATGGGCCGGGGCAAGAACTGCGGCGGCTCCATCGGCATCTTTACCACGAGTGGCAACTCGACAGACCCGAATAGTACCCTCTTTTACTACGGCAAGCTGATTCCGCCCACAGGCATCCGCTTGTATGGCACGCGCGTGTTCGTGCGCGTGGACGGCGGTATCAACGGCGGCCACGATGGGTTCGATTACGAGTTCGGGCAGCCGGATACCACCAGGGGCGGCACCTGGCTGACCGTGCCCTACCTGGTCAACAGCCATCTGGTAGCGCGCTGGCAGACCTTTCCCCACGCGCCCCTGGCAGGCACGGGAGGCGGTGGAACCGGTGGTGGCGGTACGGGAGGCGGCGGTGGAACCGGCGGTGGCGGCACGGTTGTCACCACGATTGATCCCAAAATCGAGATTGATCTTGTGGCCTCCTTCGTGCATGACCAGATTCGCTTTCAGTTCAACATCCTTAATAACGATATTGGCCGCAGCCACACGGTAGGACTGGCGTTTTTGCAGGACTTCGCCTTTGACCCGGTTGATCTCTCGTTGAGCGCGCCGATCATCATTCCGAACCGGCCTTACCTGCGCACCGAAGTGGTTCTCGGCGGTAACGATGTGCCGACAACCTGGCAGGTGCAGCGCCGGGGCACGGCCGCGGTGGGCACCAACAGCGCGGCTTCCATCCACAGCATTGAAGGCTTCCTGCGGCCCACATCCACGTCCGGCAATGAGCCGACGGTTCCCTCCCGCTTTGCGCTGGGACGCGGACGCCTGCTCGAAGGCAGCGATCCGCCGCCCTCTTCGCTGACCGGCGCGACGGGAACCACGACATCCATTCCCGGACCGAGTGGACGTTACTTCGATAGTATCTGGGGTTTTGTTCCCGACCCGAAAATCCGTTTCGACACGCCGGGATCGCAGGATGCGGCGATTGTCACCTTCTATGATGAGCAGTCCGTCGCGCCCGGCCAGAACATTCCGATTACAACCTATATCGGGCAGGGCGACAGCAGCATTGACGCGGGACAGCCGATCAACCTGGCCGTTGTCGCGCCTACAGCCCTGCCGTTCAGCGCAAGTACGCCGACGAGTACCTTCACGATCTCTGCGTTCGTGACAAACCTGCTGGACTTGCAGCCGGGTTCGGGCATCAGCATCAGCCCGGTCAGCCTGAGCCTTGACCTGCCCACCGGCCTGCAATTGGCGACGGGCGAAACGGCCACCAAGACCATCGGCAGCATCGCGCCCGGCCAGGAAGGCGGCGTCAGCTGGATGGTGCAGTCCAACGGCGCGGCAACGGGTACGCTGCGCTTCACGGTGACGGCGGCGGCAAACGTAGGAAGCGGCAAAGTGGTTCAGCGCGATATTATCGTGCCGAGCGCGCCCGCCATTGATCTGAAAGGCAACGCCAACACCAAAGGCCTGTACCAGATGATCTCGTTCCCGCTGGACTTTCACGGCACGGCTCCTTCGGCTGCCTTGTTCCCCGGCCAGGACCCCAACATCGTGGCTCCCGACCTGGCGCAGTTCGATGCCACGACGGGCAAGTACCAGACGGTTTCCACGTTCGTGCCGGGCATGGCCTACTGGATACGCAGCCGCATCACGCAGGACTCGCATATTCTGCTGGACCCGACCGCGTATCCGCCCTTGAACAACCAGGTTCAGCCCACATCAAACGCTTATAAAATGGTGTACAACCGGGGCTGGAATCAGGTCGGCGACCCGTATGTGTATCCGATCAACTTTTCGGAAATACAAATCTTCGATCCTGATACCCTGTCGGTTTCGAGCGTCGCCGATGCGTCGGTTCCCACCAACCAATTGGTGCTGCCCGCCGTGTACGTGTTCGATACCAGCGATCCCGATCCGACCAACTGGCACTACACGCTGCTGGACAGCATCGGCTTCACCATGCAGCCGTATGTGGGTTACTGGATATACGTGAAGAAGGCGAACCTGCAATTCCTGTATCCGGGCGTGGACATTCCGGGCGTTTCCGTTGGCCGCGCCGCGCTTCTGGGCGTGGGCTTTAAGAACAAGCTGCGCTCGACCAGCGTGGAAAAACTGGGCCGGGGCACTTCGGACAACTGGCGTTTGAAAATCAGCGCCAAGAGCTTGGCGGGCTACGATCCCGATAACTTCATCGGTGTCGCGCCCAAAGCCACGGATGGCATGGACGGCTACAAGTACAGCAAAGCGCCGGAAATGAACAAGACGCTGACGCTGGAAATCACGCACAAGGAGTGGCCGGAAGGTACACGACTGGCGCATGACCTGCGCTCCCCGGCGGCGGGCGTGAAAACGTGGGACATGACCGTTCGTTCCAGCAAGCCCAACGACAGCGTGACCCTTAGCTGGAACAGCATCTCCCGCGACGTGCCGCGCAACTATCGTCTGACGATGGTGAACCCGGTGACGAACGAGCGGGTGAATATGCGCAGCGCGGCCTCGCACATCGTGAGCGTGGGACAGGACGGAACGCAGACGGTTCAGGTTATCGCCGAACCCATCAGCCGCAACAGCGGCGTTCAGATCACATCCCTGGATGTGCTGACCGCAGCCGGAACGACGGGCCGCGATACGCGCAGCGCCAACATCCACTTCACGCTGACGCGCTCGGCGGCGCAGATGACCATCAACGTCCTGAACGGACGCGGGCAAGTGGTGCGCAAGCTGACCAACCTCAGCACCCGCGATGCGGAAGGCGGGCTTTCCACCGGCAGCGCGCTGTGGGATCTGAAAAACCAGCAGGGCACGGCGGTTGCCGCCGGACAGTACAACGTGGAACTGCAAGTGCAGACCGAAGATGGACAGCGCGTACGCAAAGTCCAGCCCCTCGTGATCACCCGCTAGGCAGTTGATAGTTGATAGTTCGTAGTTGATAGCAACGCAGGCGCTACGAACTATCAGCGCTCCGTCGCTTGGTTCCTGTATTCCCTTTGTGAACGGGACTGCTGCCGGATGGCAGTCCCGTTCACGCTTTCGGTTATGGCAATTTCGATTGTGGCAATGGAGTAGACCCCCATGTTCATGAACAAGCAAGACTCTTTGGACATAGCGACAGGACGGGCTGTAAACGCGCGGTCAGAACGCAAGCGATTTGCGCGGTGGGGCGGCGCAATGCTGGGCGCAATGCTGTTGTGTTCGCTTGCCGGCCCGGTTCGCGCGCAGCAGGATAGCAGCGACACTACGCCCCGAACCGGCGACCGTCCTGACACCGTCATTAAGAAAGACGGCGCTCCCCCCGGCATGAAGACAAACCCGAAGTCCACCAAAAACAAAAAAGCCATCCAAGAGTACGTGCCAAAAGCAACTCGAAAATGGCGGCAAAGAGCGGCAAAAAAGGCAGCAAAAACGGGTATGAGGCGAAGCGTACAGTGCTGGTGTTCCCCGTAGACGCGACGGGAGCCGCCGCGCTGCAATTGTCGGACGTGATTACGGATGTGGAAAAGAGCCGTTTGTCGGCGACAGGCACATTTGGACCGGTTTCGTTCCTGCCGTCCCTGCCGTCTATTCGCCGCTCCGTGACCGAGCAATCTCTGACGCCCGCCGATGTTGCCCCGCCGTTCGCCGTTACCTATAAGGCGCAAAAGCTGACGGCGGCGGCAGGCTACGACGCCGCCCTGATAAGCACTCTGATCTCATACGAGTACAACGCCGACGAACAAAACGTTACGATGGTACTCAGCGTTCAGATGATTGATTATTCCGGGCCGACTCCGGTTAGTTCCACCGCCGCCGATACGGTGAAAACGGCGCCGAAGTCGGCGAAAAACGCAACCGATACCACAGCGGCGACGGAAGCCGCGCGCACTCTCACGGAAAAGCTGATGACATCCGTACTAAAATCAGCGATGACTCCGAAGAGCGCTGCCGCTGCGGGAACGGCTCCTGCCGGCGCAGGCGGGGCGGCAGGCGCGGCAGCTCCCACCGTCAAGTAAATGCCGCCTTTACTACCGGACACCTTTGGCCGGGCATTGAAAATACCCGTCTGAATGGCGTTGCGCCGAGCGTCCTACGGACGCGATACCTTGTTAAACAGGCATTTACGTCCGTAGGACGTTCAGCCGCAGGCTATTCAGACAGTGGTTTTCAACCACTGACTAAAGTTGGCCGGTAGTGAAATGCCGCCTTATCTGGAGGAAAACAAAGGCGCCTCGCCTGCGCTTTGTTTCCTCCAGCGATTTCACAGTTTTCCTTTCAACCCCCCTTCGGAGACCCGCCTCGCCATGCGCAAACCACTTGTGCTGACACTGTGTTGGCTGCTGCTCACAACCTTGCTTGTTTCCCTTTCTGCAATCCGAGCCTGCGCGGCAGCAACGATTTCGCTTCATTCCAACAAAAGCACCCTGCTGGCCGATGGCAAGCAGCAGGCGGAACTATTCGTCACGGTGCAGGGCGGATTGGGCAGCAATGCCGAAGTGACGTTTACCACCACAAAGGGAACGCTGCGCGAAAGCCGCGTCCGCGTGTTCGGCGGCAGCGCCCATACCACGCTGACAAGCGCGCCGATTGCCGGCGTCGCCGATGTGACCGCGTTCGTGAATGGAACCGCCGCCAGCAACACCATCCACATCGAGTTTACCGATGATCCCGAAGCCACGTTTGAAGGCAACAATTATATTTTAATTACCGGGAAGGGGTATCTGGCATATAGCGCCAACGACAAAATCATTGAGGCGGAAGGCAAGGACGGCGGAGCGCATCTGGCGTTTCGCAACTATGACCTGACCGCAGACCGCATCCAGTTGGAGTGCAACGATGCCGCCAACATTCGCGCCAGCGGCAACGTCACGCTGAAGCGCGGCAAGGATGTCGTTCACGCGACCAAACTCCACTACAGCCTGTCCAGCGAGGAAGGCCAGGCGATAGGCGAACTGGACGGCAAAACGCAGCCTATCGTTGTAACGGGTACGCATCTGCTGACCAAAGCCGATACGACTCCTACGCCCTCATCGCGCTACCAGTACGCCGAATTGTCTGTCAAATTGATTATTACCGCGCGCAGCATCACCTACTTCCCCGGCGACCGGCTGCAATTCCGCGCCCCAAACTTCTTTCAGGATCAGGCCAAAATCCTCACGCTGCCTTACTATGAACTTGGCATAAACTCCGAGGAACTCTTTTCGGATCACTTCGTCAGCGTGGGCACGAACGGTTTCGGACTGGAATTGCCGTTCTACTACAATCTCTCTCCACGCGGTTCAGGCATTGTGTATCTGCGGCACGGGCAGCAGGTGGGACGCAGCTACTTTGCCACCAACCCCGGCTGGGCGGTGGACGTGATTCAGGGCTACTCCTCGGAGGGGGACAAGCGCGTGGAAGGGGCGTATGGATTTACGGGCTTGTTGAGCAGCGATTGGGGCTTTCGGTGGACGCATAACCAGGATTTCCACAACAATCTGCAAGGCGCGATGTACGTGGATTTCCCGCACCACGATAGCGTATACGCCAACACGAGCCTGTCCAAACAAACCCAAACCATGCGCTTCGGCATGAATTTAACGGAAGGCCAATCTTTTACCAGCGACGGCGAAAACACCTTCCACAACGATGCTTATGCGGAAACTCTGCCGCACCGCTTGTTCGGCTCCAAAGACGTGCAGTACGTGTTCGGCGGCAGTTTCAACACCAGCCGCCTGAGCAGCCATCTTACCACGGAGCCGGGGATCAGCGATACGTCCGAGCAAGTGACGATGCGCGCGTTCACCCGCCCCCTGCAAATCAACACGCGCACGACCTTGACCAACAGCGTGACGTTCGGGCACTTATGGAACGGACCGACCAACACAGGCTTGCTTGGACTGGCAACCATGTCGCTGGATCACACGTTCGCGGGCGGCGGCTCCATGAACCTGACGTATGATTACCTGACGCGCCCGCAGAGTACGCTGGACACGGGCGGCAAGCACCGCGTGAGCCTGAACTACAACGTCGCCAATACCAAGAAATTTCAGATGTCGGTTTTCGGAAGCACGTTTTTGGATACCGCCGACACCAGCGTTCTGGCCGATGCCGCGTATCGCCTGAACAGCAATTGGCGCATCCTGACCTCGGCCACGCTTCAGCGCTTCGAGGGACAAAGCTACAGCGATCTGGAATTTACCCTCGGACGACGCATCGGCGCGCGAGAACTGCAGCTCACCTACTCCACGTTCAATCACCGTATCTCCTTCGACCTGACAGCAACAAGGTTTTAGGGATTGGTGGTGGTATTGGTGGCTAATAATTGGTTTGCTGTAATGTTTATCCCCGACAGAACTTTATTGTTCTGTCGGGGATGTTTGTTTATCAGAGCCGCAGGGCTAGCGAAAAAATGTAAAAAGATAAATATAAATCAGAACAGGCATAATTGCGTGTACAGTTTTGTATGGCGGCATGGAAGAACACAGATGGAAGGCGTTTACACGCGGCCGCTCCTTCGCGTGGTGGCGGCAGCGGGTGTTTGTGCAGACGGCAGAGGGCCGACGATACGCATAAATGCGCTGAGAGGCACCAGCGCGGACGCCTTCCAAAAAAGTTGATAGTTGATAGACACAGCATCATTTTGGAGCATGATTTAGTAGGGACGCTCCAGGAAACAAGTGCAAACGTGACTATCAACTATCAACCCTCAACTATCAACTAGACTGCCACGCCCCGCTTCCACTGTGGACGCTGCGCTTCATACGTGGCGATGTCTGCTACGTGTTGCAGTGACAGGCCGATGTCGTCCAGTCCGTTGAGCAGGCAGTGGCGGCGGAAACTGTCTACCTCAAAGGGTTCTTCCAGCCCCTGCGCGTCCGTAATCGTTTGTTTTTCCAGATCAATAGTCAATTCGCAGCCCGGCTCGGCTTTCGCTTTCGCCAGCAGAGCGTTAATGGTTGCTTCCCGCAGGACGATAGGCAGGATGCCGTTTTTGAAGCAGTTGTTGTAGAAAATATCGGCATAGGAGGGCGCAAGCACGGCGCGAAAGCCGTAGTCCAGCAAGGCCCAGGGCGCGTGTTCCCGCGACGAGCCGCAGCCGAAGTTTTTCCCGGCAATCAAAATACTGGCGCCTTGGAGGGCGGGCACATTCAATTCAAAATCCGGGTTCAGGGTTTTGCCGTCTTCCCGATAGCGCCAATCGAAAAACAAAAATTGCCCGAATCCGGTGCGTTCGATCCGCTTCAAAAACTGTTTGGGAATAATCTGGTCGGTATCCACATTGACGCGATCCAATGGCGCGGCAATCCCTGTTAAGCGTATGAATGGCTCCATATAAGCCTTATCTCCTGTCTGTTTTTAGACGCTGCGCGTTGTTGGCGCATGAGGACTGCTCAGGCAATTCGATTTACCATCATCAAGGCTGAATGATGAAGGCGTACTCGCCGCCGAGACTCCAGGCGCTCCAAAAATCTATGCCTCTCATTTCTCGAAGTTCACCACGCGCAGGATCGTAAAAAACAACCGTTTCTCCGTCGGTATCCTGCGCGTTGGGAATGATGTCCAGAATTGCTACCGCGTGTGTGCCTATTGCGAAGCCGGCAGGATCGCCCAAAACAACAATCACAGGCTGCGAGTTCGCGCACGTTCTGGAAAATTTCTCGTATCCCTTCCTCATCTTCCGTTAAATCCTCTACGTTGTATGCCTGTCCCAGCTCCGGCAGAGCAACGTCCCAATCACAGCCAATAACGGTTTCGTCTTGATGGCATAGCAGAGTAATCTTACGCTCAGACACAAGGTTTTCTGCGCAATCCTCTGGCGCTTCTTCGCACAACGCCCATAGCAAAACGGCGCGAATTGTCGTTGGCAGGCAGCCGCTAGGCGTTGACTGCCTCAGCAGGAACGGAAGGGTAATCATGGATATGTTTTAGGAGTTCCTGACGTGTTGTTGTTTGTTCCAGGAGAATGTTACCGTCCGCGTCCAGCGTGATTTGCCCCAGATTCTCCCCGTATCCCGCAATACCCAGGGCAACGCGCCATAGACAGCCATCGTGCTGAGGTTGGCCGTAAAGACCGACATCTCCTATGTTTTTACGACCCCAGGCAATTGCCTGACTTAGCACGGCATAAGGAATGAGTCTTTGCTGGAAACGTTTCTGAACGTCCGACTCGATTAGCGGCCACACATAGCTGTCAACAGTTTCTTTGATCGTGTTTTCGCTAAGGCATTGGAACAGGCTGGGAAACTCCCGCGCAAACTGTTTTTGAAGTTCGACGCCAATCTTGGCGCGATACCCTGCAAGCCAGCCGGCAAAGGCGTTTTGCCGTTCCTGCTCGGTTTTAGGTATGCGCAGAGACAGGCTTGCGTCAATCGCAGCAATGGCATTGTCTGCACAACGCTGCAAGCCCGTTTTAGTTTGTGGCTCCGCCAGCCAATCGTCCAACACTTGTATATTTGCTAACACTGTCATTTTTGCACCTCTGGTACAGTTTACGCCGAACTGCTGACGAGAGTGCCGATGTTGTCGCCCATGACCTCGCGTTATCTATGCCAAACGCAGCAAGACGCTCATACAAGCCCTCCATTCGGCTCATAGTTCCCATTCCTTTGCTAATTTACGTTTAAGACGTTTTGATTTCCTGAACCACCCAGCCCATAACCTGCAACAGTTGTGACAAGCTTCCCGGTTCGCTGAATATCGTTAGCGGTACGCTCGGACGGCTTGCAATTTTGCTTTTTGGAATATCAACATTGGCAATGGAGTTAAGTTTGCCAAGAAGTTCCTCGCGTTTTGTGATGTCGTTAAATGGCGGCTTGTTGCCTAAATGCTGGAAGTAGAATTCTATGTAGCCATTGCTCCATAGTACAAATAACTGATTACTTCTCTCTTTATGATGAAAATAGGGAACGCAAGAACCATACCGTTTGCCCGATCCCCACCAAACATCAATTCCCTGTGAACGCGCCCAATTGAAGATAGCACGGGCGGCATTGCTTGCTTCCACATTGCCTCTGGCTGTCATGTCCTCAAAGAACGTTGTTTCGTTCCATTGTCTGCCCCCACTACTAATAGTGTTCGCGCTTTTTTGCGTTACTGCTTTTGCTGTCTGCCCGATGACACGGGGAACAAGCGTTTTCATCTGTTGTCCGGCGAACTGCTTGATTTCAACGCCAAGCACTTCTACGCTGTCCATTTTCTCGTTCAGAAATTCGATAATGCGTTGAAGTTCCGTTGGTATTTCATCCGCGACAAACAAAAGGCGCAGTTTCCCGGCCTGCAAGTTCGCGCTCACTTTCTGCCAGAACGCCTCGACAGCAGGATTTGTTTCTGGATCCGATCCGTCCAGATTGTCAGCACCGGCATCATTCTCATCCACCATCAGGAAGTCTGCCAACTTCTGGTTTGCTTTCTCTTTCCAGGTTGCGACAAAATTGGTTTGCAGCGTTCCCACCGGCCAGTACGCCACGCCGTTCGCCGCGTAATCCAGCATTTGCCCGACCACTTCACGGCGTATGCGCGTGTCCGTGCTGCGTTTTACCTCTACCAGAGTTGGTATGCCGTCCTGATCCAAAAACAAGTGATCCAGATACCATCGCCCACTGCTGTCGGAGGTATCGGGAACTTCCATTTCGCGCTTCACGAGCAGCCACCTACGCGGCGCGTTACTGTCCATTTGATCGCCTGCCAGCAAAGCAGGATACTCTTCGACTAATCGCTGAAGCACGGCTTCAGCATTGTAAGGCTCCTGCCGCATCTCAACCAGACTGCCGTTCTCCTGAAGTACAAAAATGCCGCCGCTCATAGTCTGCTTCCTTCTGTCTATAGGACTGCTGCTCAGGCAATTCGAGGTATCGTCATCAAGGCTGAATGATGTAGGCGCGTCGTCCGGCGAATTCCCATTGCCGCCAGAATGTTCCCGTTGTGTCCTGTTCCAGGCGTCCGGTCACTGGGTCCATGAACGTCACTGTTTCACGTTCGCCTGTGAGCGTAAATATTTGCTCAACGCCGACCAACACGACAGCGTGATCCAGACGCGCGGGCGACAATTGATTTCGCAGCGTGACGATAACAGGATGCGGTTCCTCTTCATCCATGACCGAGGCGCGTAACAATTCCTGCGCTTCTTCCTCTGTGGGCGCTGTCAACTCCTGAACGTCGAAACCTGCATCGCGTAATCCCCCTATTGCCAAATCCAATACGCGTCCATAGGTGTCTTCAGCGCACCATTCGGAAACCTCATCTGCTGTTACCTGTTCGCCAGACCACAGTAACACCACGCGAACTGCTGTTGATAAACACCTGTTACTGCCCGGACGCTGTTGCAGCAGAGGAAAGTTAGTTATCACGGAGTTTCTCTAAAAGTTGCGCCTTTGTTGATGTCAGGCTTTCAATGACGTTGCCGTCTGTATCTAATACAATCTGGCCCTGTATTCCTTCTCTGCGCGCTATGCCAATCGGGACGCGCCAGCGACCGTTTTCCTGAATGGCCGTATAGTACATTGTCGCGTCCCCGAAATGCCTGCGCCCCCATTCGCCTGCCTGATAATCAATGGCAACGGATTGCAGGAGGGGCACAACACCGGGCCAAATCTGCCGCGCCACAACTTCCGCTAAAACGCTGTCCGGCATATCGGCAAACACCTCGGCGGCTTCACAACGCAAAGCCGACGCGATGAAAGGCGCAAACTTGTTTCGCCATTCCTCAAGCCATGCGGCAAAAGCATTTGTACGCTGCTCCACCATTCGCGGGGGGCGCAGCAGAGGGCTTGTTTCTACAACGGCAATGGCAATGGCAACAGCCTGCTCTATCTCTCGTGAAGACAGCGACGGCTGCCGAATGAAATCTTTTGTGACGCTCATAACATCCTTCTTCCCACTGTTGCCTGACATACGACACAACCACGCCAGAGGTTTACATGAGGCATAGCCGCACACAAACGAAACTACCCTCTTTGTTCTCCTTTGTTCGCCATTCCCTCTGTGAATCCTCTGTGTCTCGGTGTCTCTGTGGTGAACCGGAAACTACGCTCCCCTGCTGACGAGAGTGCCGATGTTGTCGCCCATGACCACGCGGCGGATGTTGCCGGATTGGGCGATGTCGAAGACCACGATGGGAATGTCGTATTCGCGGCAAAAAGTAAACGCGGTTTGATCCATCACGCGCAGGTTGTTGGAGATGCACTCGTCATACGTGACGCGGGTATGGCGCTTCGCATCGGCAAATTTGCGCGGGTCTTTGTCGTAAACACCGTCTACGTTCGTGGCTTTCAGCACTGCGCCCGCCCGGATTTCATTGGCGCGCAGGGCGGCGGCGGTGTCGGTTGTGAAGAAGGGGTTGCCGGTTCCGCCCGCTAAGACGACCACGCGGCCTTTTTCCAGATGCCGGATGGCGCGGCGGCGGATAAACGGCTCGGCCACTTCCGACATGGCAATCGCGCTCATCACGCGGGTCGGGACGCCCTGCTTTTCCAATGCGTCCTGCAAGGCCATGCTGTTGATGACCGTACCCAACATGCCCATATAATCGGCAGCCGCCCGCTCCATGCCCGCTTCGGCTGCGCGTTCACCCCGCACGATGTTGCCCGCGCCGATCACAATGGCGATTTCCACGCCCGCATGGTGCGCTTGAACGACTTCAGCAGCGATGGCGCGGATGGTTCCATAATTCAGGCCGACGCGGGGAGTGGTACTCATTTCGCGTCCCGCGTTTTCGCTCACGCCGTGTTCCGCCGCAAATGCCTCGCCGGACAGTTTCAGCAAAACCCGCTTCCAGCGCAAGCCAGAAGTGCGCGGCGGTTCGGCGGCGCTTGCGCCAGTATTGATAACTTCAGTGGTATTGTCGCTCATGTCCTACTCTCTTCCCGCCTATTTTGACAGCAGGAAGGCGCTGGCAGAAATGATTCCGCCAGCGCCTTCCTGTTATGCTGTGTTGTTTCTCAGAGGAGACGCTTGAATGAATGTTGAGCCGGATTGAGAATCCGAATCATCCATTATTCCACCGTCGCCTTGATGTCGCCACTGGTTTCCACGCCCGTCACCTGGCCGACTTCGTAGCGCACGAAGCGCTTCAGCGTCACGCCCGCGCCGGCCTCTTTGATGACTTGCGCAACGGTTTTCTTCGGTTCGCGCAGGTACGGCTGATCCAGCAGAACCGCTTCCTCGTAGAACTTGCGAACGCGGCCTTCCACGATCTTGTCCATTGCGGCTTCCGGCTTGCCATCGTTCTGCGCGGTGGTGCGGGCGATTTCGCGCTCCGTGTCCAAAACATTCGCGGGCACTTCGTCGCGGGTCGTATAGCGTGGGCGGGACGCGGCGATCTGCATCGCGAGTTCTTTCGCCAGATTCAGAACCGCGTCGCTTTTCGCGGCTTCGGGGGAATCCGCTTCCACTTCCACCAGAACGCCGAGTTTGTCCGCTGCGGCCAGATGCACATAGCCCGCAACCGCGCCGTTTTCCGCCGTCGAGATGAATTCAAACCGCTTGAAGATAATGTTTTCGCGCAGTTTGGTGAATACGTCGTTGAGCCGCTCCTGCACCGTCACGCCGGGCTGCACATGCGACTCCTGCGTCAACACGGTTTCCACGCTGTGGCCTTTGGAGCGCGCGACTTGTTCGGCCAATTCCCGCGCCAGCGCCTTGAAGTCCTCGCTGCGCGCCACGAAATCGGTTTCCGAATTCAGTTCTATAATCGCGGCGTCCTGATTGTCCAGCACGACAACCGCGATAATGCCTTCCGCCGCCGCCCGTTTGCCCTGGTTGGTCAGCTTGTTGCCCATTTTGATACGCAGCGCCTTGACGGCTTCGTCGAAGTCGCCATTCGTCTCTTTCAGCGCGGCCTTGCAGTCCATCATGCCCGCGCCCGTGCGCTCGCGCAGTTCCATCACGGCCTTCGCCGAAATCTCTGCCATTTTCGTTACCCTTTCCACATCTGGGGTCTGGTGGTTGGTGATTAGGTGACTGGAACTGCCTCCAGCTGCCTGCCCGTACCGCAATCACACAAGACAGCAATATCTGCAAAGACTAAGTTTCAGTGCCATCACCCCTAACCACCTCAATCACCAACCACCTGCTGCACTACCGCTCCACAGTCGCAATCGGCTCCAGATCGTCCGCGCCCATGCGGGAGTATTCGTCGTCCACGCCGGGGCGGAACACGAAGTCGCCATCCGCAGGCGGCGCGGGCAAATCCACTGTTGTAATCGTCGGCTCGGCGAACAGCGCGTCCACGTCCGGTTTTTCAGGCGCTTCCTCTTCGGAAGGCGGGAGGGAAGCCAGTCGCGCTTCTTCTTCCGCGTCCCATTCGGCCTGCTTGATTTCGGCAATGGCGTCGGCCAGTTTGCCGGCGATCAGCTTGATGGCGCGAATGGCGTCGTCGTTGCCGGGGATTACGTAGTCAATCTCGTCCGGGTCGCAGTTGGTATCCACGAGCGCGACAATGGGGATTTCCAGCCGCCGCGCTTCCGCAATCGCCAGATGCTCTTTTTTGCAGTCTATGATAATCAGGCAGTCGGGCAACTGCGGCATTTCTTTGATACCGCCCAGGTACCGTTCCAGCTTGTCGCGCTGTTCGGTAAGCAGGGCGGCTTCCTTTTTGGTCAGCCGGTCGAACGTGCCGTTGGCCTGCATTTCGTTGAGTTCGGCCAATCGCTTGACGCGCCCGCGAATGGTCGTGTAGTTGGTCAGCATGCCGCCGAGCCAGCGCTGATTGACGAAATACTGGCGGCAGCGCACGGCGGACTCGGAAATCGCGTCCTGCGCCTGCTTCTTGGTTCCGACGAACAGCACTTTGCCGCCGTCCGCGATGATTTCCTGCACAAAGCGCTGCGCTTCATCGAATAGTTTCAAGGTCTGGTGCAGGTCCACAATGTAAATGCCGTTGCGCGCGCCATAAATGTAGCGCTTCATTTTGGGGTTCCATCTCCGGGTCTGATGCCCGAAGTGAACGCCCGCTTCCAACAGTTCTTTCATCGAAAGGGATGCCACTATCGTTC
The DNA here is from genome assembly GCA_963835065.1 of uncultured Chthonomonadaceae bacterium. Lineage (GTDB taxonomy): Bacteria > Armatimonadota > Chthonomonadetes > Chthonomonadales > Chthonomonadaceae > CAWFQB01. Next base: position 42,741 of record CAWIEK010000034.1, on the reverse strand, counting down.
CTCCGTTGGGTTGTAGGCAGAACGATGAGTGATGAATGATGAGTGATGAATACAAAGACATTAGTTCTTACCAGTCTTACGCTGCGAACAACTCAGACGTCAATGGTTTTTATTCATCACTCATCACTCATCACTCATCATTTCCCCGCCTCCTCCTGACGCTTCGCCATAAGCCGGTTAAGAAAATGGTTGTTTTCTCACCCGCCGACCGTTCTGCCGCCAGTGTGTGAATAGTTCGGATATGCGCTTGTAATTCCGCGCAAAGAGAAATTCGCGCTCGTATCGGGCGCAGGATCAGGCGCGGCGCAAGCCCTTGCGCCGCGCAAACCCTTCTAATGTACCCCAAAACTACAGGGGAAAGCAAGCCGCGCGCAGGCTGGCGAACAGGGGCGCGCAATTCTTTGGAACAGCGCGCGTCAGACAGCGTTTTTTCACCGGGTTTTGTGGCACAATCATAGGAGGTTTTCAAACCTTTGCATCGGATTGTCAGGAGATTATCTTTCTCAGGAGATCAAGTCGTATGCTGTCTTATACCCTGCCCTTCAAAAGTTTTGCTGCGCGCCTTGCCATGCCGGCATTGATGCTGGCGATGCTGGGCGCCGCGCCTTCCGCGTTTGCGCAGTCCATTTCTGAGCGCGAAGACCTGTTCGCGCATGTCACGTCGCCCGGCCAGGCGGCAAGCGGCAGCCAGTCGGTTATCAGCCCGTTGATACGCACGGTTGCCGGGTTTTTCAGCGTGGGCGGCTACTACTTTACGGATCGCACCGCCACTCGCGCACTTGGCACACCCAAGTTTTACGGTGACACGCAGATTTTCGCCAAACCAAAACACTTTCCGCTCTTTGATGTCACAGGTGGGCTGGAAATCGTGTCCGCCAACGACCACTTTTTCCCGTTTGAGGGCGGCAACGAATTCGGCTTGATCGGTCCGGCCTTCAAAGTTTCCACGCGGCGCGTGGTCAATCGCATCACGCCGTTCGTTTCGGGCGGGCTGTTTCTGGGGCGGGCGCGCTCCATTACCGCCAATCCGGGCTTCGACCGCTCCAACTTCGCGCCGAGCATCAGCGTTGGGGTCGAGTATCCCCTGCGCTACATCACGCTTTACGGCAGCTACCGTGTCAATCAGCAGATTCACTCTATTGATACGGACGGCGCAAGTTTCGGCGTGAGATTCTTCCATTAGCAGGATGTTAGGGTTTTAAGGGAGGCAGACGCTAAACTGGTTCTGCCTCCTCCCTGGCGTTATATGTTCATGCGCGCAATTCGCTTACAAGTTCAAATGGGGGACAGCAAGCCCACGCCAAAAGCGCCACAATCAAGAAACGATTGGCGCGTTTTGGCGCTGTGGGTTGTTGTGCTGTTGGCGGGCTTGGCGGGCTTGGCGGGGCTTGTGCCGGCAACGCGAGGCGCGGGCGCAATGGGCGCGGTGTTGGGAGCGAGCGGCTGCGCGTGGGAAGTGGCGCGGTGGCTGCGCCATCGGCGTTTGCGGCGGCAAGACCTGCAAAAAGCCGAAGTACGCGCCGAAATGCAGGCCGCGCAGAAGATCAAGCGGCAGGCGCGTCAAACCGAACAGCAAACCCGGCGGCAACGGCACAAAACCGCGCAGGCGCAGGCGAAGCAGGCACACGAACAACAACGACAGGCAGAGCGGCAGGCGCAAGTGGAACGCGCGACGTTTGAAAACGCGCAGCGCGCTTCTCGCTTTGCGCAGGTCGCCACTGAAGCGGAATGTCTGCAATGCCTGGATACTCTTTCGTTCCGCGCCGAAGTGGAAGCCATTTTTGCGTTACGTGGCCTGCAACCGTCTGACAAGCGCGACAGCGCAACCAAAAACGGCAGCAACACTTTTGACAGCAATACTTCTTTGCTGCGCTTTGCGCCCCTGCCGGATAACCGCCTTGAAATCGCGCAGTTCGCAGCCGAAGATACCCCCGTAGCCGTCGTGGACGTGGAAGCGTTGGAACAGGCGCGACAACAGGCGGACGCGGATCGCGCCTACCTCATCGGCAGAAACGGTTTCACGCCCGCCGCCGTCCGACTGGCGCAGCGCTTCCCCCTCACCTTCGTCGAGCCGCAACTGCTGGCACAATGGAAGATTACGGCAGAAATGGAATGAACCACCCGCTGCGCTAGAGACACAGAGACACAGAGGAAAAACCAATACGAGAAAAACAAAGAGAAAGAAGAGATAGGAACCGCGAAACACACGAACCAAGACGAAAAAAGGAAAAAACAAAAAGAACCGCAAAGAGGCAAAGGGAGCAAAGAAGTTTATTCTCCTCTTCTTCTTTTCTTTTCTTCTTCCTCTGTGTTCCCCCTCTGTGTCTCTGTGTCTCTAGCGCAGCGGGTGGTTAATTTTTGCATTGGAGTAGAATTATGCGCGAGTTTGTGGATTTACGCAGTGATACGGTGACGAAGCCGAGTGTGGCGATGCGGCAGGCGATGGCCGAGGCTTTGGTGGGCGACGATGTGTACGAGGACGATCCGACCGTCAACCGCTTGCAGGAACGGGCCGCGCTGCTAATGGGCAAGGAAGCGGGCTTGTTTGTGCCAAGCGGCACGATGGGCAACGCGGTGGCGATTAAAGTCCATACGAAACCCGGCGACGAGATATTGCTGGACGCGGAAGCCCATTCTATGCTGTACGAGGTGGGCCTGCCCGCCACGATTGCGCACGTTTTGACGCGGCAGTTTCATAGCGAAAAAGGCGTTCCCGATGTGGCGGAAATTGAGCGTTCCCTCCATAGCGAGTCGCTGCACGGTTCCGGCACAACGCTGCTGGTGCTGGAAAACACGCACAACCGGGCGGGCGGCTATGTGGTTCCGCTTGATGTGCATCGGCATTTGTGGCAGTGGGCGCAGGAAAACGGCTTGAAGGTACACTTGGACGGGGCGCGGTTGTTCAACGCGGTGGCGGCGACGGGTATTGCGGCCTCGGAGTACGCGGCGTGTACGGACTCGGTGACGTTCTGCCTGTCGAAAGGATTGGGCTGCCCGGTCGGTTCCGTACTATGCGGAACGCGAGAGTTCATCGAAAAAGCCAAGCGCGTCCGCAAAATGCTCGGCGGCGGGATGCGGCAGGTGGGGATACTGGCGGCGGCGGGTTTGTACGCGCTGGACAACAACATCGAACGCTTGGCGCAAGACCACCAAAACGCCCGCAAATTGGCCGCAGGGATCGCCAACCTTCCCGGCATCACGCTCGACTCTCCCGACGTGCCGACCAACATGGTGTACTTCAACACGCAGTTGCCCGCGCCACAAATCAAGGCACTGCTGGAACAACGCCACAAAATTTTGTGCAACCCCACCGCGCCCCACCGCATCCGCTGGGTCACGCACCTGGACGTAGATGAGGAAGACATAGACCGCGCCATTGACGCCCTCTGCGATGTCAGCGCAAGGCAGATTCAGTAACGCCTCGTGTTCTACTGAAAAGGGATTGTCCCGTCGCCATGCAAAACAATCCACTTTCACGACATAATTCCTCTCATCCGCCGCGCTGAACAGGGAGCGCAAGTGGCACTCGTATATTCTTTCGCCCTGCATGCAAACCTCGTCTGCGGACGTCGTTATGCCCTGTCTTGGATAGCAGAAAGGAACCGCGCTGTGCGGTTCCTTCTGTCTTCTGCCTTCTGTCTTCTGCCTTTTCTTCTACCGATGCGCGTGGATTTTGAAGCGCGTGGTGACGGGCGGCTTGATGCCGTAGACGTCGCTGACCGTCAGGGTTCCGACGTAATCGCGGTTTTTGTAGTAGGTATGCTCCACGGTACGCCCGATGGATTCTTCCTGAATGCCGTCCGTGTCGTCCCAATCCCAGGAGTATTTGAGCGGGGTTGCGCCGCCGTTGGCATTTGCCACATAGCGGTAGCGGTTTTGGGTGGACACGTCCTTGTCGGACACGGGTTCCACCTTGATAGGTGTGGTATCCGTGACGATGCCGATGCGCCCAACATTCATCACGCCGGAATTGTCGCCGAATAGCCGGACTTCCGTGAACTTCGCGTTGTCGGCGGTAATGCCGGGTATCATGCTGACGGGGATACTGAGCAGTTTCCACTGGCCTTCGGAAGCGGCGGATGTGAGAGGCAGCAGAAATTCCGCTCCCCGTCCGCTTGCGCGGCTCAACACGACGCGCACGTTTTCAATGGCTCTTGGCTTCGCGGTTGTGGACGCGCTTCCACCGGCCCCGAACTTGCCGCCCGGACCATTGGAGCCGGGCAGCCCGCCCTGCCCGCCGAATCCGCCCGGCCCGCCCGATCCCCCCAACCCCCCAAATCCTCCGGGAGGCCCACCGGGCAGGCCGCCCGTGCCGCCCGCCGGAGCCTGCACCAACACGGCGAGCTGCAAGAAGGCGTTTCGGTTCGCCACGTAATTACTTAAATCTACGGGCCTGTTCAGACGCAACACCCCCCCCTGAAACTGCCCGTGCGTCACGACGCGCAACGACTCGGTTCCCGTGAAAACGCTGTGTTCATCTTCGGTAATGCTGCCGCTGCCCCAGTTGCCTAATTTCAGCCCCGACGCCTGCGCCGATGTACCCTGAAAAATGTTCATGACTACGGCTGTTTGACGCGCATAAGCCGCGCTGCCGCCCAAAACGATCAGGCCGGCAAGGCCGCTCGCCGCCATCAAACGGCGTTTCGCGCCCGGTCGAAAAGAATGATTGTGCATGGTTTGCTTGCCTCCGTTGCTAATCTTACAAACGGTGTTCGGTATTTGGTATTCGGTGTTCGGACACTCCCGCGCTTTCTGCGGGACGGCGAACGAAGTAAACAGTGTCTTTACGTTCAACCAAAGTGTTGGGACGCATCTTCCGGTGAAATAGCCACTTATCGCGCAGTGATTTCATTATACGATAAAAACAGGAGGAAAGTAGTCAGGGGGCGCTCCTCTTCACATGCTCCGGCGATTGAAGGCGCTGAATGGCGGTTGCCTTGCCGGTCGCGGTGTCAATGTCTACGAGAACCCCGCACAACTGCGCTTCGCCGTCAGCAACCTCGAAACGGGCGGGGAGGCCACTGGTGAATTTGGGAATCACGATGTCGCGCTTCATGCCGATAACGGAATCTATCGGGCCGGTCATGCCTACATCGGTCAGGTAGGCCGTGCCGCCGTCCAGAATCCGCTCGTCGGCGGTCTGGATGTGCGTATGCGTTCCGACAACCGCGCTCACCCGTCCGTCCACGTAGTACCCGAACGCCACTTTTTCCGATGTGGCTTCGGCGTGGAAATCAATGAAAATCAGGCGCGTTCGCTTGTGCAATTCCTCAAGAATGGCGTCTATGGCGCGGAACGGATCATCAATCGCTTCCATAAACGTGCGCCCTTGCAGCGAGACGACGCCGAACGACCCCGCCGGCGAACCGAACACGCCCCATCCCCGCCCCGGCGCACCCGGCGGATAATTGCCGGGACGCAGCAGGCGCGGCTCTTCGTCCAGCATCGGGTAAATATCGCGCTTGCCCCACGCATGGTTGCCCAGCGTAATCACGTCAATCTGGTGGCGCAAAAACGTATTGGCAATATCGGGCGTGATGCCGATTCCCCCGGCGGAATTTTCCCCGTTCACAATCACAAAGTCTACTTTGTGTTCCCTCCGCAGGATAGGAACCAATTCGTGCGTAAGCAATCGCCCCGCTTTGCCGACCACGTTGCCGACCATGAGTACGCGCATAAAAGTGCTTTTCAGGTAGACGGTAGACGGTAGACGGTAGACGGTAGAACTTCCATTCACTGCCATCTTTATCAAGATGAGAACTGACGAATGGGTAAGTTGCTATCGTCTACCGTCTACCGTCTACCGTCTACCTCCTTCCTATTTCGCAAAATCCACCGCCCTAGTTTCCCGAATTACCGTCACTTTGATCTGGCCGGGGTAGTCCATCTCGTCTTCGATGCGGCGGGCCATGTCGCGCGCCAGTTTTAGGGAAGCCAGGTCGTCAATCTGCTCCGGGCGCACGATGACCCGGATTTCGCGGCCAGCCTGCACCGCGAACACTTTCTCTACGCCTGCGAAACTTTCACCGATGTCTTCCAGTTTCTTCAGGCGTTTCACGTAGGTTTCCAGCGTTTCGCGCCGCGCGCCGGGACGGGCGGCGGAAATCTGGTCGCCGCAGATCACCAGGATGGCCTCGACAGTGGCGGGTTCCACATCGTGATGATGCGCTTCCGCCGCATGGACAACGGGTTCGGACTCGCGGTTGCGCCGCAGAATCTCGCCCGTAATCAAAGCGTGCGGGCCTTCGATCTCGAAATCTACGGCTTTGCCCAGGTCGTGCAAGAGTCCTGCGCGGCGGGCAATCTGCACATCCGCGCCCACTTCCGCCGCCAGCATCCCGCAAAGGAGCGACACTTCGATGCTGTGGTCGAGGACATTCTGGCGGAAGGACGTGCGGTATTTCATTTTGCCCAGCAGGTGTACGATTTCCGATGATAGGCCGGTCATGCCGGTTTGCAGCACGGCCCGCTCGCCCGCCTCCTGAATCCGCGCTTCCACTTCCACTTCCGCTTTTTTGTACAACTCCTCAATGCGCCCCGGATGGATGCGCCCATCCACAATCAGGTTGGTCAGGGCGATACGGGCTTTTTCGCGCCGGACAGGATCGAACCCGGACAGCACGACGGTATCCGGCGTGTCGTCTATAATCAGGTCCACGCCTGTCAGGGTCTCGAAAGCGCGAATGTTGCGGCCTTCGCGCCCGATGATGCGGCCCTTCATCTCGTCGTTGGGCAGGGGCACGACGGAAACGGTTGTTTCCGACGTTTGATCCACGCTGCACCGCTGTATGACATCGGTGACGATTTGACGCGCTTTGCGCTCCCCGTCGCGTCGCGCGGCCTCCTCAATGTCGCGCATCAGTTTGGCGGCATCGTGGCGGCTGTCGTCCTCAATGTTTTTCATAAACAAAGCGCGGGCGTCTTCCTGCGACAATCCGGCAAGCCGCTGGAGTTCCTGCCGCTGTTTGGTCAGCAGTTCCTCCACCTCCTGCCGTCCCTGCGCGGATTGGGCTTCACGCTCCTGTATTTGACGTTCCCGGCCTTCCAGACTGTCGGTGCGGCGGTCGAGATTTTCTTCTTTTTGTGCCAGTCTTCGCTCTAACCTCTGGATTTCAGCTCGTTTTTCCCGGTTTTCATTTTCCACTTCGGTACGGAAATGGAGCGCGTCTTCTTTGGCTTCCAACAGGGCCTGACGTTTCGGAGGATTCCACTTCTTTGAGCGCATCCTCTTTTAATTTCTGCGCTTCTGTCTGTTGGGCCTGTACCAGTTCAGCCACACGCGCGCGTTCGCGTGTTTCAATGGGACGAATCAAGAAGAAATGTTCAACAAAAACTCCCAAGAGCAATGCAAAAGCGGAGACCAAAATAAAAACAACTGTTGACGTATACAAATCCCTCACCTCCAGACAGAGAATGGGCAACGAGCGCCCCTGTCCGAGATTGAGCGAGGGTAAACAGCTGACCACGTTCCCAACAAGCCTCAGCCACGCCCGGCCCACTTCTATAAAGAATGTACAGAAATGGGAAAAAGGCTGTATCGGGTCTAAGAACTTGTTATTGTGAACTCGGCCTGCTGTGACTGGCAGGTTGACTGCGCACCGAAGCGGATCGAACTTACAAAAGCCGCTTTTGGCGCAAAAACCACGAGAAGTTAAGTATTGTTCGGCGTCGGTTCCGCCAATACCTGCTTGATTGTACTCCAATCGAAGCAATGGGAGTGAAAAAAGTAAACTGATTTTTGTCGTGCAGGCAATTAGCAGTTTAACGGTTACTCTGTGGGACTGTCTGAAAGGCCCTCCGTTGGATCGGCCCCACGAATGTGGTAAGTGACTTGCTCGCCGAAATCCTTTGCCAGCGAAAGAACCCCTACGTATTCACAACTAAATAGATTGGAAACGGCGCGGCGGCCACTCACATCGGACATCAACAGGGCGACGAACTGCTCGGTAGCGTAGATGTGGCCCGGCACGGTGACGGGTTCCAGACGCGCGGCGCGGTTGACATGCGAGCCATAATAGTTGATTCGCTGCGTGATGGGGTCCGTCGCTTCAAAAATCGGCCCAACATGCAGGCCGATACGCACATCAATCCCTTTCCGTACTTCTGTATTTTTCCAGAAGGTTTCCCTGACGGCTCTTTGTAGGGAAAGCGCGTACTCTACCATATCCTGCGCCTTCTCCATGACCGCAAAGATCGCATCTCCCCACGTATTTACGAAAAGAGGTTTGGGCGCAAGGCGCTCCGCGACCGTCATCCAGAACTCATACAGAAACGCGGGAATGGAAGCCTCTTCGAGCTTGCTGTAGCCCACCACATCCGCGAACAGCATCGTGCAGATGCGACGCTGCCCGTGATAGGCCAGCGCGTCCTGCGCTTTCGGTGGCTTGGTTCCGGTCTGACGGGTGGAAGCAGGCGGGGAATGTGCCGGTGCGACTGGAAGTGGCAGGCTGTCAATACGGATTATGTCGCGCTGGTTTTTATAGGGCCAGCGTTTGATAAAGTCCGCCGTTCCGCCGATTGGCCCCTTCGGGATGCCATCCCAGACCGCCAGCAGGCGCGGCGTCGTCAGCAGCGTGTGGGCGCGCAATTCGGCATAGCCATGAAAGATACGCGCCATAAAATCCAACAAGATGCTGTCGCCTAAAAATGGCTCTTCGGTAACATAGGAGATGGAATTCGCCAGTTTAAGCGCGTTTCGATACCGGATTATCCAGCGCTCGCTGGCGAAGGCCACGTTCCTGTGAATGAAATCCTCTTCGGCAAAGGGAAGAATGACGTTTACTTCGGCCCCGCGCGCAAGCATTGCCTCAATAAACAGAATATCCGAGCCGCAGGCGGCGGAGCAGTAGCCGATACGCGCGTCCAGTTCCTCCAGTTTACGGTCAATCTGTGTGGCAACCTGCGCTTCCAATGCCGCCGGAAAGCGCGGGGCTGGCCGGTCAGGGGCATCTATCATGTGTCCGACAAATACCACAACGCGGGGTGGCTGAAGAATTTCTATCAGCGCTGACGGCACTTTGATACCGTGTTTCGCCATCAAGAGGAGCTGCTGGCGGGATGAAACAATCCAGGCATGGCGCGAACCCGCTAAAGGAACCGCCTGGCGATACAGCGCTGTCGCCTTGTTGTTGTTTCCCAGGAGCAGTTCCGCTTCTCCCAGGGTGGCGAGAAGCCAGTAGTCGCTTCCCTGTTCGGCCTGCGCTTTGCGGCACTGTTCAAGAACTGCGCGGGCCAATTCCTGCGCCAAATCCACATCCCCGATAAGCAAGGACATGGTCGCGGCATTAATCCCCGTGTAATAGCCTCCCGTTGTCCGGTAGCTGTAATGGTACATATCACGGGAACGACGCGCCATCTCCCTGTCGCCGGAGTGCCGCCACTTATCCTTATAAATGCGCGCCAGCATCCCCAGCGTTTCTTCGTCCGGCTTTTCCTGTCGCTGCTCGGAAGCCAGAATGCGTTCCAGCGCGTTGACAAAATGCTCCAACGGTTCCAGCGAATTCACTTCCGGGCTGATCTGAGGGCGCAGCAAGGGAAGGAAGCAGGCTTTGCAGGCTCTGATAAACCTCTTGCAGCATTTGGGGGTCGCGGCGCAGGGGCGGGCAAAGCGGTTCCAGCAGTTTTAACGCTTCCTCCAGCGCGCCTACCCGAATCATTGCCATCGCCGCCGCTTGCTTTAAGCGAAGGCTGTCCGGGTAACGCTCCAGGCCGTTGCGCGCCAGATCGGAAGCAAGGAACGCCTGCCCCTCATCCAAAAGCTTCGCGGCGGCGGTTTCCCATTCGGTCCGACTCTGGAGAAAATCGTAAGGATGCGGACGAAATGGATGCTGTTGTTTTCCCCTCATACTGCTTGACTGACCGCCTTCCCTATTGAGTGAGTGTGAGAGCAATGAGAGTAAACTCGCCATTTTCTCTCACTCCTCCACTCTCCACTTGATTACCATTTCGCCAGGCATAGCTTGCTTCCCTTGTTCATTTCGTTAGTGAGCTGCTTGATACGCGGGATTTTCTAAAATGATGGACAAGCTATACAAACATTGCCCTGCCGCATTGCCCCAACTTATACATACAAACTCTTTTTCCGGTTACTTGACTGCGGCCAATTGTTCTGAAACATGACATTGGACAATGTTCACGTAGTTTGTTCGTGAAATGTTGAAACTGAACTTATTTTTCTTGCTATACGTTAATTGGCAACAACGGCGGCGTGGTTTATAACCTCGCTGACCTGCCGGATGGAAGATATATGGCACGAATCGAAGATGTATTACGGAGGATAGCAATCGCGCTGTGTCAATTTGCTGTCCGCGGGCGTGAAGCCTATATCAGGCAAGCCGTCCAGCGGACACTGCGCCCGCTCAAAGGAGTAACAGATGAGCCAGACACCATCATCCGACGGAGAGCGCCCGGACAGCCGCTTTTCCGCGCCAGACGACACCCGCAACGCGCTTTCGGACGCGCCACAATTCACGCCGCCGGGTTCCGCAGGCAACGGCGTTACTACGCCTGGGGTATCGAGTGTCGCGCCCCCGCCCGGTGAACCGGCTTCTGACGCTTTCCAGCCGCGTTATCCCATTCTGCGCTTAAACCAGGGTATCTCTCAGCAGGGACTCTTTGACACGGAAGTCGTTGCCATCTACAGGGACCACCTGCTCAAAGGCAGGCTGCCCCGACGCATTGAACTTACCGATGGGATGTGCCAGGAGACGGGAGAAGCGGAGTTGACGCGGCATTTGCGTCAATTGCGCAGCATCGCTTTCGAGGACGTGACGCGATTGCGCGAAAAGAAACCTGTCAGCGAGAAAGAACTCCGCTCTCAAAGACAGATGATCGAGTTCATCCTGAGCCGGAAGAAAGGCAGAAGTTTCCGGTTTTCCATCCCCAGTACGCAGGTTCAGGATGTCCGCGCTACGCTGTTCAAGGTAGTGAAGGGCGAGTATTACGTCAATGCTCCCATTGGTGGAGGATGCGTCACCGCCGTAATGCTTCTGGTAGGTCTTATCGCTTTCCTGTTTGCGGCAAGGGCTGCAGCAACTACACAGTCACCGATAGCCCTTTTCGGCGCGGTACTAAGCCTCGTGTTGTTTTTCGGTGGAGCGCACTTTCTGCGTGGGCAGGCTACTTTCAAAAAGCTCACTTCCCTTTCCCCGGAAGCCGCTCCTGACGGGAAGCAACAGGAAACAGGTTCGCAACGCAAGTCTCCTTTCTACTCACAAGGGTTGGGGTGGACGCTCAAGATTATGGGCATTGTGTACTGGATACTGCTCGTCAGTGACGCAGATGAGCTACTCTTTAAGCCGATGGAGCCACTCCTTGGCAACAACTACCAAGCCATTCGCACTATCTGGAGACTGCTCCTGATACCGGCCGCGTTGATGATCTACGCCGGATACCGGATGTGCCAGCATCGCTACGACCCGCAGAAAGACAAGGATGAGCGCAGCCCCATCCTCTACCTGCGCCCCTTCAATGACGACGCGATGACGACGCTTCAGCCGTCAGGCGCATTGTCCTGGCTTTTAGGAGTCCGCGACAAAATCCAGATACGGCGCAATCGGGTAGCGCGTGAAGAGAACGCCGGGCGCGTATCCATTCTGGAAATGGTAATCGTTGCCAATCCGGTTTGTTTGTTCCGCATGGTTATCGGGCTGGGAGCCGGCTCCTCCGAAGAGACCATCGCCCACTACTTGCGGGCCTACGGCCCTGTAAGGGCCATCGGACGCCCCGGCGAACTGCTGCCCACAGCCGGAGCCGCCCGCGCCTACCTGTCCGCCACGACTCACAAGGAATGGCAGGAACTGGTGCGCAGCGAACTTCAGCGCTGCCGGTACGTCGTGCTGCAGCCCGGCACGTCCCCAGGCGTGAGGTGGGAACTGGAGCAAATCCGCAGCCTGAACGAACCCTGCAAAGTGCTGATGTGCCTGGTGGGCTACTGGCAAGAGCCGGAAAGGTATGAGGAACTGTGCCGGCTGGTGGACAGCGCGTTCCATACGCAGATGCCGCGCAGGGTTCCCTTCCTGAACGCGCCCGCCTTCGTTTACTTTGACGCGAACTGGAAGCCCATTGTGCAGGAAGTGAGATACAAGTGCCCGGTGCTGTGGCCGCTGACCGGCGAGGCCGCCGACCTGCCCTACACGCTGCAGTCCTTTCTGAAAGGCAAAGACGCAGGCGAACGGGAACAGCCCCTCCCCTCGCGCTGGCCTTGGGGGGCGCGTACTGCGCTGGCAAGTTTGGCTGCCATCGTGACCGGGTGGGGGTTGCCCTTTGTGCTGTATACCACCATCGAATACGCCGGCCATGCGCTTTTCGGTTCTCAGGCTTCGCAGCAATCTGCGCAGTCCAATGGGGGATTGCAGGCAATTGCGCCCATGGATTCAGCTTTGCAGGGAACGGCTCCGTCGAATGAGGCTTCGCAGCCTCCTGCTCAACCGGAGCAAGTTTCATTAGGGGCTGCCCCGCCGGAAACGCCTGTTACTCCTCCGGTTACGCAGCTGGCGTTGCCGCAAAAGATTACCTTGTCCGGCAAGGCCGTGCCCTACCATTTCACAGTCCCTTCAACCCTTGAAACGTTGAAGTCTGCGGAGGAGACACTTGAACACTCGCTTCAATCGCCCGACAAACAGTTGACTATTCAGGTGGTCGCTGCCGATGATCAAGAGGATATCTCCGCCATTCCGGCGCAACGTCTGGCGGTGAACCGAAAAGAAATGTTGGCCGCAAATAAAGGAAAAGGTAGCGGCCAGATAAATATGGATTCGAGTCGAACGATCTCTCAGGCGGGCGTCAATTGGCTCGAAGCCCGCATTTCCGTGAACAATGTAATCAAGGGCGCGGATGCGCTGGAGATTACGCGCGCGACCAGCAGCGCCAGGGGGACGATATACGTCATTGTTACTGTCGTCGGTTTTCCCCACCCGGACCCTGTAAATTTACAACTTGCGGAAGAAATACTCGATTCCTTCACAATCGAGTAACCCGACGAAAATAGATGTCAGTCGTCTCTGGGCGCTAATTCGGCCAATACCTGCTTGATTGTTGCCCATGTGAAGCCGCGCCGCATTAAAAAGTTGGATAATCTTTGTTTTTCGGCTTGCTGCGCGTCGCGTGGCAGGCCGAAAAACGTGTCGGGACGCCATTTGGACTGCGCGGCGGCAAGGGCGCGTTTGAATTCGTCCTCGTCGTCCACCTTGTCTAAGGCTTCGTTCAGCGTCTCCTTGTCAATCCCCTTGCGCTGCAATTCCATTTTCAAGCGCGTTTTGCCGTACTTCTTGCGGTCGGCGCGATCCGCAATCCAGTCGCCGGCGAATTTGGTATCGTCTACCCACCCCTGCGCTTCGCACTCGGCGAGGATGGCAGCAATGATTTCGGGCGTAAACTCGTCGCGCTCCAAACGCTTTTCGATTTCGCTGCGGCTGCGGGCGGCGTATCCTAAGAAGCGATAGGCGACAGCGCGCGCCTCCTCCATGGTGTCTGCTTTCCTGTGTTTATCTGCCGGTTCCTTCATGGTTTGGCTTGTCCTCTAACCAATTTCACGGTTGAAAATAGATATTTTGTAAGAGAAAGGTTGGCAATATCTCCCTGCCTGTGTACGTGTAACAGAGTGCTGCCTCATGAACTTGCAAATGCCGGCCCTGTCCCGCGCCGACGCTTCCTGTACCATGATAGCACAAACTTTTGAATACCACCGCCATCAGGGGAGGAGCAATGATGCCCATCACGCCGGATGTTAAGATTACTTCGCTGCGACTCGCCGACCCTGCTCACAACAGGGCGCAAATGCAAGCCAATGGCGCGCTGACAACGCGCCAGGAAGCGGTTCCACAGGGGGAACAAACGTCGGCTGCGCAAGACACGGATTGCTGTATCTCCGCCAGCCCGCTTACGGGGAATGATACCTGCCAAAATTGGATACGTGAAGGAAGAGACATGGAAAATACGACGGTTTCAGAACAAGTCCCGAATGTGCCTGTACGGATGGAGGCGCAGAATCAGGAACTCAGCCTTCCGTTGCAGGAACCCGGCGCGCATGAACGGGGCGGACGCCACGCGGAACAGGAAGACCGACAGGAACTTGCCGGGGAAGCGCAGCGCATGAAGATTGTGGAAACGCGCGTGTATCGCGGCCCGAACCCGTATGGCTACCGGCCTGTGGTGCGCTTCATGCTGGATCTGGGCGCGCTGGAACAGTACCCGACAACGCGCCTGCCGGGATTTACCCAACGCCTGCTGGAATTGGTTCCCACGCTGCATGAGCATGGCTGCTCGTATGGCGAACCGGGCGGGTTTGTCCGGCGATTGGAAGAGGGAACGTGGCTGGGGCATGTGGCCGAGCATGTGGCGATGGAACTGCAATGCCTGGCCGGAACACCCGTCACGTATGGCAAGACGCGCGAGCTGAAAGAGCAGCCGGGAACTTACAATGTCGTGTATTCCTACCTGGAAGAGCGCGTCGGCCTGCTGGCCGGATGGATGGCGCTGCGGCTGATAGATTCGCTGCTGCCCGCCCACCTGCGCGGCATCGCCGGACTGGAAATGTTTGTCCCCTCGGATGCGCGGCTTGTGGATGCGCCCGACGCGCCGTTTGATTTCAAAGCGGAACTGGAAGCCCTCATCCGCCTGGCGGAGCGGCAGGCGCTTGGCCCGACCACGCAATCCCTTGTGGACGAAGCGAAGCGGCGCGGCATTCCCGCCCTGCGCCTGGACGACCAAAGCCTGGTGCAGCTTGGGTACGGACGCTATCAGCAGCGTATCCGCGCCAGTGTTACGGGAATGACCTCACATATCGCGCTGGAAACCGCCGGCGACAAGGCCCTTACCATCCGGCTGCTGGCCGACGCGGGCATTCCCGTGCCCCGGCAGATCGAAACGCGAACGCCGGAAGGAGCGGTTGCCGCCGCGGACCGTATCGGCTACCCGGTTGTCACAAAGCCGCTGGACGCCAATCACGGGCGCGGCGTGTCGCTGAACCTCACCGATGCCGAACAGGCGCGCTGGGGCTTTGAGCAGGCATTGCTCCACAGCCGCGTGGTCCTGGTGGAAAGCTATTTTCGAGGCAACGATTACCGTGTTCTGGTGGTCAATTACAAGGTAGTGGCGGTGGCGCATCGCGTGCCTGCGCATGTTGTCGGGGATGGCGAACACACGATTGCGCAGTTGATTGAAATCGTCAATCAGGACCCGCGCCGGGGCGTGGGCCACGAAAAAGTCATGACGCGCATTACGGTAGACCCGCAGGTGGAACGTTTGCTGGCGCAGGCCGGGCATACGCTGGAAACCGTGCTGCCGCAGGGCGAAACGTGCTATTTGCGCGCAACGGCCAATATGTCTACGGGCGGCACGGCCATTGACGTGACCGATGTAATGCACCCGGACAACATCGAGATATGCGAACGCGCCGCGCGCATTGTCGGCCTGGATGTGGCCGGCATTGACATCGTAGCCCCGGATATTACCCGTTCGCTGTGCGAAGCGGGCGGCGGAATCGTGGAAGTGAACGCGGGACCCGGATTTCGGATGCACCTGCAGCCCTCCGAAGGCAAGCGCCGTAACGTCGCCCGACCCGTAATTGATATGCTGTTCCCTGATCCCGTGCCCTGCCGCATTCCCGTGATCTCGATTACAGGCACAAACGGCAAGACCACGACGTCCCGTATGGTGGCGCACATCATCAAAGCTACGGGCAAGCGCGTGGGACTGACCACGTCTACGGGCATTTATATTGATGACAGCCTGCTGATGTCGGGCGATACGACCGGCCCGAAAAGCGCGCGCATGACGCTGCAAGACCCGACCATTGACGTGGCCGTGCTGGAAACGGCGCGGGGCGGCATTCTGCGCGAAGGGTTGGGATTCGACCGCTGCGATGTGGGAGCCGTGCTGAATATACAGCCCGACCATCTCGGGCTGAAAGGCGTGGAAACCCTTGAAGACCTGGCCTGGGTCAAATCGCTGATCGTGGAAGTGGTTCAGGAGGACGGGCACAGCGTTCTCAACGCCGACGATCCGCTGACCACGCGGATGCGGCGGCGCGCGGAAGGCAGCCTGATCTTCTTTTCCATGCATGGCGGGGAGGACAGCCCGGAACATCTGCGCCGTCATATCGCGGGGGGCGGCAAAGCGGTTGTTTTGCAGCCCGGCTTGAAGGGCGAAATGCTTACCATCTACGATGGCGAGCAGTACATCCCCCTGCTGTGGGCGCATGAAATCCCCGCCACCATCGAGGGCATGGCCCGCTTCAACGTTCAAAACGCGCTGGCGGCGGCGGCAATCACCTATGGATTCGGCGTTCCCCCAGAAACTATTCGCAAGGCTTTGGGCACTTTCGTCACCTCGTTCGAGCATAACCCCGGACGCCTGAACATTTACGACGGGCTGCCGTTCCGCGTGATTCTGGATTACGCGCACAACCCCGACGGGATGCGCGAGTTCATCGGCCTGGTAAAACGGATGCGGCCCCGCTACAACCGCGTCCTTACGGTGCTGACAGGCACGGGAGATCGGCGCGATCAGGATACGCGCGATCTGGGCGCGATTGTGGCGGAAATTGCCGATGAGATGATTGTCAAGGAGACAACCCTGCTGCGCGGCAGGCCGAAGGGCGTGATTCCGCAATTGATTGAAGAGGGCGCTCTGGCGGGCGGGCTGGCAAAAGACAAGATCACGCACGTCACCGACGAGTGCGCGGCTGTCACCGCCGCGCTGGAACGCGCCCGTCCCAACGATCTGGTTTTAGTCTTCTGCGACAACTACAACGGCTGCTGGGAGCGCATCACATCGTTTCAGTACGCGCCTTCCAAACCGGGCGGAAAGGACGAGCAGGCATGAGTATCGCACTGATTGTTCACGGCGGGGCTAAATCGTGGCCGCAGGAAAAACACGCGGCGGCGAAACAGGGCTGCATCAATGCCCTGCGCATGGGCTGGGAAATACTGGAAGCGGGCGGCAGCGCCCTGGACGCGGTGGAAGCGGCCATTCGCGTTTTGGAAAGTGACCCGACGTTTAACGCGGGCTACGGATCGGTCTTGAACGCCGACGGCAAGGCGCGTATGGATGCCGGGATTATGGACGGCAGCAGGCGTCAGTCCGGCGCGGTGGGCGCGATTGACGGAGTCCGTCACCCGATTTCAGTTGCTCGCCTGCTGCTGGATCAACCTCCGGTATTGGTTGTCGGGCCGTATGCGCGGCAGTTCGCAGAGCAAAACGGGGCGGAACTGTGCGATCCCGACGCCATGATTACGCGGGAACAGCGGGAGGAGTGGGAAAAGGAGCAGCAGCAGGCATCCGAAAAGCCACCGGAAACCAACACGGTGGGCGCAGTCGCGCTGGACTTGTCGGGCAGCCTGGCCTGCGGCGTTTCCACGGGCGGCACAGGCAACAACATGCCGGGGCGCGTGGGGGATTCCGCATCGGTGGGCGCAGGTTTCTACGCCGACAGCCGAACAGGAGCCTGCGCCATGACGGGCGACGGCGAAGCCATCATGCGCAGCGCGCTGGCCGCGCGGGTCATTGACCGGTGTAAAACGGAACCCTCGGTCGAAACAGCGGCGCAGGCGGCGATACAAATGCTGGCGGAATACGCAGAAGGCGAAGCCGGCTGCATTCTGCTGGATCACGCCGGGAATATCGGGTGGGCGCACAATTCCGCGCAAATGGCCTGCGGGTATCGGACCGACCGTATGGACGCGCCGCGCGCCTATATCCAGAAAAGCGAAGAAACCGGAGCAAACGTATGACTCGCGTCAATGGACACAAAACAAATGGAACGGAGCGCGACACGCCCGATAGGGAAGCGCGCGGCAAAACGCAATTCCAAGAAACAAGCCATACGCCGGGAACGCTCGTTATCATCGGCGGGCATGAAGACAAGTCCGGGGAAAAGGTGATTCTGAATGAAATCGCGCGGCGTATCGGTTCGGGCAAGATCGTGGTGACAACGGTTGCCTCGCATGAGCCGGAAGGGTATTTCGAGCCGTATCAGCGCGTTTTTCAGGAGTTAGGCGTATCTGAAGTGGTAGAACTCACGATTCGTGACCGCCATGAAGCGTTTGCGGAGGATAAAATCGCGCTGCTGGAAGGCGCGGCGGGATTGTTCTTTACGGGCGGCGACCAGCTTAAAATCACCAGCCAGATCGGGGATACGCCGATTATGCGTGGGATGCAGGCCATTTACGACGGGGGCGGCCTGATTGCGGGCACATCGGCGGGCGCGTCTGCCATGTGCGAAACCATGCTGGTGCGCGGCACGGGCGAGGAATCGTACCGCATCGGGGATTTGATGATGGCTCCCGGCCTGGGGTTGATTCGGAACGTGATTATTGACCAGCATTTCGCCGAACGGGGGCGCATGGGGCGTCTGCTCGGCGCGGTGGCGCAAAACCCGCGCATTCTGGGCATCGGCATTGACGAAAACACGGCAATTGTGGTAGAAGACGCGCAGGCATCCTTTACGGTGCTTGGGCAGGGAGCCGTATATGTGGTGGATGCGGGCAACGTGACGTATTCCAACATCGCTGACGAGGCGCGTGGCGCGGCGCTGTCCCTGTACAACGTCACGCTGCATGTTTTAAGCCATCAGGATTGCTTTGATTTGGCGCAGTGCCGCCCCGCCAGCCTTGCCATCGGCAAAACGGGGCAAACCATTGCCGTTGCCGACGAACCTGCCGCCGTCGGCGAAGCGGGATAAAGCCCCGCGTCGCAACACATAGCCTTGCATCGCAACACAAAGCCTTGCGCCGCAAAGGAAGCCTTTCCGTACAACGGTTGAAAGATTAGATTGGAAGTAACACCTCTGGATTTCACTCTAAAGGCGCGGCTTCTTTCCGTACAACAGTTGAAAGATTAGATAGCTAACAGTTGTGCTAGTTTTTAGTGTAGTGCTATGTCTACGTAAATGCGCAGTGGTTCTTCTTAAGGAGGAGACGGCAGAGGAAATGTACAACGTGTCTCTTGTCAAGCGCCAACTTTTCAGGAGACCCCCATGTTTATTCACCCTGCCGTTCCTTCATTATGGCACGATTTCAGCCGTGCCGACCTGTTCTTAGTCGTGTATTGTCTCGTAGATGAGTGGATGCACGCTCGCTTCGGCAGTTCTAATCAGCCCCGCAAGCGGCGTGGCCCCACCGAAAACGAGTTTGCCGACAGCGAAGTGCTGACCGTCTTGCTCGTCGGCGAGTTGTGTCAGGTGCGCCGGGAACGCGCGTGGCTGCGACAGGTGCGCGCCAACCATCGCGCCTTGTTTCCGCATCTGCCCGAAGACAGCCGCTTTTGTCGGCGAGCACAAGCTGTGCGCGAAGTGCTGCGGCATTTGCGCGCCAGTATTGTGAGTTGGGCGGGCGAAGATGTGCAGCCGTTGCGTCTGCTCGACAGCTTTCCCATGCCGCTGTGCGCCTGTTATCGCATACGGCAGTCTACGCAGCCCATCTCCGGCAGCAGCTTCGGCTTCAACAGCAGCAAGCAGGAATACTACTTTGGCCTGCATCCCGGCTTGCTATTAACTGAAAACGGCTACATTGACGATCTGTTCTTAGCGCCAGGCTACCTCCACGATGTGGATTTGCTCGCCGGTTATCTCGACGAGTGCCAGGACCAAGGACGCGATCTGAGCGGGCAGGAATGGCTCATGGACAAAGGCTTTGTCAGCAAAGCGCTCAAGCAAGCGGCCAAAAGCCTGCTCAACCTGACCCTGCTGGTACGCCAGCGCGACTACAAAGACCGCGAAACGCCGTTTTTTCAGCACATCCTCGACAAACTGCGTAAGCCCATTGAAGGCGTGATCAGCGTCTTAACGGAAAACATGAGCATTGAGCATCTGCTGGTGCGAACCGACATCGGCCTCTATCGCCGCACTCAGGCGAAGGCAACCGCGTTTTCGCTGGCGCGCTACTTCAATGACGTACTGGGACTGTCTCCCATGAACGTCACGCGCTATGCCGTGTGAATACAGCACAGAAACCATGTAGACAAACATGTACACTGAAAACTAGCACAACTCGTTAGCTAGAACAGCCGGCATGAACGGCGTTCACCTGAGAGCATGAAGATGCTGGACTGACCGAACACCGAACACCAAACACCGAACACCGGCATTTTAAGGATAGGAACGGCTTTTCAGGGATGGTACAGGGAGAACTTATTTGAAATCGCAACACCAACCCGGCCCCGCCCCGCAGCTTTGGGCCGGTATCGAATGTACTATCAATCGCGTTCAGGATACATATAACGATCAGCTTGCCCGCAATGGACACGCAGACCGTTTGGAAGACCTGGACTTGTTCGCCGCTCTTGGCATCCGCGCCCTGCGCTATCCGATTTTGTGGGAGCGGTTTGCGGACGCTGATAATGGCGCTCCTTATAAGGAAAACGGCAATGCGCAGACAGGCGCATGGGAATGGGCGGATGCGCGGTTGGAGCGCCTGCGCGCGCTGGATATTCGCCCGATTGTCGGCCTCGTGCATCACGGCAGCGGGCCGCGCCACACCAGTCTGGTTTCCCCCGATTTCGCGGACGGGCTGGCGGCACACGCGCGGCGCGTGGCCGAGCGCTATCCCTGGGTTCAGGATTGGACGCCCGTAAATGAGCCGCTGACGACCGCACGGTTCAGCGGATTATACGGACATTGGTATCCGCACGGCACGGACGAGGCGTGCTTTGCCCGCGCGGTCGTCAATCAATGCTGGGCAGTGGCAAAATCCATGCAGGCTATTCGGCATGTCAATCCTGCCGCGCGCCTGATACAAACGGATGATTTAGGCAAAACGTATAGTACGCCGCGTTTGCAGTATCAGGCGGATTTTGAAAACGAGCGGCGCTGGCTGACGTGGGATTTGCTGTGCGGGCGGATTGACTGGCAGCACCGCATGTGGGGGCATTTAATCGGCTGCGGCATCGGCGAACAGGAACTCCATTGGTTTCTGGAAAATCCCTGCCCGCCGGACATTATCGGCGTCAACCACTATTTAACGAGCGAGCGGTTTCTGGACGAGCGCCGCGAACGGTATCCCCTGCATACCCATGCCGGCAACGGGCGTGATCGCTATGCGGATGTGGAAGCCGTCCGGGTTTTGGCGGAAGGCACGGCGGGCGTTGGCGGCATTCTGGCGGAAACGTGGGAGCGGTACGGCCTGCCGATTGCGATTACGGAAGCGCACTTAGGCTGTTTCCGCGAGGAACAAATGCGCTGGCTTTGGGAAGCGTGGCAGGCGGCGCGGAATGCCTGCGCGAAGGGTATAGACGCGCGGGCCGTGACGGTTTGGGCGCTGCTCGGCTCCTACGATTGGGACAGCCTGCTCACGCGCTTTCGGGGGAATTACGAGCCAGGCGTGTTCGATGTGCGGGACGGCAAGCCGCGCCCGACGGCCTTAGCGGGGCTGATGCGGCAGTTGGCGGACGGGCAGGAAGCTGCGCACCCCGTTTTGTCCGCGCCCGGATGGTGGCGCGAACCGCAGCGCGTCCTGTATCCTCTGGAAGATTTGAATTTAACGCGACTTCAGGAATTGCGGCGGCAGGAACAGCATCGCGCCGAAGCGCGCGAGGCGGGAACAGCGGGAACAACGAAATCGGAAAAGCGTTCCTCTAAAGTTGTCCTTGCGGAATTGGAAAACCGGCGCGTTCGGCGCGTGGACGCGCGTCCGCTGCTGATTGCGGGCGCGAATGGAACTCTGGGCTATGCGTTTGCGCGTTTGTGCCACATGCGCCGTATTCCGCACGTCGCGCTCGGACGTTCCGACATGGACATTACGGACGTGGCTTCCGTGGAAGCGCAGTTGGCGCGGCATCGTCCCTGGGCGGTTGTCAACGCGGCGGGGTATCTGGATTTGGATCGGGCGGAGGGAGACGAAACGGCGTGTTACCAGACCAATACGGCGGGACCGGCCTTGCTGGCGGCGGAATGTAAGCGCCTGGGCATCGCGCTGCTGACGTTTTCTTCCGATCTGGTGTTCAATGGGCGACAGGACAGGCCCTACGTGGAAAGCGACACGCCCACGCCCATGAACATTTACGGCAGAAGCAAGGGCAAGGCCGAGTCGCTGGTACGGGAGATTTTGCCGGACGCGCTGATCATCCGCGCGGGCGCGTTTTTCAGTCCGTGGAACGGGTGTCATTTCCTTGCCAACGCGCTCGGGCGTTGGCGGAGGGGGAGCCGTTTCTCGCTTCCAACGACGCGACGGTTTCGCCAACATCCGTGCCGGATTTGGTTCACGCCTGCCTCGACCTGCTGATTGACGGCGCAAATGGCGTGTGGCATCTGGCGAACGAAGGCGCGGTCACGTGGGAACAATGGGCGCGTATGGCGGCGGAACGGGCGGGCATCGAGCCGGCAACCCTGCAAGGCTGTCCCACCCGCGCCCTGCGCCTGACCGCCCGGCGTCCGCTTTACACGGTACTGGGCACGGAACGGGGGCAGATACTGCAGCCGCTTGAAAAAGCGATAGACTGCTACCTGCGGGATTGCGGCATAGATTGGAGCGCGATACAGGCCGCGCAGCATCAGCCGCGCCGGGGCATTAGTCAGGGATGGGCAGGCCGCAATCGTCACAAGGGCGGCGCGTCCGCGCTAATCGAACGCGAATAGCCCTCAACCCCCTACCCCCTTCTCCCAAAAAAGCCTGGGAGAAGGGGGAGCTTATATGTTTGGGAGCGACGGGAAAGCGGCAGGCAGAGAAAAGAATTAGGAAAAAAGAGAATATGTAGAGGCAGCGTCGAAATCTTGGCAATGCAGCGCTTCCAGCCCGATGTCTCGTTGTGTCAGATTGTAGGAGAGAGGCGTCGTGACCTCAGCAGCGTCAGGGCGAACGGGAGCGTGGGAACATTCTCATGCACCTCCCTTCCTATGGGTATAACATCTAAACAGTAGACGTTTGTTTCACTATTTAGACGGCTGTATCGAGCAAAGGGTTCGTTTGTTTTGCGTTATTTTGTTCTTTTCTCTGTCTTTTTTGCTGCTTTGTCTTACGAGCGCAAGTCTACTGGTCTTTCCGCATCGGGGGTTGGGGAGGTTCGAGGGTGAAGAAACCGTATTTACTTTCGCCGGAGGGCAATGTCACGGTGATTGTATACGCGGGAAAGTCATGCACGGTTGTTGTTCCGACTTGCAGGGAAGCCTCGCCGAGATCATTGGCTTTGGGAAACAGAGCTGCCAGCGCATTATGTACTTTCAATTCGCCGGTGTTCAGGGGAACGCTTTCTTTTGCCATAGCGCGTTCCCGCCTTGTGTTACTGAGCGATTGCAGCAGGCGCAGCATATGCAGGTTTTGCGCCCTGGTGAAAACGTTTACAAAAAGGTAGTGTTGAATAATCGTGAATTGCGGATGGCGCAGAGTGGACATTTCGAGCAGCGTTTCCAGAGGCAGGCGCTTTTCCTTCTTGATTGTGGCCCGCCACCGGTCGAGCGTCGTATCCGGGATGTCGGAAGCGCGGTCTGCCGCCCACGATTTGCTGTACACAAGATAGTCGCCGCCAATCCTGCGCCAATCGCAGCCGAACTTGACGCAGAGGCGGGTGAGCAGCGTTTCGGGCTTATCGGAGGTTAGCGTCAGCGCGGCCTTTTCCTTGAGGAATATCTCGCCAAAAACATTGTGCCCCGTCGCTTTGCTCCACAGGTCGAGGGCGGCGGCAAGGCTCACCACAGGGACTTTGCCGGGTACGCGCTTTTGCGGATCCATCAGTTCAACGGGTTTGGCCTGCTCTTCCTGCTCCATGCGATCCAGCATTTCCAGTATCCACTCGTATTCGCCGCCGATATCCAGCGTGTCGAAATTGAACCCGCCGGGCATGCCGCCAACCGAACCCGAATCGAACCTTAGAATGAGCGCGTAGCGTCCCGGATTTGTATCAGGATGAAGCTGTAGATAAGCGCCTGTTGGTGGCTTGTCCGAATTTTGCCTGTAGAGGCCGGCGCGTTTGGCAGTGACAATCATGGCTTCTGTCTGTTGGGGTGAGGGCAGAAAACCGGGAGCATCCACGCGCCCCGTTTTGGCAAGGAGGTCAATATCTGCGTCCGTTAAGACGCTGACGGCCTCTAACAAGGGGCCGGTAAACTCGTCATTGGGTGACTCTCCCTTTTTGGCATAAAAGTTGAGGAAGGGAAAGTCGGTCTTAAAAGCGCTACGCTTTTCCGGCGCAAGGCGGGCATATTCCCGCATCTCGCGCAGCCACCGGGACAGGGTTTGCACCGGCACATCCGCGTTTGCCTCTTCTTCCGCAAGCCCCTTTCGAGACTGCGTGAGCAGGTACAGCGGCTGTCCCTCTTTTTGTTCAACGCGCTGCCAGCCGCAGGAATTGTCGGCAAGTTTGCTGCCGTGATGCAACAAGTCCTGAAGACGCATCATCACTTCCGACAGGGGACGAGATGGGGAAGCAAGTGATACGCGGCAGTTCATCAAATGCGCGGAAACAGAAAGCGGCGTCTTTGTCTGCGCGGAAAGATAGGCAAGGAGCTGCCTGAGAGGAACGCTCCTGGCGTTTACCTCCACTTTGGTTTTGAGAAGCGGGTCTTTGTCAAACCACAGGGGGCGCGGCGGTTCCGAAAGCCGCCGCGCCGCAAGCGTTTGCGAAAGCCCTCTGCTTCCGAAGAGAAGAAGCAAGAGCGTCAGGAGCAAGAAAACGAGAATGGCGCAGGTTTGGCATGATAGTATCAAGTTCTAATTACGGCATGGGCGGCGGAGCCGCGCCGAGGACGCGCTTTACATTTGCGCCGAAACCGAAAGATTGCGTGTGGTCGGGAGCAAGTTGTTTTGTGGTACGGATATTCAGCCATTCGCCTTCCAGAGTAATCTCGCCGGCGGCAATGTCCTGCTCGTAGGGTCTGAGGACGCCCATCAGAATGTAGTGAGAATGTGTGGTGTTGGAATAAACCAGGCTATCGAAAATTTTGGAAACCAGCAGGGCATGCTTTTGCGCGGTGTTCATCCGGGAGTACGGAATCTTGACGTCTGTGGCAAAGTCGGATTGCAGCAGCAAGCACAACTGATCGCGCCACTGTTGAGCGGCGTCGCGCATCCCCTTTTGGTTGGCGGTGCGGAAAGGACTACTCGCCTGAAGGTCTGGCGCGTCAGAACGTTCAAAATACATCCCATCGCGCGTACCTCCCGTCCCGATGAGAAAACGGCGAAAATCGGCAGGCAACGCCGCTTGCAAAGCTGGAGGAACAGCGGAAATCTGTTGCGGAATCGGCTTGGTACGTCGGGCAATGGCAATAACGCCGGGCTGTACTTCATGCCACGTCCAGTCGTTGAGTTCGGCAAGCGTGTCCAGCAAAGCGGCAGCGCTGAGACCGTCCACCTGCATGACAATCCTGCGTTCGCGCAGGCACGCCGCGGCCTGTATCTTCAAGCCTGTCTGCGCGGAAAGCGCCTCCATAATGTCTGCAAGGCGCGTCGTATCTGAGGAGATATGCGCCTTGCGCGCCAGCCGCTCGGCGGTTGACAAAACGGCTTCGGCCTGCGCAACAGAAGTGGCCTGCGCGCCTGCGCGTTCGGCAGTACCGCCGACATAACATACAGCCAACAGGCAGCACGGAAGAAAACCACGCAAAAATAGAAGTCGGAGCCGCGTCATGGTTTTTTCTCCCCGGGAACGAAAGCCACCTTGAAATGTATCTCCTTGTTCTCAGCGTCCCGAACGATCTGCTCCAGCGCTACGCCAGACGGCTGATCTGGTTTGCCAGGCGCTATGCCAGGCATTGGGCCTAATTTGCGCAGGACGAAAACACTGGCAGGCAGGGCGTCGAGAGATTGGATAAAAGGAGACCAGCCATCCAGCAGATACGAGAAGGCGTGATTGATGACAATTTGCTGCAGCAGAGATCCTTGCTGTTGGTTCAAATCTGCCTGGCGCAGAATTTTGCCTGCCCGCAGTTGTTCGCGCTGCGCATCGGTGAAGGATTGCGCCAGCGTCTGGAATTGTATTCCCCAAGTCGTGTGGTCCGGGTCACATTGTAAGGCGCTGAGGACATCGAGAATGGTTTTTGCCGTCTGTCGCATCTCCGGCAGGTTCATTTGCGGCAGGATATCCTTCTGCGTGAACGCTTTACGCATTACCAGGATGCCGTGTTTGTTGAGAGTCCAGGCATAATCGAAGGCAGCGGCGACAGCCTCTACCGCTTCCTTCGCGGTCTTTGTGGTATGAATGTCTACTTTGCGGTCAGAAGGCTCATCATCAACGACAATGCTGCGCTTCATCTGACCAGAAAGCGTGGCAACAATCTGCGCCAGTGTCTGCTGCTTACAGTCCAGAATGAGGGGCTGCTTGTTAAGGGGTGGTACAGGAGTGTTCTGGCAGAATGCGACGGAAGAACCGAACAGGCTAAATAGAATTGTCTGCAAGAGCGTATAAGCGTAACTGGGGTGTTTTCGCCTGGCTTTCATTAGCGAAGCGTCCTCCTATACATGCTCGGCTGGTAAACATAGCGTGTATGCGCGCAATCTGCCGGACAGTTGACATCTGTAGAGCATTGCGATAAGATACCTCAGTAAGTGATGCCAAGTTTCTCCATCTCTACCCACAAAAGCGTGTAATCGCCATGCGCAAAATCCAAGTTTTGTTCCGTGCAGTGGTACAAGTCGTAGCGCACACTTCTGCTCATGCTGTACAACGCTCTATACCATGCGTTTACTGCCCGGAGTTCATCAAAAACGTAATCCAATCGCGCGGCATGGCTGCTGAAAACTTCGTCAGGATGGTGGATACACTTGTAGGCTTCGACGAGATGCAGGGCAGAATAAAACAACAACACTGCCGCCCATCCCCATTGGCCTTGCCCTCGAAGAATTTCGTAGCGCTGATAATTCGATGCTGCTTCCACCCTGTGTTCGTCTGACTTGCTTGCATCCAGAGAGGACTTGCATCCAGAGAGGAAGCGTTCATCGCAGTACGCTCCTATTTGTCTCTATTTTCTGTGGTGCTGGCGTCTTTTATGTCAAGACTGAAGCGTATGCCGGGCATGGCATCATAGGTTAGTTCCTGTACGCGAATCACCTCATGCGTGATAGGACTGAACAGATTGGCAACGACAACCATCACGCCTTCTTCGTTCGATCTTGCGACCCGATACCGGCGTGTCCTGATAACGCCGGGTATCTGTTCTACCTGACCGGTAAAGAATTGTAACGCTTGCTCGGCCTGTGTTAAAGCAGCAGGTTCGCCGGATGCAGTAAACGGTGTTGTACATTCGCCTTTAGCGGCTTGTTCTTCCAAATTGTTTAAGGAGGAAGCAGGTGATTTAGCCTCTTCGGAAACTTTGGGGTTAAGAGTTGAGACAGACATTGCGGTATCCTCCAAAACGCGCACACCAATTGACGACTATTTCATTGTAGCACACATCAACAAAGGAGGGGCAAGTTGCCCCTCCCCTACTTTTCCTATTCTCTTCCCCGTGTTCCCCGTGTTCCTCGTGGTTTAATCTTCTCGTGGTGTATCCTGTTTAAGAGGCCTGGCGGAGTTGGCTGTCGGTGTAGATGATCGGGTCCAGACGTTCGCGGACGGTCTCTTCTTCAATCACGCATTTGCGGATGTCTTTGGCCGAGGGTATCTCGTACATGATGTTGAGCATCACTTCTTCGATGATGGTGCGCAGGGCGCGCGCTCCCGTGCTGCGCTGCATGGCTTCCTGCGAAATCGCCTGCAAGGCCCCCTGCGTAAACTCCAGTTCCACGCCGTCGTACTCGAAGAACTTGCGGTACTGCTTGACCAGCGCGTTTTTCGGTTCGGTCAGAATTTTAATCAGGGCTTCTTCGTCCAGGCTGTCGAGCGTGGCGACGACGGGCAGGCGTCCGATGAATTCGGGGATCAGGCCGAATTTGAGCAGGTCGTCGGGCATGACGTGCTGGAAAATGCTGCCTTTGGCGGCTTCGCGCTCCACTTTGGTGGCGACGTTGCTGCGGATGCCCATTGTGCGCGTGTTGATGCGCCGCTCGATGATATTGGCCAATCCCTCGAACGCGCCGCCGCAGATGAACAGCACATTCGTGGTATCCAGTTGAACATATTCCTGCTGCGGATGCTTGCGCCCGCCCTGCGGCGGCACATTGGCGACCGTGCCTTCCAGAATTTTGAGCAGCGCCTGCTGGACGCCCTCGCCGCTCACGTCGCGGGTGATGGAGGGGTTTTCGACTTTTGCGGGTGATCTTATCTATCTCGTCAATGTAGATGATGCCGCGCTGCGCCGCCTTGACCGTCTGCTCCAGGCCGCCGTTGGGGTTCTGGCTTTCCGCCGCCTGCAGCAGTTTGAGCAGAATGTTTTCCACATCCTCGCCCACATACCCGGCTTCCGTCAGGCTGGTGGCGTCGGCGATGGCGAAGGGAACCTGCAAAATTTTGGCCAATGTCTGCGCCAGCAGGGTTTTGCCCGAACCGGTCGGCCCGATCAGCAGAATATTGCTTTTTTGCAGTTCGACGTCGGGACTAGGATGGCTGATGCGCTTGTAGTGGTTGTAAACGGCGACGGCCAGGCTGCGCTTGGCGCGCTCCTGCCCGACCACGTACTGGCTGAAAATGCGGTAAATCTCTTTGGGCTTGGGCATCGCGCCCCAGGTAACGGGGCGTGCTTGTCCGCCTCGTACCCCTCGTGCGAATGATGTGGTTGCACCGATCCACGCAGTCCAGACACACGCCGCCGTGGACGCCCAGAATCAATCGCTTCACCTGTTCGCGCGTCTTGCCGCACAGCACGCAGCGGCTCTCAATCGACCTTCATTCGGTCGTAATCCCTGGGCACGAGCGTTGTCTCCTTCGGAGAGGGTATTCAGGTGTTCAGGTATTCAGGTGTTCGGTTCGGGTGTTGGACTGGCAGCCTTGCCGCGCAAAAGCAAACGTGTTACTTTTGCATTTCCCGAACACCCGATACCTGAACACCTGAATGCCTTCTTCCTGCATTATCGGCGCAAACCACCGCGTCCTTGCTACTTCTTTTCGGTGATTTTGTCAATCAGGCCATATTCCAGGGCTTCCTGCGGGGACATGAAGTAGTCGCGGTCCATGTCGCGGCGCACTTTGTCGTAGGGCTGGCCGGTATGGCGGGCGAGAATCTCGTTCAGGCTGTCGTGCATCCGCACCATCTCTTTCAGGCGGATTTCGGCGTCCTGCACGGTTCCCTCGTAGCCGCCCGAAACCGCGTGGATCATGATGCGGGCATTGGGCAGGGCGTAGCGCTTGCCCTTTGCCCGCCTGCCAGCAGCACGGCTCCCATGGAAGCGGCAAGCCCCACGCAAATGGTCGCCACATCGCACTTGATCATCTGCATCACGTCGTACATGGCCAGTCCCGCCGACACGCTGCCGCCGGGACTGTTGATGTAAATGTCAATGTCGGCGTCCGGGTCTTCTTTTTCCAGAAACAGCAGTTCGGCAATGACCAGGTTGGCGAGATGATCGGTGACGGGTTCGCCGATGAAGATGATGCGCTCTTTGAGCAGGCGCGAGTAAATGTCATACGCGCGTTCGCCCCGCGCCGACTGCTCCACAACCATCGGGATCACGTTTTGCGCGCTGCCGCGCTCAATCCCGGCATAAGACGGACGTACGATGCGATCCATGTTGTTTACTCCTTATCAAGAACTAATCCGTCTTGACGGTTCCTTCCGTCGTGGTTTCCGCCGCGCCGATAACCGGGGTGTGGCTTTCGTCGCTTGCGGACTCGCTTTCGCACCGAGTTCCGGGGTTTGCAGGCTGTCGCCTTCCATCGCGCTTATTTCGCCGCCTTGACTTGCGGCGCTCGTGTCGCCCGCTTCATCTGTTGCGCTTGTTTCCGTCGCGTCTTCGGTCAGTCCGTCACCGGCAAGAACTTCGGCTTCTTCAGCCGCGTCTTCCAGGGCTTCGGGGTCGGGAATGGTGGATCTGCTCCACTTCGTTGATGGTGTTGTTGGCGAACAGGAACGTCGTGCAGGCGCTGCTGAATCAGGGCGTTGGCGACCTGCAGGCGGCGGCGGCCATCGGCCTTGAATTCCGCGTACTGCTCTTCGTCCACAGTGCCTTCACTCAGCAGGCGGTCGAATTCCGCGTCTACCTGTTCATCGGTTGCCTGCAAGTCTTCCTGAATGCTGATTTCGCGCAGGGCCAGCAGGGTCCGGATCTGCAGCGCGGCCTGCTGCGCCAGTCCGGCCTGATGCTGTTCGGCGGAAATGCCGCCCAGACTTTGCAGGTACTGCCCGTAGCCGACGTTGCTCTGGCGCAGGTTCTTGCGACAGTCGGCGCAGATTGTCCTCCACCTCCTCGCGCACCAGCACGGCGGGGAAATAAATGGTGGAGTTGGCCAGTATTTGGTCGAACAGGCGCTGCTCGGCGATCTGCTCGCCGTACTGGTCGGCTTCGGCCTGCAGGCGCGTTCGCATGCTGTTCGCGCAGTTCCTCGACGGTTTCGCCTACGCCTAGCGTTTTGGCGAACTCGTCGTTGAGTTCGGGCATCTTTTTGGCGCTGATGCTGCTGAATTTGACGGTGTACGCGGCCTTTTTGCCCCGCTTGGCCTCGTCCTCGTGGTCGTCGGGGAAGGTGCAGTTCGAACGTCCGCTCCTCGCCGATTTCCATGCCCATCACGGCGTCATCGAAGCCGGGAACGTTGTTGCCCAATTGAATCAACTGGCGGCGCATGGGAGTGGGTTCGCCCTCGTCGCCTTCGACAATCACCTGCTGCTCGGCAATCAGAATGTCGCCCTCCTGCACGCCCCGGTCCGCAACCCGCTCCAGGCGGGCGCGCTCTTCGCGCAGAGCCGTCAGCCGCTCCTCGACATTCGCCTCGGTGACTTTGTAAACCGGTTTGTCAACCGCAAGCCCGGTGTAATCGCCCAGGGTGATTTGCGGTTCCAGCGGCACGGTGGCTTTGTAAGCGTAGGGCTTTTTGTCTTCCAGGTCGGTGGGATCAATGCGCGGGTCGCGGTAGGGCGCGATGGACTGCTCTTCCAAAGCCTGAAAATAGCTGTCGCGGATCAGTTTTTCCAGCGCGTGCTGGCGCACTTTTTCTTTGTTGACATAGCGCTCGACAATGGCGCGGGGGGCTTTGCCGGGCCGAAAGCCGGGCACGTTGGCATAGCGGCCAAACTCTTTATACGCGATTTCAAACGCCTGAACTACCTGCTGTTCATCTACGTTAATGTCCAGCACAACAGTACAGGGATCCAAATGCTCGGCAGTGACCTGCATGACGGTTTACGTTCCTTCTAGTGGGATAGGCATTAGGCATCAGGCATTAGGCATTAGGAGTATTACTCTGAGATGTAATTGTGTGGGACAGAAACCACTCTGCCGGGAGCGCGCAGATTTGTATGCATGTTCCTAATGCCTAATGCCTGATGCCTAATGCCTTACTAAAGCAAAAACAGAGGATACGCGGGGTTGCTTCGCCCGCAACGCCGTAGGGCCGGTTGGAACGCGCCGCCGGTATCCTGAATACACGCCACAAACGAAAAGGCAGTGATGTTGAAGTGTAGCATACACCAAAGCGCGGGAGTGTGTCAAGTAGAAGGGAAGAGGGAAAAGGGACGAGGGAAAAGGGAGAGCGTACAATTTAGTCGTAGCCGAATACTTTTTGAAACGCGGCGGTCACTTGGGGCAGAACGTCTTCTATAGAAACGGGGAAGCCAAGATGCTCCGACAGGGACGTGACGCCGTAATCGCGGATGCCGCAGGGAACAATCAAGTCGAAGTGCGCGAGATTGGGAGCGACATTGAGGGCAAAGCCGTGCTGCGTGATCCAGCGGCTGGACTTCACGCCGATAGCGGCGATCTTGCGGGGCGCGGGCGTGTCCATGCCGACCCACACGCCCGTATAGCCGGGGAACCTGTCCGCGTCAACGCCGAACTGCGCCAGCGTTAAAATCAAGACTTCTTCCAGATGGCGTAAATAAACGTGGAGGTCGGGCGTGTGCGGCGGTTCGCGCAGGTTCAAAATGGGGTAGCCGACAAGCTGCCCCGGCCCGTGATAGGTGATGTCGCCGCCCCGATCCACGTCCACAACAGAGATGTGTTCCTGTTCGAGTTGTTTGGTCGTGGCGAGCAGGTGTTCCGCATGAGAAGCGCGTCCGAGCGTGAGCGTAGGCGGATGTTCCAGCAGCAGCAGCGTGTCGCCGATTTCGCTCGCCAAGCGCTGCGCCGCAAGTTCTTTTTGCAAATCCCAGGCCGCTTGAAATTCCACTTGCCCAAGCCAACGCGCATGTAACGTGTTGAGGGTTGTGTCCTTCCCTGCAGGTGGACGCCCGGGTTGAGGGTTGAGGGCGGGACGTTCGTCGTTTTGGGCATGATTCATATTGCTATTATACTGTATATGTCGAAAGTAACGTATGTCAAAACCAACGTACATTTTACGCGCTCTGTTTTCCTGCATCGCGCGTGAAAAGTTCGGCAGGAGCAAACCGGGCGTATGGGAATACAGCAGCAATTATGCGCCGGCTCGAATGTGCCAACGTATGCAGCCATCTGACCAACGAGGTCAAACGCTACAACGGCAAAACCGGTGTCTTCATGGACACGTTTGCAGCCGGAAACGGCTTATCCGGCCCTACGCACCTTGTTTTTTGTATACGCGGGCGGTAAGACGTTCCGGGTGCGGAAACATAAAACAGCCTTCTGCCGATGTAGCAGAAGGCTGTTGCCGCATCAGGATCAAGAAACGCTGCGCAGAGCGCTAAACGGCTTTGCGGGCCTGTTGACGGCGGCGCAGAAAGGCGTCTCCGGTCAAGCCCAAGCCAGTGAGGAGGGCAATGCTGCCGAGTTCGGGAACGGGGGTTGTATAGGTGACGGTCAGAACGGGACGGTCTATTAAATAAAAGGCTTTGCTGCTGAAGAAAAAAGTGTAATCTTCTGCCAGTTCTGGAGTCTGGATCAGCGTCAGGCCATCGTTGGCATACGCGCCGCTGTACCACCCCTGTACGACATTTGTAACATCCCACGAGCGCGGACTGATAGTGTGGTCATTGATAGCCAGCGTAGAGACCGTCGGCGCGTCAAAGGCAGGGCGCGTGTTGTAGGTTACAGTGGCCTCATCCCAGGCATCGGTATTACGATACAAGCTGTATGCCTTGCCGTAGCCGTCATTGATGGTCTGAACCAGCGTAAGGGTCGCGCCGGTGATAGTGGCGGAACCGGGAAGCGAGCCGAGGTTAAACTGGATCAACCCGCGCGAAATGTTGCTCAGAAAGTGGGTCCAGTTGACGAGCAGTTCGTCAGACATGCCAAAATTTAAGTTAGCCTGGGCAGCATCGGCGATAGTGGCATCCTGAGACGAACCCAGAGAGAGTGTTTGCGCTTGCGCCGTTGAAACGGCGATGAGACACAACCCCACGAAAATGGGGGAGGCGAAACGCATGAAAGAGTCTCCTTCATTGAGAAAACTGAGAAAATTGAGAAAAGGGCAAAGCAGAGAAACGGCGCGGATATTCAGCAAAATACGCATTACAGTGTTTAATGCAAGTTTCATGCCAAACTGCCACGTTTTGTCCCTATCTGCCAAAACTGTTTTTCAAGTATTCTTCCACTAAATCTTTCAAATTATATTTTGCGCCCGTAATAATACCTGATTGCTTCTATTTGTACGCAAGAATCCTGCACAACGTCATTTTTTAGTCGCTTTGGCACGATTCGTGCAGTATAAATAAATGGCAGTGTCAGACAGCTTGCTTGCGTGTTACCCCGTTGTCCACGTTCTCGTTTGTTGTCTCGGTTGGAGTTACCGGCCAGTCCGCTTCGACGCAGATTTTCTCGTCCCTGATTTAAAATTTCACAACGTTGTCTCGCCCCAATGCTTTGCGCCGATAGAGCGGCAAATCGCCACTCTGCGCGTAAACGCATGCGCGGCAGGGCTATGCCTCCGGCTTGCCGGAGCGCAGTTGCGCCTGCCTGCATAACTGCGCCTGTTCGCGAACATCACGTTGTTTGACATAACTGAAATTACGGAGAAACGCTCTCCCGGAGGCCGCTATCTTCTTCGCCGGAAGGCCGCAAACGCGCCCGCCTGCGACTGACGCCCGGCAACGCCAAAAACGCCTCCCGATTCCACTATTGCTGAGGATTTGAATGAAAAGAATACTGTTGTTACTGTGGATTATGTCCCTGATTCTGGCCGCGCAGATTAGTAACTGCGCGCCGGCCACCTGGTACAATAACGCCTGGAAATACCGCCGCACCATTAACGTTGATAATACGGCCAACTTGACCGACCTGACCTCGTTTCAGGTGAAGATTTCTCTCACCAACGCGAACTTCGATTTTACCCGGCCGCTTGCCGATGGCTCCGACTTGCGCGTCACCGATGCCGATGGCGTCAGCCTCATTCCTTACTATATTCAACAATACGACAGCCAGACGAGCCACACGGCCACCATCTGGGTTCGCGTTCCCACCATTCCCGGCGCCCAAGCCAAATCCATTTATCTCTATTACGGCAACAGCGCCCCGGCCACCTTTACCCTGCCCCCGACCGGCCTGTTCAATCGCCCTACCGCCCCCATCGGGCATGGCGTGGCCGAAAACATGGTTTATGATGCGGCGACGAACAAGTTTTACGTGATCTACTGTCCCGTCGTCAATGGCGTCATCAACACCGTGAATATGTCTTCCGCGTCCTCGCCGCTCGGCCCCTGGACGGATTTGGGAACGATCCTGCCGCTCGGCCCCGCCGGTTCCTGGGACGCCAATACGGTGTATGCGCCGCACCTGATACAAAACAACGGAACCTGGTTCCTGTATTACACCGGGGGCACAGACATTTATGGCGATAACAATGCGCTCGGCGTCGCCACCGCTGCCAGCGTCACCGGCCCCTACACCCGCTACAGCGGCAATCCCCTGCTTTCGGCGTCGCGCCTGCCCGGTGATTGGGAGCAGTCCCGCGATGCGGAACCCTATGTCTACTACTCTACCATTATCAACAAATGGGTCATGCTTTACATGGGCGACGCGGGGGCGGACGCGGTCAACATCGAGCGCGTGGGGTACGCCGTTGCCAACAGCCCTACCGGCCCCTGGACGAAGTTTGCCGGCAATCCGATCATTGATTTCAGCCCCGCGCCCGCCTGGGACGCCGCCACCGTTGCCGACCCGTTCTGCGTCGAGCTTGACGGCACGGCCTACATTTTCTACACGGGCGGCGCGACCTCGGATCAGCCCTGGGAAGTCGGCTTTGTGACCACCAAAGACTACCAGACGTTTACCAAGCAGCACATCGTTTACGGACGCGGCACGACGGGGGAATGGGACGCCGCCAACGCCTTCCGGGGCGCCATCAGCAAGGGCGCGCTCAACTATGCCGGAACCTGGTTCTTTCCCTACTCCAATGCCGCGGATTGGAGCGTGGCGACCATGAACGCGGTTTCCACAGCGAAAGGCTTTGATCCCTTTCAGGTGTTCGACTACTACGATGATTTCTCCGGTACGAGCGTGGACTACAACAAGTGGGGCCATCCCGCGCAGTCAGGCGAAGGCGGCAGCTTCAGCGTCGCCAACAATGTGCTTACCCTGAATTCGGGCGTCGGCTCCTATGAAACGCTCGTCGGGCGGCGCTCCTTCGGGGCCGGGCATACGATGGAAGTGTCAGTGCGCCGCAACAACGCGGATGGAACCGGCAATCATGCGGGAGAATTCGGGTTCGGCATCGAAGACCGCACCCAACTGCTGCGCATGTATGACTACAACTCTCCCTACTGGCTTTTCGACACCACGTATGCGCCCGATCAGTCCCTCCTTGCCCTGCCGCAGTCCATTGACACCGGCTGGCACACGCAGCGCGTGGCCTTTATTTCTGCAGGTCTGGTCAAAGGCCAGAGCGACAACAGCCCCTGGCAGACGATCAGCACCGTCATTCCCACTGTCAGCCTCAAGCCCTGGCTGTTCGCCTACGCCGCTCCCGGCAACAGCACCACGATGAACTTCTCCTCGCTCCTGGTGCGGGGTTACGCCAATACGGACCCAATCCTGTCGGTCAGCGCGGAACAGCTTGTCCCGCAGCCGCAGCCAACGACCGCTCCGGCAAACGTGGCGGCGGCTCCCGGCGCGACGCAGGTGAGCGTGTCCTGGAGCGCCGTAAGCGGCATCTCGCAATATGTGGTCAAACGCGCCACCGTACACGGCGGGCCGTATACGACGATTGCTTCCAACGTCACCACGACCACGTACCTGGATACGCTTCTAACGAACGGCGTCACCTACTACTATGTGGTGGACGCCGCCAATTCGGGAGGGATCGGCCCGAACTCCAGCGAAGTTGCCGCAACGCCCTTCGCGTCGCTGCAATCCCTCGCGCTCAACCCGACAACCGTGACGGGCGGCACGTCTGTGCAGGGTACGCTGGCGCTGAATTCGCCCGCTCCAACCGGGGGCGCGATTGTCACACTGATGAGCAGCAATACTTTGGCGGCAACCGTTCCCGCCACCGTCACGATTGCGGCAGGCGCGACCTCCACGACGTTTACGGTAACGACCAAAACCGTGACCGCAAACGCAGGCGTAACCATTTCCGCCATTTATGCGGGCGTCACCAAAACGGCAGCCCTGACCGTGCAAGCCCCGGCCCCGCCGACCATGCAAGTCCTGTTTCCCACCGCCGACGCTTATGTGCAGGCCGGCGATAACGCCAACAGCAACTTCGGGAGCCAGACGCTGCTGATTGTCAAGAAAGTCACCAACGACTCCACAAGCGTTTACAATCGCAGCATTTACCTGAAGTTCGACCTGACAGCCGTAACCAAAACGCCCACGAAAGCCCTGCTCGCGCTGACCGTAGACTCCGCCTCCAATCCCACCACTTCGGCGGAAAACGTCAATCTGTACAGCATTGCCGGGGCGACCTGGAGCGAGTCGACAATCACCTGGAACAATGCGCCCGGCCTGAACCGGACGAATTTTTCCAGTACGGGCGCGTTCCTCACCTCTCAGAGCATCTCGCTCGCAGCGGGAACCAAAGCCTCTTTCGACCTCTCGGCGTTCATCGCGGCCAACCTGGGCAAAGTGGTGACGCTCCAGATGATAGATGCCAGCCCGCAAAACGTCTACCTGACCTTCGAGAGTCGGGAAGCCGCTTCCAACAAGCCCACCCTGACCCTCACCTTCTAAATGCCCTCAACCCCATAACCCCTTCTCCCAACTTCGGGAGAAGGGGAACCTATCCCCTTTAGGATGGTTAAATTCCTTTCTGCCCCTGTACCAGACAAAATAGCGGGAAAACAAGGCCGCCTGTTGACGCAAAGGACGCTGTCTGCTATACTGTTGAAAGGCATTAGGCATTCACGTATCAGGCATCAGGCATCAGGCATCAGGCATCAGGTATTAGACACAAGGTACAAGGCAGAAGATATGAACCCGGCTCCTAATGCCTAATATGTAAATCTAATGCCTAATGCCTGATGAAGAAGGACGAACGACATGCGGCAATGGGCGGTTTTAGCGGTTATCGGAGGGATGAGCATCGCAGGGACAGGCGCACAGGCGCAGGCGCAGGACGGCAAGGCGCTGCTGGAAAAAACCCTCAAGGCGTACCATGACCTCGCCTCCTATTCCGGCAAACTCAGCACGGATATCAATGTCACGTCGGCGAAAAACAGCAAACTGCTCGGCGCGGTTTCCGCCGACTTTACGTACAAGCGCCCGAACAAGATCGCGCTGAAAATGTCCTCCCGCACCAATCAGACGGAAGTGTATAGCGACGGCGGCAAAATGGTCGTGTATATGGAGAATTTCAAAAAATACTCCACGGGAACGACGGCTCCCAACATCAACGCCATGATGCCCCTGCTGCGGGAGCGCGCCGGTATTGACAGCATGCTGGACCCCCTTTATTTTTTAAGCGCAACGTCCCTGCCGCCCCAACTGACCAACCTCAAGGTGCAGGGCAGCGGCAGCGTCAACGGACGCCCCGTGACGATTGTGAGCGGAGCCTGGACGGGCGAACCGCCGGCGAATGCCGCCAAAAATATGTTCACGCGCAAGGGCGCGCGCTGGACGCTCTACATTGACAAGGCCAGTTTCCTGCTGCAAAAAGTGGAAGCGCAGATTGGCGGGATGCTGCAGCAGCCGATGAAGCAAAAGGACGGCAAGATCGTCAAAGCGCGGCTGGCCGTTACGCTTACCATGCGCGCCAGCGCCATTGATGTCAAGCCTAACGCGCCTGCCGACGACAAAGCCTTTGTGTTTACGCCGCCGCCGGGAGTGACGGAACAAAAAAGCGTGAAAGACTTGCTGGGCAACGGAGCCGTCAAATAGCCCGCGTAACGAGGGATAAGGTGTAAGGGATAAGGGATAAGTAACACCTGACAGCGGCTCTTTCGATTAAACGTTTGGACAGGCAAGCCGCCGGGGTACGGAAATGTATGGCATAATCATTGCGGCCTTTGTGGCCGCGTTCCTGACTTCCGCCACTACGCCCATCGTGCGCGCGTGGGTGGAAAAGCGCGGTCCGATAGACATGCCGGACGAGCGCCGCGTCAACGTCAAGCCGATTCCGCGCGCCGGGGGCATCGCCATCTATCTCGGCTTCGTGATTGCCGTGCTGCTGACTGTCAGCGTCCGGCACGTCAACACGGGACAGCATACGTGGACGATGCCCGTCATAGGCATGCTCATTGCCACAACCTTTATTGCCATCACCAGCCTCATTGACGATTTCAAAGACCTGTCGGCCAAATGGCAGGCGCTTGCCATTATCATTGCCGCGCTGATTCTGGTGAAATTCGGCGTTCGTATCGAGGGCATCACCAATCCGTTCGGCGTGGGCAGCAGCACCTGGCACGAACTGACCCCGATGATCTCGGTTGTGCTGACCGTAACCTGGGTGTTTACGGTGACCAAAACCGTTGACGCGATTGACGGCGTGGACGGCCTGGCGTCGGGCGTGTGCGCGATTTCCGCCGCAACCCTCGCTTTAATGGCAACCATGCTGCGCTCCCATGATGGCCCGACGCTGGCGCTGCTTGCGGCTGCGGTCATGGGCGCGTGTCTGGGCTTTCTGCGCCACAACTATTATCCCGCCAAAATCATCATGGGAACTATCGGCGCGCAGGTGCTTGGCCTGGCATTGGCGGCGATTTCCATTATGGGCGCGTTCAAAGCGGCGGCGGCTGTGTCTGTCCTGGTTCCGGTTCTCGTGCTGGGTGTGCCCATTTTCGATTACGCCCATGTGCTGACGCGCCGCCTGATGGACGGCGCGAAACTGACGGCTGCGGACAAGCGTCACCTGCACCATCGCCTGCTCGCGCTAGGCTGGAGCCAAAAGCAGGTGGTCTGGTTCATTTACAGCATGACCCTGCTACTGTGCATCACCGCGCTGGCCGTGTTCCACGCCGGACGAGGCACACACTAAGGATGAAGGATGAGGAACAAACGATGAATGATGAATGATAAGTGATGAATAGGATGCAAATTCATCACTTATCACTCAGCACTCATCACTGTCTTTCCCCTCATCCTTCATCCTTCCCAATTTCCCCCCATCACATCGGCGCTGCTGCAAGCGGCTTGAAAGCGAACGGCTTTCTCACAGGCGTTCGGAAGCGTGGAACAGCGCGCATTTTCTACGAAGGAGAGGGTACTCATGTCCCGACTTTTGGCTTTGATGGGCGCAGCGCTTGTCGCTTCCGTAATGAGCGTATGTTTGCCGGGCTGCGGGGGCGGAAGCAGTCCCAAGGCAGTCCTAATTCCAAATAACTACTCCCCGGATGGCCGCGCGCTGCCGCCCGCCACCAATCTGTCCACCCTGCGCTTTCAAATCAGCGCGGATAAAACCACGTACAAGACGGGCGACACGATTAACTTGACCGTGACCGTCAGCAACTCCTCCGGTTCGCAAAGCATGGTGAGTTTCCCCACCGTGTCGCAGATTGCATGGTGGGGCTATACCATCGCGCAAGACGGCAAAATCGTGGCCTATGAATACTGGCCGGGACACAAGCAGGTGTTTCCGCAGGTCGTAGGCTTTGACACCTATGCGGGGGGGCAAACCAAAACGTTCAATTACGTGTTTCCCTACACGCCCTCGCCCGACAGCCCGCCCCAGGTGAGTGCGCTGCCGCCGGGAACGTACCAGATTTACGCCAGCCTCCCCGAACTGCTGTACGACAACGGCAACCGCGTGGCAAACAGCGTCCCGACCCCGGTTTCCGCCCCGATTACCATTACCGTGACGCAATAAGGGTGTTGGGTGTCAGGCGCCGGGTGTTGGGAAAGAGCGCGCGAACGTTTGCATGGCTTACGAGAACAGCCTTTCCCAACAGACGCCGCCTGATAGACTTTCAACGATCAAGATGTATGTTGATACTAACGCAAGCACTGGATCGGACATGAGTCGGATGAAGCCCGCGCCGAAACAAAAACAAAACTATTCCGCCATGACGCTGGAACAGGCAATGGGGTTGCTGGGAAGGGAGAGCCTGACCGCATGGCATCTCCATGCGCAGCCACGCCCGCCCGGCGAGACCTTGAAAGACATTTTAAGCCGCTTCGAGTTCTTTGACCTGCAATCCTCGGAACCTGCGAAAACCCTGCTGATTGACGCGCTGTTTGTGGAAATCGTACCTGCGCATAAAAAACTGAAGGTCTGGAAAGAGGCAATACTGAACACGGACACAACAACGGGTGTGGCGGATTACGTGATTGCGCCGAAACGGGCATACATGGCAACGCCTCTGCTCTGTGTTGCCGAAGCCAAAAAGGATGATTTTGCAAGGGGGCGCGTTCAGTGTCTGGCGGAAATGGCGGCCTGTCGTTGGAGCAATCAACAACGCGGGCTGGACATTGACATTTATGGCATCGTCAGCAACGGGCAGAACTGGCAGTTCTACAGACTGACGCGGGCGGGGGAGATATTCGAGACAGGCTCCTACACGACGGAATTTCTGCCGGAACTGCTCGGCGCATTGGATACAATCTGCGCGGAGTGCGCGAAGAACGTTCCATGAGGTGTTAATTGGGTACTCTCTTAGAACCTATCCCAACAGGTTCCCCTTCTTCCAAAGTTGAGAGAAGGGGTTGAGGGCCGGGTGAGAGTGACTCTCACTGCGTTTCAAGAATGACCTGTCGGTAATCGTGCCTTTCCAATGACAGGTCCAGCCTGCCGGACGCGCTTACGGTAAGCGGTTCCAGCGTTTCGGCGTCATAAACGCGCCAGTGGCTCGTCTCCGGCAGGGCAAGGCGCTTCGCGTCAATCTGAACGGAAGCGTTGGTTTTCTCCCCTGTGTTGACGACGGCCAGCAGCAGCCTGCCGGATTTGCCCGGAGCGCCGGGAGCCAGCCAGCCGGAAACATACACCTGTTTGGCTTCGCTTTGCAGCCCGCTTGCTTTTTCCCAGTAGGCGAGGAAACGAATACCGGGGCGCGTGATGCCGAAACGCTCGCGCCCCTGCCACACTTCCGGGTTCAGGCCGTTGGCGTTGGCGGAAGCCAGCGTGTCCTGAAGCAACTGCATTCCCGTGTACGCCCGCATCGCCTTTTTCAGTTGCTGCGGTTCCCACGCGCCCTGATACTCCTGCAAGAAGTTGACCGCCACGCCCCATGTCGCCGGATCGTCCACGCGCAGGCGCTCCAGCGACCAGAAATCCATGAAATCTTTGTTCATTTCGGGATAAATGACATGGTGCTCGCCGTCCAGCGCAATATCCGCCGCGCCGATCCAGGGCGCGATGATATGGTTCGTGATGTGCAGGACAAACTTATCCTGCTTGCCCTGTTCGGCAAGCGCGGCGCGCAGGCGCAGCAGATAGCGGCGCGTGTCAAACATCTGATAAGCGGGCTGAACGCGCCCGTCCGGCAGGCGATAGCCGCGCCCCGCTTCCAGGTTGTCGTCCGCAATGGGATACACGTTGTCCAGATAAAAGCCGTCTATCCCGCAGTCGCGCGCCCACTGCCCGACGTGATACACCATGTAATCCGCCAGCGTTTTGCCATACGAAAGCCCGCGACTGACGCGCGTTCGCCATTCCTCGTCAAAATAGCGCAGTTCGGGCGCGAACTGCTCGCCCATGTTGATATGCTCAAAGTAGGGCACGGCGTTAGCGCGGTATTTGGGACTGGCCGCGCCTAAAATCGAACTCGCTTCTTTGTGACGCGCCTGAACCATTGCGCGGCTCACTTCCGGGTCGAGCGGAAAAGGAATGGAGCCGAAAATCAGCCCCATATTGCCCGCCTTGCCTTTGGATTCCACCTGCGCCCAATCTTTGAAAGTATCGCTCGTTCCCCAGGTATCCATGCGCCAGCCCGGAAACAGCGGGCGGGTGGGAGTCGCCTGAAACGCGAACACGAGGCGGCGCGAGCGCTTCAGCGTGGTTGCCGCGCCGATAAGGTTCAGAACGAGATCGGCGCTGCGAACGGACTCGCGGCGTACTTCAATCGCGGGAACTTTGTTGTTCGGCTCCCAGCCCTCGTCGCTGTCCGCGAACCAGCACAGCCCCGCGCCGGGATTTCCCACCCATACATACGGCAGGAACGAGCCGACCTGCATCGGCTGCCCATCCACCGAGCGCGAGTCCCACAAACGCCCCTGCTTGGCTTTCGGCAAAAACCGATAATCGAAGCCGTAGCGGATACCTTCGCCACACGCATGAAGATAATCGGCGATTTCGGGGCGCAAGGGCGCGACCAGCCGCAGCGAACGGAGCGTTGTCGCCTGTTCGGGAGTGAGCCGCATCTCGATTTTCATCATGCCGTCGTATTCGACCGTGACGAGGCTTTGAATTGCGATGTTCCCCAGGCGGCTTTGAACCTCCACAACCGCGCGGTTCGGCTGCTGTGAAATCGTCCGCAGTCGTATGCCCTTTGCCTGCCGCGTGGTTCCGTCCGC
>CAWIEK010000033.1:0-89183 GCA_963835065.1 uncultured Chthonomonadaceae bacterium | reverse complement strand
CCCGACATATCCAACGGAGCAGTTGTACTGCACACCGAAGATTGGACACTGTTAA
Source organism: uncultured Chthonomonadaceae bacterium (assembly GCA_963835065.1). Lineage (GTDB taxonomy): Bacteria > Armatimonadota > Chthonomonadetes > Chthonomonadales > Chthonomonadaceae > CAWFQB01. The sequence goes on along the minus strand of CAWIEK010000033.1, from coordinate 89,128 downwards.
GGCAAAGCGTCTTGTTTGTTTTGTGAAAAATCGAAGTGGTAGCGGTTGGCTTGACGGTCAAAGGTTACTTGCATGGCTGGCGGCTCAAAGCCATATTCTTGCGCGGCCCAACCTGCTATCGCGCAGGTCAAGCCTTCGGGCAGGTAATCACACTCATTGAACTCAATAGCGAGTACATGTATCACAATAGGCACATCGGGCGCAGCAAGCGCTTGAAGTTTTGCGGCAACCAGGCGCAGACCTTGCACAAGGTAGGATGGTTCGTCTACCGTCAGTGGCAGAAAATCTTCAAGGCGCAAATAGAGGTTATCTGTGACTGGCAGCGCTCCTTCGGTACAGGTTACGGCTTTGGCAGTGAGGTCTACGGCGATCCCCCAGGACGATTTGAAGACGCGGTAACGATAGGTACTTGCCATTTGAGTTCCCCACCAAAAGCAGAAAAGAGTGTTTAGTGGTTACAGTTTACCCGAAAGGGGCAACATCCTTTGAACAAATGGCCGTTTGTATTAGAATTAGGATACTTGTTGCCCAAGTCACAAGAGCCAAATGAACTTTCAAAGTATAGTGCATACTTTTACGTCAATTAATGTGCTTTGGGAACTTTGGACTATCTAATTTTGTTTATTTAGTGTTGGTGTTCAAGAATTTAGCTACAGATAGCGCGTCTAAGTGAAAATCCATAAAGTTGCCGTTCACGATCAAAAATTCTAAATTATTTTCAGAACATTGTCCCCCAAATCGCTTTTGCCATTGCATAGTAGGTAGAACTGCCGTTGTCCTATTCTATAAGAGCAGTTAGAAAGGGTGATGAACTTGGAGCCTTCGTTTTTAATCCTGCGCCTTCTGACTTGGCGGCAGGCATTTATTGATATGAAGCGGAATTGCTTGTCTGCAAGTTCTCTGCGTTCTGTCAAACAACATAGCGTCAGTGAAATTGATGCTCGGCTATGGCTTAACCGCACCTATGATACTCTCAGACGCTATCGCGATGAAGACGCTGGATACTTGCGGCGGCGTTATGGCCTACAAGCAGAGCATGGAGCCGTGCAATCCTACTTTATTGGAGATCGCGGAAAAGACTGTCCGATGTATCAACTTGTCGGCGTTCGCTTCTGGGATGAATATGTAGTGTTTGTCAGGGAGCAGATTCGCCGCAGTCATCAAGGACAACAAAGTTATTGCCAGTCATATTGGCGTGTCTGCCAACTTTTCGGCAGTTCAATTTTCCATACCTTTTTCAAACATTACTTCATCCCACAAATCTCCTTCATCAGCAATGATTCTCAAGCACTTCGGCAGTACACGGCAGGTGTTGAGATGACCTATTTCGCACTGGTAGGCTTTACGGCAGCCAATATAGCCGTCTATCCAGAACTGGAAAGAGCATTACATAAGGCTCGCCCTGATCTGGCTTCACCTGCGGCTCTGGTGTCAGAGTTAATTGGAGAGGTCGTAGCAATGACACCAGCCTTGCTCAAAGCGGAACTTGAATTCACAGAGTTACCGAAATTAGCCGCTTCCAGCATTCAGGAACAATTTTATGTATCAAAGCATGAGTATCTGACGGATCAGGTAATAGAAGTAGAACCTGGCTGCAACCCGGAGGCAATCGCAATTGCACGGGGAGAAGCAAGATTCTATCTCGAAAATTTGTCAGAGCAACAGCAACTTATAGCACATTTGCTGGCAGCAGACTATGAGCGAATAGAAATAGCAGAAGTGCTGAACATTGGGACAGAGAGCGTTAAGAAACAGACCGCACGGTTGCGCCACAAAGCGCGGCAATTATGCGCGGCGTAAAATTATTTGTTGACGCGAAAACGTTTTGGGCTGTTGCGCCGCAGTAAATTGCTACGTGCGTCGTCCATTCGGCGTTGTGCAAAAAGCAAGTGGCTGTTGCGCAGGCACAACACGCAGGGTGGGATTTGTCCGCAGGAAAATCGTTCTTTGCAGCGCAGGAATTCATTCCGGCGAACGACAGCCCTGAACTTTCTCGCACCAACAATTATTTTCAGAACATTGTCCCCCATATCGCTTCCGCTATTACATATAAGGTGAGCATCACTGTACTGATGTGCGAACAATCCACTATTTAAATATAGAGGAGAGCAAAATCAATGGCAAGATTCATTACCCGTGTGGAACTCCACAACGCTAACTACTCGGATTACGAAACACTTCACAAAGCAATGGAGGCAGAAGGCTTCTCCCGACTAATTCAAGAAAGCGATGGAACTTGGTATTATCTGCCCACTGCAGAGTATTATCGTATCTGCACACTCACTCTTCAACAAGTTCTTGATTCAGCCGAGCGAGCCGCAAGTAAAACCCAGAGAAAGTACGGCGTAATCCTCAGCGAAACCACGTCTTCAACTTGGAACGGCCTGCTTATGGTCAAGTAAAGGGGGTGATGCAATAGCAACATGACGCGCCTTTAAGACAAGATTACGAACGGCCTAAAAAGACAACTTTCTATGGCTAACCTTTCCTCATTTCTTTTCTCGAAACTGATTAAAAGAAGTGAATTTGCAACAGACAGGTGAAAACAGATGAATTACTTACACCAAGAATACAATTTGCTTAGTGGGCAGGTTGTCCAAGTTTCTCTTGATCAGCAAGCGAACGTTTTGTTGATGAGTGACATGGATTATTACCAGTACCGTAGCGGAGCGTCATTCCACTATCACGGTGGGCTGGCAAAAAGAAGCCCTATAAATATATCAGTTCCGCACACGGGACACTGGCATCTTGTCATTGATCTAGGTGGTGGTTCGGGAACCATCCGAACGGGCGTCCGCATTTTGAACTAACACATCATCTCCTTGTCACTGCTTATTATGGAGAGTTGGATCAGGGTTGCCTCTGCATTTGCGTCTCCCTACACTGACTTTCCATAATTGGATTTGCAGCAAGTGGGGTTCATTGCAGAATGGATGTCCTGAAGTGACAATGCCCCGGACCAGCACTAATCCGGGGCGTTTTGTGCTGTTCAGAAACAAAATGTATTCGGGTTACAACATTAATGGAATGAAGGAGGAAGGAACCCATTATCGCAAAGACAATCATGCCTGTCAGGAACGTGGAGATGAACAGGTGACAGGAAAAACACTGTAGAAAACCAAAATGCAATAAAGAATTTATAGCGCTAATTTATCCGGCTGAAACATTTCCGGCCTAGTTTATTGATGGATATACCCCCGCCATGTTCCCAGCGTCTTCAGTAGAAGAATGTGCTATCGGGAAGCTTGAAACGGAAAGTCGGGGGATTTCCACTTCAACATGTTCCAAACGCTTGCTCACGTCCAGCATTTCAATGCTGATCACTTCACCCTTTTCATCATAATCCACGATGATGCCAGGCGCTACTTCGTCCGTGTCCTCAACTTGGGCGTCGGAGATTCGCAGGTTGAAGGCATCCACTTCGGGATCGTAAAAAATTTCATGGCGACTCCATTGCTTGCTTATCAGATCAGATTGGTGTCACCCACAGTTTACCCGACTGAAGGCGCAGGTAAAGGCGGCGTAGCGTAAGCGGATGGTTGAAATTCGGTTCAATGTCAACAACAAATAGCCTGCGAACAAGTTTATGTGAGGACCGAATATAGTATCCTATAATTATCGGATAATTGTATTAGGAGAACACCATGCTCCACACTCGGAACATTCACTCACTGACAGACTTTTTACGGAATCACAAGTCTCATATCGCCCGATTGCAGGAAACCAAGACCCCGGAAGTCCTTACCGTCAACGGCAAAGCGGCGGTAATTGTCCAGGACGCGGAAAGCTATCAAGAAATGGTTGAGCGTCTTCAGCACATGGAGACGCTTACAGCCATTCGAGAAGGGCTTGCTTCTGCCGAGCGCGGCGAGCTAAAAGATGCGGCTCAAGTCTACGCGGAGATGAAAGCCAGGTATGGCATACAAGGTTAAACTCACCGCGCCGGCAGAGGCCGACGCTTACGCCGCTTACGAATACATTCGGGAACTTGCGCCCCGGAGCGCTGAGAAGTGGCTGAAAGAATTTTTTAGGCGATCTTTACCCTTGATGAGATGCCCGCGCGCTGTCCTTTTATCTCGGAGGCCGCAGAAATCGGACAACCGCTTAGACAGCTTCTTTACGGTAAGTGAAGCGGAATATATCGGATCATCTTTGACATTCAAGAGCAGTCTGAGGAAGGCCCTCGCGTTCGGGTACTTCGTATCTGGCATGGGGCGCGAGACGAAATTACAGCCGCAGATGTAGAGACTGAGGAGTAGCTCGAAAGGTTACAGTATTCTCAATTGGGTGTTGGAAAGCCGCAGGGTTGCGGTATCTCAGGCATGAGGCGTTCCTTCGGTCGGGTACTCGTAAAACGCCTCGCCATCCAATGCCGTAAAGGCGGTCAGTTCCCGCTCTGCCACCGGACGGGCCAGGTCTGTTTCATACTCTGCCGCCGCCTGCTCTGCTTGCGCCCGGAGGATTCGCGCTCGTTCCGCTTTTGGCAGGGCAAGGAGTTGGCGAGCGCTTGGGGCTTGTAGTTCCTGTTCCTCCAGAAGTTCCTCCAGAACCACTTCGACGGGCTTGCCCATCCGCGCCGCTTTGCGCAGCAGTTTCGCTTCCTGTTCGCGTGTCAGTGTCAGACTCATGCTTCCTCTTCTCCACATTTTAAGAGGGCGTCTTGTGTGCGTTTCAAAAACGGTGTTATCTCTTTGACGGCGAACAGAGGGCTTCCTGCTCCGTTGCGCGGATTTCCTGCTCCCATTATACGCCAAAAACAGCAAAATTAGATTTATGGCTACATGTCAGAAATGTAGACGACCAGAGGCAATAGGAGAAACGCCGTCGAAGACAGTGGCGAAATAAAACCCGTATCACCTATTATGCCGCAGGGAAGGATAAACTTCTAACCCCAAAGCAAGTGCCCCCGTTTCCCGCGCAGCGCCAACAGCAACCATCCAGCAACCATCCTGCAAAAATAATTCCGTAAAAAGACACAAAAAAGAGCCAAGTAACGCCAAAAAAGATGAACCCTTTGCCTCACACAGCCGTCTAAACAGTGGTACATACGTCTACTTTACAGATGTTATATCCACAGGAAGGGAGGTGCAAGTCCTATGTTTCACCCCTCCCGTTCGCCTTGATGCTGCTGAGGCCACGACGCCTCTCTTCTACAATTTGACACAATGAGACATCGGGCTGGAAGCGCTGTATTGCCAAGATTTCGACGATGCCTCTACATATCCCTTTTTCTACATACCTTTTTGGGAGGTGTTTCTCATGTCGTTGCTCGAACATTATCGCGGGTTGTACGCATACGAAAAAGACTGTAACCGGAAAATGCTTGCCATGCTCGAATTGGTTCCCGAAGCCAATCGCACGGATGCCCGTTTTCAGCAGGCCGTTACCCTCGCGGATCATCTGGCGGCTTGCCGGGAGAAATGGCTGGATTACATGGAGGGGAAAGGCCCCAATCAGGCCGCCTGGTGGGACGCGCAATGTGAACTTGCCACGCTGCGGCCCCGTTTCGCCGCCCTCGAAAGCCGGTGGACAGACTATCTCGCGCGTCTCAATGCAGACCAACTGGCGCAGGATTTTGAGTTCACCGAATTGAACGGGGAACGTTTTCGCCTGCCTGTCGAAGTGCAGATCGTTCAATTGATCGGCCATGCTTCCTACCATCGGGGGCAGGTCGCCTTGCTTGTGGACCAATTGGGCGGAGAAACGACAGACACCGACTATGCTGACTGGTGGTGGGCCAACAATGAGAATACGGTTGTTCATGCCGGGCAAGCGTGAGCCGTATAGAACCCTAAGGAAAAGGGAGGTGGGATATGAATGACAATACCGTGACGGTTTCAACGACCGAAAGAGAGACTGAAAACGCCGGACGCTTCGACGCTCACGCTCTGTATCTCGCGCTTGATGCGCAGCGCTGTTCGCGGGGGATGTCCTGGCAGCAGGTGGCCTTGGAGGTCGGCGTCAGCGCCTCAACCCTGACCCGCGCGAAACGAGGCGGACGCATGGAAGTGGACGGAATGCTGGCTATGGTGCGATGGCTGGGGCGTACCGTCGAAAGTTTTACGCGCGGAGCGACTCGTGAAAGTGAAGTGAGAGAACCGCTCCCGTAGACCGCGCAGGCAAGAGGCTGTGTTGTTGCTGTCCGTTCGTGTCTCACAAGTTCCCTGGCGTCGGCAAAGCGGTTTCGCGCCGACTTATTTGAGGAAGGCGTAATCAAAATTGGGCGGATCCATGCCAAGCCGCTGGAGCGCCATTACCACCTGTCCCCGATGATAGTTCTCATGGTTCAGAATATGGAACAGGACATCGGCCCGTGTCAGGGCGCGGTAATCGTTTATCCAGACCTCTTTTTCCTCCTCCACTTCGGCATCGGTCAGAGAGTCGAGATAGGCATAAGTAGCCTCGCGGATGGTCTGATGATCCTGGTAGAGGCCATTCCAATCCGGCGCGGCCCGCTCCTCATAGACCACAGGGAGGGGCTGCTTTTGGAGACGCAGAGTAATCCACCGCTCTTCCGCGCCGATGCTATGCGCCAGGAGCAGGCGAATCGTATTCCATTGCGATGTGGTCTCGAACGGTGTCTCCCACTGTTCAGCGGCAGGCAGGCCCGTCGCCAGAATTTCCCCCAGGAGACGCCAGCAGTTATCCGAATGATGCAGGAGACGACAAAAATCCGCTTTGTTCATGCTTCCTCGCCTTGTGTGATTTGTCAGGAAGGGTTCCTTTGTAGCTGTACCTGACTGATTCCTTCAACCCTTAGAGCCTATCCCAATAGGCGCGGTATTTGCGTCTGAGGGACGCTTGATTTTTCCTGCCGGGTATTTTCAATGCCCGGCCTATTGGGATAGGTTTTTAGTTTACCCGACACAAAGGCGCAGATACGACGGCAGACTCAAGAAAACAGGGGCGGTAAAACTACCATTTACACCGGATAGATATACCGTTTTTGCATATACATACGTCAAGTTGGCATAAATCCTGCCAATAAAGAAAGCGGCGACACATCGGCATGGCCGGGTTCCCTGCACAGCGTTGTGTTCAGGAACCCGCGTTACTCCATTCCGGCGCGGCGCTGTACCGCATTTCGAGCGCCGTCGCGTTTGCCGCGATGGCCTCATTCTTTATTTTCAGGATGGCAATTTGACTTACAACAGAACCCCCAAACTTCACGGCCTGCTCGCTCTGGGCCTCGGCGTCGGCATGGTTTCCCTCGCAGCCATTGCGCATGCAGACACGACTAACACCGGTCTTCTGTACGTCAGCGACTATGGCAAGTCTTTGCTTGACCGCTACCAGTACACCTACGACCAGACTATCAACAAGATCACGGCCATCACGCCCTATGGCATCGGCAACAACACTTCCAATGCCTTCTTTCTCGGCGGAAGTTCCGCTCCCATCAAGGAGGGCGTCAACGGCACGGCCAACGATCTGATTATTGTCGGCGGCAATCACGGCACCGGCGTGACCAACATCACCCGGTACGACCTGAACGGCAACCTCATCGGCACGATCCCGATTGACTTCAGCAGTTACAACGGCGGCAACGTCGGCATCGGCAACGTTCTGGTCTCTCCCGATGCCAAGTACCTGTACGCGCCGCTGGAAAATGCGGGCTATGTCGTGAAAGTGGACCTGAAGACCGGCAACATCATCGCCAACTATCAGTTCTCGCAGGCGCATGATCTGGCGCTCGCCGCAAACGGTGACATTTACGCCGCCAACTACCAGAATGGTGACGCGAAAGTAATCCGACTGGATGGCAACCTCAACTACAAGCAGGACCTGATCGCGCATAGCAGCGGCTTCCGACCCACCGGCCTTTCCATTGCCGCGGATGGCTCGCTGTACGTGGATGACAACGCGCAGGGTGGCCCCGACAGCATCCAGCACTACACGCTGGCAAATAACAGCGGCACTCTGACTGCGACCCTCGACCCAACCAAGGGCTACGTCGGCAGTTCCGCCAACAACGCCCTTGAGTTTACCTTCGGCAACAACATCGGCCCCGACGGTAAACTCTACGTTGCCGCGCTCGGCGGTGGCGGGAGCGGCGCTTTCAACGTCACGGCGGGCTATTCGGACGGCATCTATGCGTTCGACCCGACCAGTAACTCTGTTTCGCAGTTCATTCAGGGTTACACGGAAAAGAGCGGCCCGGTGGGACCAAGCGGCCTGTCCGCGCCCAAGTACCTGCAATTCGACATCAACTTCGCCAAAGTAAACGACGTCGGCGTTGTGCCGGAGCCGGGTAATGTGGCGATGCTGGCGGGCATGATTGTCACCGGCGTAGGCTTCCTGAGCCGCCGCAAGCGCGTCAGCAAATAAGGCGGTACCGGCTACCGGTACTGCCAACCGAACCGGCGCGCATAGATAATACTGTCCATGTGCGCCGGTTCATTTTATTCCAAAGCATGCGCGTTGCGACTGCTGAATTACCGCAATTTGTGGAATAACTCTTCGGGATGAATTTGTGTTCAAGTTACACGCTATGGAGGAAACCCAATGGATCAGGAAGTCATTATTTACATCAGCCACGCAACCCGGCCTCTTAGTTCCGAAGAGACGGCGCAGATTTCAGCGGCGGCTGCACATAAGAATCGGAACCTCAACGTTACAGGCTTACTGCTGCAGGTAGGAAATTACTTTGTTCAAGTGCTGGAAGGGCACTCGGAAGCATTGTCTTTCCTGTTGGAAAAAATCGCAGCCGATGAACGCCATAATGAGGTGCGGGTTATTTATAAAGCGCCCAGCCAATCCAGAATGTTCGCGCAGTGGAATATGGGATTTTTCAACATTGAACAGCATTATTCCATCAACCGCTGCGATTTCGCGCAGTTGCGTCAATTCACGGAGAAAGCCTTTGCCCACAACGAAACCTCCAAGGAGGCCATTGTCCAGGTAATCAAGGCCCTCCCGGCGCTGATGCAAACCTGTGAAACGAAAAAACCGGAAATGGCGTTTGCGGGCGCGCGATAAGAGGTTGTGACTGTCTGACTTCCCGGCTGAACGTTGAAACCGACGTTTACAGCCGGGAAGTTGTTCCTTTGCCGCCCCTCAAGAACCTGCTCCAATTGGAATATAGCCGTATCGCGGGGTAACGGCTGTTACGGTTGCGCGGGACGTTTTGAAAGGGAACTGGGCGCGTTGGGATTGGCTCCGATATCCACGCCGATGCCAAGCCGGTCTACCAACTCGCCGCCAAGCCAACCTGTAACGCCCGCAAGCGCAAACGCGACAAAGGCGAGAACCAAAGCCAGCGTACCCGGCTGCGTCGGCTGCGGACGCCACAGCAGCCAACTCAGCATAAACAGCAGCAGCACAATCACATTGCCGACGCCATGCAGCAGGCCGACCGATTTAGCCCGCGTTCCAGCCGGAATGAAAAACCAATCCCACCACCCGAACGGCGAAGCAGCCAACCCGCCCCAAATGCCCGCCGCAACCAGATAATACGCTGTTTGCGACAGGGCAGTGTTGCCCGTAGCGAGAAACAAAGCGGCGAACATAACCGAAGTTGCCAGCAGCCCAAGAGGAAACACAATCAGCATCGTATGAATGGGATGCCCCAGAAATTTCGAGCGGCTTTCCATAAACTTTCCTTTCGCGCCGTTATTCAAGCGTAAGAAAGCAAAGAAGCCGGGATTGTTCCCTGTGTAAGTCATACCCGCGTCTAGGTAATTCGATGGAGAATGTCGCGCGAAGTGGTAAACGTTGCCTACTCGCCGCTCCAGTCCTCAATGTTGAGGCCGGGAATCTTGCCGAAATCGGATGCGTTGCGCGTAATCAGCGTAGCATTATTGGCAAGCGCAGTGGCGGCGATTTTCAAGTCCATTGTGCCAACGCGGAGCCGCAGCAGCCACAAACTTTGAAACTGCGCCAGCGCTTTATCATCGAAGGGCAATACGGGCGTGGCGCAGTAATAATCGCGCATCCTGTCCAGTCGGGAATATGCCGTCATCTGCCGGTCAACGCTTTGCATCCGGGCGATTTCCGCCATCCATCCGCGTATCTGCTCCTCGTAACTGACAAGGCCAACGGCAACGCTGTTTGGTGGGAGCGCGTTGATACGCGCTATGATTCGCGCTCCCTCCGGCCCCGCCCGGTGGATAAGCGAAACATGGTCACTGTCCATCAGGTAGGGGTACATATACGCCTGCTCTTTCCAACGCTTCGATCTCTTCCGCCGCTGTCGGTTGAGAACGCCGGTACTCTGCCCCTAAGCGCATTGCTTCGTCGTATATCGGATCATCCTTAAACGCGCCATAATGTCGCTGCCACCAGGGAACCTCATTCTTCTCCGCATTTTTTTCTGCCAGCAGTTGCGCTACCTGCGCTTCCAACGCGCTTACGCGCTCTTCCAATGTTGTCGCCATTGCTTGATCTCCTTTCCGCTTTTGTTGCTATGCCCTCTACGGCGTTAAAGCGATTTTGAGGGTAGAGCCGGGATCGGAAGTGAGTTTGTCGAACGCGGCCTGTCCCTGTTCAAAGGAAAGAACTTCCGTCCACGCGGCAAGGTCTATGTCGCCGTTTTCGATGAGTTTTTTGGATTGGGCGAAGTCGCGGGGCGTGTAGGCAAACGATCCCTGTACCCGCAGTTCGTTGCGCACGATGAGGTTAAATTCCACGCGGCTGAAGGTTTCGTGCAGGCCGAGCAGGAGGATTTCGCCACCTTTGCGGCAGGCATTGACGCACGATTGCCGCGCGGTTTCGCTGCCGTGCGCGTCAATCACGATGTCGGCTCCTGCCCCACCAAACGACTCTTTAATGGCGGCAACCGGGTCACCATCCCGTGCATTGATGAGATATTTTGCGCCCAATCCCTGCGCCACCGCGAGACGTTCCGCGTTTACATCTACAACGGCAATATCGCGGTAGCCCAACATGCGGGCAAGCGAAATAAGCAGGCTGCCCTGTGTTCCCGCGCCAAAAATTGCCAGTGTGCCGAACTGATGCCGACTGATAAGATTGAACAGGTGAACGCCGTTTGCCAGCGGTTCGATCATCACCGCCCGTTCATCCGAAAGCGTATCGGGAATGGGAAAGACATTGGCGGCGGGAACGGCCACGCGCTCGGCAAACGCGCCCGCCACGTTGTCCATGCCCAATATCCGCCAGGCCGCGCAGATGTTGGTTTGCCCCGCGTCACAGGCCGCGCACTCGCCGCACGGCATCAGGGGATTGACAACCACGCGCTGTCCAACCGCAAACGGCCAGGCTTTGCCCTCAGACGGCGGCGCATTCGGCATCTGCGCAATGGTTCCCACCGCTTCATGCCCCAGTACCAAACCAGGCTGACGGCGCGGCGAGTGTCCCAAAAACCCGGCCAAATCCGACCCGCAAATGCCGGTTGCCCGCACGGACAATACAACCTCATCCGGGCGCGGCGCAGGTTCGGGCCGGTCTTCAAGAGTAACGGTTTTCAAGGCGCTGTAGACGAGAGATTTCATGGTGGGTAGACGGTAGTCAGTAGACAGTAGACAGTAGTCAGTAGGCAATGCGCTCCTACATATAGCTTTCAAAGTCAGTACAGTCTTGCAGAAACAGGCTGTTCTACTGACTACTGGCTACTGACTACTGTCTACCTCCTTCAAAATCCAAATCGCGGGCTTTTCACCGGCGAGTGCGTGGCGAGTGAGCGGCGGTTGAGTGTGCCGTCGCGGTGGTCTATAATCAGGTCGGTGCAGCCGGCATACTCTTCCAGCAGTTCTTTGGCGAACTGGTCGCAGTCCTCTTCGCTTGGGAACTGTTTGGCAACGTCCTGCGCAATGGTCAGGGCATCGCGGGTTTCGTCAATCTGCGTGACCGTCTGCTGGTCGTCGCCTACCTGGAAGCGGGTTTCCCAGGGCAGATGGCAAACCTGCGTCATAAAGCCGGCGATGTCGGGCGTGAGCGGCTGCCGTTCGGTCCAGCGCAAGTCCAGCGCGAAGGTAAGCAGGCCGGAACGGGCTTCGGCAAGATCGAAAAACGCCTGTTCGTCCGGCAGGTTCAGCACATCGTAGCTGTGCGCCATAACGAGCAGCGCCAATTCTTCCTCATCGTCCGTATTATCCGTCGGCTGATAGGGGCGGATGTTGGCTTCGTCAATTTCCCACCATTGCGAAAAGATACGCGCCAGGGGTTCGGAAGATTCGCCGATCCACAGCAATTTGGTGGGCGCGTAACCCCGCGAATTCGAGCAGGGCAGCCGTGACGCCGCACACATACGCCACGTCTTCCTCGCTCGGCTGGAAGAACACGAAACGCTCGCCCGGCACGTTTTCATCCGGGTTGGTTTCCACCAGAATGCCCCGCGTCTGCACGTAATGCCAGGCGCGCAGTCCCATTTCCTGCTCATCGTAATCGCGGACGCGGGCAAGCATGTCGCCCACTTCCTCGCGCACGTCTTCCAGTCCTTCAAACTGCGCGGCGGCTTCGGGCGGCGCGATCTGGTAAACGGCTTCGGCCTCGTCAATCTGGCCCATCAGCGCGTAACATTCGCCCATAGACAGCAGCAGCCAGATGGGAAGGCCGCCGTACTTGTCGTTCATGGCGTGGAAGATCGCAATCGCTTCCTCGTAATCGCCCTGATCCATGCTGGCCTGCGCCAGGTGCATATCCACGCCCTGACTGAGTTCGCTCACCTGGTCGCCAAGCAGTTCGCGGGCTTTTGCCAGAAACGGACGCGCCAAAAACATCTGCTGCAACTGGAAGAAGCGGTAGCCGACAGCGAAATACGCGGCGGGTTCCTCGCGGTTGTCGCGCAACTGCTCGAACAGTTCCAACTCGTCACTTTGCTGCGCGCCCTGCGCCTGCGCAATCTGCCGGAGCAGGGCAATCACAGTGTTCAGTACCACATCGGAAGAGACATCGGTTTGGAACGCGACGACCATTTGCTGCAAAGCCGACTGCAAATCGCCCTGCGACGCCAGTTCGTTGACGCGGGCAAGGACTTCTTTAACTTCTTCGGAAACATCCGATGTGTCCGGCGCAAGCCCGCCGATAGTCTGCCCGCCTGGGCCGAGTATGCCGGCGGGTTCGTTCCCGCCGAGTGGCTGGCCGTTCGGCCCCAGTATGCTGCCGGAGCCGCCGAGTGGCTGTCCGTCCGGTCCTAAGATACGCATGATGATATTGACTCCCGTCAGAATTCGGTGTTGGGTGTTGGGTATTCGGTGTTCGGATACCTTGACACGATTGGCTGCCGCAGCCTTACGCAGTCACAAGAATACACACTGCGGCTATATTGGGGCGGCGGTGGTTTCCTGCCGCATGTTTTCAAAATGGTACAAAATCTGGCTTATGGCGACGAGCGCGGCGGTTTCGGTGCGCAGGATGCGCGGGCCAAGCGACACGAGCGGTATATTCGCCGCCTGTGCCTGTGTTACCTCTGTAGGACTCCAGCCGCCTTCCGGCCCAATCGCCAGAATCAGGCGCGGCGTGGCTTCAAAACGCTTCAACGCTTCCGAAAGGGGCAGAGCGCTTTCCACAGGATGCAGCAGCAAAACCGCTCCCACTTCCATATTCTCCACTATTCCCGGCTGAATTATGCCCTGCGACAGCAGTTGTTTGGACGTGACCGGCGCGGCTACGGCAGGAATTTTGGCGCGTCCCGATTGTTCCGCCGCGCTTTTGGCGATCTGCTGCCAGCGCGTCACTTTTTCCGCTGTTTTCGCGGCGGGAATATCCACTACGCAACGTTCCGCCCGCACAGGCACAAACGCGCTTGCGCCCGCTTCCGTGCCGTGCTGTATCACCTGCTCGAACTTGTCGCCCTTGCCCAACGCCTGCGCAATCGTCAAATGCACGGACGGTTCAGGCGGCAATGAAACGGCTTCTTCCAGTCGCGCCGTCGTCTGGTTCTTTTCGATGCTTACGAGAACGGCGTGAAAAGCGTTTCCCATGCCATCCAGTAAAACCACTTTCTCCCCAACCCGCGCCCGCAGCACTCTGGCAAGATGCTGATGCTCCATACCTGTAATAAGCGCGGTTTCGTCTTGAAATTGTTCGGGAGATAGAAAGATGCGCTGCATAATGTTGTCATACTATTTGTCTTGAACCAAGATTTTCAGGATTATTGGATTACCATGCTGGACGCGCCTTCTCAATCCTGTTAATCCGTTAATCCTGAAAATCCTGGTTCAAGACAAACTCACACTATATATTCAAAGACAAGGCATACCCAAATATCTTCGCTGTGTGTTTCAACGTGGCGCAGTCCGACGGTTGACAGCGCTTCTAAGACGGCCTCACGATATTCTTCTACAATGCCGGATGCGATGAAAATACCGTTGGGTTTCAGGCGGGACGCGAGGGAGGGCGCGAGTTCGATGATGGTTCCGGCGAGGATGTTGGCGACGATAAGATCGCAATCGTTCGCCTGCTTGTCCCACTGCGGCAGGTCGAGAACGTGAACGGTTTCAGACAATTCATTCACTGCGACATTTTCATTTGCGATGCGGCAGGCGAGCGGGTCAATGTCGGTTGCCCACACTTCCCCCGCGCCCAATCGCGCGGCGGCAATGGCGAGTATCCCGCTGCCCGTGCCAACGTCCGCCACTTTCATACCGGGCGTGACCGTTGTTTCCAAAACCTGCATGCAGAGGCGCGTGGTCGGGTGTCCGCCCGTGCCGAACGCCATGCCGGGGTCGAGTTTCAACACAAGATCGTTCGATTGGGGCGCGTATGCTTCCCACGAGGGCACGATTACCAGCCGCTCGCCCACTTTGGACGGCTTGAAATACTGCTTCCAGGCGTTGGCCCAATCCTCGTCTTCAGCGTACTGAATGGTCAGGCCATCAAGCAGGGGCGGCAGGCCGAATTCCGGCAGCCGCTCCAGATGCGCCTTCAATTCCGCCAGCTTCGCCGACAGTTCATCCGAAACGGGAAGACTGCCCTGCACCGCTACGGGATCGCTGCCGCGCATCATTACGCCGCCACAGCCCGCCTGCAAAAAAGCGTAACTGACTGCTTCCGTCGCTTCCGGCGCGCACTGCACCGTCATCTGCGCCCACCGCATAGTTGCTCCAATTCAAATTTACCACCCGCCTGCGGCTAGAGACACAGAGACACAGAGGTTTCACAGAGGGAGGAAAAGAAGAAAAGAAGAGAGGGAACCGCAAAACAAACGAAATAAACGAAAAAGACGAAAAGATGAAAAAGAACACGGACAAATCCGCAGATGCTCGCGCATATTCCGAACAAACAGGGTTCCCTTTTCTGTACGTAATCCTGTTCAATCCTTCTAATCCTGTTAATGCTGTCTATTTCTTTTGTTTTTTCTCTGTTTCGTCTTGGTTCGTTTCTTTCGCGGTTCTTATCTCTTCTGTCTTTCTCGTATTGGCTTTTCCTCTGTGTCTCTGTGTCTATAGCCAAGCGGGTGGTTTATTTTTATTCTTAATGTTTGCCGAGGATGCGGCCCAGGATATTGGGGCCATCGTGTTTGGTTTCGCCTAATTTTTCGCCGGTTGTGGCGGCGAACTGACGCAGCAGGTCGCGCTGTTCGTTGGTGAGGCGGGTCGGCACTTCCACTTTGACGACGATATGCTGGTCGCCCTTGCCCCGTCCGTTCATATCGGGCAGGCCCTTGCCACGCAGGGTGTAAACCTGGTTGGGCTGCGTACCCTCGTTCAGCTTGAAATCGTCCTTGCCGCCCAAAATCGGAATTTCAATCGTGCCGCCAAGCGCGGCGCGGGCAAAGGAAAGCGTGATTTCGCAATAAATGTCGTTACCCTGCCGCTCGAAAGTGGGATGGTCGCGCACATACACGACGACGTATAAATCTCCCGCCCGTCCGTCGCGCTCGCCGACATCGCCCATGCCGACAAGCCGCAGATGCTTGCCCGCTTCCACGCCCGCAGGGATTTTCAGGGTGCGCTCCGAGGTTTTGCGGACGCGCCCGCTGCCGCTGCATGTCTGGCAGGGGTTGGGGATCACTTTGCCCGTGCCCCGGCATTTGGTGCAGGTCTGGCTGCTGTGGAATGTGCCAAGCAGGGTGTTTTGGGAAAAGCGTATCTGGCCCTGGCCGTGACATTGGGGACAGGTATCCGCCGTTGTGCCCGGTTTGGCTCCCTCGCCCTGGCAGGTTTCGCAGGTTTCCATGCGGGAATACCGGATGGTTTTTTCTACGCCCGTCGCCACTTCTTCCAGCGTCAGTTCAATGTCTTCGCGCAGGTCATCGCCGCGCGCCGCCTGCGCCTGCCGGTTCTGTGTTCCACCCGCCGCCTGGTTGAACAGAATATCGAATATATCGCCGAACGGAGCCGCGCCCCCACCAAAATCGCCGTTGAAGCCTCCGCCACCGCCGTTCAAGCCTTCCACGCCAAAGCGATCGTACTGACGGCGCTTGCCTTCATCGCTGAGAACGTCATACGCGGCCTGTATCTCCTTGAACTTGTCCGCCGCGTCCGGGGCTTTGTTGATGTCGGGATGCAGTTTTTTGGCAAGGTTGCGGTACGCGCGCTTCAGCTCTTCCGGGCTGGCACTGCGGGACACGCCCAACAAATCGTAATAATCGCGCGATTCCGTCGTCATGTTGCTCCTCAAAATCGGTGTTCGGTGTTCAGGTGTTCGGTATTGGGCTTGTATGTTTTGCCTAATGCCTCATATCTAATATCTAATGCCTGCCTACTGCTGAACGGCCTGGCTTAACCGGGTGATTTCTTCCGCGCTCAGGCCGACGGTGTTGTTGATCTGAATATGCTGTTGACGGCCTGTTGTTTGTTCCATTGCGGTGACGTGGACGATGCCGTTAGCGTCAATGTCGAATGTCACTTCGATTTTGGGCAGGCCGCGCCCAAGCCTGGGAATGTCGGTCAGTTGAAAGTTCGCCAGAAATTTATTATACCGCGCCAAACGGTGTTCGCCCTGATAAACTTTGATTTCAACGGTAGTCTGGCCGTCATTGGCGGTTGTAAAGACTTTTTTGCTTTGCGTGGGAACAGTCGTGTTGCGGCTGATGATGTGCGTGACTTCGCCGCCCAGCGTTTCGATGCCCAGGGAAAGCGGCGTCACGTCCAGCAGCAGCAAATCGGTGACTTCCTCGTTGAGAATGCCGCCCTGCAATGCCGCGCCAAGCGCAATGGCTTCTTCCGGGTTTAAGCCCCGATACGGTTCCTTACCGAACATTTTCCGCGCAAGTTCCTGCACCGCCGTCATTCGCGTGGAGCCGCCGACGAGCAGGACAAGGTCTAACTCCTCCGCCTTCATTTTGGCGTCGGCAAGCGCTTGTTTGGACGGCGCAATCAATCGTTCCAGCAGATCAGAACACAGTTTCTCCATTTGCGCGCGGCTTAAATCCACATCCAGATGGAGCGGGCCGTCCGCGCCGACGGACAGAAAGGGCAGGTTGACGTTGGTTTGTGATAGGGCGCTGAGTTCAATTTTGGCTTTTTCCGCCGCTTCCTGCAAGCGCTGCATGGCGGATCGGTCGCCGCGTATGTTGACGCTGTTGACTCGCTGAAATTGGTCAGCCAGCCACTCCATCAGGCGTGTGTCCCAATCGTCGCCGCCCAATCGGGTATCGCCATTGGTGGCGCGGACGTGAAACAAGCCGTCGCCCGCTTCCAAAAGAGAAACATCGAACGTGCCGCCGCCCAAATCCCACACAAGCACGTTCTGCACATCGTCGCGCTTCGCGCCATACGCAAGCGCGGCTGCCGTTGGCTCATTAAGAATACGAACCACTTCCAGACCGGCGATAGTGCCTGCGTCTTTGGTGGCCTGGCGCTGCGCGTCGGAAAAATAGGCGGGAACCGTAATCACGGCTTTTCCCACCGGTTCGCCGAGATAACTTTCCGCGTCCGCTTTCAATTTTTGCAAAATTAGAGCGGAAACTTCCTGCGGCGTCATGCGCCGGTTGTCAATTTCAACAGTATAGTCTGTGCCCATGTGCCGCTTGATGCTGCGAATGGTGCGCTCCGGCGCGGCTAATGCCTGGCGTTTGGCAAGCGGGCCGACAAGCCGCTCCCCCGTTCGGGTAAACCCGACAACGGAGGGGCAGAGCCGGGTTCCTTCCGCAAGGGAAATCACCACAGGCTCCGCGCCCTCCATAACGGCAATGACCGAGTTGGTCGTTCCTAAGTCAATTCCTACGATTTTTGGCATGGCAAAGTAAGGGAACAGGGAACAGGGAACAGGGAACAGGAACTTCCTACTTCTGTTCCCTGTCCACTGTTCCCTGTCTCCTAAGTGCTACTCGTCCTCATCCTCAATGGAGGGAATCAGGTCGTCGTCCTCGTCCATTTCGCTCATCAGGCCGGGGGCGTCCTGGGCGAACACGTCTACGGGCGTGAGAACGTCGTCGCGGTCGTCTTCAATCAGATCGTCGTCGTCGCCATCGGAATCGGCGGCGCGCAGGGCGGCAATCTGACCGGCAGTACTGTCAGGATCGGGTTCCAGAGAAATGACCGGGCCGGCGGCGATGATGTCTTCGAGGCTCGGCGTATTGGGTTTCAGCGCGGCTTTTTGCGCGGCAGCGGCGGAATCTTCCACGACGCGGGCAATGATCGCGCCTTCGGCGATTTCTTCCAGCGCGCCGGTCAGCGCATTGGTGGAACGATTGGGAACCAGGGCGCGCGCCCCGTCCTTGATCTGGCGGGCGCGCTTGGCGGCCAGAATCACAAGCGCGTACTTGCTTTCCTGACTATCGAGTTTATCGGGGGAGGGATAGATGCTCATAATGAAATTCTCCGGGAAACGCTCGGCTGCGCGCAAACAGAAATGTAGCCCGCTGGCGCGTGTCTTGCCAGTTAAAAGAGGCAAAGACGCGGCAATCTTTCTTCCTGTGAAGATTGTTGGCGGACGCATGAGAAAAGCGCAGGCAGGCGTATATAGACCGTACATTGTAGAGCAAACGGGCGCATTTGTCAAGCGCTCAATTCACAGTTTGCTGCATTACGGCTTTGATTGAATTTCAAGTGCCGGAACCTGCCTGCTTGATTTGGAGTCCATTGGCTGCATGACCTTTTTGCATCCGGCCTGATAACGGATGGCGGACATAAACATGCCGGCTCGTCCTTCATTGTACAGGAAATTACCAGCCTTATGACAACATTAGATATTAGAGAAGCAGAAATAGCCGACGCAGGAGCGCATGTGAACCGGAATATGTCTGAGGAAGGGCAGGCTATTGCCGAACGCTTGCGCCGCGTGATGGAACGGGGCGGGCGGGCGCAATGGTGGCATCGGAAAGGCGCGAAGGAAGACGGCTTCTGGTACGAGGACGCGAAAGGACGGCGCGTTACGGACGAGGAGCAGCTTGCGCGGATTGCGCATCTCGCCATTCCTCCCGGCTATACCGAAGTGCGGGTTGCGCCTTCGTCGCACAGCAACTTGCAGGCCATTGCCGTTGATTCCAGCGGGCGTATTCAGTACCGCTACCATATAGATTATGCCGCCTGCCAGGCGCGCAAAAAGTTCGAGAAGATCGAGCATTTCGGCGAACATCTGCCGAAACTGCGCCATGTCAGCAATCAGCACATCGCGGAAGAGGGATTGGGCAAAAACCGCGTACTGGCAGTGGTGACGCGGCTCATCAATGACCTGTACTTCCGGCTTGGCTCGGAAGACAGCGTGGAGCAGTACAAAACGTATGGCATCACGTCGCTGCGCAATTACCATTTGCACGAACTGGATGAATCGCACCTGCTGTTTCAGTTTACGGGCAAGCACCACATCCATCAGCGGCGCATACTGGTGGATGGGGCATTGGTCGAGTTGATGCGCGAAATCAGAGCCATTCCGGGTGTCAGGCTGTTCAATTACCTGGATGCGGAAGGCAATCCACGCCCGATTACGCCTACGGATGTCAACCATTACATCAAATCGGCGATGGGGAGCGCGTTTTCCGCCAAAGATTTTCGGACATGGGGCGGCACACTGCAAGCGGCTATCGCGCTGGCCGAAATGGGCAAGCCGGAAAACGACAAGCAGGCCAAGCATAACATCGTCGAAACGGCAAAAATCGTAGCGGATCGTTTGGGCAATACGCCCTCAGTCTGCCGCGAAAGCTACATTCACCCGGTCGTCTTTGAGCGGTATCAGCAGGGGATTACCCTGCGCGATTTCCGCCCGGCAGCGCAGCGCGTCATTCGCCGCCACCATGAGGAATACACGCTGGAAGAAGTGGAATTGATAAAACTCTTCCAGACGCAGCCGGATTGTACGTAAGTTTCTACCCTCCTTAGACGCGCGTAGCAACTTCCTGCGGCTTCAACGGTACGACAGCGCTTTTGCCATCGCTGCTGCCGTTGGCGCTGTTAAGAAGCATGGCCGGTTCCGGCGCGTTTGCGCCCATGTCCGGGGTTATCAGGCGGGCGCCGCGCGCAAAGGTCAGGTAGGAACTTGCCCAGTTCAGCATGACCATCAGGCGATTACCGAAACCGATCAAGTACGTAATGTGGATGGCGAGCCACATCAGCCACGCGAAAAACCCGGCAAAGCGGATCGGCCCGGTAAGGCGCTTGCCGCTCGGCGTTTTCAGTTCGGCAAGGTCGTAAATGGCGAAGCGGCGGCCTACGGTTGCCATGTTGCCCTTGTCGAAATAGCGGAACGGCGGCAAATCGGGTTTGCCGGTTGTCAGGTTTTTAATGCGTATCGCCACGTATTTGCCCATTTGGATGGCCGGCTGCGCCACTGCGGGCAGGGGATGGCCGTCCTGCTCGAAGTACGCCGAGTCGCCGATCACAAACACGTTTTCCAATCCGGGCACGTTCAGTTTCGGGCTGACTTTGGCCTGCCCTGACTTGCTCAGTTCCGCGCCCACCCATTTGCCTGCCGGGGACGCCGTATTGCCCGCCGCCCACAGAATGGAACCGCAGCCGATGCGCTCGCCGTTGACCGTGACGCTGTGCGCGTCCACATTTTCAACCCGCGAGTTGGTACGCACTTCCACGCCCATGCCTTCCAGATACTTTTGGGATTTGGCGGCAAGCCCTTCATCAAACCCGGCTAAAATACGCGGCCCGGCTTCCACGAGCAAAATCCGCGCCCACTTGGGATTGATATGCCGGAAGTCGGTTGTCAGGGCGCGATGCGCAATTTCGGCGATCTGTCCGGCCATTTCCACGCCCGTCGGCCCGCCGCCTACCATCACGAACGTCATCAGGGCGCGGCGCCTGGCCTCGTCTTCCTCAATCTCCGCCGCTTCAAACGCCATCAAAATGTTGCGCCGAACCGAAGTGGCGTCCGTGACCGCTTTCAAACCGGGGGCAAACCTTTCCCATTCGGGATGCGCGAAGTAGCTGTGCCGGGATCCCATTGCGAGTATCAGGTAGTCGTAGGGAACGTCCTTAACATCCGTATGCACAACCTGCCGCTTCGTGTCCACGCCGCGCACTTCGCTCATCATTACTTCCGTGTTGCGGGCGTTGCGAACCACGCTGCGCAGGGGAGCCGTGATTTGCGCGGGCGACAGGCTGGCCGTCGCCACCTGATACAAAAGCGGCTGAAAGACATGATGGTTGGTTTTGTCAATCAGCACAACCTCAACGGGAGCATTGGCGAGTGTGCGGGCGGCGTACAAGCCGCCAAACCCGCCGCCGACAATAACCACGCGCGGAATCTTATTGGTATGGGAATCCATGAGCGTACCTCCTTTAACGCGCAGGGCGCGTCGCAGGCAAACACAACAAACGAGAACTTGCTTAATTCTACTTACGCTCGTATGCGCGTGGCGTTGCATGTTTGTGCAAAAATTCACAGACTTCTGATGAGAGTGCCAAACTGTGCATACTTAACGAGGCTGTCGCGCGATTTGAAGGAGAGTAAAGAAATGATTTTTTTGCTGTAAGTGTTCGTAAATCTATAACTTCCCGAATCATTGGGCAGCCCGACTTTTGACAATAGGAAGTGGGGAAGTTATGCGAGTGCTTTGGAAAAAGGATATGTAGAGAGATCGTCGAAATCTTGGCAATGCAGCGCTTCCAGCCCGATGTCTCGTTGTGTCAAGTTTTTCAGAAGAGGCGTCGTGACCTCATGCGCGTCAGGGCGAACGGGGAGAGTGTACAGGCATCTTCTTGCACCTCCCTTCCAGGTTAGATTGTTGAGAGGGGAGAATATCTCCGAACTTTCAACGTCCCGCCACCTGGCTCGTTAGCATATCTATTTTAATAGACGAATGTATACTGTTAGACGAGTCGGAGGCTAAGAAGGTTCGCTTGTCTGATGTTTTATGTAAATTTTTTTCTAATTTCTGCGCGTCTTTTTTGGAACGGAAAGAATTCGCCTTGTGGCAATGGCGCGAGGCGAAAAATCAGGCACGGGCGGAGAAGGCAGCAGCAACATGGGCAAAAAAGCACAAGGCCGTTAATCGGACTTCTCCTCATCCATCGGTTTCATACACCGCGCGTCTTCGTCGTAGAGGAAGTAGGCGAAGGTTCCGGGCATCTCCGGGAACTCGCCCAGCGCCCGCTTGCCAGCCTCCGTGACGGTCATACTGCGCGAACGTTTTCCCGGACGAAGGAGCATCCCTTTGCCCACGAGCGCATGCAAATGCGAGCTGACTCCCGTCACGGTGGAAATGTGGAAGGTTTCGCACATTTCGCGGTTGCTGGGCGCAAAGCCCTGTTGCTGAATGTGTTGGTGTATATGGCGTAGTACCGCCAACTGTCTGTTGGTTAAGGCGTTGCTTCTCTTCTTCACATCTTCTCCTGCGCCTCCATGACGTATCAAGTTCTTTCCACTATGCCGCTACGCACCACGCCGAGCCAGTAATGCTCCGTGTCCAAGTAGTGGACGGCGACTTCGCGTATTTGTTCCGCCGTGACGTTTTTTATGGCCTGCGGTCAGTCGTTCTGCGGACGAGGCTTTATTGATAGCAGTCCTTGTGAAGCAGGGTGGGGTATTACTGCATACCATAAAGCAAGATTTCGTAGGTGAAAACCCGCCGGAAGCCTCGGCAACCTTTGTGCGGACGTTTGCTTTTGTCAGCGCGACATTGCGGCGCAGATTAAAGCCGTGAGTGTCGGCTTGTAGGCAGGGGAGAAAAGCGATGACGATTGTAGACGTTTTGCCACCGGTGGCGAGGGGGATGGCAGCAGAGGGTAATTCTTCAAATGGCAAGGCAAGCATCCGCTCGACAGTGGAGCAGGCAGAATTGGCTCAAATCGGAGCGCAGATCGGAAACGCGCAGACGCTTGCTGAAATAATGGAAGTCAAAGCCGCATTGCGAGCGTGGACAAAGCAACGCCCGGAAGAGCGAACGCGACTGTCCGCCGTATTCGAGCAACTTGCCATGCTGGAAGACAGCGCTCGTGAAGCACAGGCTGAAGCCGAAGTCATGCGCCTGACACCGGAAGAGTGTCAGCAACGCGAACAACTCTTTGCCCTACGTCGGCGTGTTCGCGCAGAGGACGCGCCCGAATTATTTGCAGCCGCGCTCTGCAATGCGCGAGACGCGCTGGCAAATTGGGAAGCCATCCATCCTGAAGACTCCCAACTGCCTCACCTCCGCGCCCAACTGGACACAGAAGCGTATGTTGCCCACGCTTTGCAACAAGTAGGCGAGTGAGTCACAGGCAATCAATTTTTGCTCTGGAGTTGTGTACAACCCGTACCTTACCAACAGTCACAATGCACAAAATCAAAGTACGGGAGGTTTTCTGTGGGCGATGGGGCGTACTCCACTGAAACGGACGTTTCAATGAGTACAGTACAATCTGCAATTTTCAGGAACAGCAGGTACAATCTCCCAACGATCTCACAAAAGGAGACAATATTGGACAACAAGGATGGGGAACAAAAAGCCGCCCGTGCCGCCATGAACGCTGCACGGGGTAAGCAGTGGCAGTATATCCTCTCTCATCTGGAGATGGATCGTAGTGACCTGGAGGTGCTGTCGAAAATGCTCGGCGGCCTTCAGCACGTTGAAAACGGTACTAAGATTTATTATGTAGGGGCAATTAAGGCCGCTCAAATGATCAACGCGGCCACGCCCGAAACGCTCGACCAAGCCATAGAGTACATCAAGAGCAAGACAAAATAGGAGCATAGGCTTCGGAATCTCATTGTACCCTGCAAGTAAGTTGACATAGATTTACGAATGGGTTTCTTGACGTGAAAACGCCCAGGATCGGTGCTGATCCGGGGCGTTGCTGCTGCGTTGTTCGGAAAACGTTCGTTTTCTGAATTGGCATGAACCCGCCGTCCTCTGCCCGCAGTTCCATTTCACCAAAAGCAGTGATAAAAGAAATACGCTTCCTCTGAAAGAGCGTTGCGTGATTGTGGAAAATTTCACAATTTGAATCACCATGCTGTGTACAAAGGGAACGGGGAATTTAAGCGGGGCGAGTTACCAGCGATGGAAGCGGAAATCAGGGCAGCACTTCAAACGAGGTATTGTCATTGATGCGGTAAGCGTAAAAGTGGCGATCAAATGTTAAAATGCAGGTAATGTTCAGGCGTTCGGCGGCAACAACAAGCGAAGCATCGGCAAAGTCCATAGGCGCATCGGCGTATTTGCGCATGAGGGCACAGGCGCGTAAGCCATCGGCATAGTCAGGCTCATACAGGCGCAGAATACC
This sequence comes from uncultured Chthonomonadaceae bacterium, assembly GCA_963835065.1. GTDB lineage: Bacteria > Armatimonadota > Chthonomonadetes > Chthonomonadales > Chthonomonadaceae > CAWFQB01. Next base: position 64,631 of record CAWIEK010000033.1, on the reverse strand, counting down.
GGTTTCGATTTGCCGACGTAGTTTCTCCTGAGCGACAGGAAACCTCAGAAGGTGCATCGCTTCGGTGACGCACGGCCATGTTGTCACCTGAAACGGTGGCAGCGTGGCCGCTATCTCCATGCAGCGTCGGTGATGTTGATCGTCCTTACTGATGCCTCCCACAAGGAAGCCCGTGTCGGAAAGCGCCATTGTTTAGGTTGCCTGCGAAGGCTTTGTTTCGCCAAAGCCCTGCATATAGTCGGGGTTAGTGGAAAGGTCTGTCGGTAAGCCGCTGACGGTTCCAATCTCTTGCAGCGCCTCAGCCAGCGTTTTTGCGCTGACGCTGACAGGTTTCTCAGCGAACACCCTGAGTTCGACAGTTGCGCCGACAGGAATTTCGCCGCGATGTCTGAATACCTCATCTACTGTTCCCCGAAACGTCATGTTCGGTTGATATGAATCTAGTTGAGCCATTTGCTTCCTCCGGTTCACATTTATTATAGCACAAGCAGTATCAATATATCTGCTTGTGGAACAATGCACAATCAAAATCAGAGGGCCGTTCGTACCCTCATTCCGCCAAACGTTTCCATCGCCCGATAGCCGATACGGATGCCATACAGGGGAGCGTCAGGACGTTTGGCGTGAAGAAGTCGTGACCCCTCAATCCCGGTATCGTCAATGGCGTACTCGCCTGTTTCTACGTCAATCACCAACACCTTGCCGATGTTCTCCTCCGTTTCGACCTTTGCGCGAAGACTCTGCGCGTACAACGCTTCGCCGCGCCGCGCCACTTCTTCAATGCTCATTTTTGTTGCTTCCATTGTGCCACTTCCTGCTTCTTCTATTTCGCCTTTCTGCTGATGTTTCCTGCTTTAATCAAGACTCCTTTGTTGTGCCGCCGCGTACCACGCCGAGCCAGTAACGCTCCGTGTCCAGATAGCGAACGGCGACCTCGCGTATTTGTTCCGCTGTGACGTTTTGAACTTCGCGCAGGTAGCGTTCCGACTCATCGAGGGGCAGGCCGTACACGCCGATAACCGCCAGTTCGCCCGCCTGCGCCGCGAATGTCTGCATGTTGATGACGTGTTCGCCGACGATGGACGCTTTCGCCATCTTCAATTCTTCGTCCGTGACCGGTTCGCGCTGCAATTCGCGCAGGGCGTTCAAAATCAGGTCCTGGGCGCGTTGCTCGTTTTCGGGCGCGGTAGACGTGTACGTGATAAACGTGCCCACATCCACCCGTGACCGATGGGCGCTTGTCACCTGATATGCCAGCGAGTTTTCGCCCCGCACCGCCCGGAATAAGCGCCCGCCCATGCCCGACGTGATTTCATTCAGCACATCCAGCGCAAACCGATCCGGGCTGAACATATCCGCGCCCCCAAAGCCCATCATGGCCGCCGTTTGCTGCTTTTGACGATGAAGGATGCGGGTGTTGGGTGTTGGGTCTTGGGTATTGGGGAAGGATGAAGGAGCAGTTGATAGTTGATAGTTGATAGTTGATAGCGCATCCTCTGCTTCTGTCTTCTGTCTTCTGTCTTCTGTCTTCTCTAAAATCCTGCCGAACAAATCAACGGCTTGCTGCGCACTGATGTCGCCTACACAGGCGATGATGAGATTTTCGGGGAGGACTTGCGCGTTGTACCAGTTGTGTAAATCGTCGGCGGTGAACGATTCTACGGCTTCGGCGAGGCCGCTGGCGGGCAGGCCGTAGGGATGGTCGTCGCCGAAACGGGCGGCGGCAAGCAGGTCGTTGGCGAGCGAATAGTTGTGATCCTGCTGGCGGCGGATTTCGGCATAAATGGATTGTTTTTCCTTTTCCATTTCATCGGGCGCAAAGGCGGGGGCGGTGGCGACGGCGGCAAACACGTCGAACGCTTCGCGGAACACGTCCCGGCTGCTCTTGATGCCCCACCCGAAGTATTCCATGCCGGCAGACAGCCCGATGCCGGTTCCCAGACTTTCCACGCGGTTGGCGATCGCCTCGGCGGACAGGGGCGGCAGGGCGTTGGTTCCCCGTGTGCCTTTCAGGGAAGATTTCAACATCAGGTTGGTCAGGCCGGCGATGGCGCGGTGTTCGCGTTTTTTGCCGCCGCGAAAGAGGGCGTTGAGCGCGATAATCGGCAGGTCGCGCCGCTCTTTCAGCAGCAGTTTCCCGCCGCCCGGCAGCATAATCTCCTGTGTTTCCGAATTTTCGGAACGAACAAAAACGGTTGGCACATTCGCCGGGTTGATCGGTTCGGCCTGAGCGCGTGTGCCGCCTTCTTCCACCCGCTCAGCATCCGTAGGGGCGCAATTTATTGCGCCCTCTTTACGCATTACACTCTCTGGCGCAGAAGCGGCATCGGGCGCAGAAGCGGCATCGGGCGCAGAAGCGGCATCGGGCGCAATAAATTGCGCCCCTACGAGGATGTTGGTTAGCTGTGGCGTTGCAAGGGGAGCCGGAGGATTGCTGTCGGCGGGCAGGTATTCCAGCAGGGCGGCATTTTCTACTTGCAGATATGTGCGGGCGACGCGCTGAATGTCTTCCGGCGTGACCGCGCGTAAACGCTCTACCAGTACATCGGCCAGTTGATAATCGCCTAACTGCTCATAGTGCGAGAGATTACGCGCCATGCCCATCACTTCTTCCTGCGCGAACAGGCGGCGGGTTTGGATGCGGGTTTTGATGCGTTCCAGATCGGCGGGATCAATCGGCTCCTGCTGAACGCGCCGGACTTCCTCCCACAATCCCCGTTCGGCGGGCAGCGGATCGTCCTCGACCACTTCCGCGCCGAGCGTGAAGATGCCCATCTGCTCGAAACTCTCATACGACGCCCACGCGCTGTTGACGATGTTAAGTTCTTCTTTCAGGCGGCGGTACAGGCGGGCTGAGCGGCCATCACTGAGCAGGGAACTCAATACCATCAGCGGGGCGGCGTCCGGGTGCAGCGTATCGGGCGCGGGCAGGGTAAACATCAGCAGGCGTTGTTTGGTGTCGCCAGTCAAGCGCTGATAACGCAGGCCGGGATGCGGGGCTTCGACGGGAGACAGTTCGCGCGGCTTGTCGCTTTGCGCCGACATCGCCCCACAAACTACGCGCCGCGCTCAATACCGCTTCCGTATCCACATCCCCGACAACCGTTAAAACCATGTTGTCGGGCGTGTAGTTGTCGGCCACAAACTGCTTCAAATCGTCGCGGCGAAATTCGCGCAGGGTTTCCGGGTGGCCGATGCGCCAGCGCCGTATACGGTGCGCGTCATAGGCCAGCGCGTACAGCGATTCCAGCAGCATGGCGTTGGGATTGTCCCGCTTTTGCAGGCTTTCCTGAACAATCACTTCAATTTCTTTTGCCAGTTCCTCGCCGTCAAAAAGGGAGTTCTGGCAGGCGTCGGCAAGAATGTCCATAGCCGCAACAACATGCTGCGAGGGAACGGTCAGGTAGTAGGTGGTTTCTTCATAATACGTGCCCGCGTTGATGTAGCCGCCGAGTTCGCGCACTTCGCGGGCGATCTGTTCGTCTTCAGGGCGGCGGGGCGTACCCTTGAACAACATGTGTTCTATAACATGCGCAATTCCGTTGACGCGATCCGGTTCCTGAAAATACCCGGCCTTCACCGACACCAGTACGGCGGCAACCGGAGCCGCACGATTTTCTTTGACCAGCACCGTCAGGCCATTTGCAAGCGTTTCACGTACCACCCCGCTCGTCAGTCCCGTTTTCGTTTCCTGCGCGTCTATATGTTCCAAAGTATGATTTCCTTTTCTATTTACCGACACAGAAATCACGGAAGATGCGGTGGATAATATCTTCCGTAACGGTTTCGCCGGTGATTTGGCCGAGCGCGTCCAACGCGCCGCGTACATCTATGGCGATGAAGTCACCGGGCAGACCCGGCGCGCGTCGTGGCTTCCGCTTCCTGCAAACTGGCGAACGCGGCAGACAAGCGCCTGCTTGTGCCGCGCATTGGCGACGACAACGCCGTTGTTGGTATCCTGATAGGTAACGTCGTCAATAGTGTATTCAGGATTGGAAACCGTGTTGGTGGACGCGGGCTGAATTAGAGTCGCTTCCAAGGTGTCCAACCCTTCCCCTGTCTGCGCCGAAACATACACAGGGCGGAAGCGCTCTGCATCCAACAAATCGAATTTAGTGGAAACGCTGTTGCGAATCCACTCCTGCCCGTTCGCAAGATCACACTTGTTCACGACGACAAGAACGGGCGTGTTGGTTTCGCGCCGGATGAAATCGGCAATTTCTCCATCTTCGTTTGGTAAACTCGGCTGTCGCGTCTACAACGAATAAAATGGTGTCCGCTTCGGCAATGGCTCTGCGCGCCCGTTCCACGCCGATACGCTCCACAACATCGTCCGTAGCGCGAATACCCGCCGTATCCACAAACACGACGGGAACGCCGCCGATGTTGGCGGATTCTTCCACCAGATCGCGGGTTGTGCCGGCTATGGGCGTGACAATGGCGCGTTCCTGCCGCAGCAGCGCGTTCAGCAGGGACGATTTGCCGACGTTGGGCCGTCCCACAATGGCCGCGCGCAAACCTTCCCGCAAAATACGCCCGCGTTCCGCCGTTTGCAGCAACTGCGCAAGGCCGCGCTGAACCGCTTCGATACGCGGCAAAATCGTGGCGTGGTCCAGTTCGCCAACCTCGTCGCTGTAATCAATGGTCACTTCAATGGCGGCCACAATGCCGATCAGTTCGTCTTTGAGTTGGATAACGGCCTGTGATAACGCGCCGTCAAGCTGCTGCCGGGCCACGCGCTGCGCGGCATCTGTGCGCGCCCGTATCACATCGGCAACCGCTTCCGCCTGCGCCAGATCCATGCGCCCGTTTACAAACGCGCGCTGCGTGAACTCGCCCGGTTCTGCCAGTCGCGCGCCCGCCTGCAACGTTAATTGCAGTATGCGCGCAGTGGTCACGCGCCCGCCATGACAGGACAATTCTACCGTATCTTCGCCCGTATACGAGTGCGGGGCGCGAAAAACGGTGAGCAGGCCATCGTCAACAACATTGCCATTTTCGGCTTCCACAAACTGCCCATAGCGGACGGTATACCCCGCCCATAGCGCAACATCCCCGGCATTCCGGGAACGAAAGACGCGACCAGCAACCGCAAGCGCGTCCTGCCCGGAAACGCGAATAACGGCAATCCCGCCCTCCCCCGGCGGCGTGGCAACAGCAGCAATGGTATCGTGTGCAATCAGTTTCATCATAGCATCGTGACAGAAATAGCAGAGAACCTGTACCAATTACGAACGAAACGCACAGGGAAAACGCGGCGAAACGGCGAATCAACAGGCTATGGAAGCATCAGACACAACATCGCTGGAAATAGAAGACCTGCTGACGGCAATGAAGCACGAAGCGCGTAAGGCCAGAAGATTGCGCAAACTGCGCATTGGCGTTGTGGTCGCCTGGCTGGTAACGCTGCCGCTCTACTTCCTGTTGGCTTACCTGCTGCATTGGCACAACAATCCAATGATTGTCAATGCCGGTATGCAGGCTGTCAACATCGCTGTAATGATTATTGCAAATACCATCAACAGCAGATCAAACGAAAAGCACTGGTAAAACAACTCGCCACCATAGAGGATAAACAGGCGTGCGGCGCAATGGCGGATGTGCTTGGCTTTGAAGATGTGGAACTGAAGAAAATTGCCCGCGAAGCGCTTAAAATACTGCTGCCGCGTTTGCAGGCTACAGACTCCGATTTACTCAGTACCACGCAGCGTCAGCATCTGCACGGCATTTTCAAGCAACAGGACGCGGAACTTACGCTGATTTTGCTTCACGCATTAGAACAGGTTGGCGACCTGCGCGATTGGAACGCCGTGCAAACTTTGGCAAACCGGAAAACGGAAGGCAAAATCAGGGGCAAAGCCAAAGCTAAACCTGAAGTCATTTATGCCGCGCAGGAGTGCCTGCCATTTTTGCAAGCCAACGCCGAGCGGCAGGAAGTCCGGCACACGCTGCTGCGCGCGGCTGACAGCCATTTCAACACTCCCGATATTCTCCTCCGTCCCGCCCAAAACACCGCTTCCGAACCGCAACAATTGCTGCGCGCTGGCCTCAGCGCAGGAAATCATAGTGACAGCGCCGAATAGCGTGTCTAAATATGTCACCTCAAATTAACTTCAATCTTGGAGGATTGTACCATGTATAAAGCATTAAGCGCGGGAGCTATTGGCGTCCACGCGGGCAATTTGCCCAACGCGATTGCGCTGGCGGCGAAGCACGGGTTCGCAGGCGTGGAGTTCAGCCCACAGGAAGTGGCGACTCTGATTGAGCAGCAGGGCGCGGAAGCCGTGAAAAACCTGTTTGCGGGCGCGAAGGTGAAACCGGCGGGGTGGGGATTGCCGACGGACTGGCGCGGTCCCGAAGCAAAATGGCGCGCGGAACTGGACGATTTGCCCCGGCTTGCCAGAGCGTCTGCCGCGATTGGCGGAACCCGCGTGTCTACGTGGATCATGCCCGGTTCCAACGAGCGCGATTGGGAGGAAAACCTTGCTTTCCACATCGCGCGTTTCCAGCCCATTGCCCGCATTTTAGCCCATGAAGGCGTGTCCCTCGGTCTGGAATTCATCGGCCCCAAAACCCTGCGCGACAGCCAGAAGTACCCGTTTGTCCATACAATGTCGCAAATGCTGGACATGGCGGCGCAAATCGGCCCCAATGTCGGCCTGCTGCTGGACTGCTGGCACTGGCACACGTCACACGGCACAGTGGAAGAACTGCACAGCCTGACACCCGAACAAGTGGTTTATGTTCACGTCAACGACGCGCCCGCAGGCGTGGAAACCGACGCGCAGGTAGACAACATACGCGGCCTGCCCGGCGCAACCGGCGTTATCAACATCGCCGGCTTCCTGCAAGCCCTGCAAGCCATCGGCTATGACGGCCCGGTTGTCGCCGAACCCTTCGCCAAAGAACTGGCCGCCCTGCCCTCCGACGACGCCCGCCTGCAAACCGTTGCTACCGCTCTTGATACCATCTTCAACCGTGCAGGAGTAAAACCGAAGTAAAGAAAAGGAGAAAAGGAGAAAAGGAGAAGGGAAAACATTTCTATGTTCCTTTGTTTGGATGAGAAGCAAGGGGAATAAGCCAGGGCGCAGGATTGTAAATCATGGCAGAAAGCATGGCAAGAATCTCGTTATAGCTCTGATAAAGCTCTTTGCCTTTGTCTGCATCCAAGTAGTCGCAGCGAACGGCAAATTCCAGCCATGTTTGTGTTTCGGCGGCTTCGGCTTCACATTCGTTGAGTTTGGCGACAAAAGCGGCTTCGTAGCGACGTCTGCGCCATGCTTCCGCGAGGTTGGCACAAACAGAACGCGAAGAACGCCGTAACTGATCCGTGAGCGAGTAGGTTTCATCCTTCGGAAATGTTTTACTCTCCTGAAAAATGTGCATGGCGGCATTCATTGCCTTCTTATACACGTCCAGTTCTCTATGGTGCGTAATCTTCATTCCCTTTTTCTTCTCCTTTTCTCCTTTTCTCCTTTTCTTTATTCCTTCCCGGCTTTGGGGTGCAGGTTTGCCTGGAGGTAGGCGGTGAGGCGGGGCGGGGCGACGGTGAAGGGCGCGTAGGTTTTGCCTTCGCGCAGCAAGCGGGCCATGTCGAGCGGTTCGCCGGAGAAATGCTGGGCGACGCAGCCCGCTTCTCTGGCAATGCACAGGGCGGCGGCCATGTCATACGCGCCCTCGTTCCAGCCAATCAAGCCGCAGAGGGTTCCGCGAGCAGTAAAGGCGATGTCAAGGGCAATGCTGCCCAGACAGCGTATGCGGCCTTCTAAAAAGGAAACTTCCAGTCTTTTCAGGGCGGTGCTGGTAAAGCCTAATGTGTCTTCCACATGCAGACTGTCTCTGTCCGTGACGTTCAGGCGGACGCCGTTGCAGTAGCCGCCCTTGCCCCGTTCGCCGTGAAACATATCGCCTGTCCGGGGCATGTAAATGGCTCCCGCGACGGCTTCGCCCTGCACGATAAGCCCGATGGATACGCACCAGATGGGAAGCCCGAAGACGAGATTGGTCGTGCCGTCAATCGGGTCTACCGCCCACAGCGGCGCGTCCGCCTCGCCATGCCGCCCGAACTCCTCCCCTAAAAACGCAAAATCCGGGTAACGCTCCTCTAACCGGGCGCGGACAAACTGTTCCACGTCGCGGTCAATGTTGGTGACGTAAGAACTGTCGGCTTTCAGTTCCGGCTTCATGCCGTCGAGCATGGATATGGCAAGGTTTCCCGCTTCACGGGCTACCTGCTGCACGTAGTTGATGTCAATGTCGGTCATGGCTACCTCGGTAGGTTTCAGGTTTCAGGTTTCAGGTTTCAGGTTTCAGGAAAGCGTTTCTTGCCCGTTTTGGTGTTGCTATGAGCCGTCGTAGGCGATGAAAGCGTATTCCCTGACACCTGAAACCTGAAACCTACCACTTGAATTCCGTCGTTCCCGCATCAAAAAATGTTTGTTCCGAGTACAGATTGAAGCGCGGGATGGGATGGATGATTTGCAGGCGATTGTCGAACGGCAGGGTCGGTTTCACATCGGGGGGAAGCGTACAAAGGGCGTTGTAGGTTCCCTGTATGAGATGGTCAATGCGGTACGCGCCCCGGCTGTCCGTTGTGGCCGTCGCGCTGATCCAGCGGAACTGCCAGGGGTAGGGATGGTAAGCGGGGAACAGGCCGGGATTGGCGCGGGGCGGGATGTTTGCCATGCCCGCGAACGCCTGCGAAACCGGCATTTCCATGCCGGATGGCAGGCCATCCATCAGGGACGGAACGACGGCGACCTGCGCGCCGACAAGCGGGCGTCCGTTCCAGCGCAGAACGCCCTGAATGTACCCGGTGCGCAGCACGGGCGTTTCCCTGCGGATACGATCTAAGAACGAGGAAGGCATATCGGCTTTGCGATACCATGTTAAGGCTTTTTCAATACTGCCGAAGCGCCGGTACAAATCTCCCATCAGGCGGCGGCTTTCCCGGTCTGGAAAAGCGAAATGCGTTTCGTCCGCCCATTGATCGAGCAAGGCTAAGTTTTCCGGCGTAGCGGCGCAGATGGCGAACATTTGCTCCAGCGTTATGGCAAACTGCGCGTTATGCGGATAATGCGTCAAATCTTGCAGGCTGGCGCGAATGGCCCCGGTTGTATCAAAGCGGAGTAGGGGGAAGTTGAACAGCGTCCTCAGCGCCATCCACGAGAGGGCGGATTCGTACCCGCGCTGCTCAAGAAAACTCGTTATCCGACCGGCGGAAGCGGCGTCCGGGGCAAGTCCGTCAAGCGTCATATTGTTCTGGTACACGAATAGAGGTTGGCTTGGATCGGATGGGGGAGGCACACCGCTTACAGAAGAAAGTAATCTCATGAGCGAACGGGGAGGCGCAAACAGCGCCAATGTGCGGCCCGATAAAGCCGTATTCGGATCATCGGTTCGCGTACCCAACGGCAGATGCAATTGCCTCGCCATTTCCATTGCGGCGGCTGTGCCGTCAGGAACGCCGGAAGCGGGAACATTCGGGCGGTACGAACCATTTTCCGGGATGGCTTGCAGCACGGCGGGGCGCATATCATAACGCGCGGCCAGAACTTGCGGGGCAAGACGGCGCTGATAAATTCCCGCCACTATGCAGGCAAGCAGGGGCAGGCACAGCAGAGCGCGATGGGCGCGAACATGGGGCGGTGGGCTGAGAAAGACAAAAATGCTCCCGATGGCAAGCCAGGCCAGGGCAAAACCGAGCAGAACATGCGCGGCAATCCGGTTCCACGCCGCCCTGTTGAAGTCGCCCAGGGTTTGCAGGCGCAGGAGCGCGTCCTCTATATGCTGCGGCAGGGCAATGCGGCAAACGGCAAACGCCAGCAGGCCGAAACACGCGCCGCGCAGAGCAAGGAACGGCAGTTTGGAGCGCGTCGGGTTCCATTCGGGGCGCGTGAAATCGCCTGCCAGTCCGTCCCGATGAAAGCCAATCCAAAACGCGATACCGATCAACGCAAGCCGCAGCGCCCACACGGAACCGATCAAAGGCGGATTGTTGGCGGCAAGGCTGCCGCCCGCCAATGACCCGCCGAGATCATCCCAATCCAACAGTATCCACGCGGCGGCAATCGGCACTCCCGTAATCGCAAGCACGGAAAGCGCTTTCACCAATCCGTAAAATTCAAGCGGCGTAGACAAAGCGGAAGAAGCGGTAATCCGGGAAACCCCGGTGTTCGGTGTTCGGTGTTCGGTATTCGGTGTTTGGGTGGACAGCGCGGCGGGAACAGGTGAACCGGATGCGGGAGTTTCATTAGAATTGGGCGCGGCAGAATTGGGCGCGGAAAATGATGCGGCAGGCGCATGGCTGACAAGGCGGAAGGTGGGGTTGACGCGGCGCAGGATAATCAGCCACAGGGGACCGAAAACGAACAAAATGGCAAGCAGCAGCGACATGCCGGACAGGTCGCGCAGCGTTGCCAGCAAGTCCATGGCTTCCACATTCCAGGCAAGCGGGCGCGGCACGGGCAGGCCATCCACGACGCCCTGAAAATTGACGTAATCGCCCGGCTGAAAGATATGCGGCAGCGTGGCCTGCGCCGTCACGCGCAAGCCCCACAGCAAGCCGACAAGCAGGAACGCAGCGACAGGCAGCAGCGCAGAGCGCAATGTCTGTCCGAAAGAAAGGGAAACAGTCGGGGGCGGCGCGGCAGGCGGCGTTGGGATTTCACCCTCAGAAATGACGTTCTCGCTTGGAAGGGTGTTCTCGTCTATAATGACGTTCTCGCCTGAAGTAGCGCTCTCGCCTGAAATGGCATTATCGTCTGAAATGGCGCTCTCGCCTGAGATGGCGTTATCGTCCGGGGGAAAAGTGTCGGCTGGCATCACAATAGGCCACGCTCCTCCGCAAAGCGGCGCTCAATGGCCTGCAGTATGTCCAGGTATTGGAGTTGATAGTGAATGGCAATGTTCATGTCTAATTTTGCCAGTAGGGGACGCGCCAATCGTTCCGCAAGGCCGGCGCGAATGAGGGGATCGAACTGCCGCCTGCGCGTGGTAAAGCGCCGTATGAGTTCGTACTCCTCGCGGGTCAGGCGCTCGATGTTTCGGACAAGCGGCACAAACGCGGCAACGGCTTCAGCCTCTATACTGGCTTGAATGTGCGCGTCGGCTTTGAGTTTACCTTTTCTTTTGGGACCGGCGCTCACGCTGAGACCTGTATTCACGGGCGCATTGTTGTCCACTACCACCAGCGTTCCCGCCGCGTAATCCCCGATGCGCTTGTATGTGGGACTGAGAAACATGCAGGCCAATCCCGGCAGGCCGCACAAAACCAGGGGCGTGGAAAGCGGCAATAAGCCGAAATCAATGATACGCAGTATATTGCGCACGACGCTGCTGAAAAAGTTGATGGGATAGCCGCCGTCGCGCACGGTTCGCAGCCCGAACAAGCGCTTGCCCGGCGTTCTGCCGCTCCACACTATTTCAAAGAAGATTGAGTACACAAACGGTATCACAATCCCGACGATGATAATACCCACTGTGGAAACCAAGCTGGACGGCCCGACACTGCTATGCCCGCCCCCCACGAGGGATTGTACGCCCAACCGCACCAGCAAAATGCTCGCCAGCTGGATAAGCAAATCCACGATCACGGCCATAAACCGCGAGGCAATCCCCGCCGCCTGATACGTGATGGTCATATTTTCCGGCGTAATGACGGTGATGGTACGGGACATGGTGGCTCCGAGGTGTCAGGTGTCAGGTGTCAGGTATCAGGTGTCAGGGAATTGTCTCTCCTTACATTGATGTTACTGTAAGTAAGCGCAAGAAATAAGTAGCGTATTCCCTGACACCTGACACCTGACACCTGACACCTTTACTTCGTCCTTCTTGCTCCCATCGGCTCGCCTTCGTGGGCGATTTCCACTTTGGCCTGCGTCTGGTGGGAGGGGATGGACGCGGGGGCGTTGCGCCAGGCGCGTCCGTCGCGGGCGACTAAGGCGTCGGCGGCGGACGGCCCCCACGTTCCCGCCGCATAGTTCGGGAACGGCTGGAAGGGCTTGGTGGCAGACCAGATGTCTATGAGGGGTTCCAGAACGCCCCACGCCATTTCCACTTGATCGGAGCGGTTGAACAGGGTCGGGTCGCCAGCCATCGCGTCGAGCAGCAGGGTTTCATACGCGGTTGCCGGAGCCACTTTGAAGGCGTCGGCGTAACTGAAATTCATCTGTACTTGCCGCAGGTGCATTTCCGGGCCGGGCACTTTCGCGCCGAAGCGCAGGGAAATGCCCTCGTCCGGGGCGATACGCATCGTCAGCAGGTTCGGCTCCATCTGGTCTTCGGGCGTCAAATGGAAGAACAAGTGCGGCACGCGCTTGAACTGAATCACGATTTCGGTCACTTTGTTGGGCAGGCGCTTACCGGAACGCAGATAAAACGGCACTTCCGCCCACCGCCAGTTGTCCACGAACAGTTTCATGGCGACAAAAGTTTCCGTGTTCGACAGGGGATTGACGCCCTCCTCTTCGCGGTAGCCCGCCATGTTCAGATCGTTCATGCGGCCCGGCCCGTATTGCCCGCGCACGGCTGTTTCCGCAATGTTTTCGGGATTGATAGGCACGATGGCTTTCATCACGTCCGCCTTGCGGTCACGGACGCTGCTGCCGCCATACCGCACGGGCGGCTCCATCGCCACAATCGTCATCAGTTGCAGCAGGTGGTTCTGGAACATATCGCGCAACGCGCCCGCCTGCTCGTAATAGCCGCCCCGATGCTCCACGCCCAGGGTTTCCGCAGCCGTAATCTGAACGTGATCAATGTAGTTGCGGTTCCAGATGGGTTCGATGATGGCGTTGGCGAAACGGAACGCGAGGATGTTTTGAACTGTTTCCTTGCCTAAATAGTGGTCAATGCGGTAAATCTGCTCTTCCTTAAAAACGTCGTGCAGGCGATTATTCAAATCCTGCGCGGACGTCAGGTCGTGCCCGAACGGTTTTTCGATGATGATGCGCGTCCAACCCGTCGGGCGTTGCTCATTCACTTCCGCCAGGCCATGCTCGCCAAGCCGCGCCGCGATGTCGGCATAAAAACTGGGCGGCGTGGCAAGATAAAACAGGCGGTTGTCGGGGGCATTGGTATGCTGCTCGATCTCACTCAATCGCTGCTTGAGGGTTTGGTAGCCTTCGGGCGATTTGAAATCCGCCGTGATATAGTACAGCCCCTGCACGAACTTGTCCCAAATTTTGGCATCGAAGGGATTGGCTTCGTGGCTTTCTTTCACGGCCTGGCACATGCCGTCCCGAAATGAAGCGTCGTCCATCGGCGTCAGTGAAAAGCCGATCACTTTGAAATCGCGGGGCAGCAGGTCGGAGCAGGCCAGATTGTACAGGGCCGGAATCAATTTGCGCTTGGTAAGGTCGCCGGACGCGCCGAAAATGACAAAGCAATTGGTCTCATCCGGTCGCTTGAGCAGATCAGTCATGGAGGTGGGAAACGCGGCGCTGACCGGCGCGGCGGGCATGGGCGCGGAAGATGTAGTCATAGTCAAAACAACTCCTGGAATGAGTAGGGTGTCGGGTGTCGGGTGTCGGGTATCGGGTGTTAGGCTGCTGCCTTCTGTCTTCTGTCTTCTTCCCTAATATCCAATATCTAATATCTAGTGCCTAATGTCTGTATAATTCGACAAAAGCAGCGTGGTTCCTGTATGAAATGGGCTTTTGGTAAAAATAATCGTCTTGGCGCGTCTGCAAAAATACGGGAAATTACAGGTAAGGACAATGAAAAGCGGCAAATGGCTGTCTGTGAGCGTAAATCTTTGCTGCGGCGCGTTGACAGATGGGAATCGAAGCCGTATACTGATATAATTCGGCTTCTCTCAGCATTGATTTCACGTTGCAGTGTCGCAATTTGCGTGAACGAAGGCTTTTTTGCAGATTGTATTCGCATTGCCACGCAGCGGATAGTGTTGTTTGCGAGGAAACTTCTGTGACTGCAAAGCCTGTTCAACAACTGTCGTTTGTCGGGACAACTTCCATTGCGGCGGGGTTGGCGCTGCTGGCGGTCAGCATCGAGCGCCCGTTGACCGAATGGAGCCAGAGCCACATCGAAGTGCTGCCCCTGGCGACGCTGCTGCTCGTCTCTATTCTGGTACATCCGCGCCTGCGGCATCTGCTGATGATTACGTTGTGTTATGGCGTATCGTTTCTGGCCCTGCGCGATATTGTGCGTTTGTCGCAAACGGGAGTGCCGCAGCAGTTAAATTACGAAAGCTACGAAGTGATTCGCACCCTCCTGCTGCTGGCGGTTGCGGGCTTGTCGGTGACGGCGGGCGTGGTGGAAACCCGGCAGCCGGGAACCGTATGGGCGCGGCGGTGTTACTTCGGCGCGGCTTCCCTGTATTTCCTCGGCCTGGGCGTTATCAATCTGTTATGGCGTTTCAGTTGGCAGGCGCTGCTGTTGTGCGGCACGGGGCTGACGGCGGGGCTGGGCTGCGTGTTTGCGGATCGCATCGTTTCCACGGAAGCCGAAGAGATCGAGGACAGCCTGGCAAGCGACGAAGCCTTGCAGCAGGAGCGCGAAGCGGCGCACCTCGCCAAACTCCAGGCCAAAGAGTGGCATGACACCCTTGGCTCGGTATAATCGCCAACTTTTGAGGGGCATTGTCTGATGAAAAAAGACCGTTTCAAGCCGGCTCCTGCCTTTTTGTCGCTAAATGTTGTTCCTGTTTGCGCGCCGGAAGTTGAAGACTTCAGACGCAGGCCCTTCACATTCGCTTATGCCGCGGTGCTGTTACTTCTCTTACTCGCCGGCTGTACGCCGCGTCAGACGCGCTCTCAACAGATGACGTCCCTGCCTGAAGCGCGGCGCGGTTTCAGAGACCACGTTGGTGTCGAAAAACGCTGCGAGGGAACCGTTTGAAAACGCTCCGCCCGCCCTCTTCCGCACCATTACCTATCCGGCTCCGCCCGGCAATCTGGCGGCTTATCTTTCTCCCGACCCCGGCGACGGCAGCAAACATCCGGCAATTATTTGGATTACGGGGGGTGACTGCAACTCGATTGGCGATGTCTGGTCGCCTGCCCCGCGCAGTAACGATCAAACAGCGGCAGCCTTTCGTCAGGCGGGCATCATCATGATGTTTCCTTCACTGCGGGGCGGTAACAACAATCCGGGCGTCAAGGAAGGCTTTTTGGGCGAAGTGGACGATGTTCTTGCCGCCGCGAGATATCTGGAAGCACAAAGTTACGTGGATCCAGAGCGCATCTACCTGGGCGGTCATAGCACCGGGGGAACCCTGGCTTTGCTTGTCGCGGAGTTTACCGGCGGATTTCGCGCTGTCTTTTCGTTTGGCCCAATAGATGATGTTGCCAGTTATGGAACCAACTCTGCATTTCTCCCTTTTGACACCTCGAACCGGCAGGAGATTGAATTAAGGTCGCCAGGCTATTGGCTATCCTCGATACAATCGCCGGTGTGGGTTTTTGAGGGTACGGAGGGCAACATTGACTGTTTGCAGGCAATGGCAAAAGCCTCCACGAATCCCAAAGCGCATTTCGTCGAGATAAGGGGAGCCAGCCACTTCGCCACGCTTGCGCCGACCAACGAACTCATTGCAGGCAAAATCCTGCAGGATACGGGGCAGGTAAGCAATCTGACTTTCTCCGACGAAGAAGTAAATAAGAACTTTGCCCGATAGACTTTTTTCCAGGTCCATGTGAACGAGGCTTCCTCTCGCGGCAATCAGGCTTAATAAAAGAGGTTTTCAGGAAGCATTTGGGCGATACCGTCTTGAGGCATCTTGACGACAGTAAAACAAACGTGCTATACTGTAGGTGGTTTGGCCGTGTCCCTCCACGCGCCTGCCACAAGGCAATTTTATTTTAAGCGGTGGGTGAAGGCTACTGGTCGGCGCAGGAAACTGTCCGGCATCCCAACACCCAATACCGAATACCCAACACCGAACACTGATTTTCGGTAGCCTAGACCCCAAGTACCCCACCTCCCCCCAGGCTGGCGCGCAGAAAGCATCGCACGGCATGGATTTAAGTACCCGACAGGGACGACGCGAACAAGGACAACGGATTCAGCAGGCCGTAGAGCGCGCCGGCATTTCCATTGAGGAATTGGCCGGGCGCATCGGCTGTTCGCGCGCCCTGATATACCAATATCTTTCCGGCTCCACATTGGCGCAACCGGATCGCCTTCAGCAAATCGCCGTACAATGCGGCGTTCCCCTGACGTATTTCTACACCGAAGCCCCGGACGAAGAACTGCGTAACGCGCAAACTCAAAGCGCGTCCAATTCTTCCGTGACCGAAGTCGCGCCGGATGCGGAAACGGCTGCCGAAACCGCGCCCGATGCTGCCGCCACGCCTCCTGCCCCTGTGATTACCGCTCAGGATGTCACCACACGCCTCAACGAAGGCTTGCGCACCCTGCAGGAACTGGCGGGCGCGCAGGAAAGCCCGCCGGATTATCGCGCTGTGGCGTCTACCTGCGAGCGTATTCTGACTCTGGCAGCGCAAACCGGCGACCGGGCGATGCAGGCGCGAGCGGAACGCGATCTGGGAAACGCGCTCAACAACATCGGCGATTTTCCGCGCGCTGCAGATGCTCTCAATCGCGCCATTGTGCTGGCGGCGGAGATCGGCAATAAGAAACTGGAAATGTCGGCGCGGCATAATCTGGGACGCGCGCTGACCATGATGGGGCGCGCAGAGGAAGCGCGCGAACAATTCTTGCGCGTCGTGGACAGCGCCGACATAGATACGCGCTGGCGTGGCCTGCTGGCGTTAGGGAGTCTGCACGACCAACAGGGAGAGTATCAGCAGGCCATGCAGCGTTTTGAAGAAGCGGCTTTGCTGTTGGAGGAAGCGGAAGCAAGCCGCGCCATGGATCGGCAGGAAATCGCGGTGGCGCTGTTGTATGTCAACACCAACCGCCGGAATGTGTATCTTGCGGGGGGAGATTTGGAAGAAGCGCGCCGCCTGGCGCAGACCTGCCTTTCCGATGCGGAGGCGCTGGGAAACGCCGATCAAAATCTGGCTGCGCGGCTGGATATGGGCTGGTGTAACTTTTATATGGGGCAGTGGATGCAGACGCAGGCGGGACTGGAAACGATGCTGCAGTTGGCCCGTTTTGTGGGCGACGAGCGGCGCGAAGCCATGGCGCGCGCCACGCTGGGCATGTTTTTCGCGGCCTCCGGCGATTTTGACCTGGCAGTTTCGTATGGCAAGGACGCGCTTGCGCAAGCCCTTTCCAACGGCGTCCGGCCTGCCGAACTTTACGCGCAACTGGCGCTCGCCGATGCTTACGCCGGGCAGCCGGACCGTATTCGTGAAGCGCGTTACCACGCGGATCAGTCCCTTGCCGTGACCACATCGGCCCGCTTCTTCCGCTGGGAAATCGAATGTCGGCTGCGCTTGTGCCGGATTCATGCGCGGGCGGGGGAAAATGCCGATTTGCTGGCGACCTCGACCCGTGCCCTGGAACTGGCGCAAAATTTCGGCGCGCGGCATCTGGAAAGCCTGGCGTATGCCTGGCGGGCGGAAGCCTTGCGCCGCGCTTTGCCGCGTGGTGAGGAAGCAGTCAAGGCTGCGCCGGGGGCGCAGGGAGTATCCGCGAACGAGGCGGAAACCAACTCCACATTCAATAACGGCTTTGCGCAAGCGCGGCAGGAAGCTGTGCTTGCTCTGGAATTGGCGGCGGATACCGGGCTTGTGGAAACGCGATGGCGCGCGCAAAGCACCCTGGGACTGCTGGCTCGTAGGGAAAACAATGTCCTTGAAGCGGAAACGCAATTGCGCGCCGCCGTTGCTGTTTTGGAGAGTTTACGCGCCGAACTGCTTGCCTCCGGGCTGACGGATACACTGCTGGAAAACGAAGATTGTCGCCGCGTGTATGCCGACTTGGCGCTGCTATTGCGGGAAACAGGACGCGCCGATGCCGTTGCCGTCTTTTTGGATCAAGCCGGATGGCCGCCGCTGACTGCGCAGGTTCGCGCGGCGATTGATTTTGTGTCGCCTGCCAGTGAGGAATGACATGACGCCTGAAACCGAAGATGAAAATGTAAGACCCATGTTGGAAACACAGGCAGACGCAAAGCAAAATTCTGCTTTACGCGGCGTCAGAAGCGGATGGCTGCGCAGAACATTGTTGCTGGCAGGGTGCGCGATTCTGCTTTTCTCGACAGGCTGTGGCATCAACGCCCTGATTGGCGATGGCATTCCGCCCGGCACGTCGAAACTGGTAGGAAAGGTGCTGGCGGCGGACAATGCGCAGCAGCCGCTTGCCAACCTTAATGTGACGGTGAGTTCCACGGCGACAGGGCAGGCGACTGTCAGCTACCGGGTGACGACGGACGCGCAGGGCTTGTTTACGGTGAAAGGCATTGTCACGGGCAAGCATCAGGCGAGCGGGCCGCTCAGCGTGAGCAACGTGGTCGTCAGCGTAGACCCGGCCAAAACGCCTTATCAGACGCAAAAGATTTCGCTGCTGCTGACGGAAGGCCGCGCAACGGAAGTGGTTGTCGCCCTGCCGCCCACGTCGTTCGATGTCAGTCAAGTAGGCCAGGTCAGCATCACTGCGCCCGCCGCAAGCGCAAACGGCGTTACAACGGGCAGCCCATTCCAGTTTACCGCGCGCATGCTGGATCGCAACAACATGCCGCTCATCAGCGCGCAAACCGGAAATTACCTGGTTCCCAGCCTGGTTTTGGATGGCTTCAAGGTGACAGGGGTAGGGTCGGACGGCACGTTTGAAGCGACGGGAGCGCTGATCGGCATCAGCAGCATTACGGGGCAGGTGAGCGTACCGGGCGCGGATCAGCCTGTCAATTCGCCGCGTCTCGACCTGCCGGTACAGCCGGCGTCAAACGCCAGCGCAGGCCAAGTCGCGCAGAAGACATCCGGCCTTCCCGCGTCGGCAGCCGACAGTCCTGCGCCGACAATGCCACCTGCTACAAACCAAAATGCTCGCTGATGATTGAATTATACTAACGGGGCGCGGTCACTCCGGCAACGTCGGCTGTGGCGCATGGGGGTGAGAAGGGTGAGAAGGTGTGAGATTTTCGCCCGTCGTAGTAGGAATAAACTTGCCGTGCAGGACGCCTTTGGTGCTGATAAGATGGTTGGCGAGTTCGGCGACATCGGCGCGCGGGCCGCGCAAAACAATCACTTCCAAACAGTGGTCGGCATTAAGATGGATATGCAGCGTTGCCTGGGAGATGTGGTGGGCGTGGTGCTGCATATCCGTTAAGTGGTCGCTCAGTTGGCGCGTGGTGTGGTCGTACACGATGGACACCACGCCCACCATTTCCCCGTCGCTTTCTCCCTCCTGTTCCCAGCGCGTTTCCACAAGCGCGTCCCGCACCAAATCGCGTATCGCTTCCGAGCGGTTGGCGTAGCCGCGTCCCTTGCGCCATGTGTCCAGATCGCGCACAAGGGGCGCGGCCATAGAAATACCGAACCGTACCAGTTCCTCTGTGTCCGCGCCGGGGGCGGCGGAAGCAGCGGAAATTTCCAATGCGTTGTTATCGGCTTCATTGTGGGACATAAAAATAAATCTTCCTTGTGGCGTTGCTGTTGATACCTGAAAAGCAGTTCCTGACTGATAGCAGGATGCCCATCCGCGCAGGCGCATTGTGTGAACAAAGAACTATTTTCAAAGCATACCTCAAAAAGCCTTTTCTTATGGGTATACTGATGCCAACGCCTTTTAGGGACAGGTGAAATCATCGTTTCGCGTCGGTGGCTGGGAATTTTGTTGAGTTTGTGCCTGCTGGCGAGTTTATGGCCTTTCTCGCCGCCGCCTGTTCACGCCTCCGCTGCAAACAAATCCCTGCCTGCCGTGTCTCTACAACCCTGTTGCTGCGCGGCGAGTACATGTAGGATGGCAAACTGTCCCGGTAATCCCACGTCGCCTCACACTGGAATTGCCGCATGTGCTGCCGCGCAGTGCAGCGCGCCGGTTGTGTTTCCTGCTGTTCCCGACAGGAGTTTGACCTTTATTCTGCCTTCGCTTCCCGCCCCTTGTTTTGTGCTTGTGCCCCCTGCCATTCAAGTCTTTACTCCTGCTCCCCTCCTGCTGCGCATCCGTTTCCTCACTCCTTTGTATCCGCCTCCTCGCGCCTGTTGACCGGTTTCCTGTCTGCACTGTCAACATAATTTCTGAGGAGGTTTTTCGACCATGCTTTGCTTACATCATGGCCGCGCCGCTGCGCGCGCCTTTACGCTGATTGAATTGCTCGTCGTGATCGCCATTATCGCGATTCTCGCCGCTATCCTGTTTCCCGTCTTCGCCCAGGCGCGGGAAAAGGCGCGGCAAACCGCCTGCCTGTCCAACGTTCGGCAGATCGGAATGGGCTTCGCGCAGTACGTTCAGGACTATGACGAGTGTTTTCCGCTCGCCTCCTATGACGGCCTTGCGCTGTCATGGGTGAACACCATGCAGCCTTACATCAAGAGCCGCCAGATTCTGCGCTGCCCCGATGACCAGAGCCAGAACTGGACCGCGCCGCTTGCCAATCCCACATCCGAGCAGCAGGGATTGCGCCTGTCGTCCTACTTCCTGAACCTCTGGCTGGAAGGGGAACAGAAATACGGAAACCTGGCGGCGATCCAAAGCCCCGCGTCAGTCATCTACGTCAGCGAAAGCAAGGAGAATCTGACCCGCGACCACTTTCACCCGCCCTACTGGGTGAAAAACGATCCCGAAGCCGACGCCATGATGATCGGCATGATGCACACGATGGTCTGGAACGACGCGCTTACGCAGACAAAAGAATTGGCCTTTCTGCGCCACAGCGAGGGGATGAACAACGCCTACGCCGACGGACACGCCAAATGGGGCAAGTGGACGCAGCTCTGGTTCCAGGATACAACCCACAACATTTATGAGGGCGCTTTTGACCCCCGCCAGTAACGGAAAGAAGGAGACTATATGAACCGCAGAGAGTTACTGCAAACACTTGGCACGGCGGGGTTGTCGCTGGCCGGCGCTTCTTTTGCTAAGACGCAGGGCGACGCCGAAACCTTATTGGATGCGCCCACGCAAAACAGCATTGCCGATCCTGCCACGCCGCCCCCGCCCGGTACGCATCCCAAACACGACATGAGCGGCTATGGCATCCCCGACGGCCCGCCGCAACACATCGCCATGCTGCTGTATCCGAAAATGACCACACTGGACTTGATTGGCCCGCAGCAGATTTTCGCCACGCTTGGCAACGTGAAGGTGCATCTGGTGGCGAAAACGCGCGAACTCGTGACCAGTGATTTGGGCGTTTCCATTCAGCCGACAACAACCTTCGCCGACTGCCCCAATAGCCTGACCGTTCTGTTCGTGCCGGGTGGCTCGCGTGGCACTCTCGCCCTGATGGACGATGCGCCAACGCTTGGCTTTCTGGCAAAGCAGGGCAAAACCGCGCGTTATGTCACCAGCGTTTGCACCGGTTCCCTCGTCTTGGGCGCGGCGGGCTTGCTGCGTGGCTACAAAGCCACCTCGCATTGGGGTATGCGCGATCTGCTCGCGTTATTTGGCGCAACGCCCGTCAGGGAGCGCTTTGTCGAAGACCGCAACCGCATCACGGGCGCGGGCGTCACCGCAGGGCTGGATTTCGGCCTGCATCTTGCGGCCATGCTCCGCAATGAAAAGTGCGCCAAATCGCTGCAGCTGGCGTATGAGTACAACCCGCAGCCGCCCTACCAATCGGGAACCCCGGAAAGCGCCCCGCCCGACGTGTTACAGATGGAATGGGCCATGTTCGCGCCCCTGCGCGATGATGTGCGTACGGCGGCGGCCCGCGTTACAAAAAGCTGGAAAACCCGGCAAGCGGGCTTATAACAAGAAAACGGAACGGGAGCGTTACAATGCCGTTATGGACGCTCCGCAGAGACCCTTTTTCGCGTGGAAACGCTGCCCGCTGTCCGCAAAACCGCCGCCAAGCCGCAAGCAGCCGGCACGAACCTGAAGCCGGCTGCTATGCGGTAAGTGTTTAATGTAAAAAGTGGCGGATGCCTGTGTACACCATTGCGATACCGTTTTTGTTGCACACGTCTATGGTTTCCTGATCCTTTTTGCTGCCGCCGGGCTGAATGATGGCCGTAATGCCGGCGGCGGCTGCCGCTTCGGGGCCGTCGGGGAAGGGGAAGAAGGCGTCGGAACCCATCACTGCGCCCCGCGCCTGCTCGCCCGCCTGCTCCACCGCCAGCTTCACGGAGCGGACGCGGTTCATCTGCCCCGCGCCCACGCCAACGACCTGCCGGGCTTTCGTGAACACAATCGCGTTGCTTTTGACGTGCCGGACGATACGCCACGCGAACAGCAGTTCCTCGATTTCTTCGGGGGTGGGGGCGCGTTCGGTCACGACTTCCAGTTTGTCGGGCGTGATAACGACATGATCGGGCGTTTGTACGAGGACGCCGCCCGTCACGCGCTTGAAGTCCGGGCCTGTCACTTCCGCTTTGTCGCGCCAATCGCGCAAATCCGCCACTTCCAGCAGGCGCAGGTTCGCGCCCCACGCTTTGCGCTCCTTTAAAATGGGAATCGCTTCCGCCTCGTAACCCGGCGCGATAATGGCCTCGAAGAACGTGTTTTTGCCCGTAATCGCTTCCGCCGTCGCCACATCCAGAATGCGCGTCACGGCAAGGATGCCGCCGAACGCGGAAATCGGGTCGCCCAATCGCGCTTTCTGGAAAGCGTCGGCAAGGGTATCGCCCAGAGCCGCGCCGCAGGGATTGGTGTGCTTGATAATGACGGCGGCGGGGCGGTCTTCCTCGCTGAATTCCTTGACGGTTTCCAGCGCGCCGTTCAGGTCGTAGATGTTGTTAAACGACAGTTCCTTGCCCCAAATCTGCCTTGCGTTTGCCACGCAGGGTTCCGTCACATTGGGAGCCACATAAAACGCGGCCTGCTGGTGCGGGTTTTCGCCGTACCGGCAATCCTGCGCCTTGCTGTAATGAATGGCGAATGAAGACGGCAATACGCTTGTGTCGTCAGGCTGCGTGTCGGCCTGCTGCGCCGCCGGAACTGTGCCGGGGTCTGCCGACGGCGCTTCCGTTTGTTCTGTTGCTTGTTCTTTCGCTTGTTCTTCCTGCGCAAATCGCTGCGTCAGCCACTGGCTGATGGTGGTATCATACTGCGCAGTGTGCGTAAACGCTTTGGCCGCGAGACGACGCCGGGTTGCCAGCGTGGATTGTCCGATGCCGTCAGAGGAAGATTGCAGTTCGGCAATGAGAGGCGCATAGTCGGCGGGGTCTACCACAACCAGAACATGATTGTGGTTTTTGGCGGCGGAGCGGATCATGGCCGGCCCGCCGATGTCAATGTTTTCAATCGCGTTTTCCAGCGTGACATCGGGTTTGGCGATTGTAGCGGCGAAGGGATAAAGATTGACGCACAGCAGATCAATGGGCATAATGTGGTGCGCGGCAATGGCTGCCAGATGTTCCGGCTTGCTGCGGTCCGCCAGCAGGCCGCCATGCACGCCCGGATGCAGCGTCTTGACCCGTCCTTCCAGCATTTCAGGAAAGCCGGTCACGTCGCTGACATTGAGAACGGGGATGTTGGCCGCGCTCAACGCCGCCGCCGTTCCGCCTGTAGAAATGATCTCAAAGCCAAGTTCCCGAAGCGATTGGGCAAACGCAATCAGGCCGTCCTTGTTGGAAACGCTGAGAAGGGCGCGACGGCTGGCGTTGGGTTGATTTTCCGGCATAAACGTACCTCCATGAATAGGTGTTGGGTATTAGGCGTTCGGTGTTCGGTATTCGGTATTCGGTATTGGGTGTTCAGGTGTTCGGTGTTCGGTGTTCAGGCTTCCTATATTCCGTCTTCTGTCTTCTGTCTTCTCCTCTAATGCCTGATGCCTGATGCCTCATCCGCATAGACGACAAAAAACCCGGACTTCCGCAGTGAAAATGCAGATGCCCAGGCGCGCGACAGTTCCTCGGCCTTGCGCTTCCCCAGGGTGGTTTCCCTGTGAACGCCAGTTGCGCAGGCCGTTGTTGTTTTCTACTTTGATACTACCCGTATCTTTGTACCCGTGTCAAGCCGGAAACGATGGTTTTTAGAACTACCATTGCTTCATAGAACGAAAGGATGGCATTATGATCGCCTGGGCGCTGGCAATGCTATTTGGGATGCAGGCTGTTCCTGCGCCCGCTTCTGTTCCTTCTGCCGCTCAAGACGCGCCGCTTGTAATTACAGGGGCGACGATTGTTGACGGCACGGGCAAAGCGCCCCTTCATAATGGCGTCGTGGTGATACGAAACGGGCGTTTTACTGCTGTGGGAACGCGCCGACAGGTACATATTCCGGCAAACGCGCATGTTGTGGCGGCAAAGGGCAAATGGCTGGTTCCCGGCCTGATTGATATGCACGTCCATTTGGATGAAGTGCTGACGCCCGGCACATTCGCGCTGTACGGCGTGACAAGTGTGCGCGATGTCGGCTCGAACCTGAAAACCATACAGCATTTGCGGCAAATCGGCGCGACCGAAACAATCCCGCGCATTTATTGGATGGGGCAGAACATTGACGAGGGCAAGCCGAGTTGGTGGGGCGCGGTGGCGGTGAAGAACGCCGGGAGAAGTGCCGGCATTATTGGATGACATGCAAAAGCAGGGCGTGGACGGCGTGAAATTATACATTTTGGCGAAGCCGGACGTGACGCGGGCCGTCATTACGCAGGCGCACCGGCGCGGGCTTCCCGTGACCGCGCATCTGGGCGCGACCCTGCCGAGCGTTGCGGCGAAGGCGGGAATTGACAATCTGGAACACGTTACCACGCTGTTTCAGGAACTGCGCGTATTGCCGCCCCACACGCCGGAAGGGTACGGCAAAACGTTCGCGGGCGTGGAAAATGTAAACTTAGAGGGCGCGGCGACAAAGAATTTGATTACCACGCTCGCCAAAAACCATGTCGCCGTAACGCCCACGCTTGCTGTTGCTCTGCTGCCCTGGCAGGGTCAAAGAGGCGCGAAAACCACGTATGGCAATTGGGCCAAAGTCCCGGCAGGCTGGAATCGTTTCTGGCACAATCCCTACTGGGAATTTATCGGAACCAAAGGCTGGACGAAGCGAGATTTTATGCGGGCGAAGCGCGCGAAAGTTCAATTCCTGCAACTGGTCAGAAAGTTAAAACAGAATCATATTGCCATCATTGCGGGAACCGACACGCCCGCGCCCTGGGTACTGCCCGGAGCCGGACTATTGACGGAACTATACCTGCTCACGCAGGCCGGATTGACGCCCAACGAAGCCTTGCAGACGGCAACGGGCAACGCCGCGCGCATCTTGCGCAAGGGTAGGGAAGTGGGAACCATACAGCCCGGACGCTATGCCGATTTTATTCTGCTGGATGCCGACCCGTTGCGCGACATACGCAATTTGCGTCACATTAGAGCCGTGTACGCTGGCGGCAGCAAGGTAGACAGGCCGAGACTGGCAAAACAATTCCACAATGCCGACCCGAAATCAATCCATCTGAAGCTTTGAGAACTTCTCCCAATAGGCGCGGCATTTGCGTCCGCAGGACGCTTGTACTTTCCTGCCGGGGATTTTCAATCCCCGGCCTATAGGGAGAGGCTCTAAGCGGATTAAAACCGCAGCCCCAACTTGGCCTCTGTTTTGATTTCGGTTTTGGAAGCGTCACCGCCGAGGAGCGGGCGAGTCACTTCGCCATTGAGCATTAAGTCGAACGCGGAACCCAGGCGGTGCTTGAAGCCGAGCAGGTAGGTTCCCGTGCCCGGCGTGGTGGCGTCGAACAATCCCTGCCCGCGAAAACCCGTGCTGAACACGTCCCAACGGGTGAGGCGCAGGTCAAGTCCCAATTCGGATGTGCCGGACGAATGAGCCTTGTCGTAATCCTGGTCTAGCCCCATCTGCCCCTTCAGGGCAAAAAAGCCCCAATCCGATTCCAGATTCAGGGTGTTGCGCTGTCCGTTGAGGATTCCGCTTCCGGCTTCCGGGTTGAAAATCGTGCCGCCACCAAGCCGAAGCCGTTTGGAAGGCGCAAAGTTGAGTTTTAACCCGTAGGTGTTGCGGATAGTAGGGTCGGGCGCGTTGTCGGCAAGCTGGCCGGCGCGAATACGGGCGTCACCGGTCACCTCGAGATAGCGCTGCGGTTTGGAGGTGGCGGAAAGCAGGCCCACAGTGCGCTCCTGTTTGGGATCGGCGGAATACTGAACGCCGCCTGTAATTTGCGTTTGCGCAAGCGGCAGGCGGGGAAGCTGAACATTGGTTTCCGCCGTCAGCGTTTGGCCGTCCTTATTAACGCGGTCTTCCACCTTCGACGTAATTTTGGTTTTGGCAAGCGCGGGTATTTCCAAACCGATTTCGCCACTGGTTTGCAGGGTTTTCACGGGCGCGGATGCGCTGCCTGCGGCGGGTACGAACGTGGTTTCCTGAACGCCGCCCGCAACCGTGACGCCTTTTGCCGGGGCAACCGCAAGTTTTGCGCCCAGCGTTTCCTGTCCCGCCGCGATGCCGCTTTCGTCGGTTTGCGTAAACTGCGCCCCGGCGCGGGCATACGCGAAGTTTATGTTGGCCTTGCCCATCTTCGTCTGCTGCGCCAATGCCATGCCGCCCCGATCCATCCAATCGCCGCCCTGCAAATCCAAAAACAAGCGAGAATCCAACTGCGACGTGAAGAGGGAATTGCGCAGCAGGGGCGTACTGCCCGTCCATTGCAACGCGTTGACGCCGAACTGCGCCGCTGTGGACGCACTGTTGGGAGTCGTGGCGGACGGAGCAGAGGGAAGGACGCCGGATGCGGTCTCGTCCTGAATCCGGGTGCGCAGGCGCAGGCGATTCTTGCCTTTGCTGAGTAAATCCATGTGCAGCAGGCGGGCTTCGGGAACGCTGCGGATCGCGCCGGGCGCGTTGGTGGAATAGGTGACGCTGGCGGCGGTTCCGGTCGGCAGGGGCGAAGCGAACTGGATGGTTCCCGCATCCGCGTTGACGGTGTAATCAATGTCGCGCTGCAAGGTTCGCCCGCCACATTCGACAGTTTCGCTGTTGGACTGCGCCTTTTTCCACGAAAGCGCATACGGGCCGCCGGTGTTGGTCCCGAAAATCACATCCGTTTGGATGCCCGCCAGCGCATCGAAGCGCGACAGCGTGCCGGACGGCGCAAGTTCTCCCAACGGCCTGGAAGGCAGGGGCGAAGCAACGGCAAACACCGAAAAGAGATCGCCCGCCGCCTTGTCCTGCGCGTTTGCATGCGTTCCTATCCCGACCGTCAGCGCAAATGGCAGCGCAAGGCAAATGCCACGCCGCTTCCAAAATCGCGGAAGGCGCGACAAAAAGTCAGAATCCCATTGTTGTCCGCAACTATGGGCGGAATGTGGTTTTCTTGCCGGGAACGCTGGCATAACGGGGTGTTCTCCTCTGCAAATCGCGCGCATGGGGTTCCTCCCCCTGTACTATTACGAGAATCAGACAATACTGTGACTCCCATGTTCTTTATTTTTTGGTAAAAAGTATAAAGACGTATGCGCCCGACCACAGCGTGAGAACGTTTAGATTGTCAGATGGCGCGAAAAGGCTACCAGTCGGATTTTACATACTCCTGCCAGCAGCGGACGTACACATCATTGGTTTGTTGGGCGATGTTGGCCCAGTTGAACACGGTTGCAATGCGCTTCAGGGCTTCGTCGGCCATTGCCTGCGCGCGGTCAGGGTTGTGCAGCACATACAGCAGGCCATCCGCAAGGCTGTCGGGATTGTCGGCAAACGTGGTGATGCCGGTCACGTTGTTTTCCACCACTTCGGGCAGGCCGCCCGCGTTGGATACCACAAGCGGGACATGCGCGGCCATGCCTTCCAGCGCGACAATTCCAAATGGCTCGTACAGGCTTGGGAAACACGCGATGTCGGCCACTTTGTACAGCCGCAGCAGCGCGTCATCGGGAATAAAGCCTGTAAACAGGACGTGCGCGCCCATGCCGATAGCATGCGCCTGGTCTATCAAATGCTGCCGATAGCCGCCGCCCGCGATTACCAATTTGGCGTCATGGTAGAAATGGCGCACTTTCGGCAGGGAAGCGATCAGCACCTGCGCGCCCTTTTCCCGGACGCCGCGCCCGACAAACATGATGATTTTCTCATTGGGCGCGGCGAACTGCGCCCGAAACTCCGCCGCTTCTTCCGGGGGAAAATCAAACGCGAATTTTTCGGCATTAACGCCGTTCGGAATAATGTCCAATTTATCGGCGGGCGCGTGGAGGGCATGCATCACTTCGCCCCGCATGAAGTGAGTACAAACGATGATGCGCCACGACTCATACGCCAGTTTCCACTCGATGCTGTTGATGTAGCGCTGCGTTTCGTTGTGGATGCCGTTGTTGCGCCCATATTCCGTCGCGTGGATCGTGCCCACGAGCGGCAGTTTGTACGTGTATTTCAGTTCATTGGCCGCGAACCAGACCAGCCAGTCGTGCGCGTGCAGCACAATGGCGTCTGCGTCCGAAAGCGTTTTCGGATCGCGGGGCGGGTCGCCGGGTTTTTTGCCGGCCAGCCATTCGCGGCACAGCGCGTCCGCCCGGTCACGCATGGCGGCGTTGAGTTGGTGTATCCAGTGGAAAAAGTCTTTATGGCCTCCGGGCGCGTCATACGCGGCAACGCGATGAATATGGACGCCCGCAAACACCTCTTCTTCCGCCGCGCCCGGAAAGTCGCACGTCACGACATGCACTTCCACGCCCGGCAGTTTTGCCAGTTCCCACGACAATTCTTCCACATGGCGGGCAATGCCGCCCACGATTTTGGGAGGATATTCCCACGAAAGCATCAGTATCCGCACAATCGGCCTCCTGGCGCGTCACTTTTCTGCGCAGCGTTTCCGAAAGTTAATTCTTCACGTCGCTTCTAATCTCCTGCCGACACCTAATAAAGAGAAGAAGAGAAGAAAAGACATAAGCCACATCCACAATCGGCAATCGAAAATCGAAAATCGAAAATCCTACCGTTCCCCGCCCTCATAGTACACCCACCGTGCCGAGGTTTTGAAGACGATGAAGGAGGCAATTAAAGTCAGGACGAACAGCGCCCAGGCCATTGCGCAGGCGTAGCCCATGCGGAAATACTGGAAAGCGTTCTGGTAGAGATAAAGGGCGTAGAACAGGGTGCTTTTGGCAGGCCCGCCCGCGCCGCCCGTCATTACAAACGCCTGCGTGAAATACTGGAACGTGCCGATGACGCTCAAAATCAGGTTGAAGAAAATCACGGGCGAAATGGCGGGCAGGGTGACGTGGCGCAGTTTGTCCCAGCCCGTCGCGCCGTCCAGTTCCGCCGCTTCGTACAGATGCGCGGGAACTCCCTGCAAAGCGGCCAGATAGATGATCATGCTGCCGCCCACGCCCCACAAATCCATGACGATAAAACCCGGCTTGGCCCAGACGCGATCTGAGAGCCAGGCGGGCGTGGGCAGATGCAGCCAGCCCAGACTTTTGTTCACCAATCCGTATTCCGGGTTCAGCAGCCACAGCCACAAAATGGCCGAAGCGACGGTCGGCACGACGGACGGAATATAATACAATGTCCGAAACCACGCCATGCCGCGCAGTTTGAGATTGAGCAATAGCGCAATCGCCAGCCCGATAACCAGGCCGATGGGCAGTTCCAAAAACATGAACAGCGTATTCGACAGACTTGGCAAAAAGTAATCGTGATCCGTAAACAGTTCCACATAGTTGCGAACGCCCACCCAATGCGGCGGCGTCAACACGCGGTAATCGCAAAAGCTGTAGTACAGCGAAGCCAGAATCGGGTATAGCGTGAAAATGAAAAAGCCGATCAGCCAGGGCGATACGAAGGCAAGACCAAGCCACTCGATTTTCGATTTTCGATTTTCGATTTTCGATTGAATCATGGCTGCGCTTCCTCTTTTTGCATGTGAAGTTTGACGGCGTGAAGGGCTTGCATCGAGGTTTGTTCGCCGTAGAGAACTTTGTCGGTGGCGTTGCTCATTTCGCTCATGTACAGGCTGGCGGAGGGCATGGCGGGGAAATACGCGGCGTTGGGACTATCGGCCAGATCAAGAAACTTGCCGAACTGACGGCGAAAGGCTGTGCCCGTTCGCAGTTGCGGCGATTGCAGCGCGGCGCGGATGTTGGGCACGTTGTTCATGTCGTGGGCAAAGGCGGTTTGGGCTTCGGGCGACTGCATCCAGACGAGAAACTCCGCCGCTTCGCGGGGATGCTTGCTGTCGGCGGGGATGCAGAACACGTTGCCGCCAATCCAGGTCGTGCCGGCGCGTTCGGGATGCGCGGCAGGCGGCGGCACGGGCGCGACCCCGTACTGCATCTGTGGGGCGTAGCGCGAAACCCAATACGGATTCCACTCGCCATCCAGCATCATCGCCACTTTGCCCACATAAAACGGGTTGCTCGCGCCCTGATTGGAACCGAAGCCGGACGAAAAAGCGTTGATCTGCTCAATGCCGCCCAATCTATCCACAAGCGTTTTGTACCATTCCATTCCGGCCACATTGCCCGGCGCGTCCGGCGTTGCCTGCCCGGTTTGCGCGTCCGTCAAACCGCCGCCGAACAGAAAGAACAGGATGAACAGGTCGTTTGGCGGGCGCAACCCCAGGCGCGTGATTTTGCCGCTTGAGTCGCGTTTAGTCAGTTTGACGGCGTAATCCGCCAGTTCTTCCAGCGTTTGCGGCGGGCGTTCGGGATCGAGTCCGGCCTCGCGGAACGCCTGCTTGTCCCACAGCAGCGCTACATCGTCAATCAGGAACGGCAGGCCATACAAATGGTTTTCATAGCGGCACAGGCGCAGGGACGCGGGTACAAAATCGGCTTCATGCAGTCCGCCGTTGTTCAGTAAATCATCCAGCGGGCGTACGGCCTTGTTACGGGCCAGCGCGCCCAGGTACGCGGGATTGGCAAGCGTGAACACGTCGGGCGTCGCTCCGGCCACAAGGGCGCGAATGGTTTTGGTATCGTCGCTGACCGCGCCCAAATTGCGGATATGAACGCCCGGATGGCTGCGCTCGTACAAGCGCAGAACCCGCTCAAAATTGCGCTCTTCAGCCCCGCTCCACATAGACCAGATGGTTATCTCTTTGTCGGACGCGCCCGCCTCCGTTCCCATCCGGCAGCCGCAAAGCAGCAGGGCAGCCAAACAAAGCGCGGGCGCAAGCCTGTTTTGCCGCTTTCGCGTCTGTGCGCCTCTTGTCTGAACCATGATTTTTCATGATTTTGATGATTGCCATGAGAAATGCGCCTCCGAATCATGATAATCACAATAATCATGAAAAATCATGGTTCAGACAAGAACGCGCTCCAAACGTTGTTGAGCCAATATGGGCGCGGCAGGTTTCGCTCCGTGCCCTTGTCCTCGTGCTATACTACTGTAGCATCTAAGACGAATTTCGAGCAAGCAGGCGCGGGTTCCTGCCTGATTATGCGGCATACCTGTTACGACGCAAGGAAAGGCGAAATAATGGCGGTGAATGAAGGAAAACAAGCGTTACAAGGGTGCTATGTGGCGACATTAACGCCGTTTCAAAAGGATGATACCCTCGATACGGGCGTCGCGCGGGAACACGCGCATTGGCTGGTGGAAAACGGCGCGGCAGGATTATGCCCGGCAGGCACGACGGGCGAGTTTTTGTTTCTTTCGGAGGCGGAGAAACGCGCGATTGTGACGGCGGCAATGGAAGGCGCAGGCGGGCGCGTTCCCGTTCTTGCCGGCGTGTGGGCGCTGCAAAGCGAGGCCGCGCGTGATTTGGCGCGTCATGCCGAAGACAGCGGGGCGCAGGGCGTGTTTTTGCCGCCGCCGATTTACTACCCGGCAAGCGATGAGGCGATTTATCAATGGTACGCGCAGATACACAAGGCGACAAGCCTGCCCGTGTTCGCG
Source organism: uncultured Chthonomonadaceae bacterium (assembly GCA_963835065.1). GTDB lineage: Bacteria > Armatimonadota > Chthonomonadetes > Chthonomonadales > Chthonomonadaceae > CAWFQB01. Next base: position 32,822 of record CAWIEK010000033.1, on the reverse strand, counting down.
TACAACATCCCGCAGTATGCCGCCAATATGATTTCGGTTGCCTGCCTGAAGCGGATGTTGAACGACGGCATCATTGCGGGCGTCAAGGATTCGATGGGCAAAACGGAGCGGATGACGGAACTGGTACAGGAGTTCGGCAGTCATGCGGTTGTGTTCGCGGCCAGTGACGGCTTTGCAAGGGAAGGCCGTCAGATCGGCGCGCATGGGTTTATTTCCGCCATTGCCAACGCCACGCCGCGCCTGTTCGCGCAGTTGTGGGCAGGCGAAGATCATTTGCAGCCGCAGGTAGATGAACTGCGAACGACCTTAAAACAGATGGGTTCCATTCCGGCCTTAAAATATCTTTGCGGGCGGCAAGGCTTCGATATGGGACATGCCCGCCTGCCGTTTTCCGACTTAACGCCCGAACACCGCGCCCTGCTGGATGCCATATCGCTTTGAGAGACCGGATATAGTTGCGGCAGCCTGGTAAATTCCTTACCTAAAGTGGAACGGCAAAAAGGGAGAAGTATAATGCCCAAATCCATACCTGACAAAGCCTCCCGCATGGAAGCCCTGCGCCTGGCGAAACGCCTTGTCCGCTTGAAATCAGATTGGGCGTCCGAACCGACGCTGGCCCACCTTCCTCCCCCTATTGTCGCCGCTCTGCAGCATGGAATAGAAGAAGCGGCAGCGGTACGCGCGACACTCGCCTGGATCGGCCTTGTCGCCGGCGGCCTGCTTATTTTTGGCTTTTCCGGCCATCATACCGCTCTTGCGATGGCTGCGCTATTCGCTTGGGGACTGCTGTTTGCAAGAATGGTCGTTCATGTTGAGCAGACGCAGCGTTGTATGGTGTACGCGCTGACGCAAACGGGGAATATCGCGGTCCTGCCGACGCTGATTAAAGCGACCCACCATGACTGGGGGCGTGACCCTGCCGTGCTTGCCGCCATCCGCCGCTTGCTGGAACAGGTAACGGAGGCAGACATCGGCCTGCTGAATCGGGACGAGCAGGAAATCCTCTGGACCCTTGCCGTGCTGCCCCTGACCCTGCGCAATAATGCGGATGAAGCGTTCGGTTTCAGCGCATTGCAGGCGTTCGCGCATATTGGCGACGGAGAAACCCTGACATCCATGCGGCGTATCGCCAGCCGTTCGGCGGTGTATCCGGCGGAACATCGGCTGAACGCGCAGATGCAGGCGTTGATTTTACAGATGGAAGCGCGGATACAGCGTCAACATTCCCTTCAAACCCTGCTGCGCGCGTCCGACACGCCTGACATGCGCCCCGATACCATGCTGCGCGCCCATACTTCTCCCGCTTCCGAACCGCAGCAGCTTTTGCGCGCCGGCCTGGCGGAACCAGGTGATAGGGGAGGGTAGAAACGCCCATGAAAGCGCGACGTTCGTTAGTTTTGGCGCTGACGCCTGTTCTCGTGATCGTCGGCTCAAGCGGATGGTGGGTATGGAAGGCGAATCGGCAGTACACGCTTAATCGTCAACTGATTGCCGCTCTTGTCCACAACGACAGCAGGCAGGCGCTTGTCCTTGTCCATGCCGGAGCCGACCCGAATACGCGCTGCCATCCGCCGCCTGCCCCAACCTTCAAGCGGCTGCTCGACCAACTGCTGCACCGCTCGCTTGCCCCTGCCGATGACAGCCCGACCGCGTTTTTGCTTGCCTGTGGGGGAGGCTTGCAATGGACAGACGATGCCGGCATACCGGCGCTTGCCGATGACGCAGGCTGCTGTCAATTGGCCGAAACCATGCTTACGCATGGCGCAGACCTCAACGCCCCGCAATCCGATGACGATACGCCTATACGCGCCGCTGTCAATCGGAACCGCCTGTGTCTCATAGAACTGCTGCTTGCGCATGGCGCAAACGTGGACACGCAGGGTACGAACGGCTCCACTTCGCTGATGGTGGCCGCGGCTGCCAATGCTGAAGCCATGACGCGCTTGCTGCTGACGCGCCATGCCAATGTGAACATCCAGAACCGCGACGGCAACACAGCCCTGCATTTTGCGATTTGGAACGGCAAAAGCAAGCGTTTGGTGCAGGAATTGATGGCGCGCGGAGCCAACCCCAACCTTCGCAACGTCAACGCGGAAACCCCGCTTTCCCTGGCGCGCGAACAGAAACGTCCTGACTTTGTGGCGCTGCTGCGAAAGGACGGGAAGTAGCGTACAAGATGGTGTTTTCGCCTCGCTTTCTCTGCCCGCTTGTCATAGTTTGGGCGCAGACAAATTGTAATGGCGCAGCTTACCCGAAGGTGACAGGCGCAGCCATATGCTCAGAGTTGTTCGCATAGATGGGGAACTGTCGGTAACTTTACCTTCGGCGGCAGCAAGCGTTTGGGCGCGTATCCATTGGGGAATAGGGTAGGCGAACCGGCGCAGCATCCAGCGTCGTGACGGCAGCAGATGCATTTCCAGCCACGCCGCTTCATAGCGCAGTAAGTCGGAAAGCCATACCGCGTTTGTGGGAATGAAATCTTGCGGCGTTCCGCTCGACTGCCGCGCTGTCCAATCGGCGAAAGCAAGGGCGTCCTGCGTATGGCGCTTGCCGCCCTGTGGCGCATACGTTTGCGCGAAATCGAAGAACAACCGCCGCAACGGAAACCCGAAATTTTGCGCCGCCTGCGTGGAAACCGGCAGCAACTTCTGAATTTCGTTCCACCGCTTGGCGCGCAGCGAACGGGCAAAGCGCTCCACTTCCGCGCTTGCCAGAAGGGACAACTGCGCCGCATCCGCCGCATCCAGATTCAGCGTTTGCGCCACGCCCTGCGGGTCAACCGCAAACCGTTCCCGCAGACCATCATCCGTCAGCAGCCGCGCCAGCCCATGCTGCACGTCCCGTAATCCCATTTCTCATCCTTCGATTGAGCGTTGAGCATGAAGCATTGAGCATTTAAGACAATGCCACTCCCCCAACACCAAATACCCAAATACCGAACACCGAACACCGAACACCCAATACTCTCAACCCTCAACCCTCAACCGCATTATCTCCCGCGCCTTCGCCAGTTCTTCGGTGATTTCTTTGAACGGCGGCAGATTTTCGTCCCGCTCCAGCAAAATGCCTTTTACCTGAGTACGACGGCAGGCTTCTTCCATAAGCTGCCATACTTCCGGCGGCGTGGACTGCGAATGGCTGTCAATCAACTGATCGCCCTGCCACTCGCCCCCGACGAAATGGAACTGTACCACTTTTTCAAGCGGCAATTCGTCCAGAAACCGGCACGGGTCGTAACCCCAATTTACCGAGTTCGTGTACAGGTTCGTAATGTCCAGCAGCAGTCCGCAATCCGCGCGCGTGACCAGTTCGGTTAGAAACTGCGCTTCGGTCATTTCCGCGCCCGGCCATTGCAGCGTGTACGTGATGTTTTCCAAAATCAACGGCGCGGCAATCCGTTCCTGTACGCGGCGGATGTTGCCGCACAAGGTATCCAGCGCGTCACGGGTGAACGGCAGGCCGCACAAATGCCCGATGTCCACGCTTCCGGCTCTGGTAAACGCGATATGCTCGCTCCACCAGGGCGGGTTAAGATGGTTCACCAATTTTGCCATCCGCTCCAAATACGCCATATCCAAGCCTTCCGCGCTGCCGAGCGACAAATCCAGGCCGTGCGGCACAAGCGGGAAATGCGCCCGCAGCAGTTCCAATTCCTCCGCTTTGCGCGGTGTGGGATCGAAATAGTGGTCGGCAACGATTTCCAAAAAGTCTACGTCCTGCCGGTGCAAAAACAGGTCGCTCAGAAACGGCTCGCGCATCCCCAGCCCGATGCCCAAAACCGGCAACGCTTCCATTGAAAAAGATGAAAAAGAATTCGATGCGATCCCGGATGTTGTTTGCGCCATGATGTATTACCCTCCTCCGCAACCGCCGCACCCACCGCCACAACCACCCCCGCCCCCACAACCCCCGCCCCCGCCGCAGCCTCCGCCACTGCCACAACTGCTCATGCCCCCGCAGCCCCCGCCGCTCGTTCCGGCATTGGCGGCGCGCTGAAACATCAGGTGAAAATCGGTGTAAGCGGTAGCCGCCAATGCTCCCACGCCGAAGACGGCGAGGACGAGCGGAACCGAATCATCGCCCGTCTCCTCATTCGGCAGGCGCGACCTCAGCCCGCCGAACGCGGCTTGCAGTCGCTGCACGTACTGCTTCCCCAACTCGCTCAGGCGGGGCAGGCGGCACACCCCTGCCAGGCAGGGAAGCGCGAACAGTCCCATGACAATCAGAAAGCCGATGTTGTAATAACCGTTGTTGACCGCCGCCATCAGCTTGTACCCGCCCAGGCCGTAAATCACCACTGCGCCCACTTGAAAAGCGTGGCGGGCATGTTCGGCAGCCTCATCCCCGTTGAGCAGCCCTTGCCAGCGCAGCCGCTCCTCATAATCGGAACACAACCGCCGGACATGCCCGAGCAGGGAGGAGGTGAACACTTCGCCCACGCCGCGCGGCATGGCAAAGTACGACAGGGTTTCCGTTTCGATCTGAGATTCGCGGGAAGACAGGCTACCGGCGGGGTAGGCCAGACCCGTGCTGCGCAGTTTTTTCACCTTGTCGCCTTCGGCCTGCAAATAGCCGGACTGCATCAGGCGGAATATCGCCAGCCGTATCACCTCGTTCTCACCCCCGCGCAAATACGCGATCTCATACGGGTCAGGACGCGAAGGCACTTCCGGCGGTCCACTCCCTGCGGACGTTCCGCGCCGAGCGGCATGGTAACACAAAATCAGCGTGGCGACAATCACCATACCGTACACCATGAGAAACGTCGGCCCATACATCTCGGCCACAGGATTATGAAACAGTCCGTCCATAGAACCTCCTCTCTTTTACGCGCTCTTCAGCTTCACGGGGAACTCAACGTCACAATGAACTCAGCTTCACTGCAAACAAGACGCGCAATCCAAGTTCCGGCTACCACAACCGGGAAATTTTACAGCGCGGCAGGGCTGCGCCTGCAAAAACACTGCGCCCCTCTCCCATGCTTTTTGGGAGAGGGGCGGGGGTGAGGGCCTGAATAATCAAAAACAAAGCAGGGTTTTGACTCGCGGACGCGCAATCTTGCAGCGAGATTGAGGAAAAGCGCATTTGAACGCAAAGGAGAATATAAATCGAATGGCAGAGAATACGACGAGCGCCAGCCCCTGTGCGTGTACTGGTGTGGGATGAAGCGCCCACCCATGCGCCGAAATCGCTGTACCCGGACAGCATCAACGGCGCGATTGCCGCTGGCTTGAACGCCAAAGGGAACGGCAAAATCAAGGCGACAACCGCCAATTTGGACGACCTGGAGCAGGGCTGCGGCGACGACATTTTACACCAGACCGACGTGCTGTTCTGGTGGGCGCATGCCCGGCATCGGGAAGTCAGCGACGACACGATGATGCGCGTGTACGGACACGTTCACGAGCGGGGCATGGGCTTTGTAGCCCTGCACTCCGCGCACTATTCCAAAACCTTGCAGGCCGTTCTCGCCTGTCCCGGCCATCTCAAAGGCGGCTGGCGTGAGCAAACGCCCGCCGATACCGAAGAAATCACCGTATGCGCCCCTCACCACCCCATTGCGCAGGGCGTGTCCGATTTTGTGCTGGCGGAAGAAGAGATGTACGGCGCTCCGTTCGACGTGCCGCCGCCGCAATGTCTCGTGCTGCAATCCTATTTTCCCCTCGGCGGCGAATACTTTCCAAGCGGCATCTGCTGGACAGTCGGGCGCGGCAAAACACAGGGCTTTACGTCGGGACCGGGCAAGGGGATCGGAGAAGGCGAGGGAGCGGGGCGCGTGTTCTACTTCCGCCCCGGCCATGAAACGTACCCCACATACTTCGACGCCAACGTGCAAACGGTGCTTTACAACGCGGCCCTGTGGTGCGCGAGAAGAGAAGAATGAAGGATGAAGGGTGAAGGATGAAACAAATGCTCGTTCATCCTTCTTTCATTCTTCTATTGACAATTACGCGGCGATATGCTAGAATACTCTACTAATTCGATAGACTATGTAATGATTGTTCCCTCCTGTTCGTATGAAGCCTAACCCTGATGCTATCTTGCCGAGGAAAATACGCGACCCGCGCCTTGATTGACCTGACGCTTCACAGCGGACAAGGCCCCGTGCTGATCCATGAGATCGCGGCGCGGCAGAACATCCCCGTGAAGTTTCTGGAGCAGATACTGCTGACGCTGAAACGGTTCGGGTTTGTGAAAAGCCGCAAAGGGCCGGGCGGCGGGTATCTGCTTGCCATGCCGCCCGCTGCCATCACGCTCGGCGCGGTTGTGCGGGCAACCGACGGGCCGCTCGCGCCCATGAGCTGCGTCAGCACATCCGATTACAACGAGTGCGGCTGTCCCGAACCTTTGACGTGCAGCCTGCGCACCGCGTGGAAGGAAGCCCGCGACGCGCTGGCAAAAGTGCTGGATACCACCACGTTCGCGCAGCTTGCCGAACGGCACGGAACCTTGCAGGCGCAGCAAAACGAACTTTTTGATTATGTGATTTGAGGATTTCCTTAATGACCGATTGGCAAAAGCCACAATCACAAACAAGCCAGTGGATACAGACAACGCGGCAAAATGCCGTACCCCTGTTCGGCATCGTGACGCTGTTTTTGCTGGCGTTTGTGGTGGGACGCCCGCCTGATGTGCCGCTGTCCGGCGCGGAGCGGGTACGGCTGGGCTATTTTGCCAATGTCACCCATGCGCCCGCCGTGCTGGGCGTGGGACGCGGCACTTTTCAGCAGGCGTTGGGCAGTCAAATCGCCTTAGACGCCAAAGTGTTCAATGCCGGGCCGGAAGCGATGGAAGCCCTGCTTGCGGGTGAGATTGATGTGAGTTATGTCGGCCCCGGCCCTGCCGTCAATACGTTTTTGAAGTCCAATGGCCGCGCGCTGAAGATTATTGCCGGCGCTTGCAGTGGGGGCGCGGCGCTGATTGCCCGCGAGGGAACCAACGTTACCAGTGTGCGGGATTTGGAAGGCAAGCGCGTGGCCGTGCCGCAAATCGGCGGCACACAGGACATTTCCCTGCGGCATTTTCTCGCGCTGCAAGGCTTGCGCGGAACCGAAAAGGGCGGCACGGTACAAATCCTGCCCGTGAAAAACGCCGACATGCTGACCCTGTTTCTGCGCGGCGAACTGGACGCGGCCTGGGTTCCCGAACCCTGGGCGGCCCGCCTGATTGCCGACGCCCACGCCATGCTGGTACTCGATGAGCGCGACCTGTGGCCCGACCACAAAGTAACGACAACCGTAGTCGTCGCCCGCCGCGCCTATTTGGAACAGCACCCGCAGGAAGTGCAGAAACTCCTGACCGCGCACCTGCAAACGCTTTCCTGGATGCAAACGCATCCCGACGAAGCGCAGGCCGACACCAACAAAGAATTAAAACGGCTGACCGGCAGAGCTTTGTCACCCGCCGTCCTGCGCGAAGCCTGGCATCGGTGCGACTTCACCGCCGATCCCAACCCGACGAGCATCGCCGCGTTCATGCAGGCGCAATTTGAAGCCGGCTACCTGCCGCGCACCATAGATGTCGCCCAACTGCTCGACACGCGCCTGCTGCAAATCGCGGCCCTGCCAACGAACGAGACAAAGAGAAAATAACCACCCGCTTCGCTAGAGACACAGAGGCACAGAGGGGGAACACAGAGGAAGAAAAGAAGAAAGGAAGAAGAGGAGAAAAGAAGAGAATAAACCTCTTTGCTTCCTTTGCCTCTTTGCGGTTCTGTTTCCTCTCCTTGTTCTCTTTTGTTTTTCTCGCATCGGCTTTTCCTCTGTGTCTCTGTGTCTCTAGCGAAGCGGGTGGTGAATTAAAATTCTATGGCGAAGCTGTCTATACAACATGTGCGCAAGCGGTTTGCGGGGCGCGGCAACGAGGTTCTGGCGCTGGATGACATCAATCTGGAGGTCGAAGAAGGCGAGTTTCTCGTGCTGATCGGGCCGTCCGGGTGCGGCAAGTCCACGCTGCTCAACATCGTGGCCGGGCTGGACCCTGCCGACAGCGGTGACGTGCTGGAAAGCGGCCTGCGCGTGACCGGACCGGGGCGGGATCGGGGCGTCGTCTTTCAGGAGCATGGGCTGTTTCCCTGGCTGACGGCGCAGAAGAACGTCGAGTTCGGGCTGAAGCAGATGGGATTGGCTCCCCGCGAACGGGCAGAACGGGCGGCGCATTTCCTGCGCCTGGTTCACCTGTCGCGCTTTGCGGACAGCTATCTGCACGAATTGTCGGGCGGGATGCGGCAGCGCGTGGCGATTGCCCGCGCCCTGGCCTTCGACCCGGAAGTGCTGCTGATGGATGAGCCGTTTTCCGCGCTGGACGCGCAGACGCGGGAAGACCTGTACATTGTGCTGCAGGAGATCTGGGAGCGAACGCGCAAAACCATCGTGTTCGTTACCCATAACGTGCGCGAAGCCGTGTGCCTGGCGGATCGCGTTGCCCTGATGTCTTCGCGTCCCGGACGCATCCAGCAGATATTCAACATTCAGATCGCCCGGCCCCGCTTTATTGACGACGTGGATGTGGTGCGCGTGTCGCGTACCATCTCCAATGCGTTAAAAGAAGGCATGGCAAAGGTACGGCAAGAGGAGTACGATGAAGATTGGCATCCTGCGCAGAGCGGCGTTCTTCGTCCTGTTGACGGCGTGTTGGGCGACAATATCTAAACTGCATATATGGGACGCGACGCTGTTTCCCTCGCCCTGGCAGGTGGGACAAACCCTGTGGCAGATGGGGCGCGACGGCTCGCTGCTGATCGCCATTCACGTCAGCTTGCAGCGCGTGTTGCTGGGGTATTTTATCTCTCTAGTCGTGGGCGTACCGCTCGGCATTGTGCTGGCGCGGGCGAAATGGGCGCAGGATACGGTTGGCGCGCTGGTTTTGGGACTGCAAACCCTGCCTTCGATTTGCTGGCTTCCGCTTGCCCTGCTCTGGTTCGGATTGAATGACCGCGCGATTTTGTTTGTTGTCGTCACGGGCGCGTTGCTGGCGGTCACGGTTGCGGTGCAGGATGGCGTCAAAAACGTGCCGCCGATGTACGAGCGGGCGGCGCGGACAATGGGCACAAAGCCCCTCGCGCTCTACGCAACCGTGCTGCTCCCGGCAAGCCTGCCCGCCATTATGACCGGCGCGAAACTGGGCTGGTCGTTTGCGTGGCGCGCGCTGATGTCAGGCGAACTGCTCGTTGTCGGCCTGGGATTGGGACAGCAATTGCAGGCGGGGCGCGACTTGGCGGACATGAGCCGCGTAATCGCTATCATGCTGGTCATTGTCGCGCTAGGCTTGCTGGTAGACCGCACCATTTTCATAGAGTTAGAAAACCGCGTCCGCGAACGCTGGGGGCTGACGTAAACAGCCTATCGCTATGAGCCGGGGATTTTCAATCCCCGGACCATGCAAAAGATGTACGCTCCGATAGAAGGCCATTTCGCCATTATAAAGGAGCGCATTTTTACCCGATAATACTCGACTAAATCAATCATCTAAGTCAGTATTATCCACATTCGACATAAAGGAATTCACCCAAAGGAGAACACCATGACTCATTCCGTACCGAACACAGGGAACAGGGAACAGGGAACAGGGAACAGTAACACATCTTCACCCTCAACACCCAACACCCAACATCCAACACCCAATCGGGCTTTCACCCTGATCGAGTTGCTCGTGGTCATCGCCATTATCGCGATTCTCGCCGCCATTCTGTTCCCCGTGTTTGCGCAGGCGCGGGAAAAAGCGCGGCAAACCGCCTGCCTGTCCAACGTGAAGCAGATCGACACGGCCTTTGCCATGTACCTGCAGGATTACGACGAGGGCTTTATGGCGACCGTCACGGAGCGGCAGGCTCCGGCCAGCGTACCCGACACCGCCGATGCCCGCGCTCCGTACAGCTACCGCATGGTGATTCAGCCGTATGTAAAGAACCAGCAGATTTTCAAATGCCCGTCCGCGTACCCCTGGCCCGTGCTTGGGCCGGGCAACTGGTATCCGACGGATTACGGCTGCCACTTGAACGAGGCAAATATTGACCCGACCGGCAACGCGCCCCATAAGGCCGATTACCAGGACCCGAACAAACTGGCGGATTTCGGATTCAATGATTCGACGCCGCTTGCGACCATCAGTTTCCCCGCGCAATTTATCGTGGTTGCTGATGCGGGGCGCACGTCGGATACCAGTCCTTCGCGCGGCGGCCTGTATCCGCAGCCCTGGGAGTTCGACGTGACGACGCAATCCCGCTTTATTCCGCGCCATTCGGGTGGCGGCAATGTAGGCTTTGCCGACGGCCACGCCAAATGGGTCAAGCCGGAGCAGACCTACAAAACGCACATCAACAACTTCTGGCGGCGCAACCCTACTATCCAGTAGTGCGGCAGAGGCAGACTACATCGCTACGTAAAACCGAAAGCGCGCGTTCGAGAACGTTCTCGAACGCGCGCTTTCGGTTTCTATTTTTGTAAAACTAAAAAATTATCTGTATTTAATTCAAGAACAAAATGAAACAAATGTTCTTGGCTGTAAGTCTATGTATATAGAGAAAAATCACGCTTATGGGGCAGTATTTCCTATAAATTTGATTGAACCATGAAAACACCAGACAAAAACACCCATCTTGAAAACACCGACGCTGAAAATACCAATCCTGAAAACAAGTACGCTTACGCCGGAACTGCTCCATAAGATAGATGCTTACTGGCGCGCGGCCAACTATCTGTCGGTCGGCCAGATTTATCTTTACGACAATCCGCTGCTGAAGCGGCCACTGGCGCTTGCAGATATCAAGCACATGCTGTTGGGACACTGGGGCACGACTCCGGGCCAAAACTTCATCTACGCGCACCTGAACCGGGTCATCAAGAAGTACAACCTCGACATGATTTACGTATCCGGGCCGGGACACGGCGGCCCGGCTGTCGTGGGCAACACGTATCTTGAAGGCACTTACAGCGAGGTGTATCCCAACATCAGCCAGGATGAGGCCGGACTGCAAAAGCTGTTTCTACAGTTTTCGTTTCCCGGCGGTATTCCCAGCCACGCCTCGCCGGAGTGCCCCGGCTCGATCCATGAGGGCGGCGAATTGGGCTACTCGCTCAGCCATTCGTTCGGAGCGGTGTTCGACAATCCCGATCTTATCGTCGCCTGCGTTGTCGGCGATGGCGAAGCGGAAACGGGGCCGCTGGCGACGGCGTGGCATTCCAACAAGTTTCTCAATCCCGTTGAGGACGGCGCGGTGCTGCCGATCCTGCATCTCAACGGCTATAAGATTTCCAATCCGACCGTCCTCGCGCGCATTACCCATGAGGAATTGGAACAGTTGCTCCGAGGCTACGGCTGGACGCCCTACTTCGTCGAAGGACACGAACCTGATCTGATGCACGAGGCGATGGCCGCCACGCTCGACACCGCCATAGAGCAGATTAAACAAATTCAGCGGGACGCCCGCGTTGACGGCAATCTGGAGCGTCCGCGCTGGCCGATGATCGTCCTCAACTCCCCCAAGGGTTGGACGGGACCGAAAATCGTGGATGGCCTACAGATTGAAGGCACTTTTCGTTCGCACCAGGTGCCGCTTTCCGACCCGGCTGCCAATCCCGAACACCTCAAGCTGTTAGAAGACTGGCTGCGCAGCTACCGCCCGGAGGAACTCTTTGACGCGCAGGGCCGCCTGAAACCGGAACTGGCTGAACTTGCGCCCACAGGCCAACAACGCATGGGCGCGAACCCCCACGCCAACGGTGGCCTGCTGCTCCGTGACCTACGGATGCCGGATTTCCGAGACTACGCGCTCAACGTGCCCGTCGCCGGGAGTGGGCGGCCCCGGCGATACCCATGTGCTTGGGCGTTTCCTGCGCGATGTAGCAAAGCTGAACGGTGAACAGCGCAATTTCCGCGTCTTTGGCCCGGACGAAACACTGTCCAACGGCCTGGAAGCCCTCTTTGAAGTGACCAAACGCCAATGGGACGCCGCTGCCGTGCCCAACGACGAATTTCTCGCTCCCATCGGGCGCGTCATGGAAATGCTCAGCGAACACCAATGCGAAGGCTGGCTCGAAGGCTACCTGCTCACGGGGCGGCATGGACTGTTCAACTGCTACGAGGCGTTCATCCACATTATCGATTCGATGTTCAATCAGCATGCCAAGTGGCTGAAGGTTACATCAGGCATACCCTGGCGGCGAAAGATCGCCTCCTTGAACTACCTGCTGGCCTCGCATGTCTGGCGGCAGGATCACAACGGCTTCACGCATCAGGATCCCGGTTTCATCGACGTTGTCATGAATAAAAAGGCCGAAGTCGTGCGCGTGTACCTTCCGCCGGATGCCAACTGTCTGCTGTCCGTCGTGGATCACTGCCTGCGCAGCCGCCATTACGTCAACGTCGTGATCGCGGGCAAACACCCGCCCCGCAATGGCTGACTATGGAGGCCGCCGTCAAGCACTGCACCGAGGGCATCGGCATCTGGCAGTGGGCCAGCAGCGACCAGGACGCCGCGCCCGATGTAGTGATGGCCTGCTGTGGCGACGTGCCCACGCTGGAAACGCTTGCCGCCGTTTCCCTGATGCGCGAACATCTGCCCGACTTGAAAATCCGCGGGTGAACTCTAGCTCCGGTTCCAGGGAGAACATAATGTTTCAGAAGATTATTGTTTGCTCGGACGGTTCGGACAATGCTTTGTACGCGACGCGGGCGGGAGTGGCGATTGCCAAGCGCTTCGGTTCCGCAGCGCAGTTGCTGGATGTCATCAATCCCATGTACATGGATACGGAGGGGTTGGGCGTCTGGAGTCTGATGACCGACCAGAACTCCATTAGCGCGACGGCTGAACTTCAACATCAGGCAATCAAAGCGCAGGCCGCGCCCATGTTTGAAGCCGCCGGTGTGCCTTTCACAGCCATTCAGGAGCTTGGGCATCCCGTCGGCACAATCGTGGAATATGCGGAGCGGGCGCAATCCGACCTGATTGTGATCGGCAGCAGGGGCCTGAATGAACTGAAATCCTTTGTCATGGGCAGCGTGTCCAGTGGCGTTCTCCACTACGCGCCCTGCCCCGTGCTGGTAACGCATGGGGAGGGAATGTCGCCGGAAGCGGGCTGGTTCCAAAACATTCTGCTGGCTTCGGATGGCTCCCCGTCTGCGCATCAGGCGGCGCTTGCGGCGCGGGCGCTGGCGCAGAAGTTCGGCAGTGCGCTGACGGTTGTAAACGTCAGCGAAAAGCATAAGATGTTGTCGGAAGTGGCCGATGCCTACGGAGAGTTGTACCCTTCCGAAGTCACCGCGCGCGTTCGCGCGGCATTGCTGGAAAACGTCGTTGCCGCTGCGCGGCAGGAGGGAATCCGCCTGCACGCTGCGTCAGGAAGAAGGCCACGCCGCCGAACAGATTTTGTGCGTTGCCGAAGTCATCAAAGCCGACCTGATCGTCATGGGCAGTCGTGGATTGGGCGGATTTCAATCGCTCCTATTGGGCAGCGTTTCAACCCGCGTCGCGCACCATGCTTCTTGCCCGGTTCTCATCATGCGCTGAATCGTGGCTGTTGCGGGGAGCGCGTCTGCCTGAACAGGAGAACCTATGTACACACCGGAGAGAAAAGCGGTTCAGAAGGGCTGCAGAAAGCGAGGCGGGGATGATTACGGTGCATAAAGGCAATGCGGAAAATTCAGAAACATTTCGGCTGATCGTAGCCTGCGACCAATGCCATACGCGGGTCGCAACGGATGTCCCTTTGCATAACATCCGGGATGGGGGCGATGCGGCGACGGAGCCATACCTGACGCGGGCGCGAGAAGAATTGGGCCAAAGTTGTCCGCATATACAAGAGGAACTGGAGCGACAGGCCCACGATGCACCCCTCGCAGCAGGATATACGGAGTTCTTCTCCGCCGCCAGGACGTTACTCCTATAATGGAGGATCCTAGCCGCCCGCTCTGCGCCATTCCTTTTACGCTAATCGGAAGAACCTGTCCGCTTTCGGCGGCAAAGTTCCGTTAAGGAAAACCTTATGTTCAGCAAAATATTGGTTTGTTCGGATGGTTCGGAGGGCGCGCTGACGGCGGCGCGAATGGGCGCTCAGATCGCGCAAAAGTTTCATTCTGACGCGCTGCTGATCCATACCTACGATCTGGCCGTCGCCGCTTACCCCACCTTCGAGGCAGGTATGTGGGAACTTCCCGTCATTCAGGCGGGAATGGACTCTTATGCCGCAGAAGCCCGAAACGCGCTGGAAGAGCGTACCGGCAAAATCTTTCAGGAGGCGGGCGTACCCTACGAGAGCCTGCTCGAACGCGGGCATCCGGTGGAAGCGATTACGCGCGTCGCCAAACAGCGCGACGCGGACTTGATTGTGATGGGCAGCCGGGGATTGAGCGCCGCGCCGTCGTTCCTGATGGGCAGTATCTCCGAGGGTGTGCTGCATCACGCGCATTGCCCTGTTCTGATTGTACGCGGAGATCACGCGCCGCAGCAAGCGCCGGAGTGGCAGCGTATTCTGCTGGCCTCGGATGGTTCGCAGGGCGCTTGCCAGGCCACTTCTGCCGCCCTCGAAATAGCGCAGAAGTTCGCCGCGTCCTTGAGCGTCCTCAATGTGCTGGACGCGGCTTCGCTTTCCTACCGGCTGTCGCCCTATCTCCCCACGGACGACGACAACCCGCGTATCCGCGCGGAACATCTGCTGGCAAAAATTACCAGAGACGTAAGTATGGACGCCATTCAGGCAGGCGTTTCCCGCTCCTTCCATCAGGAAACGGGAAATCCGGCGGAAACCATTGTCGGCTACGCCAATCGTTACGACGCCGGCCTGATTGTCGTCGGCTGCCGGGGAATGGGCACGTTCCAATCCCTCCTGCTCGGCAGCGTGTCCAATCGCGTTGCCCACTACTCACACCGCTCCGTGCTGGTGACGCGCTGAACGCCCAATCTGCTCTGATCGTCTGTCGAAGCCGTTGAAGTGGAGTTTCTACCTTGCAGGCAGCCATTAAAAAACCGATTGAACCGATTAAACAGTCCACAACTCCCGCCGAAACGCCCCCGGTATCCCCATTTTGGAGTTTGTCCGCCGATGTTCTGCTTGGTCAGCTTCACTCGTCGTTACAGGGACTTACCGCAGATGAGGCGGGCCGGCGGTTGGAAGCCAACGCGGGGCATCGCCTGGATGGGCGGCAGCAAACGCCTCCTTTCGTGCTGTTGCTGTCTCAGTTCAAAAGCCCGATTATCCTGCTGCTCGTGTTTGCGGCGGGGCTTTCGATGTTTCTTAGGCGAGCGTACCGAAGCCCTGATTATCTTTTTAATCGTGTTCGTCAGCGGGCTGTTGGGCTTCTGGCAGGAGCATGGCGCGGCCAATGCTGTGGCAAAACTGCTGGCCGTCGTGCAGATAAAAGCGAACGTTCGCCGGGACGGGAAACCGCAGGAAATCACGCTGGACAACATCGTTCCCGGCGATATTGTTTTACTCAGCGCGGGAGATGTCATTCCCGGTGACTGTTTGGTACTGGAATCCAACGTCCTGACCGTAGACGAGGCCGCGCTGACCGGCGAAACGTTCCCGGCGGAAAAATCTCCCGGAACCCTTGCCGCCGATACCGCGCTCAGTCACCGGACGAATAGCCTGTATATGGGTACGCACGTTGTCAGCGGCGCGGCGACAGCCCTTGTCATCCACATCGGCAAGGACACGCAGTTCGGCAGCCTTTCCGAGAAACTGCGCGCCCGCCCCTCTGAAACGGAGTTCGAGCATGGCGTCCGTCGTTTCGGCTACATGCTCATGGAATTGACCCTGCTGCTTGTTATCGCCGTGTTCGCCACCAACGTTTATCTGCACAAGCCCGTTCTCGAATCCTTTCTGTTCGCGCTCGCCCTTGCTGTTGGGCTTGACGCCGCAGTTGCTGCCCGTTATCATCAGCGTCAACCTGGCGCACGGCGCGCGCAAAATGGCCGAACAGAAGGTCATCGTCAAGCGGCTGGCTTCCATCGAAAACTTCGGCAGCATGGACGTGCTTTGCTCCGACAAGACCGGAACCCTGACGGAAAGCACGGTAATTTTGCGCTCCACCCCGGATGCCGGTGGCGCGGACAGCCCCCGCGCCCTGCTGTTTGCCACCCTCAACGCCACGTTGCAGACGGGGTACGCCAACCCGATTGACGAGGCGATCCGCGCGCATGGTCAGATAGATACCGCCGCATGGCGCAAAATAGGGGAAGCGCCCTACGACTTTACCCGCAAACGATTGAGCGTCATGGCAGAACAGACAGGGCCTGCCGAAACGGAAAAACAACGCTTTGTGATTGCCAAGGGCGCCCTGAAAAACATTCTTGACGTGTGTACCAAAGTGGAGTCGGCGCAGGGGGCTGTTACCGACATTCAACCCCTATTGGAAGAAATACAAAAGAAGTACGCGGCGTTCAGCAGCGAAGGCTTCCGCGTGTTGGGGATCGCTTATCGCCTCCTGCCCCCGGCTGCCAACGGTTCGGACGGGAAGGAAGCCGCGCTGAACAAAGAATGTGAAACCGACATGGTCTTTCTGGGGTTTCTTGTGCTGGAAGCGCCCTTGAAGCCCGGCATTGTGGAGGCCATTGCCCGGCTTCAAAAGCTGGGCGTCGCGCTGAAGATCATTACCGGGGATAACGCGCTTGTGGCGGAAAGTATCAGCAAGCAGGCCGGTATTCCCGCCCCCGAACTGCTTACGGGAAGCGAACTGGCGAAGATGAGTCACGCGGCGCTTATTCAGCGCGCGCCCCGCGTCCATGTTTTTGCCGAAGTGGAACCCGATCAGAAAGAGCGCATTATTTTTGCCTTGCGCAAGGCGGGGCATGTGGTGGGCTATATGGGCGATGGCATCAACGATGTGGCCGCGCTTCATGCCGCCGATGTCAGCCTTTCCGTTGCCGAAGCGGTGGACGTGGCGAAAGAAGCCGCCGATATCGTCCTGCTTGAAAAAGATTTGGGCGTACTGGAAAAGGGCATTCGAGAGGGGCGAACGACGTTTGCCAACACCTTGAAATACGTTTGTATGGCGACGAGCGCCAACTTCGGCAATATGTTCAGCATGGCGGGCGCGTCGCTGTTTCTGTCCTTCCTGCCCCTGCTGCCGACGCAGGTCCTTATGACCAACCTGCTCACCGACTTCCCGGAAATGACGATTGCCGGCGACAGCGTGGATGCCGAGATGGTGGATGTCCCGCGCAGGTGGAACCTCAAATTCATCGTCTGGTACATGGTCGTGTTCGGGCTGGTCAGTTCCATTTGCGACTATCTCACCTTCGGCGTCCTGCTGTTTTTGCTGCATGCCAATCCCGCGCAGTTCCGAACCGGCTGGTTTGTCGAAAGCGTTGTCACCGCATCGGTGATCGTCCTCGTGATCCGAACGCGCCGCCCCTTCTTTCGCAGCAAGCCGAGTCCCGCCCTGCTGTACACAACCCTGCTCGCGGTTGCAGTCGTCCTTGTCCTCCCGTACCTGTCGCTGGGCCGCGTGTTCGGACTGGTTCCGCTCACGCCTGCATTTCTGGCGGCTCTCGCCGTCATCATGCTGTTCTACGTGGTGGTAACAGAGATCGCCAAATGGTT
This sequence comes from uncultured Chthonomonadaceae bacterium, assembly GCA_963835065.1. Classification (GTDB taxonomy): domain Bacteria; phylum Armatimonadota; class Chthonomonadetes; order Chthonomonadales; family Chthonomonadaceae; genus CAWFQB01. The sequence continues at coordinate 15,282 of CAWIEK010000033.1, read as the reverse complement.
CTTCTACCGGCACATACGCCGTATAGAAAGCCGCGCATAACTGTCCGCGCAATGCTTTCCTACAGAAGGACAATACAGGAAGGGATAAATTTGTCCTCATCGGAGCAAATCGGCGCGATACGGAAACGCACTGGAAAGCGCCGGAGAAACATTCGTTTCTCCGGCGCTTTCTGAAAGCAAGTGTCCCGGCTAAAAAATTCGGTACCTGGGATACTTCCGAAGAACGCGAACGACCAGCAGCAGGATTGTGATTTCGGTGACAATCATCACGAAGCTACCGAGGAGGTTAAACGGGCGGACGATGGCAAGAACCATTCCGTTGAAGAGAAGCAATGAGATCGGAAGAACGGAGCGGTTCACAGTTTTGCTCTGCATGAGAGCCTCACTTTCCTGAGCCATGCTGCTTTTCGCAACGCTTGTCTACATACGAGAGAACGTGAAAGGCGTTGTGTTGCAGTTTGTGTCTCTTCCATCAGACGGGCGGAACGGGAAAAGGGTTTCACAAGCAGACAAGTGCCCCTTCCCCGTTCCTCACACAACGCCAGAAATAACCATCCTGAAAAAAGACAGAAAAAAAGAGCTAAATAACGCGAAAAAAGGTGAACCTTTTGCCCCTTCCCCCTGTCTATATAGTACAAATGTCTACTTTACAGACAGGAAGGTTGAACGTCCGAGTTCCTATCAACTATCAACTATCAACTAACCAGGAAGGGAGGTGCAAAGCCTATGTTTCACCCCTCCCGTTCGCCCTGACGCAGCGGAGGTCACGACGCCTCTCTCCTACAACTTGACACAACGAGACATCGGGCTGGAAGCGCTGTATTGCCAAGATTTCGACGATGACTCTACATACTCTTTTTTCTGCCTACCTTCATCCTTCATCCTTTGCTTGCGCCCCACAACTTCTGCCACCAGGCGTCCGAGAAAATAGCCTGCCGGATGTGCCGCTCTTCCGTCATGTTTGCGCAAGGCGCGGGCAAAATGCGTTCTGTTCCCTGCCGCAATCGCGCCGCCACATCGGAGGGCACGTATGCCAGGGCAAACGGCAGCGCGTGGCGCTCGATGTCCGCAAGCGCGTTGGCAAACGTGGCTTCGCCCATTGGAGACACGCACTGGATGCCGGCGAAATCCAGCGTCACGCCCAGCGGGTAACTCGCATAGACAAGATACGCTGTCGTTCGGATGGCGGGCCAGTGGTTGGCGCGCAGCGCGCCGGAAATGTAGATGACTTCCTGATCGGTTTCAATAATCACGTTCCTCTTCTCCATGATGGGGCGGCAATTGCGCGACAGGAACCCATTCCGAAGGTTCTGCCGCCAATTCATCGGACGCCAACAAGTGGGCATGTTCGGCAGGCATCACAGGCTCGGCGGGCACGAACGGCGCGACCTCTTCGGCCAGCGCTTCCAATGACGGCGGCTCGTCCGTATGCTGCAAATAGTAGCGCACGTTCGTCACGACCACATCCTTGCGGCCCATCAGCGCGAACTTCAGCAGCAGGCCGTTGTTGCCGTGCAGCAGTTGATGCCACCGCTTTGTCGGCACGAATTCCGGCACGATGACCGTAATCGAGATGCCTGCGCCGCTCCGCCTGCACCGCGTCCAGATAGCGCATGATGGGCGTGATGAGCGAGCGGTACGTGGAATTGAGAATCACGAGCGGAACCCCGTGACTCCACTCTTCCCAACGGGATTTCAACTGCTGTGTGCGTTCCGGGTCGGTTTCGATGTAAACGGCGCGGCAGTCCGGCGAAATCAGGCGCGCGTATTTCAGCGCGGGCAATACGCCCCGGTGCAGGCCCGGCACAAGCACGAGAACCGTGTTCATCAGGGGTATATCCGGCTCCGGTTCCGCAGGCAGCCGCAACTGTCCCGCAGCGTCGGCGTAATGGTCATGCACTTTGCGGAACAGCAGCACCAAAACCGCAATCAGCATCAGCACGATCCAGGCGCCTTCTTTGAATTTCTCGTAAACAACGAAACTCAGGACAATCAGAGTGGTGAGCGCGCCGAACCCGTTAATGCAGGCTTTGCGCATCCATCCCGGCCCTTTCAAGCGCCGCCAGCGCATGACCATCGAAGACTGCGACAGGGTAAACGCGGTAAACACGCCCGTCGCGTACAGGGGAATCAGGGCGTCCACCTGTCCTTTTTTGGCGATAATCAGGATCGCCGCGAACACGCCGAGGATGACAATGCCGTTGTTGAAAACCAGTTTGTCGCCAAGATTGGCGAACTGCTTGGGCGCGAAGCGGTCACGGGCGAGGAACGAGGCCAGGCGCGGAAAGTCGGCATACGCGGTATTGGCGGCAAGCACGAGAACCGCAGCGGTAAAGAACTGCGTCACCAGGTAAGCGAAACTCCAGGTTCCGGTTTTGCCGAAAACCGCCCCGGAAATCTGGTCAATCACAGCCGGAGCGGTTTTGCCGCCCGCTTCCCAGTACACCACATGAAAGCGCATGGCAAGCCACGTTACGCCAATGAAGATGCTGCCCAGAATAAGGCCCATGTTCAGCAGGGTCAGGGCGGCGTTCTTGGATTTCGGCTCCTGAAAGGCGGGGATGCCGTCGCTGACCGCTTCCGTTCCGGTCATGGCCGAACAACCGTTGGCAAACGCGCGCAGCAGCACGAGCGCGCCGAACGTCTGCATGGAATGTTTCGCCTGCTCCGGGGGCCAATCGCGGTAAACCTGCTGTATCTCCTCTAAATGCGGTTTCCAGCCCAAAACCGGGCCGATAAAGGGCACAAGGATCATAATGGCGCACATGACCACAAAGCCATACGTGAACACGGCGAACAGCGCGCCCGACTCCTTCAGCCCGCGCAGGTTTACCAGCGTCAGCAGGCCGATAAAAAGCAGACACCAGCCCACCAGATGCTGATCCAGATTCCACTGTTTGACAAATGGAATACTGACCAGGTTCTGCACCCCCGAAGCGATAGACACGGACACCGTAAGCACGTAATCTATCAGCAGCGCGGCCCCGGCAACCAAACCGGGCATGATGCCTAAATTGTCTTTGGTGACGATGTACGAGCCGCCGCCTTTGGGATAGGCAAAGATAGTCTGCCAGTAGGAAAAAACAACGATCACCAGCAGGCTGACGATCAGCCCGGCGATGAGAAACGTATTGAAAGCGTACTGGTCCTTGTACGCCAACAGGTACAGGCCGGACGCGCCGAGCGCGAGTACGATCTGCTGCGTGGCATACGCGACGGAAGAAATGGCGTCCGAAGCGAAAACAGGCAGCGCCAGAAACTTGGGAAGCAGGGTATGCTCCATGTGTTCGCTGGAAACCGGGCTTCCGAGCAGAAGGCGTCGAAAGCGCTTGCTGAAGGGCAGGCGATAACTGGGCTTGGGCGCGAAGGGAGCAGGCTCTTGATGGCGATCCGACACGGTTGTCCTCCGGGCAGCGCGTCGCGGTTCGGCAAAAAATAAAAGGCGACCGACGGCTGCATTGCTGCGGTTTGCGGGGCGTACTTCAGAAATGAAGTGACGGACGGAAACGTCCCTGTCTATTGAAACACAATCAGCGCGGGAACCGCATGAGGGGAAACCCGTATTTTACTGTTGATTTGCCCGTACTGATACGTGTACAATCCACTTGAACAACAATCCGTAGGGGCGCAATTTATTGCGCCCTCTGCCTGCTGTGTATTGCGCCCTCGCCCCGCAAGGAACGACAAGCGGGCGCAATAAATTGCGCCCGTACGTGCGTTGATTTGAATTGTGTTGGTTACGATATGGAAAGGGAGAATTCAGCGGCCATGCAGTTGAATCAAAGCGAACAGGCCAATCCTCCTGCTCGTAAAACGCTTGTGGCTTTCTCCCACTCGTTTGGCCTGCGTTTTGGCGCTCCCATGCTTACGGTTGCCATTGCCGACGCGGCAACGCGGCTGCTGCAAGCGGGTACGGGACAAAAATCGCCTTCCTCGGTTTTCTTTCTGATTGCCGTCCTATTCAGTACCGGCATTGGCGATTTGTACGTCGGGATTTCTGCAACCCTGCTTTCCGTGGTGTGCTACGATTACTTTTTTCTGCCGCCCGTTTATTCGTTTACCATTCATCGCAGCGACGCTCCCACGCTCTTGCTGTTTGTTCTTGTCGCCCTGCTCATCAACGGCGTGGGCGGACGCTTGCAGGCGCGGACGCGGGCCGCGAACCAACGCGCTCATGCGCTTGTGCAGGAACTGACCGGCGTGAAGGATGAACTTGCCGCGCTCAACAGCATCACGAGCGCCATCAGCGTATCGCTGGAAATGCGCGTGGTTCTGGAACGCCTTCAGCAGCAATTGGTGTCCCGCCTGAACATCCCCTGCGGCGCGATTTTCGTAGCGGATGAGGAACACGCTTGCTTAAAACTGCAAGCCTCATGGGGAGTCCCGGAAACGCTGCAAAAGGAATGGGCTGAACTGCCTCTGGAGACTTTTCATGGCGATCAGCCGCGCAATTGGACGTTGGGCGGCAGGGACGGAACCGCCATTCCCCTGACGGCCAATGAAGAACTGCAAGGCGGCTTGTATCTGGACGGCATAACGCTGAAAAGTGAGTTGAACAGGGAAAGAAGCAGGGAAAGGAACCCGGAAAGGGAAGGCGACAGGTTTGAACGGACATTCTGGATTGCGCTTGGCAGGCAGATCGGCGTGGTTATCGAAAATGCCCGCTTGTACGCGCAGGTATGCGCGGGGCGCGAGCGCCTGCAATGGCTGTCGGGCCGGCTGGTGCAGGTGCAGGAATCCGAGCGGCGGCAGATAGCGCGGGAACTGCATGATGAAATCGGCCAAACTTTAACAGGCTTGAAGCTGAATCTGGAAATGGGCGCGCGGCAGTCGCCGCAAAGCGCGCAGCCGAATCTGGCGGGCGCGCTTGTTTTAATCAACGAATTAATGACGCGCGTCCGCGACCTGTCCCTGCATCTGCGGCCCGCCATGCTGGACGATTTGGGATTGCTGCCGACTCTGCTGTGGCATTTCGGGCGCTACTCCGACCTGACCGGCGTACAAGTGTGCTGCGAACACACGGGCGTGGAGCGGCGCTTTCCCGGCGGAAGTGGAAACGGCGGCGTATCGCATCGTGCAGGAAGGCTTGACCAATGTGGCGCGTCATGCCCATGTGGGGGAAGTTACCGTCCGTCTGTGGGCGACAAGCGAAATGCTGGGGGTTCAGATTGTGGACAGCGGCTGCGGTTTCGACGCGCCGCAAGTCCGGGGCAATTTCGGCACGGGCGGCTTGATTGGCATGGAAGAGCGGGCGACCCTGCTCGGCGGGCATCTATTCGTGGAATCCACCGCCGAAACGGGAACCTGCATCACGGCGGAACTGCCGGTGAGTGGTTGAGTAGTTGATGAGTTGATGATGAGTGATGATAGCACTTCGCTCCCTCGTACTCGCTACTCAACTTTGATATCTCTCAACTATCAACTAACGAAAGACACGCAATGAGCAAAATTACCCTTGTGCTGGCTGAAGACCATCATGTGGTGCGGCAGGGGCTGCGCACCTTGCTGAATACCGAGCCGGGCTTTACGGTTATCGGCGAGGCTGCCGAGGGACTGCAAGTGAGCGCGCTGGTGGAGCGTCTTCAGCCTGATGTGCTGATTGTGGACGTGCAGATGCCGGGGCTGAACGGTTTGGAAGTGACGCGGCAGGTGCGGCAGCGCGCGCCGCAAACCCGCGTTCTCGTTCTCTCCATGCATGCCAACGAAGCCTATGTTTTGGAAGCCTTGCGCAACGGGGCGGCGGGCTATATCCTGAAAAGCGCCAGCGCGGAAACACTGGCGGAAGCCGTGCGCGCGGTTGCGGGCGGGCATCGGTACTTGTGCCCGCCGCTTTCCGAGCGGGCTATCGAAGCGTATATTCAGCAGGCGCAGACGGGTACGCTGGATGTCTACGACACGCTCACCAACCGGGAGCGCGAAGTGCTGCAACTGGCGGCGGAAGGAGCCGCCAACGGCCAGATCGCGGAGCGGCTTTCCATCAGTTCCCGCACCGTAGAAGTGCATCGCGCCCGCATCCTGCAAAAATTAGACCTGCACTCCCAAACCGACCTCGTCCGCTACGCCATCCGCCGGGGGATACTGCCCTTAGAAGATTAATCAATCTTCTGAATTTTGAGGCTCAAAACCGGACGCTGACGCCGGTTGACCAGAAGGGATGCGGCGCATGTATGGCCTCGCGCGCCCGTGCCGACGGAAACATCCAATTGCACGTTGCGCCCGACGATGTAGGTCACGCCGCCGTCGTAAATCAGGGACTCGCTTGCGCCTGCGGCTTCGGGGGCCTGAAGGCCGAAATCCACGAAAAAGTTGAGATGGGTAGTTGGCGCATAAGTCAGCGTGGACGCAAGTTGAAAGTTGCCGTACAAAATACCGTTGCCGTCCTCGTATGCGCCGAAGCCGATGTTGGGGTTGAGCGACAAATGCGGCGCAAAGTCCCAATCGGCGCACAGCAGGGCGTCATACGTGGCGTGTCTGGTTTGAAACGCGCCCCCGCCGGAAGCGGGAAAGAAGCGGACGATGGTTCCCACGCCCGGATGCTTCGCGCCACTCGACGCCTGAAACGTCCGCTTGAACCCGATGGAAGTCTGCCCGAAACCCTCCGCATGCTGCAAGCCCGCAACAGGATCGCTCACGCTTAACGCCGAATAGCCGATGGTTTCTACGCGAATCTCGTAGCGCTTGTCCAGCCCGAAGCGCAGCAGGGTCGGCACACTCAATAAACGCGCGGTGGAACTTCCCCCGCCTAGAAAATAGGTTTGTACTCCCGCTTCGATCTGAAACCGGTGTGGTCCGATCACCTGGCTTCCGTTGGCGATGCCGGGCCGATCCGGGTTAATCAAATCTTCCGCATCGCCCGCGTCCTGCCCGCCCTTGCTGTCACCTCCCGCGCCTGCTTTGTCGCCGGACGGCGCGCTGCCTTGTCCGCCGCTCTTTCCTGCCGCCTTCTGGTCTTTTGGCTTGTCGTCTTTTGCATTGCCTTGATCTTGCTTGACTTCGACGGCAGGCTGTTTGCCTTCCTCAACAGGCTTGGTGTCGGCGTGAGTGGGTGAGGCGATCACGCTGCACAACGCGAGGCTTGCCAGCGCAATTTTGACAGCGAGAGGGGAGAACGGTTGGCGTATTCCAATCAATGTATTTTCCTCGGCAATGGACGTTTTAAGAACAAGAGTGTTCCGGTCGCAGACCGGTTGGCCGCAGGCTCATCAGACGGGGCGTTCACAACTCGGCTGCAAACGAGACGTTCACGAAACGGCTCAATAGAACAATTGAAGCGTTGAGCGTCCCTGTGAATGACATCAGGCGGAAGCATAAGCAGTGACGAGATCGGCTAAGAGGCGGACGCCGTAGCCGGTCGGGCCTTTTACGAACGGGCCATTGTCGCCGTCTACCGCGTGAACGCCCGCAATATCAATGTGCGCCCAGGGCGTATTATCCGTAACGAAGTAACTCAGGAAGGCCGCGCCCTGTATGGGATGCGCTTTGCGGTTCGGGTTGGAATTGATAATGTCGGCAACGGGCGATTTCAGCATGTCGCGGTATTCCTGATGCAGGGGCAAGCGCCATATACGTTCGCCGCTTGCCTCGCTCGCCTGTTCCAATTGCGCGCGCAGGCCATCGTCCTCGCAGAACAACCCGGCATACGTGGAACCCAAGGCGGTGACAACGCCGCCCGTCAGGGTCGCCAAATCCACAATCGCGCCCGGATTTTCCCGCTCACACGCCCAGCACAGCGCGTCGGCGAGTACCAGCCGGCCTTCCGCGTCCGTATTCGTCACTTCGACGGTCACGCCGTTGCGGTACGTCAGCACGTCGTCAGGCCGGAAAGCGGCATCGCTGACCATGTTTTCCGCCGCCACCAGCAACCCTACCACCGGGAAGTTGGGCTTGAGCAGCGTGGCAACGGCCTGCATCGCGCCCAAAACCGCGCAGCCGCCATCCTTATCGCGCTTCATGCCCACCATGCCGTTGTTGATTTTCAGCGACAGCCCGCCGGTGTCGTAGGTGATGGTTTTGCCAATCAAAACGAGGGGGTTAGGAAAGGATGAAGGATGAAGGATGAAGGATAAATCCGCTCCTGCTGTTCCCTGTTCCCTGATCCCTGTTTCCTGTCCTGTCTCCGCCCTGTTCCCTGTTCCCTGTCCCCTGTTCCCTTCTGCGGGCGTGTATTCCAAGCGAATCAGGCACGGCGGATTGATGGACGCTTTGCCGACGTTGATTAGGCCGGACAGGTGTTCGCGTTCCAGTTCCTCGCCTTGCAGGATGCGGCAGGTCAGGCCGGTTTCCTGCGCAAGCTGCAGCGCCTGCTGCGCGATGTAGAGGGGCGTGGCGACGTTGGGCGGGGTTTGGCTGAGCGCGCGGGCGGTGTTGACGGCGTGGGCAAGCGTCAGGCCGTATTCCATGCCTGCGGTAAACGCCGCGTCCGAGGCCGTGACGGTCAGGCTGCCCATTTCCGTTGCCGCGTCGTCTTCGTTCGCGCTGTTTGCGCTGCTACTTGCGGGAGCGCCTTCCACATTTGCGCCATTCGCTGCCGCGCTGACACTGCCGACTTCGTTCATGCCGTTGGTTTTGCTGTCGCTTTCAATTCGCTGTTGCCGCCGCTTTCCACGTTCGCGCTGTCGGCATTTGCGTTTGCTCCGGCATCGGCTGCATTAGAATTTGCCTTGTTTTTGGTCGCGCTGCCCGCCATCGTTTGCGCTTTCCACGCCAACAGTCCCAGGCTTTCGCCCCAACAGCGTCCGTACAGCGTGATTTTGGCCTCGTCCACGCCTGCCGCTTTGAGGATGGAGGCGAGTTCCACGCGCACAGTCGGCTCTTTGATCTGCGCCAACCGCCGCCCCACTTTGGCCGCTACTTCGCGCATGGTTTCGGCGTTCAGTTTGTCGCGCTTGCCCAACCCGACGATCAGGATACGCTGCGGCGCGTTGTCTCCCTGTGGAAACGCCTCGACAAGGCTGCCCGCGTCGCCCGTCCATTCGCGCCGGGCAAGCGCCGCGCTGACCACAGGGCGTCCGTAAACCGGCGAAACCTGCGTCAACTCGCCTGCTGCATCCTTGTCCTTGAACATCCCGATAACCACAACGGCGGGACGCTCCGTTTTTTCCACGCGCACCGATTCAAACATGATTTTGTTTCCGTCCTCTGGATTTGCTGGTGATTTGTTGTTCGTTTGTTCTTCCGTTATTTGGCGTTTGCGGTTGCCATTCCCGCAACCGACGTGATATACCAATCTAAAAACGCTTCTTTTTGCGGGTTGATAAGCACGGTGACGTTGGGCGTTCCGTCCGTGATGCGGGTTTTGCCGTCGTCGTCCACAACCACATGGCGCGTTTCGGTTTCGCAGAACTTGCCGTCCGTTGCCCACGCGATTGCCATCGGGTCGAACAGGGTCGGGACGCTGTTGCCCCACAGAATAGTCAGCGCGGCCATCGCGTCCGTTGTCGGTGTGCCATGCGCGAACAGGCGTTTTTGCCGCTCCACGTCGAACTTGAGCATGGTGGTAGCTTCCAGCCCGGCCATTGTCAGCGGAATGCCGCTGGAAAACACGGCTTTGGCCGCCTGCGGGTCGCACTTGATGTTCCATTCTGCGTCGGGGGCAGACACGCCATCGTAGCCCGCATGAACGGCTCCGCCCATAATCACGATGCGCTTCAATTTGCTTTTCACTTCCGGGTGCTGCGTGACCAGATCGCCCACATTGACGAGCGGCCCGATAGCGATTAAGGTGATTTCGCCCGGCGATTTTTCGATAGCGCGTTTCAGGAACGTGACGGCATCGTCTTTTTGTACGCTCGGAAGCGCGTTTTTGCCAGAACCGCTATTGGCTTCCGTCCGCTTCGCCCATTCGTACTGCCGCCCGATGTGTGGCGGTTCCGCGCCGTCCGGCGTACACGGGAATATGGTCGTAGCCCATGACATGCAGCAGTTTGACGGCGAGTTCCGCCCGCTCCTGCGTCTGCCCCCACGCGGTGGTGACGCCCAGCACCTTGATGTTCGGGCGCGACAGCAGCAGCGCGAGGGCGTAAGCGTCGTCAATATCGTCGCCGATGTCGGTATCCAGAATCACTTTTTCCACAGCATCCGCCGCCTTTACATTGGTAATCTTTGCAGCATGGTTCTGCTGCGCCGACGCCGTTTTCAGCAGCAGCATCAGCGCGCACAGTACAAGAGCGCCCGTTAAAGGCGAACGCCGAAAGACAACATTTTTGGCAGTTGTTTTCAAAGTAATTCCCCCTACTTTGCCGCCACTGTGTTGGTCAATGTGCCCAGGCCGGAAATGGTGACGGCAACCGTGTCGCCGGCTTTGAGGAACACAGGCGGGTTGCTGTACACGCCGACGCCGCCGGGCGTTCCCGTAGAAAGAATGTCGCCGGGGCGCAGCGTCATGGTTTGCGACAGGTAGGAAATCAGGAACGGGATTTTGAAGATTAAATTCGACGTGTTGGACGATTGCCGCGTTTCGCCGTTGAGCGTCAGCGAAATGTCCAGATTATGCGGGTCGGCAATCTCGTCGGCTGTGACCAGATAAGGGCCGATGGGGAAGAACGTGTCGGGAGATTTGCCCCGCACCCATTGCCCGTCGCCTTTTTGTATGTCGCGGGCGGTCACGTCATTAGCGCACAGATAGCCCGCCACATGGTTAAGCGCATCGGCTTCGGCAATGTCGCTGCCGCCCCCGCCCACGCCGCCGATGACAACCGCCAGTTCCGCCTCATAATCGTTCATGTCCGAAATTTTCGGCAGCTTGATCACGCCATTGGGATGGTTGATGGTGTTGCTGTACTTGGCGAACAGAATGGCGCGTTCGGGGATTGGCTGGTTCTGCTCCTCGCAGTGGTCGCGGTAGTTCTGCCCGATGCACATGATTTTGCCCGGATCGCCCACCGGGGCCATCAATTTCACCTGATCGAGCGGCAGTTTCAATTCATCCCCGGCTTCCGCCACCACGCGCCTTGCGTCCTCAATCCCCTCCTGCCCCCGCGCCAGAAACCCCGACATAGACAGGGGAAAGCGGTGTGCCGTGTTGCCGATATGCCCCGTCACTTCCGAAGCCGTCAGATTGACGACCGTATTGTCATCCGCCAGCGCGCCCAGCGAATCCACGCCCTGATATTCAAATCGCACCAGTTTCATTGTGCCTGCTCCTTTTGGAAAAATCGTGCTTCCGGCAGGCATGTTCGCGTTCGGCAGACGTTTTTCCTGCGTAATTTTAGGAAGACAGTAGATAGGTAGATGGGTAGATAGGTAGATAGTAGAACCGGCGCAATCCACAATCGGCAATCGAAAATCGAAAATCGTCAATCCTATGAGACTTTCGGCGGATGTAGGTACGCCGGAGCCGGGTTATAATCAGGCAGGAATACACGACTGGAAACGAGAAGGATACCCTGCCATGCTGACAACTGATAATCGCAATTTACCAGACCTCCCTGATGTGCCGAACGCGCCGCCGCTTCTGGATGTAATTTTACCCGCAGGAGGACGGATTTCGGGCGAGTTCGCGCGAATGGCAGGCACGGAAATCAAAGCCCTGATTGAACTGGACGGCGAAACCATTCTGCGCCGCGCCATTTCCACGCTTCGCGCAACCGGGCGTATCGGGCGCATTGCCGTCATTGGTCCCGAAGCGGTGTTGGCCGAAGCGCAGGCATCCGGCGCGGACATTCTACTGCCCGAAGGCGAAAGCGGACCGGATAACATTTTGCGTGGTCTGTCTGCGCTGCAATGCGGGGAAGAAGAGAAGAAAAGAAGAAGAGAAGAAGAGAAGAAGGGGACAAGGAACAGGGAACAGGGAACAGAAGAGAAGTTCCTATCAACTATCAACTATCAACTATCAACTACCTCCAAAGTTCTCATCCTCACGACAGACTTGCCGTTTCTGACGGCGGACGCGCTGAATAAATTTTTGGAGGTTTGCCCGCCGGATGCCGATATTGCGCTGCCGATTATGACGGAAGCGGAGTTTACCAGTCGCTTTCCCGGAACGTCAAATGAGTACGCGCGGCTTCGGGATGGCGGTTATACGCTTGGGTGCGCGTTTGTGGTAGATGGCGCGGCTTTGCTGCGCAACGAGTCGCACCTGCGCGCCCTGTTCGATGCCCGTAAAAGCCAGTGGCAGATGGCGCGCTTGATTGGATTGGGAACCATTTTGAAATTTGTTACCCGGAGGCTGACTGTTGAGGAACTGGAAGCCAAAGCGAGCGCGATTGCGGGCTGCCGGGGGATTGCCATACGCCACTCGCCGCCCGAATTGGCTTACGATATTGACCTGCCCGCCGAATATGAGTACGCCCGCCGCCATAGCGCCGCCACAAGCCAGCAACCGCAACCCACTGCCGCGCCCATTGCCGGGGCCGCTCAGGAGATGCCGCGATGAGTGTTCCGCCCGAAGATGAACCAGAGGAAGCCGCAGAACGCGCCGAACCCCTACCGTCAACTGCCGTTCCGCATACGGCTACAACCGTTGCTCCGCATACGGATGCCCCTGCTGTCAGCAACGATGGTTTAATCGCCGGCACAACTGCTGATTTAACCGTTGTGCCGGAGGCGGCAGTGAATGACGCCGGGGAAGCCTTGCCGGTTGCGGAGTTTACGCGGAAGACTCTGTGGTACAGCGTTGCCAATCTGGGCTATGGAATGTTCTTCGCGCTCAACAATTACGTGCTGACGCTGTACCTGCAGCATTTGGGCGCGGGTGGGGTGCTGATCGGATTGATGGGCAGTTCCCATTCCGTCGAGGGCGCGGTGATACAGCCGCTTGTCGGCACGGCAAGCGACCGCCTGCGCACCCGATGGGGACGGCGACGTCCGTTCATGCTGATTTTTGCGCCGATTTCCGCCCTGTTTCTGCTGCTAGCGCCCTTTGCCAGCCATTTGCCGGGACAGCCGCATATTTTAGGAATGTCGCTGTATTTGGCTGTTGTCGTGCTGTGCGTGTTTCTGTTCACGATTGCCTTCAACGTTGCGCAAGACCCCTACATGGCCCTGATGCCCGACATCATTCCCAAAGCGCAGCGCGGACGCGCGACGGGAATATGGACGTTTCTCGGCGTGGCGGGGCAGGCATTGCTCCTCCTGTCTCCACTTCATGCCTACCAGAAATTCGGATTGTGCGCGGTTGTGATGCTGGTGACGACCCTGCTGACATGCTGGAAGACGCGCGAACCCAATCTGCCGCCCGAACAGCAGAAGATCGGCCCGTATGCGCAAGTTGCTATCGCGCTCCATGGGCTGCAAACGCTGCGGCAGGCGCGTAAATCCCTGCTGACCCTGTTCTTTTCCGGGCTTGGCATTGGAGCCGTGCTGCCGTTTTTGACCGTGTTCGTAGTGGCTATTACGAAATGTTCGGATCAGCAGGCGCAGAGCATGGCATTGGTGCTGATGGTTGCCACCGCGATTGGCGTACTGCCGTTCGGCTGGCTGTGTGACCGTATCGGGCCAAAGCGGGTATTGATGCTCGGATTGGGGCTGATTGTGATTGCCGCCGTCAATGGGCGTTGGGTGCATACCTTGCCGCAAATAAGCGTGATTCTGGCGATTGCCGGGTTGGGCAACGCCGCGCAGTCGGCTTCCGCGTACCCGCTCCTGACGCGGATTGTGCCGCACAGCGAAGTGGGATTTTATACGGGCTTGCAGTCCACCGCGCTTTCCATTGCCGCGCCGGCAACGTCTGTTCTTACCGGACTGCTCGTGGATAGGGGCGGGTATCGCTGGATTTTTGCCGTGTGCGCGGTCAGCGTTGCTATTGCCATGTTCGTGCTGTCGCTGGTGAAGGTAGAAGAGGCCGCTCAGGAAGTGCGCGTCCGCGAAGGGAACCAAAAATGGCAAAACGCGCCCTGAGCGCCCTTGTCGGCATCGGCATTTTCCTCGCGCTATGCTTCGGCGGGCTGCTGCCGTTCGCCATTGGCGCGACGGTTGTGGCAAGCCTGGCCGCGTGGGAGTGGATTGCGGCGTACCAACGGGCGCAGAGCGTCGAGGCGAAATTGGGAGAGGCAGAGCGCCTGCCCGCCTGGCAAAACGGCGTCAACATTCTGCTGGTTTGCGCCGGACTTGCGCTGCCCCTGTGGACATGGCTGGCGCACCGGCAACACGGCGTCGGCAAATTCTCCCCCGCGGACGCAAGGAACGCGCTGTTTCTCCTGCTGCCCGTACTGCTGTTCGCCATGCTCACGCGCCGGGCGGCGCATACGGGCAAAGTGTTGGGCCGGATGCGCCGATGGTACGGACTTGTGGGGTTTGTCTACATCGGCCTGCTGATGAGCAGTCTTGTCTGGCTGCGCGGCCTGGAGTTCCATTATGCGGGCGTCAGCGATCTGGTCTCCTTCAACCTGCTGTACGTGGCTCCGTTCGGGTTGGGGGAAGTGGGCGCGTGGCTGATGCTGCTCGTGGCCGTGTGCGTGTGGGCGACAGACACGGGCGCATATCTGATCGGGAAAAGCATTTGGAAAGCGCAAACTCGCGCCCACGCTTTCTCCCGGCAAAACGGTGGAAGGTTCGCTTGGTGGCTTGATATTCGCTCTGATTACGGGCGCGTTGTTCGGGGCGTGGATACATTTGCCGCTTGTTCACGGTCTGGTTATTGGCGGCATGGCGGGCATCATGGGGCAATGGGGCGACCTGTTCGAGTCGGCCTTAAAGCGCGAAATCGGCATCAAGGACTTCGGCAATATCATGCCCGGACACGGCGGCGCGCTGGATCGCTTCGACAGCCTGCTCTTCGTCACGCCGCTTGCCTTCTGCTACCTGCACTTTCTAGCGGGCTATTAAGTGTTAACCACGGAGGACACGGAGAACACGGAGCAAAATCTGGCGGACTTCAGGAGGGGGAAGCCTCGTCTGAAGGAAAATACCAGCCGCATTGTTTCGCGGTTCGGCGGCGATGGCAGTTGGCGCAACGCACGTCACATTTGGCGATTTCTTCCAGAATCTTTTCCCACGAGTAGCACAACCCGCGCATATTGCTGATGCTATGCCGTTTCGATGCCTGATCCCGATGATCGAAGTCAAGCACCAGTGGGTCGGCCTCGCCACAGTCCACGCAAGGATGTTCGCGCAGATAATTGTAGAGTTTCCGCAGCAGTTCATTACGAACCACTTTGGATTGTATTGCGCCACGCTGTTTATACTCATCAATATGGCGATGGTAGTGGAGTCTATCGTAAGCGCGTTTACAGTCACGGCAGATGGTGTGCTGAATTCCTGCCGCTATATTGCGAAAACCAAATTCTGTATTCGCTTTTTCCTGCTGACATTCCCGGCACTTCATCCGCTCCTCCTGCGCGTTGA
>CAWIEK010000032.1:0-43190 GCA_963835065.1 uncultured Chthonomonadaceae bacterium | reverse complement strand
GGTTGCCCGGGAATCGAACCCGGAACCGGCTGATTAAGAGTCAGCTGCTCTGCCAATTGAGCTAACAACCCGTATGTGCCAACACTTTTGCGGATGGTGAAGTGTGTTGGTGTGGCCTCTGCTTTTCCTGACAGCAAATGGACGTTGTTTGTTGCAGGCCGACTATAAAAGTATACCCTGCCGGGTTGCGCAAAGTCAAGTTCAGATTTACGAGTGAACCTGAACTGCCTTAACAACTTCTGCGCGCTTCCACATTCTATCCGCAGAAACGCAGGCGCGCAAGCCTGCGTCCTGTCGGCTCAACACTCAGTATTCGCCGGTTTGTACGCCGGGCACATAGTACACAAACAGCGTGGAAGGGACCGGCAGCGCATGGGTTATATGCACAGCCCGCGTTGAATTGTCCGGGAATCCCACTTCGCTGTCGGATAAGCGAGTAAGCATTTTGGTTCCGTCCGCCCCGATGGTTTCCACTTGCAGCGACAAACTCAACGCCGAATCGGACAGGTGGAACGTGGTTTGCGATGCCTGCGTAACCGCGAATTGCTCCTTGTTCATTTCGTCCGACGTGTATTGAACAGTTACCGTCGCGTCCGGGGCAACCGCCTGCCGCAGCCGCAGCAGAGAGTGAGCGTACATATCCACGCCGTAGTCTGCACGATTGAGCGGTACGCCATTCACGCTGACGTTAATTGCATAGCCAATATTGATGGGATAGCTGACAAGAAACCCGTGCAAGTTAGGGTCGGCGTCGCTGCCCTTATAAGTTTCCGTTGGGGCCAGGACAACCCTGTGAGTGACAATCGCCCCGGTTCCGCCGCCACATCCGCCCAAGAAACTCAGGCTTACGACTCCCAACAAGCCGACAGCCGACAAACCCCTCCGCGTCCATGTCTGCATCATTTCCTCCCAACTTGACAATCTGCTTTGAATTAACGGCAATGCTCCGCATAAATGGGGTTGGGAAAGGGCGCGTCATACGGCTCCGTGCCGTCCAGTCCGAGCGCGAAAAACAGCGTGCTGAACTGCCCATGTTTGTAAATCGTGTTTTGAATGACATGGCCGATGAAGCCGCGCGTGTTCATGGGGGCTTCCGCAATATTAAATTGCCGCCCGCTCCAGTCAAGCTGTTCGGGCGTCAGCGCGCGCAGCAATTGGTTCCAATTTTCCGTTTCCGCTTCAAAGGCCGCGCAAAAGGCTTCCGGGTCGTGGGGCGCGTCCGGCACATCGGCGTGTTTGGCCGCATCCGGTTCCTCGATGTGCTGCCGGTCGCAAATCAGCCATTGCCACGCATGAACCGCAACGGTACGCGCCGTCGGCGCGGCCTGATCGGGCGTCCAATCCCACTTATCGGCGGGCAGTTGGCGCAGTTCATAAACAAATCCGCGCAGGTGCATGATCAGCAGCATTCGGCACAGTTCCAGCTCGGTCTTCGGCTCCATTTAGTCTCCTTCGCTTTCTTCCGCCAACACGCTATCGCGCGACATAATGCTGTGATGCCTGCCATACCCGAAGTAAATCATCATGCCAACGGCCAGCCATACAAACAAGCGTACCCAGTTTTCTACCGGCAGCGAAAACATCAGCAGCAGGCACGTCGCCATGCCCAAAATCGGCACAAGGGGCACGAGGGGCGCGCGAAAGGGACGCTTGGTTTCCGGGTGCGTGTGGCGCATAATCAGCACGGCGGCGCATACAATCACGAACGCCAGCAGCGTCCCGATGCTTACCAGGTCGGCCAACACGCGCAGGGGCAGAAAAGCCGACAGCAACGCGACGAAAACGCCCGTCAGAATGGTTGATTTCCAGGGCGTATGAAAGCGCGGATGTACGGCGCCAAAGAAACTTTTGGGCAGCAGGCCGTCACGCCCCATCGCCAGCAAAATGCGCGGCTGACTGAGCATCGTTACCAGCAGTACGGACGTGATTCCCGCAACCGCGCCCACGGAAATAAGCAGTTCTGCCCAGGGCAAGCCCACCTGCCGGAAAGCATCCGAGACAGGCGCGTCCACATTGATTTTATTGTAGGGAATCATTCCGGTCAAGACGGCAGAAACCAGAATGTAGAGTATGGTACACAAAACCAGCGAAACAAGGATGGCGATAGGAACATCGCGCTGTGGGTTTTTGGCTTCTTCGGCGTGTGTGGAAATGGAGTCGAAGCCGATGTACGCGAAGAAGATAATACCGGCCCCGGCCAGCATACCCAGCGGCTCCCCGCCTTTGCCCGTCTGCCCGAACAGCGTTTTGCCGAAAAAACTTACGCCGGAGTAGCCATAAGGCGCAAAAGGATGCCAGTTCGCCGGGTGAACATAAAAAGCGCCTACGACAATGACGAAAGCGACAATGGCTAACTTGACAAACACCATGATGGAATTGAACTTGACGCTCTCCTTGACGCCCTTGACTAAGTACGAGCGTGAGCAGAGCCGTAATAAAGATCGCCGGCAGATCGAAAAACGCGCCCGTCGGCTGCATCCGACCCTGCGTGGGATCATAGTCGAAAGGAGCCGTCGCCACCAGATGCGGCAGGTGTACGTGAAAAATGCCGATAAACGCCTGAAAGTATTTGGACCAGCCATGCGCCACCGCCGCCGCGGAAACCGCGTATTCGAGGACAAGGTCCCAGCCGATGATCCAGGCCATCATCTCTCCCAGCGTGGCATACGCATAGGTATACGCCGACCCTGCGACAGGAACCATCGCGGCAAATTCGGAGTAACAAAGCGCGGCAAAGATGCAGGCCAGGCCGGCGGCAATGAAGGAGAGGATCAGAGCCGGCCCTGTTTTGTCATGCGCGGCCACGCCCGTCAGCACAAAGATGCCTGTCCCGATAATCGCGCCCACGCCCAGGCCGGTCAAAGCGACAGGACTGAGGACGCGGTTCAATTGAACCTTGCCTTTTTCGCCTTCCACTTCCTTCAGCAGCATTTCCAGTGGTTTTCGGGCAAACAAAGGGTTGCTCATACCGTTTTCCATCCTTTTGATTACTGTCATGAGCGCGCTATTCCAGGCGGCTGAAGCGGTCGTTGAGGGTTTCGTTGGAGGTGTCCTGCGCGAAACGCTGCGCGAAGCCCAGATACCGGCGGGCTTCGGCGTGCTGCGGGTCGCGGGCGAGGACTTTCTTGAACTGGAACACGGCTTCGCGGTACTCTTTGGCGTTGTACGCGGCCATGCCCGCTCCGAACTCCATCGCGGTCTGCGCGCGCAGCAGTTTTTCGGCGCGTTCCGGGGTCGGGTTCACCGCCTGCGCGCGTTCCAGGGCGGCCACGCCTTCTTCCAATTTGCCTTCCGCCAGCAACGCATCCGCCAGCGCATCCGCCGCGCCACTGCGCCGGGTCCGCAGGGTTCCCAATTGCGAACGAATATCGCGCGAATCGAATGGCGACACTTTGAGGGCGTCTAAAAGCGCGGCCTCGGCTGCATCTTCCTGCTCCTGCCCAATCAGCGCGTGCGCCTGCTCTTGCAATTGGCGTACGCGCTGTTTTGTGGCGTCGGCAAGCGCGGCAATTACATCGGAACGCAAGGGGTCGTCGCGCAGCAAGGTTTCCAATGCCATGATTGCGCCTATAGCATCGCCCTGCTCCGCCTGCGCTTGCGCCGTCTGAAGGGCGTTTGTCATCCACGCTTCGCGCTGCGCTGTCCACGCCTCGTACACTTCTACGTTCGCGGGATCGGCTTCCAGCGCGATTTGGAGGACGCGGGCCGCGCCATGCAAATCGCCTGCCTGCGCCATGGCCTGTGCCTGCGCCAGAGAGCGCCCGCCCGTTTGCAATATCCCCGCCGCCGCGCCCTCGCCAACCACCACTTTGTACACGGCTGTCGTGCCGTTGCGCGTTCCCGTCGCCAAAAATTGTCCGTTATCCGAAAGCGACAGGCCGAGCAGCATTTGCTCCGAAGCGTACTGCCAGTCTATCTGCCCCGTCGCGCCGATGCAGGCCAGCAGAACGTTGTTCGGCTCCAGGCGCGGGCGGCACAACACGGCGCAAATGGTTCCATCTCCCGACAGCGCAAGGCCGGAAATCGCGCCGGGCAGGGTCGCGTCCCATTTGCGTACGCCGTCGCCATCCACGAGGCCGATGCTGCCTTCGCTCGTGCCATACGCGATCCATACGCCATCGCGCGAACACGCCAGCGCGCTGATCGGCTCCCCAACCCCGAACTCCCACACGTCGCGCCGACTGGCATCTTTGAGCAAAATTACGCCATGCTCCACGCCCGCCGCCACCCGGTTGCCTTGCCGCGAAATGGCAAGCGTGGTCAGTACGCCCTCGATTTCCGCCGTCCAACCGACGGTTCCCTTGATGTTGCCATACGCCAGGGCAAAGTTCGTGCCCGACATATCGGAATACGCGGCAAACAAGTTCCGCCCGGTTTCATCCAGCACGGCATCCACGTACAATTGATGCCGCTCGCCCATGAACCGCTCTTTGCCGCTTTCCCGAAACAGATAAATGTCATCGCTGGTCATGCCCAGCCCGTTGTCGGCGTTGGGCGTCAGTTCCAGCTTGAGCAGCGTTTCCACCGAAAACCCGCTCTGTGTTTCGGTTGCGCCATCCGGCAGCAATAAAGCGCGATCATACGCGCGGGCTTCCAGCGGGCGCGGCACGGCCAGCATCACGCCCCCATCATCGCGCAGGGCGTAGCGCGAAACCGGGTACGTCTGGCGTATGCGTTTTTCCCACAACAAGTTTACAGTTCTAATAGTAGACATATTTAATCATTCTGCAATAGTGTTTCACAGGACAAGCGGGAAATTCCTGCTCGAAACGTTGCGGTTACAGTTCGGTAAGAAGCCGCTCCATGTCGCGCCAGAGTTTGTCGAAGGAGGCGGTTTGGCGGGCGGCGGTGAGATCAAATAGCCGTGTCAGGGCGGGCTGATCCACCGTTTCTTTGTACGAGCGGCTGCCTTCCATGTGTCTGCGCAGCCACTCTTTCGCGCCGGAATGGGCTTCCGGGTCGGGCGGCGGCTCCAGCGTGGCGGCAAGTCCCTGCTGTCCGCGTAGGGAAAGCGCGGCGGCAAGGAACCATGCCTCATATTCCATCTGCGCGAGAATGACAGCAATGGGCATGTCGGAGCGTATGGTTTGCGCCCGCAGCAGAAGTTGGGGAGCCAAAATCGCCGGGCAGTCCGCGTCTGCGTCTATGAGTATCAGGATCGCGCCGCGCCTGTGTTTTTCGCTGCCAGCGTAACATACCGATCCAATTCACCCGGTTTGACAATTTTACCCCGGGGTACGCGGATCGCTTCGTCAGGCGTGTTCAGATATACGGCGGGATCAATCTCGCGCGCAATGCGTCGCGCCAGAATGGGAACGGCCTTTGCGTCGCCTTCCCCTTCCACAATACAGGCAAGGTTGACCCGTTTCATGCGGCGTGTTCGTCCGGGAGTGGCGACCTGTCTGCCGTTTCGGAAGACTGAGCGTTTGTGTCCGGGGCAAACTGACTCATGCGGAGCATTTCTCCTGCCGTAAACAGATGATCGCGCAATACCGAACGGCTGGCCGCATCAATCGGCCCGATTTCTGTTTTGCCATCCCGCGCGGCAACGGCAAGCAGGGCGTCGGGATCAATGCGCTTGTTGTCCAGCAGATCGGCGCTATGACTGGTAATCAACACCTGCCGCGTCAGGCTCGCCTCTTCCAGCGCGTCCAGCAGAACGGCGACAGCGGCGGGGTGCAGCGCGGTTTCCGGCTCCTCAATCCCGACAAGGGGTATCAGAACATTTCTCTCCCCACCCGTCTGAAACAAAGCAACGAGTATGCCAAGCGCGCGCAACGTGCCGTCCGACATACTGGAAGCCGGAAAATTCGATGTTTTATACCCTCCTTCAACCTGCTGTTTGAATTCTAACATCTCTTTCGGCCCATAGTCTTCTACGTTCACTCCTGTAATCCCTGGAACGATGACCGCCAGATACTCTTCGATGCGCTGTTTTATGTTAGGCGCATAGCCCATCAGGGTTTGAAGAACACTGGTAATATTGTCGCCGTCATGGGTCAGCAATGTACCCCAATCGGTCTGCTGCAAATCACGCAACTTCTCCGGGTTCAGGTTGTAGAACGCCATGCGCGTAAGGGCGTCGTATACAGGACGGAATGGGGGAAGACCGGAAGCAGCGACAAGGTATAGACGGTCGTCAGAGGCAACGGGCACGACGGGTTCACTCGTTGTCACGTTTCTATTTTCAACGTAAAAATAGGCTTCTTTGTCGGTAACGCCGCCCAAATGTACCCGACACTCCTCAGACAGTACGTTGTACTGATTCGCTTCAACTTGTAAAATTTCAAAGCCGTAACATCCTGTTTCGCCGGTTGGCAAGAGGAATTCCAGACGGACGATGAAGTAGTTATCACCTGATGTCTGACAACTTACCTGCTCAAAGCCACCACGCTTACGAATGGCATGATCCAATGACGTATTGAGCGCGTCCGATACGAAGCGGAGGGCGTCGAGAAAGTTGCTTTTGCCCGCGCCATTTGGTCCGACAAGGAACATGAGCGGGCGCATTTGCACGTCGCAATGCGCGATGCTCTTGTAGTTTGTCAGCGTGACTCTGGTTAAAAACGTGGAATCGGACATTGAGCGGACCTTCGTTTCTGGTGGGTTTCAGGGTTTTAGTTTCTACCCTCATTTGGCGGCACAATCCAACACCTGAAACCCTGTTTTTCTACTCCATCGTCAGCCGAATGGCTGCGAGAACCTGCTGCAAATCGGGAAGGACGGCGTATTCCAATATGGGGTTGTAAGGAATGTGCGTGTCCTTGCGGGCGACCAGTTGCGGCGAAGACAGGAACAAGTTGAAACGCTCCGGGTAGGCCGTCATTTCCGTAATCAGGCATTGCCCGAAGCCGGTTGTGCGCCCGTCTTCCTGCACCACAACCAGCCGCCCTGTATGCCGCAGCGACGTTTCGATGGTGGCGTAATCGCAGGGCGCGATGCAGCGCAGGTCAATGATTTCCACGGACACGCCTTCGTCCTGCGCATGGTCGGCGGCTTCTTCGGCCAGTTCCAGGCAGTTGCCCCACGCGACAAGCGTGACATCCTCGCCCGTTCGCCGGACAATCGCCTGCCCTAATGGAATCGCTTCAGGGTTGGGATTGGCGGGCGCGCGCTTGCGGAAAATATGCTTGGGCAGCAAAAACAGCGTGGGATCGTTGCCCTGAATGGCCGTCCACAACAGTCCCGCCGCGTCCTCCGCCGTACTGGGAACCACAACGTTCAGGCCGTGAATGTGCGCCCACATCCCCTCGTTGCTTTCGCTGTGCCACAGGCTGCCGCCCGGCAGGTACGCGCCGTATGGAGCGATCAGCGTCATGGGACACGCCCACGCGCCGCATGTCCGCCAGCGCAGGGACGCCACCTGCGTCATCAATTGGTTGAGCGCGGGGCATAGAAAATCTATGAACTGTACCTCGAACACGGGTTTCCAGCCCACGCTTGCCAGTCCTACCGCCGCGCCCACAATCGTCGCTTCAGCCAGAGGCGCGTTGACGACCCTGCCGGGAAACTGCCTCGACAGCCCTTTGGTCAGGCCGAAGACGCCGCCCTTGGGGTCTTCAATGTCTTCGCCCAGCATCAGAACGCGCGAGTCTTCTTCCAGCGCTTTCGCCAGCGTTTGATTGACCGCGCCTACCATCGTAATCTCGCCCGAAAAGCGGACGGGCGGCGGCACAAGGGGCGCAGCCGGCCCGAACAGGTGCGTCATCACGTCGCCAGGGTCGGGGTCGGCAGCCGTTTCCGCCGCGCGGTACTCGGCATCCACCTGCCGCGCGATTTCTATCTGTTCCGCTTCCCATTCTTCCAGTGTCAAGGCGCCTTCCCGTATCAGGCGGCGAACCAGCATCTCGATAGGGTCGCGCTCCGCGTCGCAGGAAAGGTCTTCAATGGCGCGGTACAAGCGCTGATCGTCGCTGCTGGTGTGCGAACACAGCCTGTCCAGTTCGCACCACAGCACGGCAGGACCGGCTCCCCTGCGCGCGCCCGCCACCCATTTCTTACCGGCTTCGTAAACAAGAGAGGGATCGCGGGCGTCTATGCGGATCAGGCTATCCTCGCCCAACGCGCCCAGATTATAGGGGAAGAATTTGGCAGTCGGGGTGCTGATGCCGTAGCGGTTGTCTTCAATGACAAAAAGGACGGGCAGCTTTTCCTGCAGCGCGAACGCAAGCGCTTCGTAAAACTCCCCCTGCCGCGTGGCCGCATCCCCGATTGTCGTGACGACAACCTGATCGCTTCCCTCCATCCGAAAACCCCACGCCGCGCCGACAGCGGGCAGGCATTGCGAGGCGGTGGGTGTGGCGACGGAAAAGATGTTGCGTTCTCGGTCGCTGATATGGCCGGGCATTTGCCGCCCGCCGCTGCTGCTGTCCCGTTTGGCGAAATACGCAAGCGCCAAATCGTAGTTGGACACGCCCCGCGCCAGGGCGAGCGCGCGATCCCGGTAATAGGGAAACAGATAATCGTCGGGGCGCAGCGCAAACATCAGCGCAGCCAGCGCCTCGTGTCCCGTGCCCGATACCTGAAACCAGCCTTTGCTCTGGCGCAGCAGGATGCCTTCGCGGCGATCCCCTTCCCGCGCCAAAGCCATCAAATGCAGCAGCGTTCGCGTCGGCAATTCCGCGCGAACGGGCGCAAGAGTCAGCTCCATTCTTATTTCCTAACTCGGTGACGTGAACTCCATTTAGATGAGGAGTTCGAGTGCAAGCGCTTTGTGGGCGGTTCTGGCAACAGTATTCCGCATGCGGGAAGATACTTCCTGCTTTCATTTACATCGGCTCATGGCCTTCCGCTTTGTAGTTGCATCCCCCTACAGCATCTTTAACCATCTTCTTTTCTTTCCTCAAAAGGCGTAGCGGATGGGACAGTAGGGCAGTTTTTCGCGCAGCAGGGCGCAGAACTGCTCAACCCACTTCCGCTTGAGTTTCACCTTGTAGCGCAGGTTCTTGCCGCCCGTGCCGGAGATTTTGGTTTCCTGAATTTCCGGCATCCACAGCCATTCCTCCCCTTTGGGATGCCAGCCCAGGTTGACCTCGTGCAGTTCCTCATTGTGGGTCAGAAACGCCACTTCCGCCGCCATTTGCTGTTTGGCGCGCGGGCTGAGATGGTCGTCGAGCATCACAAACAGTTCCGCGTAATCTTCCAGCCAGCCGTCGTACACAATCACGGGCGCGAAGTTGACGTTCACTTCGTACCCGGCTTCCACGAAATCATTGATGGCAGTAATGCGGTCAATCACTTTAGATGTGCGAACATCCACCACTTTGGCGACATGGGGCGGCATCAGGCTGAAGCGCAGCCGAGTTTTGCCCTGCGGATCGTAGCCGAGCAGGTCGCGGTTGACGTACTTGGTGGCAAACGTCGCTTTGGCGTTGGGAAGCGTTCGGTACAGGGCGACAAGGTCTTTGATGTTGTCGGATACCAGCGCGTCGGCGGCGCAGTCGCTGTTGGTTCCGAGTTCATACGTCCACAAATGCGCGTCAGCCATCGTAGGTTCGGTTTTTGCCCCCTGCCGCATCGCATGACGCGCCAGATAGCCGCAAATCTGCTCGATATTGACAAACGTGGTAATCGGGTTCGCCGCGCCCTTCCGCCGGCTAACGTAACAGTTGTGCGTCACAATGCCGTTGGCAAGGTAGGATTCCGTGCCGGGCACATGAAAATTGTAAACAGTGGTGTGGACGGGCACACGCTTGATTTTTGTGATTTTCTTGTAGGTCAGCATGGTTTCGCTCAATTTAAGAATCTATTTCATAGGTTCCCCTCTCCCAACTTTAGAGAGAATTCTATGAACTGCGTTCGCCACTCCGTATGGAAATGCCCGAACACCTGAATACCCATCTTTCAGATTAAGGGTTAGGGGTTGAGGGCCAATACGCGCGTGAACCCTTTGCCTGTAATACGCAACAAAAGAGGTAGGAATAGCAAGGGACGCAGCGGGGCGCGGCGTTTTTGCAGGCAGGCGGTGAAAAATACCGTTCTGCGGCAGGTGGGGAGTTGACAGGCGCGTTCAAAACGGATACAATGAAGATGTGTTGTACCCAAAAAACCCACCACTCGCCTGTACGCGCTTTCCAGACCTCCTGCGCGGCGGTGATTCCGCATCCGATACCCTGCATTGTCGGCGTCCTGTCGGTCAGATTGCCGACGTCCCGTCGCCACTCGGATGAAACCAGAAACGCGAAATTTCCCAACGTATGCCCGCTGACCCGTCCGGCGCTCTTTTCCCGAACGCCCGAACGCGGCAGCCACCATAGCAGCCACAATTAAGGATAGCAAATCATGGCAGGCGGTTCCTACATCGGTTTGGACATCGGTTCCAATCTCATCAAGGTTGCTTCTGTGCGCAAAGGGAGCAAAGGCATCGAAGTCGTGTCTTTAGATGTTGCGCCCACGCCCCAAGAAGCCTTTGAAAACAGCGCGATCATTGACCCGCAAATGCTGGCGCAGGCGGTCAAGGCGCTGCTCAAAAAAGCCGGCATCGGCGGCGGGGACGTCATCAGCAGCGTATCGGGACAATCCGCCGTCGTCGTGCGCGTGATTGACGTGCCACAGATGAACGCGGCGGAACTCGCCGAAACGATGAAGTGGGAAGTGGAGCGCCAGGTTCCCTTCAATGCCAGCGAAGTGGTTATGGACTACCAGCCCATTACGCGTCCCGAAGGCTACGGCGATGGGCAGAACATGGAAGTATGCCTCGCCGTCGCGCAGCAGGAAATGATTGACCGCCACGTCGAGATGCTGTTCAAGGCGGGATTGAAGCCCAAAGCCATTGACGTAGAGCCGCTCGCGGCGGGACGCGCGCTGCTGACCATTCCCTCCACCTCCCAGGCGCCGGGACACACGGTAGCGATTATCAATATCGGCGCGAGCAACACGGACGTCTCCATTTTCCGGGACAAACTGCTGGCCTTTCCGCGCACCCTGAGCCTGGCCGGCGACAACTTTACCCGCGCCATCGCCAACGAACTGCATGTTGATCTTGCCACAGCCGAGCAGATGAAGCGCGACGTGGGCGAAGTAATCATGGGACAGGCCGCGCCGCAGGCTTTCGACCAATTTGGTGGCGCAGGCGGTGGTTTCGGCGGTGGTGACTTCGGCGCTCCCGGCGGCTTTATGGACTTTACCGATCCCGCCCAGCCTGCGCCCCTGCCCGTTGACCCGGCGGCTCCGGTTCCCGGAACCGGCCCCACGTCCTCGCCGTCCGGGCGCATGCCCTTCGACTTTTCCACGCCGGGCGAAGCGCCGCCCCCGCCTGCCGCTACGCCGTTCGACTTCAGCAGCGGCGAAGCCGACCAGCATAACTTGACCGGCGTTGGCCTGGACCCGGTTCAAAACGCGCCCGAAGCGACGGGTTTCTTTACGCCGCCCGCAACGCCGGATTTTGCGAACCCAGGCGCAACCGCGTATGCCGCGCCGGACCCGATGCCGTTTGCAGACCCGAATCTGCCGGTTGCCGCGCCGACGGGCGATCCGGGCCGCGAAGCCATGCGTATCAACGTATTCAACGCCATTGCGCCCATCCTTGCCGAACTGGTGCAGGAAATCCGCCGCTCCATAGATTATTACCGCAACAAGACGGGTGACGCGCCCATCCATGAAATGGTGATTGTGGGCGGCTCGGCCAAACTGCGCAACATGGCCCCGTTTCTGGAAGAGCAGTTGGGTATTCCCGCCCGCATCGGCAATCCTTTGGAAACCATGAATGTGATTGCGAAAAACCAATCGCCGGATTACCTGCAGGACATTGCCGTGCTGTTCCCGGTCAGCATCGGATTGGGCGCGTATCCCTTAATCGCCCCGCCCGCCAACGCCATGAAAAAAGGCAAGCCGGGCAAAGCGCCCAAGCCGCCCAAAGCGCCGAAAGCGCCCAAGGGTAAGCAGGCGGCAGCGACAGCCGCCTAAAGCGCCAACGGCTATTTCCAAACACCATTTTCGCAAGTTCTACGAGGCCGAACCTTCGGCGCGTTTTTGTCGGGGAGACAGTGCATGTTACCCATTAACCTACTGCCCAATTACATTAATGAGCGTGGCCGCAAGCCCAAACTGACCCTGTTTTGGGTAGCCGTCATTGTCGGGGTGATCGTCGTCTTCGGCGTCATATCGTCCAACATTCAGAAGAACGTGGACGCCGCCAAAGCCGACCTGGAAAAGGCGAACGGCTATAAATCCAAGTACGACGCCCAGGTATCGGCAATCGGCGGCGTCAAGAACCAGATCGCGGAAACCGAAACCAAGCAGAAGTTCATCGCGGACGCGCAGACCTACAATCAGGCCTGGCCGGACACGTTTGAACTGATGCGCGACGTGACCAGCAAGGATGTCCTGCTCAAAAGCATGGCGATTGGCGCGGATCACAGAACCCTCACCATGACGGCCTTCGCGCCCAATGAAATGGTCATCGCGCACTGGTGGATTGATCTGAAGAAACACACGGACATTTTCGACAACGTGGTGATGCAAATTCCCACGCATCCTTTCGCGCCCGCATCGGCGAATGGGCCGGGTGGCGCTCCGGGTTCGGGCGGGCCGGGCGGTTTCCCCGGCTCCGGCGGTTTCGGAGGCGGTAAAGGACCTTCCATTGGCCTGTCGGGAGGTTCCGGCGGCCCTGGTGGATCGGGCGGCTTCGGTGGTTCGGGTGGCTTTCCCGGCGCGGGCGGCGGGGCAGCCGCTGAGGGCGTTGGACCGACGGACATCGAAGGCAAGTCCGGCGTCAACTTTGTTGTGCGCGCCACGCTGCGTGACCCGCTGGCAAAAGGGATCGCGAACGCTCCGATATGGCCGGCGGGCGGAGGAGGCGGCGGGAACGCGACTGGGCCAGGCGCTTTCCCCGGTTCCGGTGGGCCTGGGTCTGGTGGCCCGGGGTCTGGTGGAGCCGGCGCAGTGGGTTCGGCAGGAAGGGAGTAAGTCATGTCAAAATTAACATTGCTTCACATCAATATCATTGGCGCTGTGATTGGGCTGCTGCTGGCCGGCATTCTCTGGTACATGCTTGTCAAGCCCAAAAATGAGGAACTGGAAACCACGACGGGTTCCGTAAAATCCACGCAGGACGCGGGCGGCACCCAGGCGGCGATTGATCAAAAAGTCAAGGAACTCGCTAAAACCAAAGCGGACGCGGCGACTACCAAAGCCAAGTGGTCCGTCAACGAAAACAAATACATGCCGCTCCTGCCGTACAACGAAAAAACCAACGACCTTGAACTGTATTTTTTTCCGCCTGTCGGGAAAAGCAGCAAGGGACAATTGCTGGGCTTCCGCGACATTCCCACCGTCTGGGGGCAATGGGTGACGGGGTGGTACGATGCGCAGCGGAACAGCGGCGTGTCACGTGTGCCGGGCACGGAATTTCCCATCAAGGAGTTTTCCGCCGACCCCAACCAGTTGACGAACGCGCTCAACGGCCATCTCACCTTCCCGGAAGACGGCAAGCCCTGGTCTGTGAAAGTGGAGTGCAAAACCTTCAATGACGCGCTGGCCCATCTGCGCCGCTTCAACAACATGCAACTGCATGGAATGCCTGTGATTGACAAGGTAGCCCTTTCGGGGCAAACGCCCAATCTGCTGCTGGCTTACGATATGGCGCTGTACATCATTCCGCGCAGCAAGCCGCCGGTGAAAGACCCGATGATTGATCCCTCCGGCGCAGGCGCGGCGGGAGCGGCTCCCGTCGGCGCGCCCGCCGCGCTTGGCGGTGGTGGCGGCGGCGGCAAGGGCAAGTTAGCGCCCCAGGGCGGCTCTATCGGCGGCGGTGGCGGCAAAGGCTCTACCGACTAACGAGTTGATAGTTGATAGTTCGTAGTTGATAGGGATGCAGGAACTACGAACTTTCAGCGACTGCTCCTTTAGACATTGGAACAGGAACGTGGAACGCGCTTCCACTCGCATTGCAAGCGTTAAGAGTAAAGGTGTTCTGACATGCTGAAAAACAGTCCGATTTTGTTGGCGGGGGGCGTGATAGCCGCGCTGGTGTTGACCGGCTGCCATAAAGATGACGCGGAAAGCGCGGATACCACTCCCGCTGCCGTGCCGGCGCGTCCCACGAAGCCTGCCGCCGGAGCGCCGGGTATGGGCGCCAAGCCTGCGCCGGGAGCGCCCGGAGCGCCGGGCGCGGGCAAGGACGCGCAAGCCGCAGGCAAGGGCGGCAATGGCAAAGCCGACCCGTTCTCGCCCCAGGGCGGGGGCAAGGCCGGGGATAAGATGCAGGCCAAGAGCAAGGGCGACAACGGCAAAATGGCCGGGGCCAAAGGAACGCCTAACGGAACCGGAGCGCCGGGGGGCGTGACGCCCGCTGCGCCCCCGGCAGCCGGCACTTTGGGCGGCGGCCCTGCTCCCGCGCAGGGAACACCGGCGGCTCCGGGAACTCCCGCGGCTCCGGGAACACCGGCTGCGCCCGGTACGCCCGGTGTGCCCGGAACCAAGATCGCTTCCATCCAGAAGCATCCCGAACTTGATCCGTTCAAAGTGACCTGGCATAAAGTGCCGCCGCCTCCTTATGTATTCGACAGCATTCAGCCGATGCGCCTGGCAAGCGCCGAAGTGGAAGTTCCCCCGCCGGGTGAAGTCAACATACGCGAATTGGCGACCCGGCGCGTGTCGGGCATCATGAGCGGGGATGGCGTGTTCGCGATTCTGGAAAGCGCGGAGGGTGGCGACCCGGTCATCGTCAAGCCCGGCAGCATGACCCCGGACGGCTACCGCGTGGCGTCCATTAGCAGCGACAGCGTGAAATTGCAGCGCAAGGACGGCAACGTCATTCGCACCCAGATTGTTCCCCTGACGGATGCGTCAAACAGCCAGCAATCCAATTCAGGCGGATTGTTCGGCGGGCGTGGCGGGAACCGGGGCGGCTTTCCGGGCGGCAGCGGCGGACCGGCAGGCAGCGGCGGCTTTGGGTGGCAGTGGCGGCGGCAGGCAGCGCCCCGGCCTAAGCCCGGCGGTGGCGGCGGCGGTAAAGCCGGCGGCAGCGATTAAATGCGGTGAATCCGAGCAAAAAGGACAAAATGAGAACTTTTCTCAAAATTTGTCCTTTTTGTCGTCCAAACAAGCAGGAAAACCAACGCGGTCTCTGGTATAATCAACCGACTATGTAACCAACCCGGGAACCTGAACGTCTAAAGCACGGCGCGTTTCGCCATAATGCCTGCCGTTCCAAATTTTGGAACAGCCAGAGGCGTAAGCGCGTTCCCAAAGTAGCGGCGAGGCTTTCACTCGCCCGCGTTCACCAATTGCCGGAGCGGCGCGTTTCCCAAACCGATGCGGAACGAGCGTAAGCGGTAACAAACCGGACTTTGCAGGAAACAGGTCGCGCGCTTTTGCGAATACGCGGCTCACCCGAGGAGGAGAAACCATTGAAAACACGTTATGGATTGTTTGGCGTGGCCTGTGTATCGCTCACGGCGTTGGGCGCGCTCGCCATGCCCGCGTCCGCTCAAGGGCAGGACGCGCAGCTTCCGGGCAACGACCCGGCCAGTGGCAGCGAAGCGTCCAACAAGCCGATTAATCTGGACCTGGAGAACGCCGACCTGTATTCGGCGCTGAAGTTGCTGTTTGTGCAGATCAAGGGCAACTATATTCTTGATCCCAGCCTGCGGCAACTGTCGGTGACGGCAAAACTGACCAACATCCCGTTCCGCAGCGCGCTGGACTTGCTGCTGAAAAGCGTGAACTCGCAGGTTCCCCTGACGTACAAGGTGGAAGGCGGCGTCTACTCCATCATTGAAAAGAAAATCGATCCAGGCGATACCACAGGCGTGGAGCCGACACCTGACGAGCCGAAGAGCAACCTGTTGAAGTACCGCAAGTTTTTCGGTTCGACGGGTGAAATCCACTACAACTCCTTCTACATTGCGAGCCTGCTCAAAGCGCAGATCATTCCCTCCATTGTAGGGCAACAGCAGCAGGGTGGTGGTCTGGGAGGCACTGGCGGCGGTGGCGGCTTCGGTGGCGGCGGCTTCGGCGGTGGACTTGGTGGTGGCGGCAGCAGCTTCGGCGGCGGCGGCTTCGGGGGCAGCGGCGGTGGCGGCTTTGGCGGCGGCGGCAGCAGCTTCGGTGGCGGCGGCGGTGGCTTTGGCGGCGGCATCAGCGGCGGCCTGGGTGGTGGCGGCGGCGGTGGCCGCGGCTTCTAAGCAATTGCCGGTTGAAAGTTCGTAATTGATTGTGCGCGAGTTGAGAATTTGTGCGGAAATGGGAAGGGGCTTTGCTCCTTCCCACTCTGTGCCCTCGGTTTGATTGCCTTGTTTTGACCTTCCAAGATTTCTGCCGTGACGCGCTTCTGCGGCGCGTTTCCTCGCGGTGTCCGTTCCTTTGCTGTGCAATCCTGC
Source organism: uncultured Chthonomonadaceae bacterium (assembly GCA_963835065.1). GTDB lineage: Bacteria > Armatimonadota > Chthonomonadetes > Chthonomonadales > Chthonomonadaceae > CAWFQB01. The sequence goes on along the minus strand of CAWIEK010000032.1, from coordinate 26,868 downwards.
TGTTGTTGCATCAAGGAAAGCCGTCTTCGTGTGCCTTTCGCCGTTCCATGCAATTCCGGTTGCGGCAAAATAAGCCGGTTCGCCCGTGTAAAGCGAACTGACAGCCATTTTAAGTACGTCTTAGGTACAAATGCCTCTGTTCGATAGATCCATGCAACAAGAAGCGCCCGCCCGCATGTTCGGCGCGGCGTAAGGGAGACTGGTATGAGCTTGCAACGTTTGAGTCGGCGGAAACGCCGCCTGGCGACGACCGCTGTGGCAGGCGCGTCGCTGTTGATGGTGGGCAGCGCCGTGACTCGCGCGCAGAACGCGACGTCGGCAGACGACACGGGCGCTCTGGAAGCGCAGCTGAAAAACGTAGACCTGGTGGATACGCCCCTGCCCATCGCCTTGCGGCTGGTCGGCCAGCAGACCCATGTGGATTACGTGCTGATGCCCGGCGATTACCGGCGCGTCCAGGTTTCTATTTCGCGCAAGCCCGTTTCCGAAGCGCTCAAGATCATCGCGCAGTCGGCGGGCGCGGAACTGTGGCAGGAGCATGGAACCTACTTCATCGGCCCCATCGGCAGCGCGCCCCATGTCGTGACGCCGCCGCTTGTCGCAACGGCGCAGGACAACATGGCTCCGCCCGCGCAGCGCGTGTTGAAATACGAAAAGTTTTATCTCAAGTACACGCCGCCCAAGCGCATGCTGCGCATGTTGGGACTGGCTCCCTCCGACGCCCTCGATCCCGATGAGCAGTTTGAAATCGCGTCCAACCGCCAGTTCATCGAAGCCATGTACCCGCGCCCCTACTTCAGCAGCAACGGTAATTCCGGCGGCGGCATTACGGTTCTGCCCTACGGAGCCGGCCCGATCAATCCGCAGGTTCCCAACGCCGGCCCGCAGGTCGGCCCCAGCGCGCCCATCAACGGCAGCAACCCGCTTTCCAACCGCGCCAACGGCGGCTCACTCCAGCCCGGCGGGAACAACGGCGGAAATTCCGCCGCGCCCGGCAACAATTTTGGAAACAACTCCGGCAATAATTCCGGCGGCAACTTTGGAGCCAATGGCGCGAATGGCGACCAGAATGCCAATCGCGATTCCCGTAACTTCAGCGAATTCGGCAGAGGACAGGGCGCTTTTGGTGGCGGCGGAGGACTTGGACAGCCGGGCGGCACAGGCGGCACGGGACAGAACAACGCCCCCGGCTTCGGAGCCGCGCAGGGCTTCCTGCAGGGTATCTCCTCACAAGACATTTTCGCGCTTGACGCGGATAACTCGCTCGTGCTGCGCTATGACGACCCGGTTCAGATTGCCAACCTGCAGCAGGTGCTGCAAGTGCTGGATGTAAAGCCGCGCCAGATTCAAATCAAGGCGGAATTCGTCACGGTCACGCAGAACGACGTCAACTCTTTCGGCCTCAACTTCAACTTTACCAAAGTGAACCTGCTGGCGGGCGCGAACATCGGCTATCAAACGGCCAATACCGCGTTTGTGCAGTATGCGACGGGCAACCTGCAAGCGCAGTTGAGCTTTATTCTCACGCAGGGACGAGGCAAAGTCGTCGCGTCGCCCCTCGCCACAACCCTCAACGGCGTTGCTGCCAACTTCACCAGTCAGCAGCTGATCCCGGTCATTCTTTCGGGCGCGGTGCTGACGGCCAACGGGCAAAGCGCCGTCACCTCGACCATTCAGACGGTTCCGGTCACGGTGCAGCTCAATGTCACGCCGCGCATCAACGGCGATGATTCCATTACGCTCTTCGGCCAGGTCGTTTTCAGCGACGTTACCGGTACGATTACCAACCCGTCCGGCGGCACGATCCCGATTACCATTACGCAGCCCGTTACCATCACGCGCATCGTGCGCAACGGCGACTCGATGGTCATTGCCGGCCTGACCCGCAAGCGCGACAACGTTTCCACCAACAAAGTGCCGCTGTTGGGCGACCTGCCCCTCATCGGGACGCTGTTCCGTTCGCGCAACGTCACGACGGACGACTCGGAACTGGTCGTCTTCATCACGCCGACGATTATCCCGGAGCGTCCCAGCAGCGTGGGCGCGGGCGGTGGTGTCGGCGGTGGCCTGGCGGCTCCCGGCGCAGGTGGCGCGGGCGGATTGCCTCCCGTGGGCGGCGCGCTGATGCCGTAAGGTGTAGGGGATTAGGGTTCTAGGGTTTTAGGTGGTTAGGGTGATGCGTTGTGCATCCTTGCGTTGGAGCCTTTTAGAACTGCCTGATTTCAGCCCCTCTTCTGCAAACATAGATTTTTATGTTTGCAGAAGAGGGGCTTTCTTTATCCCCCTTTATAATATCGCTGTGATAAAGTTGTGGCTGCGGGGGTCGAGGGCGTTCACGTCGGGAATCTCGAAGCGGTTGCCGTCCACGTCTATGAGCAATAAGTGCGTGGGCGACAGCCATTGCGCGTTTTCCTGCAGGCTCTGCGTCACGAAGTCGCGCTTGCCCCGGTTGGTGTCCACGCTCCAATAGGTCGCGCCGTATTCCACGCGGGCGTCGTGAATCGCCGTCACCGTGCCGGTCATGTACCGCCGTCGCAATTCCTGCTGTACGGCCTCCCACGAATCGGGCGGCAGCGCGGCGGGATCGGTCAGCATCACGATCTCGTTGCCCTTGCCATCCAGCAGACACAAATAGTGATTGGGACGCGACAGGGGCGCGGCCCACGCGGGCTTTACGGTTGGGTAGGATTTCTCCTCGCCAATCGTCAGCCGCAGCCGGTCTTTAGGATGGTAAAACAGTTTCAAACTTGCGGGTTCCATAGGGTCTCCAATGCAGATTTTCAGAAGCTGTCGTAGGTCCACATGGGCGGGCCGGTGAGCAGGTCGCGCAGAGCCTCGTAGCCGCTTTCATCGTGAATTTGGATTTGATGCGCTTGTTCGCGAATTTCGTCTAAGGTTGGAGTGCCGTAGTAGGCTTGCGACAGGGCTTGTATGGACAGAGTGACCTGGGCTTCGCGGTCGGTTTTGCGGATGTCGGTTTGGCCGTTCTCGAATTCGATGTGCCAGATGCCTTGATTCCAGGGCGCGTGTTCATCCGTAACCGCAAGGCGGACACTGCCGCGCAGGTCCGTGTCGGGCTTCCACGCGGCAAAAGCGGCGGCAACATCTATGACGCGCCCCTGCGTGGTCGGAAACAGTTTGATGTTAATGTCGTCATGGCATAGCTGGTGAAACAGCGGATCGTTGTCGGGCGCGCGCCAGGCGAACTTTTCCGTCTGCATATCGTGGCGGCGCAGTAGTCCGAACAAGGCTAAACGCGCGTTCGGGGTGAGCGCGATAAACTCACTCAGCCAGGTTTCGTCATCCGAGCCGCCGTGATAGGACAAGTAGCCTTCCACGATGCCGTTGTTCTCGTACACGAACGTAAAGGTATATTTGTCGTCCCGGTCTTTGAGTTTGTCGTTCCAGCGTTTCTCGTCGCGTTCCAGCATACCCCGAAATCGTTGAGCATACGCGGTGTAACACGCTTCGATTTGAGAACGGTCGGAAGGGGTTGCGGCGCGAACGTGTTCCGTATGCGGGCTGGGCTTGAACAGGCGCGTGGGAATGTTGTACTGGCGCGTCCAGCCTACCCACTCCCAGCCATAACGCCGGTAAAACTCCCAACTGAACGGAAACAGCGATGAAATAGGCATTTGCAGGTCGCGCATCCGCTCCAGCGCGGCTTGCAGCAGCTTGCCCGTGTACCCCTTGCCCCGACTGGCGGGCAGACACGCCACGCCGCCAATTCCGCCCATCGGTACAACCACATCCGCGCCCAGGTGAACGCGGTAATGAATAATGTTCAACCGCGCCTGCATCCCCGCGTCATCAAACACGCCCAATGACGTAAGCGGCGGGCAGTTCGGGTCGGATTGCCAGCCGGTCCCGCCCCGATTCCCATGCGCAAACGCCTGCCGCCCGATATACGTCGCCGTTTCCTGCTCCTCGGGTCTAAGTTCGCGTATCTCCACTGTTGCCTCCTTCAGAACAAACCTTCACCACAGAGGCACAGAGACACAGAGGTTTCACAGAGGAATTCCAGAGGGAAAGAAAGACAAAAGAACCTCCTCTTCTCTCCATTTATTTCTCTGTGAAACCTCTGTGTCTCTGTGCCTCTGTGGTGAGATGAATTTTTATTTGTCTTCACCAATGACGCCGAGTATTTGCGTGACTTGCGATTGCGTTTCTACCAGTTTGTAGAACTCGCCCTTCTTTTCCATGAGTTCCTGATGGGTTCCCATTTCGACGATTTCGCCTTTTTCCAGCACGATCAGGCGGCTGGCGTTGCGCAATGTGGACAGGCGGTGCGCGATGGCGAACGTGGTGCGTCCGGCAATCAGGCGGCTGATGGCTTCCTGTATTTGTTTTTCGGTTTCCACGTCTACGCTCGAAGTCGCCTCGTCCAGAATCAGGATGCGCGGATTGTGCAGAATGGCGCGGGCAATGGATACGCGCTGCCGCTCGCCGCCCGATAGCTTGCCGCCCTTTTCGCCTACCATCGTGTCGTAGCCGTCCGGCTTGCCCAAAATGAAGTTGTGGGCGTTGGCGGCTTTGGCGGCTGCGACGATCTCTTCAAAACTCGCGTCCGGCTTGCCATACGCGATGTTTTCGGCAACCGAGCCGTTGAACAGAAACGGTTCCTGCAACACGATGCCGATCTGATGCCGCATGTCCTGCAAGGTAATGTCGCGGTAATCTATGCCGTCAATCTTGATGCTGCCCGCGTCCGGTTCGTAAAAGCGGCACAGCAGGTTGATGGTCGTGGATTTGCCCGCGCCGGATTTGCCGACAAGCCCGATCATTTCCCCCGGCTGCGCGGTAAAGTTCAGCCCCTTCAAAATCGGGTTGGACTTGTCGTAACCGAAGCGCACATTATCAAACTGCACCTCGCCCACAATGGCGTGAGGCTTGCCGTTTTCTTTGGCGTACTGCTCTTTTTCCGCGTCTATGATCTCGAAAATCCGCTCCGCGCCCGCCATTGCCCGACTGAACCACTGGTTCAACTGCCCGAACCATTGCAGGGGCATATAGATCATGCCGATGAAGGCGTTGATACGGATGAAGCTGCCGAGCGAGAGTTCGCCCCGGTACACCATGTAGCCGCCAACCGTCCAGTTTATCAGCGCGCCCAGGCTGGTGAACAGAATCATGGCGCTGAAAATCGTGAACCATTTCACGTCGGCTTCCACGCCCGCGTCGCGCAATTCCAGGTTGTGCCGCGTAAATTTATCGTACTCGTGGTCTTCTTTGGCAAACGCTTTCACGACGCGAATACCTGTCAAGGATTCGTTCAGGTGCATGTGAAAGCGCGCCCACTTTTGGCCGACGCGGAAATACTTTTGGGAAATCGGCTTCCAGAACACGCCACTGAGCAGCAGGACGAGCGGCATGGGCGACAGCACGTACAGGGCGAGTTTCCAATTCGTTGCGAACAGCAAGGCTCCGACGCCGACAAGCAGCAGCGCGTTGGAAACCAGGTATGGCAGGCCGTCCACGAGAAAGCCCCACACGCGATCCGTGTCCTGTGTGACGCGGCTGGTAATCGCGCCCACCTGCTTTTTGTCGAAGTAGCTGACCTGCAATTGCTCGATGGCGCGGTACACGCCTGCCCGTAAATCGGCGGCGATGCTGCCGCTCAAAATCGCCGTCAGGCGTCCGGTGGCGATTTGTACGAGCGTGGCGACAACCACAATCGCCAGCCACGCGCCCATCAGTCCGCCCAATTTGCCGATGTTGCGATGCGTGGTCAGCACATTGTCAATGATGCTGCCCTGTATAATCGGCGGCAGTAAGTTGATAACCGTCGTAAGCAGGGCCAGCCCGATAAGTCCCGCCGCATGGCGTCGGTATGGGCCGAGAAAGCCCGCGATACGCAGCAGGGTTTTGCGGCGATTGACGCAGGCGGGGCAGATACCGTCCTTTTCGGGAAGCAGGCGGTCGCATTTCTCGCAGCGGAGGCGTTCCAGCTTCAGATTGATGCAGAGTTCTTCCCCTTTGGCAAGCTGCTCCAATCCCCGCGCCGCTTCCGAAAACTTGGCGGCAAGGGTCAGCGAGTACGCGAGTACAGGCACGATTTCGTTGGTTTTGGTGGTGATTTCCAGTTGCCCGCCGCCGACCATCGGCTCGTTGCGGGCGGATTTTACTTCGGCAATCGGCATCTGGAACGAAACCGCGCCGTTGGCTTCCATCACGCGGACTTGTTCGGCGGTCACTTCAAAAATGCGGCGGCCATACTGCCCGTCCTCGGCGTAATCGCCTTCCAGTTGAATCAGCGCAGGCAGCATCGGAACGTCGGCGGCAAGGGCGGTGTTCTGATCGGCGGGCGGGCGTTCCGGTTGTTCCTTCGCGGCAGCGGAATCCGCGGAATGGAGCGGGGACATGGTTCCTCCTTGTCGTTAATTCGTTCATTCGTAACACAGGTTTAGCCTTGACAGGTTCGGCAGGTGGAAAGTTGCAGAACTTTTTACCTTTTCCCAACTGTCTCGACAAAATCCAAATACCGATACATGGATGGGGCGATACCGTCAGGAATGGGAATGTCACGAACGGATAATTTCGGCATTTGCCGTTCCATATCGTCAGCCAGAACGCGCAGCAGGCGCAATCTCGTGCCAAAGTCCGGGCAGGAAACGTCGGCTGTAAACGGCATGGGCGTAGTGTCGCCTGTAAACGCGCGTACTTCGCGCAGGGATGTGAGTGGGTAGGTAAGCAAGCCTGTATCGGAATCATCGGGCTTGCGAACCGCGTATTTGGCGGTAATCAGCAGCATGGCCCAGAAAAAGTTGACGGCCTGCGCGATGGCTTCTTCAGGCGTACGCTCCGGCACGGGCTGATAGGTAAACTGCGGCGGGCCGTCCGAATGCGGAAGCCCGGCGCGATCAAAAAGCAATCGTGTTTGGGTGGGAATACGCGCCTGCGCTTGCGGCTGCCAGTACCAATCCACCTGATGCGGCCCTGATTGTCCATCGTACAGCGCCATATTGTACGCGCCAAAAGGCGGGGCGTTCTGCGGCGCGTCGAGCAGGAGCAAAGGTTTTTCGCGCGAAGCAATATGTTCCTGCCGGTTTGCCATAACCCTGTCGGCGCTGGCATCCGCAAGAACCACAAAAATATCCACATCGCTCAAATCGTCTTCGGTTCCCCGTCCCAACGAGCCGAACAGCCAAGCCGCAATCACACGCGGATCGTTTTCCAGCATCGGCGCTGTATGCGCAAGCCAGGCATCGCGTTCCTGTCGGTACGCGCGCCGCAGGGCATCGGGAGTGGAAGCAAGATTGAAAAGAGTCATGATTAGTTCCTCAAGCAAGTGTCGGCTCCTATATCGTTGCGCAGGGCGTCAACAGCAAACAGGAACGGGGAAGTTTTCCTGAGAATCTGCCCCTCGGAACGTTTCTCCCTTTCTGTATCCGGTTCAATACGGGTAGACTCCAGAAAGAAGAAGTAATTTTTAACTTTTCACCACCAAGCCGCCAAGAACACCAAGAAGAACGAGAAGAAGGACGTTGTAAATTACAGAAGATATGGAAGGCTTCGCGTGTTCTGATCTGTTAGTAGTGCCTGCTTTACTTGGTGTTCTTAGAGACTTGGTGGTGAAAAGTTACTAATTTTTACGGGAAGGGCAGCGAAATGCAGTGTGACATTGTGATTGTGGGCGGGAGCGCGGGCGGGTGCGCGGCGGCACTGGCGGCAACCGAAGCAGGCGCGTCCGTGTGCCTGCTGGAAGCGGGAAACTGGCTTGGCGGGCAATTAACGGCGCAGGGGGTTTGTACGCCCGACGAGCAGGCGCATATCGAAACCTTCGGCGGAACGAGACGCTACTACGACTTTCGCAACCGGATGCGCGCGCATTACCGCGCCACGTACCAACTCAGCGCAAAGGGCGCAGAACAGCCGTATTTCAACCCTGGAAGCTGTTGGGTCAGCCGATTGAGCTACGAGCCGAAAGTGGGCGCGATGATTCTGCGCGACATGCTGCGACCAGGCGAAGCAGCCGGACGCCTGCAAGTGTTGCTCAACACGCGCGTCACCGCCTGCGAGATGAACCCGAATGACCCGAACGCTATTGCCGTCGTAATCACAGAAACCGCAGACGGCAGCATCCTACGCTTTGTGCCGCGCTATGTGCTGGACGCTACGGATACGGGCGAAATCCTGGCGCTGTGCGGACAAGAAGGCGTGGATTGGGTGATTGGCGCGGAGTCGCAAACGGAAACCGGGGAACCAGACGCCCCGCCCGAAGCCCGCCCGCATTGGGTGCAGCCGTTCACGTTTCCCTTCGCGCTGGAATGGTCGCCCGAAACCGCCGACACAAACATCATCGCGCCGCCCCACGACTACGAAGAACTGAAAGCGCAGCAGGATTACAAAATTCTGCACGGCGCGATTACGGGACTTTTTGAAGGCCGCGCCCCATGGTGGCAGTACCGGCGCGTTCTGGCGGCGGAAAACTTCGACGACCCGCGCATCCCCCACGATGTCGCCATGATCAACACGGCAGGCAACGATTACTACGGCGGCAACATCCTCGGCCCAAACGAACTCGTTGGCGACGCGGCGCAAATCCAGGCCACGCTTGCCCGCGCGCGCCGCGCCTCCCTGGGCTACGTGTACTGGCTGCAAACGGAATGTGCCAGAGGAGGAGAAAGGAGACAATGCTGAACGCGGAATGATGAGTGATGAATTGAATGCCCATTCATCACTCATCACTCATCACTCATCACTTTCTTCGCCTCTCGGTTATCCCGAATTCCGCCTGCGCGCCGACTGGTTCGATACGCCGGATGGCTGCGCGCCCGAACCTTATATTCGAGAGTCGCGGCGAATCAAAGCGTTGCGTCCGATTTTGGAACAGGAGATTGTCGTTAAAGATTTTGGGGGAGGTGTGTGGCGGGGCGACAAGGCGCGGGCTGCGTTTATGCCGGATTCGGTTGGCGTCGGGCATTACGCGCTGGACATTCACCCCAACGGACACGGCGAACCCAACCATTATGTTGCCACGCGCCCGTTTCAGATTCCACTGGGCGCGCTGATTCCGGTTCGCTGGACAAACCTGCTCCCGGCCTGCAAGAACCTGGGCACGACCCATTTAACAAACGGCGCGTACCGCCTGCATCCGATTGAATGGAACATCGGCGAGTTGGCGGGACTGCTGGCCGCGTTTGCCGCGCGGCAAAACCACTCGCCCCGCGCCGTTTATGAAGACGCCGCATTACGGCACAGCTATCAGCAATCCTTGCTGGCGAACGGCATTGCGCTGAACTGGTACGTGGACGTGCCGCTTTCGCATCCCGCGTTCGCGGCTGTACAAACGCTTGCCCTGTGCTGCGAGTCGCTCGGCAACCCGGAAGATTTACGGTTCCGTCCCGACGAGCCGATTACACCCGACAATTGGCAGGCATGGCGGCAGGCGGCAGAAGCAACTATGTCAGCAACAGCGAACAAGGCTGTTCCCGCGCCAGAAACGTTTACGGGAACGCGCGCCGAAGCCGTCCTTGCCTTACATAGCCTTTTGCTGTGAAATGCCCGCATCCTGTTTGTTGCCGGGTACTGAAAGTACCCGGCAGGACAAAACAAGCGTCCTACGGACGCAAACCTTTGTACAACAGTGTATCGCGTCTGGAAGACGCTTGCACTTTCCTGCCGGGTGTTTTCAACACCCGGAACTGGTTAAAGCGCGTCCTTAACAGCGAACAGAGTTTACCATCTCTGGTACTCTGCTGCGTTGTCAGGGACGCGCTTCCATTTGTCGGTATTCAGTTTCGCTTTGCGCCACTGCCTGCGCATTTCTGCGCTTTCATCAATGGCGAAGTACGCCTACTTTCCGGCTCCGCCACCCGAGGTACTCAAGGTGGGCTTGACGCGGCTGGGGTCGGCAGGCTTTTCCACAGGGGGATTGCCGCCTTTGGACTGAATGACCTTGTTCTCACCGCCATCATCGCCACCGTGACAGCCCATCAGGGGCGTACAGGCGCAGCAGACAACAACGGCAAGTATCAGTTTACGCATGAATGTATCGCTCCTTTTACGTTATTGGGTCTAGTTGTTCGGGTCCCACATATAAGCGCTGGTGTCCGTCACTTTAGCGCCACCGCCCTTTGTGGGATCGAAGTTTGTGCCCGCCAGCAGCGCGCCCGCCTTGAAGAACTTGGCGTGCCCATCGCAGAAGGCCACGTTTATGCCGCCGTCGGGCAGAGTTTTGTCTTTCCACGATCCGCCAGCGTGCCGGAACGACGCGCCGCCGTAGCCGGGGAAATCATAACCTGCGGTGAGGCTGTCGGTTGTGCCCGTCCAGCCATCCGAGAAAGCGTCACAGTCTGTCGTAGAGCGGGCAAAGGCATAGCAGTCAATGGGCGGTTCTACCGTCGTGCCGACCGGCGTCCAGACGGTGCCGGCGCTGCGATCTGGCATAGTTCAGCCCAACCGTATCCACGAGCATGAACAGTGTTTGCCGCGCGCTTGACCTGCGCCAGCGAAATTCCCGGAAACGAGTACTGCCCGGTATTGGCGCAGGTGCCGTTGAAGGTGGTCAGATAGCCATAGTTCAGTCCGTAGCCCGAGTACAGCTCCTTGCGCGCGATGGGATTAGCGGCTTTGATGAATGCCTGGTCCGTCTGATCGGGGCAGATCAGCAAATCCGTGTTCTTCTCGTAAGGCTGTATCAGAGCCGTCCACGGCAGATAGTTGCGATACTGAGAGCCATCGCTGTCGCGCAGCAGGTACGTCCCACAATCCCAGGGACCGAAGTAGGTTTCATCGAAATCCTGGACATACATGGCGGTTCCGGTGGCAAGCTGCTTTTCGTTACTCAGGCACGACGTTTTTCGCGCCGACTCGCGCGCCTGGGCGAACACAGGGAACAGGATTGCCGCCAGAATTGCAATGATTGCAATCACGACGAGCAATTCGATCAGCGTAAAGGCTGATTTAGTACGTGTGGGGAAACTGGTTTGGTACAAAAGACACCTCCTGGTGGATTGGGAAAGAAAATGACTGCAAGGCAAAAATAAAAAACACGCGCACGATTTCTCCCTATCATTCCCAAAGAACGCAGAAAGTAAATTGTCGCGTGGCAGCCCTGCCAAACACTGGGAACCTTAATCCCATCTTAACAACTACAACTATACCCGATAGGATACCGCTTATGCGCGGTTTTGTTCCCATTTTCCAAAAAATAGGCGTTCCAGTCAATAATCCGGTAGAAAATCGCGCCTGATATTAGTGAAACGGACTGGATTTGGCTCCGTCTAACCGGTGAGTCGAAAATGAACCAAAAGTAATAACACCTCCTTTGCCGTTGAAGTTGGGAAACCTTCAACGGCATTTTTTCGCCTTTGGAGGATTCTTACCCCGTCACCAAGTATAATTATCCTGTTGAACTTTGAATAATTCTGAATGAGGAGAGACTATGTCGAAGCTACGAAGCCGCTCAGAAAAAGTGGCTTATCAGCGCGAGTTTGCTGCTTTGCCCCCTGACCCTGTGGGCGCGGCAGGCTCCGCAAACCGTGAAAATTCATGCCGGGATGCTGCGCTACCCGTCCGTGAGCGCGAAGCAAATCGTGTTTACCTACGCCAACAAGCTCTGGATTGTCGGGCGCGAGGGCGGACAGGCCATTCCCCTCGCATCGCCGTCAGGACGCGCCATTCTGCCCCACTTTAATAAGGACGGCACAACCGTCGCGTTTACGGGCAATTACGACGGCAATTACGATTTGTACACCATTCCCGCCGAGGGTGGATTGCCGACCCGCGTGACGCACCATCCGTCTGCCGAGCGCCTGTGCAACTGGACGCCGGACGGCAAGCTGCTGTTCGCGTCCAACGGGCTTGTCGGGCAGGCGCGGCAGGATCAGCTTTTTGTTGTGCCTCCAACCGGCGGCCTGCCGGAGAAACTGCCCGTTCCGTATGGCGATGACGCGGCCATCAGCCCCGACGGACGCTATCTCGCGTATACCCCCTCGTCCACCAACAACCGCACCTGGAAACGCTACCGGGGCGGGTGGGCGCAGGACATCTGGCTGTTCGACCTGCAAACCAAGACCGCCAAAAAAATCACGGATTGGGAAGGCACGGACACCCTCCCGATGTGGCAGGGCACGACCATCTATTATTTGTCGGACGGCGGCCCGGAACACCGGCTTAACATCTGGCGCTACGATACCAAAAACGCGCAGCGCCAGCAAGTCACGCATGTAACTGATTATGACCTCAAATGGCCGTCCATCGGACCCGGCGCGAACGGCAAGGGCGAGATCGTGTTTCAGCACGGCGCGAACCTGGAACTGCTTGACCTGGCGACCAATAAAACGCATGTCGTGGACGTTCGCATCCCCGGCGATCAGGGCGAACTGCGCCCGCGCAGCGTGGATGTCACTCGTTTTCTGACCGGTTGGGGCGTTTCGCCGAGCGGCAAGCACGTCGTCATGGAAGCGCGGGGCGACATCTGGATCGCGCCCGTGAAAGAAGGCGTCGCCCGCAACCTGACGCACACCAACGGCATTGCCGAACGCGACCCGGCCTGGAGTCCCGACGGACGCTGGATCGCCTATCTGTCGGACGCGACGGGCGAGTACGAACTCTACATGATGCCCTCGGACGGCAAGGGCGAAGCCAAGCAGCTAACCAAAAACGGCAGCGCGTTCCGTACCGGTGTGCAATGGTCGCCCGACACCAAATACATCACGTTCGCCGACAAAACCGGCGCGTTGTACCTGTATACCATCGCAAGCGGGCAAACCAAACTGGTAGACACCGATCCCGCCGCCAACACAATCACGCCCACATGGTCGCCAGACAGCAAATGGCTCACCTATGCGCGGGGCAGCGGACGCCGCCGAACGTCCTCCATTTATCTGTACAGCCTCGACTCCGGCAAGGCCACACTCGGTGACGAGCGGCCTGTTCAGCGATTCCGACCCCGTGTTTGACCGCAAGGGCGATTACCTGTATTTCGCCAGCGCGCGCAGCTTCAACCCGCAGTACGGCGATGAGGGCAGCACCTGGATTTACAGCGGAACGCAGATTCTGGTCGCCATGCCCCTGCGCAAAGACGTTCGTTCGCCCTACCTGCCCAAATCCGAAGCGGAACCGTTTGCCGATAGTCCCAAAGCAAGCGTAAGCGTGTTCGCCCAATTGGGTTTGGACGAACCCGTTGTCCGGCAAGCCCAAACCGACGAGGTATCCGGCGATTGGAAGGGCATGGCGGGAGCCGTCAGCTTCACGCTGCATCTGACGCTGGGCGCGAATAACGTGGTGACGGGGCAGGCGCAGTCCGACCAGGGCAACGCCGACATTACGGGCACGTACAACCCGGCCACAAAAGAACTCACGTTGAGTCTGGCCCTGCCCGGCGGCGTTGTCGGCACAATGACGGCCAAAATCTCCGGCAATCGCATCTCCGGCAGCATCACCATCATGGGGCAGATCATGGCAATGTCGGCGGAGCGCGTCGGCAATGCGCCCCCGCCCAAACCCGGCGCTCCCGCCAACCCCGGAACGCCCGGAGCTAAACCCGGTACGCCTCCCGCCGCCGCTCCCCTCCACGTCACAATTGACATGGACGGACTGGAAAGCCGCGCCATTCTGCTGCCCCTGCGCAGCGGGCGGTTCGGCGGATTGGCCGTCAATGACCGCAACCAACTGCTGTTTGCCCGCTTCGGTACGCCCGGTTCGCAGGAGGGCGCGGGCATCAAGCTGTTCGACATCACCGATGAAAAGCGGCAGGAGCAGACCGTTGCCGCCGGAGCCGTCGGCATGGACATCACGCCGGACGGCAAGAAAATCCTGATCGTGCGCGGCCCAAGCGCAACCGTGCAGGACGCTTCCGCAGGCGCGACAGGCGATACGGTAACACCTGCCGCCATGACCACGACCATTGACCCCCGCACGGAATGGAAGCAGTTGTTTGACGATGCGTGGCGGATCGAACGCGACTTCTTCTACGACCCTAATATGCACGGCCTGAACTGGAAAAACGTGCATGACCAGTACGCCAAAATGCTGGAAAGCTGCGCGACCCGCGACGATGTGAGCTACGTTATCAGCGAAATGATCTCGGAACTCAACGTGGGACACGCCTACTATTCGGGCGGGGATGTGGCGGCGGAGCCGAGCGTATCTGTCGGCATGTTGGGCGCGGACTATGCGCTGGAAAACGGCGCGTACCGCATCAAGAAAATCGTGTCCGGCGCCCCATGGGACGTGGAAACGCGGGGGCCACTGGCACAACCGGGCGTCAACGTTAAGGCGGGGGATTACCTTCTCGCCGTCAATGGCACGCCCCTCGACACGAAGCAGGATCCCTGGGCGGCGTTCCAAAATCTTGCGGACAGAGTCGTTACCATCACGGTCAGCGACAAGCCGACAATGGACAGCGCGGCCCGCGACGTGACGGTTCGCCTGACGGGAAGCGAAGGTACATTGCGCTACCGCGACTGGATTGAGCAGAACCGCAAGTACGTGGAGCAAAAGACGGGCGGGCGCGTGGGCTATATCTACGTGCCGGATACGGGCGTCAACGGGCAAAACGATCTGTTCCGGCAGTTCATGGGGCAGTTCGACAAGGACGCGCTGATTATTGATGAGCGCTGGAACGGCGGCGGGCAGATTCCCGACCGCTTCATCGAACTGCTCAACCGTCCCATCACCAACTACTGGGCCAAGCGCGACGGCCTGGACTGGCAGTGGCCTCCGGTTTCCAATCCCGGCCCCAAGTGCATGTTAATCAACGGGCTGGCGGGTTCGGGCGGCGATGCGTTCCCCTGGATGTTCCGGCAGGCCAAACTGGGCAAACTCATCGGGACGCGCACGTGGGGCGGGCTTGTCGGCATTTCCGGCAACCCCGGCCTCATTGACGGCGGCGCTGTCACCGCGCCCACCTTCGCCTTCTACAAGCTCAACAGCACATGGGGCATCGAAGGGCACGGCGTAGACCCCGACATCGAAGTGATGGACGACCCCGCCTTAATGACCAACGGCGGCGACCCCCAACTCGACGCGGGCATCAAGCAGATGCTCGACGAACTGAAACGCGCCCCCTACGTCGCGCCCAAGCGCCCGCCGTATCCCGAACAAAAGCGGCATGGGCATCAACGACAAAGACAAATAACTAACCACCCGCTGCGCTAGAGACACAGAGACACAGAGGAAAAGCAATACGAGAAAATATAGGAGAGAAGAGGAGAGAAGGACGAACCGTAAAGGAGCAAAGGACGCAAAGAAAACAACGAAGGCAAACAACAAGAGAATAGATTCTCCTCTTGTTAGCAATTCCTTTGCTCTCTTTGCCTCTTTGCGGTTCCCTCTCTTTTCCCCTTCTGTTCTTCTCGCATCGGCTCTTTCTCTGTGTCTCTGTGTCTCTAGCGCAGCGGGTGGTTTATTCTTGTTTTGTGTGCGCAGCGAGGTAAAGGTATTCTGCAAGCGACGCGCAGGTGAACGCGCCGGCGGCGACCCACATTCCCGGCAGGCGCAGGCCGACGCCGAGGAGGAGCAGGGCAACGTGCGTACCCAAATTCAGCGCCATGCCCCGGTAGCGATGATGGGTGTGCCCGGACGCAACCACCATGCCGCCCGCCCACGCGCTGAGGGACGACAGCAGGGGCAGCAGCGCGCCCACGCCAACCCCAATTCGCGCCAGATGGTGCAATTCAAGCGGCAGGTGCAGTACATTCCCGGCGTACAACTCAAAAAGCGGCGTTACGGCGATCAGAATGGTGACAAGCGTGGTTGTCAGGCCGACAAGCAGAGTGAAGCGGCGCAGGGGGGCGTGGGAAGCGGGGTCTTTAGCCTGCGACACGGTAATTTCCTGCAAGGCAAGCCCCCACCCGCGCATCACAAGCAGCAGCATAGACACCACCGGCCACACAGCCAGCGTAGCGGTTCGGTTGGGCAGGTACGCCAACGCCGTCGCCGTCAGCGGTTGTGCCAGCAAGGTCAGCAGCGTCGTCGCGGCTAAGGGCGCGTGAAACTTCCAAATAGCGCGTTGAGAGAGGGTGTTGGGTGTTGGGTGTTGGGTGTTGGGCATTAGCCACTGGCGCCTGACGACCGGCAGCGCGAACAGCGTGATTGCCAATGCTTCGGACAGGACAGCGGCCATGAGCGCGTATGCGCCTACTTGGATGCCGGGAAGCCGGTGGCGGGTGGCGAGAACGGTGGCGACGCTGACCGCAGATGTCAGGCGCAGCAGAGTTCCCCACGACACCAGGCGCGTTCGCCCGCAGCGCACCAAAAGCCCCTGATAAAAGCGCCGCCAGGCGATGGCGGCGCTCCACAAAAGCATGATCTGCATGGCGGGGCGGGCGGCGGCGACAATGGGCGCGGGCTGCCGCATGATGCCGCCCGCAACCACATCGAAAAGCGGCGTGAAGGCGATCAGCAGGGTGAGGAGCGTACAGCCGCCTGCCAAATTCAGCATGAAGCGGCGCAGGGCGTGGTACGAATCCGCGTCCTGCACAAGCGCAATCGCCGTCGCCAGCAGCATGATGACCGGGCTTTCGATCAGCAGCGACAGGGAAATGGTCAGGCCCCACGCGGCCAAATGCAGTTCCGGGTTGGGCAGGCGGCCAATCGCGGCCTGTACCGTCGGCCCTTCCAGCATCATCAACTCAAAACTGATGGCAAGCGGCAGCCACAAAGCAAAAATCGCGCGAACACGCATAAATCTCTTTCATTGAGCAGTATTGTTGTATGTACGCGCCGCAACAAGCAAACAACTTCGGCGCAAAGGAATTCTTCGCGCCGAAGCTGTTGTGTTCACAACGAAAAAGGTTCACACTGGAAAAACGCGCCTTCGCTACTTGCGGGAACGGCGGCGGGCCAGGAACAGGCCGCCACTTACCAGGCCGCTTCCCATCAGCGCCATCATTCCCGGTTCCGGCGTCAGGGGTGGCGGCGAAGCGGGGAAAATAAATGTGTCGGTGAAGACAAAGGGGTTTGTGCCAAGCGTGTAGCTCAGTTGAACCGTACCCGTAGTCGGGTCTGTCGGCATGCTGCTGCCGCTGTAAACGACGGTAAACAGGTACGGCGTTGTCCCGACATTGGGAAGCGTAGTGCCATTGTTGTTCGGATCCCGGTTGCTGGCGCTTGAACTTGTGAAGCCGACGAAGCTGGAACCGGGATTAATTACCAGGGGCAGGTTGGAATTGATGAAGCCATCCGTAAACTGGATGAAATCTTCATTGACGGAACCGGCCACAAGGGTAATCGTGTCGGCGGTAATCGTCAGCGCATCCGAGGAAGAAGTGTTGGTAATAGCTCCCTGGACGCCGACAATGCCGCCGCCCTGGGGAATTCCGCCCGCGCGCGCAGCCGTTACCGTCGGCTTTTGCGCCTGCGAGGATGCGGCGAGGCCGAGGCACAGCGCGGTAGAAGCTAAAATCAATTTGGCTTTCATGTTGCGTCTCCTTGAAAATAGAAGTCAATGGGATTTGTTGAGGCCGGACGGTTTCAAGTGAAAACCGTCACAGTCAGAAGCGCCTTTAATACTCTATACTGTGTGCAAGAATCATGCCAAACTGCGGCGGCTTCGATGTTTGCGGGTAAATGTGCCAAAATTTATGAGAATAGTTCATAAACCGGATTAAAAGCAGGCGCTTATCCTGCATTCTCAAACAACAGGGTTCTCACTTACCGCGCGTTGATTCCTGCTTTGCGAATAAAAAACCCGTATTTCTTTTTGCAGGAATTTTCGTCTAACTTTTACAAGGCTTCCATGCAGCCTTGCGAGGGAACATTTGCAGGCAGCCACAGCATCGGCTGCCTCCACTGCGCGCGAAGTTTCGTTTAACGCTTGTTAAGATTTACGAGGCGGGCGGGATTTAACTTATGTCATCTAGGCCATCTATGCCAACCGGGAACATTACCTTCCTTTTCACGGATATTGAAGGCAGCACCAAGCTATGGGAAAAGTATCCTGAAGGAATGCGCAGGGCGCTGGCCTGCCATGACGAACTGCTGCGCTACGCGATTGAACAGCATCACGGGCATGTCTTCAAGACCGTTGGCGATGCGTTCTGCGCGGCGTTTCCCACAGCCCCCGATGCGCTCGCCGCCGCCCTGGACGCCCATTTAGCCCTGCAAAAGCCGGATTGGGGCGAGGTTGGCTCCATTCGGGTGCGTATGGGACTGCATACCGGGCAGGCGGAAGAGCGCGACAACGACTACTTCGGGCAAACGCTCAACCGGGTCGCCCGCTTGCAGGGCGTCGGACACGGGCAGCAGACGCTGATTTCTGAGGCAACCTACCGGCTTGTTTGCGACAGCCTGCCCCCCGATGTCACGCTTCAGGACATGGGGATGCACCGCCTCAAAGACCTGCAGGCTCCCGAACATGTCTGGCAGCTTTTCCATCCGGCCCTGCCGACAGAATTTCCGCCCCTCAAATCGCTGGACTACCTGCCCACGAACCTCCCCCGGCAAATGTCCTCCTTTATCGGCAGGCAGCGCGAAATGGCGGAAATCAAGCGGCTTCTCACCACCACGCCCCTGCTGACGCTCTTAGGCATCGGCGGCGTGGGCAAAACCCGCCTTTCCGTGCAGGTGGGAGCCGACCTGCTGGACCAGTACAAGGACGGCGTGTGGCTGGTGGAACTGGCCGCGCTGACGGAACCCGACCTGGTTCCGCAGGCGATTGCTTCCGCGCTGAGTGTGCGCGAGGAAGCGAACCGTTCCCTGCTGCAAACCCTCACTGACAGCCTGCGCGATAAGCAGATACTTTTGCTGCTGGACAACTGCGAGCATCTGATAAACGCCTGCGCCCGCGTCGCCGACACCCTGCTCAAAAGCTGTCCGCATCTGACGATTCTGGCGACAAGTCGGGAGCGGTTGGGCATTTCGGGCGAACATGCGTGGCGCATCCCGTCCCTCCTCGCCCCGGCTCCTGAAGACACGACGCTCGTGGATCAAGAAATCATCGGCCAAGAAGCCGCCGACCCGATCCTGCGGCTGATGGAGTACGACGCGCCCCGGCTGTTTGTGGAGCGCGCCCGGCAGCAGCGTCAGGATTTTACGCTGTATTCCGGCAACGTGGCCGCCATTGCGCATTTGTGCCGGCAGTTGGACGGCATCCCGCTTGCCATTGAACTGGCGGCGGCAAGAACGCGCTCGCTGTCGGTTGAGGAGATTGACAGCAAGCTGGACAACCGGTTCCGCCTGCTCACAGGCGGAAGCCGCGCTGCCCTGCCGCGCCAGCAAACATTACGCGCCCTTATTGACTGGTCGTATGATCTGCTTAACGATCAGGAAAAGACGCTGCTTGCCTGCCTGTCGGTATTCGCGGGCGGATGGACGCCGGATGCGGCGGAGCAGGTGTGCGCCGGTGAGGAAATTGAGGATTGGGAGGTTTTGGACCTCCTTGCCGGCCTGGTGGATAAAAGCCTGGTCGCGCATGAGGAGCAGGAGGGGCATACGCGCTATCGCCTGCTGGAAACGGTGCGCCAGTATGCCGCCGAAAAGCTGCAATCCCATGCCGAAAAGGAGGCAGCGCAGCAAAAGCATCAGGATTATTACCTCACGCTGGCGAAGGAGGCCGACGCCCAATTGACGGGACCGCAGCAGGCCACGTGGCTGGATCAACTGGAAAAGGAACACGACAATCTGCGCGCCGCCCTGAACCGGCAGGCCAATGACACAAGTTTATGCCTGGCCTCCTCCTTGTGGCGCTTCTGGGAGATACGCGGCTACTTCAGCGAGGGACGCGAACAGCTTGACGCGCCTGATGGCGCAGCCGGGCTGCGAACAGGCGACAACCGATTGGGCCGACGCGCTGCGGGGCGTGGGCACGCTGGCGTGGGCGCAGGGCGATTACCGCCATGCGCAGGACAACTTTCAGCAAAGCCTGGAACTCTCCGAAAAATTGGATTACCGGGCAGGCGTTGCTCTTGCCTTGAGCGGATTGGGCGACATCGCGTATGCCGAGCAAGACGCAGAAGCCGCGCGCGCCCTGCACCTGCGCTGCCTGGAAATTCAGCAGGAAATCGGCGACGAGCATGGCATGGGGATTACGCTGAACTCGCTTGGGCAACATCGCTTCCCATCTGCGGCAGGATTATGAAAACGCGCGTCATTATTTTGAAGACAGCCTGCGCCTGTTAAACAAGTGCGGCGATAAACGGTACGCGGCCATGACCCTGAGCAACCTGTCTTTGATCGCTTCCAGGCAAGGCCATGATGAGAATGCGCGCGTATTAGGGGCGCAGTGCCTGGCGATATATCGTCAGCTTGGGGACAAGTTTCGCATGGCTGTGGAGTTGAACAATATCGCGGAAGCCGCTTTTCGCATGGGCGATTACGCCGACGCATCGCCGGATGTATGCGGAGAGTTTGCGGCTGTTTCAGCAATTGGGCGGGCGTCAGTATATCCCTTATATTTTGGAAAGTCTTGCCTATCTCCATGCGGCGTTAAATCAGTGGGCGCAGATGGCCCGCTTGATGAGCGTTGTCGAAGCGCAGCGGGAAATCATTCATGTTCCCCTGCCGCCGGAGGACGCGCAGGAAACGGAGGCACAGCTTGCCATTGCGCGCTCCCACCTGGGGGAAGCGGCTTTCGCGGCGGAATGGGCGGCGGGACGCTGCCTCACGCTGGAAGAAGCCATTGCGTATGCGCTGCAAAAATTTGATGCACCCGCGCCCGCAGCCGTTTGAAAACGTTTCTGCTCCACGCGCCGGTTCAGCCTTAGCGTGAAGAATATATGTCTTCCCTTCTCGTGAGAGCCTGAAAGCCGATCTGCCCGCAGCCCTGCCGGACGTGAAAAAAGCCTGCCGCAAATTGCGGCAGGCTGTGCAAACCCACAAAACGCGCAGTTTCCCCGTACCCACCCTCACCGAATGTGCCGACCAGCGCATGGTAGTGCAGCGTAACAATGCCCGATACCCTTGTTACCGTGATGAGCCTGACGGTACTGTGCGGGGATCGAACCCGCTCGACGATGCTCCGACGCCGACCATGTATCACCATTACGGCGATCTTCCAACTGTACCCCGTTGGCAGGCTGCGCTCGCTTCCCCACATTCGGCTACCGGCTGCGTGTTTGAGTTGAGAGTTGAGGGTCCTAACCCCTGAATACCGTTCACACAAGCGCCGTGAGTTGAAACTCGCGGCTGTGGTAACGAAGTCCGCCTTCGCGGACTCCACCGTATAAAGATGATCTCTTCCGCATTGAGTCCGCGAAGGCGGACTTCGTTACCACAGCCGCGCAATTTATTGCACGGACTCTGCATACCCAACACCCAACACCCCTACTCCTTCAATTCCGTCCGCCAGTTCAATTCCTGTACGCGGGCGTCGGTTTCCCGGTAGGCTTTGGACAGCGCATCCACCTGTTCCTGCATGTCCGCAACCCGCACCGTGCCGACAAACTTCACTTCCGAACGGCTGGTGCGCGCCTGCACGACGGACGCGGAGCGGGCAAGGTCAGCATAAACATTGCGGCGCAGCATCAGCACATCGCGTTCCGCCAGCGCGTCCGACAGGCTTTTACCCGGCGCGTATTCCGTCGTGGAATTGGTTGTGTTAATGTTCTGAATCAGGGCCAGCAGTTGCGCGGCAACCCGCTCCATCTCTTCCAGCAATTGCGCCGGGTTTTCGGGCGGCTCATCGCCCTCCTGCACTTTCGCGCTGCCGACAATGCGCTGCCGCAATTGCTCCATCTTCTTCTGACAATCCGCCCGCAACAACAGGGCTTCCGCTAATTTCATATCTTCTATACCTTCTGAAAACTATTTTGTGAACTTTGCGCCCGTCTGCTCGGAGTTTTTCT
Source organism: uncultured Chthonomonadaceae bacterium (assembly GCA_963835065.1). Classification (GTDB taxonomy): domain Bacteria; phylum Armatimonadota; class Chthonomonadetes; order Chthonomonadales; family Chthonomonadaceae; genus CAWFQB01. The sequence continues at coordinate 5,137 of CAWIEK010000032.1, read as the reverse complement.
CCGTTGCCTTCCACAGAACCGATGACGCCTTCGAGAAGGTCATAGAGACTTCCGCTTGCTCCGTCGAAGAGGAAGTGGATAGCGAACTGCCGCCGTCCTTCGGTTCATTCAGAAGTACAATTTCGACTTCATCGCCAGGCTGCAAGCCAAGTGCTCTTGAATGCCTTGTGCAATTTCCAGAAAACCGTTTTCTCTGACGATTGCGGTGTGTTGGGTAGCTGCCATTTCCCCTACTTTCTTTAGCCATGTCATCACGCATTGTATACTGCCACTCAGCGTCGCTCCTCCATAATGGTTTCTGAAAGCGGCTTGCCTAGTATGGGAACCGCCGCACATTCAGGCATATCGGCAGGTGGCGTTTTGATTGTTTTGACTAATCCTGAAGCAAGCAGAGCCTGATGAAAAGCGGCTTGTTTTTGAGCGTCCACGCATGAAGCAAACTGCTGGACTACGGCTTGTTCTATTTGGACAGGTTCTTCAGGATCAATCATGTCCATTCCTCGAATAAACAATCGAATGTTGCTGGTATTATACACGTAGAGTAACTATTCAGTCCAGAGCGGGCGTGAAACTTTTGTTACGCTTGTGCCGTGAAAGATTGTATACTAACCCGTAAGCAGTCCCAACCTGACGGGGTGTTATTTGAATCGTGTGTAGCAGGATGGCGCGAAATGTCGGAAGAACGCAAACGTTTTCGCATTGAAACAGAGGCTATCGTCATTGGTTACGCTATGAGCCGTCTTGATACAGGCTATCTGGCTGCGCGAGAATTCAAAACGTGGGAGCAAGCCTTTGCCGAAGCCGCAAACTCGCTTACCAAGCCGCCACGCACTTTTGATAACTTGCGGGACGAGTTCGATCCTGTTCACTCCAACCCCCGTCGTGGCTGGCATCAACGCATTTTACGCCCGAATCGGCAGCGTGTGCTTGATGAACTCAGATGTAAGCGATGATGCTCTGCTTGAACTTGTAGAGCGTATTCTTAAGCGTGACGAGAACGAGATTGTGGAAGCCATAGACGCTTTGGCGGTTGTCAATCGCGTAGCCCATAATGTCGCCGAACGGCTTTTATCAGGGCGCCGCGCCGAAGATATTTCCTTCAACATTCCCATTCGCTGGTTCAGGTCATCAACGACAACATTCTTGATTTGCGAAACGCGGCTTGCGCTTTGACTTCGGTGTAAAGGGTAGGGCTGAATGGGCAATCGAAGTGAAGGGACTAAAAGAAACTCGCGGCGGCATCTTGTTCACAGACCGCGAATGGTCAGAAGCGAAACTCAGAAAAGGCAATTACTGGCTGATTGTTGTCGGCAACCTGACGGCTGCCCCGGTTCCGCGCATCATTCGTGACCCGCACAATGCGCTTGCGATACAAAGCAGGTACAGGCAATCACTCACCGTCGAATGGCACTTCACTATAGATGTCGCATAATAACTCTCCGTTTACTTCCACCGTCTCAATGCTGCAAATTTCTCGCAGGCGCGCGTTTACTTGCGCTTTGTTGAGATGGGATACCATACTGTCAACTTAAGTGTTGCCGGATGTCATCTCCTGTATAATCCCACTCAACTGTATGCAGGTCGGCCTGTTCTGCGACATGCAAAGCAGAGTAATCTTCCCAACGAGTATTCAAAATACCTGCTGTGTGCATCACCTGTCCGCCTTTTATCAGATCGCGAATGTCATCAGGTGAGGTTCCCTGCGTGTCGAAGGTAATGGTAACCAAAACCATGTAATTTATCCTGATAGGACGGGGGCAGACGTTAGTTGTTTGGGAATGTCAAACGCGCCAATTAGACAAATTGCTTCAAGAGATAAGGCAGTTCCTTACATTCTCAGCGGGTTAGCAGTAGGCGCGGCCTGCTATCATAGACAGCAGGCCGCTAATGTTTGTTGCAGAAACGCGCTTAGGGTTCGTAAAAGTATAACTTCCCGAACAGGCGGGAACGCTGACCTTTGCAAACGGGAACTTAATCTTTTACGGACCCTTAGGGTCTGTAAAAGATTAAGTTCCCGAACGTAGGGACACAACATGTTGTGTCCTCCTTGCGCGTTGCGCCCGCCAGCAAGTGATAGATTTACAGTTCCCCAGGCAAGCGCCGCTCCCCGTTCCTCACACGATGCCAACAGCAACGCTCCCACAAAAACATTTCTGCAAAAAAGAGCAAAACACCCCAAAAACAGGAAACCTTTGCCCCACATCCCCTGTCTAAATAATACAAATGTCTACTATACAGACAGGAAGGTTGAACGTCCGAGTTCCTATCAACTATCAACCTAAAACCCTAAAACCCTAGAACCCTAGAACCCTAACCCAGAAGGGAGGTGCAAAGCCTATGTTTCACCCCTCCCGTTCGCCCTGACGCTGCTGAGGCCATGACGCCTCTCTCCTACAACTTGACACAACGAGACATCGGGCTGGAAGCGCTGTATTGCCAAGATTTCGACGATGACTCTACATATCTTTTTTCTGCCTACCCTTTCCCTGCATGCCCTCTTCCTAACGGTTCCTACTTTCCGCTGGTTTGGGAACTTAAAGAGTTATGGCCCCTTACGTTGTCCGCAATGCAAGGACTACTTCCCGGTGAACTGTTTGAGTTCGGCTGCGGTCAGTTTGTCTTTGCCTTCCTTGCCGATTTGTATGGCGTTGTTGCCGAGCCGGACAATCACATCATCGCCTACCGAAGAGTACGCGGCCAGGGCGGGAACGGCGCGCAACAAAGCGAAATGCGCGTCGCTGAACGCCTGTATTTTGGTCAGCGCGTTCTTTGTGGCGTCGTAGGATTGATCCTGCCACACATTGCCCGCCTGCCGGTAGAACGTCCGGTCACTCACTGCCTGTACCACGACTTCGTTGCTGCCGCCGGATGTGCCCGCAAACGCGCCCCTGCCGCTCTGCGAACGCGCCCCGCCGAAGTTGCCCATTTTCGCCTTGCTCGCGAACACGGCCTGCGGCAACGAAGTGGGGCCACCTGGCCCGTTCGCGCCGCCAGCTGAGGAAAGCGCGTTTACGCCTCCGTTGGCTGACTGGTAGCGCGAGCCGAGCGTGGAAGCGTTCTTGTAATCTTTGGCCCGCGCGCTTTGATCCGTCACGCCTGCGCCCGTCGCGCCGAACTGTCCCGCCCGCGCCATCACTTCCCGCTCCACGATTGCGTTGTCCCGTAGGCTCATCTTGGACATTTTGCCGGCGCTGCGCCCCAGGCTCAAAACGCGCTGTTCGCGGTCATCCACCAAAAACGACGTGTATTCCGTGATAATGCCATACTCGTGGGACAAACGGACGATTTCGTCTACCAGTTCTTTGTTCGGCGTTGTGCCGCTATTCAGCCGCAATTGGTCAATCAAGAAACCGATTTTGCGCTGCGCCCACAAGCGCGGCACAAAGCTGTTCAGTCCGTCCGCGCTCCCGAAGGGCGCAGCCGTTTTGAAGGTTTCCTGCGCGCCGTTCGCCAGCCCCGCCAGATGAACGGTTCCCGATTTGTCGCCCCGGAACCGCCCCGTAATCACAAGCTGCGACCCCTTGAACAGATCGGGCATCTGCTTGGGAAACACATCGTACACATCGCCGCCGTCAAACGCCAGTTTCACGTCCGACAGCACGGGCGATGCGACTTTGGCGAAGAACGCCGAGACTTTCACCTCAACGTCTTCTTCCGGCTTGATGAAATCGCTGTCGCCTCGCTCCTGCTCCCCGATGCGGTCCAGAAACGGCACGTTCACGTCGTAGCCCAGGCCGAAGCAGAAAATGCGCGCGTTTGCGCCTTCCGCCTGCGCTTTCGGCTCGTCCAAACCGGGCGTCAAACCCAACATGGCGCAAACCCCGCTTCGCGCCATTCCCCGGAAAAACGGACGCCTGCCGATGTTCGCCGTTGAGGTCGCGGACATGCTGCAAAATGGTGTTGATGTTGGTTTCGCCCACAGTCGGCAGGCCGTCCGTCAGAAACACGATCATCTTCTGCGTACCCGGATCGTCTTTGACCAGTTTCAGGGCTGTGCGCAGGGCTTCGTCAATGTTGGTTCCGCCAGACGCTTCGATGTTTTCCACGAACTTGCGCGCCCGGCTCACGTTCGCCTCGTTCGCGGGTTCCATTTTGGGCATCAGCACTTCCGCCGACTCGCTGAAGGTAATCAGGTCGAAGCGGTCTTCTTTGCGCAGGCTGTTCAGGCAGTACAGCAGGGATTTGCGCGCCTGCTCAATCTTCTTGCCCGCCATAGACCCCGTTCGATCCAGCACGAACAGCACCTGCTTGGGCAGAATTTTTTCTTTGGGAACCGACACGCGGGGCGAAGCCAGCAGCACGAAATACCCGTCCCCACTGCCGCTCTTGTAGGTCAGCAGCGACATGCCCACATCATCGCTGTTCGTGCTGAAATACAGGGTAAGATCGCGGTCCGAAGCCTCGTTACTCCCCTCGTAGGAAGCCGAAGCCGTGTGTTCGTCCGTTTTACGCACCAATAATTCGTGCGTGGGCGAGTAGATGTTTTTGATGGGCGCGTTGGTGTTCAGTTTGATGCTGACAACCGCCGTACCCACAGGACGCGCGCCAAACCGGGACGTGGACAGGGGATACGCATACTTGCGCAGGCCGTTTTCGGGTTTGAGGATTTCCGTATAGCGCAGCGAGATTTTGCGCTCGCCATGCGCGGGAATCGGGTACACGCTGATCTTGACCAGATCGCGCCCGACATATTCCAGCAGCGCCGGGTCGCGCCGCCGCCGCACGATTTCTTCGTAAATGCCCCGCGCCTCGTCATGCGTCAGGATTTTGGGTTCCAGCGTCCGGTCGCCAACGGTCATGCTGAACGCGCTCGGACTTGCGCCCGCAGGCAGGGGATACAGGTACGTGCCCTCCTGCTCCACGCTGCTGTCGTTGACAAACGTTTGCTCCACCGTCGTTTCGGCAACCGCATCGTGAATGACCGCGTTGACGCGCAAATCCTTCACAAAAAACGGCTGAATGATAGGCGCGGGAATGGGATGTATCGGACGATTACGCGCCTCCGGGAACAACATTCCCTGCGCCTGTCCGCGCGGCGCGAAGCCTGCCATTGTCATCAATCCGGCAACAGCGCAGAAAAGTGGTTGAAAGCGACGTTTCATTGTTTTCTCCTGAACGACAGCAACACGCAGGGCGC
>CAWIEK010000031.1:0-37008 GCA_963835065.1 uncultured Chthonomonadaceae bacterium | reverse complement strand
GACTGTGTTTCAGCGTGTCCGCAGGTGACTTATTCATAGGTAACTACTCCTCATCTTCATCTTGCTGATTAGCTTGACTGTTCCTCCATATTTTTCACATGCTTCAAAAAGTGTAAAAATACTAGCTTTTATTTATCCTGCGTAATCGTCGGCTGATTTTTTCAACCGTGTCTACAACATAAAAAATTTTATCTACGACATCTTCCAAGATTTCCTGGCGAACGGCCATGCCAATGCGTTCAGTTTGCACCTGTACCAAGTAGCTTATAACATCATACCTACTGGCATGTTCAGTGACGAGTTTATACACATCATTAGCATACCGATCATATTGGCTGAGGGTACCAGGAAATCCAAATATGCCGATTGGATCCCAATCTACTAACAAAATCAAACGAATAAAACCATGTAGTGAAGAAAAGGGGTGCCACTCGTTGTTTGATACCATTATTGCATCCATCTGTAGGACATACCTTTTGGCCTCTAGACCTATCAAATCTGCATCATTTATCAGATGCCGTGCTGCCCCACAATAATACCAATGTTTAGCGTCCACCTTCGCTCATGCCGACGCCATGCGAAACGGGTTTGTTCAGGGATGGGGGCGGCGTGGCGGACGCGCTGCTGTAGGAAGCGGCAGGCAGCGGAGCGCGGGGAGTTTCGCCTATGGGCTTGTTGTTCATAAACAGGATTGCCTGATAGGTTAGGGGGCCGGGCTGTGTTATCGAAGCCAGCAGATGCGTGGGAATCGAAAGCGTTTCCAGCACGGGGTATTCCGCGTCGTTGACGGTCAGGGTTTTGTACGCGCACAGATAATGCTGCGCGTTGATGTACATGGGATTGGCGTCCGTTGCGTTGATGGGCATGCCTTTGGCGTCGAAAAAGTACACGCCTAACTGGATGGACGCGCCCATTTGCCCCTTCACGGTTCCTGAAACCACGATGGGCAGCATGTCATTGGCGGGAGCCATCAGCGCCGTTTGCAGGCTTACATTGTCGTTGGGAGGCGGCTGAATCGGCGTGTTGGGCGCAACCGCCGGCCCGCTTGTCGTTGTCGGCACAGTGGGCGTCGGCGTCGGGGTTGGCGTTGGCGTTGGATTTGGGTTTGAGACTGTATCCGGCGTGTTTGGATCAGGTGAAACGGGATTAACGGTCACGGACGGCGCGACAATGGGCGTCAGCGTTGTAACCTTGTTCGCGTTGGCGTGTCGGGCATACACCACCGCCGCCCCACTTCCCGCCAGCAGCACAAAAAGCAAGATCGGCCATGCCGCCTGCCGCATGGTATTTGCGTTTGCCGTTTTTGAGGTGGCTGTTTTTGCCGTTTTCGCTTTGGCCGTAGACGCGGTTGTCACCTTGATGGCAGGCTTACCGGTCTCCTGATTGGCCTGAATCCGCTCCCCGTTCGCACCCTCCTTGCGCTGTGACGCGCCGGAGGCTTCAGGATTGGCAACGCCCGCAATCCGTCCCTGCTGGCGCGTGTTCCATGCTGTCGGCGAGGGAACGCCCGACCGCATTGAGCGCGGCTTGCTGCGCGACAGCCTGCGCCCGGCGCTGCACCAGTTCTTCCCGCGCCCGCAGCAATTGAACCGCCGCGACATTGATGCTTTGCGGGCGGTCTTTCGGCTCAATGGAAAGGCACATTTCCAGCAGATTCGCCAGCGAGTCGGGAACCTGTAGATTCAGTTTGTTGGCGGGCGCGAATTTGAACGGTGTGAGCGCGGGGTCGCGGCCTGTAATCAAATGGTGCAGCGTGGCTCCGAACGCATACACGTCCGAGCGCTGATCCGTTTGCCCCTTGCCGAATTGTTCGGGCGGCGAATAGCCCACGCTGCCCAACAGCGACGTGTCTTTGGACGCGCCTTCTTGAAAATGGCGGGCGATGCCGAAGTCAATCAATTTGATCGCGCCGTCCGGCTGAACCATCACATTGGACGGCTTCAAATCCCGGAAAATAATCGGTGGTTCCTGACTGTGCAGGTACGCCAGCACATCGGCGATTTGCAGCCCCCATTCCACGCCCTGCAGCACATCTACGGGCGCTCCCCCCGCCGACGCCAATCGGCTGTCCAGCGTGACGCCCTCGATAAACTCCATGATGAGATAAAAGTTGTCGTTTTCGATGAACGCATCCGTCACTTTGGGCAGGTGCGTATGGTTCAGGCGTACCAGAAACTGCGCCTCGTGTTCGCAAGCCTCCAGTTCCTGCCGCTTTTCCGCGCCTTCCGCGCCCGTGCCGCGTATCTCCTTGACGGCCACAATCGAATGGAGGCGAACATGCTCCGCTTTGTAAACGGTTCCCATGCCCCCCTGCCCCACGACTGCGAGTATCTCGTAGCGTTGGTTCAGCAATGTGCCCGGCTGCATTGGTGCAAACGCCATGCGCTCTTCTCCCCTGCTTTTCCAGCATCGCCAATTCCTGCCGCTTCATCTGCCACAGGCAAAATTCAATTGCCACAGGCAAGAGCGCGGCAGACTGCCAATGCGTTTCCTATTCTTAAATACGTACTACGAACGAATCCCTCTTTTATACTTTAACATACTTTTGCGATTTTGAACCTGCCTTGCATTGGAAAAGCGTTGGAACGCGCCACATTGTTCGGCTGTTGCCGAATCATGGCGCGTTCCAACGCTTAAATCAACCTCAAAAACAACCCCGTAGGGACACAACATGTTGTGTCCGCATGGGCAATGTTGTGTCCCTACGGACGTTTAACGGATGTCACTGGCTGTCCTGACCGTGCCTGTGTTCCTTTGCGGCTGCGCTTCGGGACGACGGGACAGCAGCAGCACCCAGTCATTGCTGTCTGGGGCGGTGAAGGTTTTGTAAATGCCGCCCTTCATCGTTTCCTGGCTGGCGTATTCGCCCGTGCGCGGGTTGAACCATGATTGGCGGATGGTTCCAATGGATTCCAGCAGGTCGAGGGTGATCGCGCCGCCGCTTTCAAAGTACACGACGTACTCCCATCCGGGATCGGCAAGCACGTAAATCGCCCCCGGCGTGGCCTTCGCCGGAACGGCAGGCATGTTGGGCGATGGGAACCCGCCGGGAAAGTCATTCCCGAACTCGTCACCGCCGCCATTCAGACCGGGCAACGGCTGCCCGCTGCCATTGGGCGTACCCGGCGCGTTCTGCCCGCCCGTATCGCTTGCGCGGCCCGGAAAGTTCGGATTGCCCGGCGCGTTCGGGGCATTGGTTCCTCTGCCGGTCGCATTGCCGGGGTCTGTCGTGGACGCGCCGGACCCCGGCTGCGCGTTTTCAAAAGCCAATTCCGCCTGCGCCCGCTTCCGCCGCCGCCGCTCGAACGGGCTTTCTTCCGGCCCGCCGATCATATCCTGATGGGGAATCAGGCGCGTGTACTGCGTCTGCTTGAACAGGCGGGCGCAGGCAAGCTGCCACCGCGCAAGGGCGCTGTTGAGCGGATCGGCAACGCCTGTATTGGCGGTCGCCGCCCCCTGCCAGAAGCCGCCCTGCATCACGGTTTGCCACAGCCGATGCCGCGTGGCGTCCGTCGCGTCCACCCCGGTAATGTCCTGCACGACCAGCGGCTTGTTCAGATTGTAGTCGTATTTCAGCGTACTCAAATCGCCGCCGGCAAGGGTAATCACATCCAGCCAGTCGGCGTGGGCATAGCGCACGAGGGGTATGGAAGTCGGTTGCGCAGGGCCATGCTGCGCGGCGCGGTCTGAGCGCAAGGCGGCAGCCACATCCGGGTCTACATTCGTTATGTAATCGTTTGACGTGGTATTGCCCGTAACTTCAGTTGCGCCGAGAGCGCCGCCGCTGCCATTCGCGCCCCCGAAGCCGCCAAAGCCATTGCGCCCGCGTCCGCCGCGCTGACGGCTGCCCCGTCCCTGCATACGCGGGTCTCCCCCCATTCCTTGCGCCGCGCCCATATTCGCGCCTGCGGAGCGGTTGGGGAACTGCCCGCCGGAAGGAAATCCGTTGGCAGGGAATCCATTGGCGGGAAATCCATTCGCCGGAAAGCCGTTCGCCGGAAAGCCGTTCGCGGGATCGCCATTGGAAGGAAAGCCGTTGGGCGTGCCTTGATTTTGTGGGAAGCCATTGGCAGGCGAACCCGGAACGGGCTGACCGCCCGAAGTCGTACCGGGCGCGTTCGGCACTTGCGTTCCCGCGCCAGTCGCGCGGCCATTGGCGTTTGCCCCGCGCCGATTCGCGCCTGTCGCGCTGCGTCCCGGATTCTGCCCTCCGTTGTTGCCGCTGTTGTTAGCGCCGTTGTTGCCGCGATTGCCGTTACGCCGGTTGTTGCTGCCGGGTATTTGCGGGGCGTTGGGCGTTCCCGGAGTTCCCGGTGTGCCCGCGCTTCGGGATGTTCCCGCGTTTCCGGGCGTTCCTGCCTGTGGCGTGTTCGGCACGGGCGTTTGTGGCGTAATCACAGTCGGATTGGAACCCGCGCCGCCATTTCCCGGCACATCCGGGCGAATAATCACGGGGTTATCGGGCCGTATGATTGTGGGCGGGCCTGTGGGCGCTCCCGCCGGGCGAACAACGTTGGCTTGCGGCGCGGAATTGGGAACCACCAATGTTAGAGGATGCCCTATCGGGTCATAATGGTCCGTCAAGGTCGCCAATGGCTCTACCCACGAGTTCACGTCCGGCGGATACGGGTTGTTGGGCGCTTTGCCGAACAGATTCCAGTTGACGTTGAAAGCGGAGTAGCGGGCCAGCGCGTACTTCCACAGGCGGCTTATCTGTATGGGCGACGCTTCCTGCAGCAGCGGCGCGCCAATATCGGTAATACCGATGTCGGGCACGATGCCGCGCTCGTTGCAGTACGCGATGCGCCGGTCCATCCACTGAAAATACTCCGGGTTGATAGTGTCCAGATCGTAATTCACGAACGGAGCGCCGCCCTCATTCGCCTGCTTGTGCTGCGAAAACAGGGTCGGGTCAAGCAGCCAGCCGCCCCAAAAGCGATTGAAGCCAACCGCTGCGGCATCGTCCACGCGCCGGGTAAACGCGGTAAACGTGCGCGGCGTGTTCTGAGAGTTCAAATCCAGCAGCGTCGGGTCGTCAAGAGGCGTGTCGAGGGGTGAGCCTGTTCCCGTACTCTTGTCCTGCATCGGCGCAAGCGGGTTGCTCTGCCCCGGCAAGGCGCGGTTGTTCTGACTTGGCAAACCGCCGTTGTCTTGCAGGGGGATTGTCAGGCTTACTTCTCCCGCCGCGCTTGCGGGCGCTTTTGCCGGAACTTTCGGCGCAGCGGCAGGCGCGGGAGACGTATCCGGCGCGGGGAAATAGTGTACCGGATCGCGCAGGAAGACGGGGAAGAAGGGCAGGCCGTTCGCGGACGCAAAACTATGCGGGTAAAAGCGCTGCGCGTTGACGGTCACGAAGCCCCTGCTGTTGGTGTCATCGGCCACGCAGGTAAACGAGCCGACCTGATCGCCCAGTTCGGTATCCGTCGAATAACTGCGCCATGAATACCGGCCTGCCAGCGTGGGCGTAAAGCGGACGCGCCACGTCTGCCCGCCATCCCAATAGCCGGGCACGGTCACGGTTTTCCCGTCCGGGCCGCGAAAATCCATGTACACATCCACGTTGCTATAAGGATTGGCGTACTTTTGGGTGGTGACAAGCGGGAGTTCCACGCGGGCGTAGCGGCGAATCCGCGCGTCCGGCGGCCCGACAACCGTTTCTTCTTTGGAGCCGAACACGGTATTGTCATTGGAAAAGACAACGGTTGCCCCGAAATCCGCCACGTAGGTTTGCGCCCGCTTCAGGTCTACCACATAGCCCTTTGTGGCGTTGCTGTACAGGATGAGGTAGTACGGGTCACTGGCGCTGTCATACGCAAGGGCATGCAGTTCGCGCCATCCACCGTCCCGCCACCCGTTCCCCTTCGCCACCTGTATCTCGTGCAGGGGATACACGCGCAATCCCGACACGCTTTTGGAGGAATTGGCGATTGGCGATTGCCGATTGCCGATTGCCGATTGAGGATTGGGGATTGGGGATTGACTGTTCCCTGCTCCCTGTCCCCTGTTGCCTATCCCCGGCTGCTCAAGCGGCGCGGCGAAGGAAGTGACGCCGGCGGGCTGCAATTGCAGGGTATCGAGCAGGCCGCTGCGCCGGGTCCAGTCGCGGTATTTGAAATCCGGGCCGGTGTAGGAGGGGATGACCTGATTGGACAGTTCCGTAAATTGGGTGGGCGCGACGGGTTCCGGCAGGGGCGCGAAGCGGTAATCGCCCGTAAAGCGCAAACTGGTCAGTTGGTTGGAGGGGTACTGGTACACCCAACAGAAAAATTCGCGCCCGCCGTCGTTGAGATACGCCCACACGATGCTGAAATGGTCTTTGTCACGGGCGAGAAACCACGCGAGATATTTGGAGTACCCTTTGGGGCCGGGTTCCGAATGGATATAGGTCAGGGGCAGGCGCACTTCGGGCTGCGCGCCGAGCGCTCGCCGCGTGAGCGTGCCCGATGTTCCGTTCCAATCCAGATGGTACGGGGCGCTTTCCGCGGAAATGTTCAGCGCCAATCCGGTTCTGCCGACTGGGGGAGTCTCAAATGCGGGCCGCTGTACATTCGCCCGGATACCGGGCTGCGGGGGCGTATTTCTGCCGGACGGGCGGTTCTGCGCCGTCGCCGACAGGGGCAGCGCGGACAGCAGCGTCAGCATGCCCCCGGCAGCCAGCCGCGACAAAGGCAGAACGTTCAAACCATTCGTAGACCTGCCGGAAAAGCAGGGGAGGGCCGGATGGCGCTGCTGTTTGCGAGTGCGTTGCATAGGTTTCCATATCTCCAGAGCGAGCATTGCTTGTGTTAGAATGAGGGTTGCTATCTGTTAGACGCCAATGGAAGCGTCCTGTTTCTCAATACTGCGTTGTTTTCTTTTTGTTCCTGCGGCAAGGCTGTTATTCCATGCGATTACGCGAACACAGGCTTGCGGCAGGATTCAGGCTGCATGGAAGCGAAATATAAAACTGTGAAAATCGCTGATCTCATTTTTCTTTTGGCCTGTCTGCTGGCGCGACGGAATTCATTCCGTCGCTACAGGGCGTTCCGCCGTTCGTCCACCTGCGTGGACGAGTTGCTTCTTGTGAATGGCGCTCGTCGGCGCAGGCCGACGAACAGCCGCAGGCTCATCAGCGAAGCGCTTCAGTGCGTCGCGCAACAGTTCGCAATCCTTTGCTGCGTGAGTGTTTTGTGTACATCCGTTTCTGCCCAAACTGCCAACCCTGCGAACACATCGTCCGCCTTTGCGCTTCCCAATGGCCTGCGCGTTTTGTCGCGCGAACGCCATCTCAGCCCCTTAGTCGCCATTGACCTGTGGGTGCGGGCGGGAGCGCGGGAGGAGAGGGAAGGCGAGGATGGGTGCGCCCACTTTCTGGAGCATACGCTGTTCAAGGGCACGAGCAATCGCGCGGCGGGGCAGGCGGACATGGATATAGAAAACCTGGGCGCATCCCTGACGGCGGCAACCGGCCCTGATTACGCCCATTTTTATACCACTGTGGCAGCCACGCATGTCTCGGAAGCCTTACACATTCTGGCCGATGTCGCCCGCAATGCCACACTGCCCGCAATGGAAGTGGAACGCGAACGAGGCGTGATTTTGGACGAACTCGCCGCCCATGACAGCGACCCGACGGCGCATTTGATAGATTTGCTGTATGTACGCGCTTTCCCCACGCAGCCTTACGGACGCTCGCCCGGCGGTTCCGGCGCGGCCATCCGCCTGCGCGGGCGCGACACACTGGCCGCTTTTTACGCCCGCGCGTATCGCCCGGAGCGCTGTACTCTTGTGCTGGCCGGGGATATTTCCAGTGCGCAGGCGCGGCAGATTGCCCGTGAAGCGTTCGGGGATTGGCAGCCCTTGCCCATTGCGCCCCTGCTTCCTTCCGGGCCGCTTGAGCCTTCCACGCCGCGCTCGTCTGCCGAACAGCAACGACAATTGCCGCAAACTCTTGAAGCCGCGCAGGATAAAGAACAAACTTTTGCCGTTCCCCGGCTTCCCCTTGTGAGCGTCGAGGAAACAAGCGCCTTTCCTGATGATCTGATCGGGCTGGCGTTTCCCGGCCCGCCTGCACGCGACCACACCATGACATTGGCGGCGCGGATGGTGGCGGAAATGATAGGCGATTCCCGCGAGTACGGACGTGTGCGCGCCGCCGAATTCGTTTCTGCCCACGCCACCGCGCGTTATACGCCCCGACTGGACGGCAGCCTGTGGATGCTCACATTACAGGAAACAAACCCGCGCCCAACGACGAATCGCCTCGCCCAACTGCGCGCGCTTGTGGCGGATTTACGCGCCCATCCGCCGACACAAAGGGAACTGCAAGCCGCGCGCAGCCACATTCTTGGCCGGATGCAGGCCGATATGGAAACTAACGCCGGCCTTGCCTATGCCATCGGCTACGCGGATGTCGTCGGAGATTTGGAACCGGAAGCCTTGCGCGCCCGGTTACAGGCGATAACTGCCGGTGACGTTCAGCGATTTGTCAGTTCCTATCTGCTTTCACAGCCCAGCGTGACCGTTCATCTTGCGCCCGCCGCGCCCGTCCCGGAACGCCGCCCATGATTGTTCTTCATTATTTTCGACGCCATTTTGAATGCCGTAAGACTGCCCGTAATAACCGGCATATAAAATGCCGGTTACGCAGGCCTGCGGCCAATCGTCCTACGGACGAAACAACTACCAGCGTATTTATACCGCATTGTAGCAGGCTTGTCTTTATTATGATTCTTTACGGGTTGCTGTGCTGGATGGGCGTTTCTGCTCATGCAGATGTTGCGCCTGCCGTGCAGCCGTTCCGGGTGGTTTTGCCGGACGGCGTTCGGCTGATTTTGAAGCCGGAGGCGGAAGCGGATCGGGTGGCTGTTTCCGTGTTCATTCGCGTCGGCGCGGACGCTTCGCCGGATTCCGCAGCCATTGGGGAAATGGTGGCGCGAACGCTGTTTTATGGCAACGCCAACCGGACGCAGAACAGTATTCAGGCGCTTGCCGGGGAAGTGGGCGGCAGTCTGGACGTGCTGCGTACCGGGGAACTGGTTGCCCTTAACTATGTCACCGTTCCCGCGCAACTGCCCGAAGCCCTGCATCTGCTGTGCGATTGCCTGAAAAACGCCGCGTTCGCCCCGGAGAGTCTGCAGCGCGCCCTGCAAGCCATTCATGAGGAACGCGCAACCGGGCCAAGCGAAACAAATTTCAAGCGCGGTTATGCGGCGGTCAGGCTAATGCTTGGGGAGGCCGAACCGGAAGAAAGCCAACTGCGCCGCGTCACGCAGGCACAGGCGCAAGCCTACTTTCAGCGCCATTACGCGCCTGCGCAAACCGTCATCTCCCTCGCAGGCCGTTTTGACATGCCGCGCGTTCAGGGTCTGCTCACCGCTTTTACTGCCGATTACAACCGACGCGGCGCTTTCTTTGTCGCTGCCGATCCTCCCCAACCCTTAAATGACAACCCACAGCCCTTTTACATATCCGTTTCAGGGTCGTCCGACACTATGTTTGTCGGCACGCCCGCGCCCTCTTCTGCCAGCGCGGATTATCCTGCGTTTACGGTGCTGCAGGCGCTGCTCGGCGGCGGCCATGCGTCCCGCTTGTTCCGGCAGTCCCGCGAAACGCTCGGGCTTGGCTATGAAGTCGGGGCGCTGTATGCGCCGGAGCAGTCTCTCACGCTTGTCGCGTATCTGCAATGGAATACCCAACGGGATGGCGGCGCGAAAAAGGATGCCACCTGGGAAACCGCGCGCCGATTGCTTAACGCCCAATTGGATGGCATAAGCGCTAACCCTCCCACAGACGAAGAACTCGCGCGCGCCCGCAATTTTGCCATCGGACAGGACGCGCTGCGGCACGAGCGATGCCGTGACCGCGCTTTTCTTTTGGGCTGGTACGAAGCCGTCGGCAAAGGCTATACCTACGACACGGAATTGCCGCGCCGACTGGCGGATGTAACCCGCGCGGATATTCTGCGTACTGCTAAGACGTATCTGGGAGTGCGGGCAAACATTCACCTCCAGCCATCCAAGTAGGCAGTTGATAGTTGATAGGGATGCAGAAGCGGCGAACTTTCATTGGCCGTCCGCTTAGGAAGGGACTGCGCCCCAACACTTTTTTGAACATACCTGACGCTTCCCACGCGCTGTTTGCATAGCGAGGACTATATGCAGCTTCATCATGCGCCGGTGGAACCCCCACAGGCACAGGGAACTATCACTGCCGCCGCAGACATGCCGCGCCTGAGCGACGCCGACCTGCGCGCGCTGCAAGCCGTCCTGCCCCTCATCGGCTACGAGGCCGGACAGCCTATTTTCCATTTTGGCGATCCCGGCGACACGGTTTACTTTATTGTTTCCGGCAAGGTGCGCTTTTTTCATGTCACGCCGACAGGCGAAGAATTCACGCTGGAGGAAGCGGGCACAGGGAGTTTCTTTGGCGAAGTCGCCATGCTTCACAGCGGCAAGCGCACGGCTTCGGCGCAGGCGATGGAAGCCACCGGCCTGCTGGAACTCCACGGCGAAGAACTCGACGCCGTGATTCAAAGCCACCCGCATGTTGCCCGCCTGCTGATGGCCGGCATGGCGCAGCGTTTGAGCCGCTCCGGGCAGCAACTGCGCTACGCGACGATTCGCAACGCCAACGAGGTTGCCGACGAGGAACTGACGGCGCAAACCCGGCGCATGACCCGCCTGACGGAGTTTTTGGGCAGCGGCGGCTTTCTTATTATTTTCGGCGTGTTTTTGTGCGCGTGGATTCTGCTGACGCGCTGGGAACAGATGGCGGGCGGACTGGAATGGCTTGGACTGGCGCTGTCGGCCCTGCAAATCGTCATCGGCAACTTCGTCCTCAACAGCCAGCACCGCACCGCCGTACAGGAACGCGCCCTGAGCAAAACCGAGTACGAAGCCAACATCATCGCGGAAAAAGAGATACGCGCCCTCCACGTCAAAGTGGAAGCCCAGCACTCCGAACTATTGCGCCAACTTAAGCGTCTGGAAAAACAACAGCGCCCCGACGACAGCCTGTATTAACGCTTTCCAGCCGTTGGCAAACATTTCCCCTGCCTGTTTTCACGCGATTTTGATTGACCAATACAAACCTTTTTGCGGCGTCGTGGCACAATTCAAACCTATAGCGTCCCTGCGCTTCCCGTCTGTTGCTGACGCAAATCCCGCGTAACTCGGACAGGCGCTTTCCGTTCTTTTCACGTTGTCGGGCAGATAAATCTAGGGGCATTAAATCAAGCATCTGGTAAACTTCCCAACAATACAAATTGTGAGGTGAGTTCATCATGGCATTCAGCAACTACCAATCCATTTCTGAGGTGTTGGAAGCGTATAGCATCAAATATGAGGATGCCGCCTTTGTCATCCCGACCTCAACGGCTCCAAGCGCCTTTTTTCTCAGTGAACTTCGCTTCAATATTGAAAACATTGATGTGTATTCTTCGGAGGGAGCGCGAACAGAACTGATCATTTCGCCTATTCTGCGCGAACTCTACAAGAATTACGTCGAAACGCTGGCGTTTTGGGTTCAGAAACCGTTAAGCGCCGACCCCTTGCTGTCGGGCGTTCCGGATTACATTTTCGGCACAAAATCACCGTTGGGCATCAAAGTTTTGGGAACGCCGCTGGTCCTCATCGTCGAAGCCAAAAAGAACGATTTCGAGCAGGGTTGGGGGCAATGCCTCGCGGAATTGGTCGCCGCGCAGATCATCAACAAAGCAACGGCAAAGCCCGTTTATGGCATTGTGACCGACGGTTTGCTTTGGCGCATTGGCAAATTGACGGCAAAAGTTTTCACTCAGGACACAGGAAAGTACACAACGGATAACACCGCTCAGTTGTTCGGCGCGATTGACTTTGTGCTTCAGTCGGCTCTGTAGAGAAAGAAGGCGAAAAGGCGAACCGTCCTCTTATGAAAAAATCTTCCTCACAAACAAACCAAAAGACGGGCATCATCCATCCCGACCATGACCGTTTGTTCAAGGAACTCATCACGCTGCTGTTCATTGAATTCCTGCAACTGTTCGCCCCTAATATCGCCGCTTTGATTGACCCGGACAGCATCGAATTCGTGGACAAGGAAATGTTCGCGCCGTTTCTTCAGTCCCAAGAGTACGAGGTAGATATTCTCGTCAAGTGCAAAATTGCCGGAGAAGAACGCTTTGTCCTCATTCATATCGAAAACCAGGCCAAAAAGCAGAGCGGATTTGGCGGCAGAATGTTCAATTATTTTGTCGTCGTTCGCGCAAAGTTCGGACTGCGGATTTATCCCATCGCTCTGTTCTCTTATGACAGGCCCAGGAAAGCCGAGCAGGAGACTTACATTGAAACTGAGTTTGGCATGGACGTTGTCCGCTATCAGTTCCAAACCATTCAACTCAATCGTCTGAAATGGCAGGATTACATCGGAAGCAACAATCCCGTCGCTGTCGCGCCGATGGCAAAAATGAATGTCAAGCCCGAAGACCGCGGCACCGTGAGAAAGGAGTTCTATACCCTGTTCTCAACAGGCAAACTGAATGTCCAACAGACACGTATCATCAATGAGTTCATGAAGTCGTATTTGAAACTGACTGCTGCACAGTATGATCAAATTCGAGAGGAGATGGAAGCCGCCATGCCTGCACAAACAAAACAACAGTACACCGCGATTATGGAGAATTTCGAGGTTGCCGCTTACGAGCGCGGGGAGCGTAGCGCGGCAATTAACCTGACACTGCGCCAGACCGAGAAGCGTTTCGGGATATTGAGCGACGCCTTGCGCCAGCGCATCACCGCATTGCCGACACCAAAAATCGAAGAGATGGCGCTTGCTTTGTTCGATTTCGAGACGCAAGACGAACTGACACAATGGCTCAATGCCAATGCCTGAAACCCTCTCGTCAACCTACGCGCAAAAAACCGCCTTTGTTGTTGTTTTGTCATTCGCGTTGAAAAAGGCGCGAAACACTTCAAGATACCCCGCCCGTAGTTATGATATAATCATCTCGGAGGTATGTAAACCATGAGCAACATTGTTTCCGAAACCGGCACAAAGACCGACACTGAATACATGGCCGAATTTGAAGAAGTCATGGCAGAGATACGGCAGTACGAAGCGCGATTCGACAAACTCCAGACGGAAATTGAAGTGATGCAGCAAGCCGCAGAGCGAAAAGCGGCAAGAGGGGATGCCCTCCAGCAAGAAATTGACCGGCAAATCAAAACGATATGGGAGTCACCATAATCTGATGTTGAAGCAGATTGTTGACTTTACCAAATCCATCGCCACCGTCTACCGCCGTCTCACGCACACAGAAGAACAGATCAAGAAACTTCAGATACGCTCCGACAAACACGACGACGATCTGAATGACGCCAAAGAAACCCTGCTCAAAGTTCTCCACGAGTTTGACAGGGACAGGCAGTTGGCGGAGCGAGACCGGGAGAATTTGCTGCTGCGTTTGGAGAATGTTTTGCTGAGAAGCGGAGACCAACGCGCTTTACCGCCCGGCGCTTCGACGCCAAATCTCTCTGATCTGGAAGCGCGGATCGCCGTATTGGAAACAGAAGTCGCCGAACTCAAACGCCGCCTCGCAGAACAAAATCCGCGCTGAATCTTCATGGATTTGGGCGTGTCTACTATTTCTGAGTGATGCCGACAGGGTAGAATCCTGTCGGCATATTTATTGGCGCATTGGTATCCAAAGGCAGACCCCCATCATGGCGAAAAAGACAGCGACAAACCGAGACAACGGCGTTATGGCGGACGAAGCGGCACAGGAAGAACATGGGACTGCGCGACAAGCCGGATGAGGTATCAGCACACAGGAAGCGGGGCACTATGGCACAGGCGAAGACGGCAGGACGGGCAAAAGAAACGAAAATTGGACACGGCAAGGCAGACAGTGAGGGCAACGGGCATCGGGCGAACGGTCAGGACGATTTCGCGCATATAGCGGAGCAGGAGGAAAAGACACTGCAAGCCGCTGCCGAGCGCCTGAACGATCCCGACGACGCGCCGTGTCATGGCGTGATCCGCATCCGGGGGGCGCGGCAGAACAACCTTAAAAACATCAGTCTGGACATTCCCCGCGATAAATTGGTTGTGATTACCGGCCTGAGCGGGTCGGGCAAATCCTCGCTTGCCTTTGATACGCTGTACGCGGAGGGACAGCGCCGCTATGTGGAAAGCCTGTCCGCGTATGCCCGCCAGTTTTTGGGACTGCACGACAAGCCGGACGTGGATCAGATTGACGGCCTTTCCCCCGCCGTTTCCATTGACCAGAAAAGCACCAGCAAAAACCCCCGCTCTACGGTTGGAACTGTCACCGAAATCTACGACTACCTGCGCCTGCTGTATGCCCGCGTGGGCGTTCCGCACGACCCCAAAACCGGCCTGCCCCTGACCAAGCAAAACATTGAGAGCATGGTAGACCGGATTTTGGAACTGCCGATGGGAACCCGCTTCCTGATTTTGTCGCCCGTGATACGCGGACGCAAGGGCGAGTACAAAAAGGAGATGGAGGACATTCTCAAGGAGGGCTATGTCCGCGCAAGGGTAGACGGCGAAATGGTAGACCTGAGCGAAAACATCCCCGACCTGGAGCGCTACAAGCAGCATACCATCGAAATCGTCATTGACCGCCTTGTGATGAAGGAAGACATCAGCCGAACGCGCATTACGGACGCGCTGGAACAGGCGCTGAAGCGGGCGAAGGGCGTGGCGAGCGTGGATGTTCACGCATTGGGCGACAATCCCGCTCAGGAACTGCATTTTACGGAAAATTACGCTTCGGACGACAGCGAATTCAATTACGACGAGATCGAGCCGCGCCTGTTTTCGTTCAACTAGTCCATATGGCGCGTGCCCCGACTGTCACGGTTTGGGAACCAAAACCGAGTTCGACCCCGCGCTCATTATTCCCGACAAGAGTTTGAGCATCGCGCAGGGGGCCATCCGCTATTTCGTGTACAAGTCCGGCAAGGATATTATGTCGGACCATCGCACGGCCATGTTCCGGGCGGTGGCGAAGAAACTGGGTTTTACGCTGGATACGCCTATCAAAGATTTGACGAAAGCGCAGTACGATTCGCTGATGAACGGCATCAAGGGCAATGTCACCGTCGAATTTCGCAACAAGTGGGGCCGGACGCGCCACTTCGATTCGGAATACGCGGGTGTGCTTGAAATCATGGAGCGCTCGTTCAAAGAGTCTACGAGTGATTACGTGAAGGAAGATTTGGCGCAGTACCAGAGCGAGCGTCCCTGCCCCGTGTGCAAGGGCAAGCGGCTGAAACCGGAAGCGCTGGCCGTGCTAGTCGGCAAAACCAACATTTCCGATTTGTGCGCCCTGTCGCTGGAAAAAATCGGCGCGTTCTTTAACGACTTGAAATTGACGGACAGAGAAATGATGATCGGGCGGCAGGTCGTCAAGGAGATACGAACGCGCGTCGGCTTTCTGCTCAATGTCGGCCTGAACTATCTGACGCTGGATCGCTCGGCGCGAACGCTTGCGGGCGGGGAAGCGCAGCGTATTCGATTGGCGACGCAGATCGGGTCGGGGCTGATGGGTGTCCTTTACATTCTGGACGAGCCGAGCATCGGCCTGCATCAGCGCGACAATACGAAACTGATTAAGACGCTGGAACACCTGCGCGAATTGGGCAACACGGTTCTGGTCGTGGAGCATGACGAAGAAACGATGGAGTCGGCGGACTGGCTCATTGACATCGGGCCGGGCGCGGGCGAGCATGGCGGGCATGTGGTTGCGCGAAGGCACGGTTGCCGAAGTCAAGGCCAACCCGAACAGCATTACGGGCGAGTTCCTGAGCGGCAGGCGCAAAATCGAAGTGCCGCAAGTGCGCCGCGCTCCCGGTGACAAGTGCATCGAACTGATCGGCGCGAAGCAGCACAACCTCAAAAACGTGGATGTGAAGATTCCGCTCGGCCTGTTTGTGGCGGTGACGGGCGTATCCGGGTCGGGCAAGTCCACGTTGATACAGGAAACGCTGTACCCGATCCTGCAAAACCGCATCAACAAAACGCATACGGTGTGGGGGGCGCACGAGGAGATACGCGGGCTGGAGCATCTGGACAAGATCATTGACATTGACCAATCGCCCATTGGCCGGACGCCGCGCTCCAATCCCGCCACGTATACCGGCACGTTCGATTTGATCCGCGTCCTGTTCAGCAAAACGCAGGATGCGCGGGTACGGGGGTATGAGCCGGGGCGGTTTTCGTTCAATGTGAAGGGCGGGCGGTGCGAGAGCTGCAAGGGCGACGGCATCTTGAAGATCGAGATGCAGTTTTTGCCGGATGTGTACGTGCCGTGCGAGGTGTGCAAGGGCAAGCGCTACAACCGCGAAACGCTGGAAGTGAAGTTCAAGGGCAAGAACATCGCCGATGTGCTGGACATGACGGTTTCGGAAGCCGTCGAGTTCTTCGAGGCGCTGCCCAACATCGCCCGCAAGTTCCGCACCCTCCATGATGTGGGACTGGACTACATCCGGCTGGGACAGCCCGCCACCACGCTTTCGGGCGGGGAAGCGCAGCGCGTGAAACTCGCGTCCGAACTCGCCAAGCGCCCGACGGGAAGAACGATCTACATCCTGGACGAGCCGACAACGGGGCTGCACTTTGCGGACGTGGAGAAACTCATCGGCGTCCTCAACCGTCTAGTGACGGCAGGCAACAGCGTGCTTGTCATCGAACACAACCTGGACGTGATCAAAACCTGTGACTGGATACTGGACATGGGGCCGGAGGGCGGCGATGGCGGCGGCAGACTCATTGCGCAGGGTACGCCCGAACAAGTGGCACTCGTGAAGCAAAGTTACACCGGGCAGTACCTCCAAAAGTGTCTCGGAAGTGGTACGGTCTGCGGGTAAACGCAAATAACAGATTTGAAGATTTCAACACAGGAGGACTTATGACGCCAACATTGGAAGCGGTCGAGCAACTGGCACATCAACTTTCCGAGCAAGACCAGAAAGCCTTGCTTCAGCGTCTCGGCGTAAAACTGCATGTTTTTTCGCCTGACGCGCCGGTTAACCCTTCAGAGCAGAGCGCGGATCATGCAAAGCGGGTACAACTGGCACGGCAAATTCTGGCTGAAGTGGAAGGTTTGCCGGATGACGAACCGGGGATGCTTGACGCGACGGAAACGATTTGCCAGATGCGTGAAGAGCGAGATATTTGCTAATGGACGAAATCTGCATAGACGCAAGCATCGCTGTCAGATGGATCGTGCCGAACCAACGCTGGCAGCAGAAAGCTCGCCGTTTGCTGAATGACGCGGTTGATGCCGACATTCAATTTATCGCGCCGCCACTTTTTGAGTACGAGATGGAAAGCGTCGTACAGAAGTACCTTTACACAGGCACTCTGCTTTCGCCACAAGCCGATGCCGCGCTTGCTCGCCTGGCCGCCCTCAACATTGAGATTGTCACTCATCCTGACATGATTGTACGGGCGCGGCAAATTGCGCGTCGCTATGATCAGGAGCGCATTTACGACTCGCTGTACGCCGCGCTTGCCGAACTGCGCGGTTGTGAGTTCTGGACAGCCGACACGCGCTTTTATGACGCGGTTCACAGCGAACTGTCCTACGTGAAGCATCTACAGGATTACCCGGATACGCCGTGAACGCGCCGACAACGGGGCTGCACTTTGCGGACGTGGAGAAACTCATCGGCGTCCTCAACCGCTTAGTGACGGCAGGCAACAGCGTCCTTGTCATCGAACACAATCTGGACGTGATCAAAACCTGTGACTGGATACTGGACATGGGGCCGGAGGGTGGCGATGGCGGCGGCAGGCTGATTGCGGAAGGAACGCCGGAACAAGTCGCGCAGGTAAAGCAAAGTTATACCGGGCAGTACCTGCAAAAGTGTTTGGGTTCCGGCACTGTCTGCGGATAGCAGCGATACCCCTGCCGGGGTGCAGGCTTTCAAAACGTGGAACCGCGTGTACATGGGCGCAATGCCTGGGAGGTAACAGGCCGAAAAAGAAGGCAATATGTAGAGTCATCGTCGAAATCTTGGCAATGCAGCGCTTCCAGCCCGATGTCTCGTTGTGTCAGGTTGTAGGAGAGAGGCGTCGTGGCCTCAGCAGCATCAGGGCGAACGGGAGGGGTGAAACATAGGCTTTGCACCTCCCTTCCTGTATGAATAACATCTGTATTACATCTTTAGACGTTTGTACCACTGTTTAGACAGTCTGAGACGGGCAAAAGGTTCATCTTTTCCACATTATTTTGCTCTTTTTTCAGTATTTTTGTGACGCGCAGGGAACGGCATGGGTTTGCTTGCCGGGTTGCAGGCTAATCCAAAACGAGGGGCGGTTATGTCGTAATCGTTGGTTCTGCGCGGCGCAAGATTTGGCTTTCGCGTTAGGCGCCAGAGGAGGCAATGCCATGAGCAAAAAACACGATATGCCGGAAACGATAGCCGAGTTGATCGTGAACAAGTCGAACCTGTTGCTGGAAGCCTCTGTGTTGATTGGCACGGGCGAATTAGAACAGGCGATTGAGCGGTATGCGCTTGCCGCCCCGATGGAAGCGCGAATTGCTCGGTATTATGCCCGCGCAGGTGAGAAAGACATGGCGGCGCGGCACGGGTTCAGCGCAGGAATATGTTATGCCAAATCGGGCAGTCTGCGGCACGCGCTGAAACTGTTTGACGCATTGAGTTGGGAGAAAAACTCGCCGGGTCAATACAAGGGCTATGCCATACTATGGGCGGCACGACTGCGCCAGCAGCAGCGAGATGCTCTGCAAGCCTACGGGCATCCTATGCAATCGGCAGCATGAGTGGATGGAAGGTTCACGCGGTTTAGCAAACTGAGAAAGGAACATTTTCCATGAGTTACACATTAGCCGTGCCGGACGATATTGCCGAAGCCGCCGAAGAAATGGCGCAACGTTCCGGCCAATCCAAAGACAGCCTGTTGCTGAATGTTCTGCGCCTTCACTTTCCGCCCATTGCCGCCGAACTGCAAGCGGAATTCGACGCTTTTGAACAAGCCTCCGATGAGGATTTCCTGATGGTGGAACAACTGCTGCAAGGTGGTGGCAATGTTGCGCGTTAAGAAGTGATTTTCAAAAATGCTTTTTATTTTTCGAACGAAGAAGGAATTTGCCTATTGCCAGTGTGAATAGGCATGTATCTTACTCGTAATGGCTTAGAACGATGCAGAAATGCTTCTCTTTCACGATGGGAGAAAGGCATATGGTACGGCTACCTGTTAATGTGGCTGCTTACTGAAAGGAGAAAATATGACCAGCAACCAACGTTTTGCCGCAGAACTTATCGTACTCCTAACTATTGGAGTGCTTATCTGGGCTAAGGCAGAACCGAAACGGCAAGACCAATACGACAAGGAAACACAAGCCAAAATTCAAGATGTGGTTCACACGAGGCGTCTCATTGTATACGGCAATAGGGGAAGCAGCGAGTGGAAATTGGTCCCGACCAGAATGATATGATGCGCTTAACTTTTTATGGCGTACTTGGGGGAAAACGCTTGGATATGGGCATCAGCGATTATGACCATCAAATGGTAGCGGGGCAGATGCCAGATAAGGATGAGACTTCCTACTTTGATAGCCCCTTCCTTTACTTTTATGGTGTGCAAGGAAGAGACATACGCATGAAGCTTGATGTTGATCACAGAAATCGCCCACGCATTCATTTGTTCGACCAAGAAAAGAACAAAGGCATGGACGTGAAGGTCAAGTGACAAGACTGCAAACTTCCTTAAACCGATAAAACAGCCTCCTCTGTATGAGCGCGGTACACTGTGGCAAGAACGGTGTGCCGCGCTTTGTTCGACACGCGGCAGCTGTTCCTGCTACCCTGTTCTTTCGAGGTACAATGAGAGAAGTATTGGCTGAGACAGAACTATATGACGCTTGATACTCAATTGACGCTGGACTATGCCTTCCTGCCGACTGCGCCTGTTGCGGTGACGGCAAATCAAATTGAGTTGCCGGAGGGCTATAAAGGTCTGGCGGCTTTTCACAAGTATTGGGGCAAGAAGCCTGTGGAGTGTCTGGCGTTCCTGATGGAAACGCTGACCCAACCGGGGGATGTCATTATTGACCCCTTCGTTGGTTCCGGGTTTGTCGGACGGGAAGCGGTGCTGCGAGGCCGACGCTTTCTTGGGATAGACATCAATCCTATTGCTGTTGAATTGTCGCGCCTGCTGTTGAATTTACCGGATGTGGCGACATTCCGAACCGCTGTTGCCGCGATAGAACATCAGGCGCGCGAACCGATAGACAAAACATACTGTATGGCGGACAGCGGCATTGCGACACATTATTTATGGAGCGGCGAAACGCTTCAATCCGTGTGGCGGGTGACGCGCGGCAAAGGCGGCAGAGACGAGCGCTCGCCTACCACACACGATAATGACCTGTTCCTGCATTATGAAGACTACGCTTTCCAATGCCCCCGACCCCTGCGCAGCTTTCACAATTCCCGCATCAACACTTCCGAACACCTCACGCTGAATGACCTGTTTACCGGACGCGCCCGCCATAACATAGATTTGCTGCTGCAAGCCATTTCGCAGCAACCGGAAGAAGTTCAGGACGCTCTGCGATTAGCGCTCACGTCGGCGTCTGGGCAGATGTCACGGATGGTCTTCGCTATTACAGGACGCGGCAAAACCAGCGGAGCCGTCTCCAGCAAAATCGAAGTCGGAAGTTGGGTCATTGGTTACTGGCGTCCTGAACTCCATTTCGAGATCAATGTATGGAACTGCTTTCAGCATCGGGTTTGCGTCTTGATGAAAGCCCTGTCGCGTCTTTCAACAGAGGAACGACGCTGCCTTTCAGGAACAATGGAGGACGTACTCAACCATCGGGCGCAGGCGGCTATCGTGGAAGCGGATGCCAGAGATATTTTAACTGCATTGCCTTCGGAGTGCGCTTCACTCATCCTTACCGATCCGCCGCACAGCGACCGGATTCCCTATCTGGAACTCAGCGCGATGTGGAACGCTCTGCTCGGCAAGGAACCGTGCTTGGAACGTGAAATCGTCGTCTCGAATGCCCGCAATCGGAACAAGACCAAAGCCCTCTACTCCGCCGATATGGAAGCCGTATTTGAGCAGGTAGCCAGAGTGCTGAAACCCGGCAAATATCTGGCAGTATTATTCAATGCGCGTGATACGGAAAGCTGGAATGCCCTTTCCGCAAAGGTTTCCCTCTCACAAAACCTTTGTTATCGCGGCTGCTTTCCCCTTAACTATTCCGCCAATTCCGTCGTTCAGGATAATCGCAACGGCAGCCTCAAAACGGATTTTGTACTGCTTTACCAGAAAGGCGGGGCGGATACAGCAGCATTGCCGTTAGCGTTACAGCAATTGCCGGAATGGTCGGAACGCTTTCCAATGGGCTAAAGACAGATGCCAGTAAGGAGTCCTTCCCTCGTGCCATCACGTCTCAACGAAGATTTCAGCCGCTTTGAGAACCTGTATAGAACTGGCGATTTTCAGTCGCTTACGGCGACGGAAGACGGTATTTTCTACCTGACACTGCGCTCACTGGCAAGAAGAGAGAACTTGCTGTATGTGTGTGAACAGATTGGCATAGACACGACTGCTGTACCCGTAAGAGAATTGCCTCGTGTGCTGTACACATCCCCGTTGACGCTGACCGTCCTGCAAACAGCGATCCAAAACTTGTACGCTGGTGAACGCGCCGAGCGCAAAGCCGGTGAAACAGCGTTGCTTGCCGAATTGTTCAAATTGCGCATCTTTGATTGGGGCGGCATACATCAAAACGACATTAACAGGCATCTCGTAAATAACTATGTCAAGAAGATCACCCGTTTCGACGAACTTGTGAACAAAATTGAAACCGAAGTGCTGCAAAGTTTGAAGGGCTTTGTCCTGTGTTCCTGGTACAACAACTGGACGTCCATTCTTATTGAAGACATTTTCAAAGACCATCCGCGCGTCCTGCCAACGGTCGGCCAAATCAAACAGGTAGACTTTTTTGTGGACAACATTCCTTTTGATCTCAAAGTTACCTACTTCCCTGCGGAGTTTCTCAAGGAACAGCGTCGGCAGCGAGGTTTGGTGCAACAGGAACTCTCCGAACTGCAACGCGCTTGCCGCCACTTTCAAATCCCATTCGATAATAGCCGTCCTGCGCCTGACCTGATGCTTGACATCATCACGGCGCTTTCCGAGAATTCCAATCCTGCGGTTCAGCAGGTTTACAAGGAGTTTGTAGCGAAGCGGAAAGAGATTATTGCCGACACGGTTGCCAACCCGCGTCCCTTGCTGCAATGGCTGTATGAAAATCAGGGCGCACAGCGCTTTGACGCCAGCAACCGGCTGTTCCTGATACTGGTCAATCAGGACAATCTTGAGGAGAGTTGGAAACTCAAGCGCGACTATCCTCTTCTCCAGAAGGAGATTGGCTCTTATCTGGATACGCGCTCTTTCACGCAAGAAGACCTTCTGCTTAACTGGTCCGTTGATAATCGCGCTTACCAGAGTTACACAGATGTTCTGTTCATTCTGAAATAATCTGTCCCTGCACCCACAGACGCTAAGAATTTATCTCAAAACGAAAGTGGCTCTGCAACGGGCAAGATGACCTCTTGCTTTAATACGTGCAACTTGCGGAACCACAGGAGGGCACAGGCGAGTTTGCAGGTTGCCAGGTAGTTGCTGGGCTTTTTGTCCCACCGGATGAGGATGCCGCGCCAACGCGACAGCCAAGCAAACGTGCGCTCCACCACCCAACGCCGCGCCGGATGCGTTTTCTCGCCCGCTTCGTCTTTCTTTTCTTCGCCAATGCGGCGAATGTGGGGCGTATAGCCTGCTTTCTTAGCGGCTTCTTCCCCACGCGGATTGTCATAGCCTTTGTCCAGGCACAGGTTTTGAGGTTCTTCGGGCGTGGGCTGCGGACGGTACACCACCACCGCGCTGATCGTGGCCGCGAGCAGATGCGCGTCATTGGTGTTGGCGCTGCTGATACAAATGCCGCGTCGGCCCGCCGTCGCCTTCCACTAAAAGGCTCTTTTTGACGCCTTGCTTCCCACGATCCGTGGGATTGGGACCGACACAGGCGTCGTCTTGTGCCCCTTTTTAGGCACACCGCGCGCTTTGCTCAGGCAGGCATCGGCAGATTGCCAGTCCCACTCTACGCCGCCCAAGAAGTCGCAATTGCGCAGAAGGACCGCCCACAACTTGCCGAACAAGTCCAGCTTCTCCCACCGCTGCAAGGTGCGGTGGATGCTGGCATCGTCGCCAAACTCCTTGGGGAGTTGGTTCCATTGGCAGCCGGTACGCGCTCGGTAGATAATGCCGTTGAGAGCAAGACGGGCATCAATGCGCTTGCGTCCGCGTTTGCAAGGGGGATCGTACTGGTTGATCAACGCCTGAATGTGTTCCCATAACTCGTCGGGAACACGCCAGATCGTCGGTAAAGAGGGTGTCTGCGCCATAAGTCACTCCAAAAAAGTAGTCGTAACTTTATCATCGGCAGGCCACTCGCTTATTTTGAGATAGATTCTAAGCCTTCTGTAACCCAGAACAACGAGGAACCTACGCCTGCGTACCCGGCCTTGATGGTCGCCCTGACGCCGCGCGGCATGGATGACGAGCCGCTTTCTTCCTACGACAAACAGCGCAGCGGGCAGATCGCTCTGTTGCTGCTGGCACACGGCGCGACTGTGAAAGACGTGCCTGACCCGAATAAGTCAAGCGATCAGGCGCAAAACAATTCGCCGCTAATTAAAGCAGTGGAATATCAACAGCCCGAACTTGTAGAGGAACTGCTGGCAAAAGGAGCTGACCCGGATGCCTGCGGTATGCGCAGATTTACACCACTATTCCGCGCTGCACAGCAAAACAATACCCATATCGTCGAACTGCTGCTCACGCATGGCGCATATACCGATGATCGCGCGGGGCACGAGGCGATTACTCCGTTGATGGCGGCGATTTCGGCGAGACAAAAAGCCAATGTGCAGGCGTTGCTGCGCTACAAAGCAGAGGTCAACAGGGGAGATGAATACGATACAACCGCTCTTGATTATGCGCAGGAGTCACATCAGGGCGAAATCGTGAAGATGCTGCGGCAGGCAGGGGCGCAGTATGAGCGAACGGCTTCCGCCGCGCTGTTCCGCGCTATTCGCCGCAACGATGTCCAGGCTGTGCACAAACTTCTTGACGGCGATCTGCGCGGCGATGCTATAGACAAGGCCAACGCTGACCCGCCAAGCGCGCTGATGGCTGCGGTAGAAATGGGATATAGCCGCTCGCCAAAGTATGCAGGCTCGCCGCCGCGCAATAACCTTGCCATGTTCGGGAACTGTTGTCTCATGGCGCGGACATAGATCATTTCAACAAATACAGAGCGCCGGCGCTGAAAATGGCGCGGCGTTATGGTTCGCCTGCCATCCGCCGCCTGCTTGAAAAGTCGAATTGGGCCGACGCGCGTTGAAAGACACTCAAAATAAGACATTCTAAAACAAGATAATCAAACCCTGCCTAACAAATGTTTGGGAACGGTGACGCCTTCGGGGGCGAGCAGGCAGTTGTCTATGAGGCGCGTTTTGCCGAAGCGGGCGGCGAGGGCGAGCAGCGTTACCCGATCCTGCAAGGAGGCGACGGGCTGTAAGGTTTCCGAGTCCACCAGCGCTATGTAATCACACGCCGCTAGAGGTTCCTGCGCCAGCAAGTTTTCCACTTCCTGCCGCACCTGCCGCGCATCGGTAATGCCGTCGGATAGCAGCGCCTGCGCCCGCGTCAGGCAGCGATGCAAAACCGTTGCCGCCTGTCGCTGCTCCGGCGACAAATTGACGTTACGGGATGAAAGCGCCAATCCATCCGCCTCGCGCACAATGGGAACCATCACGATCTTCGTTTGCAGATGCAGGTCGCGGGTCAGCCGCTCAATGACGAGCAATTGCTGATAGTCTTTCTGCCCGAAGTACGCCCGTTCCGGCTGTATGATGTTGAGCAACTTGGTGACAACCGTTGCCACGCCCCGAAAATGGCCGGGACGCGACGCGCCTTCCAGTAGCGCGCCGATCTGCGGCACATCCACAATCGTGTCACTTCCCGGCGGATAAATCTCTTCCAGTTCGGGGGAAAACAGCGCGTCTACTTCCGCCTGCGCCGCCATGCTCTGATCGCGGTGCAGGTCACGAGGATAACTGGCGAAATCTTCCCCGGGGCCGAACTGCGTGGGGTTGACGAAAATGGACATGATAACGAGGTCGCAATCCCCTCTTGCCCGCCGCGCAAGCGTTAAATGCCCCTCGTGCAGCGCCCCCATCGTGGGCACGAAACCAATCGTCTTACCTTCTTGGCGGATGGTGCGCAGATACGCGCGCAGCGGCCCGACTTGCTGAAACGTTCGCATTATTACAGACTATGCTCCCCTGTGGGAAACCGGCTGTCGCGCACCTCGTCCGCATAAGCGCGGAGCGCGGCTTCGATCAGTTGGCCGATTTCGGCGTAATGCTTGGTATGTTTGAAAATGCGCCCCGAAGACAGGCCAAGAATGTCATGCCACACCTGTACCTGCCCGTCACAGCCCGCTCCCGCCCCGATGCCGATGGTGGGGATATTTACTTCAGCCGTAATTTGCGCGGCCAGAACTGCGGGAATGGTTTCCAGCACCATGCCGAACGCGCCCGCTTGTTCCAGGCCAAGCGCGTCCTGCCGTAACTGCGCGGCGCTGTCGGGCGTCACGCCCTGCGCCCGATGCCCCCCGAACTGATAAATCGCCTGCGGCGTCAATCCTAAATGCCCCATAACCGGAATACCTACGTCCGTCAGGCGCTGCACGGTAGGCAGCATGGCCGCGCCGCCTTCCAGTTTCACGGCCTCCGCGCCTTCCTTGAGTAAGATAGCCGCGTTGCGAACCGCGTCCTCAATGCTGGCCTGATACGTGCCGAACGGTAAATCCGCAACCAACAGCGCGTTTTTCAGGCCGCGCCGAACCGCCCGCACATGATGCACAATCTCGTCCAGCGTAACGGGAACCACGTTCTTATAGCCCAAAACAACCGCGCCGAGCGAATCGCCTACCAGCACCATATCCACGCCCGCCCGGTCCGCTAACTGCGCCGAAGGATAATCATAAGCCGTCAGCATCACCAGTTTAGCGCCCGATTTCTCCCCGGCCTGTCCGGTTGCCTGTCCCTCCGCCTGTCGGTTCGCCGCCTTCCGCGCCCGCACACCCGGAACGGTCATGCGCTCCCGGCGGGGCGTTTTCCCTTCGGCTTTCCCCTCCACAGTCGCGCCCACAGCGGAATTGTCATGCGCTTCACCGTTCATAAATCATTTCCAAATCATTTCCCTTCGAGCCACAGCGTGGTTTGTCGCAACTATTCCACCTGACCGAGTCGTGAACGCCCTGTCTACAGGGCGCTCCGCCAACCGGTCTGCGACCGGAACACTCATCTTGGTAAAAGTCCCTTAAACACGATTTCTCTGTGACCCCTCTGTGTCTCGGTGTCTCTGTGGTGAACTTATATTCGCGTTCATTCGCGGCTACTTCCATCACTCCCATTTGTCACGCATCTTCGGAAAAGGGCGCGTCAGCGGGAATGTTGTCGCGCCGCTCCTGTTCGCGCCAGTAGCGGGAGCAGCGGGGCAGGAAATCGCAGTCGGGGCAAATGTCGAGCGGTACGGGGCGCAGGGCGTTGTAATCCTCATCCAG
Organism: uncultured Chthonomonadaceae bacterium; assembly: GCA_963835065.1. Taxonomy (GTDB): domain Bacteria; phylum Armatimonadota; class Chthonomonadetes; order Chthonomonadales; family Chthonomonadaceae; genus CAWFQB01. Next base: position 10,349 of record CAWIEK010000031.1, on the reverse strand, counting down.
AATCTGATCGCCCAGCAGCGTCAGTTCGCGCGCGAATTCTTCCAGCGTGTCGCTGTCCAATTCCACCGTCGCCTGATTGCCCGAACGCAGGCAATAAATGGTTCCCAAAACCGGCGTACCGGGGTACATACGCTTGACAATCAACTGATAGCAGCACATCGCCAGGCTGTTGGCGACTTCTTCCGCGCTGGTATCCCATCGCCCGCTTTTATAGTCAATGATTTCCAGTCGCCCATCAGCATGGCGGTCAATGCGATCCACGCGGCCCGTCAGCTTGAAGCGTCCCATATCGCACGAAATGGTTTTTTCGGTCGCAAATGTTTCCACCTGCGCCACAACCCGCTCCTGATGCGCGGCATGGTACGCCTGCACGATCTGCTGCCCGGCTTCGCGGTGCGCGGCTTCCTGCTGCGCGTCTTGATAGCCCGCGCCGATCCATTTCTGCTCTAATTCTTCCACCAGCGCTTCGGGCGTATGCGTGGCTCCCTGCTCGTGGAAATCCTGCAGGACATGGTGCAGCGTACTGCCAAAACTAAAACCGGCGCGCGCTTTCGTGTAAAAGCGCCCGATTTTATCCTGATAGATGTACCGGTACTTGACGGCGCAGGCCAGATAAATTTCAATGCGCGTGGGACTGAGCGTAGGCTTGCGCCCGCCGGCTGTATTTGCATTGGCGGCGCTCGGCGTCGAATCAGCGTTTTTACGGGCGGCAGGCATAGTCGCGCTCCACAGCGAAATGCCGGAGGAAAACTCCCGGCTTGTCAGGTCAGCGAATATTGTACCTCTTCTGCTTGCGCCGATGCTAGGTAGACAAGGAAAAAAGGGATAAGTGGTAAGGGATAAGTACACTCCCCTCCTGCTTACCCCTTATCCCTTATCCCTTACCACTTTATTATATGAACATGCGCGGGCGCGTTCCCGATTTATCTGCCTGGGCATTTCCCTTTCGGGACCGGAATCGGAACTTCAACCTTCGCATGGTTACAGGATTTAAGGGAAAGCGGGCCAAAACGACATTTTGCAATCCGGTTGCGCTTCTGGCTTCCATGCCTCCACCAACATTGTTCCGCATTTCCCGGCAAACTTCACGCTGCAAAAAGTACCGGCTTTGAGGAAGTGGGTGTTGGGTGTTCAGGTGTTCGGGTATTCTGGTGTTGGGTGACTTGAATGTGAGGCAGGAAGAAAGGAGGCGGAAAAGGGGAATAAGGAGGGACGGTCAGGGCAACGCTGCGCCACTGACCGTCCTTGCATTCAATAAGCGCCGATAGGCGGAGCGGGGCGGAAGAAAGTCCGGAACCTTTCCTCAGAGTTGCCTGGCCCAGCAGCACGGCGCTTAAAGGGGCTGCGATTTTAGAACGCTCTCCTCACAATATCCTTATTGCAAGAAACGTGCCAATAGTTCCGTTTTCCGCCACAAACATAAAAAATTTTCATTTTTCTCCATTCTGCAAGCGAAAAAGGGCAAAAAGGACGGTTTCAGCAAACTTACGCTTGCGATAAGTGGCATGACCACTGCCGCAGGTATCAAAAATCGAACTGCTCCGTTTCGACGCTTAACTACTCCGTTTCTACGATAGCAGGCAGCAGAACGACAGGCGGATTGGGCTGCGTCCAGCGAAAACCGGGGAAAATAGTACGCTTTATTTTACCTGAAGACGCAAAGCCGTTGTCGGCGCGGTGGTCGCTATAGCGGAAGGGTTCGCCCGCAGTGGGCGCAATCGGTTCCAGGCGCGCGTTCTCAAAGCCGTCCGCCAGCATGTCCCGCAGCGAACGCAGCTCGTCCAAAAGCGCGCCGGTTTCGCCCTGCTGTTCGTACTTTTGCGCCGTCTTGTCCATCTCCCGCAGGCAGCGTGTCGCCACATCGAGCATCATGCGCCCCTGATTGGTCAGTTGTATCACGCTGTTGCGCGTCGCGTTGACTTCCTCATTGACCGAGCGAACAAGAGCGCGCGTTTCGCTGATAAGTTCGGGCGTTGGGGGAATTGCCGATTGCCGATATTCGATTGCCGATTGAGGATTGGCTTCTTCTGTCTTCTGTCTTCTGTCTTCTGTCTTCTCTTCTGTTCCCTGTTCCCTGTTCCCTGTTTCCTGCGCGTGTGTCCATATTTTCTCCACGGTTTCACGAATGGCGGCAAGGTCATTCGCTGCGGCGGCAGGGGCGTTGGCGTGTTGGGCCAGCGCTTTGATGTCCTGCACATCCTGCATCAGCGCGCGAACATTGGTGTGCAGTTCAAAACGGGGGTCACGGCTGAACTCTTCCAGCAACAGGTCGTACAGCCGCTTTTCAGGAGAGGCCGAAGGGGAGGGGGCGAAAGCGGGAAGCGCGGCGGCATGCGTGGCTGACGGCGCTATCGGATTGACGGCTGTTGCGGGCATAACCGGGCTGACAGGGGATACCGGCAGGACAGGAGACACAGGCGTTGCGGACGCGACGGGTGTAACAGGCGTGACAGGAGCGACAGGGGTTGGCGCGGAAGGCAGCGTTGGCGGATGCGCCGGGGTTGCCGCCGGGATGGGCATACCCGGCATTGTGGACGCCCCCGGCGTGGCGGGCGTATCCTGCGGCTCCGGTTCGCGGGGCGCGACGTAGGGCGTGTTGTCCGGCAGAGGCGTTGTTGACGGCGATTCCACCGTCACCGTGTGGGCTTCTCCTGTCGGCACATCCTCTACAACCGTCTGCGCGGCAGGCGCGTATTCCGGCGTCGAAGCGGGCAGCGCTTCGATTCCCGTCCCGGCGGGATTAATGGCATCGTTAGACAATTGGACACTCCAGGTGAGGGTTAGGGAGTAGGGAGTAGGCAAGTACATTCCTGCAATGGCCTGCAAAACAAACGGCTATCCGTGCTTTTTCTAATGCCTAATGCCTGATGCCTAATCCCTTTCCTCTACTTCCGCGCCATTTCCACGCCGGGCGCGAGGCGATGCTTGAAGCGAGCGAAGCGTTCGCGGTCATCGTACACGAGAATGGCGTTGGTGAGTTTGCGCGAGGGCGTGATACGCATTTTGGCGTGATCGTAAAAGCCGAGGGAACCGCCCGCGTCCAGATTCATGGCGTCCACGCAGCCAAGCCGCTTCATGACCTTCGCCATTTTACCCAGTTGGACCTGACTGCGCGTAGTGACGAACAGCAGTTTGTTGTGGGAGGTTAAGCCGACGGCGAGGCGCGTGGCCGAGCCGAGCAGATGCGGGTCGTGAAACCCTTCGGGGCCGGGATGCACTGCCGCGACGCCTTCGGTGACGAGGCGCGGCCCGGCGCAGCAGACGAAATCGTACTGGCTCCAATCCATCCAGGCATAATTGTGCGGCGGATGCACGAAATTGCACTGGTTGTCATCCGTCAGGCAAAGCGCCGTGCCCACCCCGCCCCGATGCGCCAATTTGCCGTTGACGACGATATCCCCGATAGGAATTAAAGAACGCTCACAAAAGTAGGTTCCCGTGAACGCGGCAGTGGGGTGCGAGCGGTGGATCATATCGGCGAACTTTTCCGCGTGTCCCCGCCCATACTGCGCCATGATGCCCGTCACCTTGACATTCGGGTCATTGAGATCAACCGTCAGCACCATGACGGGAACGCCTGCCGACATGCCCCGCGATAGTCCGATGCTGCCGGCGTTGGAGGGCGTAACGCTTCCTGTCAACAGCAACACGCCTGCCCCGCACAACCCCATTGTTTGTCCCGCCCGGCCTGCCAACTGTTTGCCCCATAGAGTAATCCGGCTCCGCATGGTATGCAAACATTGGTGAATGGCCGAGCCGCCGTTGTGAAAACTCGCTTCGTGTTCCGCTTCGCGCGTCGTTTCGCGTTCCTCGTTCCTCATGCGCCTGTCCTCGTCTTTCTCGTAACTCTCACTGCTTACGCGCAATCAAGCGCGTTATTGGCAGGCCACATCGTAATGACCGGCTGGCTTTGACTGTTTTGTTGGCTCAGTATCCTGTGGACAAAGTTTCTCGTCGTCAGGCTGGAGTGTATCGCAGGTAGCATCAAACCTCGTTCAACTTCAGGGGTTTGCGTGTGGCAAGGATAGTATTCGACGCGCCCTGTCGTTTTTCCTTATTCGCGCGAAAAAACTTGCGCGTCCCGATAACTTTTCACCACCAAGACGCCAAGAACACCAAGAGAAAATTGGCGACCAAAAGACGCAGAATTGAAGACAGGTTCGTTCTCTCCTGCAATTTCTTCTTGTTCTTCTCGTTCTGCTTGGTGTTCTTAGTGGCTTGGTGGTGAAAAGTTGGTGTACTGTTACCTTAATATGTCGTCATGCGGTATTGGGAAAAATAGGCTGAATCAAACGGCTGCAATTGGCGTTCTTTGTATGGAAGGGTGTTCATCGTGTCGGCGTTCCCTGTATTTGCGTTCATTCGCGTTCATTCGCGGCTATTTCTTACTGACGTCTGTGCTGCGGCAGTACCAAAATCACAGAGGATGAGAAGGGAGGCGGCATGGAGGAGGATGTGCTGATGCGGCAGGCCGCAGACGGGGACAGCAGGGCGTTCGGGCGGCTGGTGAAAAAGTATCAGGCGGACGTGACCCGGTTTGCCGGCCATCTGCTCCGTGACCACGAAGCCGCGCAGGATGCCGCGCAGGAAACCTTTGCGCGCGTGTGGCGGGCGCGGCGGCAATACCGCGCCGAAGGCAAATTCCGCGCGTACCTGCTGCGCATTGCGCATCATGCCTGTCTGGATTATGTTCGCGCCCACGCCGCCTGTGACTCGCTGGACGCGCGGCAGGAACAAGGACGCGACGTGGAAGCAAACCGCTCACCGGATATAGCGCGTCAGGCCGAAGGACAAATTCTGCTTCAAGACATACAAACGGCTGTGGCAACCCTGCCGGAATTGCAGCGGCTTGTGTTCGTGTTAAGCTGCTGCGAAGGCTTGTCGTACAAAGAGATCGCGGACGTGCTGGAGTGTCCGTTGGGAACGGTCGCTTCCCGCAAAGCATTGGCGCTGGAAACCCTGCGCCGCCGCCTGTACCGCTGGAATGAGGAGTAGAGTATGAGTTGCGAAGAAATGCGCCCGTTGCTGGCGGCATGGCTGGACGGCGAGTTGGCGCGGGAAACAAGCCGGGAAGTGGAAGCGCATGTTGCCGGTTGTGGCGAGTGCGGCAGGGTTGTAAACTCCTACCGGGACATGCAGCAGATGTTTCACACCGAAGAAGCCGCGCAGAGAGAAATTCTGGAGAGAGAAATTCTGGAAGGAGCGCAAAACGACACAACCCTGTGGCAAAACGTTCAACTGCAAATCCAGGCGGAAGAAAGCGCGGCCTTGCGTCAGGAATTGGAACAAATGCGGCAAATGGTACATGCGCTGCAACGGGAAGTCCGCGACCTGCGGCGACAAGCAGCCATGTCGCCACAACAGAAAAGCAGCCGTTTCGACGCGCTGATGCCGGGAACGCAGCCACTCAGCCAGTCTACAAATCTGCGTTCGCTACTGTAAGGAAGAAGACAGAAGACGGTAGACGGTAGACAGTAGATGGTAGACGAAACTAAGAGCCTGTCCCAACAGGTGTTGCATTTGCGTCCGCAGGACGCTTGCACTTTCCTGCCGGGGATTTTTAATCCCCGGCCTATTGGTAGTGGTTCTAAGTACGCAAAGGAGAAGACTGTGGAAGCATACGCGCTTTTGGAAGAGATAATCGAACGCAATGCGTCTGATTTGCATCTGGTGGCAGGGCAGCCGCCGGTGTTTCGCGTGGAGGGCGCGCTGGTACGGGCGGACGGCACAGAAGCACAGGCCGAGGAACTGCAAGTGTTTGTGGAAACGCTGTTAAACGAAACACAGCGGGAGCGGTTGGAGCAGGGGCAGGATGTCAGCGTTCCCTGTCGCCATGCGGGGCGCTTGTTTCAATGCCGCGTCCTGCAAAGCGACGGCAAGCCAGCGCTTTCGATTCGCATCATCCCGAACCATGTTCCGCCACTCGACATTTTGCGCTATTCTCCCGCAGTCCTGACAACGCTGAATGCGCTGATTTGCAAGCCGCGCGGCCTGCTGCTCGTGACGGGCGAAACGGGGAGCGGCAAGCAAACGCTGTGCGCGTCCTTATTGGAAAGCGTCAATGCCGAAATCGGGGCGCGTATCTGGACGCTGGAAGCCCCCATCGGGTACGAGATGACAAGCAGGCAGGCGTTGATTACGCAGCGCCAGATCGGGCGCGATGTGGCCGGTTTCGAGGCGGGGTTACAGTCCGCCGGGGATGCCGACGTAGACATTGTGTATGTCAGCGAACTGCGCAGTCTGGAAGCCGTGCAGCTTGCGCTCACGCTTGCGGAAACGGGGCATACGGTGATGGCTGTAATGGGCGTCGGCAGCGCGTCGGCAGCGATTGGACGGCTCATAGATGTGTTCGGCGCGCAGGGCAATACCATTCGGCAATTGCTGGCGCAAACGCTGATTGGCGTGGTCGCGCAGCGCTTGCTTCGCCGCGCCGAAGGGGGGCGTATCCCCATTGTAGAGATTCTGCTCAACACGCCCCGCGTCCGGCAGATGCTCCACGAGGGGCAAACCGACTTTACGCTGGCAATGGAAGCGGGGCATGAACACGGGATGCAGACGATAGACGCCGCTGTTCTCGCCGCCTTCCAAACGGGAGAAATCAGCGCAGAAACGGCGCGCGAACACATCAGCGATTGGCGACGCCTGAGTGCATAGGTTTTTACGCGCGATTTTTACGCTCCGGCTTTATCTGTCTCGTCCTGTGCGCCGATACGTTCCTGCCGCGCTGACATTCACGCCGAATTCAGGATTGCTGCCCCGTTCCGTCAGCACAACCCTGTGTCCACGAAATTGCATCGTCAGGCGATAGTCGCCAGCCTTGTAAACAGCGACTTGATTGCGCAGCGCGATGGTCGCTGTAATCTCTCCATTGTGCGGCGAATTTCTACTGCTCACCACCCACCACAGCGCCGTCAGGTCAAACTTGATTCTGCTGTCGCCAATCTGCTTGATGTCGAGCGTCGCGCTTTGATTTTCATCCTTGCGGCGCTTGATGCGCGTGTAGGTTCCGGTAAGGCGCGACAAATTATGTGAGGAGGCAATCGAGCGCGCAGACCTGTTATGCGCTCTGCCCTGCCCCATACCGGCAGTAGGAAGCATTCCCATACCGAGCAGCAGGGTGCAGGACAGAACGGATCGGGCTAATTCCGATACGCGCCGGGTTTGCTGCATTTTTGGGAAGGGCTTGAACATAATGTGTATTTACCAGCGCTTGAAGGTGGCGACGAGGGAAGCAGATTTAGCGCTTACAACCTCCCAATTAGCGATAGCAAGAAGCGCATCGGCATCATTGGCCTGAAACATTGGGTTTCCAGTGGATCGTCAAGTGTATCTCATCGCGCACTATGTCTGCCTGATTTTCCGGAAGTGTGCTTATCCATTGATCAACGGGCGCGCTGACTTTATCCCAATACTCCAGAGCCGTCTTTGCGTCAGTCACAACGGTTTGCTTGATGTGAATGAGTTTTTGACCGGTTTCGGAATCTACATGCAGCTTGATTTCCATCAGATGTGGAGGGATATTATAGCGCAATCGCTCGCGCGTTATCAGGTTCATCAGGTGGTCAACGAGAGGTTTGCGATTGCTGAAGTAACGGCAGAACAGCGCTATCAATCTTCGGCTCGCTATCTGCCGAAATGTTATTGGAAGGTACATTCAGTAATGGTTCAAATGCTTGCTGCGCGTCTAAGGTTTCAGGCATATTGGTATCCTCATCACTCAATTCTGGCTGCGAGAACACGTCTCAGCAGGGTTGCAGCGCAACGACCTCGCCAGTTCACTTCTAACGTTCAACGCGCAAATAGTGAAGTCCTCTTTTCTCTTACCAGTGCCGCAATAAAATCATTAGCTGTGTTCTCATTCTGTTGCTCATCCTGTCATTCTGACGCCCTTAAAAGCTGCTCTTCATCCTTCTCCTGCCCTGCTGTTACGGCGCGAAGCAGTACCGTCGCTTGTGTCTCTATTGGCTCGGCGCTGGCGCGTACCAGCGTGTCAGGAGCAGGCAAATCGGCGGTATTGGCGCGAGTGAAGGGAACGCCGGGGTCAATCGCGTTCACCTCCTGCATCGCTTCCAGTCCCATGCGTCCACACATACGAGCCAGCAGCGCCAAACCGATGATAGCAAGCAGGCATCCGCCCGCCACGAGAAAAGATTTATCCGCCAGCAAAAGGCAGAAGATAACGGAACAACCGACAATCAGCAAGGCCACCAAAGCCATCGCTGCCCATAATCCCACGCCCACAATTCCCATAAACGCCCGATCCGTTTGCGCTTGAACATAAGCGCCCTTGCTTACGAGACGCTTGTTCTTTGATTTTGGAAGGGTTCGGCGTTCAATTGTTGCCGTTTGTTCAGGGTGCAGCGTCTGAACTTCAGGCCGCAGAACTGTTTTTGGCGGCTCCTGCTCGTGAAGCGTCTGCATAATGGTGACTCCTCAATCCTGTTCCGTTTCTGAAATGGCGCGTACAAGCTGCTCCGGCGGCGTCGCAAGTCCTTCCTTAGCGGCGCGGAGCAGCACGGTTTCCTGGAGATGCGCCGGTTCACTGCTGGCGCGTACCAGAGTGTCGGGGGTGGGCAAATCAGCGGTTCTTGACGCGCGTAAGCGGAACACCGGGGTTTATGCGACAAGCTGCTGCGAGTGAAAAACGCAACCCTAAGCTGGAGACATAAGCGGCTACGGCAAAACACGGGGCCAATGCAATCGCTGTAACGCGGTTCCACAGGAAGCCCCACAACACTCCTATCACCGCCAAAAGAATAAACAGTCCCGTCAAATGCAGCAGAAATAGCGCGGACACCGCCAGAGTAAGCCGCCTGGCCTGCGCTTGAACATAAGCGCCCTTGCTCACGATTCGCTTGCCCGCCTGTTTCGGTTCCATCCCCGTCTTTTCCTTTTCTTCTTTTCGCATTTCCTTTTCGTTTATTTCGTGTGTTTCGCGGTTTCCATCTCTCCTCTTCTCCTTTTCTCTGTGAAGCCTCTGTGTCTCTGTGCCTCTAGCGCAGCGGGTGGTGAAAACTCAAACGCAGTAAGGATACACCCGGCCAGCCAGATAGTGCGTGATGCGGGCGTCTACGTAAATGCCGTCCTCGCGGTAATCGGCTTTGAGGACGCGCCCGTACTCGTAGCACTGCGCCACCACGTCACTGCGGTCATACGGAACCCGCAGCGTCACGGACACGAGCAGGCTTTCCAATGTCTGCACCACCTTGTCCATCAACTGCGGCATGCCTTCAGCGGTCAGTGCCGAAATGTACACCGAATTGGGCGTGTTGGAAACCAGCTCGCGCAGGCTGTACTGATCTTCCACCAGATCGGATTTATTGAATACGGTCAGCATGGGCTTGTCCGCCGCGCCGAGTTCCTCCAAAACCTCCTGCACGGCCTGCATCTGCACATCGCGGTGCGGGTGCGCGGCATCCACCACATGAATCAGAAAGTCCGCTTCAATCGTCTCTTCCAGTGTCGCCCGGAACGCGGCGACAAGGTTGGTGGGCAGGTTGCGAATAAAGCCTACCGTGTCCGTCAGCAGCATGGCCCAGCCGTCAGGCAAAACGACTCGGCGCGTGGTCGGGTCCAGCGTGGCGAACAGCTTGGGATCGGCCAGAACATGCGCCCCGGAAAGCGTGTTCATCAGCGTGGACTTGCCCGCGCTGGTATAGCCCACAAGCGCTGCCGTCGGGAACGGCAGGCGCTTGCGGTGCAAACGCTGCTGCGTCCGCGTACTGCGCACTTCGGCAAGCTGGCCTTCCAGGTTTTTGATCATATCGCGCACTTTGCGTCGGTCTGTTTCCAGTTTGGTTTCACCCTGCCCGCCGCGCACGCCGATACCACCCTGCTGCCGCTCAAACTTGGTATACAGATTGCCCAGGCGCGGCAACAAATAGGTCAATTGCGCCAGGCTGACCTGCAATTTACCTTCCCGCGTTTGCGCCCGCTGCGCAAAGATGTCGAGAATCAGCTGCGTCCGGTCAATCACGCGCACCTTCACGGCTTCTTCCAGGTTCCGCGCCTGCACGGACGTCAGTTCGCTGTCCACGATCACCAGGTTCGCGCCCATATCCTGAACGCCCGCGAACAACTCCTGCGTTTTGCCCGACCCGATGAAATACGCGGCATCCGGGTGGGAGCGGTTCTGGTGAAACTCGCCGACGACAACCGCACCCGCCGTTTCGGTCAGCGCGGTCAATTCTTCAATCGCATAAGGGCGCAGTTCCGTATCCGGTTCCACAGAAACCAGCACGGCGCGCTCCGTATCATTCATCTCAATCATAGGTTGTTTAGTCATAGTATATTATCCCTTGTGGGCAAACCGGAGTCAAATGAATCTATCGCCATTCCCCTCTCCTTTG
>CAWIEK010000030.1:0-66592 GCA_963835065.1 uncultured Chthonomonadaceae bacterium | reverse complement strand
GATTGCAAATGCCCATTCGCGGCACGGTGGAAACGCCCCGCAGCCGTACCCCCGATTTCTGGTACGGCTATTGGATCAATCACACGCCTACCGCGCCCAACAACATCGCCATTTTCACGCCGGCGCGGGGGCAGCGCTGCCGCTTATCGGGCGGTGTTTCCGTTGTGGTCAATAAAACAGTGGTTTCCAGCGTAGTACGGGGCGATGCGGCTTTTCCGACTGTAGGCTTTGTCATCAATTTTCGGGGTTCGGAAGAAGCCAAGCGAGTAAGTTCCCGGTGGGCGCGCGGGTGGGATTTCACACGGAACTCCAGCCGGACCGCAACCCGGAAATCTGGCAGCAGGTGCATGACGGGGTGGGAGCCGGGCCGCGCCTGCTGACGGACGGGCAAGTACGGGTGGACGCGGCGGGCGAAGGCTTTGCCGACCCCAAAGTGCTGACGGATCGGGGCCAGCGCAGCGCCATCGGCATTTTGCCCAACGGCAACGCCCTGCTCGTTACGGTTGCCGGCCCGACCTGCGCCGAACTCGCGCAGATTATGAAACAGTTGGGCGCGGTTCAGGCCATGAATTTAGATGGCGGCGCGTCCAGCGGCCTGTACGTCAAGGGGCAAATGATTACCCATCCGGGCCGGACCTGAGCAACGCCCTGCTTTTCCTGCGCAAATAATGAGCAATATCAACTACGGGACACGCCATGCCGGATAAACCAGAGAAAAAAGAGCCGCGCTCGTTGGGAACCATGAACATTCGCGGCAATAAAATCAACATCATTTCGCAGGAAGATGCGGAAGAAGTGGATTGTGTGGTCTGCCTGCGCATTTCCGAACTGCCGGACGGCAAGCCGTACTTCAAAGACGACGTGCGCGTTCCGTGCGCGGGCTGCGGCGCTCCCATCCTGCACCGCCCCACCGCGCCCCGCAAGCCGCCCAAAGTGTGCGGGCAATGCGCCCTGATGCTATTTCCGCCCGATGAAGACGATAAAAAACAGCAGATGCACTGACACGCCATACCCGACTGAACAGCAGTGGTATAACTATCCCAATAACTTGCCCGAAACAAAGGGTATAATGGGTATGTAACAAACCTGCCAATTTTGAAGGAGGGAGAGAGAATTATGAATATAATAGACTGCTCCAACATTTCAGAGGTAGCAAAAGATAATCAGGTGGCGAACGCAACCATTCCTCGATCTGCCCCTTCAAATGAAGAACGGTATGAAATTGTCAAAATGGGTGAAGCCATTTATGAAAAATGCAAGCAGGAATTAGAAACCTCTAGCCGGGATAAATTTGTATCCATAGATGTAGACAGTATGGAATGTGCTGTCGCTGATAGCCCGATAGTTGCCGCGAAAATACTTTTGCGCAAGAATCCCCATGCGCGGCTATATGGAGCCAGAATCGGACATACGGCTATGTTCAGTCTGTGACACGCCTCCATCTTGTATACCCGGAAAATTTCATGGAAAAAGGCAGAGTCAACAGTAGATACGAGTTGGAGATTGACATTGTTCTTTATCATCTTGAAGGGCATACTGGAACGATACGCGCTTTGATAGACACCGGGTGTGACGCCGATTTAGTGGTTTCTATCGCAGAGGTTAAACTGTTCGGGTTGTCCTATGTTGAAACTGCTAAAATGCGCCAAGCCGATGATGAATTTATACTTGCTGATATTTACGAAGGCCATGTACATTGGCAAGGAAGCAAGAAATACGTGAATATCGTGTGTATGGGCAAATCGGTTCTTGTGGGAACAGGACTATTACGCTCGTATAACATGAACGTAGACTTCAACATCGGCGGCACGATAGAAATTAGTTGATGCATTCATGTATGAAAGCCCTGCTAAGTGGTAATCACTTAGCAGGGCTTTACTTTAGTAATTCATCCTCAAATACCGTTTTGGAATTGCCCGCTTAAGTGAAGCAGAAATTGAACGGTTGAACGTAAAACCTTAATCGTGCAGCCTACCTTAGCACCTGATGCTACACTGACAAATGGAGCCACTATAGACAAAGATACAGGTGAATTGCAGAGTGTCTACATTCAACGTACTGGCCGTAACGCCTGATGTGCTTGAACGTGACTCTCAGACGCTATGCTGCTATGGCTTGAGCCACTTGCTTGCGGCTTGCGCCGAGAGCAAACAGCGCCTTTAATATGAAGTCCGTGGATATGCCGGGGTCGGCAGCCTCCATTTTAGCAATTCGCGCTTGATTTGTGTGGATTCTTGCTGCAAGCGTTGCCTGAGTCAGGTTGGCCTCCGCGCGCAGCGTTTTTGCCATGTTCACAAGCGCAACTCGCATTTCTACCATCTCAGCCTCACTGGGAGACAGTTGCAGAAATTCAGCAACGGTTCCTACGCTATAACCTGCGGCCTCAAGTTTCGCTCTTTTTTCTGCGCGCATGTTTCATGCCCTTTCTTAACGGCTATCTCTCAAGTATCTGGCTAGTCTCTGCCTGCAAGTTTCCAAGTCCGCCGGTGATGTTCTTTGCGTCTTCTTCTCAAAAACATTCAGGACGACAAGAGCATCCTCATCAATATAGACCATTATCCGCCATTGTATGTTTACCGCGGCATCGTTCACGCGCAACTCGTGACAGCCCGCTCCTAACGATGGCATTGGACGCGACTGTGGCATAGAAAGCAAGTGTCCCTGCTGTAACAGACGAAGATAGTGTCCGGCCTCCACTCGCGCCGTTTCTGAAAACGGCGGCGTCTTAACTTCGCTGCTCATCCAGACGATCTCTTTTTCATCCATACTCCAGTATATGCCTTTTTGGACATAAAATCAAGAGGCTTTGATTATCTTTATCAGGAACTCTCTTACAGTCTGATACCTGAAAGGTCTTTACAATCTTCGATCTACCAGCCCTGAGACATACAGGTATGTGGAGGGCGCAGCTAGGAATTGTGTGGTATACTAAATTAAACCACTCGCCTGGCCTATCCTTGGATATATTCAGGCTCGCTTTTTCCAAATACGCCGGAGGCCAACCCCTCTCACTCACGCGCATTTTGCAGACTGCGCGTTTGAGGTCAGGGGTTTTGTTTTTGGATAGAGAAAGCGTACAGGCATCAACCCCGCGCAGGGTTTGGCGACAGCGCAAGAGCCGCCCATAGCCGATCCTGAGAAGGCAAAATCAATTATGTCTACCAACCAGAACCGTGCAAGCAAGCTGGCGTTTACCAGCCAGTGTGTGCCGGGTTCGCCGGCAGAACAGCAGGAAGCGGAGCGTCTCGCCGAATTCCAGCGCAGCAAGGCGGAGCGCCTTGCCCAGGAAGAACTCGACAAGCCCGAAGCCGCCGCGCAGCGCGAAATAGAATTTCAGAATGACCGGGAGCGGCTTTCCAAGAAGCGAACCACGACCTATCACTCTCCCCGCTGAGAACCAAAGTTTGACCGGCAGGCGGTGTTGCGCTGATAGAGGCTTATGTCCGAAATCAATGTAAATGAAGTTGAAAATCAGAAACTGTCCGTGCAAGTGGCGGCAAGCAAACGCTTCTGGCCGCGTGAGCCGTTTAGCGGCTTTTCGCACCTTGCCGGGGCGGTGATTTCGGTCTTGGGTTTGATTGCGCTGCTGGTTTTGTCGCGGGGCAAGCCCTGGCACACGCTGGGCTTCGCCATTTACGGCGGCAGTTTGATTGTGTTGTATCTTGCCAGTGGCCTGTACCATAGCCTGCATGTTTCGGAACGGCATCTCAACCGCCTGATGCGCTTCGATCACAGCGCTATTTTCCTGCTGATTGCGGGAACGTATGCGCCCCTGTGCCTTGTTCCTCTGCGCAGGGGATGGGGATTGAGTCTGCTTGGCGCGGAGTACCTGCTGGCAGCCATCGGGATTGGCTGCGTTCTGCTGTTTAACAGCAAGCCGGAGTGGCTGCGCGTGGTTTTGTATCTCGGCATGGGCTGGCTTGCATTGCTCGCCCTTCCCTCGTTGTGGGCGACCCTGCCGCGAAGCGCGCTGTACTGGCTTATCGGCGGCGGCGTATTGTACACCGTGGGAACCGTATTTTACGCGACCAACTGGCCCCGCTTATGGCCCGGCAAGTTCGGCGCGCACGATCTATGGCATGTGTTTGTCCTGGGAGGAAGCGCGTGTCATTTTGTTCTGATGTTGTATGTGTTGGGTGTTGGGTATTAGAGGAAATGATGAGTGATGAATGATGAACGAAATTCTATTCATCACTCATCATTCATCACCATCATTGTCCCAAGCAGTTTGCAAGGCGCAAGTCGCCGGAAAGGGGTTGCCAATGGCATCCGGGGAAGTGCCTATCGTTTGTCCGCAGTGTCAGCATCGGGCCAGTGTGCCTGTTGCCGCCGTTAAGCGAGACAACTACTATTGTGGAAAATGTTTCGAGCGTATCCCGATGGGTGGGGTACGGACGTTTAGTTCGGAGGGCGACAACCGCTCCGTTGCGGCGCGTCCGAAGAAAAGCAGCAAAGTACATCGCCGCTAACGGCATCCACATAAACATAAGCAAACAGGCATTGGCAACTCTACCAATGCCTGTTTGCTTGCTTCCGTTTGTTCGCCTGATCTGAGTATCAAGACAACATTTCGGGAACCTCTGTCCTGCTGCCATTCGTCAGTTTACGAACTTTGCAGCCGTCCGGCGTCCGTGAAAACGAGCAGGGCGGCAACTCTGATGTAGTTACATTGATATACCCGCGCAAGCAATTACTGCAAACTGTGGCGATAATGGTGATTTATAGTGTAGAATAGATGTATAGAAAGCCGAAGATAAAACTGCGCGCCTTTGCCATGCTCACAGCCTGGAGCCTGACCGAGGCTTTGTTGTTCGCAGGCCGTCTGCCCTGAACGCTTCTTCCAAACTGCTTTAGCACAGGTAAATGTGGCGTTTACGCAACTTGGAAACGGTATCGCCTTTCTGGAACCGGCATTATGCAAAACTTCGCGCGATTTTTGAAAGAACTGCGTCCTTACTGGCGCGTGATGGCGATTGTGGTTGTCCTTACCCTGCTGACTGCCGCGCTTTCCCTGCCCCCGCCCTACATCCTCAAGTATCTCATTGACAGCCTTTCCGACGCGCATGTGCGGGAAAACTGGCATGTTCCTCTGGCGCGGGTATTTATCGTGTTCGTCGCGCTGTCTACGGCCAGTTCGTTCGTCGGCTATTGGCTCTCCTACGCGGTCACGTATTTGGGGCAGCGCTTCAAGTACGACATGCGGCAAAAGCTGTATTCGCATATCCAATCCTTGTCGCTTGGCTTTTTTGAAAAGGCTTCCACCGGCAAGCTGATGTCCAACATTACCAACGACGTGGCCTCGCTCGATCAACTCATCGGCGGCAGCTTCGTCACGGTCTTGCAGGATGTCGTGATGCTTGTCAGCGCATTGGGCTTTTTGATTTATTTGAACTGGAAACTGGCGCTTGTGGCTTTGTCCGTGTATCCGCTGTACATCCTCAACTACAGGGCGTTCATCGGTAAAATCAAGCTCGCCAGCCATGAAGTGCGGGAACAGCGCGAAGTTTTGTACGGCGATTTGCAGGAAAAACTGGCGGGTGTGCAGGTGGTCCGCTCGTATGCTCGAGAGCGGGCGGAAGTGCGGCATTTCGCGGGCGAGACTCGTAACCTGCTCGGCCTCAACGTTCGCATGACCGCGTATTCCACTGCCCTTGTCGGCCTGTCGGAGTTTATCGCCAGTGGATGCGGCACGGCCTTGCTGCTATGGTACGGCGGCAAATTGGTGATGCAGGGCGAAATCTCGCCGGGTTCGCTGATCGCTTTTTACGGCTACATGGGCGGCTATGTGTACCAGCCCACGCAGCGCTTGATTTCTCTCAATGACCAGATCGCCCGCGTGAACACGGCGCTTTGGCGCATCTTCACGAACCTGGACACCAAGCCCAATGTGGAAGACAAACCGGGCGCGATTGTTTTGCCCGACGTGCGCGGCGATGTGCGTTATGACGACATTTGGTTCGGCTACGAGCCGGACCATCCCGTTATCAAGGGCGTCAGCCTGGACGTGAAGGCGGGGCAGATGATCGCGCTTGTGGGGCAGTCCGGGTCGGGTAAAACCACAATGATAAACCTGCTGCAACGGCATTACGATGTGCAGGAGGGACGTATTACCGTTGACGGGCATGACGTGCGCGACATTGCGCTGAAATCTCTGCGGCGGCAGGTAGGCGTCGTCATACAGGAAACCATCCTGTTCAACACGACCATTCGGGAAAACATTCGCTACGGGAAACTGGACGCGACGGATCAGGAAGTGGAAGAAGCCGCAAAGTCAGCCAACATCG
The DNA here is from genome assembly GCA_963835065.1 of uncultured Chthonomonadaceae bacterium. Taxonomy (GTDB): domain Bacteria; phylum Armatimonadota; class Chthonomonadetes; order Chthonomonadales; family Chthonomonadaceae; genus CAWFQB01. Next base: position 60,308 of record CAWIEK010000030.1, on the reverse strand, counting down.
CGCACGTCATTGAAGCCCTGCCGCGCGGCTACGACACCAAAATCGGCGAGGATGGAACCAAGCTGTCGGGCGGCGAAAAGCAGCGCGTCGCCATTGCCCGCGCCATTCTGTCCGACCCGCGCATCCTGATTCTGGACGAAGCGACAAGCGCCCTGGACTCGGAAACCGAAGCCTTGATTCAGGAAGCCCTGGATCGCCTGATGGCCGGGCGCACCAGTTTTGTCATCGCGCACCGCCTGTCCACGATTGTCAAAGCCGACAAAATTGTGGTTATGGAAAAGGGCAACATTCTGGAAGCCGGCAGCCATTCCGAACTGCTGGCGCTCGGCGGAAGTTACGCCGGATTGTACAATCAGCAATTCGCCGTCGCGCTGGAAGGACATGGAGTAGTGGCTGGTGGTTAGTGATTGGTGAGAGTGGAGAGTGAGAGTGGCGAGACAAGTTGAAAATCAAGTAGGCAAAAGAGCGGCATCCTTTGTTTTGTCGCTACTGGCGCGTTTGTGGCGTTGTGGCGACGGGCTGAACCCCTTCGCTGTATGGCCTGCGGCCCAGTGTCCTTCGGACACAACATTCTTTATAAGAGGGTTTCTGTCCGAAGGACAGTTGGCGGAACGCCCTACAGCAAAGGGGTTCAGCCCGTCGCGCAAATTCTTTCTGAACTTTTCACTCTCACTCTTCACGTTCGCTCTGTTCCTATTGACAGGATGCAGCCGCAACGCTCCTCCGCCGAAACCCTTGCGCGTATTTACGGGGCATAGCGACTTTATCAACAGCGTGGCGTTTTCGCCGGACGGCAACACGCTGGCAACGGCGGGCGCGGACAAAACCGTTCGCTTATGGGATGTGGCAACCGACAAAGAAACGCAGACCTTGAATGGGCATGAGGAAGTCGTCGCGCAGGCCGTGTTTTCGCCGGACGGCAAAACCCTCGCAAGCGCCAGTTGGGACCGGACGGTCAAGTTGTGGAACGCTGCGGATGGAACCCTGCTGCGTACGCTGACCGGGCACAGTTCCGCCGTGCTTTCCGTTTCTTTTTCGCCGGATGGCAAGCGGATTGCGGGCGGCAGTTCCGATCATACGGTGATGGTTTGGGATACGCAGACCGGAAAATTGCTGACAACGTTGAAAGACGCGGAAAACCCCGTTGCCTTCTCGCCGGATGGCGCAACCCTGGCAACGGGAACCGAAGTCCATGCCCTGAAAATTTGGGATGCCCGGCAGTGGAAGGAACTGCACGCGCTGGAAGGGCATACCGATTTGCTGACCTCGCTTGCGTTTTCGCCGGACGGGAAAGTCATCGGCACGGGCAGCGCGGATACGGACGCGCTGTTGTGGAACGCGCAATTGGGGCAGGAAGCAACGCGCCTGCGCCTGCAGTTAGGATGGGTGCGATCCGTGACGTTTACGCCCGACAGCAAAACGTTTCTGGCCGGCGCGGGGCGCGTTGTGCAGTTCTACGATGTTCAAAGCGGCAGCAACCTGAAAACCCTGCAAACACCGTTTGAAATCGTGAATGGTATCGCGCTTTCCCCGGACGGCAAAACACTGGCCGTTGCGGGAACGTTCAAGTCCGGCACGGAGACTGCCGGCATGGAAAACAAAGCGGCGCTTTATTCACTCAGCGAATTTTGAAGCAGCCTCACTTTAATGCAAAGGCACTTTGATAAAGTCGCTTCAATCCGAACGCTTCAATTAACAATACTTTTCGCTTTCTCGCCTATTTGGGAGCAAGATTGTGCATCAGTTCCGCCGATTACTCGGCTATTTACGACCCTATCGCAAGCGCGTCGGCCTGGCCGTGTTCCTGCTGCTGTGCCAGGCGACCACGCCCGTTATCATGCCCAAGCTGCTGCAATACGCCCTTGACGACGTGCTGCCGCATCATCGCCTGCATACGCTCAATCTTATCGCGCTGGGTATCTTTGCGCTGTATGTGGTTCGCGGCCTGATTTCGTTCGCGCTCAACTATATCATCGGCTGGCTTGGGCAGCGTATCGTTTTTGATTTGCGCTTCCAATCGTACCGGCATCTGAACCGGCTGTCACTGGCGTATTACGACACGCGGCAGACCGGCAAAATCATTTCGCGCCTGATGAGCGATATTGATTTTATTCAGCAGATGATTTCCGGTGGGTTCGTGCAATTTATGGCCGACTCGATGAGCGTGGTTATCGTGCTTGCCATGCTGTTCAACATCCAATGGCGGCTCGCGCTCGTGTCGCTGATTGCCATTCCGTTTTACGTGCTGAACTACAAGCTGTTTATCCGCCACATTCGCCCCATCAGCGAGGAACTGCGCGAAAAGTGGGACGCCCTGCTCGGCATGTTACAGGAAAAATTGACGGGCATCAATGTCGTAAAAGCGTTCGTGCGCGAGGATTACGAAACCGAAAAGTTCATGCTGACCGTAAAGGACAACTTTACATTAGGTATGCAGCAGATGAAGATGAACCGGCGCTTGCAGGGCGTGGCGCAGGTGATACGCGGCGCGGGCACGGGACTGGTGCTATGGTACGGCGGCGCGTTGATTTTGCACCGGTATATGCACATCGGCGAACTGATCGCCTTTAACGCCCTTGTCGCGCAGTTGTACGACCCCGCCGTTCGCATTGTGGACTTTAATGTACAGGTGCAGTGGACGGGCGCGGCCATTGAGCGCGTCTTCGAGACGCTGGATACGCGCCCCGAAATCGTGGACGCGCCCAACGCGGTCAGCTATCAAGCAGATGGCGGGCGCGGTGGAGTTTCAGAACGTGTCGTTCGGCTACGACCCGAAATATCCCATTCTGCACGACATTGACTTGAAGGTGAACCCCGGCGAAATCATCGCTATTGTCGGGCCGTCGGGCGCAGGCAAAACAAGCCTTGTCAATCTCATTGCTCGCTTCTACGATGTGAATCAGGGGCGTATTTTCGTGGACGGCGTGGATTTGCGGCAGGTGCGTTTGGAATCCATTCGGCGGCAGATCGGCATCGTCAGTCAGGAAAGTTTGTTGTTTTCGGTATCGCTCAAAGAAAACATCAAGTACGGCAAGCCGGGTTCGACGGACTTGCAGATATTGCAGGCCGCCAAGAACGCCGACATGCACAACTTCATTATGAACCTGCCGCACAACTACGATACCAAAATCGGCGAGGACGGCATCAAGCTGTCGGTAGGCCAGAAGCAGCGCATGAGCATCGCCCGCGCCACGCTGACCGACCCCAAAATCCTGATTTTGGACGACGCGACAAGCGCCCTCGACAGCAAAACGGAAGCGAACGTACAGGCCGCATTGGAACGCTTGATGAAGGGCAGAACATGCTTTGTCATCGCGCACCGTCTGTCAACGATTATGAACGCGGATCGGATTGTGGTGATGGAAGCGGGGCGGATTGTGGATGTGGGGTCGCACGACGAACTCGTAGCGCGTCCCGGCGTGTACCAGAAACTCTACAACGAGCAGTACCGCAGCGCCCGCGAAGACGCCATGGAAGCCTTGTTTGCATAACAAATCCAAACGGGACGCAGCTTAAAACATGCTGCTGGTTATACGCCGCGCCCCGTGCAGTACGCGCAGAATTTCAATATCCTCTTCGGCACGGCGGTAGAAAATGACGTAGCTGTCTACTGGGAAACTTTGCAGGCGCGGCGCAAGTTCGCCACGCCTGATGCCAATACCCGGTGTTTCCGCCAGCGAACGACACTCTGCGTCTATCTTCTCTGCCACGCGGTCAGCCGCCTCAATGCTGTCTCTGGCGATGAACAGCCAGATTTCCATCAAATCCAGTTCCGCCTCCGGCGTTTTCAGCGCCTGCGCCATTAGTGTTGCTCCTGCATAGCGGCAAGCCGCTTGCGCCCTTCGGACTTGATTTTTTCAATATCCAGCGGCGTCACTTCCCCCCTGTCCGCCTGCTCCAAACCAATCTGAATGTCGCAGCGCAGGCGTTCCAGTTTCCAGCGCCGAACCTCATCTCGTTCTTTGAGGAGTTCCAGAGCCATCAGCACCACTTCACTCGTAGAATGGCACTCCCCACTTTCCACTTTCCCTTTGACATACGCCTCATCTTCCGCCGACATATAGATGTTCATGGACTTTCCGGTTCCTTTCCAAACAAGCGTTCGCCCTATCCTATTGTAGCAAGAACAGCGCGTTTCGTCAACACAAGCGCCGGTATTATGCAGAGATTTCCATGCAGAACAACAAGAGTTTTATGCTGTTGCCCGCTTGCTGGACTTGTGCCATTGCTGCACTTGCGCGACAATAGCATTCACTGCCGTATCGTTCAAGGAATGAAACAACGCGCTGTCGTTGTTTTTCAGTTGGAATGTGCCGTCCAAAACAGGCTCTCGCAGCCAGCGATAGTAGCCGCAGTCCATATCTACGAAAAAGACGAACAGGCAGACAGGAATGGCGCTATCGGCATGGAGGCGTTTCGGCTGAATGTCAGGCATTTCAACTTCAGTTTGCGCGGTGTCGCGTCCATTGGCTAAAACGCCTTCAACCTCGACGCCGAACTCTCCTGATGCCGCAAACGTTCGATCTTTTATCTTGACCAGAAAATCAAGCATGGGATTGCGTTCCCGATACTGCCGGTACACGGCAAGGCGCTTGTTCGCCGTCAGATAGAGATAAGCGAACGATTCTGCCCGCTGTTCTATGACTTGATCTATAACATCCATCATCTGTTTACACTCCAAAGCGAGAAGTAGGCATCAGCATGTTGCGTACGGCCCAGTAGGTTGTAACTTCCTGCCACAACGCCGCCAAGTTTGCGCAATTCAGTTCATGTGTAATCGGCAAACCGTTCAAAGTGGCAGGGCAATCGCCATTCGTGGAAACAATGTACCCCACTTGTGCCGCCTCATCAATTCCGATTACGTAAGTGGGAGCCGGGTAGTTTTTCATGCGCAGTAAATCGCCGCGCGTTACTCTGACTTTCAATTTACGGTTGCCGCGTTTATCCGTAGTATAGCCTGTGCTTGTAGTTTTGACCTGAACAAAAAAGAAGGGTGTTCCACCGCTTGTGCCTGTCAGTTCAACAAGAAAGTCAAACGTGATAAACTTATCTCCGAGAAAGCGCGGTACAAAGTAAGGCCGGCTACGCTCGACTATGCGAGTGCGCGAGGCGATCTTTCTTGCGCGTATGCCCGTTGTAGTCGAGCCAACTCCAGTCATGCACCACGAGGACATACGCCTGTCCTTGTACCTGTTGCCGGGCATAGTCCTGCAACGGCTGGCACAAGGCAGGCAACGTCACCTTCGGGTTGGCGAAGAAGCGCCAGGCCGCTTGGGTGGCCGCAAAGCCGCTGCCGCCGTCGGGCAGAGAACGCAAGCCACTGGCGAGTGCCGAAGGTGGGGTACTATGTTGTTCGACCAGCGTATGGTAGCGCGTTTGTAGACGCGCTTCTAAAGCAATTGGGGGTGTCTCCATAGACAAAGAGAATACCCCAACTAGAAACTGTGTAGATACCTATGCTGCCAACGGACACTTTCGAGGGCAGCGTTGCCGATGAGGTGATACGCCAACGGCGCATGGAGTAGCACAATGCGTACTTTTGTGGACACTCCTGCGCTGGTAAAACTGTACCGGGTTGCCTCTTAAATGAACAGGCATGAACAAGCCGAAGCCCCGCAATCTGATTGCGGGGCTTCGGCTTGCTTGCTTTGCAGCGGGAACGGCGGCAAAAGTTAGTTGCACTTGGAACCGGCGCGGGGGTCCGGGTTCGGGGTGGGATACCACTTATCGCCCCACTGCCAGTTGCCGGGATCGAACGTTTGCTCCAGGCGGAACCACTTCGCGTGACCGTCATAGAAAGCGTAGTTCGAGCCACCGGTATGCCGATCAAACTTCACGCGCACGATTTCCGGGTTGTCGTTGCTGTTGGACGGCAGAAGCCCTTTGGTGACATCCGCGAATGTGACGAAGCGGTAAGTGTCGCCGGGACAAACCTGTCCACTGCCGCTCCCCGTGCCATGATTGCCGCTTGTGGCAATGAACGGCGAGGTTCCCTTCCACTGGCCGATAAGCGTCATGGCCGCGTCGTTCATGTTGTTGCGGCGCTCACCCAACACGATGAGATTGGCGGGCTTGTCAAAGGCGGCTTCTGACGGTGGAATCCAGTCATGGGCGGGCATGGCGTTGTAGCTGTTGATGTACGAGAACAGGGGAGCCTGCGCGTCGCACAGCGTCACCCCAATCGTATCGCCCGGACCGCATAATCGGTTCAGCGGCTTTACCGGTGTAGGGTCAGACGGGCACACAAAAATTTGCTGATTCTTGACATACGGCTGCACCAGATAAAACCAATGCACTTTGGCCTTCAGGCTGCCGAGTTCCCACGACGTCTGCATCAGTGTGCCGTCGTAATCCTGAGAGTACATGTTCAAACTCAGTCCGAGTTGTTTCAGGTTGGACAAACAGCTCGTCTGCCGGGCTTTCTCGCGCGCCTGCGCAAAGACCGGAAACAAAATCGCGGCCAAAATGGCGATAATGGCGATCACGACGAGCAACTCAATCAGCGTAAACGCTTTACGTTTCAATAGTTTTTCTCCTCAAACGGATGCAACAGCCTTGTTTGCAAATGACAGACTGAGCCATACACTGTTTAGAACCAGCCTGTTACTGACTTATTATAGCCATGCCAACATTAAGAGGAGGTTAAATCTTGATTAAGGTTTTGTTAAGGTTCAAATGCGATCAGGCCGTTCGTCGCTTCTTTTGAGCGCGACGAACGGCCTGATGGGATGATGATAATGACACGTTATTGAATTTTGGAACCTTGATTACGTTATAAGTTTACTTACGGAACCTGTTAGGCGGCGAACTGCAGCAGGCCGAGACGATTGGCGCGCTGCATGGCCTGCATGCGATTAGTGACTTGCAGTTTCTCGTAGATATTGTCCAGGTGGAAATCCACGGTGCGCTTGCTGACAAACAGCATATCGGCAACCCGCTTACTGGAATGGCCTTCCACAATCAGTGCCAGTATTTCCAGTTCCCGCTTGGTCAGGCGCACCGCTTCGGACGTATGTGAGGCTTGGCTATTCATTTGTTGTGATTCCTTTTCTCCCTCTTGACTTTTAATTTTGAAGAGAGCCTGTTATAGATTTGTACTTTATTTGCAGCCGTGTTCAAGCCCGTTTGTTTTTCCTGTTCCGGGGCTTTCTTACGGTTACAAACACGTTATTCCACAACAACCCGAAGTTCTACTATAAAATTTAGGAATAAGGAAAAAGGGGTAAGGGATAAGGAAAACAGGCGTTGACAGTTGCCTTGCGGCATGAATTTACCCTTTCACCGCGTTCACTTCAAACCGCGCGCCACCTCCGAGTCGCTGCCCGCGCGCCCAATCTGCCGCCGACATGCGCTTGCCGTTTTCCGGCTGCGCTTCGGTCAACAGTATGATTGTGCCCCCGCCGGCAGCTACAAGCACTCCGGGCGGCGATTTGGAAATCGCAAGAATGGTGCCGGGAAGGGGAACGGGTGTATTCATATCCGTTGACCTTTGCAGGGAAGGAAGATCAGGGCGTACATAAGGCTGCGCCGCCCATATTTTAACGCGCCTGCCATTGCATTGCGCGGACGCGCCGGGTTTGGGGCTGACGCCGCGTATGCGGTTACAGAGAACATCCGCCGGTTCCTCCCAGCGGACAACACAGTCTTCAGGCACAATAGCGGGCGCGAACGTCGCCAGGCTGTCATCCTGCTTGCGGCGTGAAATCGTGCCGGCCTGCAAGCCTGCCAGGGTTTCTACCAGCAGGCGCGCGCCCAAGTGGGCCATTTTGGGCGTCAGGGTTCCCGCCGTATCGTCGGGAGCAATGGGAAGAGAGGCTTCCAGCAGCATATCGCCCGTGTCCAGCGTGGCATCCATCCACATGGTCGTCACGCCGGTTTCGGTTTCTCCCGCCATAATTACGCGCTGAATGGGAGCCGCGCCCCGATATTTCGGCAGGAGCGAACCATGCACATTGATCGGCCCAAAGGGAGGCAGGTCCAGCAGAGCCTGGGGAATAATCTGCCCGAAAGCCGCCAGCGCCAGCGCGTCGGGCTGCAAATCGCGCATCTTCGCCAGAAACCCCTCGGCGCGAACCCGACGCGGCTGTAAAACCGTCAGGCCGTGTGCCAACGCCGCCTGTTTTACGGGAGAAGCGACAAGCTGCTGGCCTCGCCCCTGCGGCTTGTCCGGCTGCGTGACCACGCGCAGCACGTCGTGTCCCGCTTCCAAAACCGCGTCAAGCGAAGGGACGGCGAACTCCGCCGTCCCGAAGAATATGATACGCATAGACATCCCTCAACCTCATTCCCTCGGCGCTCCATTCCCGTCTTCGTTGTCCTCGTCTCCCAGCATCCAGACAAGCGTATCGGGATCAGCGCGGTCAATGAACAGAACGCCGTCCAGGTGGTCTATTTCGTGTTGAATCACGCGGGCTTCCAGTTCTTTGGCGCGGCGCTTGACGGGTCGGCCCCGCTCATCGAAGCCCTGCACCTGCACTTCCTGAAACCGCTTCACCACACCCTGCAAGCCGGGAATAGACAAGCAGCCTTCGGGCGGATCGTCCTGTTCGCCGGTTTTCTTCAAAATCACGGGGTTGACCAGAACCCGAACGCCCTCCCCGGCATCGTACACGATAACGCGGCTGGAAACGCCGATTTGGGGCGCGGCCAATCCCAGGCCATTCGCCTCCTTCATCACTTCCCTCATGCGCTCGATCAGATGATTGGTTTCCTGCGTGTAGCGCGTGATGGGTTTGGCGACCTGGCGCAAAACGGGGCTTTCGCCCAGCTTCACAATGGCAGGGTGGCGCGTCCAGGCTTCTTCCAGTTCCACGGGCGGCTTAAACTGGGCGTCAAAATCCGAACTCGGCGGCATAAGCTACTTCCCTCAAAACGTGTTCTCAACGGTTCCGGCTAAACGGTTCCTGCAAATAGGTGAAAATGGTTGGTTGCTAAAATGCAGCGCGCCAGATTGGGTACGAAGCAGCGACACTACACGTCGTTTCTGAAACAACAGGCAACAGCCGTTACATTATACAACAAAAACGGTTTCAATCTTTCTCACCTTGCTTAAACTCACCGGCGGTTAGAGGACGTTGCGCTCCATGCCGGATACGATATACCCGGAGTTCACCTGCCTCCTCGTCCGTCGCTTCCTTCACAATTACGAAAACAATCCTGTAGGTAACACTGCGCTTTGTGTAAAACAGTTGACGAACTTCACGAGTAGAAAAATCGTTTTCGGGCGCGAATGGGCAGCGACGCGGCATCTCCTCCAGCGAGAAAATAGCATCCATAAGACCGATGTACCAATCCGCAGCATACTTTGGAGAATGTTGCTCCATCCAGGCAAGCGCGTCCTGCGCGTCCATTGAGGCGGCATCAGAGAAATCAAGGTAGAATGCCATGTTTGCGGCCTATCTCCTCCAGCGCTTCGCGAGCCGGGCGTGACTCGCCACGTTCAAACTGAAGTTCGGCTTTGTAAAAGCCGATTACGCTATCCAACAGGTCTATGCGATCAAGCAACGCCTGATATGCTTCCGGCGTCAGAAGAACAACCTCTGCTTCTCCGTTGGTCGTAAGTACGACAGGCTCACTGGTGGCCTTCGCCTGCGCGACGAGTTGCGCGATGCTAAGTCGGGGTTCACTGACAACTACCATTGTTCAACTCCTATGTTACAGCAACGTACAATGCCATACTCACATTATACGCCAAAAGCGCGCGATCAACGACGCCTGATTGTACTTGTACTCTCACTCTCCACTTCTGCCACTCTTCACTCCCCGCTTTTCACTTTCCCCAGCATCTCCATAAACGCTTTCAGGGCGACGGACAGGTATTTGTCGCGGCGGTGTACGAGAGCAATTTGGCGCTTGGCGCGGGGCACGTCGGTCAGTTTGAGGGCCACGAGCCGCCCTGTCGCCACTTCCCGGCGCACGGCCACTTCCGGCAGCAGCGAGATGCCCAACTCTGCTTCGATCATGCGCTTGATGGCCTCGACGTTATCCAGTTCCAGCGCGACTTGCTCTTCCACGCCCGCCTCGTTGAGCAGCCGATCTACATACGTGCGCAGGTTGGTTCCCGATTCCATCAAAATCAAGGGGCTGCCCGCCAGTTGCGACGCGCTTACCGAGGTCAGCCGCGCCAGAGGATGCCCCACCGAAACCACGACCCGCGTTTCATACTCCGCCAGAAACGTCGTCAGCAGCAGCGGATCGCGTATCTCGCCCGTTACCAGCCCGATGTCGGCTTCCCCTGCCCGCACCAACTCTAAAATCTGCGCTGAAACTCCCGTTTGTATCGCAATCTCCACGCGGGGACGCGCCTGCCGAAACTGCCGCAGCAGGGGCGGCAGAACATACGTCGCCAGCGTATTGCTCGCGCCCACGCTGACGCGCCCCGCTTCGCCCGCGCTCACGTCCGCCACCGCCTGCCGCGCTTCCTGAGACAGGCGCATCATGGTTTCGGCGTAGCGATGCAGCGCCTCGCCTGCCGCCGTCATTTGCACCGCGCGTCCCAGGCGGTCAAAGAGCGGCGTCTTTAATTCCGCTTCCAAGCCGGCGATCTGGCGCGTGACCGCCGGTTGGCTCAGGCTCAGGGCTTCCGCGGCGCGGGTAAAACTGCCATGCGCAACAATGGCTTCAAAGGCTTCCAGTTGGTAGAGTTCCATGCGCGTAACGTACAAGCCTCCCGCCGGCAAACAGCAAAAGGAAAGCCCCGCGCGGCATGACTGCTTACGCGGGGCTGTTCTGCTTTGCAAACTTAGCGCCTATCCAACAGGCCGGGAATTGAAAATTCCCGGCAGGAAAGGTCAAGCGTCCCTCAGACGCAAACGCCGCGCCTCTTGGGAGAGGCTCTTCGGTCATTGCCGGTCACACAAATCGTGTGTACATCCGCGTCTCCCGTATCTTGATGTTCCTGCAACTCCACCAGGCTTGTAGTAAACAGGCATTTCTTCTGTCTTCTGCCTTCTGCCTCACTCACTCGCCAGCGTTTCCTTCAAGCGCGCGCCGGCGCGGTTGCCGCGCAGTTTTTCCAGCGCCTGCAGTTCCAGTTGCCGGGCGCGTTCGCGGGTCATGTGCAGTTCCTTGCCGATTTGTTCCAGCGTGTGCGGCTCGTGACCGTTGAGGCCGAAGCGCAGGCGCAGCACTTCCTGTTCGCGGGGCGTCAGGCTTTTCAGGGCGCGGGCCACTTCTTCCTGCACGGCATGGCGGAACACGCGGGCGGACGGACTTTGGTTTTCTTCGGCGGGAATGATTTCGGCCAGGCTGCGCTCGCCGTCATCGCCCAATGGCGTATCCAATGAGGCCGGTTCCACCATGCTTTGCAGCAGTTCGATAAGCTGGTCTTCCTGCATCCCCGCCGCCTGCGCCAATTCCGCCCGTGACGGCGCGCGTCCGAGCGAGTTTTCCAGTTCGCCGCGTATGCGCGTCAGGCGTCCAATGGTGTCCACGACATACGCGGGCAGGCGGATACTGCGCCCGGAATTGGCAATCGCGCGCATAATCGTTTGCCGAATCCAGTGCGTGGCATACGTGCTGAAGCGGAAGCCGCGCCGCCAATTGAATTTTTCCGCCGCGCGGATCAAGCCGATAACGCCTTCCTGCATCAAGTCTTCCATCGCCAGCCCGCGCCCCTGATAGCGCTGCGCAATGGACGTGACAAGCCGCAAATTGCTGTTGACGAGCGCGTCTTTGGCAACATGGTCGCCATGCTCGATACGGCGGGCGAGAATGATTTCCTGGCAGGGCGTCAGCAGCGCGGTTTTGCCGCCGGGCTGCAATACAGACGAATGAATGTCATCGGGAACCGATGTGACGCCGGGATGTCCCGAACGCGCCCGCATGCGCTGCTCCATCGGAGAAATCTCGTCATGCGCTTCCAGAGCGGCGGGTTCTTCGTCTTCGGGTACAAAATCTTCCAGCAGGCGGCGCACCTGGGACGTGTCCATTTCGGCGGAATTGCCGCCGATGCCAGCCGGGAGCAGCGCGGCCGTTTCGGATTTGCGCCGTCGTCCGCCGCCCGTTCGCCGTCGTCGCGGCGCGTGTTCACTGGATGGGTAACCGGGTATATCCATGTCGTTGTGTTCTTCCCGTGCGTCGTATTTTTCCCGTGTTTCGTATTCTCTGCGGTCTTCGTTTGCAAGCAAAGCTGTTGAGGCGGGTGAAACCATGACGGAACCCCCTTCCGCGCTGCTGTACATCACTGCCGAACGACGTGCTGCGCCGCTGATTTTACGTCATCACATTGCAAGCCGAACGGAGGGGCACTGCAAGTTCGTAGTTCCTGCTTTGTTACCAATTACGAACTCTCAACTCTCAACGGCTTAATTTGCAATTTAATGACTTGCAGCCAACGACTTTCTTGCAATTCGCTTGAAGCCAATGGCTGTATCTTTACGGCGCGCGAACCTGAGTGGTTCGCCGGATTGTTGTCGCTCATGAGCAAGCAGACACTCATAGTACGCAAGGCGCTCTTATTCGTTACAGAAACAGATTCTTTTTGTTGTCTCCAGATTCCTGCAAGCAAGCGCGTAAAAGCGTACATACTTTTGGTCTTTTACAGAATTTCAGGCGCATCGGTCAGGTTCCTCGGTTATTTTAGAGACTTCACACGGCGCTGCCTATCCATAAGACGAGCGCAAGCGATAAGGTGTTCACATTTATCGGTGTTGTGGCGTTGCCTGAATTGTGAATCGCGCTCCTAAACTCGCAGGCAAGCAGGAAATCCGCTGTCTTTGGGTACAATAGGATGTGAAGACAAAGTAATTCAACTTTCGGGTGATTGCAGGTAAGGAGATTGCGCCGTGAAGGGATCAGGTTTCCCCTTGATAAACAGCTTAATGGATAATTCACCGGATAGCTTGCCGGGTAACTCGCTGAAGAAGTCGTTCAGAGCGCCCCGCGCTAAGTCAATAGGGGCGCGTCTGTCGCTGGCAGGATTGGCGCTTTTACTGGTATCCGGCTGCACAACCGGCAAGGGTGGCGGCAATGAGACGGCGGGCGGAAGCGGCGCCTCGGCCAACAGCAAAGCGGCCGGCAACATGCTGCGCTACCCGCTCTTCTCCGACCCGACCACGCTGGACCCCGCCGTTGTCCGTGACGGCACGACGATTGACCTCTTGCAGCAGGTTTACGAGGGGCTGGTGAAATGGGATGTTCAGAACAATATCGCGCCCGGATTAGCCGAAAAATGGGACATCAGCCCGGATGGCGCGACCTACACCTTTCACCTGCGGCATGGCGTGAAGTTCCACAAGAACGGGCGCGAGGTTACGGCTGAGGATTTCAAGTACAGCATCGAGCGCGCCTGCAACCCCGAAACCAATTCTCCCATTGCCGCCGACTATCTGGGTGACATCAAGGGCGCGGACGCGCTGCTGCACCACAAAAAAGAACAGGGCGCGGCTCCGCCAATGGAAGGCGTGAAAGTCGTTGATCCCTACACGCTGCAAATCACCCTCACCGGCTTCAAACCCTACTGGCTCGGCAACATGACCTATTTGTGTTCCGCGCCCGTTTGCAAAGAGGAGATTGCCAAAACCGGCGGCGCGATTACCATTGACTCCGCGATTGGCGCCGGTCCGTTTCAGTTCAAGAGTTATGAGAAGCGCAACGCGGTCACGCTGGAAGCCAACCCGAACTATTATGCGGGCAAGCCCAAACTGGACGGCATCTCCCGCCCGATTATGACGGATGGCAGTACGCGGCTTAACAGTTACGCGGCGGGAGAACTCGACATCGTAGAAATATCTCCGGGCGACCTGGATCGCGTGAACGGGGACCCGAACCTCAAGTCCGGTTTGAAATCCTTTGCCCGCGCCGCCACGTGGTATATCGGATTGAATCAGGACGCCGCCGACTCGCCGTTCAAGAACCGGGACGTTCGGCGCGCGTTTGCGATGGCGATTGACCGCGACGCGATTATCAAAGTGGTTTTGAAGGGACAGGCGGATGAGGCAACGGGAATCGTGCCGCCGCACCTGGGCGATTACGTTTCCACGTGCAAGATGCTGCCCTACGATCCGGCTCAGGCTAAAAAACTGCTGGCAGCGGCAGGCTACCCGGATGGCAAAGGCTTTCCCAAACTGCCCATTGCCTTCCGTAACGATTATCCACAGGTGCAGGCGACGGTGGAAAACGTAGCGCAGCAGCTAAAAGAAAATCTCGGCGTTGAAATGCAGCCACAGCCCATGACCTGGGACGATATGCTCAAAGTGGGGCGTACCAAAACGCTGCCCATTCTGCATCAGCGCTGGGGCGCGGACTACAACGACCCGCAAAACTATCTGTCCCTGCTGCTGCATACGAGTAAAAAAGTGAACGGCAAGGACGATCACGAGGAAAACGAGTTCGGCTACAGCAACCCGCAGTACGATGCGCTGTGCGACAAAGCCGACGTGGAACATGACCATCCCAAACGCATGGCGATGTATCAGCAGGCGGAGCAAATCGCCGTTGACGACGCGCCCTGGATTCCCATCTACTTCCAGCGCGACCTGGAACTGGTGCGCCCCCGCGTCCAAAACCTCCGCGACAGCCTGTTCGGACATCTGCCGCATATTACGACGACGGTTCAGTAGGCATTAGGCATCAGGCATTAGGCATCAGGAAAATACGCTTAACGAATAAGGCTTATCCTGATTTCTAATGCCTGATGCCTAATGCCTGATGCCTAATGCCTATGCTCCTCTTCCTTCTAAAACGTATCGCCCTGGCCCTTCCCACCCTGCTGATTATTCTGCTGGTGGTGTTCTGGACGGCGCGCTTGACGCCCACAGACCCGGTAGATATTATCGCGGGGGAAAAGGCGTCGGCAGACACCAAAGCGCTGATGCGCCATCGGTACGGCCTGGATCAGCCGATTGCCGCGCAGTTTGTTCACTATGTGGGCGGCGCGCTGCATGGCGACCTGGGATTGGCCTTCAGAGCCAATGACCCCACGCATGACCGCCTGCCCGTGACGCTGATGATACGGCAGGATTTTCCTGCAACGGCGCAGTTGGCGCTTCAGTCCCTGCTGTTTGCGATGCTGGTCGGGCTTCCCGCCGGTGTTCTGGCGGCTTTGTATCACAATCGTTGGTGTGACCGGGTGATTATGACCCTCGTGGTCATGCTGGTGTCCGTGCCAAGCATCGTGTTGGGGCCGTTGCTGGTGCTGGTGGTCGCCGTGAAATGGCAGTTATTGCCCGTGAGTGGCTGGCAAGTCCCACAGCAGCAATTCTTTATCGCCGGGGTGGGCACTCCGTTTTACAAGACGATGATTTTGCCCACTGTAACGCTGGGAGCGCGTTCCGCCGCGCTGATTGCGCGCTTTATGCGCTCCTCGCTGCTGGAAACGTTGCGGCAGGATTATATCCGCACGGCGCTTGCCAAAGGGCTGTCGAAAGGGCAGGCAGTTGGGCGACACGCGCTGAAAAACTCGTTTCTGCCCGTGCTGACGATTCTAGGCACGAACTTCGGCCTGCTGCTGACCGGCTCGTTTGTGGTGGAAACCATTTTCCGTGTTCCAGGCATCGGCTTTGCGTCCGTACAGTCCATTTTTGAACACGACTACCCCGTCATTCAGGGCATGGCGTTGCTCGTAGCCGCCATCTTTTTGACGGTAAACCTGGTCGTGGACGTGCTGTATACGCTGGTAGACCCGCGTGTGCGCGCGCAAGGAGCGGCGTAGTGGAAGAGGAGGAGAAAAGAAGAAGAGGAGAAAAGGAGAAAAGGAGAGGGGAAGAGTCGGCGGATTTGACGGGGCTGATTGCCGCGCCTGCCGGTTTGGAAACAAGCACGGAAATGAGCGCGTGGAACCCCGAAGAGGAAGCGGCTTCTCCCCTTCTCCCCTTCTCCTCTTCTCCTTTTCTGGACACCTGGCGTCGGCTGCGGCGGAACCCTATCGCAATGGTGTCCGGCGGTTATATGCTGCTGCTGATTTTGGCCGCATTGCTGGCTCCCATTCTGTCGCATTGGGAATACGCAGCCATTGATTACCGCCATTACAACTTTGCCGTCAACACGCCGCCCGATGCCCGCCACTTGTTAGGAACCGACAATGAAGGCCGCGACCTACTTAGTCGTCTCTTGTATGGGGCGCGCATTTCGTTGAGCGTGGCAGCGATAGTGGTTTTAATTGAAGCCGTGATCGGCGTGCCGCTTGGCTTGATTGCCGGATACTACAGCGGCTGGCGCGATAATCTCCTGATGCGACTGACGGACGTGGTGTTCGCATTTCCTGATATTCTGCTTGCCATTCTGCTGGCGGCCGTTATCCGCTCCGGCAGCAAAGTGGTTTCCCTGCCCCTCAGCCTGGCGACGCTGTTTGTGGCGCTTGGCGCGGTGGGATGGCCGGGCGTGGCGCGTCTGGTGCGCGGGCAGGCGCTGGCGCTGCGCCAAAAGGAATACATTGAGGCGGCGCGGGCCATCGGCGCTTCGGACGCCACGATTATCTGGAAGCATGTGTTTCCCAATCTAATGGGGCCGCTGATCGTACAGGTGACGCAGGATATGGCGGGCGTGATTCTGGCGGAAGCGACCCTGGCGTTTTTGGGATTGGGCGTGGCCCCGCCGTTTCCAAGCTGGGGGCGGATGATCAACGAAGCGCGCGAACAGATGCAGGGGCATCCCACGCTGCTCCTCTATCCAAGCCTGCTGCTCGCCCTGACCGTCATGGCCTTCAACTTTTTCGGTGACGCCCTGCGTGACGCCCTTGACCCCCGGCTACGGCAATAACGCGCATACAAGATGCAGTAGGAAGAACGAAATGCCCCTGCCAAGCGGAACCATTACCTTTCTTTTCACGGACATTGAGGGCAGCACCAACCTGTGGAAACAGTATCCCGACGCGATGCCAACCTGTCTTGTGGAACACGAGATTCTGCTGCGCCGCGCCATTGAAGCCAACAATGGCGCGGTGTTCAAGACCGTTGGCGACGGGCTGTGCGCCGCCTTTGCCACGCCCCGTGAGGCTCTTAAAGCTGCCCTGTCCGCGCAAACGGCCCTGTGTGCCCACGCCTGGGGAGAAACGGGCGCCCTGCGCGTACGCATGGGCCTGCATACAGGCACGGCGCAGGAGCGGGACAACGACTACTTCGGTCCCAATTTGAGCCGGGTGGCGCGGTTGGTAGCCCTCGCGTGTGGCGGGCAGATTCTGCTGTCACAGGCAACCTATGAACTGGTACGCGATGGCCTGCCCGATGGCATGAACCTGATGTTTTTAGGGACGCACCGCCTTAAAGATTTACAGCATCCCGAACACGTTTATCAACTGCTCCATCCTGACCTGCCTTCCGACTTTCCGCCACTCCAATCCCTGGACGCCCTGCCCAACAACCTGCCACAGCAGATGACCAGTTTCATCGGGCGGGAACAGCAACTCCGCGAAGTTGAAGAATTGCTGGGTAAGACGCGATTGCTGACGCTTACCGGCAGCGGGGGAACGGGCAAGACCCGGTTTTCCCTGCAAGTCGGGGCCGAAGTCCTGGAACACTATGCCGATGGCGTGTGGCTGGTGGAACTGGCTTCCCTGTCCGACCCGCTGCTGGTCCCGCAAGCCGTTGCCGCCGTGCTGAACGTGTGCGAGGAGGCAGGGCGCTCCCTCCTTGCCACGCTAACGGCAACGCTTAAAAGCAAAACCCTGTTGCTTATTCTGGACAACTGCGAACATCTGATTCACGCCTGCGCCCAATTTGCGGACACGCTGCTCAAGCAGTGCCCCCATCTGCGCATACTCGCCAGCAGCCGCGAAGGGTTGGGCATCACCGGGGAAGTGACCTATTACGTCCCCTCGCTGACCCGCCTTGATCCCCGCCAACTGCCTTCCGGCCAGAACCGAGTGTCCGCGCTTACCGAGTGCGAATCCGTGCAGTTGTTTATCGAGCGGGCGACCGCCTTGCAGTCGCATTTTACGATTACCGAGGCCAATGCGCCCGCTGTGGCCGAGATATGCTACCGTCTGGACGGGATACCGCTCGCCATTGAACTCGCCGCCGCGCGAATAAAGGTACTGAGCGTGGAACAGATTGCTTCCCGTCTGGAGGACTGCTTCCGCCTGCTCACGGGCGGCAGCCGTACCGCTTTGCCGCGCCAGCAAACGCTGCGCGCGCTGATTGACTGGAGCTACGACTTGCTGAACGATCAGGAAAAGGCGCTGCTGGGCCGCCTGTCTGTTTTCGCCGGCGGCTGGACACTGGAAGCCTGCGAACAGGTCGCCACAGGCGAGGACATGGAAGCGTGGGACACGCTGGATTTGCTGTCCGCGCTGGTGGACAAATCCCTGGTCGTCTGCGAAGAAAGCCGGGGCGAATCGCGTTACCGCCTGCTGGAAACCATTCGGCAGTACGCCAGTGAAAAACTGTTGGCAAGCGGGCAGAGTAACTTTGCGCGCAAGCGGCATCGGGATTATTACCTGGCGCTGGCCGAAGATGCCAGACCCAAGTTGCGTGGCGCTTCTCAGACGGCTGCTCTGTCCCAGTTGGAAGCGGAAATGGACAACCTGCGCGCCGCCCTGAACTTTTGCTGTGAAGAGGCCGAAAGCGCCGAGATCGGGCTGCGCTTTGCCGGAGCCTTGTGGAGACTGTTTTTAATTCGCGGTTATCGCGGGGAGATACGCGCTGTTTTGAACGCTCTGCTCAACCGCCCTGACGCGCAATTCCCAACCCTGGCGCGCGCCGACGCGCTCACCGGAGCCGGGAATCTGGCGCATTTGCAAGGGGAGATGGAGCAGGCGCGTCTCTTCCATGAGGAGTGCCTGGAAATACAACGCGCGTTGGGCGACAAACAGGGCATTGCTGTGGCGCTGTGCAATTTGGGGCTGCTGGCGCAGGAGCAGGGCGACCCTGGCCGCGCGCATTCGTTACAGGAGGAAAGCCTCGCACTGCATCGTGAAATGGGCGACAAACAGGGCATTGCCCGCGCGCTTGGGCATCTGGGACTGCTGGCGCAGGACGTTAATAACCACGAACTTGCCCGCGCGCTCCATGAAGAAAGCCTGGCCCTGCGCCGCGAATTGGAGGACTCGCATGGCATTGCCATCACGCTGGGCAACCTCGGACTTACAGCCTTACAGCAGAGTGACGGCGACAGCGCGTACGTGTGCCTGGTCGAGTGTCTTACTCTCTGCCGCAGTCTGGAAGAGAAGTTTGTCACGCCCTACGCTTTGGAAGGCTTTGCCGGGCTTGCCAAAATGCGGCAGCAACCGGAGCGCGCCACACAGCTTTATGGCGCGGCGACGGCGCTCCGTGAAGCCCTGGGAGCGCCTCTCCCCGCCAGAGACGGGGAAGAAATCGCGCGGACGCTGATCGAACTGCGGCAAATGCTAGGGGAGGAGACGTTTGAGCAAGTCTACGCGACAGGCCGCTCCCTGACTTTGCAGCAAGCCATTGAATACGCCATCTGTCCAGAAGAGGCTTAGGATCCTGAACCGGGTTGAGGCTGAGGGCCTGACCCGGCGTGATCCGGGATGCCCATGCTGACAGTAGTTTCGCTCGCAGTCATGGATATGTGTACTTCGAAGTCCGCTGTTGCCACATCGTCTTTTCCGTTATCAGCCATTGTGACCTTATGTTTTTTGCGGAGGATAACGCGTCTGGAGGTGCTGGCGGGATCAACTTCATAACCGGACGGCATTTTGAAATCTACACTGTTTGTTGCCTCTTCATCAGAATTCCTGGATGACTTCCCTGCTAAATGGCTGATGAGTTCGTGGACACTCTGAAGATGAGAGGCGTTCGTCTGAATGATATTTGACAAATGTTGTTCAGCATGGTTAGCCGGGGGTGTTTGCGGATTTTTGGATGGTTCCATAGTTGGCTCCTCAACGTGGGGCGTTTGTTCGCTTCAACGCGCTGACATGTTGGCATAGACACGGTTTCGCATAGATTTTGCTCGATTGCCTGCAAGCAACTAACGGGTGTGGCAAAGCTATTATACATCATTCCAACAGGAACTTGCAGGTTTCTCTACAACTCTACGGTGTTATGGAATATTGTTTCAACAGACAGGCGCAGCAGACGACCTGTTTCCGCCCTTTGCGCTTGCTTGACAGCGGCGAGGCAAATTCGTTATAATTAATGCGTAAGCACCACCAACTTTCTCCACCCCCTGACAGGAGCCGCGCGCATTATGGCAGATGGCACAAGAACGATTTCCGAAGTTCGTGAAGAGGCGACCGCCAACGGCCTGAAATGGATCGGCATTGGCGCGGGCATCATCGTGTTCGCCCTGATTATGATCTGGATTTTGAAAGTGGCTTTGCGGGACAGCCCCCACCTGCTGCATACCACGCAAATTCTGATGTATCTGATAATTGCCGCCGGTTCCGCTGTGATTGTGGGCGCGGCGTATCGCATTGGTCAGGTGAAAAACATCCCGACGGTTCCCTTTAACTGCCCCTACTGTGATGCGGCCAACCAATTGCTGGCGGAACCCACCACCAATTTTGAGTGCGAGAATTGTCACCAGACCGTGCGCTTTGAAAACGGCGCCCTGGTTCCCATTCGCGTGGTCAGTTGCGGGTCGTGCGGAACGGACAACCGCGTGTCTGTCAAATCCACGCGCCTCATCTGCCAGAAGTGCAACGCGAACATTCAGATAGAGGCCGCGCAGCCCGCCACGAACGCCGCTTATCGCCCGACACCCGCCCCCGCGCCCTCGCCGCAGCCGGCCCGCCTGCTCACCGAACACAACATGGATGTTGTCATCTACTCCTACGACCATTCCCGCGAAGCGCGCCTGCTGACAACGCTGGAAACCCTGCTGGATGTGGATGCCGGGCAGGTCAAGCGCCTGACGGGAACCATCTCCGCCCACGCCCCGTTAATTGTGGGAGTAGACATGCCCCAGCCGGAAGCGGAAGCGCTGCGCGTCCAGTTGACGCAGTTGGGAGCGGATGTGCATTTGAGGCCGAGTTGAGAGTTCTTGAAGTGATGAATGATGAACGATGAATGATGAGTAAACTGTAGCGTGTTATTCATCACTCATCATTCATCATTCATCATTTGCTTATCCCTCAACTATCAACTTTCTGGAGACCGCCGTGCCTATCATCGTGTACATGACGAGTTGGTGTCCCGACTGTACGCGCTCCCGGCGCGTTTTGCAGCGCCTGGGCGTGGCCTTTGTGGAGATTGACATAGACCACACGCCGAGCGCCGAAGACGCCATGCGCGCCCAAAACGGAGGTTCCGGCAAAGTGCCGACGATCCTTATTGACGGCCCGGAAGGCCGCGCCGTCCTGATTGAACCCGGTGATCAGGAATTAACGGAAGTCTTGCAGCGCGTGGCGGCAGTGGTTTGATAGCAATCTCTCACCCCGATATAAACACGAAGCGGGCGGGAAGACAACATTATATTGTCTTCCCGCCCGCTTAGCGTCTATGCTAACAGGGACAATCCTCTGCCTCGGCGTACCGTCTGAGGACAGAGGCTTTTAGCAGTCCGCAAAGAATAGCGGCTGACCGCCCGGTCGTACCCTTACTTTTTCAGGTGCTGGCGCGACTTTTTGGTCAGTTCTTTGGGCAGCGGCTTGACGCCGGTGAGATAATCCTGAAAGTTGCGGCTGCTCATCACGCTGGTCGTCACCTTCAGGCGCACTTTGCCTTCGGGCGTATTGACCGTGACGGTCTGCAAATTCGGCAGGAACGTATGATTGGTTTTCGGGGCGCGCAAGTTCCACGCGCCGGAGTGGGGGTGGCGCCGCCGGTGCCCTTTCAATGGGCCGGCCCCGGACACCTGACAAACTCGGGACATAACGATTCTCCTTAAAAATTGGTATCGGCTTCCCGAAAGTGAAATGGTTTCCACAACAGGGCAGGCGCGACAGACTTCCCAATATACCGCACATTACCCCGCGCTGTCAAGCGAAAAGTGAGCATCAGCAGAAGCGGCGCATCTAAATAGCCGTCTACGCTTAATTAAGAGCCTATCCCAATTGGCCGGGTATTAAAAAAATACCCGGCAGGAAAGTGCAAGCGTCCTTGTGTGATCGGGTTGGTGCTGTCGAGCGTGGTGTTGGTGCTGATGAAAGTAATCTGCGCGTGGGCGACAGAAGTGAACGTCACGAGCGACACAGCAACGCAGGCGGCAAGGGCGGACGCAAAGCGCGTGATGGAACGAGAGTACATGGGCGCGTGTCCTTAAAAAAGAAAACTTTGCCGTTCCAACCTTGTACACAACACAAAAATTTACAATATAACCCAACAGAGGAAATCCTGCAAATTCGTAGTTCCTAACAACCTAACAACTTAACTCGAAGGAGGCGCAAGAAGATTCCTGTACACTCCCGCCCGCCTTAACCATTCGGAGGTCACGACGCCTCTATTCACAACTTGACACTACGAGACTTCGGGCTGAAAGCGCTGCATTGCCACTATTTCGACGACTTCTCTACATATTGCTTACACTCACTCTTCACTCTCACTGCGTTCTTCTTGCTCTACATATCCTTAGAGGGAACACCCGCCGGCAGATGTTCCAGAATTTGAAACTCGCCTGCGCCGTCGCCGCCGTGCGCGATAGGAACAAACCGGCGTGAAGCGGAACTGTACGCCGAGACTTCGCCCGTTTCAAAGTGGTACATCCAGCCGTGCAGTTTCAATTTGCCCATAGAGAGTTTTGCGGCAACGGTGGGGTGGGTTTGCAGATTTTCGATTTGTATCAGCACGTTTTCGCGGGCGGCCTGCGTTTGCAGTTCCTCGCCGTGCAAATCGGGGTACTTGTCGCGCATAACCAGCCGGGTGGCTTCGGCATGGCGCAGCCAGCGCGTGACCGCAGGCATTTCGCTTAGTTCTTCGAGATGGGTCAGGCCGCGCATCGCTCCGCAGTGCGAGTGTCCGCACACAATAATATCGCGGATGCCGAGCGCCAGTACCGCGTATTCGACGGTTGCGCCTTCGCCGCCATTGGCCGCGCCGTGCGGCGGGATGATATTGCCCGCGTTGCGAATAATAAAAAGCTGGCCCGGATCGGTTTGCGTAATCAGGTTAGGATTGACGCGCGAGTCCGAGCAGGTGATAAACAGCCTATCCCAATCCGTATAAAAATACCCGGCAGGAAAGTGCAAGCGTCCTTGTGTGATCGGATTGGCGCTGTCCAGCGTGGTGTTGGCGCTAATGAAAGTAATCTGCGCGTGGGCGACAGAAGTGAACGTCACGAGCGACACAGCAACGCAGGCGGCAAGGGCGGACGCAAAGCGCGTGATGGAACGAGAGTACATGGGCGCGTGTCCTTAAAAAAAGAAAACTTTGCCGTTCCAACCTTGTACACAACACAAAAATTTACAATATAACCCAACAGAGGAAATCCTGCAAATTCGTAGTTCCTAACAACCTAACAACTTAACTCGAAGGAGGCGCAAGAAGATTCCTGTACACTCCCGCCCGCCTTAACCATTCGGAGGTCACGACGCCTCTATTCACAACTTGACACTACGAGACTTCGGGCTGAAAGCGCTGCATTGCCACTGTTTCGACGACTTCTCTACATATTGCTTACACTCACTCTTCACTCTCACTGCGTTCTTCTTGCTCTACATATCCTTAGAGGGAACACCCGCCGGCAGATGTTCCAGAATTTGAAACTCGCCTGCGCCGTCGCCGCCGTGCGCGATAGGAACAAACCGGCGTGAAGCGGAACTGTACGCCGAGACTTCGCCCGTTTCAAAGTGGTACATCCAGCCGTGCAGTTTCAATTTGCCCATAGAGAGTTTTGCGGCAACAGTGGGGTGGGTTTGCAGATTTTCGATTTGTATCAGCACGTTTTCGCGGGCGGCCTGCGTTTGCAGTTCCTCGCCGTGCAAATCGGGGTACTTGTCGCGCATAACCAGCCGGGTGGCTTCGGCATGGCGCAGCCAGCGCGTGACCGCAGGCATTTCGCTTAGTTCTTCGAGATGGGTCAGGCCGCGCATCGCTCCGCAGTGCGAGTGTCCGCACACAATAATATCGCGGATGCCGAGCGCCAGTACCGCGTATTCGACGGTTGCGCCTTCGCCGCCATTGGCCGCGCCGTGCGGCGGGATGATATTGCCCGCGTTGCGAATAATAAAAAGCTGGCCCGGATCGGTTTGCGTAATCAGGTTAGGATTGACGCGCGAGTCCGAGCAGGTGATAAACAGCGCGTCAGGATTTTGCCCGGATTTCAGCCGTTCAAACAACGCCTGCCGTTCGCGGAACACTTCGGCCTGAAACTCCCGCACCCCCACAATCAATTCATCCAATGCCACTCTCCTCGGTTTCGCGCTGCCGCGCCGATGCCCTGCAAAATTTCGTTTAATGTCCTACGGAATTGGAGCGGTAGCCGGCGCGGTCATGCCGTCCGAGCAACAGGCCGACAACGTAATCCCCCAACAGCGCGAAGGGCGCGAACAACACAATGTCCAGCAGTATCAGCCAGATATTGGTTCGGGCGGGGAAATTAGGGGGAAGCAGCAGGTGCATCACGACTAAGACAAGCGGAACTCCAAGCGTCTTCATAAAGACCCGCGCCGCCTGCGTCGTCCACGCGCCCAACGCGCCTACAAACAATCCTGTTCCTATCAATATCAGCCACCAAACGTATAAAGTCATGTTTTCTCCCAAAAGGCGCGTAACCTCACAGTGAAATTTCACAGGAGCATAAGCAAGCGCCGTATTCCGTTCCTGTAGGAAGTATACCACGCATACAGGTGTTCCCCACTCTACCTTTAGAATGTAGACTTAAAGATAGCAACTCACCTATGATTGTTGTATGGAAGAATCCAACTTACCGGAGCGTTTTGGCTGTCTTGTTCGTGATTTGCGCCTTGCCGCCGGATTGACGCAGGAAGGCTTGGCAGACATTTGTGACCTGCACCGAACGTACATTGGCGCAATCGAACGCGGCGAGAAAACCGTTACCATAGAAACGGCAAACAAACTCGCGCGTTCGCTTGGGCTGTCATTAGGACAGCTTTTTGTCAAGTTTGACGAGCAGGAAAGCGACCGAAAGGCAGGCCAAAAATGAGCCTGTCTGCTGCGGATTATTTTACCCGTCGCGCCGAACTGCTACGCGATCCTGCTTACATTGTTTCCGTTGAGCGGCGGTACATGGACTTCTTGGTTGGCGTGACGCTTGCGGCGGCGGAGCGTCTGGAACGCGATTTCGGCAAAGCCAACGATCTGCTGCCGTTTTGGCGCAGCTACTCACCGAAACAGCGTGGACGCGCCCCGACAGGAAATGCCATTCCATGGAGCGAGGTGGGTGAAAAATCGTTGAGTTTCAATTTGCTGCGCGTTATTGTCGAGCAGCTGCCGGCGACTACGTTCCCCGGCCTGCCGTTCGGCGGCGATGTGCGCTTTGCGCATGATGATGCTATTGTGCATTTCGACGTAAAACTGACGGGGCCGAATGACCGTACTGATGAAGTGGTTGCGCCGCCGCAACAGGTTTCCGGCGACGGCGCACTGTGGAACGAGGGAGTTGTCAATTCGTCATGGACGGTGACAGGTCAACGCGCCAGTATGGTATTTCAGCCGAAGCTACCGCCGTTTTACGTTCTGGACGGCACGGTTCGCCTGTGTTTGACCTACTTCCTGAAAGCCGTCTACACTGTGCAGGATTATGGCGTTCAGCCGCTGCACTATCTGGAAGTCGCCTGCGTTCCCAACGGCCTGCTGATGTTCGATGGGCCGGTGTATGCGCGAACGCCCGGTCTGCTTATTCCCGGCAAGGACGACAAGAGCAAAGCCGCCGAAGACAAGCGAACGCGCATCCGGCTTAATCCTCTGGCTTCGCTGGAAAATGGCTGGCGATGCCGACAGGTCAGGCTTCAGGAACAGCGCTGGCAGATACAGCCTCGGAATCCATTGAGTTAGCCATATAGAAACCTTGATTTTCCAAAAGGGCGAGCTGCGCTGTTTGTTTAGCGGCCCCGTTCGCAGGCGTGCTTCTATTGTTGATGAACGCCTCTTTTTGCTGCTCGACGGCGCAAGCGCGACGAGCTATTTCGACATACTCCGGCTTCAACTCAATGCCGATAAAGTTACGGTCTTCTCGGATGGCGGCAACGAGCGTGGTTCCACTGCCCGCGAAACAGTCCAAAACCGTATCGCCGGGCGCGGTGAGCAGTTTAATAACCCGGCGTGGCAATTCAATGGGATATTTGGCCTCGTGATCGTCGTTTGCGCGTACAGAAGGAATTTGCCAGACAGCCCGCGACCCCCATTCCACCCATTCTTGCGATGTCAGACGATTGCGGTCAACAACAGTTGTTCCCGGCTTCCAGAAGAAATAAAGGTACTCAAACTCATCTACAGCCCGGTAGGAGAGCGTGTGCCACTTCGAGTTTTCCCACGCGGCATCTTTTACCCACACGCGCCGGTCATACAGGTACAACCCGGCGTCACTGCCAGCCTGCTCAATAATCCCGCCGACGAGATGAACCCGCGTCTGCGTGGCGTACTTGCCGCCACGAATGTTGTTTCCGTTCAGCCTGCGATCTATGGTTTGTTCGCTGCACCCCAAATGCGCGGCAAGTTCGTAGCGGCTATAATGTGGAAACTCAATTTTGGCGGCGAGAACATCTTCCTGTGTTACGCAGGCGCGCTGTCGCCGCAGGTTCATGGCCTGAATGCGCGGCATGGTTTCATCGGAAAAACACAGAATGTCGGCGATGTTGACCACGAGAAAGCCGCCGGGTTTCAGCAGGGCGAAATGATGCTGGATCACCGTGCGGAGCATGTCTATCCACGCCTCATAAGAAAGATACTTTTCGTAATCCTTGCCTAAATGATACGGCGGCGACCAGACACTGCAGGCAATCGAATTGGGCGCAACTTCAGCAAGCAGAGCGCGGGAATCGCCCTGATATATCTGGTTGATGGAAAGTGTCACTGGCAGCGTACCTCGCATTTGATACTTAAGGGCCTTTCAACAAGTAAAGGTTTTAGTCCACGCAGGCGGATTTCGTTACCACCTACCACACCACCTTGGTATGGGTACAGCACGGAAACTTGCATTGTCAAGAATCACTGAACTATTTACGCCGAATCTCTCTTCGATGTGAACACACGTTGAGCCAGATGGTGTGCAAAGTGGAGATACACCAACGCAGTCTCAGCATCATCCTGCCAGTCATGGTCATGAGCACGCGGGTTCCGTATTCCCATCATCGCCCCCGCAAGCATATCCATATAGCCCTGTTGCTCGTTTTCTTCAGAAGAAGTAGATAGAGCATTGAGCCGCAAAATTGGCTTTTTGAGACTGAAGACAGTTCGCATTAAGGAACAACCCGTCTCTGTTGAGTTCGCTTTCTTCTTCACTATCTGATCCAAGCAAATGTAGGCATCAACAACTGATTGGCGATAATGACCGTCTGAAAACAGTTGGCGACTAGCTTTTGCAATTGGTCCAGAAGGTATAAGTTGATCGAATAGCTGCAACGAAGAAATTTCTTGTACACTTTCTGACAACTCAGTTGTATTCTTGCGTTCAGCCGCATCAGGTTGGTTTAACAATCCCGTTATGTCTTTCGCAAGAGCTATCACATGCAGAGGCTCCATTGTTACTGCTCCTCAGTGCGGCTGTAAAAATGTTTTGCCATGCTCGCAAAGACCGCATCAATATGTTCAGGACTGGAATCCGAAGCAATATGGATGTTAATGTCAATGTGAACTTCTGGCCCTTTCGGAACATTGTGGTGTGTTGCTGTCACCAAGGGAGGAACAATAGTAGATTGTGTATGTTGTTCCTTTGCGGCTGCAGGAGCGTCGGTTATCTGCCCAACGTTCATTGCATCTGAGTTGTCCTGACCCTGTTGTTCACGGGCATGATCGATGGATACAAACATATCTCCACTGTGGAAGGTCTGAATGAGACCTGCAGTGTGGGCATTCTCCAGCACAACCTTGGTAAAGGTGTCTGCCTGATCTGCTGGAATACCAATATCAAGCGACCAATCCTTCAGTATTTTGTGGTTAGGTACTTTCTTGTCAGCGTAGCGATCATGAAATTTCTTGAAATACTCGTTCGCTACAATAATGTCAATGAGAATTGACTTAGGGTGCTGACTCTGCGCTAACCGTAACCCAATGGGAGTAGGTTCAATGAAGTCAGCTACGTAACTGCCGACAGTCAGACCATAGGATTGTGACACGGTTATCTTTTCTCGGGTATGTCCTGAGTCAGACACTTGGCAAAGATCAAGTAGATTGATCCGACGCATCTTTTCACCAGAACCGTCCGTTGCGATTTTATCTATGAACATGCGAACATCGTTAATGGACAAGCGTGGGAACAGCCACTCTCGTCGTATCCGCTTTGCCTTATCATTCACTTCACTACTCGAAGATGTTGTAGCCGTCATGATGCCTCCTTTAAGAACCTGATTGCAATCTTCTATCGGTATGTGCATATTCCATGCAAACCGATCAAAATTCGTAATCTGTTTAAGAAGACGGAAAAAATCAGAAAAAAGTTGCACCTGTTAGAGATAAAGGACAGATAATTCTTACATGGGGCAATAAAACATGATGAGGATGAGGAAAAATACGTGTGTACAACTTATCTTGAAGCTATCTCTATCGTGGACGTTTCGCTATATAGGCAGCATGCGCTTGAACGGGGCTACATATAGGATGGAACCATCCGTATCAAAATTGTGTACAAAAGATTTCGATTTATGGACAAATAGGTGACTGATAACAGAAAAATCCCGACTGCAAGCACCTCAGAAAGTTAGTTTGCGCAGCAGGAAAATCATCTTCGGAGTATTTTATAGGTGATTATGATTAATATTATATTTATCAATATTATTTAAACGTGACGATGGTAGTGCCGTCGCCGCCCTCGTCTTCCTTGCCTAACCGGAAGGAAGCCACTGCCGGGTGTCCGCTCAGGTACTCCTGCACCACCTTGCGCAAGGCGCCCGTGCCCTTGCCGTGAACGATGCGCGCCTGATTGAGTCCCGCGGCGAAGGCATCGTCTACGTACTTGTCCAGAAGGGACTGCGCTTCATCGGCCCGCATGGCGCGGAGCATCAGTTCGGGCGAGATGTGAAGCTGCTTGCGCATGGCGATCTCGCCCACGCCCGATGTTCCCGCCGGCTGCATGGCGGCTTTGCGCTCCACTTCCCGCGCTTCCACTTTCTTTAGCGGGCGCAGTTGTTCGAGGGGCAGGGTCGCGCGCATGTTGCCGATTTGTACCGCAACCACGCCGTCACGGGGCGTTTCCAGCAATTGCCCGTCCATGTTCAAGGTCATCACGCGCACCCGGTCGCCCTGCCGGTACTGATGTCCCGCTTCCACGGGAGCCAAATCCTCCTGCGGCAGTTCGGTTTGCGAGTCGAGCGCGCCATACGTTTCGGAGCGCAGCGTGTTCAGTTTTTTACGCGCCGTTGTGCCGGTTCGCGCGCTTTTGTTCAGCCGCTGCAAGTCCTTGAGGATGTTTTCGGCTTTGTCGGTTGCGCGGCGCAGAATGGTTCGCGCTTCTTCCTGCGCTTCCTGCCGAACGGTGCGCTGCACGTCCGCGATCTGCTGAACGCGCTTCTGGTACTCGTCCCGCGCTTTGGTCGCGTCCTCGCGCGCCTGCAAGGCGTCCCGTTCCGCCTGCTTCGCCTGCCGTCGGCTCGACTCTATCTGCTGGAGCAGTTCCCCCGTTTCGATTTCACGCCGGGACAGAAAGGCGCGGGCATCTTCGATAATCTCGTCCGACATACCCAGCCGCGCCGCGATGTAAAAGGCGTTGGACATGCCGGGAACGCCCTGCAAAATGCGGTACGTGGGCGACAGCGACTCTTTATCGAATTCTACGCTAGCGTTTTCGATGCCGGGGCGAGCGTAAGCGTACTCTTTCAATTCGCCGTAGTGGGTGGTGGCGACAACGCGGGCATTACGCGCCATGAGGTTGTCAAGGAGGGATTTGGCAAGCGCGGCTCCCTCGGCGGGGTCGGTTCCCGAACCCACTTCATCGAGCAGCACAAGGGCGTTATTACCAATCGTGTCCATAATCCGCACGATATTTTTCAGGTGCGCGCTGAACGTAGAAAGCGACTGCTGAATGTCCTGCTCGTCGCCAATATCCGCGTACACTTGATCGAACAGGGCGATTTCGCTTTCCGGCCCGGCGGGTATCTGCATCCCTGCAAGCGTCATTAATGTCAACAATCCGAGCGTTTTCAGCGTGACGGTTTTGCCGCCCGTGTTCGGACCCGTAATCAGCAGCGTGGTAAACTTTTCGCCCAATTCCACGTCAATTGGAACCACTTTGCCGGGCAGAAGCGGGTGACGGGCGTCGTACAATTTCACGATCCCGCGCCGGTTCAACTTTGGCTCAATGCCGTCCATCTCTTCTGCGAGAATGGCTTTGGCGTGAATCACATCCAGGTGGCCCAAAATGGATATCACGCGCTGCAATTCGTCGTAAAAGCTGCCGACAAGCCCGCCAAGTTCGCCCAAAATGCGCGAAACTTCCTGCTCTTCCTTGATGTTCAGCTGCTTGAGTTCGTTGCCCAAATCTACCGTGCCCTGCGGCTCGATGAATACCGTCGCGCCCGACTGACTGGCGTCATGCACGATGCCGCCGAACGCTTTGGCGTACTCAGCCTTGACCGGGATACAGTACCGCCCCTCGCGCACCGTGACAACCGCGTCCTGAATAAACGTCCGCGTTCGCTCGCTGCTCAAAATGCTTTGCAGGCGGTCGGTCAGGCGGGCGCTGGCGATTTTGATGGCGCTGCGCAATCGTCCCAATTCCGGGGAAGCCGAGTCGCGCACGTCACCCGATTCGCTGATGCTGGATTCGATGCGCGATTCCACGATCTGCAAAATCGGCAGGTTGGTCGCCATTTCAGCCAGTAGGGGCGCTTTGTCTTGCCGGTTGAGCAGGAACATACGCATGCGCCGCGCCGCCGCAACCGTGTGCATGACCGTGAGCAGTTCATGCCCGGTCAGGCGGGTCTGGATGCGGGCGCGTTCGGCAGTGGCGCGAATGTCGTGGATGCCGCCAAGCGGCAGGCCGGAATCTTT
This sequence comes from uncultured Chthonomonadaceae bacterium, assembly GCA_963835065.1. Taxonomy (GTDB): domain Bacteria; phylum Armatimonadota; class Chthonomonadetes; order Chthonomonadales; family Chthonomonadaceae; genus CAWFQB01. The sequence continues at coordinate 29,367 of CAWIEK010000030.1, read as the reverse complement.
GTCGCGCAGCTCGCGGGCTTCGCGGGTTTCCTGCAATCGGCGCGTCACGGTTTCGGGGTAGGGCAGCGGCTCCAACTGCCGCGCAAACTCGCGCCCGATGCCGTTGCTGGTATGTACGACGAGCCGATCCAGCACTTTTTTATATTCAAGAATGTGTAAAGAATGTGCGTCCATAAGTACCTTATTGTATCACACGACGGGAAGGAATGGGCGTAGAACCTGCTTCACGCGCTAACGTTTCGCGTTCTTTAACGCTACTGAACTTCTCGTTATGGGAAGGACAAACGCTAAACACGCCTGCAACAAACCGGTGAAAGCGAGTACGCCGGAACGACCTCTAAATACTGTGCGATGCAAGCAAAGATTATGCGAGAAATTGGAAAATTTAACGCTGAAATGTGGTAAAAGTTAGAAAATTTTATGGCAGAAACTCGAAAGTTCGGTTATAATGAGGCCATCTTCTTTTCTGCATTGTACATCGGTTCAATGATAGGTGACACCCTGATGTCGAAAAGCAACAGGCCTTCTTATCTCTGCATCTATCCCCGGCAACGGCGGCCTGCGCCTCCGGCAACGGCGCGGCCTGCTAAATCCTCGCGCTGTACATGCCTCTGCTCGTTCTCCACCTATTGCGGTGCTTCCACAAGACTGCAATCATCAGTCTGAATCTTGATGTTCGCTCTTTCAAGGGAGAAATCGCAATGAACTTGTTCAAATTGTGCGCGTTTGCCTGTTTCGCTTTCCTATATCTCCTTTTCCCACGCTGTTCTTCCGCGCAGGGATCATGGTCGTTCACAACTCCAAGCTACACCATTGATAGCAGCAGTGGCTTCCCTCCTTCCATCGGCTGCAACAACACCGGGTGCGGATGCTACCTTGGACCGGGCAACAACAGCGTGTCCGTTACCTACACCACTCACCTTGTCTGGAGTGGTGGCGGCAGCCCGTCTACTTTCCCTTTGATCTATGCGAACATACGGGCGCAGGGATCGTCCGTATCCATTGCCGGCGGAAGCACATCTGCCGCCAGCGATGTGACCGTGAAGTCGCCCTTCAATGATCTTTTCACGAGTGGCAGTGGCATGAATGGGGTCTCCTATAACAATCCCAATTAACAATCCCAATTCGGGCAGCGCCAATGGAACACTCGCCACAGACCAGACTCTCACGATGAAGTTGAATTGCACAACTACCCTTAACGGCACAATACCGCAAGGCAACAATGCTATGACAGCAAATGCCCTCGTTTCTTTCTCTCTGTAGTCCTATGCTCAAGACATACGGGACGCGCAATGCTGCCAATCCCTACTCCGACGCCGAGATTGGCAGCAGGCTTCCAGCATCTACTCACATCCTAACCTCCAAGATGGGGGTTGAGTTTGGAGCAATGAATATGATACGGCAGAGCGCAGTTCTAACGCCAGGCGTATGCTTGACGCTTTTGAACTGCTTCACCATTCCTGCTGTCGCGCAGAACACGCGCCCTTCAGGAATTTCTCGCGGAGTGTGGCCCTGTTTGCGTGGGAACACACGCAATACGGGACAAAGTTTATGGCGGGCGCCTGGTTCTTCAATTGCCTGGATTCATGCAACCGTACCGGAGAAAATACAATATAAAGGGATATTAACGTCTCCGGCTCTCAATGACAAAGGGATTATTTATGTCGCAAACCGCCGCCTGGAAGCGCTAAATGCGGCAACGGGTGAAAGAAAGTGGGAATTCTCCGACTGCCCTTTATTTAATGGCAGTCCGATACTCGGCGAAGAAAGCAGTCTCTACATTGGAGGAGCAGATGCCTTCCTTTACGCGCTGCAGCGCGTAAAGGAAGCATGCGCTGGCGGTTCAAGGCAGCGCAGCATATCGAGTCAACGCCCACTTTGGACGCCGAGGGGCGAGTTTACATCGGCTGCGGGAACGGAACCCTGTATGCGCTGAATACGCATACGGGAAAGCCGCAATGGACTTTCGGCGCAAAACATGGCATCGAGTCCTCGCCCGTTGTTGGCAGGAACGGCCTGGTTTATTGCCAGAACTGGGGAACGCTTCATGCCCTTCGCCGCAAGGACGGTAAACCGGCATGGACGTACAAGGCTGCTGACAGCCAGTTCTCCCCTAGTACGCCCGCGCTTGATAATGATGACGTCATCTACGCAGCCTTTATTATCAAAGACGCCACCAAAAACAACAGCGCAAGCATCGTCGCGCTGGATGCGAAAACAGGTTCTCCGCACTGGAAAACGCGGTTGCCTGCCTACGTTTTCGCTTCGCCCGCAGTGGGAACAAACAAGCTGCTTTACATTGGCTGTGGCGATGGAAAACTATACGCGCTGGACAAGAGAACAGGCAAGATTCGCTGGACATTCAAAACCGGCCAACACATTCAGGCGTCACCTGCAATCGGGGCGGATGGAACGGTTTACGTCGGTTCCTATGACAAGAAACTGTATGCGTTAAACGGCAGAACCGGCGCAAGAAAGTGGGAATTGTTGACCGGTGGCGGCATCCAGAGTTCGCCGGTTGTCAGCGCGGACGGCATGGTGTTCGTCGGCTCCCTGGATGGCAACATCTACGCCACACATCCTGGGGTTGCATCTTCAAAACACGGTGAGCGTATGGGCGCGACGAATAGCGCAAAAGGCAAGCCTGTTTTGTTGTCACAGTAGATTTATTTCTTTCTCATAGCAGTTTAGCCGTTCGCAGTCCTGACAGTGGATTGCGAACGGCTTTTCTTGCATCAAGCTTGCATCAAGAAGGAAAAACACCCTTGTTACGGCGAATATCCATGTATGGCACACGATCAACTCTTTAAGGAACTGCTGCGCGCGTTTCTGCGTGAGTTCATGGAACTGTTCTATCCGCAGGTTGCCGCCCGCCTGGATTGGGAGCAGGCGACGTTCCCGAACACGGAACTGTTCACGGATGTGCCGGAAGGCAGCGTTCGCCGCGCCGACACCGTTGCGCTCGTGCCCACCCTTGACGGCGACCCGGAACTGGTACTCATCCATGTGGAAACGCAATCTGTACGCCGCAATGAGGTGCGCTTCCGCGTGTTCGAGTATTACATGCTGCTGCGCCTGCGCTACAAACTGCCCGTGTTCCCCATCGCGCTCTACATTGTGCCGGGAACAGGCGGCATCACTCAGGAAACCTATACAGAAAGCCTGTTCGGTGCGAACATTCTGATGTTCACTTACGCGGCCATCGGCCTGCCGGAACTGCAAGCCGACGACTACTTGCAAAGCGACAACCCGCTTGCTCCGGCATTAAGCGCCCTGATGAAACCGGCAAGCCTCGGACGCGCCGCGCAGAAAATCGCCAGCCTACAGCGTATAATCCATAGTCCCGTAGATGAAGCGCGGCAAGTGCTGCTCACGAATGTGATTGAGACATATCTGACATTGAACGGGGAAGAACAAGCGGAGTTTGAACGCCTTGTATCGCAATCCGATGAACCGGAGGTAAGAGAGATGGTAAGCATTTATGAAGAGCGTGGCGTAATAAAAGGCGCGCAGAATATGCTGCTCAAGCAAATGCGTAAGAAGTTCGGCGAGTTGCCGGAGCAGATCGAAATTAAAATGCGCGGCATCACGGATGAGGCCGAGTTGGAAAGGCTGGGAGAGCGTTTTGTAACGGCGGACACGCTGGCGGACATGAAACTGGAAGAAGCGTAGAAAGGCTGGCACATGCTGCATACCATAGAACCGGAACGCCGTACCCTGCACGGCGCGTTTTTGCGAGACCGCGCGCCCATACTGACCATTGCATCGGGAGATACGGTTCGCTTTCGCACCTTAGACGCGGGCTGGGGGCTGGACGGGCCGGAACTGCCCCGCGCCAAGTTTGAGCCGCGCGATCCTGAAACCGATAACGGCCACGCGCTGTGCGGGCCGATTGCGATTGCGGGCGCGCAGCCGGGCATGACGCTGGAAATCGGTATAGACGCGATTGAGCCGGGAGCGTGGGGCTGGCAGGCGGCGGGCGGCTGGCCGTCGCCGACAAATCTGGCGCTCGGCGTTGCGGAAGGCGAAGAACTGCGCGTTGAGTGGTATCGGGAACCGGAACAAAACAGTTGGCGCAATCAATTGGGACATCGGGTTCCCTCGCGTCCGTTTATGGGCGTGATGGGAATGCCCGCAGATGAACCCGGCCTCCAATCCACCACGCCGCCGCGCATTACGGGCGGCAATATGGATTGTAAAGAACTGGTCGCGGACAGCCGCTTGTACCTGCCGATTGGGGTTGCGGGCGGCTTGTTTTCGGTCGGGGATGGACACGGCGCGCAGGGGGATGGCGAAGTCAGCGGCATCGCCATTGAGTGCCCGATGGAGCGCGTGGATTTGACGTTCACGCTGCATGAGAATATGTCGCTGACGACGCCCCGCGCCCATACTCCTGCCGGCTGGCTCACGTTCGGCTTCGACCGCGATTTGAACGCGGCTACGCATACCGCCCTGAACGCCATGCTGGAACTGATGGGCGAAATACACAACCTTTCCCGACTGGAAGCCCTTGCCCTTGCCAGCCTTGTGGTAGACCTGCGCATCACGCAAATTGTTAACGACGTTCGCGGCGTTCACGCCCTCCTGCCGCCGAACGCCTTTGCTGTGTAAGGCAGGGCAGACAGGAAGAAACCGCGAAAAACGCCAACCAAGACGAAAAGAACTCAAAATAACAAAAAAAAAAAAAATAAAAAGAATTCCACTGAATGCTGCGGGACAGGCAGAGCATCATATAGATACGTTGCGGTAGAAGTCGTATACGGCGCGTCCGATTTTGGCGAGGGTGGTTTCCGTTTCGTACTGCAAATCGCGGACATCGCGGCTGAGAACGGCAATGGCCGCTGCCGGTTTGCCGTCCAGATACAAAATGCCCGCGTCGTTGACAACGGCTCCGCAGCCCAGCGTGCCGGTCTTGTGCGGAAACTTGGTGAACGGCGGCAAATGGCGCGGCAGGCGGCTGTTTAATTGCTGCTTGTTCAGAATTTCCAGCATGGCTTCGCAGGACGCTTCCCCGGCGCACTGATTTTGCACAATCTGCGCGCACAAATGCGCCATATCGCGGACAGTGGCGGTATCGCGCTCCGTTGCCGCTTTGTTGACGGCTTCCCGTATGGCCTCCGGGTCTTCGCCGCGTTCTTTCAGGCCGGGAATACGTTCGCAATACGTGTCCCATTCCCCGTACTTCATGTCGGCAAGGCCGGGATCGAAGGCCGTGAAGTAATCGCCGAGCAGTCGCGCGATTGTACGTTCCACGCGAATGTTCTTCAGTCCCAATGCCTGCATCGCTTGCGTTACCTCGTCCGCGTCCAATCGCTGCAAGATCATATCCGTTGCGGCATTGTCGGACACCACGATCATCATCAGAAGCAGGTCGTGAAGGGTCGGGCGCAGGCCGAGGTCGAAAACGTTGAACAAGCCGCTTCCGAAGCAGCGCGTATCTTCCGTGATTTCGACCCGCTCCGCCAAATCCAGTTCGCCCCGCTCGTGGCGGCGGTAGGCTGTTACCAGAATCGGAATTTTGCACACGCTTGCCATCGGCAGAAGTTCGTCCAGCCGAACGCCGATCTCCTGCCCGCTTTCCACATCCCGGACGCAGACGCCCATAATCCCCTGCACCGGCCTTATTAATTCCTCAAGGGTCAGCTGTAGTTCTTCCAGTGGCGGCATAATCGCTTCCTCCATTGTACGTCGTGTCGCGTCCTTATTCCCGGCTCATTCCGATATGCAGCATTATAGCAAGGCGCGCGGAGCCGTGTCAATTCTACAAGGGCAACGGTCAACAGTGTTGTAAGGTAAATTATCTTTGGATGGAAGGTATCGTGTCAGGAGCGCTTTTAGAACGGCGGCAGGAAAACGACCGCCGGACAGGGAACTAACCGTTATGGAAGACACATCAAAACCCGAAGCGCAATTAACGCATGAAGCGCAATTAACGCATTTAGACGCGCAGGGCCACGCGCAAATGGTGGATGTAACAGCAAAATCCGAAACTTCGCGCCGCGCCATTGCGCGCGGGCGCGTTTTGCTCGCGCCCGACACCGTTGCTCTTTTGCGCGACAACAACATTCCCAAAGGCGATGCGCTCGGCGTGGCGCGAATTGCCGGCATCTTAGCCGCCAAGCGAACCAGTGATTTGATTCCCCTTTGTCACCCGCTGCCCATTACCAAAGTGCGCGTAGATTTAACGATTGTGGAGGAAGGCGTCCACATCGAAGCGGAAGTTGTTGTTACAGGCAAAACGGGCGTGGAAATGGAAGCCCTGACCGCCGTATCCCTTGCCGCCCTGACCCTGTACGACATGGTAAAAGCCGTAGACAAAGCCGCCGTCATTACCGACATACGCCTGGAACACAAATCCGGCGGCAAATCCGGCGACTATACGCGGGAAGAATAGGCTCCGGGGATTGAAAATCCCCGGCAGGAAAGTGCAAGCGTCCTGCGGACGCACAATTCTAACAACGTTGCTGCGTCCGTAGAACGCTTGGCGGAACGCCATCAAGACAGGTGTTTTCAACACCTGGCACGAATTGGTTGAACGCGCCCGACAGTGAAAGCCAGAATTACGCAACTATACGGCGGAAACCGCTGTCAAAACCATATTCAGGTAAAGTTGCCAAAAGCAAAGATGAAGGGTGGAGAAAACGGATGCTGGATGTACGCATGTTTCGGGAACAGCCGGAACGGATTAAGGCCGGGGTTGCCAAACGCGGCGGCGATGTGGAAGACGTGGAGCGGGTGCGCAGTCTGGACGAGCAGGTACGCGCCCTGAAAACCGAAGCGGAAGCGAAAAAGGCGGAACTCAACGCGGCCACCAAGCAGATGGGCGCGGCCATGAAAACCCTGAGCGCGGAAGACAGGGACGCGAAACGGGCCAGCCTGCGCGGTTTGGGCGACGAGATCAGCGAAATAGACGCGCGGCGCAGTGACGCGGAGCGCGTCCTGCAAACCCTGCTGCTGGAATTCGCCAACATTCCGCGCGATGATGTGCCGCAAGGAGAAGACGAACATGCCAACATCGTCACGCGCACTGAAGGCACAACCCGTACTTTCGACTTTACGCCGCGCCCGCATTGGGAACTGGGCGCAAACTTAGGGATACTGGATATTGAGCGCGGCATCAAAATCAGCGGGTCGCGCTTTTATGTTCTGAAAGGCGCGGGAGCCGCCTTGCAGCGCGCTCTTATTGCCTACATGCTCGACCTGCACATTGAAAAACATGGCTATACGGAGATTTATCCGCCGTTTGTTGTCAAGCAGGAGTGTTTATACGGCACGGGACAACTGCCCAAGTTCGCCGACAACCTGTACCATGACGTTGAGGACGACTTCTGGATGGTTCCCACCGCTGAAGTGCCCGTTACCAATCTGCACCGGGACGAAATTCTGGAAGCCGCGCAGTTGCCCATCTACTATGTCGCTTATACGCCCTGCTTCCGGCGCGAGAAAATGTCGGCGGGGCGGGATGTGCGCGGCATCAAGCGCGGGCATCAGTTCGACAAAGTGGAAATGGTCAAGCTGTGTACGCCGCAAACTTCGGATGAGGAACTGCTGACTTTGATAGACAACGCGGAAGACGTGTGCCGGGGTTTGGAATTGCCGTACCGTATCGTGATGCAAAGCACGGGCGACCTGTCGTTTGCGTCCGCCGTCACTTTCGACATAGAGATACACGCGCCCGCGAGCAAGGGCGAAGAGGGCGGCGAGTGGCTGGAAGTGTCCTCCTGCTCCAACTTCCGCGATTTTCAGGCGCGGCGAATCAACCTGCGCTATCGTCCCGAACCGCAGGCCAAACCGGAGTTTGCGCACACGCTTAACGGATCGGGATTGGCCCTGCCCCGCATCGTCATTGGCGTACTGGAAAACTATCAGAACGCGGACGGCTCTATCACCATTCCCGCCGCGCTGCGTCCCTATCTGCACAACCGCGAAACCATTACGGCGTAAACGGCAAAGGGCGGCGCGTAAGCGCTGAGGCTGTACGCCTGCTTGTGGGTAATGGTATTTCCCGTCAGCGTTGAAGGAGAAGAAATTGTGATTACGCAGCAAGAATTGAGGGACGCCCGCGAACGCGCGTTTGCGTATTTAACGCGGGCGGGCATTATCCTGACGGAAGCGGAACGCGCCAACATCGAAGTCGCGGACTTGGGCATGGGCGATCTGGAACGCACCGGGCTGGAACTGGTCACGTACATCAATACCGCCCGCTGCTGCGCCAAAGAACTGGTGCTGTTTCCGCGTCAGACCTGCCCGGAACACTGGCATCCGCCCATTGATGGCGAAGAAGGCAAGGAGGAGACGTTTCGCTGCCGGTGGGGCGAAGTGTACCTTTACGTGCCCGGCGAACCGACGCCCGACCCGAAAGCCGCGCCGCCGCAGGGAAGCGAAGCGCATTATACCATGCGGCATGAAATCGTTCTCAAACCCGGCGAACAGTACACTATTCCCCCGAATACGCCGCACTGGTTTCAGGGCGGTGATGAGGGCGCGGTTGTCAGCGAGTTTTCCACCCGCAGCCGCGACGAGTTCGATCTTTTCACGCGACCCAAACATTCAGCGCGCCACACAAATCGCCTGATGTTTTCACTGGATGTTTTCAGGGAATTACCGGATGCCCGTGTCATAGGAAACGTTGACCGTCACGATCTGATGGCTGGGAACCATAATGGCCTGCGGCGAGGGAGGCTTGGGAAAGGCCTGCAAGCCGCGATACGCCAAGCCCCTGAACCTGGTATGTGCCCGCCACCAAAAATAGCTTGTAGTTGCCGGAGTTATCGGTTGTTGCCCGCGCCGCTTCTGCCCCATTCGAGGCAAGAACGGTAATAATCGCGCCGGAAAGCGGGGCGGTATTGGCTTGTCCCTGTTGCGCAACCGGGGTAAGAGGGCCATCCGTCACCTGCCCCTGAATACCCGTATCCAGAAACTTATCAGGAAGGACACGGACGTCGCCGCTGCATCCTGTGAGCGCTGGCAGGCAGGTGAAACCAAGCAGAGTGGACGCGAGAAACCCGCGGCGAGAACGCATAATGTACATAATCGTTGCCCTTTGGAATGAGAGAACAGGTAATACAGGGGGAACGACATAGCGGCGGCTTTTGCATCGCGCCAATCGAACGTTTTCCGGGAGAGGGAGCAGAAAACGTTTACAGCAGACAGAGCGCGTTGAAATGCAGCACGAAAGTATATTCACCTGATGGGGTGTAAACTCCTGCCTGCTATCACAGATTTCATTCCTGCCATTGTCGTGGCCCAACTGCGGTAGGAAGTGGATATTCGGCTCCTGCCAGCGCGTCGTGGATGCGAAGCAAGGTAAAGTCGCTTATTGGGCGTGGCAACACCTCCGGCGGCCAGTAAGCGCACTCGGATATTTCCGCGCCGTCCGGTTTGGCCTCGGCGTTTTCCTTTTCTACCTTGCACCAGAACACAAAGTGGAGGCCGCCTGCCACAAGGTCGAAGTAGTAACCCGTCATGTGTTGGGCCACAACGGACAGCTCTGTTTCTTCCCTCACTTCACGAATAGCCGTGTCTACAGGCGACTCGCCTTCCTCTGCTCTGCCGCCGGGTATTTCCCAGTTGCGCTTGCCATAGGTGTGCTTGACGAGCAGCACTTCTCCTCGCTCATTCACGATAATCGCCGCCGCGCCCATGAGCGCCATGCCCGTCTCCTCGTTCTTCTACTGGTTCTAAATTGTTCGTTCCTCATGAACAGTGTATGCCGCGTGGACTTCATTGGCGTCAAACGAGTAGGCGCGATACACAACTTGGCCTGTAAATTCCAGCATGTCGCGCATCCGCTCGCGGATGGCAGGGCGAATGATATACGCAAGCGCTTCTTCCCGTGCTACCCACACCACTTCTAAACTCTCCGGGCTGATGCGAGGTTCGCCCTCGATCCACGTACACAAAAAGTCGAACATTACGATGTGCGACTTGATGTTGGAATACACGCCGACCAATTGGCCCACTTCAACGCGAACACCCGTTTCTTCATAAACCTCGCGCCGCAAAGCTCCAGTGAGTGTTTCGCCCGCCTCGACCTGACCGCCCGGAAACTCCCAATCCCGGCGCGGACTGCGGATCATCAAGACATGATTCTCCGCGTTCGTGACAAGTCCCGCAACGGCGACAATGTGTTTGGGTGGATTCACAAATTTACTTTCATTGCGCTCTACGGAGAGTGAGGGCTATTCAGGCCATTCCCTGAAAACGTCGGCTTGCCCAGCGCTGCGCGTACTGCAACTGCATCACGTAGCGAATGTCGTTGGAAGTGTTGGGCGCTCCGCGATGCCAGGCCTGATGATTGGTAAAATAAATATCGCCCGCCTTGCAGAAAACCGCTTTGGGAGCGTGTCCCTCAAACATCGGCTCATCCTGACTGACGGGCTGCCGCCCGGAATAGTGGCTGTGGGGAACGTACTGCGTCGGGCCGTGCGCCAAATCGGGAATATCGCTGAGAGCCACCTGCACGGTGAACCAGAACACGGGCATCCGCATCCGGGCATCGAAGCGCGGCATGTCGGGCGGCAGGGGAAACTCCAATACATCGTCTACATGCCATCGGCTGATCGCCTGTCCGGGTTCGTTGCGGATGATGTTGAACGCATTGAACGCTGGCTGCGGCCCCAGAACCGCCGTGACAAGGCTTTGTATCGGCTCATGCGTGACCATTGCCGCAAACAGCGGGTCCAGTTCCGCCCCGCGCCGCAAAACGAACGCGCCGTTCACGTAGGAAACATGCTGAGAAGGTATCTCATCGCGGTGGGCAAAGTAATCGTCGGTCTTAGCGCGCAGCGCGTCCACTTCTGCCGAAGACAAAACCCCCGGAACCAGAACGCAGCCTTCCCGAAAGAACTCTTCGGCAATTTCTGCGCACCGCTCCGCGCTGAACGCTTCGCCGGGTAGTACAGCGGTCATTGTTAGTTTCTCCAATCAGGCATTAGGCATTAGGCATTAGGCATTAGCGCCTGCTTAAGCAGAGTACCGTCGTCTAAAGACGCAACAGATTCGAGCCGACAATGAGCAGCCTAATGCCTAATGCCTAATGCCTAAACCAGCGTCGCCTTCAAATGTATCTGCGTTCCCGCCAGCGCTTTGGAAACGGGGCAGTTGGCTTTGGCGGACTCGGCGTGGGTTTGAAATCCGGCAGCGTCCAGTCCGGGCACTTCCGCTTCGGTTTCCAGGTCAATGTTCGTGATGGCGAAGCCTTCCCCTACTTTGTCCAGTTTGACGCGGGCAACCGTGTGGATGCGGGTCGGCGGAGTTCCGGCCTGTGTCAGTTGCGCCGACAGCGCCATGGAGAAGCAGCCCGCGTGTGCCGCGCCGATCAATTCTTCGGGGTTCGTGCCCGCGCCATCGGCGGAGCGGGAGCGCCAGTCATACGGCCCGCTGAACGCGCCGCTTCCCAGTGTCATGGTTCCTGTGCCTTCGGTAAGGCTGCCGCGCCATTCGGCTTCGGCGTTGCGAGTAGGCATGTGTTTCTCCTTGATTCTAATCTAAAGGGTTCATTGACTGCCGAACACCTGCAACTTCCGGCTGAATATGTCGGCAGTGAGATTGTTCGTTTACTGACCACGCGCCAATGCCACCACGCACACGCGCTTTGCGCCGGCGTCACGCGCTATCCGCGCCACTTCCCGCGCGGTAGAACCCGTTGTCAGCACATCGTCTACAATCAATACGGACTGGCCGGCATAGCGTTGCTGCGGACGGCAGGCAAAAGCGTCCCGCACATTATCAATGCGCTGTGCCCCATCAAGCGACGCCTGTACCCGCGTTTTGCGGACGCGGACAATGCCGTTTGCATCCAAATGCCAGCCCCGCTCCTGTGCCACGATCCGCGCCAATCGCTCCGATTGGTTGAAGCCGCGCTGCCGTAATTTCGACGGATGCAGCGGAACCGGCACAACCGCGTCGAACGTCAACGGTTCGCCCAACGTCGAAGTGAGCAGGGGCGAGGGCGGCTGATCCAGCGAACGCGCCAGCAGCGAGCCGAGCGGCTGCGCAAGCGTGGCCTTGCCTCCGTACTTGAAGCGCAAAATGGCGTCCCGCAGTCCGCCCTCGAATTTGCCCATCGCCTGCGACCATTGGTACGGCGTTCCCGGCCCGGTTTCGCAAGCCTCGCAGACCCTGCGCCCCGCTTCCACATACCCGCCGCACCGGTCACAAAACGGCGGCAGAATGGGCGCAAAGCCGCGAATACACGCGGGGCAAAGCGCGCCCTCTTCCAGACGCTTGCCGCACAGCAGGCAGCAGGGCGGATAAACCAGATCAAGCAGGCCGTTCCAGGCCAATGTAACTGCTTCTGTAACCGCTTCCCGCACGTTTCGGCTCCCCTGTACGCTCTTGCATCCAAACTCTCTTGCCTGTACGCTTCGCCTTCTGTTTATCGGAATCTTCTGCTCGACACAAAAAATTCCTTCTGCTCGACACAAAGAACACAAATTTATCCTTTGGAACCCTGCCCGGTCACGCAAACGTCCTTTAGGAATACAGGTCAGTGCAGACTGATGAATAAAAACCGAAAGAGGCAGAAACGACCATGCGTATCGGATTTGCGGTGAAAGTGTTGGGGGAGGGCGGAATCAAAGAATGCGATATGCGGCGGCACAAGAACAACCCGCATCTCAAGTGCAGCATCGAAATGATCCATGAGGTGTTTGAATATCTGAACCGCGCCGACATTCGCATGTACCGCATGAGCAGCGATCTCGCGCCGTATCTCACGCACCCGGATATGCCGCAGTTTCACAACCAACTGGAAGAATCGCGGGAGGAGCTGGCGGCGTTGGGCAAAAAAGCCCGCGAGTACGATTTACGCCTGTCGCTGCACCCCTCGCAGTACATCGTTCTCAATGCGGTGGACGAGGCGATTGCCACCAAATCCATTGCCGACCTGAACGCGCAGGCCATGATTCTGGAGATGATGGGACTGGACGAGAGGGCGGTTGTGATTACCCATGTCGGCGGCGCGTATGGCGACAAAAAATCGGGCATTGAGCGCTTCGCCCGCCGCTACGAACAACTTCCCGAAATCACGCGGCGCCGCCTTGTCGTGGAAAACGACGATGTGACGTATTCCGCCCGCGACGCCCTGCGTGTCCATGAACTGTGCGGCATCCGCGTGGTTTTCGACAACCTGCACCACTTTTGCAACAATCCACTTTACAATGATGCGGCAGGAGAAACAAATCAGGAAAGCGAAGAGATAAAGGCAGGGGAAACGGCAGAAGATTCAGGAGCAGGAGCGGCAGGCGCAACGGCGGACGAAGCGGGACAGGCGCAAACGCAAACGGGCGAAGGCCAGCGATTATCCATGCGCGAAGCCCTGACCCGCGCCCTGGCAACCTGGCCGGAGGGACAAACGCCCAAAATCCATTACAGTTCGCCGCGCACCGAGTCGCAGGAACAGGCGCGTAAGAACGGCAAAACCGGCAAGATGGAGAACTACGAAACCGCGCCCGAAAACCGCCTCCACGCCGATTACATCAACCCGATGGAGTTTTTGTACTTTCTGGAAAAAGCGCAGGGCTTGCGCCCCTTCGACATCATGGTGGAAGCCAAATCGAAAGACCTGGCCGTCCTCAAACTGCGCAAAGACCTGGCGAAATATGGAACCATTATCTGAAACAAGCCACTACCGTAAAGAAGCAACGCCGGTGTTGACAAAGAAACAAAGAGAAGGCAAGTGGTATAATGGAGTGGAGCGCAGACGTCCGCGCTTCAATTCTGGCTTCTAAATCTGGTTTCTAAAGAGGAACAAACGCATGACTGTACGCCAGCCCCGCTACCCAAAAGAAGAGTTTGTCCAACGCGGCGATGAGATATACAACCGTGACATTCGGCCTCAAGTGGAAGCGCACAGTAAAGGCAAATTTCTCGCCATTGACATCGAAACCGGCCGGTAATCCTTTGCCCGGTAACGGTATATGGTGTGCAGAAAACGTTATGACCATAGCAGATGGCTACCCTGTTGTAATCGGCGGTGGCGCAGACAATAATTTGTCCAACTCTGCAAGCGTCAGCATTCAGGGTTGCTTGATGGCGTCTAGCGCTTATCGCTCACTCATTAGCACATCAACCGATCCTGCCTTCGCTGCGTATGAGGCCACATTTAAGACTGTCTGGCATTACTCCGGCCTTTTGGACTCCCCCGTCATCCCATTCACCATCGCCAACAGCTCGGAGGCTGGGGTTAGTATTATCACAGGCACATCCAGCGGCATGAACAAAGCTGCCGCTTCTATTCTGGGAATTACCCAAACATCGGAGGACACGCTCGGTCATAGCTCTGTGCTTCAGCCCTACTCTCACTCAACGCCCAGCCCGCCGCCTGATCCAATAGAATTCGTCCTCTTCCGGGAACAACAAACTTGTTCCTACACCTATATACATACCGTTGCCGCGCTTAATAGCCCGGGATTCGGCGCAAGTAGTTACGCCTCCATAAGATGGGTGTACATCCTGCCTCCCCGCCCCCTCAGTGAACACAGAAAGCCCCTTGTAACACATCCATCTGGAAAGTATTGGTTCCATGAAAGTACATATTTCCGGCATATTATGCCTGACTGCCTGTATTTGTTCCTTTCTGTCGTTTTTCGTTCTGCCGAGTCGGGCGCAGCAAAACACATGGCAACAACAAAGCATAGATATAAGGTGCAAGGACAGCTCTCTTGAGCAAGCTATTGAACAACTCGCCGCACAGATAAATATCAGTGTTGTCGTGGACGGCCTGCCCTTGTCTAAATCATTCACTCTGGAAACACGGATGCCGGCAGGACAAGCGCTGACGCAAATTGCCACAGCATTTGATTGTTCCTGGAGTATGTCCAAGTCCGGCATTCTACTCTTGCGCAGACGGTTTACCGACGAACATGAGCGGCCGCAAATCCTGCCCGCAGAAATGCGGCCTTTCCTTCACAATCTGTTAAGCCTCATTTCTACCGTCTATACGCCCAAACCGGGCAAAAGCTTGTCCTCCTCGTTTCGAGAGTTGGAGGCTGATTTGTCACCGGACGCATTGAAAATGTTTGATTCTGTGGAGGGGATTCCTGTCTATACGCTGTCTTCTGCCTTGCAGCAACAGGCAACCCAGATCATCTTTCAAAATCAACTCAACAGCGCAACGTATCGGTTGAGTGAGTTCGATAAGCAGCTTTCCGCGCTTCCAGAAGCTTCCCTGAAAACAGAAAGCGTCCTGTTTGCCGGGGGTGTATCATTTACCTATGTGGTGCTTGATTTTGCGCCCATGTCAGGCTTGCAGCGCGTACTGCTGTATAGCACAGATCAACGCAAGGCCATTACACAGCTAACGCCTGCCTCCACCACGCCGCGCTCCACGCAGATGCAGGCGTTTAGCATTAAGCAGACGCTGACAATGCTGAACGACCGCTTCCACCTCAACGTCACTTGCCTGCCTAAAAACGATGACCGACGCATTTTACTAAGGCTTCAAGACAAGGACGCTCCGCGCCTCCCCGCCGCGCTTGCCGAACTGTACGGATGGACTTTGCAGCAGCCGAACGCCAACACCTTTTATCTCCTGCGTCGCCAAATATCGTTGCCACCAGCCATCAGTGATTGGGGACCATCCCTCCTGCAAGCCTTACCTCCCGATGTTGCAAAGTGGCTCACCACTTTGCCTGCTACCTTGGATGGAAAGCCCTACAGCAATCCCGAGCAAGAGTTCCCAATGCTGCCCAAAACAGGCAACTTTACCATGAGCGTCATTGGTTCGAAAATGATTCGTCAAAAGAATGAGTCAGAAGACGCACTGCAATTGGCTGCGCAGGGAGAAACATTCACTCAGCCACGTTCCTATAATACTCTCAGCCCCGAACTACAGCGGGAGATTGTTTACCATCTGTTCTACTCCACAATCACGCAAGCAAAAGACGGAATACTGCCGTTTCTCGTTCACCTGCCCAGTTGGGTTGCCGACCCGCTCCATGCCCGTTTATCGCGGACAGGAACCGGCTACCGCATTGTTGGCTCCGGTGGCGGAAGCGTCACCGTTTCGGAAGCCCGTTAAACCTGACTTCACGCCGGAGCGAGGGCAAGTTCGGCTTCCACAGTTCCGATAGCTTCCACTTCCACTTTCGGGACGATTTCGGTGTAGGCCATGACCGCAAGCGTCGGCAGCGAACGCTCAATCAGGCGCTTGACGGGCAGGCGGATTTGCCCGGAACACAGCAGCACGGGATTGTAGCCCTGCTCCGCCGCCGTTTCCATCTGCTGCGACAGGCTGCGAATGACCGCCTGCGCCAGTTGCGGATCAATGGCGAGCATGTTGCCCGTCGGTGTTGCCTGCACCGCGCCCCGCATCTCCTGCTCCAGTCCGGGCGCAAGCGTCAGGACGCGAATGATGCCGTCCTCCTCCTGGTACTGCTTGCAAATTTGCCGCGCCAATGCCTGTCGGCTGAATTCCGTCAGCGCGTCCGGGTTTTTGGTGCGCGGCGCGTAATCGGCCAGCGTTTCCAGAATCGTCGTCAGGTCGCGCACCCCGATACGCTCGGCCAGCAGGCTTTGCAGCACCTTTTGCACTTCGCCCAATGTCATCAGGTTGGGCAGCAGTTCCTCCACCGCCGCCGCGTCCGTGTGCTTCACGTGGTCAATCAGTTTTTGGGTTTCCTGCCGCGTCAGCAGTTCGTATGCATGGGTTTTAATCACTTCCGTCAGATGGGTTATCAGAACGGTGGCGGGGTCAACCGTGATATAGCCCGCCATTTCCGCCCGCTCTTTCAGGCTGCGCGCGATCCACTGCGCGGGCGTGCCCAACGCCGGTTCGATTGTATCCACGCCCTCAAAGCGCTGATACACGATGCCGCCTTCCAGCGCCAAAATGCAGTTCGGGTACAGGTCGTGCGCGGCAACAGTCGCGCCCTTGATTTTGATCTGGTAATGGTTGGCGCGCAGTTGCAGGTTGTCGCGGATACGCACGGACGGCAGGATGATGCCCAGTTCCAGTGCGATCTGCTTGCGCAGATTGCCCACGCGCTCGGCAAGGTCGCCGCCCTCATCCGGCAGGGCAAGAGCGACAAGGTTGCTGCCCAATTCCAGTTCGATAGTCGTCACGCCCAGATGTTCCATCACGCTTGCCGGTTCGGTTGGCGCGTCGGATACCTGGCCTGCCGCGCGCTCTTCTTCCAGTTTCTGCCGCGCCCCGTCCGCTTTTTCTTTTTTGGTCAGCGCCCACGCCGCCCCGCCTACGCAACAGGCCACCACGAAAATCTGCGGTTTGGGAAAACCCGGCAGCGCGAACATCAGCAGCAGCAGGCCGGTTACGATCATGAGCGGGCGCGGTTTCATAAACAACTGCCCGACGAACTCCTGGCCGAGCGATTCTTTCGAGGCCGCCCGCGTGACGATTAAACCCGTTGCGGTGGAAATCAACAGCGCGGGAATCTGGCCGACAAGCCCTTCGCCAATCGTCAGCAGGGTGTACTTTTGCAGCACATCCATGATGTTGCCGCCCCGCGTCATGCCCATCGCAAACCCGCCCACGATGTTGAGAATGATTGTCAGAACCGCCGCCACCGCGTCGCCGCGCACGAATTTGCTCGATCCGTCCATTGCGCCGTAAAAATCCGCTTCGGCTTCGATTTTGCGCCGCCGCAGTTTGGCCTGCTCTTCGCTAATCAAACCGGCGTTCAGATCGGCGTCAATGGACATTTGCTTGCCCGGCATGGCATCCAAAGTGAAGCGCGCGCCCACTTCCGCCACGCGCCCCGCGCCGTTCGTGATAACGACGAAATTCACCACGACAACGACCAGAAACGCGATAATCCCCACGATGTAGTTGCCGCTGATAACGTACTTTCCGAACGCTTCGATCACGGCTCCCGCGTGTCCGTTGCTCAAAATCAGCTTTGTGGCGGCGATATTGAGCGACAGGCGGAACAGGGTCATCACGAGCAGCAGGGAGGGGAAAATGCTGAATTGCAGCGGTTCCGTGTTGTACAGCGCGACAAGCAGCACCAGCGTCGCGCCCGTAACATTGAGGACGAGCATCGTGTCCAGAAAGAATTCCGGCAGGGGCACGATCAGCATCGCCACAATCAAAATCAAGATCGCGGCCAGCGCCAGATCGCTCTGGCGCATCAGGCGATCAAACAGGGAAGGCGGGTTTGTGGACGCGGGTTGCGGAACAACAGCCATGCAGAGCATACTCCTGAAAAGGGTTCTGAAACGAGTTCTAAGGGGAGTTTCTCTGCCTATTATCGGGAACTTGCGCACCGAACCACAGTGAAATTGCCATAAAAAAATCCCTCCCTGTCGTATTGCATGGCAGAGAGGGGCTATGATGAGGTTACAACCTAAGCGGCTTTGGCGTTGTTGCGGCGGCCCTGCTGGGGATGCGCGGCCTCGTACTTGGTCAGCGCGTCCTTCTGCGTGGTGGTGAGCATCGCCATCACCTGCGTTTTGAAGTCGTCGTTCACTTCCTGGGTTTTGGCCTGCCGGTCCGCGCCCGTCAAGCCTTTCAGTTTGGCGTTTTCCGTTTCCGTCAGGGCGCTGATTTTGTCCATCTGGTCTTTGGTCAGCTTGACATCGGGCAGCGCGGCGACGGGAATGGTGCGGCTGTTATTGAGCAAACTCAGCATGGGCAGGGCTTTGTCAACCGCGCTTACCTGATCGGTGGTCAGCACGGCTTTGATGTCGGCAGCCGCTTTGGTGTTCACGTCACGGCGGGCGGTGGCATCAGCAGCCGCCGCCGCGTCCGTCTTGGCCTTGTCCTGAAGCCCGGTGATTTTGGTCTTCTGATCGTCTTTCAGCGGGGTGAGCATGTCAATCACGCCGACGGGAATGGCGGCCAGCGTCAGAGCGCGGCCACCGCCGCGACGATTCTGGCGGCCAGGCTGCGCGCCGGCAGCGGGCGGTTGGGCGGGCGTTTGCGCGGGCTTCGCCGTGTCCTGCGCAAACGCGGGAACCGAAACGGCAAACAGGGCGGCGGCAAGCATGGTGTTGCGAATCAAGTTGTACATGGAAAGTGTCCTCCGGGAACGAGTGAAACAAGTAAGTGATACAGGTGAATGGAACGAGTGAAAGAACCAGGCGAAACGGCGAATGAAGCCGTTACAGCAAGCGAGCAGAGTAAGCGAGTAGATGGACTCAGGCGAACGCTGCGAACGGCAATGTCCGCGTGGATGGGTTGATGCAAGAAAAGTGTTGGCACAAAGATTGGGACGTGACGCCCCAACAATCTTCTGGACGCGATACGTTGCCTTATGTTCATTTTACCCGTAATTTTTTTGGTTTGCACATTTGTTTTCAACATTGCGCGTTTAGACCGCTACGCTTGGCACAAAGATGCAACCTTACGAACCTATATTTCGTACCAGAAAGTACATCTGCCGGCACTGCGCGTCTTGTTCCCTGCCCTGTTTTTCGCGGAGCCTTGTTTTGGTGCAACCTTTTCGCCGCGCCATGCTGTCTATAGATGTGACAACCATGAATCAACGCCATTCTTTCAACTGCATCACGGTCTATTCGGGAAAAGTAACCGCGCCGCTATCTATTCACGAGCGGCACGAATTACTTCGCGTCGGCCAACGCGGGAAACGGAGCGCCCTAAAGCATGACAGCCTACGGCATCTCCAACACCGGCAACACGCCTGCCCGCGTGTCGGCGTCGTATCCTCCCGCTCCATGCCTGACGGCATCGGGCGGGTTTTGCATTTGGATTGTGGATTTTCGATTGCCGATTGTGGATTGTGGATTGTCGAGCAGTACAGGGGAAGCGCATCAAGCAAATGCCTAATATCTAATGCCTGATGCCTAATGCCTGCTTACTGCCTGCTCTTATGAAAGGGGAGTGCCAAACGATGAATCAAGAAGTTCTGGTTCTCAACAGTGACTACGAGCCGCTCAACGTGTGTAATGTGCGGCGGGCGATTGTGCTGGTGTATCTGGGCAAAGCGGATATTCTGCACACGGACGAGGATCGTTCGGCGGCAACGGTGGACGGCAGCTTTATCACGCCCTCCGTCGTCAAGCTGCGCGGACACGTCAAGCGGCCTCTGCCCGAACTCAAACTGTCTCGGCGCACTATCTTTGCGCGTGACAATTATGTGTGCCAGTATTGCGGTTCCACGACCAAAGACCTGACCATTGACCACGTGATTCCCAAGCGCGCGGGCGGCGGCGCGTCGTGGGATAACCTTGTTACCTGCTGCCGCCGGTGCAACATGAAGAAAAGCGACAAGCTGGCGCACCAGATCGGCATGAAACTGGCGCGTACGCCCCGTCGTCCCAAATACACGCCGTATATCAGCCTGACCAAGTACCTGATGGGTCGCAAAAACGAAGTGTGGCGCGATTACCTCCCCACCTTCGCCGACCTGCCGGAGTAGCCCTCACAGTCCGGCTGCGCGGCGCTTGAATATAGGGAGTGGGGAGTAGGGAGTAGGCAGTAGAAAAGCATGTTCCTACTCCCTACTGCCTACTCCCCACTCCCTACTCTGCAACTTCTCCCCTCATTTGCCTGTCTGTATTCTTTACTGAAACCAATCCAAATTAAGTGTGATGACCGGGATGGGCTGTCTGCTTGATTCTATACGGCAGGCACTCCTTAAAACGCCCAACACCCAACACCGAATACCGAATACCGAACACCGAACACCCTCTTCCCAGACAGGAGAACTCGTCATGCCCGAAACTGCCCCTGCCGTCAAAGCAAAAGAACCGCCCTGTATTTTGCGCGAAGTGCCCGAAGAACTGACGGGCGAGCGCATACTGCTGCGCCCGTTTCGCGTGGAAGACGCGGAGGGTGTGTATGAAGCCGTTGCCGAGTCGCTCGCGCATTTACAGCCCTGGCTGCCCTGGGCGACGCCGGAATACGATCTGACGGAAGCGCAGGCGTTTGTTCGGCGGGCGCGGGCGCATTGGATACTGCGCGACGATTTGCCGCTTGGCATCTGGCGGCGCGAAGACGGGCGCTATCTTGGCGGGACAGGATTGCACCGCATCCACTGGGACATTCCCGCCTTTGAAATCGGCTACTGGCTGCGGCAATCAGAAGAGGGGAAGGGGTACATGACGGAAGCGGTTACATTGCTGACGCGCTGCTGCTTTGAAACGCTGCAAGCCAATCGGCTGGAAATACGCTGCGATGCCCGCAACGTTCGCAGCGCCAATGTGCCGCGCCGCCTGGGGTTTGTCCACGAAGCCACCCTGCGCAATCACAGTCGGAGTAAGAACGGCGAACTGCGCGATACTTTCGTTTTCGCCCTGACGCCGGAGGATTACAAGCGTCTCTTTGCGTGATATTCGCTCTGCGCAATGGAAGAAAATATATTTGAAATTTCCTTCTATCGCAAAATAATTGTTGACACATGCAGCAAGCCGTGTTATAATTGCGCTCACATGGACGTTCGCAGGTAATTATGCGGGCCTCCTTTATGACGGCGCTGAAGCCGTTGACATAGCATCGCCGGTATGAAGAGCGCGGCTTCACGGACCGCGCAATGTCACAGGAGACGTTTATGCGCAATTTTGATCGGCGTGGGTTTACTCTGATCGAACTGCTCGTGGTGATCGCCATTATCGCGATCCTGGCTGCCATCCTCTTTCCTGTGTTTGCCAAAGCCCGCGAAAAGGCCCGGCAAACCTCCTGCACCTCCAATACCAAGCAGCTGCTGCTGGCCTGGCAAATGTACGCTCAGGATTATGACGAGCGCGCGGTTCCCTATGCGTTCCCCAAAAGCGACGGCACGTGCGACGGCTCTTCGTGCGGCTATGCCAGCGTGTGGAACGTTTCGATACAGCCGTACATCAAAAACGTCGGCGTGTTCAAATGCCCCAGCGACCAGCACAACATGAGCTACAGCTACAATGCCGAAATTGCCCGCACGACGGGCAGCGGCGGCAACCGCCCACTCGCGGGCATCCCCGTTGTAGCGCAAACGCCCATTTTCGCCGACGCGATGGGCATCAACAACGTGGTGACAAACGGAACCACGTACTATCAATCCCTCGCCTTCTTCATTGACAAGGGCAACTTCACCCTGGGCGGGCGCAAACTCAACAACCCGGCAGATCCCCTCGCCTTGCCCGGCTGGACGAGCGCGGGAGGAACCGGCTGTCCTAATTCGGGCGCGACGGAACCCCGCGTGGCCGCAGACCGCCATGCGGATGGAGCCGTTTACGGCATGGTGGATGGGCACGTCAAGTGGTTCCGTTATGCGACCTCGCCCGTGTGCAATCCTCCCGGCCTCGTGCCCGCCCGCGATGGCCTCGACTACAACGGCGACGGCATTTTAGGCAGCGCTTCCACCATTGACTAATCCGTTCCCTCTTTTGCTGTCCCTTCGGAGGGCGCAGCCGCATGGACGCCGAAGCCTGCCGTCCGCCCGTCCTCCGCGTTTTCCTGTTGCGAGGAGTTGAAATGCAATCCAGAAAGTTTCTCAACGCTCAACGCTCAACGCTCAACGCCTTCACCCTGATTGAACTGCTCGTCGTCATCGCCATTATCGCCATTCTGGCCGCGATTTTATTTCCGGTTTTTGCGCAGGCGCGGGAGAAAGCGCGCTCCACGTCCTGCCTCAGCAACGCCAAACAGATCGGCCTCGCGCTGCACATGTACCTGCAGGATTATGACGAGCGCTTCGTCGCCACGCGCTGGTCGGACCCTACCGACGCTTGCGGCGTGGGAGGAACCGCCATCAACGGTTCGCAGTGGAATACGATGATTCAGCCGTACATGAAAAACACGCAAATTTTTCAATGCCCTTCCGACAGCACCGATCCCGGCGCGGGCGTTTCCCAATCGCGCAAGCGCAGTTACATCCTGACTTCCGGGCCGCGCGACCGACTGAATGGCGACTGCTCGGCTCCGGGGGGCATTTCGCACACCGATTGGGGCGCGGCTCTGGCGGAAATCGGCACGCCCGCCAGCATGGTGGCCTGTTATGAGCGCTGGGAAGCCGGCAGCAATCTCGACACGCCGTTCAGCGTCCATCAAAACCTGTCCGGCACGCAGGACTGGTGTACCTACCCGGACCCGACGGGCGCAACCTGGCTGCAATACCCCCGAAAATCCCACTGGTTCGATTCCAGTCCCAATAACGATCCGCAGCATGCGATGCGCGCCACGCTGGTCTTTGCCGACGGCCATGCCAAACTGCTGCGCTACGACCAGAACCTGGTCTTCGGGCGGCGGGCCGGAGTGTACCGGCAGCGGCCCGACCAACTGGAGCATGTTCGACAAACGCAAGAATCCATAGTGATTAGTGGTTGGTGGTTGGTTACTTATCTGATGGTTCCTGATGCGCAGATAAATGACACTGTTCCGCAGCAAAACATCCGGTACAGGAAACCAACCACCAACCACCAGTCACCAACCAGGAGACATTCATGGCTAAGAATGTGCATTTATCGCGGGGAGAGGCCAGTTCGGGGAACGCTCAGACGCCGAAACCCGCGCAAAAAACGGCTGTGGCCGCGGCGCGGCGCGAACTTCCGCTTGCAAATTTGCCCCGTCCCGCGCTCATCGGCGGCGGCATCGTCCTGCTCGTGATCATCGCTGCCGGGCTGTGGTTTATATTTGGCGTCGGGCCGGAGGATTCGGGGAAATCTGCCGCCAATATCGGAAACTCTCCTGCCGCCGGCGCTGCCGTTTCCGCCAGATCAGGAACGAGCGCGTCATCGGACACGAGTACCGGCGGGAGCGCTAATGCCGCAACGCCGGCAGCCACTCCGCCGACCTCGCCGAGCGCGCCGGGAGGCAGCGGCATGGGCGGGTCTGCGGCGGCAACGCCTTCCGCTTCTGCCCCTTCCGTACCGGCTGCGTCCATGCCCTCTGCGCCGGGTTCTCCGTCAATCGCCGCCAACCCTGCAAGCGGCGGAACCCCGCCGCCGGAAGTGGAGGGAGCGCCGCCCGTCAACAGTCACGCAGGCGACGGTTCGACATGGAAACCCGGCGATGCCGCCGGCAAGGTGTACCGTCAAGGCCCTGCCTCCGACCCCTAACGCCCGAACATTCATTGAGACCATTGAGCCGAGTCGTGAACGACCCGTCTGATGGGCCTGCGGCCAACCGGTCTGCGACCGGAACGTTGATTCTTGTGAGATACCCCATAAACTGCGTTCACTATCCCGTATAGAAATCGCCTTCCCTCTCCCATGCCTTTTTGGGAGAGGGGCTGGGGTGAGGGCTATTCGAGAAGGGGTTTCTCACGTTCAGGGATTTTCTCCCCCTCTCCCCCTCTCCTCGTCTCCCTGTCTGCCCCCCGTGTCCCCCGTGTTCCCCGTGGTTTCATCCCCCGGTTCGCTCGTTTTTTCCGTTGCGTCGTCGGGAGCGGTCACGGTAATCGGGGCGCTGCCGTTTTCCGCAGGCTGGAAGTCGGCGGGGATGACGGTTTGGCCGTCGGCGGATGCAATCCCCGCGTCGGCTTCCCTTTTGGCTTTCTTTTCGAGGGCAATGCGTTTGGCGTCCGCCCGCAAGTCCGCGACAAGGGCTTCGGTTGTCGGCTCCTGCGTGGTTCGGGGCGCGATCCCGCTTAACTGGTTTACTTTTTGCTGCACGGGAAGCGCGGCCTGCATGAACTTTGCCCAAACCGGAGCGCACAGATGCCCGCCCGTCGCGCCCTCCATCGGCGCATACGTGATGACGGTGGTTGCCACGCCGTTTTCCGTTTGGGTTTCCTTGCGGGAGTGGGCGACCCAGATCGCTGTCGCCAGTTCGCCTGTGTAGCCGACAAACCACGCATCGCGGTGGCTGTTCGTGGTTCCGGTTTTGCCATGCGCGTCGGGAATGACGGCTGCGGCCTGCGCCGTGCCACTTGTCACCACTTCCCGGAGCGCGACATTGATTTGGTCCAGCGTCCGCGCTTTGAGAAAATGGGGCTTCAGGCGCGTGGAAGCGTCATCCTGCCATATTGTCGCGCCGCGAACATTGGTTATCTTGACAATCAGGGTCGGCTCGTAGCGGTCGCCGCCATTGGCAAAAGCGGTATACGCGGAACACAAGTCCAGCGGATGAACGCCGCTTGCGCCCAACGCAAGCGGCAGGGTCGGCTCTAAGGGCGTGTGAATGCCCAATTTCGCGGCGCAAGTGGCGACGTTCGCCGGGCCAGTGTCCTCACCGACCTTTACGGCAACCGTGTTCAGCGAGTGGCGCAGGGCGTCGAGTACGGACACATCGCCCCGGTAACCCTGATCGAAGTTGTGAACAACGTAGTCCTTCTTGCCACTGCCGGGATACGTCAGGGGCGCGTCCTTGTAAGTGGAAATCAGGCTGCAAATGTTTGCATCGAAGGCTGTCGCGTACAGCAGGGGCTTGAAGGCGGAACCGGGCTGCCGTATGCCCCGCGTGGCCGCATTAAATTGATCGCGCAGGAAGTCCGGCCCGCCGACAAGGGCGCGGACATAGCCATTGCGCGGGTCAATGCTGACAAGCGCCCCCGTATTCGGATTGGAACTTGATTTGCCGCCGCTGTGTACGGCTTCGCGCAAGGCGCGTTCCGCCGCCTGCTGCATCTGCCAGTTGAGCGTGGTTTCAATCGTCGCGCCGGAATACAGAAACTCTCCGCCGTACTGTTCCCGCACTTTGGCAATCACGTCCGCCACCAGGTACGGCGCTTTCCACGATTTCAAGCCTTCCACCTGCGGGCGCAGAATATGCGGGCGTTCCGCTTCGGCAATCGCGCGCTGTTCGGGCGAAATTTGCCCGTCTGCCGCCAGTCGTTCCAGCACGTCACGGCGGCGCTCTAAGGCCGCCCGTAAATGCGTGGTCGGCGCGAAGGCGGCGGGGCGCTGCGGGATACCGGCAAGAAGCGCGGCCTCGCCCAACGATAAATCTTTTGCAGGCTTGCCGAAGTAGCTGCGCGACGCGGCTTCCACGCCGTAATTGCCACTGCCGTAATAAACCGTATTAAGGTACGCTTCCAGAATGTCGTTTTTGGAGAATTGGGATTCAAGCCGCCGCGCCAGCAGCATTTCCGCGATTTTGCGGCGATAAGTTTTTTCTTTGGAAAGGTAGATGTTCCGCACAAGCTGCTGCGTGATGGTGCTGCCGCCCTGCCCGCGCGCATTGCCCATGCGCAGATTGCTCCATAGCGCCCGCAGGACGCCGCGCCTATCCACGCCGTCATGCGCGTAAAAGCGGCTGTCTTCCGTCGCCAATGTCGCGCTGACGAGAAACGGCGAAATCGCTTCCAAACGGACAGGGCGCTGATCCCGCGTCCGCAGGGTCGCCAGCAAAACGCCGTCGCTGGAAACAATCGAGGTGGCCTGATTGAGTCGCGGATCAGCCAAACTGGTAATAGCGGGCAACTGCTGCGCCACGCTGTAAACCGTCCACGCGCCCCATCCGCCAACCAATGCCGTCACGCCCAAACCGGCCAGCATGGTTTTCACCAGCCTGCGCCGCCATTTTGCTTTATCCATAAACATTTTTTCCAAGCAAACTCTTCAAAGAACTTTTCTCGCTAATTCTTCCCCGCGCAACAAGACGCACCCTGCCTGTTCCTGTTCCCAACGTTTGCCCCAACCCCTATTTTCACCTTGCGTCTTGACAATTTGCCCTGAAACCGTCACAATAAAGGAAGAACGAAAACGCGAAATGGTTTGCGCCCGTAGCCCAGTGGATAGAGCAGCTGACTTCGGATCAGCAGGTCGGGCGTTCGAATCGCTCCGGGCGCATCTCAAATTAAATCTGGTAGGTTTTGGAGGGGGCACTGAAAAATTTTTCAGTGCCCCCTCAAGTTTTTGCCAAGTGTGACCGTTATTAACATTGCTTGTGAGTGAAAAACACCATTTTAGGAGGATACTCAGTATGACTACCCCTGCCCGTCTTGCCGACCTGATCGAGACCGCAAATGAGGATGAAATCGCCATCCTGGAAAAAGCGCTGCGACAAGTACGCAGTGCCAAAGCCAACCTGGGCGCAACCTGGGGAAGCGCTGTCGAAGAATTTTTGGTCAAAAAGGACGCTACCACTGAAGCCAGCACATCGCGCTACTACCAGACGCAACTAACCGTCCTCGTCCGCTGGTGTGAGGAGCAGGGCGTCACGCTCCACCAGTTTCGGGAATCGCACCTGGACAAGTATATCGTTTGGCGCAAAAGCAGCGGCGGGCGCAGTGGCAAGGCGGTTTCCCCCGGCACAGTCTATCACGACCAGATCGCCGCCTGCGCCTTCTTCAAATTCGCGTCCATGCGCGGGCTGGTGGGACGCAATCCGCTTGCCGGATACAAAATTGAAAAGCCGCCGAAGGTGAGCATCCCGGTTCCGACGCAAGCGGAGTTGACGGCTGTATTGCAAGCCATCGAGGAGCGCTATGATCCGCGCCACAACGAGGACGTGCGCTACATGACGCCTGCCCAGCGCCGTTTCTTTCGGACACGCGACTATGCCCTCGTTGCCGGGCTGATCAACACGGGCGTGCGCTCAGGCGAATTCTTTGCGCTCACCCTCAAAGACATCGACCTGGACGCAAGGGAGATACGCATTACCAAATCCAAAACCAAGCGCCCGCGCACTGTTCCTATATCTGCGGAGTGGGCCACGATTTTGGACGCCTGGCTGAAGGTGCGTACCAAACTCGCGCCCGAAACCGACCTGGTATTTTTCTCCAACGCAGGCGACAAACTGACAACATCGTACTTCGGCAAGCATTTCAGGAAGTTTTTGGAGTATGCCGGGATCAAGAAGTTTACGCCGCACGCCTTGCGCCACTCGACCGCAACCCGCATCGCCAAGCATAGCACGCTTGCGGCAAAGGACATCCTGGGGCACGATTCTTTGAAGACGACCCAAATCTACGCTCAAAGCGACAAGGAACACAATCGTGAAGTCCATGAGGCCGCTGCCCCGCTTGCCAGCATTTTAGGCAAGCAGGCGGTGGTGCGCCAGCGCAAGCCGCGCATCGTGTGAAAAACAAATCGGGCGCAACAGGTGTTTGCACCACCCATCACGCCCTGGACTACAAACCTGAAGGGAGGCTTGAAATCGTGTGTTTAATTGTACCTGAACCTTACGTCGTTCGCAAGCGCATCTGCGAAATTGTCGCCCAAGCGGACGAAGGCGCTTCGATTGAGGAGATTGCCAGTCGCCTGCGTGTCCCTCGCGCCACTGTCCTCATCTATTTGTGCTTGGCTGAATTTGCCTGTTCCGCCAGCCAGAGGACAACTGCAACGCGGCTGCTGAAGGAGGCTGCGAAATGAGCCCTCTGAACGCGGTTGTCGCTGCCATCGGTGAATTGCATCTGGAGGGCAACATCACCCCGCACGCCTGGTATCAAGCCCCAGCGCTTCAATTCGCCAACGGCAAAGCAAACCTGGCGGCGATCACCCTACTTGCTGACGTGATGTACTGGTACCGCCCAACCATCCTGCGCGACGAAGCCACGGGGCGAGCGTGGAAGTCCGACAGAAGTTCCGCGCAGACAAACTTCAAAAGGATTATAAAAAGTGGGGAGGGCAGTTTGGCCTGACAAAAGGGCAAACCGAAGATGCTGTCCACTTTCTTCGCAATGCCGGGTTGGTTACGGTGGAAACACGCACCATCGAAGTTATGGGGCGCATGATCGGCAACGTGGTGTTCTTGGAACCGGTTGTGGAAGCGGTGAGGGCCATCACCAATCTTGTCGTGCCCCCTTCCTGCCCCAATGACACCCCCTCCACCGATGAAACGGAGAAGGGTATCGATTCTGTCACCCCACCCTCCTCCGATAGAACGGGGAAGGGGTCGGGTTCTATCGGAGGAACCTCCACCGATAGAACGGGGGACTCTCCTCCGATAGAACGGTGCAATACATATAATACAACGGAGACTTCTTCAAAGACTACAAAGAAGACTACAACAACAAACACGCCTGCGCCGCCGAAAGCGCGAGCGCAAACGCAAGCGTCTGTTGTTGTTTCTTTGCAGATGCAAAGGGATCCAGTTCCACCAGTCGTGGTGAGCGCTCCACCAAGCCCACACAATCGGGCATGACGCCCTTGCTAGACATGCTGCCGCCCGTATCTCCACCAGGCCCCTCACAAGCCCCTGGTGGGCTTGCCTGTACCGATGAGGGATCAAAGGCAGTGGCGGCGCTGATGTCGCATGGCGTCAAGCCCTTGGCGACGGCAAAGCGGCTGGTTGAAAAACACGGCGAACAGGCGTGCCTTGAACGCATTGCCGCCCTGCCCTTCTGCACCTATCAGGACGCTGGAGGCTATCTGGTCGCTGCGCTGGACAAAAACTACGACTTGCCCATGAAGTATCTCGCCAAGCGCGAGGACGAGGCACGCGAGACGTTAGCGTCAGGTCAATCTCGCCAGCGCTGATGGCGTAAGGCGCAGGCGGCGGAAACAGTTCAGCAGGGAAAAAAGAGGAGGCAGAAGAGGCGCTGGGAAGCGTAGGCGATCAGCGAGCAGCAAGACGAGATCGAG
>CAWIEK010000029.1:0-41846 GCA_963835065.1 uncultured Chthonomonadaceae bacterium | reverse complement strand
TCCGCTTCTCGCAAACTGATGGAACACAACGCTTTCACAGCCGGCAATCCGCAGGCGGCAGAAACCGCGCTGACAAAGCAATGCAAGTGCCCTGGAACGCGCCGCCCGCGAACTCGGTATTACGTAGGGCGAAGATCATTTTGTTGTCAGGAGTGCAAATGCATTATCGAACATTGGGGCGGACGGGCTGGCAGGTCAGCGAGATCGGGTTCGGGGCGTGGGGGATTGGCGGCGGATGGGGCGCGGTAGACGATGCGGGAGCCAAGCAAGCCCTGCACCGCTACCTCGATCTGGGCGGCAATTTTTTGGATACCGCGTATGGCTATGGGGATGGACACTCCGAAACGCTTATCGGGCAGGTACTGAAGGAGCGGGAAAGCGATCAGGCGCGTATTTATGTGGCAAGCAAAGTGCCGCCAAAAACGTCCAAATGGCCGCTGCGCCCGGATGTGAGCGTGAAAGACAGTTTTCCGGTAGATTGGGTGATTCAGTGCGCCGAGCGCAGCCTGAAAAACCTGAACGTGGAAACGCTGGATTTGCTCCAACTCCATGCCTGGACGGACGAGTACAACGAGCAACTGGACTGGTACGAGGCGTTTGTGAAACTGCGCGAACAGGGCAAAATCCGCGCGTTCGGCGTCAGCATCAACGACTACGTTCCCGAAAGCGGCGTCCGTTTGGCGCAATCCGGGCGCGTGGACGCGATACAGGTGATTTACAACATCTTCGAGCAGACGCCCGAACAGGAGTTGTTCCCTGCGGCGCTGGCGAACGGCGTGGGAATTTTGCCCCGCGTCCCGTTTGAGGAAGGGGCGCTGACGGGCGGCTTGCGTCCGGGCATGACGTTCCACGCGGACGACTGGCGCGGCCAGTATTTCACGCCGGAACGCCTTGCCGAAGTGCAGCGCCATGTTGCGCCCCTGGAAGAACTGCTCAATGCGGAAACGCCGACACTGGCGCTGCTGGCCCTGCGCTACTGCCTGCACCATCCCGCCGTGTCCTGCGTTCTGCCTGGGATGCGCCGTTTAGCCAATGTGGATGCCAATATGATGGCGTCCGACATACGCCTGCCGGACGCCCTGATTGCGCAGATTCACGCCCACGCCTGGCGGCACGGCTGGGTGTACCCGTGGAGCGAAGGCGTATAATACGAAATTCTTTCACCACAGAGGCACAGAGACACAGAGGTTTCACAGAGAAGAGATAGAGATGGGAACCGCGAAATACACGAACCAAGACGAAAAAAGGAAAAACAAAAAGAACCGCAAAGAGGCAAAGGGGGCAAAGAAGAGAAGACCGTTCGTGAAACTCTTCCCGAACTCGTATCAAGTTTTTCTCTTGTCGTTTTGTTCTTTTGTCTTTTTTCGTTTATTTCGTGTGTTTCGCGGTTTCCATCTCTCCTCTCTTCTTTTCTCTGTGAAACCTCTGTGTCTCTGTGCCTCTGTGGTGAAAATTCCTCGGCTACCAGGTTTCGGGGCCGTCTACCCAGGGGAACCACTGCGCAAACTGCGAGGTGGGCGGCGTTGTTGCGACAGCGGGAACGGATGTCCACGCGGTGGAAGGAATTCCGCCCGCTGCGGCGGGAGCCGTCCAGGAAGTGGGCATCTTGTGCCACTTGGCATGGCCGTCGGCGTACATATAAGTTCCGCCGTCGGTGTGGCGGGTAAACAGCTTGTCGGGAACCGTTCCCGTGATATTGTTCAAGTTGCTCGGACCAATCAGTTCGCGGCCTAACGCTGATATGCTTTCCGCGACGAAAATGCGGTTTGCAGGCGCGATGATAGAGGCGAGGGTTGTTCCGGTTGCGGGGTTGAATTTGGGCGGCGTGACGGAAAAGTCATAGAAGAAGTAACGATTCAGCGCGTAGGAAAGCGGCTGGAGCGGCTGCCCCGCGCCGTTTACTTTCTGCGTCAACGCGGCGGGCAGGCCCGACGCATCGGACGGGCACTTGTGAATCTGAACGTTCTTCTCATACGGCTGCAGCAGGTCGAAGCAGCAGGGCGGATAAAAGACGGAGCCACCCGCGCCGCTGTACCACGCGAACTGCGTATAGGGAGGCGATGTTACCGTTGCGCCGTAATCTGCCGGGGGGAAGGATTCGTCGTAATCCTGCACGTACATGTTCAAGCCAAGCCCGATCTGCCGGTTGTTGGAAAGGCAGGCCGTCTGCCGCGCTTTTTCCCGCGCCTGCGCAAAAACCGGGAACAGAATAGCCGCGAGAATCGCGATAATGGCGATCACGACGAGCAGTTCGATCAGGGTGAAAGCGTTGAGCGTTGAGCGTTGAGCGTTGAGTAACAGGTTCCTGTTCCCTGTTCCCTGTTCCCTGTTCCCTGTGCTTGGTGTTGGGTATTGGGTATTGGGTGTTCGGCGGCGGGCGACAGGCGGACGCGAAAGTGTCATTTCATTCTCCAGAAATTCAGACAGTTGCAGAGAGATACGTCAGCAGAAAAATTCTTGTTGAATAAGACGGCTGCGGAACAAGGCACTCGAATATGCGGAAGATGGCATAAGGACGGCTTCATCCTCAAAGACTGGAAAGAAAAGCGAGCAGGAAAGTAGAGACAATGGCACAAGCGGTCAACGAAAACTTCTGCTTTGACAAGTATAACGCGACAGACAAAGATTGTCAAGCGATTTTTCGTGTATAATTAACCTGAATAGTGTTTTTCAAAGGTCTTTTCTCCTGCACCCATTTATTCTGGCGTCCTGAAAACTTTTGGCGAGATTGTACCTGCCCACAACGATAAGGAGTTGTTATGCGCGTTTCCCTTTCCACTTTCTGCATTGCCGGCCTGTGCGTGGCTGCGCTTGCCGCCTGGCAGCCGGTCAAAGCGTTTCAGGCGAACCCGCCCCCGCCCGGCAAAACGGAACCGGGCAGAACCGAAACCGGCAAAGCTACCGCGAAGCCGGCTGATACCCCCGGACAAACCATTCGCCCCGGCAAGGATCGCTGGCCGGTGAAAACCGCCACCGACCCGGATGCCCGCAGCATCAACCCCACGCCGGAAAAGACCAGCGTGGAAAATCTGCTCAACCTGCCTCGTTCGGTTGATCTGCCGCTTCGGGAAAGCAACCCTAATATGCAGGAGCATCGCGCCCGTCCGGTGGAAACAACCGTTTATTCCGTTGAAGTGGATGTTACGGATTGCCGTCTGATGCCGGATGGCGATTACCGGGTCACGTTGCGCGGCGCGTCCGGCAAAACTATCGTGATGGAAATGCCCGACACGGCTCCCGATTTTGTAGACCCGAACGCTCCGTTTGTCAAGCAGATGCGCGAAGCCCGCATTGCCTTTGCCAACAAATTCACGCCGGAAAAGACGCTAAAGACCGTGAGCGGACATGCGCGTATTACGGGTATCGGCTACTTCGGACGCGCGTATGGCGACAAGCCCGTTGAAGGCAATTTAATCCAACTGCATCCCGTCCTGAAAGTGGAATGGCTTGCCAAACCCACCGCGCAATTCGTGCCGCCGAAACCTGCCAAGTCCGGCAGCGCTTCTCCTGGTTCGGGGGCGAAAAGCAAGGAGTAAGCACAGGCTTATGTCGGAACAACTCTGGGCGCCCTGGCGCTTGAAGTACATCGAGGCGGCGGACAAGCCCGGCGGCTGCATCTTCTGCGACTTTCCCGCCGAAGGGGAAGACCACGATGCGGCCAACTTCATTGTGCATCGGGGCAAATACGCCTTCATCATCCTGAATGCGTTCCCCTACAGCAACGGACATGTCATGGTCGTTCCCTACCGGCATACCGCCACGATGGAAGCATACGCACCCGAAGAACTGCTGGAAGTGATGGAACTGACCCGCATTGCCCTGCGGATGCTCCAGTCCGCGTTCGCGCCCCATGCGTACAACTGCGGCGTAAACATGGGACGCGGAGCAGGCGCGGGAATTGCCGAGCATCTGCACTGGCACATTGTTCCCCGGTGGAACGGCGACACCAACTTTATGACCGTTCTGGCCGATACTCGCGTAATTCCCGAAAGCCTGCCCGCTGTATATGACCGGCTTCGCGCTGCCTTGCCGCAGGCGTTGGCTGCTCCATTAGCTTCCGGGGCTTTGCAATCCCCGGCAATATAAAACAAGCGTCCTTCGGACGCAATGCTATTCTTTGAATTGTGCGTCCGCAGGACGCTTGACCTTTCCTGCCGGGGATTGCAAAGCCCCGGAACAAGTATTTGCAGCACCCGGTCTAACGCGATGCTATAAAGAGGAACGCGCCTGTCGCAGATCGAGTTCAAAACCTGTTTGGCATGAAGGCACAGCACGATGTCGGATGAGATACAAGAGCAATCTTCCCGTTATGTAACCGCAGCTTCCTTAGCTTCTTTGGAAGCAGGTTCTTTAGAGCCTGCTTCGGCGGAACCAACGGAAAGCAAAACCGTTCGACTGGCGCGGATTGCGGAGCGAGCGTCCATTTGCGTCGCCTGTGACCTTGCCAAAACCCGCGCCAATGTTGTTTTCGGCGACGGCAGCCCGGAAGCGCCCTTGATGCTGATTGGCGAAGGGCCGGGACAGAACGAAGACGCGACGGGCAGGCCATTTGTCGGGCGCGCGGGCGCGCTGCTGGATCAGTGCCTGCGCGAAAACGGCATCACGCGCAAGCATGTGTACATCACCAATGTCGTGCGCTGCCGCCCTACCCTCGTGGAAGCCGGGCGCGTCAACAACCGCCCGCCCACGCCCGACGAAACCCGCGCGTGTTCCACCTGGCTGGAACAGACGATAGAGATTGTCCAGCCTCTCGTTATTTTATGTTTGGGAGCGCCTGCCGCCAGCGCGATCATTCATAAAGGCTTCAAAATGAAAGAAGAGCGCAGCCGGTGGTTTGAAACCCGCTACGCCCATCATGTCATGGCGGCCTGGCATCCCGCGTACATTCTGCGTTTGGAAGGCGAAGCCTACGAAACCGCCCGCCGCGCCCTCGTTGACGACATCGCTTCCGCCCGCAAAAAAGTCATTGAAGCCAAACGCGCCCCGAAAACGACGCTGTTTTGACTATAGGATTACTTTTCACCACCAAGACACCAAGAACACCAAGCAGAACGAGAAGAAGGACGTTGTGAAAATGCAGGAAAGAATGAAGCCGTCTTTACTGCTATGCCCTTTTCGTTATTTTTCTTGGTGTTCTTGGCGTCTTGGTGGTGAAGAGTTTCAGCAACAAACTTTTTAGCGGTACGCGCCCGCGTTGACGATCCAGAGATAGTCGAAGAGGTTGGCGGGAAGCGTACTGTTCTGTCCATTGCCGCCCGCAGCCACATTCCCTCCACCCGGCGAGGTTCCTCCTGCCGCGCCGCCCCCGTTCGCGCCACCCGAAAGCGGCGAGGTAATCGCGCCATTCAGCTTCAGGGGGTCCACCAAACCATACGTCTGTCCTTCCGGCGTTCGGATGGGAATCCCGCCCAGAATTTGCGCCGCCAATGCCGCATCAATGAAGTTGACCTTCACCACTTGAATGTGTTTCAAGCCGCTCAGGGCAGGCGTACCCTCGTTTTCGGTTCCGACAATTTCGGGCGCAGTTGGCTCGGTTTTGGGGATAAAGCTGTACACGCCGTTTTCATAGCGGTACGTGTAGGGCGGGATGGCGCTGCGCAGCAGCACATCCAGCGTGGTGTCGAGCCGCAGGTTGTGCAGGTGCGCCGTGACGCGAACCGCGCGCAGGCTGTTGTCCAGCGTGTAGTTCGCGCCGACGCTTTGCATCAGCGTGGTCAGCACGCTTGCCAGCATCGCGTCTTCCGCGTCCACCGACACCACCTTGTCAGACGGCGCGGCAGGCATCTTCGGAGTTCCCGACGCTTCCTGCGCCCTGCCCGGCGTTGCGGCCATCAGTCCCATTGCCAAAACTGCGGGCAGCGTCAAAGCCGTTGCCCCAACACGCCTCAAACGTTTATCAATCAAACGGTGAAAAATCATCCTTCGGCTCCTGTTCCCACTCTTCCACGCGCCCAAAGCAACTCCCCGGCAAGCGGATGTACCGCCGGGGATTGGACGTTGGCAGGCGCAGAAGGGTTACAAGAAAGTGGAGAGTGAGAGTGAAGAGTGAGAGAAAAGCTCATTGCTTTTACTCTCACTCTTCACTCTCACTCTCCACTTTCACTTGGGCACGATATGATACATGCCATTTTCCACGCGATACGTGAGCGGGTGGTCGCTGGCTTTGAGCAGGGCTTCCAGAGTTGTACGGAATCCCTGACTGCGGATGCGCGCGGTGACATGGTAGTCGCGCAGCGCGGGAGACAGCATGTAGTTGAGTTTGGCCTGCGCGAACAGCAATTTGAGCGCGCCGTACAGCGAACCGTCATTGATGTCCACGAAAAACTTCGCGTCTGCGCCGGGGAGCGAATTGTCGGGCGCTTCCACATTGGCGGTGGCGACGGGTTTTGTCGGCTCTACGGGAACGGGCACGTCGGGAGTGGCCGTCTTTTCGGCGGGCGCTGCAGGTGTAACCGGAAGGGGAGGCTGCTGTTCCGCATCCAATAGGGCCGGGGACAGAATGCGAATAATGCCATCCTCGCGGGTGAAAGTGACGCGGTCAGCCGTGTTTTTCAGGATTGCGCGCAGCGCCACGTCAAATGGCACCTTGAGTAATCTCAAATTACCTACGGGCGCTTTTTCGAGGTGGTAACTCAGCGTGTAACTGATATCCACCTGATCCATCAATTGTGAAATGACCGTTCCAAGCGTGGCATTACGGGCTTCGACGGTGACGAGCGGCAGTTCAGCCGGTTTGCCGGGTTTCTTCGACTGCACAGGCGCGGCGGGTTGTACGCGATACACCTTGTTGGTAAACAACCGCCTTATAATCGGCAAATCGCGCAGAACGGGCAACCGGGGGCGTTTGGTACAAGCGGCCAATCACCGGCAAGTCGCCGAGTACGGGAACCGAGTTGGACTGCTGCGCGTGGGCATACTGCGGCAGGGCGCACAGGCCCACAGCGCACAGCAGCGCTGCGCGGGAATAATGCGCCAGAGGGACACGGACAGACATGCTACGAAACGTTCGCATGGAAGCACCTCCCTGAAACCCGGCCTGCGCGCAGGCCGGCAGTGGACAAACGGAAGACCACACGTTAGACGAACTACACCTTAGAGATGTATCGTCAATAGGCAATCGTT
The DNA here is from genome assembly GCA_963835065.1 of uncultured Chthonomonadaceae bacterium. GTDB lineage: Bacteria > Armatimonadota > Chthonomonadetes > Chthonomonadales > Chthonomonadaceae > CAWFQB01. Next base: position 34,724 of record CAWIEK010000029.1, on the reverse strand, counting down.
CAGACAAAGCAAACCGTTTCCAGTTTTCTATGTCCGTCAGCAAACTTTTTCCATTTCGTTTATGAAAGGCGTTCTGCCTTGATGGACACATGATTGTCATTCCACGAAGCAACGGACTCAACCTTGATAACTGGCCGGTTTGTCGTGCCGTGGAAACTGGGGCCAATGCGGTTTGTGATGCGCTGCATTTCATCCCGGATGCGGATTCGTTGTGCATTGTCTTCTTTGCCTACCAAAGAAGGCAGTCCAAGAACAACGCAAAAGAACACTTTCATTCCCGGCTCGATTCGCTCCTGTGCCATATACGCATGTGTGCCGTAGAGCTTCATCAGCATATCTTTGGACAGGTTGCCACTCCGCATCTGCCCCAACAGTTCGGCGATTGAGGCTTTCAGTTCCTGTGGGGATGCTTTCAGTGCGTCTGTAACTTCAATCATCCACGTTGCATCGCTTTCCTGAACCAGAAAATCAACGCACTTTAGAGGCTGTGCTGAAACTTCAGGCTGAACCGCTTCCAACGCCGTCGTGAATTCAAATACAAGCGTTCCCTCCTGCTTACGCATGGGGCGCTTCCTCCTCAAGCCGCTCTATTTCCTTTTGTATGGATTCGTTGTACAGGCTGGCGTACTGCTCCTCAATCGCGTTCGGGTACAAATCCAGATAGGTGTCTGCCGGTTGAACGGTCGTGCCGTTTTCGGAGCAGGCAAAGGCAAAATAGCGAACCTTATCACCCGGAATCTGTTTCACTTCCAATTCTTTTAGAATGACATAGCTGTGAGAAGCGAGAAAGACTTGAACGCCGCGACGACTGATCATCAGCAATGCTTCGACAACTTCATCCATAATTTTTGGATTCAGATTTACTTCGGGTTCATCCCAAAACAAAGTGGCTCCCTGAGTAATCCAATTATTTTCTACTAGTTTGCGCAGGGTTGCAACTTTGCGAATGCCCTCCGCCACCATTGGCATGGGAAAGCGTCCCTGCTCTGTGACAAGATAGAACCGCTTGGTTTCATCCTGCTCAATGTCGCCTGTGACGACTTCGCGCAGTTTTGCCTCTACCTCCTGACGCTCTCTCAGAGTGGCCTTGCGTTTTGAGCCAAGATAACTCACCAAATCAAGGCACGTGGAGTCGAAATCAAGTTCTTCTCTGTTCGCGGATTCAAGCAAACCTTTGGTATGTCCAATCATATCCATCGCAGGAATAAACACAGGCTGTTCAGGACGTGGCTGAATGATTTTCATGTCCTTAACAGCGCCCTGTAACGGCACTCTCGGAATGTCAATTTGCCAATCATGCGTTCCATATACGCCTGCAATGACCGCGTCTGCGCACTCACCGGATCCTTTAGAGATCAACTCGCTGGTCGTGTCAATCTGGAAAAGTTCACGCAGCACCTGATCCAGAGGCAAGTTTCTGCGCGTAGCCTGCTTTTTTTGGAAGGCATAGAGCGCCTTCATTACATGTGTCTTTCCCGTCCCATTTTCGCCAACAAATACGTTGACATTCTCAACGAATTCAAATGTCTGATCCTGAAAGCAGGTAAAGTTACGCAGGCGCAGTCTGTCATGAAGTGGGGAACGCTCCAGTTTTTCGGGCAGGGATGCAGCTGTCATTCTATCTCCTGTTTGGCCTGATTGTTGTCAGGCAGCTTGTCCGGCGCGGGCGACGGGAATTTTGTCGGCCATTACCTTGCCCGTGCGCAGGTCTTTCAGTCCCGCATGGCTGTATTGGAGAATGTAGGCTTTGCGTGTTCCCTGCGAGCGGTTGATGCCGCTTTTGTGCATGGTCAGCGAATAAAACACGGCGAGGGAACCGGCTTTTACGGGAACCGGGACGCCCTGATCGGGATCGTCGGAGGCATGGCAGATCAGGCCGATGGGCGAGGGCTTGTGTTCCACCAGGCCGTTTTTGTGTGAGCCGGGACGTACCCAGATGCAACCGTTGTCTTCAGTGGCGTCGTTGAGCGCGAGCCACAACGTCAGGTACGGTGAGGGTGAAACGGGCGTATACCCGTCGTCCTGATGCCAGGGAAACTCTTTTTCTCCCTCCGGCCCTTTGAAAACCGATTGGTTCCAATACAAATCAATATCGGGGCCGAGCAATTGCGTGGCGATGGCAACGAATTCCGGGCGCGTGGCGAACCGGCGCACATCCTCATCCTGCTCCGCCAGAAACGCCGTAAACGAAATCTCTCTGGCGCGCGAAATGCCTTCGGTTCCACCCTTTGCGGCAATGCGCTCCTCATGGCGCTGCTGATACGCTTCGATCTGCGTGGCAAGCGTGTCCATTTCTGCTTGTGTAAACACGTTTTCCAGCAAAAAATAGCCGTCCGTTTCCAGTTGCTGTCGCTGTTCGTCGGTTATGGTCGGGGTCATGTTTGGTCTCCGGTAATCAGGTATTCAGGTGTTTCAGGTGTTGCAGGAACCACTCTCTGCTCGTGAAAACGCAACTCTTCTTAAAGTTCGCCATCAACTCCAAAATACCTGCCATTCAACACCTGAACACCCGAATACCCGCACACCTGAATACCTTTTCCTAATTTGTTGTTGCGATTACGCCCGCGCGCAGTCTATAGCAGCAACGGGAGGAAACATGGGCATTATGACGGCCTTGAAAACCGATGCAGACGCGAGCGCAATGGTAAACTCCGAAGCAAACAAGATCAGCCGGGACAGCCAACGGATCGCGCAATGCCGCGCGGGCAATCTTGACGCTTTCGGGCAGGTGTACGCGGAGTGCGGCGAGGTTGTTTTTCGCCATGCGTTTTATCTGCTCGGCCACCATGAGGATGCCGACGACGTGAAGCAGGAAACGTTTCTGCGCGCGTATCGCGCCCTGCATACGTTTCGCCGGGACAGCGCCATTCTGACGTGGCTGCTGCGCATTTGCAGTAACCTGTGCTATGACCGCCTGAAACACCGTCAGCGCCGAGCAGAGATTTCGTTCGATGCCCAACAAGCGGAGCGCTACTTGCCTGCTTCCCCCGCCGCCGACCCGCATTTTGTTTTGGATCGCGCCGACACCCTGCAAACGCTGCTGCGCGTCCTGCAAGCCCTGCCGCCCCCACAGCGCAATGTTATTGTCCTGCATATCATAGAAGGTCTGGACTACAAACAGATCGGCGAGATTTTGGGCTGCGCGCCCACAACCGCCAAAATGCGCGTCCTGCGGGCTACGCGCTTGTTCAAGGCGCGGGCCTCCGCCCTGCTAAACGCGCCGTGAGAAGGCAGTGAGGCATTAGGCATTAGGCATTAGATATTAGGCAAGAAGACAGAAGACAGAAGACAGAAGACGGAATATAGGAATAGGGAATATAGGAAGCCTGAATACCGAACACCTGAACACCTGAACACCTGAACACCCTAAAACCATAGAACCTTAAAACCCTACGGGAGCCTGCTATGTTCGTTCGACAAAACTGTAAACAATGGTCGCCGTTTTTGCTGGATTACGCCTGGGAGAAGCTGCCTGAGGCGCAAAAGACAGCGGTGGAGCGGCATCTTGGGCAGTGCGCCCGTTGCCGCGCTGAAGTTGCGGAGTACCGGCAAGCGCTGAACCTTGCCATGAGCGCCCGGCAACAGCCGCATCCGGCTTCGCAAGCGACGTGGGAGTCCTTGCGCCTGCAGCTTCAACAAGAGGCGGTCACGGGTCGGCCTGCTAATGCTCCTTTCCTGCCTGTACGCTGGAGGTGGGTTGGAGCAGGCGCAACGCTTGCCGGTTTAGTCGGCTTGGCCCTGTGGATACCGCGCGTGTGGCCTCATTCGCAAGGCGTTTACCACCCTGCCCCACTTGTCGCCACAACGCCTACCCGAATACAGCCGAGGCAGGTCAGTTCTCCTGCGGATTTGAACTCTGTTGCCGGGAAACATGAAACAGACTTACACCAACTTCGAATCGCTGTACCACAACGCCTTGATGCGAATAGTCAACAACACCGGATTGCGCAGCAGCGGTCAAACAGCCTAGTAACGAAAAGGGTTGTTCTGAACAACATTGTGCGGCAAACCCACGCTACGCAACCACGCGCTTTGTATCCGGTGCTTACTACGAGTCTTGCCGAACCGGGGCTTGCCGAAACAGGGCAGAACATAAAGCCGGCGCAGTCCACGCCGCGTAACATTGTCGCTGTCAAACCGGCGGCTTCCCCCTACTTATCTTCGTCACAGGATGACCTTGCCTACCTGAACCCCCTGGCTTCCGAAAGCCTGCGCCGATGGAGCGCGCTCACGCCGGTTAAATCACAGGCGATGGAAACGGAAGTGACGCGCCTGCTTGCCGCCGCGCAGAAAGGGGATGATTTCATCACGGTTCCCCTGCCGCAGATTGCCGGGCGGGGCGGGCAGGCCATGCGTGCGGCGCTTGCGGTTTACGCACAGGAAAAGGCCGTTGTGGATACGCGCCTTGCCCGCAAAATTCGGCTTGGCGTGAAAGGAATGGCGCTGTCCGCGCTGCTGAAACAGATCAGCGAGGAAACCGGCCTTGTCCTGACCGCCAATGCGCGGGTTGCGGATGATAACGTTACCATGTACTGCCATGCGCGGCCCGTCCGCGATATTATGCGCCAACTCAGCCAGCATTTCGGGTTTCAATGGCTGCGCGAGGGAGAAGAAGGCGCGTACAAGTACGAACTCACGCAATCGGTGCGGTCACAACTGCTGGAAGAAGAAGCGCGCAATCAGGATCAAGACGAAGCCCTGATTGCGCTGGACAAAGAGATGGAGAAGTACCGCAAGTTCCGGGGCATGAACCCGACAAGCCTGAGCAATCTGGAAAAAACCATGAAGCCCCAGGATGCTATTTACGTGTTACCTCTAATGAGCGGAGGCTGGCTTCCGGCGAACCTGTACTTCGGCCTTTCGCCCGAAGATATGCAAATGCTGCGAACCGGGCAGCCGCTCAGTTTTGCTATGTCCGGGGGAAACGGCAGCCGAAGCCTGCCGGCCTCGCTTCGTCCCGAAATCCTCAAATCGTTTGAGGACACGCGCATCAATCCGCATCCCGGCGCGTCCGGCCCGCCCCTGATGTCGCATAATATTCCCGCCGACAGCCTGCCGCTTACAAGCGCGAAAGAAATCAACATCACGTCGGAACTGAAACTGGATCGCAGCCAGTTGGGACAATTGACGCTGACAGGCGACATTTTCCTGAACGTCACCACGGACGGCGGCAAGGACGGCATTGGGCACGGCATCACGCTTGCGGAAGTCAACAGTCCCGCCGTTTCCAGTCCGCAGAACGCCCTTGCCAATGCGAAATACGCGCATGACCCCGACCTGCAAAAGCGCGTTACGATTGAACCACCGCCTTCGTGCGAACTGAAGTACGGAAATCTGCCGGATGTGGAGGGAATGAGAGAACTGGCGGGAAAGAAATGCACGACGGGGGATGTGCTGGAAGCGATTTTCAAAGCGACGGGCAAGGACGTGATCGGCGATTTTTACACGCGCCTGTACGCGCCCCCTAAAGTGACGGAAACCAACGCGACCATTTTCGACGCGCTGAACCGATTGGGCGATACCCTGCACGACCGCTGGACTCGTGACGGCGATTGGCTCACGTTCCGCAGCACAAGCTGGTTTTATGACCGTCCCAAAGAGGTTCCGGCTCGTAAACTGGCGCGATGGGCGGCGTCCCGGCGCGAACACGGCGCGTTGACATTGGACGATTTGACGGAAATCGGGCAGTTGTCGAACACGCAACTGGACGCGCTGACCATTTTTGAAGGCGCGCTGGCCCGCTACGATTTGCAGGAATGGAACTTTGCCCGCTCCACCAACCTGCGCGACCACTGGCGGTTTCTGGCAACGGTTCCCGCCGAAATGCGGCTGGATTTGATCAACGGCAAAGAACTGCAAGCTAACAAACTGCCGCTTGCCTTGCAGAAAAAGTTCATTCCGCTTGCCGTACATGATCCCGATACCGACCTGCGACCGGGCAGCAAGGGCATGGAAAACCCGACCCTGCGCATCGAATACATTCCGGGACATATTCCGCCCGACCGCCCCAACCTGAAATCGCTGGAACCGGGCAACCCCATCGTGTTCATCTATGCGTATGGCGACCCGTCTCGCAACGCCTACGACCGCCGCGCCAGTCTCATCGGCCCCTTCAACGCCACCATCGGCACGTTCGCCGCCCGATTGGAGGAACAAAGAAAGTATTGATAACAAACAGCCGGTGACAGCTATCACTTTTTGTAGGATTTTTCCACAGGCCGCTGCGCGGCATTCGCAGCGGATTTCGGGGGCAACGCAGTGGCTTTTGGTGGACTGGCAGGGCTGCTGTTGTGGGTTGCTCAAGCGGCGGCAGCGCGGGTAAATATTGCACCCCGGATTTCACGATTACGTTCAATTCCTTCGGAGAAAGTTTTCGGTTATGCACCTGCCGCAAAGCAACCTGCTTCAGAATAGCAAGCGAACCCTCCCAGGCAGCCCTATCATAGATACGAGTTGTATTGTCCGAACTCCCCGTCACGATCTGTTTGCCGTTGGCTGAAAAAGCGACCGACAGAAACGGCAGCGTGTGTGTCCTTTGAGCGTTCGTATCTCCTGGCCCGTATCCGCGTTCCATAGTCTCGTCATTATTGTCCGAACTCCCCGTCACCACCTGTTTAACATCTGGTGAGAAAGTGACCGAGAAAACGTCAGGCGTATGTCCTTTAAGTGTTCGTATCTCCTTATTGGTAAGCGTTCGTATCCCTGTCCAGTTCCACATTCCATAGCTGTATTGTGCCTCACTGCCCGTCACGATTAGTTTACCATTGGGTGAGAAAGCGACCGCAGATAACCGCATCTGTATGCCCTGTGAGTGTTCGTATCTCTTGGCCTGTATTTGCGTTCCATAACTTCGCCGTTTTGTCCAAACTCCCCGTCACCACTTGTTTACTATCAGGTGAGAAAGCGACCGTGAAGAAACATGCATCAGTTCTCCTTTGATCGTTCGTATCTCCTGGCCTGTGTTTACATTCCATAGCTTCGCTTCCGTCTTCACTGCCCGTCACGATTAGTTTACCATTGGTGAGAAAGCAACTGCGTCAACAGTATTTGTATGCCCTTTGAGTGTTCGTATCTCCTGGCCCGTGTTTACATTCCATAATTTCGCTGTGCCGTCCGCACTCCCCGTCACGACCTGTTTACCATCGGGTGAGAAAGCAACCGAGCAAACAGCGTTTGTATGCCCTGTTAAATGTTCGTATCTTCTGGCCTGTGTCCGCGTTCCATAGCTTCGCCGTTTCTATCCACACTGCCTGTCACAATTAGTTTACCATTGGGCGAGAAAGCGACTGAGAAAACAGCGTTTCGTATGTCCCTTAAGAAGCAGTCCATAACTGACCGCTTCGCGCAGGGCTTTTGTCGCCAGTGGCGTCGGGTTGGAATTTACGGCAGCCAGCGCCAATAGTATGCTCTGTTCATTGTTAGGCTGCAGCAAGGATAGCGCGGCAAAGACGCCGGAGCGGGCCTCTTTCTCGCGTTGTTGCGCATTCTTCTGCGCAAGAATCGCCAACTGCCTGTCTTTCCGCGCCTGTTTGGTGGCTTCTTTCTCTTTCTTTGTGGCCTTTATCGCCTCGGCTGCGCTTTTGGCTGCCTTCGCAGCGCTTGATTTGGCGATATGCGCTTTCTCGGCGGCAAGGTTAGCCTGTCTGTTCGCTTCCAGTTCGCTGGCTTGCGCCTTCTTCGCGTTTGCAGTCGCTTTGGCCTCATTTGCCTTCGCTATGACTTCATTCGCCTGGGCTTCCCTGCCGTTCAGGAGAGCCTTGTTCATGGCAATAAGAGCCACAATCGCTACGACCGCGAGAACTCCTGCAAGCAGGCGAAACCACACGTACGGTTTTGGCCTTTTCTTCTGCCCGCTGCTGCGCCGTCTCGGCTTTTTCCCGCCTTGCTTCCTCCTGTTTCCGCGCCGCTTCCGCCTGCTGCATGGCTTTGCCGCGCTCGGCCTCTACGCTTGCATCCAAAAACTGGCGTTCCGCTCTTGTCAGTTCGGTTTGTCCATCCGCCCATTTCTGCGCTTCCGCCAGGCGTTCGCCATGCAGCAGGTAATCCACGGCGCGGTTCGCGTTATTCCAGTCGGCCAGCGCGTCGGCGATCAAGCGCCCCGATTCCTGCTCCTTCAGCCAGGCCACATCGAATACAGCCGCGAAAATGCGATTGCGAACCTGTAAACTGCGGTTCTCTCCCGCCCCGCGCTCGGCGGCGATCCCGGTCAGGCGCAGCGCCATCTGCACCGGGTTTCCGCCCTGCGCGGGTTCCGCCTTGCTTTCCAGCAGGCGGCGGTACAATTGGAGCATGGCGGCGCGATGGCGCATGTACCAGGGCAGACATTCGGGTTCCGCCGTTGCTGTCGCGCTGCCTGCCGTTTCCGGCCCCGCGCCGTCTTTCCGCGCCGTTTCCATGACGCCGCCCGCAATCTTTGCCGGGCGCGGCTTTTGTGAAAAGAACTCGTCGGTCGCCGCCAGATTGGAATCTTCACTGCGGCCCCGCTCCAGGAACAGCCGTTTTATGAGGGGCGCAACGCGCTCCGGGGCCGACACATCGCTTGCGCCCTGCCGCGCCACGGCATCGCACAAATTCAGCGTCATGTACGGATGCCCGCCTGTCCAGTCATAAATGGCATCCAGCAAAGATTCTGAAGACGCGCCCAATCCTTCCAGGCCGGGGCGCAGCGCATCCATCTGCGGGCGCGCGAAATCTTCCAGGCGTATACCGCGCCCGATGTTGAACGGCGTCCGCGCCGGGTTCTCGATCAAGTCGCTCGGAGTAATCACGCCCAGCAGGCAAAAGGCCATGCGGCGAAACGCGGGCTGGTCGGCGCGCATATTGTACAGGCTGCGGATGGTGGCGAAAAAATCATCGCGGCGAAAGGGCAGTTCCAGCGTTGTTTCGATTTCATCAATGAAAATCACAATCGGCTGCTCGATTTGCGTCAGCACAATTTCGGAAAGGAACAGCAGAAAACGCTCCGTGGGAGCCAGCAATTTCTGGCTTGTCCAGAACGTCCGCTCATCGCCTTGCAGCGCCAGATTCGACCAGATACGGCGCACCAGCCCGTAGTACCACTGCTCTTCCGTGCTTTTGCCGACCGTCAGTTCCACGGACACGCAGCGAACGCCTCCCGCTTCCAAACGCCGGGAAACCCGCGCCCTTAAGCTCGACTTCCCGATCTGGCGCGGAGCCAGCACGTAGCAGAATTCTCCCTCTTGAAGCGCGGCAAACAACTCTTCATCGGCAGGCCGCTGAACATACAGGGAGTCCGGTTCCAGCGCGCCCCCAGTCTTGAAATTGCTTTCCGGCAGTGGCATTTTTAGCGACATAAGCGGCTCCGAAAGTATTTCTCATACAGCGGATAGCGCACATGGTATTTCTTCTCCGCATCGTTCCATTCCAGCAGGCCGGCGCGGTGCAGCGCATCCTCCTGTTGGGCCGTGAGTTTCGTAAACAGGTTGTTCAGCGCGGCGCGCAGGCTTTCCAGCAATCCCTGATCTTCCAGCCAGTTCCAATAGCCCTGCAGATGCCAGCCGAAGGCGCTTTCCGGGCCGGTATCTGCCAGAATGGAGGCCAGGTCGCGGCGCTGAATGGCCGCCTCGAAGAGCGCCAGCCGCACCAGGTACGGATGCCCTCTGGTAAGCGCCATCAGGCTTTGAAACTCGTCTGCGGACACTTCCAGCCGATAGCGCCGCACCATGCCGCGTATCTGTTCCGCGTTCAAATCGCGCAAGTCTACGGGTGAAATGATGTTGAACGGCGAGTTGTTTTTGCCCTGTGACAGGCGGGTCGGCGTGGTGGAAACGGCCAGCATCAGGCGCAGCCGAGACCAGGGTTCCCGGTTACCCATGTTCGCCCAGCTTCGCAGCAGAGGGAAAAAGGTATCCTGCGTTTCGTAGCCCCAGATCGCGTCGGCGCGTTCCAGCGCCAGCACCAGTTGCCCTTGCAATTGTGGAAAAATGCGCCGTTCCAGCAGCCATTCGATGCTTTCCTGCGGACCGGCGTCCAGGTCCGGGTCCCAGGCTTCTTTCACCAGGTCGCGGGAAAGTTCCAGCGCGTCCACCAGGCGCAGCGCCACGCGCTTCAGCAGGCGGTCAATGGAATTGCGCACATCAGGGTCGTAACGCGCCAGGTCAATTTCGACGATGTGGCGCGGTCCGCCCGGCTCTTCGGGCAGCCGCGCAATCAGCCGCTGAAACAGCCAGCTTTTGCCCGCAGAGCGCGGCCCCCATATCACCGCGGGGCTTCCGGGGGAACGGAGATAGGCGAGGGCTTCCCGCTCTTCATCCCGCTCAATGTGCCAGTTGGAATTGAAGGGACCGCCGGCAGGCTGTAATTCCAGCGGCGTTGTCACCTGTGAGGAGAGTTCGGGGCAGGCTTTGAGAATGGCGCGAATCGGAGTCATGCCGGCGGCGCGGGTTTCAAGCTGCTCATCGCTGACGACTATCATCCCGACCACGCCGCCCGCCAGATTGTCCCACACCGGCCCGCCACTGAAACCGGGCGCGACGGTATGGCCGACACCCTCCGCCACGATCTGCACCCGCCCGCCCGCCATGCTTCCCAGCACCACGCCCCGCGCCCACACGCCCACGTCGTAACCTTCGGGAAAGCCCATCGCCCGAAAGGAGTGTTCCCACAAGTCCGTGTCTTGCGCCAGAGGAATCGGATGCGCAGACGCAGGGGGCGCGTCGGTAAACTGCAGCAGCGCATAATCCAGGCCGTCGGGATTCGCGCCTGTCGGCTTCGAACTCCAGGCGGTCACGCTGGCCGTTCGCAAGGTTGCGCCTTCCACTAAAGGGAAATCCAGCGTTACGGTGTCCGCAGGGGAAGGCATGGCAATGGTATCGCTCCGGCGTCCCAGCGCGGCCAGGACAACATGGGCGCAGGTAAGCGCCTGCCGCTCGGTAATCAAAAACCCGGCTCCCACCACATTCTGCCCGGCGTCCCGGATGCGGACGACAGCGGATTCCACAGGATTGCCCCGCGTAGGCTCGCGATAAAGATCGGACATCAGGCGCACCTCCCGTGCAGTGAACATCGGAAGAGAATTTGTCTCCATTCCATCATTACTGCTCGTCTTTCTGTTAATCTGCTTTCTGCTGAACTCTTGCCGCTATTCTTTCTCCTGCCCGTCCTTTTCCACTTCGCTCACCGTGTCCTCGTCCTCCTCCTCGTCCTCCTCCTCTTCGCCTGCCTTCGCTCGCTTCCAACTCAATTTCACCGTAAAGTTCGCTTCGGTGGAGGCGGAAGCGAAGACAGCGCCAACGCCCCCGACGATTTTGATGCCAAACTGTACATCAATGCTATCGGGATGGTTCAGTTCGTTCAGGCTCGCCTTGATTTTCCTCAACGCCGGTTTCATGGCTTGCAGCGATTGCTCCAATGTGGTCGCCAGCGTTGCCGTTCTGTCCGGGGCATTGGCAACGTCTCGAAAGCCTCTCGCGCCTTCGGGTTCATCGGTTTCGACAAAGATGGAGGTCCCATCGCCAAGCGGCATTTCGGTTAATCTTTTCATGGTTCCTGTCTCCCCTCTCGCAAGGGTCACTTCAGCCCTTTGATGTAGGCTACGACTTTCGTGATTTGCGCGTCCGACAATTGGCTCGCAAAGGCAGGCATCTTGTCATGCCCATCGTGGATGATTTTGGTCAGGTCGGCGTCCGAACGGCTGGCAACGCTGGTCAGCACCGGGGCGCGGCCCCCTTTTCCCTCCGGGCCATGACAGTTGCATTTCGCCTGGTAAATTTCGGCTCCCGAAGCGTTTTCCGCAATCGGCTTGCCGCGTCCACCGCCCTGCATCCCGCCGCCCGGCCCCCCCGGTTGTCCCGGCCCACCGCCCCCGCCCTTCATCGGACTATCCGAAGACGCGCCCGAAGACGCGGAACCGGAAGACGCGCCTGAGGATGTATCCGACGGCTTGGAACATCCCGCCGCCAGCAGGACGCACAAGGGCAAGGCGACAAAACACCTCGCGCTGAACAGAAAACGATTTCGGTTAGTCATGTGTGAATTCCTTCCTTTCGCTTGCTTGCGGTTCCAGCCTGAACGGTCATTATATCGCAAGTCGTTGTTATTTCTATCCACATAAGTTTATTTCCTCCTTTTTGAAATTTCGCAAATAGAAACAGACAAATAGAGCAATCAGGCAGCAACAGGCTCGTTTGGCGAAAATCAGCGCTGTTCAGGTACAATCGGAGGAGTTATCGGCTGTCGTTCGCCACTTTGGAAAAGCGAAGGCGGCGCTAATTCGTTCTTGATGAATCTTCATTAAGTGAATTTTGAATAAATCTTGATGAAAATCGAAGCAACAGGGTTGAAGGAACAGGCATGCAAAAAGGGCAGAAGAGTGTTTGGCAGATAATGCTGGTTTTGCTGGCGTTGGGAACGCTGGCAGGGCTGATCGGAGCGGGCAAGCGGGCGGGCGTGGAAGCGCGTAACAAGAGCGTTGAAATCGGGCTGGAATACGAGGAAGTATCGCGGCTGGCGCAAGTCAGTCAGCGCCCTCTCGATGAGGTTTTGCAGGCATTTAAGGCGCAGGGCGTCACGTCTATTATCGTGAGCGAAGATTTGCTGGCGTCACTGGAGCCGACGGAACAGGCCCGCGCCGCGCGCATCAATCCCTTCAATGGCTCTTATTACACCTATGTCCGTCTGGATACGCCCGATACCTTGCAGCGCATCCGGCAGGCATTGGCCGCTCGTAACATTCCCGTTCTGCCCGCCAACCAACATACGCCCACGACAGGCAGCACCGTTTTCGATGTGCCGCCAACGCCCGCCCCGGACGCGCCGAACGCGCATGGCAACCCTCATGTTCCTTTAACCCCCTCTCAGCCCTCCAATGGTTCCAATCCCTCCATGCGGCCCGTAAATGCGGATATGGATGTGCCGGATGTGCCCGTTCTCTCCCCGAAGGCGTTTGTGGTCAATTACGAGTACCTGAACCTGCGCAGTTTGGGATTGGGATTGTCGCGGGATACGGTTGAAAAAATTAAAAACAACCGGCTGCAAGTCGTGGGACGTATCGGCAATTTTGCCGGCGTGACGCCCACGAGCGCGCAAAACGTCTTGAAACGCCTGCGCGGTATGGGCGTGAAACTGGTGATTTTCAACGGCGATGAGGCGCTCGGACATCTTGGTTTGGAAAAAACCGTCGCGTCCCTGTTCCGCAACCCTGCCGACGTGAAGCCGGACGCCGCCACTCCCCCGGCCGAAACCAAACCGGGCGAACCTGCGCCCGAACCTGTTTTGCCGCCGCTTGGACTGGTCTACGGTGCGGTGGAAATGGGCAAGCAAAAGGGCGACGAAACCATCATCAGCGCCCTGCACGGGGATGTGATTCGCGTTCACGCCATCCAGACAACGGAAATGGGACAGTTGGAGCGGAGCGAGATTATTGACCGCTTTGTTCGCGCCGCCCGTGAGCGCAATATCCGTTTCTGTTATGTGCGCCTGCTTCCGCTTGCGGGGGGCATATTGCCAGAAGACAGTTCCCTGCAAAAAGATTTAGACTTTGTACATGAAATCGCGCATGGGATCGCGCATGGAAATTCGCTTCTCGGCGGCGGCTACCAACTCGCTCCCGCCCTGCGCTACGGTGAAACGGGTGGCAGCCTGACCATCCGCGCCCTGTGCCTGCTGCTTGGATTGGGAACGGGCGCGGGCGTCGTGTGGATGCTGCGCGAGTTATGCCCCCTGCCTTCAAAGCGTCAGCGCCTGCTGCTGATCGTTTTGCCCCTGCTATGCGGGCTTGCTGGCCGCGCTTGGGGGGGAAACCGGGCGCAAAATTGTCGCGCTGTTCGCCGGTATCGCCTTTCCCACCGTCGCCTGCCTGCGCGCCTTTCCCCGCGAACCAGACAAACCCGCGTCCTTCAGCAATCCCCTGCCCGACTGCCTGCGCCATGCCGTGACCACATTAGGAACGGCAAGCGCGATTACAGGCATCGGTATTCTGCACGTCATCGGCCTGCTGGCAACGCGCCCGTTCATGCTGCGCGCTAACCAGTTTTTGGGCATCAAGGCGCAGCACGCGGTTCCTCTTCTCATTGTGGCGTTTGCCGCGCTCATTGGCGGCGTGACGCAGCCCGGCGAAACGTGGAGCGGCTGGAAACGGCGCGCGGAAACACAATTGCGCCGCCTTGCCGACGAACCCGCGCGCTTCGGCCTGCTGCTGGTCGGGTTGGTGGCACTCGCCGCGTTCCTGCTGATTGTGGCGCGCACGGGCAACGATTCCGGCGTGGGCGCGTCCGGCCCCGAACTGAAACTGCGCAACCTGATGGATCATATCTTCCCCGCGCGCCCGCGCACCAAAGAGTTTTTGCTCGGCCATCCTGCGTTTGTGCTTGCCATCGCGTGGTGGTGGCGCGGCAGGCGTCGGCTGGCCGTTCCTGCATTCGTGGTCGGCTCCATTGGGCAGGCGTCCTTATTAAACACCTTCTGCCACATCCACACGCCCCTGATTATTTCGCTCTGGCACGGGATTGGGGGATTGGTACTCGGCGTGGGCGTGGGCGCAGGTTTGTTCTTGCTTGGCGAATCTCTGCTGCCTGCCGCGGCAGAGGATGAGATGGGGAGACAGGAAAATTGAGTCTGCGCTTCGCCGTATCAGGCTACTACGGCTGCGGTAACGCGGGGGATGAGGCGGTACTGGCGGGCATGGCGGCTTCGTTTCGGCGGCAGGCGGGGGAGCGCGTTCGGCTGACCGTTCTGTCGCAGAACCCTGCCGACACAACCACGCTGCATGGGCTGGAAGCGGTCAACCGCATGGACATGAAGCAGGTACGCGACGCGCTGCGGCAAAGCGATCTGCTGATTTCCGGCGGCGGCAGTTTGCTGCAGGACACGACAAGCGCGCGTTCGCTGCTGTACTACCTGTGGATCGCGCGCATGGCGTTTCAGGCCGGCAAGCCCGTCATGTTTTACGCGCAGGGCATGGGGCCGCTGCGTCGCAAAATGTCTCGCCTGCTAGTGCGGCAGGTCGCCAATCGCGCCGCGTATCTGACGGTGCGAGACGAGCCTTCCGCGCAATTGCTCAAAGCCATCGGCGTCACAAATACAAAATTGGAAGTCACCGCCGATCCCGCGTTCGCGCTTGCGCCCGCCTCCGAAGATAAGGTTGACTCTTTGTGCCGCGCCGAAGGCATATCCGCAACTGCGCCCTTGATTGCGGTTGCCCTGCGTCCGTGGAGCGGCAGCGGGCCGTCGCCCTTAGAAAATTACGCGCGCCTGCTCACGTCCCTACAAACGCAAACCGGCGCGCAAATCGTCCTGCTGCCGATGCACTCACACGACGACGTGACTTTCGCCTGTGACGTAGCAAACCGGACTGGCAACGCCGACGCTTTTCCGGTTATTAAAAACGCTTACGCGCCCGATGCGCTGCTCGGACTAATTGGCAGGATGCAGGCGGTTGTCGCCATGCGGCTTCACGCCCTGATTTTCGCCGCCCGCATGGCGGTTCCCCCGTTCGCGCTTGCCTACGACCCCAAAGTGGAAAACCTGATGCAGTTGCTCGGCCTGCCGGATTCCCTGTCCTCATGGAACAACTTCGATCCCGATGACATCGCTTCCCGCGTAGCCGCGCAAGTTTCTGACCGCGCTTCTCGTTCCGCCGCCCTCCAGATCAAAGCCGCCGCCCTCGAACAACGCGCCCTCCGCACCGCCGACATAGCTTTGAGTTTGTTTCCGCCAACCAACGGTAATTATCGCTAACCAACTGCAATGCGCGCTTGGGGTGTGGAAGCGGCTTTCAAAGCGGCAACATAATCGGAAGCGTCCTGTATTTCCATACCAACGACGCGCCCTGCATCGTCGTAATCCAATACGACCCCCTCCTCCACTTCATCACTTTCTTGGATTTGCGCGCCTTCCAGCCGAATATAAAGAATATCCACTTCGGCGTCATACGTCATCTTCATTCCTGATTTCCTTTACTCTTCAACGACGTTTATTCATCAACGGCGTCTTTGGGGAGGCCGAGCGGGAAGGCGGCGGGACGCTCACACGCGCTTTGCATTTCGTAGTAGTGGCCGGCGTTGGAAGCGTCGTGGAAGCCGTGCATGGCTTCGAGAACGTGGTACGCGAGATTGCCGTTGGCGCGGTGCGGCCTGCCGGATGCAATGGCTGCCGCCATATCCGCCACGCCGATACCCCGGCTGTTTTCCGCATAGCCGTGCGTGAGCGGCACTTCGCTCCACTCTTTTGCGCCCATGCGCCGAACCCGCACCGGCCCGCCGAATGAGTTGGGGTCGGGAACATCGAGCGAACCCTCCGTGCCGTAGATTTCAATACGCGGCAGGTTGGAGGCCCACACGTCAAACGTGGTTAAAATCGTGCCCACCGCGCCGCTTGCAAAGTCCATGACGCCCGCAACATGGGTGGGCGTGTCCACGCTCACTTTCGTGCCGTATTTGGGCGCGCTGGTAATCGTGCGTTCGGGGAAGGTGGCCCGCGCGGACCCGGAAAGCCGCTTCATCGGCCCCATCAAAGAAACCAACGCGGTCAGATAATACGGTCCCATGTCGAACATCGGGCCGCCGCCGACTTTATAATAGAATTCCGGGTCGGGATGCCACGACTCGTGCCCGTGACACAGCATGAACGCGACTGCGCCGATGGGTTCGCCGATCCAGCCGTCGTCAATCAGTTTGCGGCAGGTTTGCAGGCCGCCGCCCAAAAATGTATCGGGCGCGCAGCCCACGCGCAGATGGGTTTCCCGCGTTAAATCCAGCAATTCCGTGCCCTGTTCGCGGGTAATGGACAGTGGCTTTTCCACATACACATGCTTGCCCGCCTTCAGCGCCTGCAGACAGACTTCATGGTGGGCGATGGGAATGGTCAGGTTGACGACGATTTGTATGTCCGGGTCGGCCAGCAGTTCGGCCACGCTGCAGGCTTTCGGGATGTTGTGTTCTTCGGCTTTGGCGCGGGCGCGTTCCAAATCGAGGTCGGCGCAGGCCACAACCCGCGTGTTGCGAAACATTCCCAGGTTTTTGAAATAGATGCCGCTGATGTTGCCGCATCCGATGATGCCGATATTGACAGGCTGCATGACGTGTGTTCCCTTCACCAATGAAATGGATAAATCTGCCGTTAGTTTGGCCGCGCCCTGCTCCGTTTCCTGCCCAAAAGTTCCGTTTCCCTGTACAATTTCTTTTGTTTCCAATTTTTCCGCTATCTTCCCTCGCCCATGCAGGAAGTAACGCCGCAATAGCGAATTATTCTCCAAAGAACTATTCGGTAACGAACTATTCCGCAGCAAGTTGCTTCTTGCGCGAATTACGGATGCTATGGAAACAAAGCAGAAAATGGGAGGCAAACCGTATGTCAGTACCACAGGAACCCTCACCCGAAGCCAGCGCGGAACGGGAAGACGTTGAGAAGGTAAATCAGGCAATCGCCGCGCTGATGAAGGGCGACCTGCGAAGCGCGGAAAGGCTGCTGCAGGCCGTGATCGCGCGAACGCCGCCCCACTACGTCAACGCCTACGAACACGACGGGACGCTGTTTGCGAAGTATTGGGATCAGGAAGAGTTTATCCATGCGGTGATGCGGCAGAAGGCGCGGGGCGAGGAGCGTTCCGTGACGTGGCTCGGCAACGCCTACCCGCGCGCCCACTACTACATGGGCTTTCTGGAAGTGGAGCGCGGACGCACACAGGAAGCCCTGCGCTGGCTGGACGCGGGGCAAAAACTGGAGCCGAGGCAGCCACAGTTCCGCCTTGAAAAAGGCAAAGTGCTGAGTTCGCTTGGCGATCTTCAGTCTGCGCTGGCCTTGTACAGCGAAGTTCTCGCAATGGGAGAGGACGTGACGCCCACAGCCCGCGCCGCCGCACTGCGTGGACGCGGCTTTCAGTTGATCGAAATGAACCATTTGGACGAGGCGGAAACGTGTTTTCTGGACTCGCTGGAACTCGACCCTAACAGCAAAGTGGCGCACAATGAATTGGGGTACATTGCGCAGTTGCGCAAGGGCGGGCCTGCCGCGCCTACGCAAACGACCAAAACCGGCGGGCAAAGCGGCATGGCCTGCGCCGTATGCGGCAAAACCAATCAGGAAGGCAAAGTCGGCATGGTGGACGGCAAAATGATCTTCTTATGCAAAGCCTGCGAAACCAAACTTGCCCGCAAGCCCCGGCAGTTCTGGAAACATTGAGTTCGGATATTCGGTATTCGGTGTTCGGTGTTCTGCGTTAGTGCAGGGCATATTCCTTTGTTAGCGGGTTGGGCAGGAGTGTGGCATGGAGCAGGAGCGGGAATGACCATTTATTTTTACAGTGACCGGGAAAAACCCTATGGCTGCTTTTCCAACTTTTCAAAGCACGGCTTCACGCTGAAGGGCGTGTACTGGAAAACCAGTGAGCATTATTTTCAGGCGCAGAAATTTGCCGGAACGCCGGATGAGGAGGAAGTCCAGTTGGCTCCCGCCCCCAAACGCGCGGCGGAAATGGGCCGGGAACGAACGCGGCCATTGCGCCCGGATTGGGAGCAGGTAAAGGACGACATCATGCGCGAAGCGGTGCTGGCAAAGTTTCGCGCCCATGAGGACATACGCGCCATTCTGCTGGCAACGGATAACGAGGAACTGGTGGAAAACGCGCCGGGGGATTATTATTGGGGCATCGGCAAGGAAGGCACGGGCAAAAATATGCTTGGCAAAATCCTTGTAGAAACCCGCGCCAAATTACGCGCGGAAACGGAGTAGATCATGCCGGAGGAACTATCTCGACGCGAGTTTTTGCAGGCAACAAGCGCAGTGGCGGCAGGCATGGCGCTGACGGAAATCGCCGACGCGGACACAAAACCGCTGCCGCGCCGAATCCTGGGCAAAACGGGAGTCAGTGTGCCGCTGATCGGATTTGGAACCGCTCCCGCCGGGGAACGGCTTCCGGTTGAGGCTGCGGTAAAGTTGTTCCATGAGGCGATTGCGCTGGGCGTCAATTATTTTGACACGGCCCCGGAGTTCGCCGGCTATGGCAAAGCGCAGGAGTACCTCGGCCATGCGCTGCAAGGGCGGCGTAAAGAAGTTTTTCTTGTCACCAAATGCTGGAAGCCCACAGCGGATGAAGCCTTGAAACTGCTGGAAGCCAACCTCAAAGAACTGCGCACAGACCACGCCGACCTGGTGTACGCGCATAGCGTCGGCGACTCGAAG
This sequence comes from uncultured Chthonomonadaceae bacterium, assembly GCA_963835065.1. GTDB lineage: Bacteria > Armatimonadota > Chthonomonadetes > Chthonomonadales > Chthonomonadaceae > CAWFQB01. The sequence goes on along the minus strand of CAWIEK010000029.1, from coordinate 15,587 downwards.
ATGCCTCTCGAAGTAATTCTTGGCAAAGGTGGCGTGATGGAATTCCTGCTGAGGGCGAAGAAAGAGGGACTGACGCGGCATGTCGGCATCAGTGGACACAGCCGCCCCTGGAAGTTCCTGCGCATCCTGAAAGAGTATCCTGTTGACGTGATGATGAACGCCGTCAACTTTGCCGACAAGCACACCTACGATTTCGAGGGCAAAGTCTGGCCGACAGCGGCGAAACAACATATCGGCCTGGTGGCGATGAAGGTGTTCGGCGGCGAAAACGGCAAGTCGTTGAGCAACAGCCTGATGCCGCTTGCCTATCATGCGCAGGCGTTTCGGTATGCGCTAAGTCAGCCGCATGTCAGTATGGCGTGTATCGGCATGGCAACCGGCGAGGAATTACGGCGGAATGTGGCATGGGCAAAAAGTTTTCAGCCCATGAATGAAGCGGAGATGGCTATGCTGGCAGATACGGGCCGGGAACTCGCTTCCAAGTGGAAGCATCATTTTGGAGCGGCAGTATAAACGCGCCGCCCTGACTGGGAACAACCACATTTTTATCGGCGGCAATTGCCTCTGCCTCGTATTTTCGTCTATACTGACTGCATGATTTCAAACGCCAATCCTAAGCAATCAACCAACACAACGTCAACAACTGACATAAACCCGCGCCCCAGGCAGCGTATCACCGCCCGCGCCCTGCTCGAAACCAAACGTCTGAGCGACCCGCAAATCCATCCTGACGGCCTGCGCGTAGCCTTTGTCGCTACCGAAGCCGACTTCGACGAAAGCCACTGGATCAGCCATCTGTGGCTGACGGAGTTTGTTCCGCCGGAGGAGGAAGAGGAACAGGGAACAGGGAACAGGGAACAGGGAACAGGAGGAGAGGATTCATCCTTCATCCTTCATCCTTCATCCTTGCCTGCCCCCCTCAACCCTCAACCCTCAACCCTCAACTCGGAGGACCTGACGCGGCAGTTGACGTTTTCGCGGGATGGGGAAACGCAGCCGCGCTGGTCGCCGGATGGGCGGTATCTGGCCTTTCTGTCCGCGCGCCCGGATGAAACGCAATTCGTTGCAGAGGACGATGATGACGACGCGACGGAGCAGGTCTGGATATTGCCCATTGACGGCGGCGAAGCGCGGAAAGTGACGAGCGCGCGTGAGGGCGTTTTGGATTACGAGTGGATTGGGGATACCAACAGCATCGCGTACCTGGCTTCGGAACCCCGCCCGCGCCCGCTCGAATCCCTGCGCAAAGACGAACGGCATCGGCGCAAAGTAGACCCGATTGTGGAGCAGGATGATCGCCTGCGCCGTCAATTGTGGCGCGTGGATGTGGACGACGAAAAACCCAAATTGCTGCTCACGGGCGATTACGGCGTGTCAGAGTTTGCCCTTTCTCCCGATGGCGAACGGCTGGCCTTCATAACCAACTACAGCGGCGAAGGCAACGACTACCATCTCGCGGATTTGTACGTTCGCTATTTGAGCGGCGGCAGAACGGTAAAGTTGATTGCGCGGACGGGCGGCAAGTACCATTTGCGCTGGTCGCCGGATGGCAGCCAACTGGCGTTTTTGTCGTGGCTCGATCCGCAGTTGTCGTATTCGCGGGAGTGCGTGTTCGTAACGGATGTGCCGCAGGAAGCGCCTGCCCACGCCTCCACAGAATACGGCCAGAACGCGCCCGGATTAACCGACTGCCGCCTGCTGGCCGATATAGATTACGACCTGAGCGCGTTTGAGTGGGCGCGTCCCATAGAAGACGCAGAAGAAGATTCTGAAGAATCTGAGAACAAAGCAACAGAAAAAGCAACAGAAGCCGAAGAATCTGAAAACAAGCAAGCAACAAACAAGGAATCCGCGACAAGCGAAAACGTTTCCAACCCTGCCTTCACGCCGCGCTCTCCGAATGTTGCTCCCCCTGTTCTCGGCTATGCGCTCGCCGCCGTCCGCACCGGCTCTGAAATCGCGCAAATCACTCCAGGCGAAGCGAACGAATCCGGTGAAGCAACAGAAAACACTGCCACTTTCCTAACGGCTCCGCAATCCTCCCAAACCAACGCGCCATCGCCCAACGAGCCATTGCCCAATGAACAATCCAAAATCCAAAATCCCCCATTCTCAATTGATGATCTGGCGCTTGATCCGGGTGGGCACAGTGTGGCCTACGTGCAGGAAAGCGCCCAATCCCTCCCCGAAATCTTTCTGCGCGACGAAACGGGTGCGGTTCACCAACTGACACAACTCAACGCCGACTTCGCCAAAAACTACCGGTTACCGCATCAGGAAGTGGTGTCGTGGACGAGTCCCGACGGGCTTGTCATTGAGGGCGTGCTGACGCTGCCGGGAATAGGGAACAGGGAACAGGGAACAGGGAACAGAGGAGAAACCTCACCCCTCAACCCGGACGTCCACCCGCAGGGAAGGACACAACCCCCAACTACTGTTCCCTGTTCCCTGTTCCCTGTTCCCTTAATCGTGCAAATTCATGGCGGGCCGAAAGGACGCTCCACGAATACGCTGCAAAATTACAGCATGGCTCCTGTGTGGGCGGCGGAAGGGTATGCGGTGCTGCGGCCTAACTTTCGGGGCAGTGAGGGGTACGGGAATGAATTTGCGATTGCCAACCGGCGCGATCTGGGCGGCGGGGATTTTGCCGACATCATGGCGGGCGTGGACTGGTGCATCGCGCAATCTATTGCCGACCCGGAAAAGTTGGGCGTGATGGGCGGCTCGTATGGCGGCTACATGACCAACTGGGCGATTGGACACACCAACCGCTTTAAGGCCGCCGTTTCCATGTTCGGCATCTTCCACCTGCAAACCGATTACAGCAATTCGGAGTTGTCAAGATGGGAAAACGAGTATGCGGGCGCGTACTATTGGGAAGACCCGGAAATCTATCGCCGCATGTCGCCCGGCACGTATCTGGACGCCATCCAAACCCCCACCCTGATTATTCACGGGGATGAGGACAGCAACACGTTCATCAGCAACTCGAAAGAGATGTATCAGGCATTGCGGCATCGGGGCGTAACCGCGCAGTTTGTCCACTATCCCCGCGAAGGACACGGCCTGCGCGAACCCAACCACAAAATGGACGAAATCCGCCGCTGCCTGAACTGGATGGACAAGTACCTCCGCCACGCGGGGCAAAACCCGTCCACGTACCGCATGGGCGACAAGGTTCCGAGCGCGAACGGCCTGCTGGAATTGTGCGTCACCCGCGCCGACTTAGCCACGTTCGTCGGCCAGCCCAAGCCCGAAAAGGACGCGCCCAATCCCACCGAACTGCTCGAAATCGTCTTCACCATCAGCAACAAAGACACCCGCGAACACGTCCCGCCCCTGCTGCTGCCCTTAGCGACGATCCGACTGGAAGAAGAGGAGAAGAGGAGAAAACGAGAAAACGGAATACGGAATACGGAAGCACGGGAATCGGCAATCACCAACCTCCAACCTCCATCCTTCATCCTTACCCATCGGCGTTTCCCTCGACGTGCTGGGCGGCAAGGTGCTGATGGAGGGCGAACACCTGCGCACGTCGCAGCACCCGGACGCGGAAACGGGGCAATTGGCGTTCGGCTGCGCGATTGTGTACCGCATCCCCAAAACGCAAAGCGCGGGACTGCTGCACATTCTGGATTTCCCGCCCGTGCAGTTACATTGGTCGGCGGAAGACGACAAGGACGAGGAAAAGGACGAAGCAACCGAGAAAGCGGGGGAGTAAAAACAAGCGGGGTGAATGTCAACTGCTGACATTCACCCCGCTTTCAGGCCTGAGACAGGACTTGAACCCGCAACCGGCGGTTTACAAATCCGCTGCGCTACCAATTGCGCCACTCAGGCAATTGTAACGAAACCAGCGTGTAGTTCCGCATGGCAATTGGCACACAACAATATACACTTATCCAACTCTTTTGTCAAGACAGATTTGCGGCGCGTATGGTTGCCGCCAATGGTAAATTTTTTCGCGTCGGCATCGAGATGGTGAAATTGCAGCGCGCCCATACATCGGTTGTATCCGCAGATTGCGCATCCCCCACCCTTGTAGGCAATCGCCTACTGCTTCACAACGAAACGGTTTTTGTGAACGGAACAGGTATTGCAAAGTGTGCGCCGATGGCCTCCGGTACGCTTGTAAACAACGCCCTTGCCGCACTCACGACAAACGCATTGCTCACCATCTCTTGAGGGTAGTGTCAAGTCAACTGTATTGTGCCTGTCAAATGGCGAACATTCCAAACAGAACTTGCGCTTGTTTAGAAACCGCTCTTTGCCGTCTACAATAAGGCGATTGGGAAACTTCTCTTTGCATTTGTGACACGTTGGCATGAGACATAAACCTCAATTTGTGTTATAATAGGCTCAGAGTTACCATCGAAAATGAAGCCAATGGAAAGGAAGAGGCCAATGGCTGATCACGTAGAAACTACGAGCGCGCAGGAAAATCCTTCAGCGCTGACGGGGCGGCATGAGCAGACGGGACAGAAGTTCTCGCCTTTTGCCGCGCCCGCGCCGTCCACAGCGGTGGAACCGCCACGCGCGCCCTGCGCAGTTCCCATCCAAATACCAATTTTGAATGGGGAGTATGAGCGGCTAAAGGAAGCCGCAGAAACGGATACGTCCAGCCTATAGCGAGGAGGTAGAACAAGATGCTCAAGTCCCGCCGTTCCAGTCGCCCGGTTCCGCTTCCCGGCACCGCCATAGCCGGAGCGCCTTCTCCACCATCAAGACAATTTACCCCCAGCGGCCCGCTTCCGCAGGCTCCCGCCATTCCCAACCGCCGTCCCCGGCCCGCTACGACACGTTACCCCATAGCGAATAGTGACTTCCAGGCCGCGCAGCAGTATGCGGAACAACCCACTGCGCCGGCGTCGCAGGCGGGCGACAAGCCCGATGCGGCCATTGTGCCGGATATGGCAGCCGCCGCAGGGGCCGCGGCGCTGTCTGCCTTTCCTGCCCTGCCTCCCGCGCCGACTTCTATTGGAACCGGCCCCGCTCCCACAGTCGTGACTACCTTTGCAGGCATTGGCGTCAACGGCTTTTTCCCCGCCGATTGCGCCCTTGCCGCCGGACCGGAGCATGTCCTTATTGCGGTCAACTCCATGATTGCTCTTGCTGACAAACAGGGGGGCCTGGTTTCTCAAGTCACGCTGGACCAGTGGTTCTCCAATGTTGTTCAGCAGCACAAAATCTTTGACCCACGCGCCCTCTATGATCAGTATGCGGACCGATGGATTGTGGCTGCCGCCGCTTTGGGACCGGATAACAGTCAAATCTCGCTGTTTCTGCTTTCGGTTTCCGATACCTCGGACCCTACAAAAACTTGGAGCAACTATGCGCTGGACGCCACGGTGGATGGCACTGTCAAAACCAACAACTGGGGAGACTACCCGACGCTGGGAGTGGACGACAAGGCCATCTACATCACCGCCAATATGTTTGTTTTTGATGGCGCATTTGCCTATGCCAAGATTCGCATTATTGACAAGAGCGGGCCGTACTCAGGCGGTTCGGTCACGTTTACGGACATTCCCAATCTGAAAGACCCGAATAATAGCCCGGCGTTTACGGTACAGCCCTGTCATACATTCGGTGCCAACCCTCCGGCTCAATATTTTGTCAGCGCGGTGTTTCCCGGCAGCAATGAACTGGCGCTGTGGACGCTGACGAACCCGCTTACCCCTGCCCCAACGATTGCGGCGGCTACAGTGCCAGTCAGCGCTTACAACCTGCCTCCCAAAGCGGAGCAGCAGGGCGGCGGCAACCCCATTGACACCGGTGATACTCGCCTGCAAAACGCCGTCTTTCGCGATGGTTCCGTTTGGACAGCGCTGACTACGCGGCACAACTGGGGCGAACCCAAAAACCGCGCCGCGTTGCACTGGTTCGAAATTGACCCTCTGGATGCGAACGGCCCGGCGCTCAAGCAGGAAGGCGTGTATGGAGCCGGTGGAGTCCACTACTTTTATCCCGTTATCCTGCCAACTGCCGGGGGCGGCGTTCTCCTCGGCTTCGGCCGCTCCGGCGCAACGGAATTTGCCGGCGCGCATGTGACCGGCCGCGCCGCTGCCGACGCGGCAGGGACTCTGCGATCCAGCGCCGTTCTTCAAGCAGGACTAACCAACTATACGGGGCTGCCCCGCTGGGGAGATTACGGAGGCATCGGCTTGGACCCCCAGGATGAGAACCTCGTATGGACCTATAAGGACCATGCTGATGCAACGGGAGACTGGGCCACGATAGTCGGCTCTATCCGCATCTAACAGCAAAGTCATTAGAGAAACTCGACATCCAGGATAGGATGAAGTTCCATGGCGTTGGTGACCGCCACGCCATTTTGACCGTGCATAGTATCAAAAACCCCATCCCGGTGATCCGAACCGCAAGGCTGGCGTTCCTTGACCGGCCAGCGTTCTTTCCCGCTGTTCGCGGGGAACGCCCAATTTTCCTGCAAGACGGAAAATCTACTGTTGAACAAGAGGTAAATTTTCACAACAGTCACATTCACGGCAATTGACTTTTGGCTGAAGCTGCGGTATAATCCTGCGCACGAAACAGAATTCATGCGCAGCGAGTGATACAAGGTTGTTGCTGAAAGATTTCAGGCACGGGGGATAGCGGCATCCTTCGTGCTTTTGTCACATCCGTAGACAGTTTTGCCGATAATCCCTGTAAATCGGGTGCAAACCGGCGCGTAACGTTCGTACTTGTCTTAGAATTGTCTTAGAAATTATTTTCAGACGGAAATTCACCTTAAAATTGGCATAAAAGCAGGCTTGGAAGCGCGACAACTGTGTTGATTATGTTGTCAAGGAGATAAGAGGGGATGTCCCAGGAAGCAGAACTTGTGTTGACGCCGCGCGGACACGCAAAGCTGGAGCAGCGGCTGGACTACTTGCGCAACGTGCTGCGTCCCGAAGTGGCCGTGCGCCTGCGCGACAGCAAACAATTTGGCGACCTGACGGAAAACGCCGAGTACGAGGACGCCAAGCAGGGACAAGCGCTGGTAGAAAGCCAGATACTCGACATCCGGCGCGTCCTGCAAGTGGCCCGCGTCCTGGAAGACGCGGACATTCCCACAGATGTCGTAGGCATCGGCTCCATCGTGAAAATGACCAATCTGGAAAACGACGATGAGTGGGAATTTACCATTGTCGGCTCTGTGGAAGCCGATCCCGACAACGACCTCATTTCCAATGAATCGCCCATCGGCGAAGCCATCATGGGCAAAAAAGTCGGGCAAACCGTCTTCATTCAAGTGCCCAATGGGGCGCTTCAGTATCGGATTGATAGCATAAGAAAGTAGTCAGTAGTCAGTAGTCAGTAGTCAGTAGAAATGCCCTTCTACTCGTAGCTTTGTGCAAGAGCGAACAGCTTTTAAGAAGAGTTTTCTACTGACTACTGACTACTGACTACTGACTACTTTCCAGGATTATATCTTGGACGAGCAGCACACCCCATCGCAAGACCCTATACAAAATCAGCTTCAGCATCCGGGGCAGGACCCGGTTGCCGCGCTGTCGCCCCACCATCCGCCGGAAGACGAGCTTGTGGCGCAGCGCTTGCGCAAGCTGAACGCGTTGCGGGCGCAGGGGCAGGACCCGTTTGCGCAGGAGCGTTACGAGCGGACGCATACGGCGGCGCAGGTTGTGGCGCGAAGACGCGGCGCACTGGAAACTTGCGGAAGACGAGCAGAAGGCATTACAATTTGCCATCGCCGGGCGCGTGACGGCGCACCGGGGCGCGGGCAAAGCCATTTTTGCCGATGTTCGGGACGAAAGCGGGCGCGTTCAAGTCTATGCGCGTATCAACGATGTGGGTGAAGCCGCGTTTCAGCAGTTCAAGGAACTGGATCTGGGCGACATTATCGGCGTGCGCGGCTTTCCGTTCCATACGCGCACGGGCGAACCCAGCATCCACGTTACCGAATATATCCTGCTTGCCAAAGCCCTGCGCCCCGCCCCACTCGGCAAGCAGGACGATGAGGGCCGCACCTACAACGCGCTTGCCGATCAGGAAGAGCGGTATCGGCATCGCCATCTTGACCTGCTTGCCAACCCCGCTTCCCGCGATGTGCTGACCAAGCGCAGCAAAGTGGTTTCCACCATGCGGCGGTTTCTGGAAGAGCGGGGCTTTCTGGAAGTGGAAACGCCCGTGCTGCAATTGGTGGCGGGCGGCGCGGCGGCCCGTCCGTTTATGACGCACCACAACGCCCTTGACCACGACTTCAAACTGCGCATTTCGCTGGAACTGTACCTGAAGCGGCTGATTATCGGCGGCTACGAGAAGGTGTTCGAGATCGGGCGCGTGTTCCGCAACGAGGGCATGTCCACGCGCCACAACCCGGAATTCACCCTGATGGAACTCTATCAGGCGTATGCCAATCTGGAAGACATCATGGAACTGGTCGAGGCGATGTACGAAACCATCTGCACGGCCATCAACGGCAAGCCGTCGTTTCAGTATGGCGAGCAGACCGTCGAAATCGCGCGCCCGTTCCGGCGTCTTCCCATGCTGGAAGGCATCGCGCAGTACGCGGGCATCGCGCCCGAAGAACTGACCGATCTGGAAACCGCCAAAGCCGCGTGTCGCCGCATCAAAGTGCCCTTCGCCTTAGACAAGGAAGAGACGTTGGGCGGCCTGATCGAAAAACTGCACGAAGTTTACACGCAGCCCAATCTCATTCAGCCGACGTTCATCACGGATTTTCCGACGGAAACCTCTCCTCTTGCCAAAAAGCGCCCGGACAATCCCGCCCTCACGCGCCGTTTCGAGATTTACATGGCGACGCAGGAGTTGGGCAATGCGTTCAGCGAAATCAACGACCCCATAGATCAGCGCGAGCGTTTCGAGGGGCAAGTATCGCAGCGCGAAGCAGGCAACGACGAAGCGCACCCGATGGACGAAGACTTTTTGCGCGCGATGGAGTACGGTATGCCACCGACGGGCGGGTTGGGCATCGGCATGGACCGCCTCGCCCTCGTCCTGACCGGAGCCGAAAGCGTCCGCGACGTAATTCTCTTTCCCCTCATGCGCCCTGAAAACGCGCACTGAGCCATTACCGCTAACTGAGCAAACAACAATACTTACCACGGAGGACACGGAGGAAACAGATGAACACGGATCAGTTTATACTGCCCTCCTCATCCGCGTTTATCCGTTTCATCCGTGTCCTCCGTGGTAAGAGTTTTTCCTATGGACGAGCAGGCGTATAGTGAGGCGCGGGAGCGCATGGTGCGGGAGCAGTTGCAGGCGCGGGGGATTGTGGATACGCGCGTTCTGGACGCCCTGCGCCGTGTCCCGCGCCATTTGTTTGTGCCAAAGGAACTGGCGGAAAGCGCGTATGCGGATCGCGCCCTGCCGATTGGGAACGGGCAGACGATTTCGCAGCCCTATATGGTGGCCTCGATTGCGCAAACGCTGGAATTGCGCGGGCATGAGCGCGTTCTGGACGTGGGCACGGGGTCGGGGTATCAGGCGGCGGTTCTGGCGGAACTGGCCGCGCAGGTCGTCAGCATCGAGCGGCACGAAAGCCTGGCGGTAAGCGCCCGGCAAACGCTATTAGAAGCAGGCTATAGCGATGTGGCAGTGGTAGTCGGGGATGGGACGCAGGGCTATGCGGCAAATGCGCCGTATGATGCCATTGCCGTCGCCGCCGGTTCGCCGCAGGTTCCGAGCATGCTTGTGGCGCAGCTTGCCTCACCGGGACGGCTTGCGCTGCCGGTTGGAACAGCGGCGGCGCAGCGCCTGACCGTCCTTATCAAAGACGCGCAGGGTCAAATCACGACGCGAACGCTGGAGGAGTGCCAGTTTGTGCCTTTAATTGGCGAACAAGGCTGGAAGGAGTAGGGTATTCAGGTATTCAGGTGTTCAGGTATTCAGGTGTTGGGAGTTTAGTGGGTCGGCGTAACATTTCGATAGAATAGTACAGGCTTGTAGTTCCATTCCTGAACACCCGAACACCTGAATACCTGAATACCGGAGTTTCCTATGAGTTTACTATCTTCCGAACAGCAGCGACAGTTGAGCAAGTTTATGTCCCTTGTACTGCGTCATGAGCCGCAGAAGATCGGGCTGACATTGGGCGCAGAGGGGTTTGTGCCGTTGGATGAGTTTGTCATAGCAGTACGCAGGCAACGCAACTGGCAGTGGATACGCGAGGAACACATCCGCGAAGTGGTGGAAGCCTCGGACAAGCAGCGCTATGAGATCGTGAACGGGCAGATACGGGCGCGGTACGGACATTCGGTTGCGGAAGCCGTCACGTACCCCGAAACCGATCCGCCCGCCATTTTGTATCACGGCACGACGGCGCAAGCGGCGCAGGCGATTTTGCAGACCGGCTTGCAGTCCATGCAGCGCCAGTACGTACATTTGTCTTCTACGGTAGACCAAGCGATTATCGTAGGCCGTCGGCGCACACCACATCCCGTAATCTTGACCATTCGAGCGCAGGACGCGCAGCAATCAGGCGTGAAGTTCTATAATCCCGAACCGCGCCTGTACCTGTCCACAACTATTCCGCCTGAGTTCATCCGCAGCAACCGTCCATGAATACTATATCAGGCAGTAGGAGTGGCTTCTGTGAACAACGATGATTTGATTCATGCTAAGATGGAAGAAATGTTTTGTACCCGTCCATGGAGGGGGGTAGTTTCTGTTGACGAGGCGCTTGCTTACGCAATCCACTATCGTGATTGCCTGCCTCCCGCAGAACAGGAACTCTACGATGAACAGATACTGAGTGGACGGCATCCGAGCAATGCGCAAGAACTAATAGAGATCATGCGTGAACGGGGCTATTTTGCCACAAAGGAACTGGCGACAACGGCAGCAGGGGTGTAGGAAGGAAACAGCGTGTTCATCTTTCGTTTCCCACAAAGGAAGCATTTTGGCATCATGGCGGATAGTTTGGCGGCGCCGGCATTGCTGATGGGCGTTGGCGTGGCGCGAACGCGAGGGTACAGCCGATTGCCGAAAGCGGCAGAAGCGATGGCTTCCCATCCGACATTGCGCAGATGACGCGGGGCATTGACGCGCAGAACATCGAGCGGACAATTCACGCGCTTGTCGTCTTTGGAACGCGCAACACGCTGTCCACGCAAATCGACCCGAAACAGGGCATCAGCGCGGCAAGGGACTGGATGACCGGGGAGTTTCGTAAAATCGCCGCGCCGTCGGATGAACGCATGACCGTCGAATTGCAATCTTTTGTGAAACGGGTACCCTTTCAATCATGAAAATCAGAACTATTTCTCTTTCACTTTTCTGCATCGCCGTTGTGCTGATAAGTTGTCCCATGTCTCTCGCGCGCGGTCAAGAGAAAGTAATTGCGGCACAGTCCTCTGCACCGATCACTCCCATCCAGGAGCATAGTGACCCCAACATCCTGCGCATCCTGCACGATATTCAGGCCGACAACATCGAACGCACCATCCGAAAACTCGTTTCGTTTGGAACGCGGAACACGCTGTCGGTTCAGGATAACCCACAGCGAGGCATTGGCGCGGCCCGCGATTGGCTATATAGTGAGTTTGTCAATCTGCGAGCTGCGTCCGGCAATCGGCTGCGCGTTGAAAAGCAAACCTTTATCCAGCCCGTTGCGGCCCGCGTTCCACAGCCGACGCCCCTGACCAACATTGTGGCCGTGCTTCCCGGCGATTTGCCGCAGGGCCAGGAAAGATATATCATCGTCAGCGGGCATTACAACTCAATATGTACCAGCCCGACCAACGCAATTGATGATGCGCCGGGAGCCAATGATGATGCCAGTGGCGTTGCCGTGGTGCTGGAAACAGCCCGTGTCATGAGCCAATATCGCTTTCACGCTACCCTCGTCTTCTTGACCGTGGCAGGTGAGGAGCAGGGCTTGCTCGGCTCCACATACTTTGCGGCGCAGGCGAAACAAAACGGCTGGCGGATCGAGGCTATGTTCACAGACGACATCGTGGGCGGCACAAAAGGTGGCAACGGCGTTCACGACGACCGGACTGTTCGCGTTTTTTCGGAAGGTATCGCCTCGAATGAAACAGACGCGGAGGCACGAACACGGCGCTCCGTCGGCGGCGAAGAGGACGCCCCTTCACGCCAGATCGCCCGCTATATTCAAGAGGCCGCCCACCGTTACATTCCCCACATGCGCGTGATGCTGATTGCGCGCCGTGACCGTTATCTGCGCGGCGGCGACCACATCCCCTTCAACGAGCAGGGCTTTCCTGCCGTTCGCTTTACGGAACCCAACGAGGACTACCATCATCAGCACCAGAACGTACGGACGGAAAATGGCATCGTCTACGGCGATCTGCCGGAGTTCGACGATTTTCCTTATATCACCAATGTCGCTCGCGTCAATGCCGCCGCCCTTGCTGCCCTCGCGCTGGCTCCCGACACGCCGCAGGGCGCAGGGCTTGTCACACGGCGGCTGACTACGGATACCGATTTGGAGTGGAAAGCCAACGGCGAGTCGAATATCGCAGGCTATGAAATTGTGTGGCGCGAAACAACGGCCCCGCTGTGGACGCATAGCCGCTTTATTGGCAACGTCACAAAGTACACCGTTGAGGGTTTGTCCAAAGACAACTTTATTTTTGGCATCCGAGCCGTTGACAGTTCAGGGCGTCGCAGCCCCGTCGCTTATCCTCACCCTGTTCGCTAGCGTATCAAACCTGTATCGCGACCATTGACAGCCTGCCCGCCCCCGGCAAGTCGTGGCGTCCCGTGTTGATCGCCCAGATCACGGCGACATGGCTGGCTAGTGGCCGTCACTGTGATGGTGGAGGTTCGCAAACGACGCAAAGCCGCGGCTTTGGGGGCAGAGAATACACAGGAGCAACCCGCCTGAACCAGCCATCGTGTACGGGTAAGCACATAGTGAGTAAGGAAAAGCGAATAAATGCAATAAACCTTTGAAGAAATTGAACAGCCTTTACAAACCTTGCCCGCACTGAACCTTACGCCACCACAGATGCAGACCCTCCCAAAACAGCCTCGTAAGCGCGTCGTAAGTAAGGGCGAATACGTTGTCAAGACAACGCTCGCCATAGGATTCAGTGGAGGGCTGATTGTTTGCGGCCTGTTCCTGGCGTTGTCGCTGCTAGGGTTGCCCGGCTTTATGCGTGAGGACGAAAAAGAACGGAGGATATGTATCGCACATGGGTTTGATTGTGCTTATGACCCTAGTTTTTTAAGTGTTGCTATACCAGTCTGCTTCTGCTTGCTTCTCATTAGTTTGTGCTTTTGGTGGGCCACTCGGAAAAGTTGGAGAACTGTGGACGCGATGCAGCCTATAACTCGCGCCAACACCGCCGACCTGCCCGCACCGGAAAGCCTAGTGCGGGCCTCTGCGAAACCGATCCAGGAACAAGAGGCCGTGCTGCTGCGAGCCGTTGCCGACGCTCAGGAGAGGCACGAGGAGCAGTTGGTGCGGGCTATGGAAGGAACACAGGAGTAAGGAGAAGGGCGCTTACTTTGCGCCGCGCGTTCCAGGGCGGCAATGAGTTGCCGATTGAGCGCATATTGCTGCCGCTCCCGATGCAGCCACACGCCACAGGCGGCACACAGCGCAAGCACAACAGTTATGGAGAGCAGCAAGGCGCGTCGTGATTTCATGAGCGCAAGTTCTCCATTGGAGCGGAGGGTTCCTGCGCGAGATTGGCCTGTCTTCCCTGCAAAATGCCAAAAAGTTGTGAACTCCTGCCGATTTTCAACGTCAACATAGGCACGAATTGCTTGCGAACAGACAAAGCAGAAAAGTATGCGGGCGAGCAGGAATTTTGTACAGGAGAAGCGAAATGAAAACATGGCGAATGGTTCTGACAGCGGGATTGCTGGCGACGAGCGTGACGGCGTGGGCGCAAACGGGCGGGCAGAGCGGCGATACTTTCGGCAGCCCCGACATTTACAACACGGGCAAAACCGGCAGCAAAACCCTGCCGCTTGCGGGAGCCAATCCTTCCACAAACTCCTCAACAAACTCTGTGACGAACCCTGCTGGAAGCGCGTCGGCAGATTTGCCTTACAAGCGGGCGCTTCAGGAAATCTACAACAAGTGCGTGGCGGCGACCAAAAAACGGGATGAATTGGTTCTCGCGGCCTTGCGTACGCAGGATTTTACGTTCCGGGACGCGAAAGGCAAAGTAATGTCGCGGGGGGATGTGGAAGCCGGCGAACGGCTCACGCTCACCAACGCCGTTTCCATTGATAAGGTCAGCAGCCAGGTGGAAAGCGTCCAAACAAGCGGCGGCAAAGTGACCGCGACGCTGCACCACTATTACGCGGAAACCGCCAACGACGCGCAAAATAAGCCGCACAAAATGGCGCTGACTACCAATTCGCAGGAAATCTGGACGACGGCAGGCAATGCCTGGAAACTTCAAAGCGTGAAGGTACTTTCGCAGCAGGAAACCGTAGACGGCAAACCCTACGATCCCAACGCGCAAAACAACACCAACAAACAAACCAATAATCAGAACAACGGGAACAGGCAGGCAGGCAGAAACAACAGGTACAACGGCTACAACGGGTATCGCGCCCCGCGCATCAAAACACCTAAAATACGCACCTTCGGCGGCAACATCATTGGGGGATAGCGGCCCGGAGCAAACACAAACGGACCGTGTTGTTGTTCGCCCGTAGTTCCTTACCACTCTTTTCAATTACGAAGCGGAGACAAACGCGCCATGTTCAAACCGTCGCGCAAGGAAGCGGCAGGAGTCATTGCAGTCATCGTCGTGTTCGGCCTGGCGCTGACCGGGCTGATCGTCAAAAGTATGCGGGCGGCAACCGAACCCGGCATCACGCTGCGCGAAACGTTCGCGCAGCCGCCGGGTGGCCCGCTTCCCGGTCGTCCTGCCGCAACTTCTATTCCGACAAATACGCCTTCCTCTTCCGGCGTAAATGTTTCGTCCTCACCCCCGTCCACGCCTTCAACCGCTTCCCCGTCGGCGGCATCAACGTCTGCAATTTCGCCTACTGATGCAGGCCCGTCGCCGAATGGTGAAAGCGCAAATGCGGGCAATGCTTCCACTCCCGTCACTTCCACGAATGACATTGTGGTGCATGTGGCGGGCGCGGTGAAAAAGCCGGGCGTGTACCATTTGCCTGCCGGGTCGCGCAACGATGACGCCATTCAAAAAGCGGGTGGGCCGACAGCCGAAGCGAATACGGACGGCCTCAATCTGGCATCGCGTGTCGAGGACGGCAGCCAGCTTTATCTTCCCACGCGCAAGCAGCACCCCGAAGGCGGCGCGGACGCCCCCACAACCACGTCTACGTCGGCTCCCATTTCCGCCGTCTCTTCCCCTGCCACCAAAACAAGCGGTAAGTCAGCTTCCAAAACCGCAGCACAGAGCGGCGCGAAAACAGCAGGTGGGGCAAAGGGCGGCAAGGGCGGCAAACTCAGCGATCCGGCGCAGGGAACCGTCAACATCAACACGGCAAGCGCCGAAGAACTTCAGCGCATCCCCGGTATCGGCCCCGCAATGGCCGAGCGCATCCTCGACTTCCGCGAGCAAAACGGCAAATTCACCGCTCCCGAAGACATGCTGCAAATATCGGGCATCGGCGAAAAGAAATTCGCCAAAATGCAGCCC
>CAWIEK010000028.1:0-47796 GCA_963835065.1 uncultured Chthonomonadaceae bacterium | reverse complement strand
GTCTGCGCGCCTGCCTGCGCCATAACATGCAGGAACTACACCAGACGGACGAAATAGTTCCGCTGGATTACGTGTTCGACTGCCTGAAAATAGGTTCCAAACTGGCCGCAGACGATTACCTGCGGGAAGTTTTCTGCGAAATGCTAATAACCATCAGGCAAATTATCGCTTTAGAGCGGGACGGCCCGCTTATATCGCGTCTGGAAACGCTGCGGCGTGAGCTGCACACGTTTCTGTTTCGGGCTTCGCATACACACCCTATTCTATGGCAGATGCTCAAAGACCCGGCAACTTCCGAAGTGTTCTGGCCGGTTGTGGACATGATGCGCAGCCACTGGTGTAGCCCCTTTGTACCCCCATTGCTGGACGCGCTGCCGTTTCTGTCGGACGACGGCAAGGCGCGTGTGATTGCCGCCTTACATGACATTGGCGACCCATCCGCTTTGCCGGCCTTGCAGCAGTTGGCGCAGGAGAAAACCTCCCGCGTATCGCCCCTTGCGGCGAAAGCCGTCAAGTCTATCCTGCGCCACAATAAAGGCGATGCGGCGCAACTGCTGCGCGCGGCGGATGCGCAGGGCAACGCAAACGCAGGCGCGACGCTGCTGCGGCCTGTAGAAGCGAACGCAAACCTGACGCGCCCGGAGGAACTGCTGCGCCCGGAGAATTGACCCTGTCCCAAAACCAGTGCCATTCAAATAGGAGTTCGTAGGGGCGTGATTCATCACGTCCGCAATCTACCGCATCATGCCCGCAATCTACCGCATCACGCCCGCAAAATGTCTATTCCGAGAGAGGGCGCAATAAATTTCGCCCCTACGAACTCTTATTTGAACGGTATTGTTCCTAAAACCCTGAAACCTTAGAACCCTACTCCCTGCTCACTTGCTTTGCGAGGCGCGGATTGGGCCGATCCAGAGCGTGTTTTGCTGAGACTGCTCGGCGGTGAAGGCGGCGGTGTCGGCAATGGTCAGGTTTTTCAGTTGCGAGAAGTCCAGTTTGCCTTTTGGGTCGGGGGGCGAGTCGTCGGTCAGCGTGAAGTTAGCGAAAAACAGGGCTTTGCGCGCGACGGCGCTGTCCGCGGGCACATCTACAAAGGCGCTGTATTTCACGCCGTTTTTCTCTTCCAGCACGAAGATCAGTTTAGTGGCTTTGGTGGAAGCCACGTCGAACTGAAGTTGATTATAAGGGGTTAAATTGACGTTGTGCATATCGTGGATGAGGGCGGCGAACTTGCCCTTTTCCTGCGTGTAGTCTAAGCGCAGGGCGCGGCCTTTGGTAGGCGCTTTGGCATCCACCTGCATTTCCACATTGCCGAGCGGAAGCCACGTTAGCGTGTCGCGCCGCAGCGATTCGAGCCATAGCCCGCTTTTCTCGTCGGGCAGTGTGGGTTCCGGCTTATCGGGGGCGGGAAGTGTGGTCAGGGCGGCGAAATCGTCAATCCACAGCGAATGTTCGCCGGTGACGAAGGGGAACAGCGCGGCGTTACCGGGCGTGTCTTTCACGCTCAAAGCGGCATACGCATACAGATTAAGCAGGGTGACGCTTTCGATTTGATCCATGTCCAGTTTGCCGTCAGGGTCTTTGGGATCGTCCTTGCCGTCCGTGAGCGCAAAATCCGTGGTGGCTAAAACCACCTGATGCCACTGGTTTTTGGGCAGCCAGATCACGGCCACGTAGCGCCCGCCGCCGTTCTTTTCGGTCAGTGTCACGGCAAGCGGCGTGTTGGCGTCCGTCCGCGCCCAAAAACTCAGGGCGCGGGCTTTTGCCAGTTGGCCGTCCGGGATGGGGCGTACCAGCGCGTCGAGCGGGAGTTGGCCGGCTTCCACCGCCGCGCCGCCGTTCTCAAGGCGGTAATTGAACGACAGGGCGCTTTTACCGTTTTTCACTTTGCCCGCTTCGTTGGTCGTGCCTACGCGCGCATGAGGTCCGTACCCCATCCACGTATTGGCATCCGTTTCAAACGTATCCGTGAAAATGCTGTCATTGGCACGCGCCGACCGGGGCGCAATGGTGAGAACGGCGGCAAGCGCCAGCGCGGACACCCCCGCCGACAGGGAAGAGCGCCGGAAACGCGGAGCGTAAGCGAAACGAGCGGCTTCAAGAATTTGCGCAACGGCGCAGCGCGCGGTGTTCGTATTATTTCTGTGAATCATGGAAACGTGCCTTTCTCCGTCCGCGCCATTACTAAATCTGCAAGAAGGCTGCAGGAATGTCGCGATTCGGAAGGGTGCAAAGCGGGTATGCTGTCAGACGAGACGATTGGCAGGTATCATAGGTTTCATCAAGCGCGTTGCATTGTAAATTGACACTGTTCCTAATCTCTATGTCTGGAGGCGCTTTTATGCCCGGCCCGTTTCTCGGAATGGACCCGTATTTGGAAGACCCGATAGGCTGGCCGGATGTTCACGACGGTTTTATCGGCTGCCTGCGCGCCGAGTTGAACCATCTGCTGCCGCCCGAATATGCCGCGCGTATTCAGGAGCGGTGCTACATTGTGAATCCGCGCCGGGATGTGATTCCTGACCTGATGGTTCGTCGGCAGCCAACCCCGGCGTCTACCACACCCGAACGGCGCAGTGTGGTGGTTATGCAGCAAAGCGATCCTGCCCTGAAAGCGCGCTTGTCTCCACTGGAAATACGGGAACCGGCGCTGGAAATCATCCATGCGCGCGAGGGGCGTCGCGTGGTGACAGCCATTGAAGTCCTCAGCCCCTCCAACAAAGCGCCCAACAGCAAAGGCAACCGCCTGTACCGCCGAAAGCAGCGGGAACTGCTGGCGAGCCGCACCCATTTCATCGAAATAGACTTGCTGCGTGCGGGCGAACCTACCGTTGCCGTTTCACCCGGCGTGTTGGGAAGAGACACGCGATGGCATTATCTGATTTGCCTGTATCGCGCGGGACAATCACTCGCGGAACAGGATGGTGACGTGTGGCCTATACTGCTGTCGCAGCGCCTGCCTCGTATCGCCGTACCGCTTGACGAGGGCGTACCGGACATTATTTTGGATATGCAGGCCGTTTTTGACCGCAACTACGAGGAAGGCGCGTATGCGCGTCAGGTAAACTATACGCAAGACCCCGTTCCGCCGCTAACGCCGGAAGAAGCCTTATGGGCAAACGCTTTGCTGAAGGAACGCGGCTTGCGCTCCTAAAGTATTTATCGGGAATGAGTTTCAAGAACACCATGATAAACAATTTCTTCTGTTTTCTTTTGGCGCTGCCGCTATTTTCGATAGCGCTGTCCGCGTCCGCGCAATCGGCTCAGAATTCTTCCACAGCCGGAACGCGCTCGATTTAAGCCGCGCTTCAGCCGTTTGTGGACAGCCATGCGCTTGCCGGGGTGGTGACGCTGGTGGCGGACAAGGACAAAGTGTTGGATGTGGAAGCGGTCGGGTACGCGGATGTTGCGGCGGGTAAGCCGATGAAGCCCAACGCGCTGTTCTGGATCGCGTCGCAGTCCAAACCGATTACGGCCACGTGCCTGATGATGCTTGTGGATGAGGGCAAGCTGAAGCTGGACGACCCGGTAGAAAAGTACCTGCCGGAGTTTCGGGGGCAATGGCTGATCGTGGAGCAGGACGGAGCGCATCAGCGGCTTCAGCATCCTCCACACCCGATTACTGTCCGGGAAATTCTCAGCCATACCAGCGGCCTGCCGTTTTCGTCCGCAATGGAAAATCCTACGCTCGACGGGTTGCCGCTTTCCATTGCCGTTCGCAGCTACGCCATGACGCCGCTGCAATACGAACCGGGCGCGAAGTACCAGTACGCCAATGCGGGCATCAACACGGCGGGAAGATTGATCGAAGTGTTGAGCGGCATGCCCTACGAGCAATTCCTGCAAACGCGCTTGTTCGATCCGTTGGGCATGAAGGATACGACGTTCTGGCCCAGCAAAGCGCAGGTGGCACGACTGGCAAAATCCTACCGGCCCAATGGTGACAAAACCGATCTGGAAGAAACTACCGTCACGCAATTGAAGTACCCGCTCAGTGACCATGCTTCGCGCTATCCCATGCCCGCGGGCGGCCTGTTTTCTACCGCCGCCGACCTGTCCCGCTTCTGCCGCATGGTTCTCAACAAAGGCGAACTGGACGGCAGGCGCTATCTGTCGGAAGCGTCCGTGCAGGAAATGACCCGCAAGCAAACCGGAAACCTGCCGGATGGCTACGGATTGGGATGGGCGGTTGGCGGGGATTGGTTCGGACACGGCGGCGCATACGCGACCAACATGACGGTTGACACGCAGCGCGGACTGGTTCTGATTTATCTGGTTCAGCACGCAGGCTTTCCCAAGAATGGCGACCAGAGTGGTGGAGCCTTCCAAAACGCGGCGCGCCAGCAGTTCGGGCAGGCGAGTAAGTGAGGGGTTTGATGCACTACCTGTTGTTTTATGAAGTTGTAGAAGATTATGCGGAGCGGCGGCAGGCGTTTCGCGCCGCGCATCTTGCCCACGCGCAGGCAGCCGTAGCGCGGGGGGAATTGCTGCTGGCCGGCGCGTTTGCCAATCCTGTTGACGGCGCATTGTTGGTGTTTCAGGGTTCCTCGCCGGATGGGGCTGAAAACTTTGCCCGCGCCGATCCTTATGTCCTCAATGGCCTCGTCACGCAATGGCGGGTGCGAGAGTGGACAACCGTTGTGGGCGAAGGCGCGGCGGTTCCTATAGCGAATTTGGGAATAGCCGCGAATGAACGCGAATAAACGCGAATAACTTGTATGCTTATGCGCTACCTTATCCTCAATGCGGACGATTTCGGTTACTCGGAAGAAGTGAACGCCGCTATTTTACGGTCGCACCTGGAAGGCGTACTGACCAGCGCCAGCCTGATGGTTGGGGAACCGGCCTGTGAACAGGCGGTTGAAATCGCGCGGCAAACGCCTACGCTCGGCGTCGGCTTGCACCTGACCGTCACGTATGACCGCGCCCTACTTCCCCCCCGCGAGATACCTCTATTAGTGAACGCGCAGGGGCGGTTCGGCGCAGACCCGTTTCCCGTCGCATGGCGCTATTTTTGGAATCGCGGTGCGCAGGCGCAGCTTCGGCGGGAAATGGAAGCGCAATTCACCCGCTTTGCCCACTTCGGCCTCCCCTGGTCACACGTAGACGGCCACCAGCATTTTCACCTGCACCCGACCGTGTGGGACACGCTGCTCGATTTATGCGACGCTCACAACGTCCTTTGCCTGCGCGTTCCCCGCGAAGACACAAGGGCGCACTTCAGGCAGGGGAGGGAAGACAAGGAGACAGGGAACAGGGAACAGGGAACAGGGAACAGAGGAGAAGACGGAAGACGGAAGACGGAAGACGGAAGAGGCTCAATCGAAAATCGAAAATCGAAAATCGAAAATCGCATTGAAGGTTTTAGCCTGAATACCATATCGTCCCTGTTTTTGCGGCTGCTGCGGCGGCGGAATTTGCGCGTCCTGCGGGAGCGGAAAACGTTGGGCGGCAAGCCCGCGTTTTTTTGTGAGCGCGTGTACGGGCAATTGCAGACCGGCAACATGCACGAATCCTATATGCTGGCGTTGCTGGACCGCCTTCATGCCTACACGAACGAAATTTATTTTCATCCCGGCAGCCCTCACGCCCGCCCACTGCCTGCCGCATTACAACGGGAAGGGGTACGCGATGTGGAACTCCATACGCTATTATCGTCCGCCGTTCGCGCCCGCATCGAAAGCCTGGAACTGCAAATCGGCACGTATGCGCAAATCGAAGCGGCAAACGCGCAGCATAATACTGTTGCGAAGCGAATGAAGATGGAAATAGCCGCGAATGAACGCGAATAAACGCGAATGGAAAACGATTGAATTTGTAATCGCTTGCGTCCGCGCATAGAACGCGCAATAAGTTAGGGAAGGATACAAAGTTCTCCGAACTCGCCGCGAAAAATGAACATTCGGAAGCGTCCTGCGTCTGCAAGTGTAGAAGCGTTGTTTCGCTGAACTGATAAGCGGGCGAACAATTCAAGATCATACTTGCGGTAAGCGGAGAATAGAATGTTTGCTGTGGGGAACATTATGCAGGCGGACTTTGCGCTGGTACAGCGCGCTCAGGCCAATGACCGGGCGGCTTTCAATGAAATCGTCCTGCGCTACAAAAGCAAGGTGTATAATTACGTGCGCCGTATGGTTCCGAGCGCCCCGGATGCCGAAGACTTGACGCAGGAAACGTTCGTGCGCGCGTATCTAAGCATACACTCGTTTCAGTCGCGCGCCAGCCTGAATACGTGGCTGTTTCGCATCGCCACCAACCTGTGCATTGACTACAGCCGCAAAAACAAGAACAAGCAGGGCATGACCACCTCGCTGTCACAGGAAAATGACGAAGAAGACGAAACGCAGCGCGATATTCCCGATACCGCCTTCGATCCGCAGCGTCTGCTCTTAAACAAAGAACTGGGATCGCAGTTGGACGCCGCCCTGAGCGAGTTACCGGAAAAACTGCGCGCCGTCGTCCTGTTATATGATGTCGAAGGTTTGGCGTATGATGAAATCGCCACTATTACGGCCTGTCCGTTGGGAACCGTGAAGTCCCGCCTGTTCAACGCCCGCAACGCCCTGCGAACAAAGTTATCGCCCTATTTGAAGGGGGCGGCGTAGGAAGGCATCAGGCATTAGGCATTAGAGAAGAACATGTATCCACTAATGCCTAATGCCTAATGCCTAATATCTAGACAAAGTAAGACGATCATGAACTTTTTAACCAACCTCTTTACAAACAAGGCTGCCGACGATGGGGTTTGTTCGCGGATGCGCGAACAGCTTTCGGCGTATGTGGACAACACGCTTGCCGCCCGTGACGTGTGGGAAGTGGAAAAACATCTGCGCGGCTGCGCGGATTGCGCGGAAGTTTCGCGGCAAATGCAGGCGACCGTACAGTTATTGCGCAGCGTGGAGCGTCAGGATACGGGCGACGACTTCATGGCGAAACTCCATGCGCGTTTGGACGGTCTGGAGCCGGAACCGGCGCGTCGGCGTTCGCTTGCGGAGCAGATGCAGGAAATGGCTGCAAACCTGCGCGGGAGTTTGAGTCCCCGGCGCGCGCCCGGTTTCAGCCTGGGTATGGCCGCAGCAGGCGTGGCAGCGATTGCGGTTTTCACGCATCTGCCCGCATCAACAACCGCGCCTGCCACGCAATCCATAGCCGTTACTCCCGCGCCTGTCGCGGCGGATGCCAGCGCCGGGGTCCACGGAAGTTTGCAGCGTAACGTCGCCCTGACCGCCAATGACCCACTTGGCGATGTGGCGGCGGAATATCTGGAAAGCGCCGACAACGGCAAAGAAACGAATGGAAGTTAAAGCTGTGATTGGTTCTCGCGTAAAATCAGCGCGAATAGGGTTGGGCCTGATGGCGGTTTGCGCGGGCGGCTTGCTGGTAAGCCTGCCCGCTTTGTCTGCCCATGCGTGGCAGCAAAAACGCCTGGCGAAACGGCGGGGCGTGTTCCAGCAGCGCTTGCCGCGTACTGCCCCGCTACGCCCGCTACGCCTCCCAAACCCGAATGTAAATATCCCCGTTCGTGTCAGGGCGAGCGGCGTAAACCGGGAGGCCAATGCCCTGCCTTTGCTGGCAAAGATGCTGCGACCGAGCATGAATTATGAGGGCGTGGAAGTGTCCAACGTCAGCATGAGCGGCATGGCGTCGGAAGAAAATATCTGGGGCGACACGAACGGGCGAACCCGGCGCGAGTACATTTCCCCCGGCGCACTGCAGGGCGATATTCTGCTGACCGCCGCCACCCAATCCTATCAATTTCACAATCGTGACCGGCAGTTGTTTGCCGCGCATTGGCCTGTAGATCAGGGCGACAAAATCGGGCGGCTGCGCAGTCTGGTAAAAACGGGGCGTATCCGTATTCAAATCACGGGCGAAGAGATGGTGGCGGGCCGAAGCGCCACGATTGTCACGATTTCCGCGCTGAACAGCGGCACAACGGGGGAAGCGCGGCGCGTTCTGTACCTGGACAAGGAAACGGGCATTCGCCTGCGCATTGACCTGTACAACAGCGTGGGACGGCAAATTTCGTCCACGTACATGAAGAGCATTACGGTCGGTACGCCACTCGACGCGACGAAGTTTGACCCGCGCTTCCTGCCGCAAGCGGACACGTTCCCGATTTTCCCGGAAGGACAGCCCATGTTCGGGAACGTGGAACAGGCGCGGAGTCAGGTTCCGTTTGCCATCCGGGAGCCGAAGCAATTGCCGATGGGGTATGCGCTGGACGGCGTGTGGGTGTTCGGGGAAAACGCCCGCGCCAATCGCGCATCGGTGCTGCTGCGATATTCCAGCGGCGTCAACCATTTCAGCCTCTTCGAGACGCTGGCTCCCACTAACGCCGCCAAACCGCTCCGTCCCGGCCAAATGCGCCCGCGCCGCGTTGCCGGCGGCTGGGCCTGGCGCGAACCGGTTCCCGAAGGCGAGTTGACCCTGCTTTACACCGGCCATTTGCCCGAAGCCGATTTGCAGGCGCTGCAAAACTCCCTCCACTGAACCTTTTTTGTAACTTGAATAGCCCTGCTTTGCGCAGCAGCTTCATTCGTGAGACTGCTGCGTGTTATTGTCTATCTAGGGGTTGGCGTTTTTACAGCGTTGACGTTTTTCAGAGTAAAGAACACTTTGCCAACAATGCGCTGTACCCTGCCCCTTTGCCTGTACATGATCACAACATCACGCGAGGCGCGTCCGCTGCCCGGTTCACTGACAGAATACTCGAAGGGGACAACCTTGCTGGTGAAGGGGCGCAGGAGGAAGTCCCGCGTATCATGAACAGAACAGCCGCAGGTTGGGGGCAGGACGACATAGGCGGTATAGAACGAACTGTTGTAAAGCCGAAGATCACACTTAATGGTCTGCCCAATGTGGGCTTCACCCATGTCAGTACCTAATCCTCTCACGATGATACCATCTAATAAGAACTTCGAAACCAATCCCCAAATGAGGATGGCAGGCGCAATGGATAGAAAGAACACTCTGCGGGTAAACAACCTTTGGGCTATGGACATGCGTAACCTCTAATCAGGAGAAGCGAGTCTGTACGTAAAGAAATATCGGCGGGCCTATTGCTCGCAGCCTTTCTAAGAGCGTCTGAAGCGCGTACTCGGTGATCAATCGAAAGCGGATTCCAGACCCAGGAGAAGCGTTGTTCCTATCAAGACGCCAAAGAGTACATTGCCGGCGTAGTGGTTCGCCGTGCCAAAAGGCGTACCGAAAGCACAGGCAATGCCGAAGCCAATCCATACAGCGCCAAACCCCGTTCCAATACTGGCGATCTGAGGTATGCGCAGAGAGCGGCGGATGGTCTGCGCGATGAGAAAAACGAAGGCCACGAACAAGATGCCTCCTGCCACGCCCATCTCAGCCAGCCAAAGCATAGGTAAGCTGCAAGGGTTTTTGCGAGGTTTCGCTTGTAAGCCTTCGGCTTGGGTTGCGAGGCGTTGCGGGGAGGACGCGATCAGCGCGCCTGCGCCGGCTCCACTGCAGCTGGATTCTGCTGGAAGAGACGGTACGCTCGCTTTCCCGAAGCAGTCAGGCTGGCGCTTGGATTGCGCGCATCCGGCACGACCCTGACAAGTACCGCGACAGCCAGGCAAAGGCTAAACACCGCCGCTACGCGGCGATCAGGCAATCTTCGGAAAAGAAGCCAGATTATACTGACAGCGATCCCGACAAGGCTTGCGGGATAGGAGGCCAACAAAAGAGCCGCAGAGGTCAACGTCACACAAAGCATCCATAAGACGCTTCTCAACATATCAGATGAGGAAGGTTCCGCGGCAGACGCCTCAGACTGGAAACCATGCGTGATCTGTTCGACGGATAGTGGCAGAGCGACCAACATGAGGACATACAACCCTTGTGGCTGATGAAACGTTCCACCCGCTTGTAACGAATCTCCCAACTTGATTGCGTTTGCCCCCATTCTGTGGAGCTGAAAAGCGTAGATAGCCTGGATGCCGCCGAGCAAACATAGCAGAACGCCAATGTTCCGCAATCCTCTCCACAAGCATATGGAAACCAGCATGCCCGTCAGCACCGCGTCAATTAGGGAACACGACTCAAGCATACGGCTGCTATCAGGGCAGAACAGGACATTGACGAAGTAGGGCGACAGGTAGAGCGCCGTCAGCGCGAGAAGACGTATAGGTCTCATGGGTCTGGCGGCTGCGCGCCAACAGGTAACGAAAAGGAAGGCGGCACAACCGGCTAGCGCCACAATGCCGAGGAGGAGCAATAGGCGCAATTCGCGAATATGCGTCCCCGTAGATTGGGATAAACTCGCCAGCGCGTTCGCAGGCGACATTTGACCCCACACGGTGGAAGGCAGAAGGTAGTAGGCAAGCGCGAGGAACGCTAACGCGAACGTTACTTTTGAGTGCAGAGCTTCTGCACTGAGCATTCCTGCCTTGTTGGTCGCGGAAGCTGCCATAGCTTACCTATATCTCCTTTCGTGGAAGCTTATGCCATAAAAGAACCAGCCCACTCAGTGCAAAGCCTATCAGCAGGACGAGGCCGCTGTGTGACCCAACAGACAGTCGGTCATTCTGATCCGCTTCTTCCGTCATGGCAGCGATATCATGTTGCCTTTGCAGTGTTCCCATTTTAGGATTGAACGCGAAGACTGTAGCCTGTGTGCCCGAGTAGTCTTGCACCGTCTGGCCCGGACGCAGGTACGTTGTAAAATCGAACTGCTCCTGCGGCAATGGCCGCGGACTAGCCGCCATAAGATGGTAGGTAATTTTTCTATCGAGCGGATATGGTCCGGGCGCATCCTCGTCCTTCCCGGCGTTTGGTAAAGCGTACTGATTGACAGCGATGTCGGTGCAGATGGGAACGCCATTCAAGTTCTGCTGCCCGGTGAAGCGCCACTGTTCAAGAGGGAAGGCACGAGAAAACGAACTACATTTCAGCATTCTCCGCGCACTTCCCACGCCGGTGACACAGGCGATTGCACCCTTCAAATACACAGCCTTCCTATCCGGCCCCGTCGCGCCACTGATCTGCATTTCTCCTGGGACGTTCTGCGCGCCATGCGTTGACGTTAAGGCGCCAGAACTCTCCTTGAACAGGGTAAAGCGAGGCAGGTTGGCGCCAGGGAACGGCAGATACTGCATCTCTTCCAGCCGCATATCCGAGTAGATGAAGGCTGCACTGTCGGCTTGGTAGCACGAATATGTTTTACGGCCATCAAAGAGGGTCACATGCGTCCTACCCGTCAGGCGATCTTCACGCAAGTACGCCAGTTTATCACCCCATTGCGACACGGTCAGCCAGTAACTTTGACTGCCCTGTTGCGTCGCCTTGCCGACGACGGGCGCAAACTCCTGCAGATGCGCGCTATAACGCAGCGTGAAGTCCCCTGATAAGGTGGGAACAATCTTCTGGGCAAACGAGTGAGAAGCTATTCCTAGGATTGCGAGACCGGAGAGCGCCGTTAAACGCAGACCGTATGAGAATATCATCATAACCCCCTCTTTCCAACAATATGTTTAACGTAGTCACGCAAAGAAGCGAATTAGCTGAAACGTATGTGCAGAAGGAAACGGTGGGGCATATCCGAGGAGGCGTGTGCGGCCAGGCTATTTCAGGATAGGCAGTCCCGTTCCTGGCATAGTGTCAGAAACGGGACTGCCTGAGCCATATTCAGTATTGCGCTATGGCTCAGGCCACCATGAGGGGCAGGCTCCCGCCCCTACAGGTTTATTGGCTCGTCCTTAGGGGGAATGGGCTCAACGGGAACGGCTTTCGGCGGACAGTCCCCATTTGCCTCAGCATCGTTGTAATTCACGGTTGGATTACTCGAGTTGCTACATTCGTAGGCCGCATCCGCTCCGTCGAGGGGGCGGTCAGGAATACGCTTGCAAGTGTAGTACCGCAGTGTCGCCGTGGGCGTCGGGACGACCATGCGGCAATCTTTGTCATTCTGAGCGACATCGCCACAGAATCCGGGAGACACGCTGTCATTCGTGGGGGTGCAGGACCATTGGCTTCCTGTCTTTGTGATGCTGCAGCCACCGGTTGAAAAGGTCGCTTTGACGACAGTCTTGCACATGCCACCGGCATAGCCAGCCATGACTGAGCCCATGACCAGAGTTGTCGCAAGGATGAATGCGCTCTGATGAACAGCTTTGATCTGCATCTATTCCTCCAGTTGAAGCAAACGGGCGGGCGGACGTTAGTAAGAACGCTCGTTTATACTCATATACGCCTGCACATTGGTTTTAAAAATGCGATAAGAGACGGCTTGTACCGCTGCGCGGTAAGCAGGTATACAGGTCGAGTTGCCCTATTGTGGCCTGGCGATTCTGCACGAACCCCAGACACTTCACCACCCCCTTTCTATATTATGATGCTCCGATACTTCTGCGAACAAAAGGATCGAGCGCGCAATTGAAAATCTATCGAGTACAGCAGAGACTATGCCAACCCTCCAAACAGGAATATAGGCCGCCGTATTCCATAATAATATTATTATGTTCCTCAGAATGCCAGCGCTGCGGTCAGTTCTGTTCGCGTCGGCGGCGAACCAATGCCGGTGAATCTGTCACGTTACGGAGCGGGCATGGCGACAATGCATTCATTCAGCAGGGCCAAGGCTCTCGCATCGGGCAGTGCCGTGAGATCGAAGGCAATCTGCTGATTTTCACTTGTTCCAACGGGAGTTTTCTGAAGCAATGTGAGCGTTTCCATAAGCGTGGAACGAGCGGATGTCTTGTCTGCCTCTGATAGCTGGTACGGTTTTAGCAGCCAATCCCCCTTCGCCTGGCTCGTCACCGGCAGCCGTTCCGGTCGCTCCCACGCCGCAAAGGCCGTCCAGTAATTAGACGCGCTTGCATCGTTGTTCAGGGTTGCGCGAGCTTCCATGTAAAGCGGCAAGCGCGCGCTTGCCGCGCGGATGGTCGCGAAAAGGAGAGATAAAGCAGCCCGGTTTGCTTCCAGGCGCATCTTATCCCACCGGGCGCCTAACTCCCTGATGCCTGACGATGACACGTTCTGAGATCCCGAGCCCGCTTCGGGGTCCGGGAAAAACGGAAGGCTGAGGTTTGCCCCGACTGTCAGGCCATGTGGAATGAGATCAATGGGATCCACGCCAGCTTCACGCAGGAAGGAAAGTCGTAATGCAGGCGTGTAACCCAAATTTCCCCGTTCCGCAAGCGGCAGGTTGTTGGCATAGTTAATCTCATTGCTTGCAGGGCGTTCTCCCATGTATCCGTCAGGGAGCGTATCTTTTAGATATAGCCCTGCAAGTCCTTCAGTTGACGCAAGGGACCCTACATCTCGAAAGCGACTGGAAGTTTCCGGCGTACCTGGGGCGATTATAGAAGATGCGTGAGAGATATGTTCAGGGATGGGAGAGGGAAAGGAGCTTCCCACGACAGAGGAGACGAAGGATCGCCAGCGTGGCAGAGCCTTCCGGGCATTCCAGACCTCCATGGATGTCTCGCCAATTAAGTTGCGGTCCAACATGGCGCCAGGGTCGGGTGAACCTGGGGGGGCTTCAAAGGGCGCGACGACGGCATGGATGCGTATCTCCTCTCCCTTTGCGGCTGACTTGGCGGCCAACACGGCGGCACTCACAATCGTTGCGTTGTCTGTATTCAGTACCAGGTCCGTGAATCCAAGCCGTCGCGCCACCTGAACGGCTTCCCCGGCTGAGTCAGACGAGCGTGGAGTAATAAATAGCAGTCGCCGTGCCGCCCACTTTGGCAGCGGCAGGCGAGAAGGGGATGCTTTCGCCGGGGCATTCAGCGGGGAGGGTGGCGCTTCCCTGGCTCCTTGCGCCAGGCGGGAGAATTGGTCAGCAAAGCCGATGGGACTGCTGTCCGGCTGCAGCACTCTGCCGTCGGGGAGCTGAAAAGCCAACTTGATGCTGATATTCAAATCAACAGCATCATCGCGCAATTTGCCTGAAAAGGCCTGATGGTCGTTGTAGCTGGCGGTCACATTGGCTAAAAGTTGCTGAAGAGCAGGACTCAGTGCGCCGGGGTCAAGATATCTCTTGCTTGTATTCTCATTCCTTCGTTTTTGTACCTCTTGAATTACGTCAGGTGTAAGCGCGTAGGGGTCGGTGGGCGCGAAGCCCACAGCATTCATTCCTGTTGTCTGTTCCCCTTGCTGCGCCAATTTTGTGTTCAGGTTCGCTTCCCAATGTTTCAGTTCCAGAGAGGTCTGAGCTTGCCACTCTGCCAGGCGCAACTGGCGCGCGCCCATGCCGGTGAGATCACTGGTCAGCAGAAAGGCCTTGTCTACTTTGCGGAAAGTTCCGGTAGTCGCCAGCGCGAGGGCCTTCAGCACGTCTCCGGCCCGTACCTGCCCGCCCCGCGCGAAAACAGGAAGTTCGGCTACGCGCAAGTCTGCGTAGAGTTCTAGCCGTGTGGCCTCAGCAACACGGCGAATCAGATCACGTACGTTATTGGCGCCCTGAATCGGGACGGCGACATCCAGCCTGGAAGACGCATAATCAATATGACTCGGCTTGATCCTGTTGAGGACTGTGGAGCGCAAGGAAACACCGAACAAACTGCCTTCCTCATCTTCTTTATTCGCCTCTAAGACAAACTGTTGCGCGTTCGGTTTCCCGAAACTCGCTGTGTCGAAGTTTACTCTTCGCCTCGGATCACTGCTTAATGGCAGGAACATCTGGAGCGAACGGAAAACGCGCAGCCGAACTTGGTCGCGCTGGTCAGGAGGCAAGGTGACGGTATCTATATTCTTGCTCTTCTCCCCATTCTCATCCAACTGCCACTGTTTGTACTGGAACCTGGCGGGAAGAAGAGATTGGAAGATGGATATCTGTTCCCCGGAAAGAGTGTCCAACCCAAGGCCCTTTTCCTGGAGCAACTTCCATTGCTGATCGGTAAGGGTTGCAAGCAGGTACTTGACTTTGAGGCTGCGGGGCAATCCATCGTAGGGGTTAGGACGCTGACGTGGTTCGTCTACCAAAGCCACCATTGTGGTGGGAGCGACAACGGTAATTGTGCCGGCAGGCAACAGGGTTCGATTGTAAGCGGAAAGTTCCGTACGGAGCGATGGCGTCCGCTCGGCCTGCTGTTCCGGGACGTTCACACGTCGCACCGTTTCAGGATTAACGGCGAGAAGTGAGCCATTTTGGGCAGAGTTCCAGGGCAGAGACCGCAATACATCCGCAAGAGTTGCGGCTTTCGTCAACCCGGTCCCAGCGGCATGCCCATCGCCCGCCTGTCTGCCAACCGTGAAAGGCGCCGTTCGTAGTGGGCGATTCCGGTGTAGGGCGTGTGAGGAATTTGGGATGAAAATCAGCGGCAGGAGGAGCGCCCCCGGCAGTATGGACCGTTCTGCCGCTCTTCGCGCCAAGCATGCGGATACAAAATTCGGTATGTGCATATCGGTTCCCGCTTCAACGGTAAATGAGTGCATGCCAGTAGAAATGCTGTATTTACACCTTAGACTACGTTATATGCGCAAAAAGTTCATTGTGCAGAGGTTTATAATTTTGAAATTTCGTGTGTTTCCAGAAATATCCTGCAACATTTCTACTATTTTCAAAAATTTTCGTCAAATTTATTACCCTCCCATGTTTTGTCTGAACAACAGCCTATCTTACTTGGTAGTTCCTTGTGATACAGCATCCATTTAAACGGGGAACGCGGTATACGGTATAATGAGGACGAGTAGAACACAGCAGGAATTGAACTTTGGCAGGGAAGGGCGAGACACAATGCGATTTGTGGTATTGACGGGGCCATCGGGGGCGGGCAAAACGCTGGCGCTGCATAGTTTCGAGGATGCGGGCTACTACACCGTAGATAACCTGCCGCCGCGCCTGCTGCCCGCATTAATCGGATTTTGCCGGGAAGAAGGCTATGCGCGGGGCGCGGTTGTGATTGACACCCGTTCCGGCGCGGCGTTTGCCGAACTGCCGGACGTGCTGCAGCAGTTGGACAAAGCCTGCGTGGACGTGGAAACCCTGTTCGTGGATGCCGGCGACGCGGCCCTGGTGCAGCGCTTCAAGGAGACCCGCCGCCCCCATCCCCTGCTGCGCGCCCCCGAAGACGGCGTGATGCGCGACAGCATCATGGACGCCATTCATGCCGAACGCGCCCTGCTCGAATCCACGCGGACGCTTGCCGACAGCGTTCTGGATACCAGCCAGTTATCGGCCACCGAGTTCCGCGACGTGATTCACGCCACCTATGCCCCGGACACGCGCCCCGGCATGTTGATAACCGTCGTTTCCTTCGGCTTCAAGCACGGCCTGCCCATTGACGCCGATCTGGTTTTTGATGTTCGGTTCCTGCGCAACCCCCACTATGTGCCCGAATTGAAAGCGCTGAACGGCAAGGATGAACCCGTCGCCGATTACGTTCACGCCGACCCGCTGACGCATCCGTTTCAGGAAAAAATGGCTGATTTAATTCAATTCGCGCTGCCGCAGTACGAGCGGGAAGGCAAGGCGTACCTCAACATCGCTATCGGCTGCACGGGCGGCAGACACCGCTCCGTTGTACTGGCCGAAGACCTCGCCGCTCATTTACGCGAAGCGGGCTTGAATGTCGCCGTTCGGCATCGGGACGTGACCAATCCGCCCCTGCCCGGCGGCGCGGAAGCCACAACCGGCGCCGCGTCCATGCCTTCCCCAACACCCGACGCCCAACACCCAACACCCCCTTCCTCGTTGCCTTCCACGGAAAGGACGGATCGCCCATGAGCTGGCTGCGAACGTCGCTGAAATGGCTGTACCCGAACATGCACGTCAAGCGCTGGGTCGCGCTTGGCTTTATCGGGTTTCTGGCGTTTATGGTGGGCATGGGCGTGATTATTCAGGCGCACGAGGGATTGGACAAGCCGCTTGCGGTACGGTTCGCCAACTGGCTGATAAAGCATGTGCATATCGGCCTGCTGCGTCCCGGACAGTTGGGCGTGATGCTGACGGTTGTGGGCGCAAGCCTGTGCCTGATCGCCCTCGCCAAACTGATCGAATCCCTGACCAGCGTTCTGGACCCGGAAATGGCTCCGGGCGGGTTGGTGGACATCGTGTATCAGCGCCGGAGATTGACGCAGGGGCGGCGCATCGTGGTTATCGGCGGAGGAACGGGATTGTCCACGATGCTGCGCGGCTTGAAGCGCTATTCGGCCAACATTACCGCCATTGTCACGGTTGCGGATGATGGCGGCTCGTCGGGCAAACTGCAAAAACAACTGCACATCCTGCCCCCCGGCGACATTCGCAACTGCCTTGTCGCCCTCGCCGACGCCGAACCGCAAATGACCGAACTGTTCCAGTACCGCTTCCGCAACAGCATCAAGCCGGAGGAAGGGATAAGGGATAAGGGAAAAGGGAAAAGTCAGGGAACAGGAAACAGGGAACAGGGAACAGAGGGAAACGCTGAACGCGGAATGATGAATGATGAATACAATGCCGAATCCAATTCATCACTCATCACTCATCATTCATCACTTCCTCTCCCCTCCCCCCTCAACCCTCAACCCTCAACCATGCGGGACGTGCTGCTGCCGGAGCAGAGGATGGCCGTAGACGATAGGCGGAAGGCGATAAGCGAAAATGAAGCGGAGCGGGAGCAAACGCAATTGCCAATCGAAAATCGAAAATCCCCAATCGAAAATCCCCAATCGGCAATCGAAAATCGGCAATCCACAATGGGCGAGGGCTTGCGCGACCATGCGTTTGGGAACCTGCTGATTGCGGCTATGTGCGCAATCAACGACGGGGATTTTGAGCGGGGCGTTCGGGAAACCAGCCGGGTCTTGAACATTCGGGGGCAGGTGTTGCCGACAACGGTGGACGAGGTGAAACTGCGCGGCGAAATGGAAGACGGCTCGTTTGTGGATGGCGAAACCAACATCGCGCACTCGCCGCTCAAGATCAAGCGCGTCACCCTTGTTCCCGAAGATGCCTGCCCGCTGCAAGCCGTTCTGGACGCCATTGCCAAAGCCGACGTGATTGTCATGGGGCCGGGAAGCGTGTTTACAAGCGTGATTCCCAACCTGCTCGTGCGCGGCGTCCCGGAAGCCATTCGGCGTTCCAAAGCCAAAAAAGTCTATGTGTGCAACGTGATGACGCAGCCGGGGGAAACGGATGGCTTTTCCGCGTCCGATCACGTTCGCGCCATCGAGCGCCACGCGGGAACCCGCATTTTCAACTACGTTCTGGTCAACACGCAGCAGCCCGACATTACTCTGCTGGAAAAGTACCGCAAAACCGGCGCGGTTCTGGTCGAAGCGGACTTGGACCGCCTGAAATCCGACGGCTACCGCCCGCTTCCGGGCAACTACATCAACGAAACGGACGTAGTTCGCCACGACGCCGGATTATTGGCGAAGGCGATCATGGGGCTGATGGGTAATTAAGAGCAAGGATGAAGGATGAAAAACGTTGTCGCATTGGATGCGGACATTTTTACGGTTCCTGCTGTCTTTAGTGTGGAAGAGTGTCGGGAACTGATTGCGCGGGGCGAGGGCATGGGGTTTGAGGCCGCGTCGGTAGCAACGGCTGCGGGCGCGCAAATGCTGACGCATGTTCGCAATAATGATCGCGTGACGTGGGAAGATGCGGCCTTTACATCCGATTTATGGGAGCGCGTTCGCGCGTATGTGCCGCAGGAGATGGATGGCTTTGCTGTGGCAGGCTTGAACCCGCGCCTGCGCTTCTATCGCTACGACGTGGGATAGCGTTTTAAGCGCCATCAGGACGGGCGGGTACAGACCGCGGAAGGATTGATTAGCCGCCTGTCTTTTCTGATCTATTTGAATGTGGAGTATACCGGCGGCGAAACCAAATTCCGCGATTACACGCATACGCTTGACGGCATCCTCACTAATGAGATTGTCGTGGTTCCACAAACAGGCATGGGCTTGTTCTTTGTGCATGAGCGCAAGCACGAGGGCGCTCCACTTCTGGGCGGGCGCAAATACCTGCTGCGCAGGGATGTGCTGTATGCCGGTGCGCCGGAAGCGGAAAACGCTGTACAAGAGTCGCAATAAAAACTAATAACGGACATAAAAAAATCAAAACAATGGCCTACATGGAGAAACTGAAACGCGCCATTGGCGACAAATGGGAAGACTATTGGGAGTGACCGCACATCACAGTTGTGGTATCATCAAAACGCATCTAATTCTATGCCGGGAGGTTGCATCATGGCGACAGCACAAGAAGTCAAAGCAATCACTCTGCGTCTATCCCCTGATTTGTACACTGCCATTGCGCAGGCAGCGCGTCAACATTCGCAAAGTCTCAACACGTATATTCAGCGGAATTTGGAAGCGATTGTCCATGCAGAAGAAGAAAAACAACGCTTTGACGCCTATACTTTGCTGGGAGAAGATACGGAGGAGGCTTCCGTAGAGTATGCCATTCACGCACAAGCGGAGGTAATGCTGCATCAGGAAGATGGCATATTACAGCCGAATACTCTTACATTGCAGCACACAAGAGGTTGTATATTATGACAAACGCGGCCAGTAAGCCGACACCGGAAGCGCCCCAAGAGCCGAAGAAGCCTCCGAACCCAATACTCAATAACTTCCTCAGCGCCGCCGTCTTTGGAGCGTTCGACGCGGCCTTGCTGACCTACTTGAAAACGGCGCAAAACCTGCCGGAAAATCTACGCAACCCCATTTATGTAATGAGCGTCATTGTAATGATGATTGTCCTGGGTCAGTTTGCTTTCAATACTGCTCTGTTCATGCACGCAAAACATCGAGATGAACTTGACAGAGTCCCGCCGTGCGCGAGAGTTGAAGGATCTACAGCACAGGAAAAGCGTAATCAAAGAGGAGATAGATATTATCAAATTGGAACGCGACAAAGAAACATTAGAAGGAAAGCGCGCCCAACACGAAATCTCTGCAAATGTTTCTTCTGTTGCTGCAACCATCGAAACCAAGACGCCTCAACAAACCGCGACCGAAAAAGTCGATCTGTCGGGATATCAAATGACTAAAACGGGGCAAGAGGTCACGGGGCAAGAGGTCGTTGAGAATCGGAATAACACACAATAAATCGAAACAGACATACTTCCCCAATCGCTTTTCTTCTGGAAGGCTTCCGAGGAACGACACTGCCCGCAACACTCACCACCTATGCTTTCAGCATCCTCATATTAGCCCCACTCGGTCTGTTGCTTCTGGCGAAGAAATCGATTGGGCTGAACGTGCTGCCATTCCTGATTTTGGGTGGTATAGGCGTAGAATACTTTCTTTTAAATAGAGGGATGCGAAGTCGCTTCCATCCTAGAGCATACCTTACTGGGGCCGACCTCAGGTCAGCGCAGACCTCAACCGGGCAAACCTCCGGGAAGCAAACCTCGTCGGGGTAAACCTTGTCGGGGTAGACCTCCGGGAAGCAAACCTCGCCGGAGTAAACCTCTTCGGGGCAGACCTCCGGGGAGCCTACCTTATCGGGGCTGACCTCGTTGGGGCTGAACTCAATGGGGCAGACCTCCGGGGAGCATACCTCAGCAAGGCAAATCTCTTCGGGGCAGACCTCCGGGGAGCCTACCTTATCGGGGCTGACCTCAAGGAGACGAATTGGTGGGAAGCCCATCCTGTTTCATTTGCAGGTAAAGAGGGGCAAAAGCTTCGCGCCTATCTGGAAACAAAGTTTCCACGTCCAAAAGAAGCGGAATGACTCGATGCTGTTGGTGCTGAATACACGAAGTACCGCGCGCCTTTACAATTTAATGTAAAAGCGCGCGGTTTTATTTCAACCTCCCCTCAACCCTCAACCTTTCCCCTCCAGCGTCAGCACGACAAGCGAATGGGGTGGGATGCTGATCTGCCAGTCTGTGCCGGGTTCGCGCGGCCAGGCCGGAACGTCGAGGGGGCGCGGTTCGACGGCGTTGGGCGCTTCGAGCGTGTTACGCGCCTGCGGTTGGTCGGCGGTCAGGATCGTCGCCGTAACCTTGTGCGTGGTAAAGTGATCCACTTGCAGGCGCAGGGGACGCGCTTCGCTCCGGTGTCGGTTTACGGCGAAAACTACCAGTTTGCGATTGTCCTGGGCGCGGGCGGCGAACACGTCCACGTCCGGCACGTCGCGTACGGCGGGCATTTTGCCCCTTGCCGGCACGTCGCGTCCCGGCCCCGTTGTCGTTGTCGCAATCGGCGCGTGGGGATGGGCAAGGGTGTACATCTGCTGCGTATAATACTGCGGGTCCACATACACGATGCCTTCCCACTTCTTGATGCCGCCGCCGTGCAGGAGGGCGGTCATGTTGGCGAGCGTGACCCAATCGCTGTGGCGCAGCATGGCGTTCAGCGCAAGGGCGTTATAAATGGCTCCTGAAAGCGTGTCATGGTTCGGCCCGCTTTCCCACTCCCTGCCGCCCACGATGATGCCCCATTCCGTAATCGCAATGCGCGTCCGGGCGCTGCTGCCCTCGACGGCTTCGATGTGGCCGATCACATCCGGTATCAGCGTGTTGTCCAGATACGCGGGGTGCGCAAGGGCGCTTTCCAACTGCTCGTCATACGTCGCGCCCCGCGCATAGTCCGGTAGGGGCACGAGCGGATGCAGCGAAATCCAATCGGGCGCGCGTCCGCCGTCCTTGACCGCCGTTTGCAGCAGGGCGTCGTTCCACGCATCATCGCGCTTCTGGCCGGCAGCCGTGAACTCGTCGCCCTTGCCCGTTGCAATCAGGCGCAAGGTCGGGTCCGCCGTCAGCATGGCATCGCGGAACGTAACGAAGCGGTTGGCGTTTTCCTGCGATTCGGCGTGTCCGATCTGCCAGCCGCCGTACAGTTCGTTGCCCACTTCCCAAATTTTCACGTTGTAAGGTTTCTGGCTGCCATTGGCTGCCCGCATCCGGCCCCACTTGTCATTGGAAGCAGGCGCGTTGCAGTAACGTACCCAATTAGCGGCTTCCTGCGGCGTCCCATCGCCCGCATTGACGGTCAACTGCGGCGTTGCGCCCACCAATCGCGCAAACGTCATAAACTCGTTCGTGCCGACATGGTTAGGTTCGATGCCGCCCCACGCGGGATTGCGCCGGGTCGGGCGTAGCGCGTGCGGGCCAACGCCATCCTGCCAGTTGTAGCCGCTGGCAAAATTGCCGCCGGGATAGCGCAGCAGGGGTACGCCCCAAACGCGCGTTCGTCCTAAAACATCCGGGTCGAAACCGTCCACGCTGTCGTTCGGGAACATCTCCACCTGATCCACGTCAACGGCCTGCCCGCCCTCCTGCACGACGACAAACCGCCACAGGTTCTCTTCGGGCCGCGCCGACTTCGGCACCACCAGCGTACAGCGCAATGTCTGCCAGTCGCGCTGAGGCACGTCGAAGAGAGTTGATAGTTGATAGTTGATAGTTGATAGTTCCCCGTCTCCCTCTCTCCTCTTCTCCCCCTCTCCCCCTCTGCCTTCCTGTTCCCGCGCCAATGCAACGCGGATTTTGCCTTCGCCTTGCGGGGCGCGGGCTACCAGCGTCACGTTGTAATGCGTGGTTCGGTGCGCGGGCAGGGAAACGTGCTGCCATAACGTCGTGGAAATAGTCTTTTTGGACGCCGGATTCAGGCGCATGTACATGGGCGAGCGGTAGCCGTCCGCCTGCCAGATGGCCGCGCCGGTTTTGCGCCACTCGGCAGGCAGCGTATCGCGCTCTTCGATCCGCTCCAGGTTCGGGTTGAGCAGAAGCTGCGACCAGAGCGCCTGATAGACGACGCCGCCAAGATGCTCGATGAAATTGCCGAAAATGTTGGGGCTGACGGGCGCTGACGCTTGCCGCGCCGCATCCAAACGCACAGTCGTTACGTTATTCGGCGTGTTGTCGTCGCGCCGATATTCAAATAAGGTTCGGGTAGAAGGGATGCGCCGGACATCTACACGCTCCAATTGTCGCTGAACCCGCTTTGATGTCGTTTTCCCGGCGGGTCGGGTAAGGATGAGCCTGTCTTCGTTGACAGTAGTGATTGTTTTTGCCATTGCTGTGTGACGCAAACCAGCGCACGTCACGAGGGCGCTTGCCGTCAAAGCGACGGCCTGCGCGAACCGTCGAGCGGTATTTGCTTTCCTTGAATTTTGCTTAATATCGGCAGATTTCGTCCCGCAATGCAGGGAAGACAACGGAATTTTAGAAGATTTGTACATGGCCGACTCTCACTTCCTGCGATTGCATGGTTCTACTATTCCATACGCACGTCGGAATAGGAAAAGTTGTGACATTGAATTTTGCCAAGAATAGCGCAATAGGAGCAACTATCGCATAATTGCGGGGCTTATTTTCCACTCGCAATGAAGGGGAACCAAAGACAATACGGCCTGAACAACAGCGTTCGTTCCTGTAAAGAACTCTGTTGTTCAGGCCGCTCTATCATCTACAAACTACAAACTATCAACTGTTCAACGTTACTGCGCGTTCGCTTCGGTGACGGGTTCTGTCGCCGTATTTTCACCGGCGGGCGCGCTTTCAATGGTAGCCGGGGCCGGATTGCCGCTGATATTCACCTTCACGGTCTTGGGCTTGGCAGGTTCGGCTTTGGGCAGGTGCAGTTCCAGAACGCCATTGCGGTAATGCGCCTGAACGCCCTCGGCGTTGATTTCAACGGGCAGCGTGAAACTGGCCTGAAACGCTCCCAGCCGGGCAGACCACCAGGATTGGCGATGCTGCGTTGCTCCCTCCTGCTGGAAGAACGGCTTGCGCTCGCCTTTCAGCGTGAGCGTGTTTTCCGTCACTTCGATTTGCAGGTCGTTGCTGTCCAGTCCGGGGATGGGCGCGACAAACACGAACTCTCCGGCAGTCTCGTAAATATCCGGTGAAAATTCAAGGTCGTAGTTCAGGGCGGCTCCGGGCAGAGCGGCAAGCCGCGCCTGCGGCATCGCCGGGATCAGTCCACCCATCAGGGTATCCATCTCGCGGCGCATCTGCTCGAATTCCGACCAGGGATTCCAGCGGTTCAGCGGCTGCGCGTTGCGGGAAGCGAGAGCGGTTCCTTGAGAAGAATTACGGTTCATTTGATTTTCCTCCTGAATAATGATAGGCTCGTCTTTATACAATCGGCAGTACGCTCATTGAGCGTTCAACACTCAATAATACGGATGCTAGCGTCAGCATGTTCCCAAATTTAAGGAAATTTCATAAAAATTTTGCTTTTTGCGCGATGGCTATTCCTGCGGCGGCCCTCGCCTCCTACCTTGTTCACGGTAGTTTTCATAACTTCTTTCCATGCCTGCCTAAAGTTGCCTTTGTTCCTGTCCGAAAATCAGGGGCACTGACACATTTTCAGCATCCACTTTATCGCTGCCGGAAGCAGGAGACACTGCCGCTTCCACGGATGGAGGAGTGGACCGCAGGACAGGTTTCACAGTTTAACGGCCATTGCTGCCGGAGGGAAAGGAAAGGCTCATGCCGCCCGATATAAAATCCATTCGCATTGACCGCGCGGTTTTCAACCAGACGCTGGAAAAGAAGTTGGCGGATTTGCCTCCGCTGCCCGCCGTGGTCGCGCGGATTATGGAAACGATCAACAACCCGGAAACGACTGCCGAAGAACTCAACCGCCTGATTTCCATGGATCAGGGATTGGCGTCCAAAGTGCTGCGCATCGTCAACTCGGCTTATTACGGTTTTCCCAAGCGTATCAGCACACTGACGCAGGCAGTGGTAATTTTGGGTTACAACACGGTTCGCAATCTGGTATTGGGCGTGTCGGCCTTCGGGCTTCTCAGCCAGAAAAGCATGCCGTATGGCCTGAACCGGACACAGTTTTGGGAACACTCGGTAGCGACGGGGATTGCGGGCAGCGTCATCGGCAAGAAACGCCTGCCCAAAGTGCGGACGGCGGGCGAAGAGGCTTTTGTCGGCGGCCTGCTGCACGATGTCGGCGCGCTGTTTCTGGACAGTTATTTTCCGGTGCAGTACGCGGTAGCGATGGCGTTTGCCGCGCGGGAAGGCAAATCCGCCCGCGACTCGGAAACGATGGTGTTGGGTATAGACCACGCGACAGTCGGCAGGCGCATTGGCGAACACTGGAATTTTCCGCAGCATCTGGTATCCATTATGGGCGGGCATCACGAGCCGATGCGCTACAAGGATATTTCGGAACTGGTGCTGATCGCCCACGC
Organism: uncultured Chthonomonadaceae bacterium; assembly: GCA_963835065.1. Taxonomy (GTDB): domain Bacteria; phylum Armatimonadota; class Chthonomonadetes; order Chthonomonadales; family Chthonomonadaceae; genus CAWFQB01. Next base: position 22,742 of record CAWIEK010000028.1, on the reverse strand, counting down.
GGGAGAGTGGCTGGCATGGGAGTGCGGCTACAAAACCTCGGAACACACGCAGCCCTGCCCGCTCGACCCGGAAGTGGCGGAATGGCTCGCCTTCGATGAGGCAATGTGGGAAGTTATTAAAAAGGACCTTGCCACGCAGTTCAAGGCGGCGGAGGGCCTCCTTCAAGTGGCGAAAGGTGGCTAAGTACTCAGTTGGATTGAACATCAGCGTTGTGTCTACCTAGATTGTCTACTATCCTGTCGGCGCTGCAAGCATCGCCAAAACGTTCGTTGCAACGGAAACGTTCTGAAATTTCTCAGGGCATTCTCGCCGCGAAACCGGGTAGAAGCCCCTCTGCGGGCTTCCTGACGCGAAAACGAATTGGACGTTCGCCATTACCGCTACCTGACGGCGTGGCTTCTACCCCGTTGTTCCCGGCAACGCTTTCAGAACCGGATACAACCGCCGTAACTTGATACGCGCATCGGCTGCGGTGAATTGCCAGTCAATCTTGACCCGCATCCCATTGCGCCTTTGTTCCCAATACGCCGCTTCCTGCGTCAGCGTCTGGATGTCAGGAATACGGCGGTCTAAGCACTGCCGCGCCAACACCGACCGTTCACATTCCGCCATATTGAGCCAACTGCCATGTTCGGGTGTGTAGTGCCACTCGATTTTGGCAGCGATGCGATGCGCTTCTACCGGTTCAAAAGTGGCATACAAGCAGGCGGGCGTATGCGTATTGAGGTTGTCGCACACCACGACCACGATTTCCGCGTCCGGGTAGTCGTCATCCACGATGCTGGCGCAGTTCATGCGCAAAGTCGGGATAGGTGTGCCGCTCGGTCACCCGAACGCGCCGTTTGCCTGCAAGGGGTTCGACGGACATGAACAGATTGGCTTTGCCAAGCCGCTCGTATTCGTAGTCTTGGCGGGCCGGGTGTCCCACTTGCATGGGTTGGGTTCCCTGCGGCGTGTCGCGCAATTCCTTGCCGCCTTCATCCACACAAAGGACCGGACGCTTGGCATTGTAGGGACGCGCATAGACGTCCAGCACGTCTTCCATCTTGGCAACATACGTCGGCGAAGCCGTTCCGATGCACCAGGTTTTCACTTGCCAGGGCTTAAGCGTGTTTTTTTTAGACGCATCCAGACCGTACTGGGGTCTATTTTGTCTACTAAAGCCAGTTCAATGACACGATTGGTCAGTAAGCGCACGGTCCAGCGGGCGTGACCTTCGGGCGGATCGCTACACGCCAGCACAGTAATCTGCGCTTCGATGTCGCCGGTGATTTTGGGAACGGCTCCCGGACGCGGCTTCTCCACGAGAGCGGCTTGCAATCCTTCTTGTAAGAAGCGATGGCGGATGGCAAGAACCGTGCCGGCTGCGCAGAGGAGAATGTCGGCAATTTGCGCGTCGGTACGCCACTGCTCTTGGCGCCGGTCAGCCAGCAGCAAGATGCGGGCACGGGTTTGGACACGGGCGGGCGCATTGCCGCTCTTAATCAGAGTTTCCAGTTCGCAGCGTTGCTCTGGTGTCAGGTAAAGGGGAATATGTTTGCTCATATTCCCAGTGTACCCGATAGTAGACAATCTAGGTAGACATAACGCTGATGTTCAATCCAACTGAGTACTTAACCCAAGTTGCTACCTTAGCAGTTAGCAAGCAAGCGAGCATGATGTGAAGTGCATAACGGTCTCTGGTATAGTGAAAGTACCAACCAACACCATCCAGGAGAACCGCTATGCAAGAACAGATTATCACAATCTACTGTGTTTGTGCCGACTTTCTTTGCGCCTATGGGCACAAAGAAGACCCCCAGGCGCGGATGAGCGATGCCGAAGTGATGACAACCGCACTTGTCGCCGCCACGTTCTTCACGGGCAACCAGGAACTGGCGCGTGTTTTCCTTCAAGAACACGGCTACATTCCCCACATGCTCTCCAAAAGTCGGCTCAATCGCCGTCTTCATGCCTTGCCCGACACGCTCTGGCAGGCGTTGTGGCACATTTTGGCCGTTTGTGCCCAGCACAACAACCCGTCGGGGGAGTATGTGGTAGATAGTTGCCCGGTTCCGGTCTGTGACAACATTCGTATCCGCCGCTGTAAGTTGTACCAAGACGAGGCGTATCGCGGCGTGATTGCCAGCAAACACCGCTACTTCTACGGGTTAAAGGTGCATCTGCTGATTGCCGGCAACGGTCAGCCGGTCGAAATCGTGCTTGCGCCGGGTTCAGACGCCGACATTACCATGTTTCGCGCCTTGCCGCTCGACTTGCCCGAAGCCAGCGAAGTGCATGCCGATGCCGCTTACACCGACTACACCGTCGAGGACTTCCTCAGCGACCATGCGGGAGTGGACTTGATTGCCGCCCGCAAGAAGAACAGTACGCGCCAAGTGCCCGGTTGGGTTTCGTACCTGAGCCAGCACACACGCAAGCGGGTGGAAACCACGTTCAGCCAGATCAACTTGCGTTTTGCCACGTGCATCCATGCGGTCACGCCGCGTGGTTTTGAGTTGAAGGGGTTCCTCACCGTGCTGGCGTTTGCCATCACGGGCTAAAAACTTAGGTAGCAACTTGGGTTACTTAGATATTAGATATTAGGCAGGAGAATGGAGACGCTGGTTAGTTCTTTCTTCCTCCTCCTCTAATATCTAATATCTAATATCTCAATGCTGCATGTACCCATAGATCATGGTAACTATACCGGCTAAGCCTACCGCCAGGCTGCCATACCAGATGTCTTTGCGGCGTGTCAGGGCGGCAATGGCGGACAGCGCGATGGCGATTTGAGTCAGGGTGACGCAAATAGCGAAGATGTGGTGCTTGTGCATGTAGTGTTCGGAGTTTTCGTTGGCTTTGTCGCGCTGTTCTTCCAATTTCTCCGCGTCCGACTTTTGCTTTTCCTTTTCCTCACCGTAGCGCTTCGCTTCTTCGCGGTAATGCTCCGTCACTTTGGCTTGCGCGGGATTGGCCGCCAGAATTGCCGCCGTCTGCTCCGCGCCGTTCTGCTTGAGCGCTTTCGCCTGATAGTAGGCCCAGCCATCGGAGGCTTTGGCCTGTATCTGCGTTCCCTTGATCTGCTCCAGCAAGGCTTCATTGACCAGCGAGCCGGAGTGCAGGGACGCAATCGCCGCAACAACGGCCAATACCGCGGTACTCAGAGAAATCAGCCGCGCCCAGCCCGGCCCATGCGGTTCTTTGGCATGTTCCTCATGCTCCTTATGCAGCTCTTCCAGCTTTTCCTGCTGTTCGCGGATGTCTAATTCTACTTCTTCGGGCATAATTTCTCCTTATTCAACGGATTTACGCAGTTCCGCGCGTTTCTGAGGTTGCTTTCGTTGCTTTTCGGCACAAAAACATTTCCTGAAGTCAAAACATTCTTTGCCTACACCAACTTGACAAGTGCGGTTGTGCGGTCTATAATGCGTCCATACTTGTCTTAATTTAGGCGCGCGTCCTAATTTTTGTCTGCTTTGTCGCGCTTGGTTTGCAATACCGGCATTTCGCGTCCGGGGAAGGTTGAACGTTCATGGCACTTGATCCACATCGCCTGCCCAAAATCGCGCTTTTTGAAGGCTTGACGCCCGAACAATTGGCGGTCATCGCCGAACACGCCCGCGAACGCACATATCGCAGCGGCGTGACTATTCTCAGCCAGGAAGAACCCGGCGAAACTTTTTACGTGATACAGCATGGCACGGTACGCATCTCCACATCCTTGCCGGACGGCCAGCAGGTGTTTCTTGCCCTGCTCGCCACCGGCGATACCGTCGGGGAAATCAGCCTGATTGATTCCGGGGGGCGCTCCGCCGACGTGGTGACGCAGGAACCCACCACGATGATCTGCATTGACCGCGTCGCATTCGACCATCTGATGCTGGCCGGTTCCGCTTTCCCCCGCAACATGATGCGGATACTCGCCCGCCGCCTGCGCCTTGCTAATGTGCGGATACAGGCGCACTGCACCCTTGATGTTTACGGACTTGTCGCGTTTCAAATCGTGGAATTCGCCGAACTCTACGGCGAGACGCAGCCCAATGGCGATATTCTCATTCCCATCCGCCTGACACAGCAGGATATTGCCGATCTCGTCGGCGCGTCCCGCGAGCGCGTCAATCAAGTCATGGTCGCGTACCGCACCAAAGGTTATATCTCCGTAGACAGCCGCTACCGCCTGACCGTTCACAAGAAGAAAGAGTTGGAGGTGCGGGTACAGCAAAGCGCCTAAAAGCAAGGATGAAGGATGAAGGATGAAGGATGAAAACTTCATCCTTCCGCTTGTTTGTTCTGCTTGACACGTTTAACGACGGTGACAAGGATGGATAGCAACTGCTGTGTTTCATTCTGTAGGGGTCAGCAGTATTCATCCTTCATCCTTCATCCTTCATCCTTGCTTTTCAATGGTAACTTCAGCCAGAACCGCGCCCCATTCCCCGGCTCGCTTTCCACGCCGACGAGTCCGCCGTGCGCGTCGGCGACGTTTTTGATGAAGCGCGTGCCGATGCCCGTGCCGCCGACCGTTGTGCTGATAACCTGCGGCGTGAACAGCGACGCCAGGACGCGAGGGGGAATTCCCGGCCCGTCGTCCAGCACTTCCAGCAGGCAGTACCCGCCGTCCGGCCATTCGCCTTCCTGAACGGCGGACGCGCGTATCCAGATGTTGAACGGGCGCAGTTCCAGCGTTTTCTTTTTTACGGCGTCGTTGATGGCTCCCATCGCGTTGTTGACCAGATTGAACACCGCCCGCCCGACCAGCCGCCGATCAAAGGGGAAGTTGGGAAGCGCGTCCTGCTCCTCCAACTCTTCGTTCAGGTGCAGGGTCACGCGCCGCTGTTTTGCCACCACGCGCAGCCGCCGCAGCCGCTCCTCCAAAACGTCGCGCAGATTGTTTTCCACGATGTACGTGGACTGCGTTCCCTTGATGTAATCGGCGATTTCCGACACCATTTCCCGAATATCGGAGCAGCCGTCTTTGACGGATGACTTCATTTCAGGATACCAGTCGCGCAGCGGCTCGATTACATCCAGCATTTCCGCCGTCACTTTGGGCGACTGCGCCTCCCATTGCGGTTTATGCTCATCCAGCGCCTCGTACATCGGCTCGAAAAAGGCTTCTACCGTCGTGTCCACCATAGACTCGATGGGCGTCAGGGCGTTTTTGATGTCGTGGCTTAAATCGCCCACCGCGCGGGCGACCGCCGCCAACTGCGCTTCTTCGGCCAGCCGCGCGTTGACAATGGATGTAGCGGCCAGACTGCTGACGATTTCCAGCAGTTCCTGATCCTCTTCGTCGAAATGCCCCTCGGTTTTGTTCAATGCCTGCATTACGCCCAGAGGCTTGCCGCCCATCAGTTTTAAGGGAACGGTCAGGATACTGGTCGTTTTGTAGCCGGTTTTGCGGTCAAAGAAATCGTTGTGTTTTTCTTTCAGCGTGTCCAGCGTGACAAGCGGCAGCCCCGTGCGAAACACGGTGGAAGCCTTGCCGTCCACATCGGTCTCCGGGTCAATCTCAATGCCCAGCAGTTCCGTTTTGCCGACAACGTACTCGAACACCAGTTTGCGCGTTTCCCCATTGTACAGCAGCAGGGACCCGGCATCGGCGCTGACGGTTTTCAGCGACACGCGCAGGGTTTCGCGCAGAATGGAGTTCAGGTCGGTTTGCGAGGCCAGCGCCGAACTGACTTCATGCACCGTATGCAGCTGCCGGTCACGCAAGTCCAGCCGTTTTTCGAGCGCCTGCATACTCTCCTGCGGCTTGCTTTCCCGCTGTATACTTTCGTGGTCGCGAGTTGTCATATCAATTGTGGTCATTCTCGTTCACCATTCCGTTCCGCAATGTCCGCCAACACAAATTCCCTATATCGCCAATGTAAACATCCTACAATTCTAGCATCTTTCCTTTGGCATTGCAATGCGCTTGTTCCTGTTAGAAAGGCGTGTGCCTATATCGGCGGCGATAAACCGCCCGGTTCGACAACCGAAGGACGCATCTGCTATACTACATTTATTGTACGCACTCTCGTAGCCTGCGCGTTTTCAAATGTTTCACGCAGCAAGCGTGATATAGGCCACACCTAAAACATTCGTGAGTAAAACCGTGAAAGAAACCACTTTGAACCTATTGGAATTGAACATACCGGAAATCATATTGCCCGCCACCATATCGCTGCCGGCAGAGGCTTTGGAACCGGCTGCTGCTGCCATACCCGCTCCCGGCTATCACATCATGACGTGGGGCTGCCAGATGAACGAGGAAGACTCGGAGCAGATCGCGCTGTACATGGAGTCTATGGGCTACCAGCCGACAGCAAGCGCCGAAACAGCGGACGTGGTTCTGCTCAATACCTGTTCCGTCCGCGCCAAGCCCGAAGAAAAAGTCTGGAGCGAATTGGGACGCCTCCGCGACATCAAGCGCGAACGCCCCGACATGGTCATCGGCGTATGTGGCTGCATGGCGCAAGTGGAAAGCGCGGAAATCAAGCGCCGCGCCCCCCACGTAGATATGGTCGTCGGCACGGGCAACATCGCCGCGATCCCGGAAATGGTACGCCGCGTGAAGTTGGGCGAGCCAGTTGAGGAAGAGACAGAGGGAACAGGGAACAGGGAACAGGGAACAGAAGAGGACGCGCGCACTACTATCAACTATCAACTATCAACTATCAACTTAATTCCCATCTCCGCCCTGACCTCGCGGGGGAAGACGCAAAGCGTGACGCTGACGGCGCTGCAGCTTCCGCCGCGTAAGGGCGCGATTGTGGCGGATATTCCCGCCCGCGTCGTGGAGCGCAAGGCCAAACTGAAGGCGCATGTGCCGATCATGTACGGGTGCGACAAGTTCTGCACCTTCTGCATCGTGCCACTGACGCGGGGGCGGGAGCGCAGCCGCCCCACTTCGGAAGTGCTGGCGGAAATCGAAGGCATGGCACGGAACGGGACGCGGGAAATCACCCTGCTCGGCCAGACGGTCAACTCGTATGGCAAAAATTTGCCGGAAGGCCGGGTTCCGTTCGCGCAATTGCTGGAACAGATCAACGCCATACGCGGCATACAGCGCATCCGCTTCACCAGTCCCTACCCGCGCGATTTTACCGATGAACTAATTGACGCCATCGGAAAGTTGGAACACGTCTGTGAACATGTACACCTGCCGCTTCAGGTGGGAGACGACGACTTGCTGCTGGAAATGCACCGGGGGTATACGACGGCGCGATACCGCGAGATCGTGGACAGCCTGCGCGCCCGCGTACCCGGCATCGCCATCACGACGGACTTGATGCTCGGCTATCCGGGCGAAACGGATGAACAGGTTGCCAACACCATGCAAATGGTCGAGGAAATCCGCTTTGACTCGGCGTTTATGTTCGCGTACAGCCCGCGCCCGAACACCAAAGCCGCCGTAATGGAAAATCAGATACCGCAAAAGGTGAAAATTGAGCGCCTGAACGCCCTGATTGCCCGCCAGAACCAGATTACGGTAGAAATCAATCAGGCGCAGGTCGGGCAGGTGTTCGAGGTTCTGGTGGAAGGCCGCAGCCAGCGTGACCGCAATCGCTTGAGCGGCTACACCCGAACCCTGAAAATGGTCAACTTCACCGTTCCCGAAGGAGGGACCCGCTCCCTTGATTCGCTGATCGGCAAACTGGTTCCCGTCCGCGCGGTGGAAGCAAACCTTACAGGCTTTACGGGAGAACTTACGCCCGAGGCTAAATTATGCGGGAAAGAACATTGTACTCCTGACAAATGATAAACGCCGCGTCACCTCAAACTCATCAAAGGCGACTGAGGACTGCAATCTGTCAATTCTGTTCACCGCTCATTCTGTCATCACCTTATGCGGCTTGGTACCTCGCTTTTACGCCCTGTAGCATCGTATTTTGATTGCGCAGTATCATTGTCCGTAAAACTCGCCGACATTGCCGGGCTGCTCGTGCCGGTGGGTTATTCTTGCTTCTCCATCAGCTTGCCTTTCTCGCTTGGCGCGGGCATCGCTTTCGAACGAATAGATATCTGGCGTGTGAGCATAGGCAAACCCCTGCCGCCACTTGGACTTAACCTATCAGCAAGTTGAGCGGCTGTTGCAGCAACAGTCGACAGTCAACCTCGCTTACTGCGTTGAATGGCGTAGACCTTTTTCCACGCCGCTGATTTCGCCAATGCCAATACGTTACTGCGCGCCTCGGTTCAGCCGACGGTTCACAAGAAACACTGCTGCGCCCTGCTATCGGCACGGAGGAAGCGCATTCGGAACAATTGCTGCGGGCGGCGCAGGAGTGATGGGGGTGAGATTATGCCAGCCGATTTGGGGGATTCCACTATAAGGGTAAGGACAAGCGTGGCGTCAGCCGATGGAAGGGCAGCCGTAACTGGCAGCGCATTCTGAACGTTGGAGGCATCGGCATGATGGTCTACGGCGCGTGTGCCGGCGCTGTCATGCTGACGCTTCTGCTGTACGCGCTGTTCACCCTCTCGTGGCCGGCTGTTTTCACGGTAATTCTATTCGTATCGGGAATTCATACGCTGGCATTCGGCGGTTCCGGGCTGTGGATGCGCAGAATGGCGCGGCAAGTTCGTTCGCTGGATACCGCCGATCAACTTTCCGCCCGCTTCGGCGTGAACGAGGAAACTCTGGCTGCTGTGGCGCAGGACAAAGACATCAAGCCGCGCATGAACATCAACGGCGTAGACTACTACCATCCCGCCGATTTTGCCAAAGACGCGCTTACGCTGCTGCGCGGCACAACCCGCCCGGACGAAACGCAGGAGGTTTTGCTTCGGCCTGCGACAAGTGATGCGCAAACCGCCCCCGAACAACTGCTGCGCGTCCCAAACGCTGATTTAGATGCGGCACAGACTGTAACCCCTATCCCGCCACTCGCTTCCTACCTTCAAGACGAACCCGCCGCCGAAGCCGACTTGCAGGAACTGCGCCGATAGCCTCAGCGTGAAATGACCTCACCCCAACCCCCTCTCCTTGCCGCGCAACGCGCTAGGAGAGGGGCTTTTTATTCTCTCTGTGCCCCCTCTGTGTCTCTGTGTCTCTGTGGTGAACTTGTATTTGCGTTTATTCGCGTTCATTCGCGGCTAATTTCAACTCAATCGTCGTTGGTGAGGACGTGAGTGGGACCACATACGCGCCCCGTTCCTGTTTCCATTTTGCCGATGGCGTCCATATTGGCGTATTTGCCTGACCGCCCTGCGGATTTTCCAGCCGCAGACGCGCGGCTGGCGTGGCTGCCGTTGCCGCGCCCAAAGTGACGCGCGCGCTTTTCACGTCGGTTTGCGCGGTCACGCTTTCGATAGTTCCCGCATCCAGCGTCAGGTTCAGGCTGAGGGGCGCGACAAACACGCGCTGCCGGAAAGCGTCACGCGGCGCGATGTGAACCGGCCCGTTGTCTTGCGGAACATTGCCGTTTTGATTTCCGATACTTCCCTGCCGGGCATTTCCCTGCCGGACATTTTCCTGACGCACATTGCAGCCGAAGCCGAGCCAGCCGAAAACGGGATGCTTCACGACATACGCCCCGGCATTGCGGGCGTAGCCGTAAAACGCCATGCCGTAATCCGCCGTGTAGGGGTCGAATTGCAGTACGGCGGGCGTGGCGTCGAAGCCATACGAACCGTGCCCTTCCGGGTTGATGTTGGCGATGACCTGATTCATGCCGGCGTAGCCCACGCGCAGCGAATAAAAGTCGTCCGGGTGGCGGCGGTAATTGTCCAAAACCGGAATAGCGTTCAGGGACGAGCCGTAATGGTTCGTCATGCGGCCAATGTCGGGCCAGCGCGTACCGTTTACAGGCGCATCGAAGTACCGCCGCGCCGCCCCGTTGTACGCCCAGTTGGGAACAGTCGGCATGTAGCCTAAAATGGCAGCCGCCGTCACCTGCGCCTTGTCGTCAAAGCCGAAGTAGCGACACCAACTGTACACTTCTTCCTGCCCCGTCGAGTCCCAGGGCATTTCGCTGCCGAACGGGTAGCGCAGGGATTTCCAGTGTTCCGCGCGCTGCCGCATGTAACCTTCCAATGTGGACGCTTCCGCCTGCCAGCCTTCGCGCTGCAAGTCCCGCAGGATTTCCACGAACACGCTGCCCACCATCAGGCCGAACTGCGCCAGCCCATCGGTCACGCGCCTGCCGCAGTGCGTTTGCATCGCCATTGCCGTCCGGTACGCCTGCCGCAGATACCAGTCCCACTGTCGGGTTTTCACCAGCCCTGTATGGTTCCGCGCCAATCGGTACAAACACCAGTACACGCAGGCGACATGCGGATAATTGAACGCCCGCCACGTCGTTTCGGTTCGCGCCTTGTCCCACCCGCTTCGTATCGTGTAATATCCCGGATGCAAGGCGCGGCTCGTAATAGAACAGGCTGGCGCGAACGCCGTAATCCGGGTTTTGCAGTTTGCCCCACAGCGTAGTGTTGACGTACTTTTCCAGCAATCCGATCTCATGCGCGTCCGGCTGCCCCAAATTCTTCATTGCGAGGGCGACGGACGGCCCCGCGCCCATTTCGTCGCTTAATCCCACCATCCAGACATGCGAATGTTGCAGGACGATTTTGCCCGTTTCGCGGTTGACCGGCATAAACGAGTTGGTTCTGCCGAAAGGGTCGCTTGGATCGTCGTACCATTGTTTTTTGGCATGGTACGCGCCCAAATTCCGTACCTGTTCCGCTTCCGGCGCAATCACGTTGTACGAAACGCATTGCTGCGTTTTGTCGGAATAGAAGATGCGCAGGCGACAAAGTCCGACGCGCTTGCCCGTCACCGTATAGAATTCCCAGCCGTCTTGTTCCAATTGCGCATCCGGCTGCACTTCCAGCGCATCAAAAGGCTCTACGCGGATGTTGGTGACAGAACCCGGAACGCGGTTTGCCGGATGTACCAACAAGCGCGCCGTTTGATCCGTTGCAAGAACATAGCCGGGGATGCTGACGACAACCGGCTGCTTCTTCTTCATCAGCGTTTCTTCAATACGCCGAATGTCGGGAGCCTGCGTGAACCGGAAGCCATACGTTATGGAAACGCCGGGATGCAACATGCGGGAAGTCGGCTGATTCCATGCGGGCGCGTTCTGCCACTCGTTTTCCGCATAGGCTTTGGAATGTACCATCCACTCGTAGAAGCCTTCAAACGTGACATCGCGGGGCGTTCGGTCATCGCGCAGGGGGCGGTACGCTTCAAACGCCGTCCCGTTTTCCGGCAGGACGAGCAGCGCAGGGCCTTTGCCGTTCAAGCGCGTTACCTGCGCATACCCGGCCTCATCCCCGATATAGGGATCAACAAAAACGCATTTTTCATGCGCTTCTTCCAGCGGGCGGTTCGACAGAATGTTGTTGAACGCCATCGCCACGCCGAACGCGCCCAATTCAACTGTTTGCGCAGTGGTATTCGTCAGGCGAAAACGCAAAACCAGATCGTCGCCAACCGCGCCCCAGTAGCGTTCTATCGTAATCGGACAATCGGAACCGAAGGCAGGCATTGCATCCCGCAAAAATCGGCCTGTCCATTGTGAGGGTTCAGGACCGGGCAGGGGCACTTGCAATTTGTCCGAAACAGAGGCGGCGCGTTTGTCGGCAGACGAGTAGAACTTCCACTTTTCGTCTTTTACCCGAACGCGAAACGTCACGTCACCCAAATGGTAAAAGTGGTCGCCCGCGCGCAGTTCCATGCGGTCGGAAGGGAGAAAATCAACGCCGGACTCGCGGGCAACCAGAGCCTGCGCGACGCGGGTACTTTGGAGCAGCGTCAGCGCGAATGTCGGGGTTTGCAGGGTTTCCGTTCCCGCTTCCAGCATGTCGAACTGCGGCGGCGGGGCGACGGCTTTGTAGCGTAGCGCGTCCTGCTGAAAGCGCTTGCGGATTGTGTCACGAGACAACGCGCCCGCAGAAACGCGAACGGACGCGATCCAGACGGAACCCGCCTGCTGCGTCCGGTCAAACTCATTCACAAACTGTATCTGCCCGTTCGCGCCGTTTTGCGCCCCGATGTTGATGGTATTGTTGGGCGCGGTGTTCAAACGCAGTGGGCGACTGTTCCGTTCGACGCCGTTGTCATAAATCCGCGCCATTTTGCCATCGTAAGTGTAAACGAGATGATGCCACTGACCAGCTTCCGGTACGCCGTTCCAGCCCATATCGGCAGCCCAATGCGTGACCGCGCCATACGCCCCGCTGTTGCCGTAGTTGAGCGACATATCCGAGGCATCCGGCCCGCCGCGTCGGCCCCACGCCACAACGGTTTCTTCCGGCGCATCAACGGTGGGATTGAACACCCACACCTCAATGGCTCGCGCCCCGTTGCCTTCTATCGCCGCAACGGAGCGCGGCCCCACATACGCATCCTGCTTGCCGTCAAAACGAACCGCCCGAACGCCGCCCACTTCGCCAACAGTCGGCAGCCCCACGCGCCGAAACGCGCCGAGCGTTCCCCCATTGCGCCATTCCGACGTTCCCGCGCTTGCGTCCCGCGCATCCAGATCAACCAGTAACGGCGGTTCCTCCGCCAATGCCGCCGTTGCCGAGGAGACTGCCAGTGATGCGGCGGCCATTCCCTGTGCCGTATTACGAAAAAATTTGCGCCGACTCTGCTTCGAGAACGGTGTACTCATACTGTCTTTTGTCCTATTTCACCGGGCTTTGCGCAATGCTGACATCTCTTCGGGAGGATAAAGCGAGCGCGAGTGGGGTGCCGAGTAGCCCATTGCCACCAAAAATCCAAAAATCGTCAGCACGATTAAGAATACGACCATCGCTATGTATTGTATTTTGAAACCAGGCTGACTGAACGCGGACCAGTTGCATATCGGACAGTAGGTTCCCGTCAAACTTATGGAACTGCCACAGGAGGGGCAGGGCTGCGTATGCACATTCTTCCCACAATCGGGACAATCGTGATGGAATTTGCGGTTAACCCACCGTCCGCACCAGGCACATTCCTCGCTAAACAGGCCAAATCGGTTCATCTCCGTCTCCTGTGTTGGTTGCATATTCGCTGCTAAATGCCCAGCGCCTCATACGTATGCTGCAAATTTTTGAGATGGTATTCCATGTCGAAGGCGTGGGCGACATCCTGCGTGGTCAGGCGCTCTTTTACAATCGGGTCGGATTCTATCGCACTGCGAAAATCTTCCCCAGACCACGCTTTGGCCGCGTTGCGCTGCGCGACGTCATAGGCTTCTTCCCGCGACAAACCCGTTTGTATCAGCGCCAGCATGATCTGCTCGGAAAACACCAGCCCGCCCATCATATTGAGATTGCGCCGCATGTTTTCGGGGTACACGATCAGGCCGTTCAAAATATCCGCGAATTTCCACAGCATCCAATCTGCCAGCGTTGTCGTGTCCGGCAGGACAATGCGCTCCACGCTGCTGTTAGTCAGGTCGCGCTCGTGCCACGTCGCCATGCTTTCCAGCATCGGGATGAGGTTGCCGCGTACCACCCGCGCCAGTCCCGTAATGGTTTCCGAGTTCCACGGGTTGCGCTTGTGCGGCATGGCGGACGAGCCTTTTTGTCCCTGCGCGAAATACTCCTGCACTTCCCGGATTTCGGTTCGCGCCATGTTGCGGATTTCGGTTGAAAAACGCTCCAGACTCGCGGCGAGAATGGCAAGGGTCGCCATTAGTTGCGCGTGACGGTCACGGGCGATGATCTGCGTAGAAACCGTCGCCACGCCCAAGCCCAATTTGCCGCACACGTACCGCTCCACGTCATGCCCGATGTTGGCGTGTGTGCCGACCGCGCCCGATATTTTGCCCACGCTCACGGCTGCGCGCGCCTGTTTCAGCCGTTCGATGTTGTGGTTCATCTCGTCCAGCCATGTTGCTAACTTAAACGCGAACGTAATGGGTTCGGCATGAATACCGTGCGTCCGCCCGATCATCACGGTATTCTTATGTTCCCGCGCCTTTTGGCGAATTACCTCATTTAACTGCTCGGCGCGAACGATAATCTGGTCCGTCGCGTCTCGCAACAGCAGGGCAAGCGCGGTATCCACAATGTCATAGGACGTGACGCCGTAATGCACGTAGCGGCCTTCCTCGCCCAGATTTTCCGCCACGTTCTTCACGAACGCCATGACATCGTGCCGGGTTTCCTTTTCCAGTTCCGCCATGCGCGCCAGGTCGAAGGTGGCTCCGGCTCGGATTTTGGCTGTCGTGCCGGTTGGAATCTGCCCGAACTGCTCCAGCCCGTCACAAACGGCAATCTCCACGTCCAGCCAGCGCTGCGTCTTATGCTGCGCGCTCCACAAATCGCGCATCTCCACCGTCGTATACCGATCTATCATAGCTATACTCCATAAGTTAATTCACCACCCGCTTCGCTAGAGACACAGAGGCACAGAGGGTTCACAGAGTAAGAAAAGGGAAAGGTTTTGTTATTTCTCGTATTGGTTTTTCCTCTGTGCCTCTGTGTCTCTAGCGAAGCGGGTGGTTCATCATTGGTTTTTGCGCAGGACGCGGCCTGCGCGCGCGTCCGTGTGCTGTCCGTTGTCGAAGGCGAAGTGACCGTTGACGAGGACGGTTTGGATGCCGGTTGCGAACTGGTGCGGGTGTTCAAAGGTGGCGCAGTCGGCAATGGTATCGGGGTTGTAAATCACAAGGTCGGCATAGCAGCCGGGCGCGATGCGCCCCCGTTCGTGGTCGAAACCCAGGCGGCGGGCAGGGAGCAGGGTCATTTTGTAGATGGCTTCGGCTTCCGTCAGCAGGCCCAATTCGCGGACGTAGCGGGCGAGGACGCGGGGGAACGTGCCATACGTGCGCGGATGAATGTTGGTGGCGTTGGCTTCGCCATCGGGATGGGTTCCGCTACCGTCAGAGCCGATCATCGTGAGGGGGAAGCGCAGCACGTCGGCGATGTCGGCTTCGCCAATGGCAAAGTTGACCGCGCTGACGTTGCCACCGGTTTCCGCAAGCAGGTCGAGAACGTAGTCAATCGGGTTTTGGCGGGCTTCGCGGGCGAGGTCGGCAATGCGCCGTCCCTGCGCGTTGGGCTGCGCGCGGCACACGCCGATTTGCAGATTGCGCCAGGGGGAGTCGGGACCGAGATCGTCCCAATCCGGGTGGGCGGTTCGCATATCCGTTGCAATCGCCTGACGCTGCGCGGGGTCGGATAGTCGGGCGGTCAGGTCTTCCCCCGAACCGTTGAGGGCGTAGCGGGGCAGGGTCTGGATGCTCAGGGCGGTCATAAACGCGGGGTAGGGGTATTGATCCATCTGCACGTCAAGCCCGCGTTCTCGCGCTTCGCGCACCATTTGCAGCGTGGTTTGCGTCTTGCCCCAATTAGCGCGGCCTTCGGCTTTGTGGTGCGACAATTGCAGGGGCAGGTTCGCTTTTTCCGTTACGTTCAAGGCTTCCTGCACGGCCTCGACCAGCGTGTCGCCCTCATTGCGCAGGTGCGTGGCGTAAAAGCCGCCCCAATCGGCCACGACCCGGCACAGGTCGGCAAGCTCGTCTTCCCCGGCATAGGCGGAGGGGGGATATTCCAGCCCGGACGTAAACCCCCAAGCTCCGGCTTTCATGGCGGCTTCCAATTCGCGCCGCATAAGGGCTTGTTCGTCACCCGTCGGCGCGCGCTCGTCCAGCCCTACCACGCGCTTGCGCAGGGTTCCATGCCCGGCCAGAGGCACATAGTTGGTGGCAAAGCCCGTGTCTTCCACAATGCGCAGGTGTTCGGCAAAATCGTTCCACGTGATGCGAGCACGATACGGAGCCAGCCAGCGCTTTTCAAACGCGAACACATCGGCGTTCGTCGCCATTCCCAACGACAGGCCGCAGTTGCCGACAACCTGGGTGGTTACGCCCATGCCGATTGCGCTCGCCTGTCCGGGATCATACGTTGCCGATATGTCGGAATGGGTGTGAATGTCAATAAAGCCGGGCGCAACCCGCTGTCCCTGCGCGTCAATGATTTTTCCCGCCGTGTGCCCGCTTAAATCGCCGACGGCAACGATACGCTCCCCTACAATGCCGACATCGGCGAGTTGTAGGGGCGTTCCGGTTCCATCCAGCACGGTTCCGCCGCGTACCAGAAGGTCAAACTTATCGAAATTAGATGGTGACGTGTTCATTACGCATCATTATAGGCGTTTGCCGCGCTTCCCGTCAAGCCGTCAAGTTTTATGATACGTTTCCTGCGCGTTCGCCTTAATGAAGATTTAACACGCGCTTAATGTTCCCTTAAAGCAGCGGTGATACACTTCAATCGTTTTCCGAAGCCCTGTCCGCAGCGAGAAAACTTGCAATCTTACGCCTATTGCGCGCCGTGCCGGCCTTTTGCTTTCACGCGAATTTCAAAGGAGAACTGTCTTGAAGCATCCAATCTCGAATACCCGACGCCGAACATCCAACACCCAATACCCAACACCAAGCACAGGGAACAGGGAACAGGGAACAGGGAACAGGAACCTGTTACTCAACGCTCAACGCTCAACGCTCAACGCTTTCACCCTGATCGAACTGCTCGTCGTGATCGCCATTATCGCGATTCTCGCGGCGATTCTGTTCCCGGTTTTCGCGCAGGCGCGGGCCAAAGCCCGCCAGACTACGTGCCTTTCCAACCTGAACCAGATGGGCAAAGCGACCATCATGTACGTGCAGGACTACGATGAAACTTTCTACCCGCACCGCTGGAACTGCCAGCCAACGGCTTCGGGCGCGGCAGGGGGTATCTGCCCGGAATATGTCGGCAATCCCGCCGCGTCCAAGTTCAGCGGCGGCTCCGAGCAGCGCTTGTACTGGATGTTCCTGCTGCAGCCTTACGTAAAGAACTATCAGGTGTTTGGCGACACCAGCAACCCCATGGCCTTTTACGCCAATTCCGGCCCGACGCTGACCTGCGCGGCTGCCGGGTGTGTGGGAACCAACTACGGCGGGCAGAACAGCTACGGCCACAACGACGCCTGGATGGCTCCCGCGCAGGCGTTCAACGGCAGCACCAATGTCGCGGTTGTCAGCCTTGCCGCGATTCCGCGCCCGTCGGGTACTATTCTCGTCACGGATGCTTCCTACTACGGCGTCGTGCCTGACCTTAACAACGAGAGCGGCCAGCTGCAGGTCGCCAACTGCGTCAACGGCAACAACTGCGCCGTCGAACTGGCGTACATCAACAATCAGGGCGCGCAGTACAAGAGCTACTGGAAAAACATCGGCAACGCCAACTGGAGCTACAGTCAGGGCGACAGTGGCCCGCTGGCGGCGGGCGCGTCCGGGATGCCGCAGGCGGCGATAAATCTGGGCAAAGCGCGTCACAACGATCAGGTGGACGTTCAGTTCGTGGACGGCCACACCAAAGCGATTCCGTACAATCGTGTCATCGGTGACGTGTGCCTGTGGACAACGGACGCCGAAGGCGCGCATCCCAAGTGCAACTAAGCGGCCATGCGGAGTAACTTCGTAGTTTTTTGCAACCCGTGCTAGGCCGTGAACGACCTGTCTATGTGGTCTGCGGCCAACCGGTCTGCGACCGGAAATTCTACGAACTTACTCTGTGCGGATGCTTAGAAGCCCTCAATCCCTAACCCCTTCTCCTCAAAACGCATTTCAAAAGCGAAGCGGAAATGCGTTTTGAGGAGAAGGGGAACCTATTGAGATAGGCTCTAAACGAAAAAGATAGAAATATGTAGAGTCATCGTCGAAATCTTGGCAATGCAGCGCTTCCAGCCCGATGTCTCGTTGTGTCAGGTTGTCGAAGAGAGGCGTCGTGACCTCAGCAGCGTCAGGGCGGACGGGAGTGGACAGGCATCTTCTTGCGCCTCCCTTCCTGAGTTGATAGTTGATAGGAACTGCCAACGTTCAGCCTTTGTGCCTTTATAGTAGATACTTGTACTACTTAGACAGATTGTGTGGGGCAAAAGGTTCACCTTTTTTCGCGTTGTTTGGCTTTTTTGCTGTCTTTTTCTTTTCCGCTGGTTTTTGTTTGCGGGATGGCTGTTGTTGGCGTTGTGCAAGGGAACCTATCGTGACATGATACGGTGGTTCCCTGTTGCTTTTTGTGGTGTTGAGGCTTTAAGCGAAGTCGTTTGAAAATAGTTGTGAAATATCTACATTGGCCTATTGACGACGATGCGGTATTGTTTTATACTTTAATCAGCCTCGAAGCTACAGGCTGCTTTTAAGTTTGCAGCCTGATTTATCCTCTGGTTTGTTCTTTCCCTTTTCCCTTTCGACTTGTGCCCGCTTGTTGGCGGCATCGGTCTTCCGGTTTGCCTTGCCTTGCGTCGTGTAGCCGTTCTTGTGCGGATAAGGTTTGCGCCGGGGCGTTCCTCATGCCCCCGGAGTGTGCGTTCCTTTTTGCCTTGCTTGCGCGTGTGCGTGGTTGCTGGAAGCTGATGCGGCGTGTTGTTCCTCCTCCGCAGCGCTTTCCCATTCAGGTTTCAGGTGTCAGGTATTGGGCTTAGAGCCTCTCCCAATAGGCCGGGTATTGCCAAACCCGGCGGAAAGTGCAAGCGTCTTTCAGACGCGAATTCGCGTCTATCGGGATAGGCTCTTAGATCTTCTTACCCAATATTCAACACCGAATACCCTCTTTATAAGGAGTTCTCAGGATGCTGGCTGCTGGAAGGGTAGGTTCAGGCAGGCGCGCTGTAACCGTATGTTCGCTATCATTGCCATTTATGAGCGCGTGTTCGCAGTGGAGGCGGGCGTTGCCTGGGCTGCTGTGGCTGTGGGGCGTGTGCGTCCTCAGTTCCCACGTGGGCGCGCAGACGCTGACGGGCGTGAGCGTGTCGCCGTCGAGCGTCATTGGCGGCTTGCAGACCAATCTCAGCGTTACCCTCACGCCCCGGCTCCCCCTGGTGGCCTGAGCGTTTCGCTGGGCTGCAATCCGGCGGGCGCGGTGGGACTGGACGCGAATACGCCCTTTCCCACAACCGTTACGGTTCCCGCCGGGCAAAGCGGTTGCAGCTACGCGGCGCTGACCAGCACGGCCAATGCGCCGACGCCGATTACGATTACGGCCACATTGGGAACACAGTCGCAAACGACCACGCTCACGCTGCTGCCGGCGCACTTGCGGGTGACGAAAGTGCTGCCTGCTTCCACGCTGCGCCTGCAATGGGATCAAACCAACTACAGTTTCTTCCAACTCCTGCGCGACGGCAGCCTGCTTGCCACGCTTCCGGGCAGTACCTTGACCTATGACGACGCCATTGCGGGCGGCTTCGCTCCCAATCACACGTATGTGTACACGCTGTTGGGCCAGAGCAACGGCAGTTATGCGCAGATAGACATGGAGATGGTCATTCCGGGCAGCGTGACAACGGCGGGAAGCAACCAGGCGGTGGACAGCCGGCTGGACCTGCGCTACAGCGACAACCATCTGCTGGATCATGTGTTCGGCGCGACCACGTACCGGGGCGGCTTGTTCGTGGGCTACAGCAGCGATCCCGTCGAAAGTAGGACGCAGTTTCGCCCGCTTCGGCCCGTTTACGGGTGGACAGCCGACGAACTCCTGCTGGCGCGAAGGCAACATCAGCGCGTACTTTACGGGCATGGCGGGGCAATCGGCAGGCAGCGTGAATGTGGGCTGTCAGGCGATTGCGGACGCGGGCTGGGATTACAGCAAGCTGGTCTGGAGCCTGACCGACCCGACGATCACGCCTTCAGCGCCAAGTTTCACGCCGGGCGCGGCCACGAATGGGGTTGCCATCAGCTATGACCCGGCCAACCCGGTTGTGGGCTGGCAGACGTGGGACTTGAGCAGCGCCCTGCACAGCGCCGTGATCGGCAGTCTACCGTTTTCCGTCGTGTGGGCGGCAGTAGATGAGACGAGCGCGGGGTGGGCGTACTTTGCCAAAACGGAGTACAACGCGAGTTTGGGACCGCGCGCTATGTGGGCATGGACAGTCCCTACCCCATTTCGGTGTGCATTGATCCAGTGGGCGGACGGTAAGGCGCCAACGGAAGCCGGCCAGCCTCCGCGCCTTTGGCGGCCTTTAATGACGCTGAACATGCACGGGCTGGGCGTGGGCGACAGCGTTCCGTGACGTTCATGCGGCCGACCTGCAATGCCACGCAGACCTGCAGCAGGTGACGGTGACGGGCTTGCAGCACCGGTTCCAATTGCCAGAGCGCTATGTAAGCGGTATACGGCAGGCGGGCTGGACGATTACGAGTGACGGCTACGTGCAACGGCGTGTCGGCCACGAGTACGATAGACCAACATATTCGACGCCCGTAGACTGCTCCGGCAGTGGCGGCAATCTTGGCCCGCCGGTAGGCGGCGGCGGGTTGTCACCGGGCGGATAGAAGGGAAGAAATATTTGAGTGAAGCGGTGCGCGTATGGAGTGGGTGGGTGGATAATAATGAATGATGATGGATTGGTGGTATGGGGAGTGATGGGGGCGTGAGGAAGAGACCGTATGAACAGAGACATGGCGGGAAGGGCGTGAAGAAAGCGGGCGCGGCGGGGATGGGGGGACGGCGGCGCGTGGGCGGGATGGTGGTGGCGGCGCTCTTAGGCGGCGTGGCGGTGGGCGGTTTGGGGCTGACCGGTGGCGGCAATCGCAGGCGCATGCCCGCGCGTGTACACGAGCGCAGGGCTGGGCGGCTGGGTTGCGCCGGAAACGGGGAAGCCGCCGGTCGTGCCCAATCGTAGACGATCCCCTGATCGGCTTGCAGGCGGACTATCGGGCGGGGAAGTGGGCGGACGTGGACCGGGAAGCGGCGGACGTGATGGCAGCGGCAGCAGGACAGCGCGGACGCGGGCAAGCGGCAGCAGGCGGGACAGGCGGATGGCTGGCGGCATACGCAAGCGCGTGGCGCAAGGATTATGCGACGGCAGAAGCGGGTTCCGCTCGTACAGCGTCTGGCGGGGAACTGCCGGATGATGGAGCGCGGAGGGCTTGTCGGCGAGATGCCCTGCCGACATTGGAGGAAGAGGTCGGGTTCCAACATGCCGTCTGGTGGCGCGGCAGGGGAGAGGCAGGGCGCGGAAGCGGAATACGATGACTTTATGCGGCAGTACCCGCAGAGCATCTTGGTTCATGGGCGATCAAGGGAGTGACAAGGTCATGTGGGCGACATTCCCGCCGATGACGAAGCCTTGTGGACGCAGGCCGTGGGCAACAGAAAGCCAAGCAGCCGCGGGCGAACGCGAAGGGGTGTTGTGGGGCCGGAGAGTCTGCGGAAGTGCAGCGGCCAGGGCAAAAGCCTGGAGGTTCACGCGCTGGCGAGGGAAATGCAGACGGGTGCGGACGGCACGAGTTTGCGGCAGTTGGCAGCGTGGCGAAGCGCATGGCCTGGCGGCGGTGGGCGTGGAACTGACGCAGGCCGGGTTGGCGAAGCAGGCATTGCCCTGATCGCGCTGCTCAAGCCGGGGCATTATGTGCTGGTTGAGCGGGTGAGTGGGCAGGGCGTGAGGGTGTGGAACCCGGACGCGGAGGGCACGGGCCGAGCGGGAACAAAGACGTACACTTTGGCGGAATGGCAGGGGGTGTGGAGCGGCATAGCGTTAAGCGTTGAGCGTTGAGGGTTGAGGGGGAGAGAGTAGCCGCGAATGAAAGCGAATGAACGCGAATGGGTGGGAGAGGTTGGCGGCGGCTACTTTCTTTTTTCTCACAAATTTTTGCTGTGAAGTTTGGCAGGAACAGGTATTGGCGGGGCTTCTTGCGAATGTGGGTTTGTACTTCGGGAGCTGAGACGCAATGAACACGAACATCATTTTTGGGTTGGGGCAGGGTCGGGGCGTGTTTGGCGAGGGCGCGGCGCAGGTGGGTCGTTTCGGCTGGAAGATGCGGAGTACGGCGCTTGTGGTGGCGCTGACATCGGGGGGGCTGCCGCTTGCCCTCAACGCGGCGCGGTGCGAGCAGGCGCGGCGGATTGCCGAAGCGAACAAGCCGCGCGTGGTCAATGAACTGCGGCCTGGCACAACGGACAAATTATCGCCGGAGCAGTGGGCGCAGGTGGACGCGCAGCGAGCAAAGGCACAGGCGGCAAAGCAGGCCAAGAAGCCCGATGTGCGCGTTCTCTCGGCTGCGGAGATGGCGCAGTGGAAGGGAAGCGGGCCGTACCGCAACAAATATTGCGCGGGAACCCTGCCCTGGCATCGCAGTCTGCGGGACGTGAACCTGTGCAACGGCAACCTGTTCAAGAGTTTCACGGATGTGCAGGTGTCGCCGGGCAGAGGGGCAGGACTGGCCTTGCAGCGCACGTACAACTCTCAGGATGACCGACCCGGCGCGTTCGGAACCGGCTGGACACATGCGTATGACATTCGCATGGAGGAAGAGAACCCAAGCACCAATGAGACGAGCGACAGCCTCAACGTGGCGGACAGGACAGACTTCTTCGGCGGCAAGCACAAGTACCACCGGGATGCGGATGGCTTGTACTCCCGCCTGCCTACTTGTTCGATGAGACGCAGAGCAGCTACCAGCAGTTCCTTGTCTCTGGGCCGGTTGTGCCGTTGGATGATACCGAGACGGGCATGGATGGCACGGTCAAGCACTTCGTGAAGGTGAGCGACAACTGGCGGGCGTGTGACTACATTCAGGACCGGTATGGCAGCCGCACCACCCTTGTCTATGGAGCGAGTGTGAACGGCAGCATCGTTCCTACCCTTCTCAGCACGGTTACTGATCCTGTGGGGCGGCAGTTGGGGTTCACGTGGAACAACTTAGGAACGACAGCGCAGCCTATTTACCGGATTGTGCAGGTGGACAGTCCGCAGTACAGCGTCGCCTACAGCTACAATGCGGATGCTAACCTCGTCAGCTGTGACCCTTGATCCGGGCATGGTGGGAACCGGGCATCTGAACCGCAC
>CAWIEK010000027.1:0-21306 GCA_963835065.1 uncultured Chthonomonadaceae bacterium | reverse complement strand
GTTAGAACCGCGAAACAACGCGAAAAGGACTGAAGACCAAAAGGAGCGAACGATGACCATTACGCTGGAACCGGAGTTGGAGCAGAAAATTGAGGCGGCGGCAAAACGCGCGGGGCAGGATGTGAACGGTTTTGTCAGTTTCCTGCTCAGGCGTGAACTGGCAGAACAAGAGGCCACAGCCATAGACAAGCAGGCGCGTGAGGAAAGATTGCGGCGCGAATTTGAAGAAGCCATGTCCGACCCAATGTTCGTGCAGGATATGGAAGAAACGATGGAAGCGTACAAATACATTGATGCGGAAACGGCGCGGATGATGGACGAAGAGGAAGGACATGATTAACTCGCCCTATCAGTGGCAAATGGTGCGGGCAAACTTTGACCCGGTACGCGGCTCTGAACAAGCAGGAATACGGCCCGCCCTGATTGTGTCTCGTGAAGCCATCAATACCTCCCTGACGGTTGTAGCCGTTGTGTCGGTAACAACATGGCGTCCAGGACGGCGCTTACGTTCCACAGAGGTACTGCTGCCTGCCGGGATTGCCGGTCAGCCCAACGCTTCCATTGTCATGGCGCAGCAGGTTCGTGTTGTCGCCAAAGAACGTCTGCTTGGTTCTTACGGATATCTGAATGACGAAGCTTTACGCGAACAGATACGCATGGTTCTGAAAACATACCTTGACCTGCTGTAGTCACGATCCGCAAGGGAAACAGCAGGTATGCAGGCAAACGATCAGACGTAAGGCTGTTCTAGCGTAAGCCGTATTTGTTCTGGTAGTTCAGGATGAAGTTGACGTTAGCGCGTTCAACCGGGCTGAACGTGTCATAGATACGTTCTATATCCTTTGTTTGCGGAACATACCAGGGTTGTTTGTTGAAGTAGCTGAACAGGGGCGCACTGCTCTGTCCCTGCCCGAACTGGTAATGATGCCGCGCGTAAGGCGCATTTCGCATCACGGTCAGGTCTGATTTCGATAAGCCGACCAGTCCGCTTGTGTTAATTTGCGCTGTGACGTGAGCGCAACATAGTTCCCAAGCGCAGGGTTGGAAGTGTCAAGCACAGACGGACTACTTGCATTAGGTGACTTGTTTGTGTTTAGAATAGCAGCAGAGTTCGTGGCAGAGCGATGCCGAAAACTGTTTACAGCAGACGCAATGATCCAAATCGCCAAATACGCTATTACCAAGACTGCCGCAATTTTCTGTATCGCCGCTTTGCCTCCATAACCGTTTGTCGTGAGCTTGCTTTCTGTCATTAAAGAAGGAGCGTTTGTTATGCTGGCGGCAAGATGTGCGTTCCGAGAATATTGATCGTCTTCCAGTAGCCGAATGACTTCGGAATTGTCTACGCCCAATTTACTTGCCGTTTGCGCAAAGTCAAGGGGTGTACGCCCCGCGTAGTTTTTCACGCCTGCATTAGCTCCTCCTTGCAGGAGAACAATTACTTTCTGAGGAGCGTTCAGCCCAAGACTGTCCGGCGGAGAGACTTGATTTCGACCCGCTAACAGCAGGCGTTGAGCTATCCGAATGTTGTTCGTACCGGATGCAGCGCGGTGCAGTGGCGTACAACCTTCATTATCCTTGGCATTGACATCGGCCCCTCTGCTAATCAGGTACGCAGTCATGCTCGCGCTAATACCGCCGTGAAGTATAGTTACACCCTCTCCATCTGTCGCGTTAACATCCGCGCCATTATCCAGCAGCAGGGCTATCATCTGCTGTTAAAGCGGTTTTCTTTCACTGGTCTTCAAGGGAGTTTCGTTTCCATCACATTCATCGTAGCCTCGCACTGCCAGATATAAAGGTGTACAGCTGCCATAATCATAACCACGTTCGATGTTGACCTCGGCTCCTGCGGCGAGAAGCATCTCAGCGATATGAACATCCCCGCGATTGGCAGCAACATGCAGGGGCGTGTCCGTGATCTGACCCTCGTAATTGAGGTTGTGATAAGAAGGGTTTGCGCCTCGCGCAAGTAGGTATTGCACAATGCCTACATGCCCCTCCTTACAAGCATCATAAAGCAGTAGGCCAGACCAGTCATTATAATCTTCCCAGGCATCATCCGCGCCTTGCGCGCACAAGGCTTTTACCTGAGCAAGATCACCCGTGTTGACCGCTTCTCGAAGCTGATCTTGTACTCGCATCATTTCTTATTTCCTATTAGTTTCGACACTGGAAACTAAGGACATCCGCGTTTGCTTACCCACGATTATGAAAGCGAACGCAGACATACTTGCGCCCGTAAACCATCAACAACAATCAGATTACAATCTTGTACTCAGCCCGGACGCTGCCGCGCGGGACGCGCTCTTTGTCGTTGACGCTGACCGAGATTTCGGAGTAGCTGTCATTGAGTTTGAAGTCGGCTTCGCCGTCCGAATTGGTGTACTGCGGCGGCAAGAACCCGCCTGCGATACCCCCAACCCAAAACGCGACTTTAGCGTTCGACTGTGGGCGGCCACTTCCATCTACAACGCGCACTGTAACGTATTTCATGGCTTGATCCTCCTCCGAAAAATAAGAACGACTACTGTTGCCTTTGCCCATGTCCTCGTCTGCATGTCAACATGGACCAAAATAGGCGCGATGGCTCGTTACATGACCGCATTTAAATCCAATGCCGTGCGCTTGCAATTGGGACAGGCGCCTATGTTCCCTGCGTTCGTCGCTCCGCATCGGCATTTCCACTCGACTCCGGGAGGCGGGGGGGCTACAGGACGCGGCGCAGGCATCTCAACCGTAGCCGCCTCCATTTGTTCCATATTTTGCTGTGCAGGTCTGGCGGAACCAGATGCTGCTTGCAGCGACATGGTTTGCGCCTTTTGATCGTTCGTCAAAAATGGCGAGTTATTGACGGCTCCATCCAGTGTGGCTTTCAGTATCTGCCCCTGGGCGGATACCAAAATGCCGAACAGGTAGAATGTTGCGCCGATCACGGCAGCAAACGCGGCTCCCAGGATACCCAAGCCCGTCTGTATTTCACTGCCATACATTCTTGCCATTGCGCTGCCAACAACAATACCACCCATGAAAATACCAACGGCAAGCGCAATGCCGATAGCTTTGATAATGCCGCCAAAGCCGGTTGTCACGCGGGCGACAAGATAAGCGTCGCAATACCTTGTCATTACAGAATTGGCGTAGAATTGTTCAGATGAAGTCATTGAATCACTTCGTGTCTGGCTTGTATAGTGACTTGCCGTTGCTTTTGGCGTGACAGGTATTTCGAGCAGCGCTTTCAGATCGTCCAACATGGTTTTATCCTTTCTGTTGCTTGGAGTACAGGGTAAAAAAGAACAGGGTCATACTGGCGAGGCCAGCCAGCCCGATAAAACGGAACAAAATGTTGCTCTGGATTTCGTATCGCATTGATGGGCTTACAAAGGTTCCGCCAATAATAAGGGTTTGCAGGGCGGTGCAGATTAGCGCAATCAGCGTTGCTGTTTTGAAACTCATAGTTTTCCTTTGTAAAAGTGTTTGGCCAGGCTGTATCTTCCTGAACAGACAATGACAATGGCCTGAAAAGACAAAAGTTTGTTCTTTGACAAACGTTAGCAATTTGATAGCATGTCCGCCCGGAAAAAAGCAAATGTTGCATTAAAACTAAGCGCTTGTCGGCAGGAATGGAACTACAGACGACGAATTTTACCGATGGAAACACACGAGACATATGGGATGAAAGAAGATAAGAACCTGTTTTCGGTTACGGAAATGGAGGCTGCTAGAGTGAAGCAGATCAGGCACGAACCGTTTGCGACTGTATTACGGCAACTGCGTGAAAGCAGGGGATTGACCATGCGCGATGTGACAGCGGATGGGATAATCGGATACGCCACTTACCGCCAATGGGAAGCAGGCGAGTACCTGCCCAATACCGGCAGTTTGCCGCTGTTGCTGAAGGCGTTGGCTGCAACTTCTGAGGAAGCGGAGCAACTGCAATCCCTGATCAATGCGCCGCGCGTCCTGCGGGTTCAACCCAAGCCGCAGCCATTGGGAACAGCCAACAACAGATATGCGCCTGCTTATATGCCTTCTGTCGGCGACCTGTGGAAAGCATTACGACAACGGGCAGGATTGACCACAGCGCAGGTCGCGCAGTCGTTAGGCGTAGATACGCCCCGTGTCAGCAAGTGGGAACATGCGCAATGCGCCGTTCCTGAACATCGAGTAGAAGCTCTCCTGACGTTGTGCCATGCAACGGAGACGGAGACAGCAGAACTTCGCAGACGCCGCTCCTGGCTTACCTGCCCTTTTGTAGATCAATCCCTTACATTGGAATCTCTGGATGATTTTGCGCAACGGCAGGTTTGGATGGTACATCGGGGGTGCGAAGCGCCGCTTGATCTTGCTTTTCTTGCCCTGGAAGCGCAGTTATGGCCGTTCGCGCAGCGAAATGCTGAGGCGCAACGTATACTGGCATTTATCTGGACTCACCATGCGGATCATCTTGTCTGGCAAGGGCGCTTCAAAGAGATGCATGAGTATGTTCGCAGCGTGATGAAGTTCGCGCGAACTACTCTTGCGCAGGATGACAAATTTCATAAATTAAACACATTCTGGTTTCTGGCCGCCAGTATGGAAGCGTCTTACGAGACTTTGACGGGTACGCCGAAGGGATACAAACGCGGGATCGGCGTTTTGGACGAATGGAACACGCTTGCGGTCAAGGCAGAAGTGCGTACGCACTTTCTGCGCGACATGGCCTCTTACCATGCCGAATTGGGTCAAACATCAGAAGCACTGGCGCTGTTGAAAGCCTCCCGCAAGATTGCCGAAGAGCAAGCGGACAGTGTGAGCATTGGTTTAGCGGATTACGTAAGCGGGCGAACTTTAGTTAAGGCAGGTCAGCCCGAAGCGGCATTGCCATTGTTGAATGGGGCGATGGATGTATTCCCCAAAAGCAGCTTTGACCAACTGTATTATTTCGCAAAGGCCAATCTGCAAACCGGGCAAAAGGCAGATGCCGAACGTTGTTTGGTGAGAATGAGTGATATACTTAACGAGGGAAGACACGAACATAAACGCAGGCAGGCTGAGGAAATAGCCCACCAATTATAATCTCCATTCTCAGAGCAGATTGACAGCAGGATAAAACAGTGGCAACATGGCAGGAGTTGAGCAGCGACAATTTTCAGGCGGCGACAAAACTGCTGAATGAAGGCCATCTGCGCAGCAGCGTTAGCCGAGCCTACTATGCGGCTTACTGTGCGGTAACGGCTGAATTAGTCGCGCAGGGAGTGCAGTTCGCGCATGGGTGGAATAACCCTGCACATGATCAACTACCAGAGTTGATTCTGAACACCATGCGTCTGCCCCGTGCTTTGCGCTTTCCACTAAACCGAGCGGTTCGGCGCTTGCGCACCGCCAGAGAAAATGTTGATTATCGGCCTCATACGCCGATTGACCGCCCGGATGCTATTCGCTTTTTGCGCGATGCCAGTTTTGTTTTGCGCGAGTTAGGAGTTCTCAATGAGTAAAGAACAAGTGCTTGAACTGATTCAGGAACGCTTGCAGTATCAGCACCCCGGCGGCGTCAATCTTGCCGTTGTGGCGCAGGGTATCCGTCACGAAAACAACACCTGGTACGTCCCTGTTCTTCCCAGCGCACAGCCGTCAAGTACATTTGAATACTACGACGCACTTGCGGATGTGGAAACGCAGTTGAGCCTGGATGAACAACTTAATGTCTGGTTAATTCCTGCTGTGGCTGGAGAAGCGCCGTAACGCTCGGATACAGGCGGCGATTAGCGGCAAGATCATCAGCGTGGAAACCGTTAAGGCGTTCCGCAAAAACGTCACGGTCAAGTGCTACGGCGTGTCGCGCCATGTGAGAATTTTGCGGTTCAGCGCGAAGGGAGCCATTGCGGGATGTTCTACCTGTTTCCAGCCTTCGCCTATGATATTGTCGTAGGCCGCGCGCATTTGACGGGCGGCGAGGGCAGGCGACATGCCGCCGACGCCTGTACATAAGCCTGGAACCGCGAGGCTGTGGACGGGGCGAGTGTTTTGAATGTTTTGGGCGTTGTGGCGCGTGACGGCGACGAGGGCGGCGCGGAGGGCGAGGTAGGCGTTGATGCTGTCGGGCACGGGCTGCGGGACGCGCATGGTGGGAGCCGCAACCACGAATGGGATACGGCTGTCGGGCATGGCAACGACAAGCGCCATGCCGACCGGCAGTTCACCCAAGAATTGTTCGCGTATGGCCTGTGTGATCCACTCCTGCGCCGCGCCCCGGTAAAAGTCGTCAATGCGCTTGTCCACGCCGCCGCTCATATCCCCGAAGCTGTTGGCGGGCGACACAACCGCATCCTCGGCGGCATCCAGCAAATCGCCCTGCACGATTTCAACCCCGTCCACGCCGAAAAAGCTGTCCAGCCATGCGTCGGTCATATCGGCATTGGTATCGCACAACGTCAGGCGCAGAACTGTCTCCTTTGCGCCCTTGCCAAACCCCTTCACCACGTTCATACGCCTGCGCCTCACCCATCGCGTCAACGAAATCATAGTTCCCGTATTCTTCTACGCCGACCAAGATTAGGATCAGACAAAAGCTACTTCATTTCTAACTGGCCGAGCATGACGAGACTTTCCAAATCTTCGGCTTCGTCCGGTATCCATTGACGAAACACGACCCGCGTCGCATCTAATTGCTCTGCGGAGGCTTGACCCAACATGCGCGTAATGTCCGCCAAATCCTGAACGCGGCTGGCTTGAAACTTCATCAGCACCAGATAGGGAAGCGGAACAATGGGCATACCCTGCGTATCCATATTGGTTTGTGCCTGCTCCAATGCTGTTTCCGCCCACGCTTCCCGGCACTCGATTACGTCCAGAGGAAAACCGTTCGCCAAAATCCACGAACTTCCTCCAATTGTCAACTCGGACTTGTAAGCAGCGCCAGCCTGTGTCAGTTTCGTTCGCGCCGCGTTTGCATCCTGAACTCGTATGAGGATGTCTAAATCATTTGTGGCGCGTTCCGGCATGTACAGGCGAGTGGCGGCGGCTCCAATGACGGCCCAACGCAGGGGCGCAAGGAGGGATGCGGGATTGGGAAACAACATGCGCGTTGTTCTTTCTTGAAGAAAGGCGGCGTCACTGCCGTTACCTTTTCGCTGCCGCTTTTGCGCGAGGGTAATCAGCAATCGCCGAGTCTGTGTTTTTGTTGCAGTGTCCATCATGGTGCTGGTTCTTAGCGTACGCGAACAAAGGGTTGCATTTTGGCGAATTTCTTTTCGCCGATGCCCGATATTTGCAGCATGTCTTCGGGAGCGGTGAATTTGCCGTTTTGCTTGCGGAAGTCGAGGATGCGCTCGGCCATTGCGGGGCCGATGCCGGGGATGCGCTGAAGTTCTTCCGCGCTTGCCGTGTTGATATTGACGGTTCCCTGCGCCGGATCGCTGAGTTTGCCGCCCTTGCCGCCCTTTGCCCCGCCTGCTGTTTTCGCGCCGCTCTGTGCTGCGGTTTTGGAAGCTGACTTACCGCTTGTTTTGGTGGCAGGGGAAGAGACGGCGGAAATGGGAGCCGACGTAGACGTGGTTGTGGGGGCGTCCGCGCCGCCTTCGGGGTGCTGTTTGCGCGTGGGAAGATAAAGCTGGCTGCCGTCCTCAACGCGGGACGCCAGATTGAGGCCGTCCGTATTCGCTTCGGCTGTCGGCCCACCCGCTTTTTGAATGGCGTCATTGTTGCGCGACCCGGCAGGCAAATGGTACACGCCCGGCTTTTTCACCGCGCCCGCCACATGCACCACAATGTCATTCGTGGAATTGGCGGGAGTGGAAGCATTGCCCGCATTTGCGCCTTCTCTATTCGGCGACGGGCCTGCATCAGTAGGCGAAATTGCAGACGTTGATGCCGCCGACGGGGAAGCGGTTGAAGGCGTGGACGGGGGTGAGGACGAAACATTTACGCCGGAAGAGGAAGGCGTATTTGTCGGAATAGAGGCTGCGGCAGGACGACCGGGAAGCGGGCCACCCGGCGGCTGCGCGAACGTTTCGCGCAGCGTGATGCCGGGTTCGGTTGCCGCCCGCATACTTTTGACGATCAGCCCGGTCAGCGCCAGGCCGAACACGACGATGACTGCAATGACTCCTGCCGCTTCCTTGCGCGACGGTTTGAACATGGCGCGTTTGTCTCCGCTTCGTAATTGAAAAGAGTGGTAAGGAACTACGGGCGAACAACAACACGGTCCGTTTGTGTTTGCTCCGGGCCGCTATCCCCCAATGATGTTGCCGCCGAAGGTGCGTATTTTAGGTGTTTTGATGCGCGGGGCGCGATAGCCATTGTAGCCGTTGTACCTGTTGTTTCTGCCTGCCTGCCTGTTCCCGTTGTTCTGATTATTGGTTTGTTTGTTGGTGTTGTTTTGCGCGTTGGGATCGTAGGGCTTGCCGTCTACGGTTTCCTGCTGCGACAGCACCTTCACGCTTTGCAGTTTCCAGGCATTGCCTGCCGTCGTCCAGACTTCCTGCGAATTGGTAGTCAGCGCCATTTTGTGCGGCTTATTTTGCGCGTCGTTGGCGGTTTCCGCGTAATAGTGGTGCAGCGTCGCGGTCACTTTGCCGCCGCTTGTTTGGACGCTTTCCACCTGGCTGCTGACCTTATCAATGGAAACGGCGTTGGTGAGCGTGAGCCGTTCGCCGGCTTCCACATCCCCCCGCGACATTACTTTGCCTTTCGCGTCCCGGAACGTAAAATCCTGCGTACGCAAGGCCGCGAGAACCGATTTATCCCGTTTTTTGGTCGCCGCCACGCACTTGTTGTAGATTTCCTGAAGCGCTCGCTTGTAAGGCGAATTTGCCGACGCGCTTCCAGCAGGGTTCGTCACAGAGTTTGTTGAGGAGTTTGTGGAAGGATTGGCTCCCGCGGGCGGCAGGGTTTTGCTGCCGGTTTTGCCCGTGTTGTAAATGTCGGGGCTGCCGAAAGTATCGCCGCTCTGCCCGCCCGTTTGCGCCCACGCCGTCACGCTCGTCGCCAGCAATCCCGCTGTCAGAACCATTCGCCATGTTTTCATTTCGCTTCTCCTGTACAAAATTCCTGCTCGCCCGCATACTTTTCTGCTTTGTCTGTTCGCAAGCGATTCGTGCCTATGTTGACGTTGAAAATCGGCAGGAGTTCACAACTTTTTGGCATTTTGCAGGGAAGACAGGCCAATCTCGCGCAGGAACCCTCCGCTCCAATGGAGAACTTGCGCTCATGAAATCACGACGCGCCTTGCTGCTCTCCATAACTGTTGTGCTTGCGCTGTGTGCCGCCTGTGGCGTATGGCTGCATCGGGAGCGGCAGCAATATGCGCTCAATCGGCAACTCATTGCCGCCCTGGAACGCGCGGCGCAAAGTAAGCGCCCTTCTCCTTACTCCTGTGTTCCTTCCATAGCCCGCACCAACTGCTCCTCGTGCCTCTCCTGAGCGTCGGCAACGGCTCGCAGCAGCACGGCCTCTTGTTCCTGGATCGGTTTCGCAGAGGCCCGCACCAGGCTTTCTGGTGCGGGCAGGTCGGCGGTGTTGGCGCGAGTTATAGGCCGCATCGCGTCCACAGTTCTCCAACTTTTCCGAGTGGCCCACCAAAAGCACAAACCAATAAGAAGCATGCAGAAGCAGACTGGTATCGTAATACTTAAAGTGCTAGGGTCATTAGCACAATCAAACCCATGCGCGATACATATCCTTCGTTCTTTTTCGTCCTCACGCATAAAAACGGGAAGACACAGCAGCCACAACGCCAGGAACAGGCCGCAAACAATCAGACCTCCACTGAATCCTATGGCGAGCGTTGTCTTGACAACGTATTCGCCCTTACTTACGACGCGCTTACGAGGCTGTTTTGGGAGGGTCTGCATCTGTGGTGGCGTAAGGTTGAGTGCGGGCAAGGTTTGTAAAGGCTGTTCAATTTCTTCAAAGGTTTGTTGCATTTTCTCGCTTTTCCTTACTCACTATGTGCTTACCCGTACACGGTGCCTGGTTCAGGCGGGTTGCTCCTGTGTATTCTCTGCCCCCAAAGCCGCGGCTTTGCGTCGTTTGCGAACCTCCACCATCACAGTGACGGCCACTGCCAGCCATGTCGCCGTGATCTGGGCGATCAACACGGGACGCCACGACTTGCCGGGGGCGGGCAGGCTGTCAATGGTCGCGATACAGGTTTGATACGCTAGCGAACAGGGTGAGGATAAGCGACGGGGCTGCGACGCCCTGAACTGTCAACGGCTCGGATGCCAAAAATAAAGTTGTCTTTGGACAAACCCTCAACGGTATACTTTGTGGCGTTGCCAATAAAGCGGCTATGCGTCCACAGCGGGGCCGTTGTTTCGCGCCACACAATTTCATAGCCTGCGATATTCGACTCGCCGTTGGCTTTCCACTCCAAATCGGTATCCGTAGTCAGCCGCCGTGTGACAAGCCCTGCGCCCTGCGGCGTGTCGGGAGCCAGCGCGAGGGCAGCAAGGGCGGCGGCATTGACGCGAGCGACATTGGCGATATAAGGAAAATCGTCGAACTCCAGCAAATCGCCGTAGACGATGCCGTTTTCGGTTCGCACGTTCTGGTGCTGATGATGGTAGTCTTCGTTGGGTTCCGTAAAGCGAACGGCAGGAAAGCCCTGTTCGTTGAAGGGGATGTGGTCGCCGCCGCGCAGATAACGGTCACGGCGCGCAATCAGCATCACGCGCATGTGGGGAATGTAACGGTGGGCGGCCTCTTGAATATAGCGGGCGATCTGGCGAGAGGGCGCGTCCTCTTCGCCGCCGACGGAGCGCCGTGTTCGGGCCTCCGCGTCTGTTTCGTTCGAGGCGATACCTTCCGAAAAAACGCGAACAGTCCGGTCGTCGTGAACGCCGTTGCCACCTTTTGTGCCGCCCACGATGTCGTCTGTGAACATAGCCTCGATCCGCCAGCCGTTTTGTTTCGCCTGCGCCGCAAAGTATGTGGAGCCGAGCAAGCCCTGCTCCTCACCTGCCACGGTCAAGAAGACGAGGGTAGCGTGAAAGCGATATTGGCTCATGACACGGGCTGTTTCCAGCACCACGGCAACGCCACTGGCATCATCATTGGCTCCCGGCGCATCATCAATTGCGTTGGTCGGGCTGGTACATATTGAGTTGTAATGCCCGCTGACGATGATATATCTTTCCTGGCCCTGCGGCAGATCGCCGGGAAGCACGGCCACAATGTTGGTCAGGGGCGTCGGCTGTGGAACGCGGGCCGCAACGGGCTGGATAAAGGTTTGCTTTTCAACGCGCAGCCGATTGCCGGACGCAGCTCGCAGATTGACAAACTCACTATATAGCCAATCGCGGGCCGCGCCAATGCCTCGCTGTGGGTTATCCTGAACCGACAGCGTGTTCCGCGTTCCAAACGAGACGAGTTTTCGGATGGTGCGTTCGATGTTGTCGGCCTGAATATCGTGCAGGATGCGCAGGATGTTGGGGTCACTATGCTCCTGGATGGGAGTGATCGGTGCAGAGGACTGTGCCGCAATTACTTTCTCTTGACCGCGCGCGAGAGACATGGGACAACTTATCAGCACAACGGCGATGCAGAAAAGTGAAAGAGAAATAGTTCTGATTTTCATGATTGAAAGGGTACCCGTTTCACAAAAGATTGCAATTCGACGGTCATGCGTTCATCCGACGGCGCGGCGATTTTACGAAACTCCCCGGTCATCCAGTCCCTTGCCGCGCTGATGCCCTGTTTCGGATCGATTTGCGTGGACAGCGTGTTGCGCGTTCCAAAGACGACAAGCGCGTGAATCGTCCGCTCGATGTTCTGCGCGTCAATGCCCCGCGTCATCTGCGCAATGTCGGATGGGAAGCCATCGCTTCTGCCGCTTTCGGCAATCGGCTGTACCCTCGCGTTCGCGCCACGCCAACGCCCATCAGCAATGCCGGCGCCGCCAAACTATCCGCCATGATGCCAAAATGCTTCCTTTGTGGGAAACGAAAGATGAACACGCTGTTTCCTTCCTACACCCCTGCTGCCGTTGTCGCCAGTTCCTTTGTGGCAAAATAGCCCCGTTCACGCATGATCTCTATTAGTTCTTGCGCATTGCTCGGATGCCGTCCACTCAGTATCTGTTCATCGTAGAGTTCCTGTTCTGCGGGAGGCAGGCAATCACGATAGTGGATTGCGTAAGCAAGCGCCTCGTCAACAGAAACTACCCCCCTCCATGGACGGGTACAAAACATTTCTTCCATCTTAGCATGAATCAAATCATCGTTGTTCACAGAAGCCACTCCTACTGCCTGATATAGTATTCATGGACGGTTGCTGCGGATGAACTCAGGCGGAATGGTGGTGGACAGGTACAGGCGCGGTTCGGGATTATAGAACTTCACGCCTGATTGCTGCGCGTCCTGCGCTCGAATGGTCAAGATTACGGGATGTGGTGTGCGCCGACGGCCTACGATAATCGCTTGGTCTACCGTAGAAGACAAATGTACGTACTGGCGCTGCATGGACTGCAAGCCGGTCTGCAAAATCGCCTGCGCCGCTTGCGCCGTCGTGCCGTGATACAAAATGGCGGGCGGATCGGTTTCGGGGTACGTGACGGCTTCCGCAACCGAATGTCCGTACCGCGCCCGTATCTGCCCGTTCACGATCTCATAGCGCTGCTTGTCCGAGGCTTCCACCACTTCGCGGATGTGTTCCTCGCGTATCCACTGCCAGTTGCGTTGCCTGCGTACTGCTATGACAAACTCATCCAACGGCACAAACCCCTCTGCGCCCAATGTCAGCCCGATCTTCTGCGGCTCATGACGCAGTACAAGGGACATAAACTTGCTCAACTGTCGCTGCTGTTCGGAAGATAGTAAACTCATAGGAAACTCCGGTATTCAGGTATTCAGGTGTTCGGGTGTTCAGGAATGGAACTACAAGCCTGTACTATTCTATCGAAATGTTACGCCGACCCACTAAACTCCCAACACCTGAATACCTGAACACCTGAATACCTGAATACCCTACTCCTTCCAGCCTTGTTCGCCAATTAAAGGCACAAACTGGCACTCCTCCAGCGTTCGCGTCGTGATTTGACCCTGCGCGTCTTTGATAAGGACGGTCAGGCGCTGCGCCGCCGCTGTTCCAACCGGCAGCGCAAGCCGTCCCGGTGAGGCAAGCTGCGCCACAAGCATGCTCGGAACCTGCGGCGAACCGGCGGCGACGGCAATGGCATCATACGGCGCATTTGCCGCATAGCCCTGCGTCCCATCCCCGACTACCACTGCCACATCGCTATAGCCTGCTTCTAATAGCGTTTGCCGGGCGCTTACCGCCAGGCTTTCGTGCCGCTCGATGCTGACGACCTGTGCGGCCAGTTCCGCCAGAACCGCCGCCTGATACCCCGACCCCGTGCCCACGTCCAGAACGCGCTCATGCCCGCGCAATTCCAGCGTTTGCGCAATCGAGGCCACCATATAGGGCTGCGAAATCGTCTGCCCGTTCCCAATCGGCAGGGCGCGATCCGCATACGCGCGCTCCGCCAGTTCCTTTGGCACAAACAAATGGCGCGGGACACGGCGCAGGGCGTCCAGAACGCGCGTGTCTACAATCCCGCGCGCCTGCAACTGCTCCCGCACCATGCGCTCCCGCGCCTCACTATACGCCTGCTCGTCCATAGGAAAAACTCTTACCACGGAGGACACGGAGGAAACGGATAAACGCGGATGAGGAGGGCAGTATAAACTGATCCGTGTTCATCTGTTTCCTCCGTGTCCTCCGTGGTAAGTATTGTTGTTTGCTCAGTTAGCGGTAATGGCTCAGTGCGCGTTTTCAGGGCGCATCAGGGGAAAGAGAATTACGTCGCGGACGCTTTCGGCTCCGGTCAGGACGAGGGCGAGGCGGTCCATGCCGATGCCCAACCCGCCCGTCGGTGGCATACCGTACTCCATCGCGCGCAAAAAGTCTTCGTCCATCGGGTGCGCTTCGTCGTTGCCTGCTTCGCGCTGCGATACTTGCCCCTCGAAACGCTCGCGCTGATCTATGGGGTCGTTGATTTCGCTGAACGCATTGCCCAACTCCTGCGTCGCCATGTATATCTCGAAACGGCGCGTGAGGGCGGGATTGTCCGGGCGCTTTTTGGCAAGAGGAGACGTTTCCGTTGGAAAATCCGTGATGAACGTTGGCTGTATGAGATTGGGCTGCGTGTAAACTTCGTGCAGTTTTTCTATCAATCCGCCTAACGTCTCTTCCTTGTCTAAGGCGAACGGCACTTTGATGCGGCGACAGGCGGCTTTGGCGGTTTCCAGATCGGTCAGTTCTTCGGGCGCGATGCCCGCGTACTGCGCGATGCCTTCCAGCATGGGAAGACGCCGGAACGGGCGCGCGATTTCGACGGTCTGCTCGCCATACTGAAACGACGGCTTGCCGTTGATGGCCGCGCAGATGGTTTCGTACATCGCTTCGACCAGTTCCATGATGTCTTCCAGATTGGCATACGCCTGATAGAGTTCCATCAGGCTGAATTCCGGGTTGTGGCGCGTGGACATGCCCTCGTTGCGGAACACGCGCCCGATCTCGAACACCTTCTCGTAGCCGCCGATAATCAGCCGCTTCAAGTACAGTTCCAGCGAAATGCGCAATTTGAAGTCGTGGTCAAGGGCGTTGTGGTGCGTCATAAACGGACGGGCCGCCGCCCCACCCGCCACCAATTGCAGCACGGGCGTTTCCACTTCCAGAAAGCCCCGGTCTTCCAGAAATCGCCGCATGGTGGAAACTACTTTGCTGCGCTTGGTCAGCACATCGCGGGAAGCGGGGTTGGCAAGCAGGTCAAGATGGCGCTGGCGATACCGCTCTTCCTGATCGGCAAGCGCGTTGTAGGTGCGGCCCTCATCGTCCTGTTTGCCGAGTGGGGCGGGGCGCAGGGCTTTGGCAAGCAGGATATATTCGGTAACGTGGATGCTGGGTTCGCCCGTGCGCGTATGGAACGGAAAGCCGCGCACACCGATAATATCGCCCAAATCCAGTTCCTTGAACTGCTGAAATGCGGCTTCACCCAAATCGTTGATACGCGCATAGACTTGAACGCGCCCGCTTTCGTCCCGAACATCGGCAAAAATGGCTTTGCCCGCGCCCCGGTGCGCCGTCACGCGCCCGGCGATGGCAAATTGTAATGCCTTCTGCTCGTCTTCCGCAAGTTTCCAGTGCGCCGCGTCTTCGCGCCACAACCTGCGCCGCCGTATGCGTCCGCTCGTAACGCTCCTGCGCAAACGGGTCCTGCCCCTGCGCCCGCAACGCGTTCAGCTTGCGCAAGCGCTGCGCCACAAGCTCGTCTTCCGGCGGATGGTGGGGCGACAGCGCGGCAACCGGGTCCTGCCCCGGATGCTGAAGCTGATTTTGTATAGGGTCTTGCGATGGGGTGTGCTGCTCGTCCAAGATATAATCCTGGAAAGTAGTCAGTAGTCAGTAGTCAGTAGTCAGTAGAAAACTCTTCTTAAAAGCTGTTCCTCTTGCACAAAGCTACGAGTAGAAGGGCATTTCTACTGACTACTGACTACTGACTACTGACTACTTTCTTATGCTATCAATCCGATACTGAAGCGCCCCATTGGGCACTTGAATGAAGACGGTTTGCCCGACTTTTTTGCCCATGATGGCTTCGCCGATGGGCGATTCATTGGAAATGAGGTCGTTGTCGGGATCGGCTTCCACAGAGCCGACAATGGTAAATTCCCACTCATCGTCGTTTTCCAGATTGGTCATTTTCACGATGGAGCCGATGCCTACGACATCTGTGGGAATGTCCGCGTCTTCCAGGACGCGGGCCACTTGCAGGACGCGCCGGATGTCGAGTATCTGGCTTTCTACCAGCGCTTGTCCCTGCTTGGCGTCCTCGTACTCGGCGTTTTCCGTCAGGTCGCCAAATTGTTTGCTGTCGCGCAGGCGCACGGCCACTTCGGGACGCAGCACGTTGCGCAAGTAGTCCAGCCGCTGTTCCAGCTTTGCGTGTCCGCGCGGCGTCAACACGAGTTCTGCTTCCTGGGACATCCCCTCTTATCTCCTTGACAACATAATCAACACAGTTGTCGCGCTTCCAAGCCTGCTTTTATGCCAATTTTAAGGTGAATTTCCGTCTGAAAATAATTTCTAAGACAATTCTAAGACAAGTACGAACGTTACGCGCCGGTTTGCACCCGATTTACAGGGATTATCGGCAAAACTGTCTACGGATGTGACAAAAGCACGAAGGATGCCGCTATCCCCCGTGCCTGAAATCTTTCAGCAACAACCTTGTATCACTCGCTGCGCATGAATTCTGTTTCGTGCGCAGGATTATACCGCAGCTTCAGCCAAAAGTCAATTGCCGTGAATGTGACTGTTGTGAAAATTTACCTCTTGTTCAACAGTAGATTTTCCGTCTTGCAGGAAAATTGGGCGTTCCCCGCGAACAGCGGGAAAGAACGCTGGCCGGTCAAGGAACGCCAGCCTTGCGGTTCGGATCACCGGGATGGGGTTTTTGATACTATGCACGGTCAAAATGGCGTGGCGGTCACCAACGCCATGGAACTTCATCCTATCCTGGATGTCGAGTTTCTCTAATGACTTTGCTGTTAGATGCGGATAGAGCCGACTATCGTGGCCCAGTCTCCCGTTGCATCAGCATGGTCCTTATAGGTCCATACGAGGTTCTCATCCTGGGGGTCCAAGCCGATGCCTCCGTAATCTCCCCAGCGGGGCAGCCCCGTATAGTTGGTTAGTCCTGCTTGAAGAACGGCGCTGGATCGCAGAGTCCCTGCCGCGTCGGCAGCGGCGCGGCCGGTCACATGCGCGCCGGCAAATTCCGTTGCGCCGGAGCGGCCAGAAGCCGAGGAGAACGCCGCCCCCGGCAGTTGGCAGGATAACGGGATAAAAGTAGTGGACTCCACCGGCTCCATACACGCCTTCCTGCTTGAGCGCCGGGCCGTTCGCATCCAGAGGGTCAATTTCGAACCAGTGCAACGCGGCGCGGTTTTTGGGTTCGCCCCAGTTGTGCCGCGTAGTCAGCGCTGTCCAAACGGAACCATCGCGAAAGACGGCGTTTTGCAGGCGAGTATCACCGGTGTCAATGGGGTTGCCGCCGCCCTGCTGCTCCGCTTTGGGAGGCAGGTTGTAAGCGCTGACTGGCACTGTAGCCGCCGCAATCGTTGGGGCAGGGGTAAGCGGGTTCGTCAGCGTCCACAGCGCCAGTTCATTGCTGCCGGGAAACACCGCGCTGACAAAATATTGAGCCGGAGGGTTGGCACCGAATGTATGACAGGGCTGTACCGTAAACGCCGGGCTATTATTCGGGTCTTTCAGATTGGGAATGTCCGTAAACGTGACCGAACCGCCTGAGTACGGCCCGCTCTTGTCAATAATGCGAATCTTGGCATAGGCAAATGCGCCATCAAAAACAAACATATTGGCGGTGATGTAGATGGCCTTGTCGTCCACTCCCAGCGTCGGGTAGTCTCCCCAGTTGTTGGTTTTGACAGTGCCATCCACCGTGGCGTCCAGCGCATAGTTGCTCCAAGTTTTTGTAGGGTCCGAGGTATCGGAAACCGAAAGCAGAAACAGCGAGATTTGACTGTTATCCGGTCCCAAAGCGGCGGCAGCCACAATCCATCGGTCCGCATACTGATCATAGAGGGCGCGTGGGTCAAAGATTTTGTGCTGCTGAACAACATTGGAGAACCACTGGTCCAGCGTGACTTGAGAAACCAGGCCCCCCTGTTTGTCAGCAAGAGCAATCATGGAGTTGACCGCAATAAGGACATGCTCCGGTCCGGCGGCAAGGGCGCAATCGGCGGGGAAAAAGCCGTTGACGCCAATGCCTGCAAAGGTAGTCACGACTGTGGGAGCGGGGCCGGTTCCAATAGAAGTCGGCGCGGGAGGCAGGGCAGGAAAGGCAGACAGCGCCGCGGCCCCTGCGGCGGCTGCCATATCCGGCACAATGGCCGCATCGGGCTTGTCGCCCGCCTGCGACGCCGGCGCAGTGGGTTGTTCCGCATACTGCTGCGCGGCCTGGAAGTCACTATTCGCTATGGGGTAACGTGTCGTAGCGGGCCGGGGACGGCGGTTGGGAATGGCGGGAGCCTGCGGAAGCGGGCCGCTGGGGGTAAATTGTCTTGATGGTGGAGAAGGCGCTCCGGCTATGGCGGTGCCGGGAAGCGGAACCGGGCGACTGGAACGGCGGGACTTGAGCATCTTGTTCTACCTCCTCGCTATAGGCTGGACGTATCCGTTTCTGCGGCTTCCTTTAGCCGCTCATACTCCCCATTCAAAATTGGTATTTGGATGGGAACTGCGCAGGGCGCGCGTGGCGGTTCCACCGCTGTGGACGGCGCGGGCGCGGCAAAAGGCGAGAACTTCTGTCCCGTCTGCTCATGCCGCCCCGTCAGCGCTGAAGGATTTTCCTGCGCGCTCGTAGTTTCTACGTGATCAGCCATTGGCCTCTTCCTTTCCATTGGCTTCATTTTCGATGGTAACTCTGAGCCTATTATAACACAAATTGAGGTTTATGTCTCATGCCAACGTGTCACAAATGCAAAGAGAAGTTTCCCAATCGCCTTATTGTAGACGGCAAAGAGCGGTTTCTAAACAAGCGCAAGTTCTGTTTGGAATGTTCGCCATTTGACAGGCACAATACAGTTGACTTGACACTACCCTCAAGAGATGGTGAGCAATGCGTTTGTCGTGAGTGCGGCAAGGGCGTTGTTTACAAGCGTACCGGAGGCCATCGGCGCACACTTTGCAATACCTGTTCCGTTCACAAAAACCGTTTCGTTGTGAAGCAGTAGGCGATTGCCTACAAGGGTGGGGGATGCGCAATCTGCGGATACAACCGATGTATGGGCGCGCTGCAATTTCACCATCTCGATGCCGACGCGAAAAAATTTACCATTGGCGGCAACCATACGCGCCGCAAATCTGTCTTGACAAAAGAATTGGATAAGTGTATATTGTTGTGTGCCAATTGCCATGCGGAACTACACGCGGGTTTGGTTACAATTGCCTGAGTGGCGCAATTTGGTAGCGCAACGCACTTGTAATGCGTCGGTTGCGGGTTCAAGTCCTGTCTCAGGCCTGAAAGCGGGGTGAATGTCAGCCGTTGACGTTCACCCCGCTTGTTTTTACTCCTCCGCTTTCTCGG
The DNA here is from genome assembly GCA_963835065.1 of uncultured Chthonomonadaceae bacterium. GTDB lineage: Bacteria > Armatimonadota > Chthonomonadetes > Chthonomonadales > Chthonomonadaceae > CAWFQB01. The sequence goes on along the minus strand of CAWIEK010000027.1, from coordinate 2,213 downwards.
TTGCTTCGTCCTTTTCCTCGTCCTTGTCGTCTTCCGCCGACCAGTGTAACTGCACGGGCGCAAAGTCCAGAATGTGCAGCAGTCCCGCGCTTTGGGTTTTGGGGATGCGGTAGACAATCGCGCAGCCGAACGCCAATTGCCCCGTGTCCTCGTCCGGGTGCTGCGACGCGCGCAGATGTTCGCCCTCTATCAGCACTTTGCCGCCCAGCACGTCGAGGGAAACGCCGATGGGGTAACTGGTGGTTGGTGGTTGGTGGTTGGTGGTTGGCTCCCGTGCTTCCGTATTCCGTATTCCGTATTCCGTATTCCCGGCTTCACTTTCTTCCAGCCGGATGGTCGCTAAGGGCAGCAGCAGGGGCGGGACGTGTTCGCGGCTGTCTTTGTTGCTGATGGTGAAGACGATTTCGAGCAGTTGGGTGGGATTGGGCGCGTCCTTTTCGGGCTTGGGCTGGCCGACGAACGTGGCTAAGTCGGCGCGGGTGACGCACAATTCCAGCAGGCCGTTCGCGCTCGGAACCTTGTCGCCCATGCGGTACGTGGACGGGTTTTGCCCCGCATGGCGGAGGTACTTGTCCATCCAGTTCAGGCAGCGGCGGATTTCGTCCATTTTGTGGTTGGGTTCGCGCAGGCCGTGTCCTTCGCGGGGATAGTGGACAAACTGCGCGGTTACGCCCCGATGCCGCAATGCCTGATACATCTCTTTAGAGTTGCTGATGAACGTGTTGCTGTCCTCATCCCCATGAATAATCAGGGTGGGAGTTTGGATGGCGTCCAGATACGTGCCGGGCGACATGCGGCGATAAATCTCCGGGTCTTCCCAATAGTACGCGCCCGCATACTCGTTTTCCCATCTTGACAACTCCGAATTGCTGTAATCGGTTTGCAGGTGGAAGATGCCGAACATGGAAACGGCGGCCTTAAAGCGGTTGGTGTGTCCAATCGCCCAGTTGGTCATGTAGCCGCCATACGACCCGCCCATCACGCCCAACCTTTCCGGGTCGGCAATAGATTGCGCGATGCACCAGTCCACGCCCGCCATGATGTCGGCAAAATCCCCGCCGCCCAGATCGCGCCGGTTGGCAATCGCAAATTCATTCCCGTACCCCTCACTGCCCCGGAAGTTAGGCCGCAGCACCGCATACCCTTCCGCCGCCCACACGGGAGCCATGCTGTAATTTTGCAGCGTATTCGTGGAGCGTCCTTTCGGCCCGCCATGAATTTGCACGATTAAGGGAACAGGGAACAGGGAACAGGGAACAGTAGTTGGGGGTTGTGTCCTTCCCTGCGGGTGGACGTCCGGGTTGAGGGGTGAGGTTTCTCCTCTGTTCCCTGTTCCCTGTTCCCTGTTCCCTATTCCCGGCAGCGTCAGCACGCCCTCAATGACAAGCCCGTCGGGACTCGTCCACGACACCACTTCCTGATGCGGTAACCGGTAGTTTTTGGCGAAGTCGGCGTTGAGTTGTGTCAGTTGGTGAACCGCACCCGTTTCGTCGCGCAGAAAGATTTCGGGGAGGGATTGGGCGCTTTCCTGCACGTAGGCCACACTGTGCCCACCCGGATCAAGCGCCAGATCATCAATTGAGAATGGGGGATTTTGGATTTTGGATTGTTCATTGGGCAATGGCTCGTTGGGCGATGGCGCGTTGGTTTGGGAGGATTGCGGAGCCGTTAGGAAAGTGGCAGTGTTTTCTGTTGCTTCACCGGATTTGTTCGCTTCGCCTGGAGTGATTTGCGCGATTTCAGAGCCGGTGCGGACGGCGGCGAGCGCATAGCCGAGAACAGGGGGAGCAACATTCGGAGAGCGCGGCGTGAAGGCAGGGTTGGAAACGTTTTCGCTTGTCGCGGATTCCTTGTTTGTTGCTTGCTTGTTTTCAGATTCTTCGGCTTCTGTTGCTTTTTCTGTTGCTTTGTTCTCAGATTCTTCAGAATCTTCTTCTGCGTCTTCTATGGGACGCGCCCACTCAAACGCGCTCAGGTCGTAATCTATATCGGCCAGCAGGCGGCAGTCGGTTAATCCGGGCGCGTTCTGGCCGTATTCTGTGGAGGCGTGGGCAGGCGCTTCCTGCGGCACATCCGTTACGAACACGCACTCCCGCGAATACGACAACTGCGGATCGAGCCACGACAAAAACGCCAGTTGGCTGCCATCCGGCGACCAGCGCAAATGGTACTTGCCGCCCGTCCGCGCAATCAACTTTACCGTTCTGCCTGCG
>CAWIEK010000026.1:0-46844 GCA_963835065.1 uncultured Chthonomonadaceae bacterium | reverse complement strand
GCCACCAGTACCCGCGATAAGCGACCAAACCGCCGACCGTAAACTGCCCTTGCAGCGCGAGATACGCCCCGTACCCGACCGAGAGAATGTTGCTGAAAAAGCCGATGAAGCGCACGGCGGGGAAAAACGTGTTGCGGGCGAAAATGGCGCGAAAGTTGGTTTGAAGATAGCTCTCGGCAACGTTGTGAAACCGCCCCGCCTCGTAACGCTCTTTGGCAAACGCTTTAATCAGGGTCAGGCCGGTCAGGTTTTCCTGCAATCGCGCGTTCACTTCGCCCAGCCTATCCCGCGACTGCCGGTAAATGGCCTTGACGCGAGTATTGAAAAAGCGCGTCAGGAAGAAAACGGCGACAATCGGCAGCAGCGTCACGCAGCCTAATTTCCAATTGAGATGAATGAGTATGGCGGCCACGACCAGAAAACTCAGCGTGTTGCCCAATACCGAATCAATGGACTGAAACGCCACTTCCTGAAGTACGTCCACGTCCGACATAGCCCGCGAAATCAAATCGCCGGTGCGGTTCTCGCTTAAATAAGCCAGCGATTGCGACTGCAATTTCCGGTACACGGACTGGCGCAGATCGAACACGAACCGCTGCCCTACCCGTTCCAGCACAATGCTTTTGATGGCTTCCAGCAGCGTCGCCGTGCCCTGAATGGCAAACATCAACAGCAGAGCCGGCCACAAATGCCCGACATGGCGCTGCCCAACAACATCATCCACGATGTAGCGCCAAATTAATGGGTGCGCGGAACTGAGGGGCGTGGAAATCAGCAGCAGGCCGACGCCAAGCGCGATTTTGCCGCGATACGGACGCAAATACGGCCACACGCGCCGAAACACGCGAATGTCCGGCTTGCCGGGCGGCAGGGATGGCGTATCCACTTGTTCGCTGCCGCCGGCGCGATAAGATTGTCTCACGATTTAGCTCCCGGCCTCTTGTCTTTCAACATCCCTCTTGTCCTTCAGCATCTTACTATTTTCCTGCGTCTTATCTTCCCGCGTCTTATCTTCCGGCGTTTGTTCCGCCTGCCGCGCCGCGTTCTGCTGCCGGCACTCCAGCACCTGATCGAAATACTCCTCCGCCCACAGGCAGAGATTGTGGAGCGGCTGCCAGAGGGTTTCGCCAAGCGGCGTCAGCGTATACTCCGTTTTGGGCGGGACAACCGGGTAAACTTTGCGCGTAATCAGGCCGTCGCGCTCCATGTTGCGCAGGGTGAAGATCAACATGCGCTGCGAAATGCCGTCAATCTCGCGCTGCAATTCGCTGTAGCGCTTCGTGCCGTGTTTCAGCGCATAAATGATAAGGATCGTCCACTTATCGGAAACCAGATCAAGCGCCAAAAGCGCCCCCAATGTGGAGAGTTCCGCATGTGCATTGTTCTTTGGGCTGATTGACATGGCTGCCGTCTCCTGCGCTGGAAAAATTAGATCGCTCTCATGTGCGTAGATACGCACATAGATGTAAGTATGGCACATTGATGTACGTACTTCCAATTCCAGATTGTTTTTAGTATACTATGAGCGCAACAACGACAGCACGGGGCAGACGGCCTTTCTTCCGCAATAGCAACGCGGAAACTTATCTCTTCGGGCAAACAGAATCAGGAGACGACAACCAACATGAAAATCGGCATTATCGGCGCGGGAAACGTGGGAAGCGCATTGGCGCGGGGCTGGATTGCAAAGGGGCATGAGGTGAAGTTCGGCGTACCGGACCCGGCTTCCAACAAAATCGGCGCGCTGCTGGTCGAATTGGGAACGCAGGCGACAGCGGGCAGCGTGGCGGAAGCCGCAGGGTTCGGCACAGTCGTAGCCTTGGCGGTTCCCTGGCAGGCGGCGCAGGACGCGGTTCAAAATATGGGCAATCTGTCCGGCAAAATCCTGCTCGACTGCACCAACCCCATCAAAGCAGACTTTTCCGGGCTGGAAATCGGGCATACCACGTCTGCCGGGGAAATCGTCGCGCAATGGGCGGCGGGAGCCAATGTCGTGAAGATTTTCAATACGACGGGCGCGAACGTCATGGCGGATTCCCACTTTGACGGGCAGCTTCCCGTGATGTTTTATTGCGGCGACAATGCCGAATCCAAAAAGGTCGGGGCGCAATTGGCTTCAGAACTTGGCTTTGATCCCGTAGACGCCGGCCCGCTCACGCAAGCCGCGCAGTTGGAAGCGGCGGCCTGGCTGTGGATCACGATGGCGCTCAAATACGGCGCGGGAACCAATATGGCGTTCGCTCTCCTGAAACGCTAAACATTAGCGAAACATTGTCCTGCCGCGAAACATCCGCCTGGCGGCGAAGAAAGGCTACTTCTTCACCAGGCGGATGCTGCGCGTCATGCGCTCCAAAATCGGCTTTAGCGCGGCGGCTTCGCTCGGACTTGTCAGCGAACCAACCGTCACCATACCCCGGAAATCCCCCGCTTCCGTCGGCACAATAATCAGCGAATCATAGTCAGAGTGGATAGTGGGACCTGGGAGCGACGTTCCCGTCTGAATGGGCGTTGCCTTGTCCATTGCCTCCGCAAGCGCGGGGCCAAGCGGATGCGACAGGCGCTGAATAGTCATCTTCCTGCCCGGAGTGTTTTGCATCGCGGATTTATCTGCCGATGCAATGGTATCCAGCGAGGTATTCGCCTCGCGTAGTTTGTCGGCATGGCTCATGGGTGGCGCAGGAAGCATGCCCTCACGAATTTCAGGCGCTACACAGACGATAATCCGCGTAATACTGCCCTCCCCGGCCTGATGCAGAATAACGCGGTTCCACCAGGCCATCGGCCCCGTAAGCGGCTTGCGGCGCAGGGTCAGGATGGTGAAATTGGGGCGGCTCGATTGGGTTACCAGTTGCCAGTTGTCGGGACATTCCATTGTGCCTACCCACTCTCCCGGCTTGCCGCTCCCTGTAACGACATGCCAGGAGGGACGCGCAGACCTCATAGCTGCCGTCAAGCCGCCCAGCAAAACAACACAGACAAGCAAGCCGCTCAAAATCCGTCTGAATTGTTTACGCGCAGGCTTTGAAGTTTTCTGTTGCGCGTCGGGCGTGTCCGCAAGGCTCATCATTTTTCTCCCGTCTATTTCCTCTGGCCGTTCTGTTCTCACCCAATAACAAAGCAAGGAAGCTACAAATGGTTGTGTGGAGGAATATCTAGTCCACAGGGATATACGGGCATTATAGCGTCACGGGTTTGCTGTGTCAAGCCGCAAACTATCCATCGGGCGCAATCGCCAACATTCTGCAGGCAATGCCGTCACAAAGTGGAGGCGCGTTCGTAAACTTGGGAGTTGGCGCGAATTGCGGCAGGAATACGCTATTTTTAATGGCTGCACAGGAGAAGCGAACATGCGAAGCGCACGAGCGAAACGCTGGGGGCAATGGCTGCTGTTGGGCGCGTGTTTGGGCGGTATACAGGCGTGTGGCGGTGGCAGGAGCGGCACGAATGGGCTGGACGAAACCACGACGGAAGGCACGGAGCAGTACGCCTTAGCCGTATCGCCGGATGGCAGCAAAGTCGCCAGTGGCGGCACGTTTGTACGCACCACGTACAACGGCGAATATGCCATAGACGATACGACGAGTTCCGGCACAACCCTTCCGAACGATCCCGCTATCCCCACACCGTCCGATCCCCTGCCCGGCCCTGTCGAAGACATTCCGCCCGACAATGGAACTCAGTCCGGGTCAAGCGATAATTCCAGTGGAAATGGTGGGGGCAACAGCGATTCGCCGCCGGATGAGTCCAATGCGGGGGAAGGCAATGTAGATCGCTTATTGCGCCGCGCTTCGCGGGGTGGACTTCTCAGCGCCCTTGCCGCTTCCCACAAAGCCACCGGAAAGCGAAACCTGACGGCAGGTAAGCCAACCCTGACGCGGGTTGCTGTTACGCCGGGCGGGGCGCAGGGGCAAACGGCTGCCGCTTCCAAAACACACCGCTACGTTTATGAAGATTTGTCGGGGCGTATCTGGTACGCGAACCCGCTCAACGGGCAGCGCGTCGGGGGCGTCAATCTTGGGCAGATCGTGTACGCGCTGGCCTATTCGCCGGATGGAACCCTGCTGGCAAGCGGCAGTCAGGATCGCGTTTTACGGCTGATAGATTCGCGCAGCAGCGCGGTTCTGGCCGAACTGCGCGGGCATGGCGACCGCATCAGCGGCGTGGCGTTTGCCCCCGACGGCAAGCGCGTGGCGTCTGCCGGCTACAACGACCATACGGTTCGCATCTGGGACGTGCAGGCGCGGACACAGTTGCAATCCATTCCCACCGGCAGCCTGGGCGCAACTGCCATTGCCTTTTCCCCGGACGGCGCGACCCTTGCCGGAGCCGTCGGGGATGGCACGGTGTACATCTGGAACGCGCAAACGGGCAGTGTGGTTCAAACCCTGAAAGCGCACAAGTACGCGGCCTTCGCGGTTGCCTACTCCCCCGACGGCAAAACCCTTGCCAGTGGCAGCGCGGACAACACGGTAATCCTGTGGAACCCGCAAACCGGAACCCCGCAGCAAACTCTGACGGGACATACCAACTTTGTCTTCGGCGTCCGCTTTTCCGCTGACGGCAAATTGCTGGCGACCGGCAGCTCAGACCGCACCGTAAAACTGTGGGACGCGCACACGGGCGCGCTGCTCAACACCCTTTCCGCGCCCGAAAACATTCAGGCCGTAGACTTCACGCCCGACAGCCAGACCGTCATCGGCGCGGGCGGCGGCGGCAACCTGCGCGCGTGGGATGTCCTGAGCGGGCAGATGAAGTGGGAGCAGCAGCTGCGCTAGTTGGCATGGGTTCTTAAGCCGATTGCAGCAGTAGTTCTGCTTTTGCTTTCATCAGCGGATGGGCTTCCCCGGCAAGCAGCGCCTCGATCTGCGCGGCGGGGAGCGGCTTGTGCATGAGAAAGCCTTGCCCCAGGTCGCAGCCCAGGTTTTGCAGATACGTAAACTGCTCCTGTGTTTCAATGCCTTCGCACGTTACGGAAAGCCGCAGGGTACGGGCCAGGCTGATGATCGCGCGCACAATCGCTTCATCCCCGCCGGACACGCCGATCCGGTTGATAAACGAGCGATCAATCTTGAGCGTGTTCAAGGGTAACTGCGACAGGTAGGACATGGAACTGTAGCCTGTCCCGAAGTCGTCAATAGCAAGCCGGATGCCCAAATCGCGCAGCGCCGTCATGGTTTCGATGGTTGCGCTCGTATCTTGCAGCATCATGCTTTCCGTGATCTCCAATTTCAGGTATTCGGGAGCCAATCCGGTTTCTTCCAGGATGGCGGCTACCTGCGCGATGATGTCTTTTTCCAGCATCTGCCGTATGGAAAGGTTGACGCTCATCACAAAATTATGGGCATCCGGGTATTGGGTTTGCCAGCGCCGCGCTTCTAAACACGCCTGCCGCAGCACCCATCTTCCCAGGGGCACGATCAACCCGGTTTCTTCGGCGATGGGAATAAATTTCGCCGGCGAAATCATGCCCCGCGTCGGGTGCTGCCAGCGTACCAGGGCTTCCACTCCGGCCAGTCGCCCCGATTGCAAATCCATAATCGGTTGATAAAAAACGACAAACTCTCCGTTAGCAATGGCCTGGCGCATATCGGTTTCCAGTTCCAGTCGTTCCTGCGCCCGCGTATTCATGCTCATATCGAACAGCGTATAACGGCCTTTGCCCTGCAGCTTGGCCTGGTACATGGCGGTATCCGCATCCCGCAGCAGATCACCGGCGGTGCGGACATCGTCCAAAACAGTGAGGGTCAGCCCGATGCTGGCGCCCGGAAACACATCCCGTTCCCCCAAACGGAAGGGCAGATGAAGCGCTTCCACAGCGCGTTCCGCGATGGCTGCGGCTTCTTTTTCTCCACTGAGTTCTTCCAGCAAAATCACGAACTCATCTCCGCCCAGACGCGCGACGGTATCGCCCGGACGAACACACCCGCGCAGCCGCCCGGCAATCGTTTGCAGCAGGGTATCGCCCGCTTCATGTCCCAGGCTGTCATTGACCACCTTGAAATTGTCCAGGTCTACAAACAACAGTCCGATAGCATCCCCGGTGCGCGCGGCGCGGGCCAAGCCTTGCTCCATCCGGTTGAGCAGCAGGGCGCGGTTGGGAAGATCGGTCAGCGTATCATGGAACGCCTGATGCGCAATTTGGTTTTCCGCCTCTTTGCGCGCCGTGATGTCGGTGCAGATGCCCAACAAATGCTCGACAGCCCCATCCGGCGACGCGAGGGGACGCTTCACGGTTTGCAGCCAGTGCGCTCGTCCTTCGCAGTCCGTTATCACTTCGGCGGGAATGAACTTTTCGCGCCGGAAGCGGATCACATCGCGGTCATCTTCGGAGAATTGGGCTACCTCGTTGGCATTGTGGTTGAAGTCGGCATCGGTTTTGCCGACCAGTTCCGCAGGCGTCGTGCCGTACAGAGCGGCAAGGGCTTGATTGGCAAGCGTGTAGACGCCATCGGCATTTTTCACAAAGATCAGGTTCGGGTCGGTATCCAGCACTTTGCGCAGGAACTGCTCTTGCTGCCGCAGCGCTTCGGTGCGCTCGGCCACGCGCCGCTCCAGTTCGTCATGCGCCTGCTGCAAAGCTGTTTCCGCTTCTACCCGCGCTGTGACATCGTTTTGGATGCCGACGCAGTGCGTCAACACGCCCTCCGCATCGAAAATGGGAGCCATAAACAATTCGTTCCAGAACGCTCTGCCGTCCTTGCGAAAATTGTGCAAAATCACGCTGCACGGAACGGCGCGATCCAGGGCGTCGCGCATGGTTTGCCGCGCCGCCAGGTTGCTTGGCGCGTTGCGGTCTGTCCCTTGCAGGAAGCGGCAGTTCTTGCCCAGAATGTCTTCGGCTTTGTAGCCGCTGATGGTCTCGAAAGCGGGATTGACGTAGATCAAGGGACGATCCGGCAGGCGCATATCGGCAATCACGATGCCGTTGATGCTGGCTTCCATTGCCTGCCGCTGTAGATGCAGGGCGGCTTCCTGCGGCATCTGGAAAAGATTGTAGGGAAAGGCGTTTGCGATAGCGTTGTTCATTAGCTTCTATTTCTCGTCGAATGCGGTTGTCAGCAGCCGGCAAATCGTGGGCAACTCTGACGGCAATTTGTGCAGGTTGCTTTAATTTTCGGCGAAAGGACGCGCTTCTGAAGAGCAAGTGAAGAGCAAACTGACCCATTTTCAACACAAGGCAAGGAAGCAGGTACAATGTAATGGGAGAAATTCGCGCCAATGAAAAGAAAACACCATTGTTCTGCCGTGTCTGCCTGCCTGCTTACACTCGCCGCTTGCTGCCCTACGACTGCCAATGCGCAGCAAGCGCAAGGAAACTTCGCCATGCCTCAACACCCAACTCAGGGAACAGGGAACAGGGAACAGGGAACAGAAGATAATGCGGAATGCGGAATGCTGAGTGATGAATCAGAATCCCATTCAGCACTCATCACTCATCACTCAGCATTATCTACCCCCCCAACTCCTGCTCACCTCAACCTCCCTCCCGCCGCGCTTGCCGCCGCTTACAATCCGCTGCCCAACCTGCCCGCCGTTGCATTGGATGAAGCCAACAACGGCATCGGGATTGCGCAGCAGACGGCGCGGGCGCGGCATTTGCAGGGGCGCGTGTTGTGGATTGACGGCACGGCCAACATGAACGCCATCAACACGCCTGACAAAATCGTTTCGCTCGCGCAGCAGATCAAAAAGGCCGGGTTCAATACCGTTGTGCTGGATGTCAAGCCGATTGTCGGGTTCACGCTGTATCCGAGCAAGTACGCGCCCAAACTGACGACATGGAAAGATCGAACCATTCCCGCCGATTTCGATCCCCTGCCGGATATGGTGGCAAAATGCCATCAAAGCGGCCTGCAAATTGTGGTCAACATGAATGTGTGGAGCGAGGGACACCGAGGCGACAACAACACGGTCAAGAAGCAGGGGCCGGGGTATCAGCATCCCGAATGGCAGACGGTTTTGTATTCGGTGGAAGGGCGTATCCGGGCAAGCGCGCCGGGCAGTCCGAGTTTCGCCGTTTCGCAGCGCGTCAATTCCGCTTTGGGCAGTGATAACAATGCCAACAGCCCGAATACTACTCCCAATGGCCTTAACAATCCTCCGAACAGTAAGGATGAAATTACGGTTTATACCGATGTGAAAACCCTGCCACAACATTCCGAGGGGTTTGCCGTTGCGGTTGCGGAAACGGGCAAAGTGATCGCGCACATCGAAGGCGGGGCGCTGAGTCTGTTGGGCAGCGCGCCGTGGAAGGGGGCGTATCTTGTTGGGGAGGGCGCGGGCGCGACGTTCCTGCGCCAGAACGCGCCGCTTGGCGGTACGCTCACGCTGGATACGGTTCCGGTTTTCGTGCCGATGGCGCAGATGCAGGAGCAGGTTCCGCTTATGGTCAATCCGCACCGCGCCGAAGTACAGCAGCGCATCCATGATATGGTTGCGGAAGTGTGTACGCGCTATGAGATTGACGGCGTGATTTTCGATGACCGTTTCCGCTACGCGGGGATCAACGCCGATTTCAGCGACGACACGCACAAGCAGTTTGAAGCCTATTTAGCGCCGGTTCTTGGCGGTAAAACCCTGAAGTGGCCGGACGATGTGTTTCGCTACGACATGACGTTTCCCACATTAGCGCGACGCCTGACTCCCGGCCCGTATTACGACGCCTGGCTGACGTGGCGCGCGCTCACCCTGCGCAACTGGCTGGCAGCAACGGCGGCTACCGTTAAATCCATTCGTCCTAATGCCACCGTCAGCACGTACAACGGCTCGTGGTATGGCGATTACGCCGCACTGGGCGCGAACTGGGCCGCCGATGATTTCAACGCCGGGTTTCGCTTCCTGACGCCGGGGTACCAAAAAACGGGCTATGCGGGCTTGACGGACTGGATCACAACCGGCTGTTATTATCCCACGCCCACTATGTCGGAAGCGCTGGGCGCGGGCAAATCTGCGGGCGCGACCATTGAAGCCGCCGGACAATTGTCCAACCGCGCCGCCAACGATCAAACGTGGGTGTACGCCGGCTTGAATGTGGCGGATTATGCCAAGCAACCGGAGAAACTGAAAACAGCGGTTCAGGCGGCGCTGGCAAGCACACAGGGCGTGATGGTCTTCGACCTTTCCGCGTTCGACGATACCATCTGGAACCTGTTTGGTGAGATGTTCAAGGAGCCTGCGGTTGCGCCCCATGCCGTGCCGGGACTGCTGGCGCAGGTACGCCAACAGCGCATCGCCCGCAAAGCCTCCGGTGTTCCTGACCCTCCCGTCATCATCCACAACGGCATTCCCGGCACAGGCTTATAACCATTTTCCAGCGCCAAAACTTTCAACAAAGTTTTCAACACTTTCAACAGTTTCAACAAAATGCCGGGTTGAGAGGGGGAAACTTGCTTCCTGCGCGGCAAGAGTGATTCTTACATTTTGGAGCCTTTTAGACGATTTTTAACTACTATGCCCATAGTTTTCAACATACGACTCTATAGACTCCTTTAGTACCACTGCCAAAATGGTCTATGTTTATACCGTTAAACTTGTACTTATCAGGTGACGATTTACTACTATGCCCATAGTTTTCAACAATTGTTGAAAACTATGGGCATAGTTTTCAACAATAGGACTCAAAACTCGGAATCAACGAATCTGTCAACACTTCCATTGTTGAAAACTGCCGAGTTTTCAACAGAGAATCGGCTCCAAAGTTGAAAGATTGTTGAAAACTATAGCCATAGTAGCTAAAAACTATGGGCATAGTAATAGAAGGAGTTGTAGACTCGTGTGCGTTGTGGATAACTGTCAGAGTCTGAGTCTGTGTTGATTCCACTTGATTCAACGTCAGAGTCACGTTAGGAGTTACGCTTACTACTAAGGCCATAGTTTTCAACAATGACGCCCCCCTAATAATAAGCATAACGGATTCTCTATATGTACTTTTATCTCTTTTAGGATTCTTCTATGGGAATGGGAATGTTTCGAGGATGTTTGAGGATTGTTGAAAACTGAATGTGCAATCCAACGGGAACAAGGGATTGCCCGAATACCGAACACCTGAACACCTGAACACCTGAACATCGGGTACACTGTGCATACTAAGTTAATGCTCGGAACGGAGATGCTTCGCGTTATGCGCGTTTGCCAGTTGAAACTGACCCACTTTCGCAATTATCGGGAATTGGATTTGAAACCTGCAGGGGGATTAAATATCCTGTACGGAGCCAATGCGCAGGGCAAAAGCAATGTGCTGGAAGCCTTATGGCTGCTGGCGACAACGCGCTCCCTGCGGGCAAGCCGCGAGTCCGAACTGATTTTGCAAAATGAGGAAATCGCCCACGTCACGGCGGAAGTGGATCGGGAACGCGAAGGTGACGCGGAACTGCAAGTCAGCGTGTTTCAGGGCGACAAAAAAGCGGTTCGTGTCAACGGCATGAAGCGGGAGCGCGTGATTGATCTGCTTGGGCAGTTCAACGCGGTTTTCTTCGGCGCGCTGGATTTGCACATCGTCACCGGGGAACCAACGGATCGCCGCCACTATCTCAACGTGGAAATATCGCAGATCAGCCCGCGCTATGTGGTCAACCTGGGGCACTACAAGCGCGTTTTGCAGCAGCGGAACCGCTTATTGCGCGACCTGCGCGACCGTCCGCGCCCACCGGCGGAACTTGGATTGGACACATGGACGGAACAGCTTGTGCGCTACGGCGCTCCCCTGTTGGAAACCCGCCGCTTTTACATCGAGCGGCTGATGCCCCTGGCCGCGCAAATCCATCGGGAACTCACGGACGGCAGGGAAACGCTGGAAATCCGCTACCAGCCCAGTTTCAAATTGCCCGATGCGGTTCCCGATGTGACGGTTCAGCCCCTGCCCACATCCGGCGCGGCATCTTCCTCTGCAAATTCTGCGAATGAAAATGAACATTCTGCGCAGGCAAACGGCGTAAATACGGCAGAGTTAAACGCGGCGGAAGCAGTTCAGGCAAATTCAAACCCGGCAGAAGTAAATCCGGCAGGAACCGCACAGGTTGTGCGCGAAACTAATGCCGAAGACCGCTACCTGGCCGAAGCGCAGCAGGCGGCGCAGGCGGAAGACAAGAGTGTTACTCCCACAGTCGCCTTTCCTTCCGGCGAAGTGGCAGGCAGAAACGGCAACAGCAATGCCCCGGAATCGGCTCTCAGCGCCACAGAGCGCGTCGCAAAAGCGTTTCACGCCCAATTAGCGGCAGTGGGGTACGAGGAAGCCCGCAGAGGCACAACGCTGCTCGGCCCGCAGCGCGACGATCTATGTTTTTTCATCAACGGCGCGGACGCCCGCATTTACGGCTCGCAGGGACAACAGCGCACCGTCGCCCTGTCGCTGAAACTGGCGGAATTTCGCCTGATCGAAGAGTATGTCGGCGAACCGCCCGTGCTGCTGCTCGACGACGTGATGAGCGACCTGGACGACGCCCGCCGCAAGCACCTGCTGGACTGGATACGCGACCGGGGGCAAACGTTCATCACCTGCACCAGCCTGCGCGCGTTCCCCAAAGAGATTTTGCAGGACGCGGCGACGTTCCAAGTGTCAGCGGGAACTGTCATACCCGACATCAAGCCAACAGCCAAACCAAAAAACAGTGACAAAGTTGCCGTTACGGAACCAAGCGCCATTAAACTAAGCAAAGTTGAGCCAAACACAGTTGAGACGCCGCAAACGGAATTAACAGCCAAAGCAGACACCGAACTAACAAATGCCGAACCAAACAGCGCAGCAAACAGCAAACCCGAAAACAGTGAACCCGATCAAGAACCAACCACAACCGCAAATATCGAAGTCAGCGCCGAGCCGGAACCAAAACCCGCCCGAAAACGAGTCCGGGAATCAAGCCGACCATCAGGCCGACATGCCGCAGCCAAATCCGGTCAGGAAACCACCCCTGAAGCCGTCCAAACGCCAGATGCGGCATGAGGAGAATCCGGCAGGCTACGTGCCGCCAACCATGCGCGGCAATCATCCCATGTCCGCCCTGCTGCAAAACGTGATCGGCGGCATGGACTCGGCAGGCCAAATCCATGAAAGCCTGGCTCTGGCGTATTGGGCGAGGGCAGTCGGGGCGCAGGCGGCGGCGGCTACGGAAGCCGATGCCGTGCGCGACGGCGTTCTGTTCGTGCGTACCAAAAGTTCCGTCTGGTCGCACGAACTGACCCTGCACAAAGCCCGCCTGCTGCAAAACCTCAATCGGATGCTGGGCGGCAAAGTGATTACCGAAATCGTGTTCAAGGCGCAGGGCTTGACGCGGCAGGCCAAACCGGAACCGGAACCGGACGCTCCAACCGGCGAGGAACTGGCCGCGATTATCCTGGAGCCGGGCGAACGGGCGGAACTCCGCGCCCGCCTGGAAAAACTGTTCACCATCGAAGATGACCGCATCCGTACCGCCATTGCCAACCGCATGACTCAGGAAGCCAAACTCCGCCACTGGCGCATGGAACACGGCTGGAAATTATGCCCCCGCTGCTCCGCCGCCCACAAAACGGAGTATGCGATTTGTCCGCATTGCCGGTTGAATACGTAGGAAGGGTATCGGGTGTTGGGTGTCGGGAAAAGACTTCGTTCATTAGGTGCATTGTCCCGACACCCAACACCCGATACCCGACACCCAATACCTGGTTACTAAATGATGCTTTCCTCCCGCCCCCTGGTCTGTATAGCGCTGGCTTTCGTGGTAGGCATTGGCCTGGCCGCGTATAGTGTGCCGTGTGTCGGCGTGGTTTTGGGTATGACGGTGTTGTTGGCGGCGTGTTTTGCCATAACGCGAAGAACGTTATGGGGAACCCTGCTGTTTGCGTGTACATTTGTATTATTCGGCGCGGGACGCTATCTAATTACCACGCTGGTTGCTACGACAGATGTATCCCATTCCGCGCCCGCGTATGTGACCCTGATCGGCACGGTAGATTCGGAAGTGCGGGTGACGCCGAATGCCCGCCCTGGCTATCCGGCCAATGGTCAGTTCACGCTGAACACGCGCGGCATCGTTCTCCAAAATGATATTCAGAATGATGTTCAAAACGCTGCGCAGGACGATAGTGGCGGGAGTACACAGGAGAATGGCCGGAGGAATGTTCAGGAGCAGAGCAGGCAAACATCTGCAAACGAAGCAGGTGGTTTAGGGACGCGAGTAATTGCGGTTTCGGGACAGGTGCAGGCGCGTATTCCCCTGGCTCCGGTACTGCCGATGCGCATGGACCTGCAAGCCGCAATCGTCAGCAAAGCAGGGAAAGGGCAGTTTGACTTCCTCCACTTCCCCACAGGACTTCGCAAGGAGAAATACCGCCGACTCCTGAACCGGATATGCCGCATTATGGCGACGCGCTGCTGCTGCGCGGGCGATTGGAACGCCCTGTTTCCGCCCGTAATCCGGGTGATTTCGATTATGCCGCGTACCTGCGTCGGCGCGGCATTTATGCCACCGTTACCGCCCGGCGGTATGCGGACTGGAAGCGCGTCACGGATACGCAAACGCTGTCAGAATTGCAAAACCCGTTGCTGACTCTCGCGCTGCGGCTGCGAGCATCCATTTTACGGCATGGCAGACAAGCGCATGACACGGGAACGCGGCGCGGCGCTTGAACGGCATCCTGCTTGGCGACCGGGGCGACCTGCCGCCCGCGCTGAACGTGGATTTCGAGCGTACCGGCACATCCCACATTCTGGCAACGGCGGGGCTACATGTCGGCATGGTGGTTGTCCTGCTGCTCGGCTGCCTGCGCTTTGCCCGCTTTGCCCACAGGCCCGCCCTGCTGATAACAATGGCGCTGTTGGTGCTGTACGCCTTGATGGCGGGCGGGCGTCCTTCCATAGTTCGGGCCGCGCTGATGGCAAGCGTGGTTTTGTTCGGCCTGCTGCTGGAACGGGAGCCGGATTTGCCCAACACGCTCGCTCTTGCCGGGTTCATCCTGCTGGCGTATAATCCGCAGAATTTGTTTGAACCGGGGTTCCAGCTTTCCTTTGCCACCGTGACGACGCTTGTAATTCTGATGCCGCTTGCAAGGGAGCGCATTACCGACGCGGGCAAAAACATTCCCGATCATTGGCCCGGAGCGTCGCGGCTGCGGAAGGGCATACAAACCCTCTATGCCTGCTTCTTCCTCGCCCTCACCGCGCAGTTGGGAGCCATGCCCCTCGTCGCATACTATTTCAACTCTGTGTCGCTGATCGGGATTGCCGCCAACACGCTGGTTGTACCGGTAATCGCTTTGATAATCCCATTGGGCTTCGGCGCAGCCCTGCTCGGTTCGCTGACCGCTTTATTTGCCTTGCCGCTCGACAGACTGCTGGACGTCCTGTTGGAATGGGTGATTAACGTCGTACGCGCCTGTTCCCACGCGCCGTATGCCTCGGTTCCGGTGTCTTCTCCGCCCGTCTGGATGATCTGCGCTTACTACACCGTTCTCTGGAGCGTTGCCTGGCATTGGCAGCGCACACCGCGCCAAAGCAAATCCGCGCATGAACCGTCTTTGGAAGAAGTGGAATAGACTAATGAGAAAGGCAAGACAGGATGAAACCACGCCCGAGGACGGCATCTTGCCTGGTTCCATTCCACTCCCACGACGACAAAGAATATCATCGAGGTACGCTCTACATCAGCCGGATAGACGGGAGCCAAAAGGAGGAAACGGACACATAAAAATTTTTCTCCGACCAGAAATGAAGGGTCAGTTTCCTCTAATTCTAGCAAGATCGGGATGACGGTAGGATGGGTGAACCGGCAGCCTGTTTCTTGCTGACACAAGCCTTAAATCCTATCCCGGTAGGCCGGGTCCGACGGGAAAGGGTAGATTAAAAAGAGGGGGGGCGGAAGAGCTGTTGTAGAAGGGGTTTTCAACCCCTGTAAACAAGGGCGCTATTACAGAATTGAAAATACCCGGCCACCAATCACCAATCACCAACCACCAACTCTACCACCGCAGCGCCACTTCCATTGTCGGAATCGCGGGCGGATTTCCTGAATTGTCCACAAGCGCGATACGGACGGCCTGCCCGGACGCGCGCAGCACGTTCAAGGGACGCGCCATGCCCTGACGCATCAGGTCGAACAGGCGGACGCTGGCGCGGGGCTGCGCCAGATCGTCCACGTACAGGAGCAGCATCAGGTCATTGGGAACGGCATGAATATCCAGTTTGACAAGCGGGAAACGGATTTCCAGCTTGGTAAACGTCACATTGGCAGGCAGTTTCGCGCTGTCTTCCATGCGGGCGGTGTCAAACAAAACCGCTTCGCCGTTCGTGAACGCCGGGACGCCGGAAAATAACGCCTGCCCGCTCAGGCTGATGTTGGCAGTCGGAGATGGCGCGCTAACCGGCAGGGCGGCGTATGCCATGTCCGCAGGCGTGGAAAAAGCGCGTTCCGGCTCCCTAGCCATCGCATCCAATGTGGCCGCGCCATCTCGAGCACTTCCTCCACAACGCAACTTTTGTCCGGTGTCGCTGACCGATCCGCTCGGAGCGCTCATGGGCGCTTGCGGTATGGCGGTCTGCGTCAAGTCACTAGCTGGTAAGGGCACGATATGCTGCCGCCTGCACTGGAATGCTTTTTCGATTCTGCGCAAACTTGCTCATGGCGGCGCGAGGCGAAGGCGCGCTCAATGCGCACAACATGACAGCGCCCCTGCCGGAGCCGCGCCCGAAAGGAATTGCTCCGACCAGCCGGAAGGCAGGGCGTTGGCAACGGCAACCGTGCCTTCTATCGTCATGCCCGCTTCGGTTCGAGTTGCCACGAACGCCGTTTCCGAAGACGCGAGGCCGTAATCCAATGCTTCTTTTATCAGCAGGTTTTTCAGCGCGGCTTGCGGCTGCGCGTCGGCGTTTTCGGCGTATACGGTTCCTTTTTGCACATTGGACAACACCGCGTTTGCATCGTAGCCAAGCCGCGTCAGTTGTTCCCGCAGGGCGTCCCTGTCGTAACGCGCGTTTGTCAGGTATTCCAGCGCCAGTATGCGCTTTGCCCCGAACAGCGCCTTGATTGCGGGGCGCGCGGCATTGGATTCTGCATTGACACCGGCGCGAACCACTTCCCGCCCGTTGACGGTCACGGCAAAATCCAAATTGGCGTCGCTGCCACGCTTCACGCGCCCGACAACCCAAACCGCCCGTCCGCGCGGCAGGTCGCCAATGTCAATCGCGCTGCTTTGCGCGCTTCGCCCCGGCAGGGTTTTACGCCCGGACGCTTCCACGCCTGCCCGGTTCACTTCCAGCTTCAGGTTCGCCAATACGGGCTGCGCGAAATCTTCCAGAACCGCGTCCAGTGCCGTCGTGATGTCCTCTTCATCGGGCGAACTGGTCAGGAATTTGGCGATGCCACCGCCCCGTTCCGCTAGTTCGTTCGCCAGAAAAGCGTTGGGCGCGGCGTCAATGCACAACACGCTGATACGCCGGTGGTTGGGCGTGGCCGCTTCCCCGTCGGCAAGGCGCAGCAAGCGGCCCTCATCGGTCACTTCCGCGTCCGTGACGATCAGCAGATGGCGGGCAAGGTCGCCACCTGCGCGGTGCAGATGCAATCCCTGTTCCAGCGCGACGCCGAGTTCCGTGCCGCCGCTGTCCTTGTTGGCTTCCAGAAACCGGAGGGCGCTTTCCACGTTTGCGGACGCGGCGGGATGGGGCGCTTCACGGTGCAGGCCGCCATGCTTGTACCACTTTGTCGTGCTGTGGAACAGGCCGAGCGCGAAACTGTCTTTGTCGGTCAGGCTGCCCAAAAACTGCTTCACGGCCCAATCCGACGCTTCCCATTTCGCGCCGTTCATCGAGCCGGAATGGTCTACCAGCAGAACGATTTCGCGGGGTACGTCCGTGTTGCCCGTCGGCGCTTTCGGCGGCGCGACAAGCGCGAGAAAATACGCATAGCCGCTTGCCTTGTCATCGTGCAGCAGAACGCTCAGGCCGGGAGCGGCGGCTTCCTGAACCGCCTGCCATGACAATACGCAGTCCCGGTCCGGCAGAACATCCCCGTCCCGCAGCCGGACTTGCTTGACATTGCCGCCCAAATCCTGCGCGTCCAGCGTATGCGTCGAACTTTTCACTTCCCCGGCGTGTTCAAACTTCACGTCCAAACCAAATCGATGGCCGGGGTCGCGCAGCAGGGCGAGGGGCTGTCCCTGCGCAGTCCGGCTGCCCGCTTCATCCGCCCGAACGTAGCGCGGCGACGTGGTGAGCGGAATTCGCAGCGTCCACTGCCTGCCTTCCGCCTTCGCCAACTGCACGTACTCCGTTTCCACTTTCACGTCCTGCCCCGGCTGCAAGCCCGAAATGCGCAGCGTGAACACGTCCGGCGACTCGCGGGTCGCAAGCGCCGCCTGCCGCCCCTGCCGAACTGCTTCCTTATACTCGGTTTCGGCCTGCTGGCGCTCCTTCAATGCGGCAACAATCTCCACATCCCCGAACTGCACACGAACGTCCATGACCGCCGCATCTCCCGGCAGGGGGAACCGATACACGGCCTCCAAAACTTTGTCGGATTGGAGCGGACTGTACCCGAACGTCTGCGTCAAGTGGAGCGCCGCCAATGGTCCGGCCACATCGCCGGTCAGCAGGGTATGTTTCAGCGGCACAAACGCGCGGGGGATTTCGGCCCCTTCCACTTCGGGAACCACTTCCAGCACGGGAAATCCATCCGGGCGGGAATTCTCAAACGCTTTGGTGTTGAACATCACGTCACCTCCTACTGACAATGACCATAGAAACAGAGAATTGGTTTCATATTGTCCGAACCATGATTAGGCATGATTGCGATGATTACCATGATGCTGCGAACGCCAGCCTGTGTCTGCTCCCTCATGATAATCATTATAATCATGCCTAATCATGGTTCCGACAAATCACCGCCACTGCCCGACAAGCTGAAAGGGCGCCCAGTAGTAGGGATGGGCGTACTTGGCATTGCGGCGCAGTTCCCGTTCCGCCGTGCGCAAGGCCGTACCCTTCGGCTGTCCGGCTTTGAGTTCCTGATAGAAGCGCGTCATCAGCAAGGCTGTCGCCGCATCGTCCACGCTCCACTGGCTGAGTACCTGCGTCGGACAGCCCGCCACAAACAGTGCCCACGTCATGCCCACAATGCCCTCGCCGGAATGTTTCTCGCCCTCGCGCCGTCTGACAGGCGGACAGCACGATCAAGTCGGCGTGTAAGTCCATGTCCAGCAGTTCGCGGGCAGTGAGGAACCCGTCTTCTTCACTGCCCGCTCCGGTTTTGGGCGGCGCGGCAAGGAACACGGAGGAGAGCAGGGGCGCGGCGTCGTTGAAGAAGGCATGAGACGCCAGATGCAGGTACTTGTACTTGCCGGCTTCGGCCTTGAACGTGGCTTCCTGCGCCTGTTTGCCGGTGAAGATAGCCGCGTTGGGGTACAGCGTATGCAGTACATCCGCCTCGCGCTGTGTACCGGGCAAAGCCGCAATGCCGCCCCGTATCTGCGTCAACAAGTCACGCGATGGACGATCAAACGGGCGTGAAGGTCTGTCAAAAGGCCGCGAAGGGCGGTCAAAAGGTCGGGACGGTCTATCAAACGGACGCTGACCGGGAATAACAACACTGTCGCCAAAACGCTGCGTGTCTCCGAAGTCAGGATTGGCAAGCGCGAGAACATCCCCCGTTGTTGTTCCCGCCGGACGTGCCAGCAACGCCGCCTGTGCCCCCGTTGCCGAATACGCATAGGTAATCAGGAAGCGATCAGCGAGAAATGTTGAGGGTTGAGAGTTGAGAGTTGAGGGCAAATGCTCCTTTTCTCCTTTTCTCCTTTTCTCCTTTTCTTCTGCCATGAGCGCTCCAAACGGCACATCCCACAGCGGACCGTCCGGGCAAATCAGCAGGTGGGTTTTGCCGGTCAAGCGGGGCGCAAGGGGCGCAATCAGGCTATCGTACAACTGCCGGGAAAGCGGACGAAACGGCTTATTCGGGTCGGCGCAGGCATCACGGAAAGCGGCGCATTGTTGCCAAGTTGTTCGGCTTTGACAGGCAGCGTATGCGCCGTTGTTTTCCCATCCGACGTGACCACAAACGCCATCACAGTGTCTACTTTGTCTTTATCCTTGCCCGCGCGCAATACAGCATATTCCAGCAGGGCAGTGTCAGCCGGCAACAGGCGCGCGGCTTCTATTGTCGTCAACGTATGCGCCACGCGCTGTCGGGCAAGATCAGGATGCAGGGCATACAGCGTATCCGTGTATTTGCTGAGTTCGCTTTCCGCCTGCCGCAACTGTTCCTGCAAGTGCCTCAAAACGCTTTTTGCTGCCGACTTCATTACGAGCGCCTTCCGCAATCATTTTCGCGTTCAGTGCATCGCAGGCTTGCCGCAGCGTATGCTCGTGTTCACGCTCCTCGCCAGTCATCGCTTTCTGGAGAACGACGCGCTCGCTACCCAGCAGATCGAGCAATGCCCGCGCCTTCATCTTTTGCACCAGAGCAAACGCTTCATCCTTTTTATGTTCCTGAAGCAGCACATCGGCATAGGCGTAATAAGCGTCCAGTTGACTTTCCAGATACGCCACTTTCGCACCGGACAAGCCACCCAGGTTTTCTCGAATGGTTTCCGTAAGCGCAATTGCCTGTGCAAAGGCGTCTCCTGCTTGGATTAGATTATGCAGTCGGCAAAAAACGAAACCGATGTTGCTCAATGTAGTGGCTTCGCCGCTCTTGTCGCCTACCTCTTTGCGAAGTGGTAACGCCTGAGTGTAGAACTCTAAGGCTTTCTGTGGCTGACCGATGTTGTCGTAAACCGAGCCAATGTTGTTTAACGTAGAAGCTTCGCCGCTCCTGTCGCCTACCTCTTTGCAAAGTGGCAGCGCCTGAGTGTAGAACTCTAAGGCTTTCTGTGGCTGACCGATGTTGTCGTAAACCGAGCCAATGTTGTTTAACGTAGAAGCTTCGCCGCTCCTGTCGCCTATCTCTTTGCAAAGTGGCAGCGCCTGAGTGAAGAACTCTAAGGCTTTCTGTGGCTGACCGATGTTGTCGTAAACCGAGCCAATGTTGCTCAATGTAGCTGCTTCGCCGCTCTTGTCGCCTACTTCTTTGTACAAAGGCAACGCCTGAGTGTAGAACTCCAAGGCTTTCTGTGGCTGACCAGTACGACTGTAAACAAAACCAATGTTGCTCAATATAGCTGCTTCGCCGCTCTTGTCGCCTACTTCTTTGTACAAAGGCAACGCCTGAGTGTAGAACTCCAAGGCTTTCTGTGGCTGACCAGTACGACTGTAAACAAAACCAATGTTGTTTAACGTAGTAGCTTCGCCGCGCTTGCCGCCTACTTCTTTGCGAAGTGGCAACGCCTGAGTGAAGAACTCTAAGGCTTTCTGTGGCTGACCGATGTTGTCGTAAACCGCGCCGATGTTGCTCAATGTAGCTGCTTCGCCGCTCTTGTCACCACTTCTTTGTACAAAGGCAACGCCTGAGTGTAGAACTCCAAGGCTTTCTGTGGCTGACCGATGTTGTCGTAAACAAAACCAATGTTGTTTAACGTAGTAGCTTCGCCGCGCTTGCCGCCTACCTCTTTGTGAAGTGGTAACGCCTGAGTGTAGAACTCCAAGGCTTTCTGTGGCTGACCAGTACGACTGTAAACAAAACCAATGTAGTTCAGAGTAATCGCCTCTCCGGCTTTATCATGCAGCATCCGCGCCAATTTCAAGGCTTTATTGTACCCTTGTAATGCCTCGTTCCAATGATAGGTATTACGCGCCTTATTAGCCACGCTCAACAATTTCTGCACTTCCGGCATAGGAACAGGCGGTTTTACAGCAGCAGGACTGGTAGCAGCAGGCAATGGTTGCGCGCAGGTAGGCGCAGGAATGGCAGCAGGCAAGCACAGGAGCAGTGCCGTTACGAGCAGAAAACGAGGCCGCAGTTTCATCAGCATTTCTCCTTGCCGGAGAGGCAAATAGCGCTTGCCGGACGAACACAGGGCGGGAACGGCATACTCGCCAGACTCAGATACAAGCAGGCAACAAAATCACGATAGCTGTTTTGCGGCACAAGGGTCGTAAAATGGTCACGCGGCAAGAGCGTAAGACAGCATTTGCTCGAAAGACAGGGCGCGAATGGCTTGCTGAAACTGTTCACCGGCACAGGCACACCGGGAGGCGGACTGTGCGAGATATTCGGACACGACCGGTGACAGGTGCGAGTTCAGGTCCTGCAACAGGTGTTCGGACACGGCAAACAGGCGGCAGGCGCGTTCCTGTTCACTCCTTTTCGCAGGCCACCTCGCCCAGATTGGACAGCCCCAGCGCCACCCCTAAAATGTGTCCCAACTTACGTTCCAGTTCCAGCGCTTCCCCATAGAAGTTCCATGCGGCTCCCCAATCCTGTTGCTCGAAGGCCAGTACGCCAAAGTTGGTCAGCGTTTCGGCGAGGCCACGCATGTCGCCCTGCGCACGGCGTATATGCAAAGCGTCCTGCAAATGCCTCGCGCTCGCAGCCTTGTCACCCTGCGGGTCGCGCCGTTCGAGGAGGCCCAGATTGTTGTATACGACGCCCAACAGGGTAGGGGCTTTTGCGGCCTCGCCATATTCCCTCGCGGATTGGAAGCGTGTTCGCGCCGCCGGGAAATCGCCTGCCTCCATGTCCGCCCATCCGAGCAGGCTTTCCGCCCATCCCACACCCCGAACATCCCCAACGGCCTCTGTCCGACGGTGCGCCTGCCGTGCCAGTTCCCGCGCTTCGGGCTGCTCATTCAGTTCCAGATGCAGGCCCGCCCGCTCCAGCAGCAATTCCAACAGCAAATCCGAAGGCGCGTCCGCAGTCGTTCGCAGCGCGTCCAATCCCGCCTGTACCGGCGCAACGGCCTGCGCGCGATACCCGCTCCGCGCCAGCGTCACGCCCACCGTGAGGGCAAGTTGGGCATACAGCGCACGCCGCCCTGCACTTCGCGCCCATTCCTGCCCGCTTCGCAGGTTGGCAAGGCTGCGCGTCAGTTCCCGCAGAGCATCCGCTTCCCCCGCCTGCCGGAACTGCGCCATCCGCTCGCTTCCGAACCGGGCAAAGTATTCCGCATGGCGCTGCCGCGCCGCTTCCCCATCCGCCCGCTCGCCAAGCCGCTCAAGAGCATACGCCCGCAGGCTTTCCAGCATCACGAACCGATCCTGCTGCGTTTGCGCGTCCGTTTCCATGCCGAAGAAGGAATGACGCCGCAGTTCCATTATGCTTTCAAATACGTCAGCGCCTTCGCACACGGTTTCGGCATCTTCGAGCGCAAACCCGCCCGCGAACACCGCCAGTTGCGCGAACACGTCCCGCTCCTCCTGCGCCAGCAGATCATACGACCAGTCAATAGCGCCGTGAAGGGCGCGCTGACGCGGCGGCAAATCGGGCGAACGGGACTGGAGCAGCCGAAACCGCTCCTGCAAGCGCGGCAGCATCTGCCGGGGCGTCATGCCCGTAATACGCGCGGCGGCGAGTTCGAGGGCAAGCGGAACGCCCTCTAATCCGCGACAAAGGGCGGTCACATCCTCCCTGTTTTCGGGCGTCAGGGCAAAATCGTCGCGGCAGGCGCGGGCGCGGTCGGCAAACAGGCGTTCGGCGTCTCCGATGGGAAGCGGGCGCAGTTCCACCACCGTTTCCGCCCGCACTTCCAATGCGCGGCGCGACGTGACCAGCAGCGATGTTTTCGGCGCGGCTTTGAGCAGGTCGTTGACAAACGCGCCCATGCCGTGTACCTGTTCGCTGTTGTCCAAAACCAGCAGCATTTCCCGTTCGCGCAAAAACGCAAACACCTGTTCGCGCAGGGGGCTGTTGGTTTGGATGTCGAAGCGCAGCGGCTGCGCGATCTTCAAATAAAGCTCATCCGGCGTATGCGCGTCTTCCAACTCAATCCAACAAACGCCCTGCGCGAAACGTTCCACGCACAATTCGGCAAGTTGCAGCGCGGCGCGGGTTTTGCCCATGCCGCCAAATCCGGTCAGGGTCAGCAGGCGCGTTCGGGGCAGGACAGGGGCTGGCTTCCGAAGCCGGGAGAACTTGCGCTTCCCCTGTCAGCCGCGTCAGCCAATCGGCGATCTCCTTTTCGCGCCCGATGAACGGGGTTGGCGCGGGCGGCAGGTTATGGCGGGTCGGGTCCAGCGTGTGGAGGGGCGGAAATTCGGAAGGCAGGCCGAGGGCTGTCACCTGCCACAAGCGCTCTTCGCCGACACCCTTCAAGCGGTGCGTTCCCATGTCCCGAAACGTTATAGCAGTCGGCAGGCCGGGAAGGGCAAGCGCGCGGGTCGTATCGGAAACCAGAATTTGCCCGCCATGCGCCGCGCTCATCACCCTTGCCGCGCGGTTCACGGCGGGACCGAAGTAATCGGGCCTGCCCACATCGGGGCGGAAATAGGGTTCGCCCGTATGCAGTCCGATTCGTACCTTGAGCGCGCCGACTTCTTCCGGCCAGACAAACGCCAGCAACTCCTTTTGCGCGTCCATCGCCCATTGCGCCGCGTCGGAAGCGAGGGCGAAGACGACAAACAGCGAGTCGCCCGCCGTGCCGACTTCCTGCCCGTTCCAGCGCGCCACGCTTTCGCGCAGCAGGCGAAAATGCGCTTCCCGCGTCGGCTCAAAAGCAGCCCGCAGCTTCTCCGATAAATCCGAGGAGTTTTCTATATCCGTAAAAGCCAGCGTAACGATGCCGGTCGGGAAATCCATGCGCGTGTTCATCCGTTTCGCAAAGTCCTTGCCTGTACAACACAATTGTTAATTCGCGCTCTGCCGTCCCAACTCCTCTTATCAATCTGCCTCATCTTCCTGTTGCAGCAAAACGGCGCGATGTTCGCTATCGGCTTCCGCCAACGCCAAATCTTCCTCGGCAAACGGCGCGTAGGCGGCTTTGAGAGCTTCAACATCATACACAGGACGCGGACGCGCGCCGAACCGCCCGCCGCCGCAAACGCGCAGCTATCTCCGACCCACTTGCTCCCGCCTGCATATTGCCTCCCCCTTCCCGTTCTCAGCGCGGCGAAAAAATACCAACAAAAAGAGACCAAAAAAGATCAAAATAACGCGAAAAAAGCGAACCTTTTGCCCCAGTTCCCCTGTCTAAATAAAACAAGTGTCTACCATTCAGACAGAAGGGCTGAACATTCGTAGTTCCTATCAACTATCAACTATCAACTACTCACTCAGCAAAGGAGGTACAGGCCCATGTCCCACCCCTCCCGTCCACCCTGACGCTGCGGAGGCCAAGACGCCTCTCACCCCTACAATCTGACACAACGAGACATCGGGCTGGAAGCGCTGCATTGCCAAGATTTCGACGATCTCTCTACATACCCTTTTCTCAACCTCCCCTGCATCCCGCCTGTTCGGAACACGGAGGAGAAGCGTTGCTTACCGGCGCGGCTTGCGGAAGCGGAGCGCGTGTTCGTCGCCGAGTATCCAATAGTTGTTCTGGTCTTCGCGGGCGACAGCCGGGAGGAGGGGCGGGAACGCGGCGGGCAGGGCGGGAATAGCAACCGGACGCCACTCCCCTCCCGCGCCATCCAATCGGTACACGCCTTCACGTGCCGCGAACAACAATCCCCTGTCCGTTGCCGTCAGCGCGCCCGGCGTCAGCGTTTTGCCGGGCGCAGGCGAAACGATTGTGAATCGCTGTGACGTCTTCTCATAATGGTACAGGGGCGCGAAGATCGCTGCGGGCATCTGGTAGGGTTGGTTCGGGAAAGAACCGGGAACCAGCCAAACATCTTCGCCCTCCACAAGTATCTGACGGATGCCGATTGCCTCCCGGTTTGCTTGTGGAAGCTGCGCGCCGGGTTGGAGTGAAATAACTTCGTTCGTTTGCGGACTGGTTTCCGGTTCCGCGCTGTAAGTTCCGTCCGGTTTCAGGGCGTAAAGGCGGCGGGAAATGTTGTCCCAATGGTTTGTTTGTGTGTTGAGATGATAAAGAATGCCCTCCGCCAGCAGCCAGCACGATGACCCATCCGGTATCATCCGGCTGTACCCGGGCGGTACGCCGTCCGCGCTCGTCCAGGTTTTCCACACATGCGCCTGCCGGTCAAAACGCGCCACAAGCGACACGCCTGCCCGCATAGAGTCCAGCCACACGGCCTGCGCGTCCACCGCCTTCACCTGATAATACATGTCTTCCGAAGTGACGGGAACGCCGGGTGACTGCGCCCACTTGCCCGTTGTTGTATCCAGCAGCCATGCGCCCGACCCGCTGCCAAAGCACAGGGTTTCGCCGGACGGGGTCACGCCTTTATACTGGAAATCCGAAAACGCAAACGGCAGCGCGTCGTAATGCCACGTTTTCTCTTCCCGATCCAGCCGATACAGGCGCGCAGAGTCACAATACCAGAAATGCCGCGCATCCGCGCCGACAAGCAGGACGCGCCACGGGTTTTCGCTTGCGGGGGCGAGCGGCAGCGTTGTCCATTGCCCGCTTGCCATGTCATAGCCATAGGCCGACGCTTCGCGGGAATACGCGGGAAACCAGCGCGTTGTGCCCTGTTTGTAGGTGGAAATCGTCTGCCCCGCTGAAATCAGGGGCAGGGAAGCGTCTATGGGTTTTGTCCACGTTCGGGTCAGGAGGTTGTAGCCGATAAGGACGCGCTTGTTGGGCGCGATAAAGGAAAGTCCTGTAAACCAGGCGATATGGTCTTCCAGCGCGAACAAGGCCAGCTTGTCTCGGCTGCGTTCCAGATCGCCGGGAAACGGCGGCAGGGCAACGGGAGTGAGGCTGGAAGATACGCGAGGGTTTGCCGTGTACAGCAGATTGGGCGCACCCTTCACCCAAACTGTATCGCCCTCCACGGAAAGCAGCGCATGGCGCGGCACGTAACCGCCGACATCGGGCGTTTTTTCCTGCGCCGCCTCCACGCGCCCCGAAGCAAGGTCATAGCGCAGGACGTGTTCGCCGGTTCCAATCCACAAACAACCGCGCCCCGGCAGCAGCATAGTCCCGCCCGGCCACTGCGGCTTGTACCGTTTCAGGGCGGCTGTTACTTCAATTGGCGTGGAAACCGTGTTGGAAGCGCGATCCCAGACGCGCAGTTTTATGTCGAAGGAACCGGACAGGAAATACACCTTATCCCTGCCATCCTGCGGGTCCTTCATAGCCGTCGGCCACCAAGTCTCCTCCTGCGCGTCCACCCGGACAAACGGCGGCGCGTACAACTCCCCAACCCTGTTTCCGCCTGCCCCCGGAGAAGCGGCCTCGCGCTGCAAAAAATTGCCGCTTTGTCCACCATTGCTCCGCGCGCCAAAATGCCATTCCATGCGCTGTGGTGTTATCGTATCCAGGTCGTGCCGGGGCATGGTAAGCATCGCCGCTTCTCCGGCTTCGGCCTCGCAAATCCAGCCGGGGAAACGGGCGGGCCTGCGGAGCGGCGTCAGTATCCCCCAGCCCGTGTGGGAGTTTACCAGTACAGATGTAGGAATTTCGTCATATTTGGCGTCGCCACTGATGGAGGCTTGCGTCGTCACCTGCCCGGTCTGCGGCGCCAGCGAAAGCACATCCGGCAGATATGCCAGTTGCCCGTGAATGCCCGCGCCGAACCTGTTTACCGTTGCCCATACCTTGCCATCCGCCAGCGTGATGTTTTCCAAAAAGGCGGGCGCCCAGGCGCGTTGGGGTTCCTCCCAGCTTTTCAGCAAGTAGGGGCGCGGCGGCTGTCCCTCCTGAATATGAACCGCCTCCCAGCGCGTATCGCGTATACTGCCCTGCTGAATGTCGGCGCGGAATGGGCCGAATGTTTTTGCCAGAACCCACAAACTGCCGTCCGCCGCCTGCGCGCTGCTGTAAATCATCGCGTCCGGCAGCAGGGTTTCCCATTCCCGCGTTTTCAGATCGCAGCGCAGCAGGCCGCGACTGCTGCCAAACCATAAATACCGCGCGTCCATTTGCGCGCTTGTGACGGCAAAAGGCTGCCTTAGAAATTCGGGCGCGACAAGGTTGTCCACAAAGCCGTCGGACAATCGGCACAGCAGGGCAATGGGTTTGCCGGACTGGATTATGCCGGGTACAAGGCAGGCGTAACGCTCGTTGACGACCACGCTTTGCAGGGGAATAGCTTTTGCTTCCATGCCATTCGGTGGGTCGGCGGTGACATACTCGCGCCTGTCTTCGTCCAAAACCTTCCACTTGCCCGAAAGGGCATCGAAGCGGCACAGGGCGGTGGTTTCCACCCGCGCTTGGCCGACAGCGAAACTCCGGTAAAAAGGGGCATTGCCCGCGCCACTCGGTTCCTGCCGAATTGCCGCGCACACGACCACGCCGTTCTGCCCCGCAATCGCCGTAATATGAGAATACGGCAATCCGTCCAGAGTGGTATAGTGCTGCGTCTGACGGGTTTGCAGGTTCAGCCGCTTGACGCCAAATTCCGTGCCGAGCCAGGTTTCATTGGGCAGCAGGAGGGAACACAGGACGTTGTTGACGCCTGCGCTGTACCATGTTCCGTTCGGTCCGACGGCGGCGGGCGCGGTTCTGCGCTCACTATCCAGAATGTGGAAATCTGTGTTCCCATTGCCCACTGGAGCCGGGGGCGCAAACGGGTGCGACAGGGAGCGAAAGCCTGCCGTTTGTTCCGGGATTGCCCCCGCCGTCCGAACCGGCAGGTGAAACGCCGCCGGCTGCCCCGTATGCGCAGGGCGGGGAAAGGCCAGGGCGCAAACCATCGCCATTACGGGAACCAGAACCATCATCAGCCGAGAATAGCGGGATGGATTCATATCAACACGCTCCTTGCAACCGGAATAATCTACTATACGCGAAACGTTTCTTTTCTTCCTTTGTCACATCGGCGCATGATTTAGTTCATGAGGAAGGTTACAGTAGCCCCTCCCCCACGTTCCGTATTTCTGCTTCGCTTTGGAAATACGTTTTGTACAAGAGGGGTTGGAGGTGAGGGCAAGACTAAATACCCTCCTGTTAAAATTATTTGGAAAATAATGGCGTTTTTATTAGGAAAGCCTTGACAACAAGATTAAGGCCGTGTTATGATGAACAATCTTAACGTGTAACGGCACACGTGTGCATAGGCGCATGGAGGTCAGGTGCGAGTCACTATCAAGCAAATCGCGGAAGAGTTGGGGATTTCTCACTCCACCGTTTCGCGCGTTCTCAACGACAAGAAGGATACCCTCGTCGGCGATGCGACCCGTGAGCGCGTTCTGCAAGCGGCCAAGCGCATGGGCTATCGTCCAAGCCGAATCGCACAGGCGCTGCAAGGCAAAAGTACGCAGCTTATCGGCGTGTTCGTCCCGGACTCGGAAGACTATTTTTTTCAAACCGTGATTCAGCATCTGCGCCATACACTGGAGGAAAGCGAATACGAGCTGATGGTGTTCGTCAGTACGCCCAATCAGATCACGGAAAAGTGGCATCGCCTGCTGCAATGGGATTTGGACGGCGTGTTCGTGTTCGATTATATGTTCTACGTGAACGGACTCTGGGAAGCGCTCACGCAACACTCCGGCGCGGTTCCTCCCATTGTGGGCCTGTTCAGCAGCAACACGCAGCTCAAGGACTATGTCACGGTCAACTTCGAGCCGCCGCTGCGGGCTTTGCTGGAGCATCTGCGGGCGCAAGACTGTCGCTCCTACGGTTACATGGCGCTTGCAAGCAGCTTTCATCCGAGCGAACAGCGGTATACCATTTTCTCGGAGTTTGTACGCGAGCATGGCCTGGCGCAATCCGACATCCCGTTACTGTCGGGACAATCTTCGCTGATGGAAGCGGCGCGGAAGGGACTCAACATCTGGATGGAAGCGGGACACGCGCCCCCGGACGCGCTGTTTTGCCAGAACGATGAGATCGCGTTGGGCGCGTATCGCGCGCTGCGGGAAGCCGGCATTGTCGTTCCCGATCAAGTCGCCCTTGCCGGCTGTGACGATTTGCCCTATGTGTCTTATCTGGAAACGCCTTTGACATCGCTGTCACTGCCCGTGCAGGAGGTTTGCAGGCGCGGCTGGAGTCTGCTGCAAACCCGTATGGCCGAGTCGAGCGGCCCTCCCTTGCAAGTTGTTCTCGACGTAGACCTCCGTCTCCGGGCTTCCAGTCAGAAGCCCTGAGCCTTTCACCACTCGCCAGCGGGGCAGAAAATGCCCCGCGAAAACCGGGGCGTTTTCCGCCCCGCCAAACCGGAGCGCTTTTGCCCCGGACCCGGTTCGCGCTATTGTCCATCAGGAGAAAAGTAATGAACAAACGCTCTGGCTTCACCCTCATCGAATTGCTAGTTGTCATTGCCATCATCGCTATCTTAGCGGCCATTCTGTTCCCCGTCTTTGCGCAGGCGCGGGAAAAGGCCCGTACCATCTCCTGCCTGTCCAACACCAAGCAGATCGGGCTGGGCGTGATGATGTACGTGCAGGACTTCGACGAAACCTTCTTTTCGCAGCCCTGGCCGGGCGGCTGCCCGGACCCCGGTTACTGGGCGGGCGCGACGGCGGGGCAGCCCAACGAGCATTGGGCCGTGCTGCTGTACCCGTATGTCAAGAACGGGCAGGTGTTCCGGTGTCCGAGTTTCAAGGGCAGCACCTATACGGCCAGCTATCCCCTGTGGACGTGCGGCGACCCGAAGCAGACCAAGATCGTACCGGAAGTGGATTACGGCTTGAACGAGTGGGTCATTGCCGCGCCCACCGCGCTCGCGCAAATCGGAGCGCCTGCCGAAATCGGGCTGGGGGATGACAACACCTACATTTATGATGGGCCGTCCGTGTGCGTCCATCATTCCCTGTACTTCATCAACACGATTGAATTTGGCGGCTCGCCGATTGATTGGTGGGGCAACTCCATCCGGCACACGGGCGGCAACAACTTCTTCTTCTGCGACGGCCATTCCAAATGGGCGCGTCCGGGCGGCTTGCAGCCTGCGGGAACCGATTACAACGCCGGTTCCAACCCGCTGACGGTCAACGGCTCGTCCACCAAGTTCGGCTACTGGCCGGTCAAATCGTGGGACGTTTCCTGCCCGAACAACTAAGAAACTATCCCAACGCCCCGCAACCCCTGCCCCCTTCTCTCAAAGTTGGGAGCAGGGGAACCTAGCGAAATAGGTTCTAAGCAGGCGTCATGAAGAAAAGAAGGAAGACAACATGGGACAAAAATCCATCCCTGTGCCCGCTGTCGTAGCGCTGATTGCGGTAGTGGTGGTTCTGGCCGGCTTCTTACTGTATAAGGGCGCGACCGGGGGAACGGTAGGCGACGGCAAGGAAGGCAATGTTCAGGCATCGCCGCCCGGCCAACAACACGCGCCACAGGCCAACGCCGCATCCGGCGGCTCAGGTCAAAAAGCGCCCTGACGGATCAAAACGCTTAAACCGGGCATCAACGCTGTCAGCAGGCGTTTAACCTGAAAGCGGCCTTGCGCCTGTTACGGAGAGTGGTTTTCCCTTCTCCCCGAACAGACACAAGGCCGCTTTATCGTCGCCTGTTTCCACAAGGCGCCACAAAGTCACAAACGTTTATCGAGCAAGCAAGCCGCTCCTGTATAACGGCCTGCATACCACTGACATTCCCTGTTGACAGGAACTTCACCCTTTGCTATAATGAGGTTTATTACTGCGACATGGGCGCTCCTGCACAATTACCTGTAGTGAATGGATGCTGAGGATTAGATGAGTAACTGCCGAACGGCATTTGAATTCTTTGCGGGTATCGGACTTATTCACGAATTTATCAAGCATTTCGGCTGGAATGTCACGGCTGCAAATGACAACAATGCAAAGAAAATCGCCGCCTACAAACTGAACTATCCTGATACAGCAGTATTTGATACAGATGTGGATGCTTTAGACGTATCCGGCGTAGCCCCTGTTCGCCTGGCAACCGCGTCTTTTCCCTGCATAGATTTAAGTCAGGCAGGAGGGCGCATTGGCATCAACGGAGACAAAAGCAGCGTTGTATGGGCATTTCTTGACCGCATTGCCGATTTTCAGCGGCAAGGGAATCCTCCTGAATTTCTGTTTTTAGAAAATGTGCCGGGGCTTTTGTCGCTGCATGAGGGGCAGTCCATAGACCTTTTGCTTCATCGTATTGCAGAGATGGGCTACTGCTTTGACCTTGTGCAGGTGGATGCCTGTCACTTCACGCCGCAAACGCGGAATCGTGTCTTTATTATCGCGGTTCACGGGCAGAACCGCTTTGCGCGTCCTGCGCATGTGCCCAATGTTCCTATCCGCCGCTATAAAGTCAGAGAAACCTACCAGCGTAACAAAGATTTGCCCTGGTTCTTTTTTGACTTTCCCTCGCTTCCGCAGCCTTGCTACAAACTTGCAGACGTTCTGGAAAAATTGCCGACGGAGGATTGCCGGTGGTGGAACGAGGCGCAAATGGCCTACTTCTGGTCGCACCTGGAGCGGCATCACAGGCCACAACTTTGCAATCTCACCGGTTCCGGCGTTCAAAAGTTTCTGACCGCCACTCGGCGCGGACGGCGGCGCGGATTACGTGAGCAGATTATCAATATCCGCTTTGACGGCGCGGCAAGCTGTTTGCGGACGCCAAAAGGCGGTTCCTCTGCGCAGTTTATTGTTCATATTTCCGATGAAACAGTGCGCGTTCGTAAACTGCTTGGCGTGGAAGCCGCCCGGCTTCAAGGAGTGTGCTTGCCCGACTTTTCGCCCGACTTTCAATTGCCACAAACGGAAACGGATGCGCTGTACGGGTTGGGCGACGCCGTTCTGCGTCCCTGCCGTGCGGTGGGTTTTTGAACATTCTATCGAGTCGCTGCTTGCGGGGCATGAGCCTCAGCACACGTCCCGAACTCTGTTTTCGGACGTAAAGAACTTGTGCCTTGACCTGGGCGTTTAGCTTGATCCGGGCGTTTAGTAAGGAAACGATACGTGAATTCTCGTTCTGGCGTGGTTCCAAGTTTTCCCGATTACAGCGACTCGCGCGCCGCAGGCAAAATTCGGGAACTGCAGCGCCTGATGGATACGACTCTAATGGGGTCGCAGTACATCAAGGCGAAGCAGGCCGCGCGTCTCATGGCAACGATTATGCAAAGTTACCGCGCTTCGCTTGACGAAGAAGCGTGGACTGCCGATGCGCCGTTGCAGCAAAGCGTTGCGGAAGGGCGGCGTTTCAACCTTGTGTGTTCTGCCGCCTTCGATGTGGTCAGCAACATTGAATACCTGCACGGTCGCCTTGTCAACAGGAATTGGATTTACTGCCACCGCGAAGATCAGCCGAAACCGCGTGTCTATTACTCGTTCCTGAAGCAATGTCCACGCTGCTGCCTGGATCGAGGGCTTGGGCCGCGCATTGAAAAAGCGCAGCATAAGCCGTCAAGTCACCACATTGGGGAGATTACTTCCACAATCAGCGCGCTTGTTCTGCAACTGTTGGGGCAGGCGAACCCAACCCCGCTGACAGTGGCCCTGATAACAAAGCAGTCCCATGACACCGACGCCATCGCGTTCAACGCGGATACGCTTGTCCTGTTTGAGATCAAAGCCTCCTCGCTGGCAACCTTTCCCGTTATGTGCGAATTGGACGTGCCGATGGTTGAAGAAGATGCGAATGGCGAGCGTGTCGAATACAAGCAGCACAGTCTGATTGACGTTACGCCTACTGGTATGCCGTTGGAACTGTTTGTGCCGCACCGCGACATTCACATTCCACTTGGCGCGAACCTGAAAGACAATTGGCCGTATGACGCCGCGATTGCATGGTTTTCTGATCCGGCGAACTTTCTGCGCTTTCACGCGGCTTGGCTTGAATTGTACTATGCTTACCGTGTGCCGAAAGTCACACGAACAGGACGAAATATCGCGCTTGCTTATCTGGTCAACGGTTGGGGAGACGAAGTAGACTCCAACAAGACGAAGCCCGGCCTGGGAAGAACGGACGACTTGAAGAAAGGGACGTACCAACTCCTCAAGTTCGGCGCGTACTACCGGGATGTGGCTTCCAAACTGAAAGTGCGCGCGGCTCT
This sequence comes from uncultured Chthonomonadaceae bacterium, assembly GCA_963835065.1. Classification (GTDB taxonomy): domain Bacteria; phylum Armatimonadota; class Chthonomonadetes; order Chthonomonadales; family Chthonomonadaceae; genus CAWFQB01. The sequence goes on along the minus strand of CAWIEK010000026.1, from coordinate 13,981 downwards.
GGTTGCCAATGTAGACCCGCTGTTCCTCAAAGCCGATTTCATAGACGGCCTGAAAAGCATACGATGGGGACAGGATGCAGACTTTGTCGCCTCCGAAGACAAAACACAATTCACCATTAACGCCCGTAACCTGCACTTTTTGTACGAGGGCATTTTAGCCTTCAACGAACCTCTCATCAATGACCTGCTGCTTGCCGATCTGTTCAACTTCGCCAACACAGATACTGCCTTGTTAAACGGCACACTGGACGAATTGCTAAATGAATGGTCTGCTTCATAAGCCCTCAGCGCAAGGCGAAGTTTCACCACCCGCTACGCTAGAGACACAGAGGCACAGAGGTTTCACAGAGAAAAGAAGAGAAGAAAAGGAGCAAGGGAGAGTAGAATAGCCCAATTTCTGTTAGCGCAGACGCTTTGGCGTCGGCTCGCCAATGGCTCTTTTGGAGGCTTGGCTGGCACAGTCAACTTTTGTTTGCTGTCTTTGGCCCCCCGCTGTTTGCCGGCGTAATCAGGGGTATAAGCGAGGCCAGTCCCTGCTTTTCATGCACCATGTAGGCGCTTAAAGCAAGTAACAGGTTGACGAGAATGGTAACACAAACCGTACCGAGCGTTCTGGCTTTCAGATTACTTTCGATATCGTACATGCGCGTTTCGAGTTCAAAGCGTTCAATCTATTTTGCCGTTTCCGGCGTTTGGGAGGAGGCAGATTTATCATCAATCTAAAAGAGGCAGTACGGGCTTCTTGTTGTTTGTTCGCTTGTGCCGTTCGTCCATGTATGGCAATGCCCTGCTCAAAATGTTGTTGCGCGTAGATACTTAATGCGCAATGCAGGCGAACATCTACTGTACGTGTTTGCCGCCTTTCCTGTAGCGCCTGCATTCGCGCTTGATGACGCTTCCAGTTACTTTGTCGAGCAGCGCGAATCTCCAGCAAGGAGCGAGAGCAGGTTGGCTCAAGGGGCGCGGAATGAAAGCAATAGCCTGACTCAAGCAAATTCTCCACACCATGAACCATAAGTTCTTTAAGGCCAACTTTCGGCTTGATTAATTCCACTTTGTTTATACCGTCTTTCCTGTGGCGTACATCCCTAACCCTATCTTAAAGTACAAGCAATCGGCGAAAGAACGTCCACAGCAAGCCACCAATACCATCAGGTTTTCAGTGTTAGTATACCATGCCACCGCACGGCAGAACTTGCTGGCAGTTGACTCTACACATGCCGAGCGGCAGACTAAGCGTGTAGCACTGCTTGCTTTCCCTACGAAGTGATTGGCAGCAGAATATCGACATGTGTTTCGACGGCTTCAAATTGTATTCCATGATCGCCGGGGTAGGGCTGCCGATGATTGTTTTCTTCCAGCCAGATTGTGCGCGGGATGCCGTCAGGAAAGGCCGAGCAGATGCGCATTCCCTGATAGTGCCGACAGAAGTTACAAACATCGCTGTAAGCAGGAACCGTTTCGTGGTCTCTGTCCAGAACAACATCGTGATTGGTATTTACTGACATGGATTGAACATCTTCTTTTTGTTTGACAAGTTCCAATAGGGACACGTTTCATCATTCCCGGTTGTCGTTAAAGAGAGCAGGCAATTGCCCTAAATTGGGAACGCGCGGTAGGTTTGGATGCCGAGTACGCTGCCGTAGATGGCCCAGACGCTGCCGGTGATGTAGTCGCCTAGAATCAGGCCGATGAAGAAGGGAATGAAACGGCGGTACGATTTCATGCCGCCGTAGCGGACGATGAGCAGCTTGATGAACCAGCCGACGAGGGTGGCGCACCACAGCCATTCCATCGTGGCCGTGCCCGCCACCGCGTAGCCGATGGGATGGAACGGCCACCAGATGAAGCGCTGCCGCAGAAAAATCAGCAGTCCGGTAACAAGCAGGCCGAGCGTGACGCCCTCCATGCGCGGGAAGTCCGGCTTGACCGGGTTATCCAGAATGTCTTTGAGCTGCCGCCAGGGGGCGCTGCCCATGTCGGTGCGCCAACTGTTCACTTTGGCCGTTGCCGCGCCATACTGGTAATAGCACGTCAGCACAGATGCCCACGACGCCAATGCGCCGACAACCGTTGCCAGCACGATTACCGCCGCCAGATGCTTCAGGTTCATGCGGCTCGATTCGCCGATTTTCATGGCCTCCAGTTGGTTGGGCATCACAGTAGTACGCATGTCTAGGTCGTGCCACAGGACGGCGTGAAGGCCCACCTGATCCTGTAGGGAAAACGCGCTCGATCCGACGCCCGCTTTCATCAGGTCATGCACGTTCATGTATGGCCCGAAACCCCAGGGCAGGCCGGCTTCCGCCCGGATGCGCGTAAACGTAATCACGTACAGATAGTACAGGAAGAAGTACACGGTGGGAACCAGCCATGACATGCCGATGGCGACCCCGAAGCCGATCAGAAACAGATACCCGGCAAGCCCGCCCAAAATAGCGGCGCGGTAGGACATCGGTTCGTTCGCGTCGTTCAGGTCGGGCGCAGCGCCGGGTTTCAGCAGGCGGAACGCGCTGACGAGCGCGGACTTTAGCGGACCACGCAGGCCATACAATGCGAACAACGCCACGCCCAAAAACGCGCCCGCCGACTGCTCCCCGACATACGGCATCCGGCTTGCCGCCTGACTCGCGCCCGGCTCGTGGTAGCCCAAACCCGTTGCCGTCACGTTCTGGAACTTGCCGAACAAGAAGAAAAACCACAGGGAAAACGCCACATCCAGCGGCAAAAAGTACGTCAGGCCGATAACAAGTGGATAAAACGACAGCTGCAGTGTGCCGACGCCGCTCCAGGGGGGTGAATTGGCGAAATAGGGTGTCAGGTTGAGGCGCTGGTCGGAGGGCTTGATGGGGAAGAACGGGACGCTCGGATACAGATAATTCAGGCTGGCAAGCGATTCCAGAACGACGGGAATCAGAAACCCGATCCACAATTGCTTGTTCGTGAACAACGCGCCCGAACCGCCGTCCCGCGCAATCTCCAGCGGCAACTGCGTAATCGGGAAACTCAGGCGTTCCTGATCCATCCACTGCCGCCGAATGAGGACGTTGAGGCACAGCATCACCCACAGCAGCGCGACGATAAAGGCCGTCCAGACGAGAACTGGCGTCATCCAGCCGGAAATATGTTCCCACGTCCAGAACGTGCTTTGCCCGGTGTAAAAGGCTTTGGTCACGCTTTCGCGGGGTAGCAGCCAGGGGCGCACAACCGGCAGAAATCGCTCCTTCCATTTGTTTTCGGGCGTTCCGTAGTAAAAGATGTTGCCCGTAAACGTGTTCAGAAACTGCATCATGCCGATGCCTGAAATGCCGATGGAAACCGTCTGCATGACATAAATGTACATCAGTTCGGCCTGCGTGAACGCCCATCGCGGCGCAAACCGTTTCAGGCCGAAGTTAATCAGCAGCAGGACGAAGAGAACGAACACGACGGCGATAATCAGCGACATGGCCGCCAGATCGGTTGCCTGCGCGACAATTTCGGTGTACTCCACCCACAGGCACATCAGGGGAATCAGCAGAACGCCGATAAGGAGCGCGCGAAGGGTGATGCCTTCGCGCCGCACCGCGTTGTTTGCGGGCGTGGGAGAAATGGTGGGCGTCGTTGCCAAGCGCGTCAATCCTTTCGGAACGGGAGGTTGCTGCGCGCCTATTCGCCACAAAGCAAGGCATTTCCTGCAAAGCGGCGTTTCCCGGAAATCCACGCCCTTCCACTGTGGATTGGCGTTTAATGGGCAAATAGACAGGATTAACATGGATTAGTCGGATTAAACAGGATTTCTTTGAAAACTTCCTGCCTGATCCTGTTACATCCCGAAGCCGGTTCTCAGAAAAGGTATATTGTACCAGTGTTCGATACGGTAGGGTAACGGCAGGACAGCAAATCCCGATAGCGAGGGAGAAACTTTGTGAGTGAAGTGATACCGGACGCGCATGACCCGTATGCCGCCCTGCGCCTGCGCGAGTTCCGCGCCTTTGTGTTTGGCCGGAACCTGTCCGGGTTGGGCGATTCGATGCAGGGCGTTGTGGTCGGATGGGATTTGTACCAGCGCACCAATCAGCCGTTGACGCTAGGCTATGTCGGGCTGGCGCAGGCGCTGCCGATATTTTTGTTCGCGCTTCCTGCGGGGCATGTGGCGGATCGCTATTCGCGCCGGGGCATTGCCATTACTGCGCAGCTCGCGTTTTGCGTTTGCAGTCTGCTGCTGGCCTGGCTGTCCGTCGTTCACGCCGCTATTGGGTGGGTGTATGCGTGTCTGTTTTGCGCAAGCAGTTGCCGCGCCTTCGGCAACCCGGCGCGGGGGGCTTTGCTGCCGCAGGTCGTGCCACCCGCGCTGCTGACGGGCGCGATTTCGTGGGACACCAGTATCCGGCGTATCGCGGTGATGTCGGGCGCGGGCGTGGGCGGGTGGCTGCTGGCGTGGAGCCATCACGCCTGGATCGTGTATATCACGACAGCCTGTTTTGGCGTCGGGAGCGCGCTGCTGCTTGGCCTCGTTTCCGAACATGCGTCCGCGCCTTCGGGCAAAGAGCGCGCGACCTGGCAGACCCTGCTCGGCGGCGTGGAATACATGCGGCACACGCCCATTATCCTCGCCACAATCACGCTGGACTTGTTTGCCGTGCTGCTCGGCGGCGCGACGACCCTGATGCCCGTTTATGCCCGAGACATTCTTCATGCCGGGCCGGGTGTGTTGGGCTGGCTGCGGGCGGCTCCCTCGGCAGGCGCATTGGTAACGGCACTTACGCTGGCCCACTTGCGCCCATTCCGTTTTCCGGGACGCGCCATGCTGTGGGCAGTGGCGGGTTTCGGCGTGGCAACCATCGTGTTCGGCCTGTCAAGTTCCCTGCCCCTTTCGCTGGGGGCGTTGTTCGGCGTGGGCGCGCTGGATATGGTCAGCGTGGTCGTCCGCCAAACGCTCGTACAAACCTTAACGCCCAACACGATGCGCGGGCGCGTCAACGCCGTCAACAGCGTGTTCATCAACTCTTCCAACGAAATCGGCGGCTTTGAATCCGGCTTTGTCGCCCAATATACGTCGCCCCTGTTTTCCGTCGTCAGCGGCGGCATCGGCACGATTGCGGTTGTCGCGCTGGCCGCGCTGCGCTGGCCGCAAATTCGGAGTTACTCACGAGGGGATCGTGAGAGTGGAGAGTGAGAGGAACAACGCTCTGGCCTGCGAATGTCCGGGTACTGGAAAGTACCCGGACATTCGGAGTTGGCTCTTAAAACCAATACCGTTCAAATAAGAGTTCGTAGGGACACAACATGTTGTGTCCTCTTCCTGAAATGCGGCGGGCGGGCATAGGTTGGAAGCGCGGGCACAACATGTTAAGAGCGCGGGCACAACATGTTGTGCCCATACGAACTCTTATTTGAACGGTATTGCTCTTAAAACGCTTGTGCCGAGGTCGCGCCGTATTTGGTGAGCAGGGCAAGCAGTTCGTTTTCCGGCTTGCCGTCTTGAAGATGGATGCTGAGGACGGGGCCGCCGGATTCGAGATGGGTTTGCAGCTGCTGCGTGTAGTGTGGGGGAAGACCGAGATCGGCCAGAAAGCCATACGCGCCGCCGGCAACCGCGCCTGCCGCGCCCGTTGCCGCCGCCAACCCTGCCACAAGCGCACCAGCGCCCGCAATCAATCCAACGCCGGGAATGGCAATGGCGGCAAGCCCAAGCAAGGCTCCCAAACCAAGGCCGATGCCCGCGCCTCCCACAGCGCCTTTCGCCGCATCGCGGCCTGTGGTTGTGGTGATGCCATGCGCCGCAGTCGTTTCCACGCGCTGCTGATCCACGATATGGGCGTGGTCGTCATCTGTCACAACGTTCAAGGGCGCGTTGCCGGACAAAGCGGGAATATCCGTTTGTGGAATATCCGGGTGCGAACGCAAGGGCGTATTGATGGGAATGTGATCGTTGGGATCAATAGCCGGCACGTAGGAGGCTGGAACCTGAGCGCGCGCGTTGGGAGCCTCTGCGCCCAGCGCGTCATAACTATAACCTGAAGCATTGTGTGTAACGGAAACATCTTCGCCTACCCGCGCGCCCGTGTTCAGATCAACGGCGGCGGTCATGGGCGGGGCGGGCGTTTGTATATCCGGGATGGGAAGGTCGTTTGGAATGGCGGGATGCGCGCCGGGAATATGGGGCGTACCGGCTACAATCGGCGCGCGGGTATCGTGGGGCAGCACAAAACTGACAGCGGCGGCGCTGACTCCATGATCCATCAGCGCGCCCGCCGCGCGCTCGGCATCGCGCTCTGTGGCAAACGTGGCGTAAATCGTTCGGTAGGTTAGCATATCCTTGTTTGTCCTCTCCAAGCGCGCGGAAACAGCCATGTATCACCGCGCGTTTCTGGAATTCAGGAGAAGGACGGGAGGGAAGCGGGCGGGGTTCCGCTGAATCGCCGAATCAAGGAACAAGCCCCGCGTTGCGGGCGTCCTTTTCACAGACTAATTCAGCGAATATAGGGAACAGGAAACAGGGAACAGGGAACAGGTTGTTGGCTACAACGCTTTTCCTTTTGCCTTTCTCCTTTTGCCTGTATTGAACAGTAGGCACAAAGGAGCGGAACGAATATGGAAGGTTCCTGGCTGGACACATTCAAGGGGCAGCATATCACGGTGCTGACTTCGGTTGGAGGGGACGAGCGCAGCGATACGGGCACACTGGTTGCTATCGGCGAAGGCTGGCTGCAAGTGATGAAGGATAACGGCGACATGATTCTGGTTCCCAGCACGGCCATTCGGCTGGTCAAGCTGCTGAACATGACCCACACCATTCCCGGCGCGCAAAGCCGCACTGAGTCCCAGATTTCCTCGCATGTTTTTGAGCCGAACGCGCAAACGCTTCCGTAGGAAGGTTTCAGGTTTCAGGTTTCAGGTGTCAGGAAGTGTAGTCCTAATAACGGTGCTGCAATGCACCTAGTAGAAAGCAGCAGTTCCTGAAACCTGAAACCTGAAACCTCTGTCCTAATTGAACAGTTTCTGTCGCACCATGTAGCGGAAGATGGCGGCGCGCTCATCTTCGCTGAAGGACCGCATTTCGGTGCAGATGGTCAGTTTGTGCTGCTTGCACCAGGTAACAAACTGCTCATCTGAGAAATAATAGACCCACTCCGGTACGCGCACTGCTTTGTGCGGCATAGTCGGCGTGGCTTCGGTAGACGCTGGAACCATCTGTGTCATTTTATTTGCCTTACTTTCTATCGGGCGGCAGGTGGTTGGTGGCTGGTGGCTGGTTTCACAGACAGCCTCTTAATGAACAGCCAACGCTTAACAACCAAGCCTTATTCACCGACTACAAAAGGGCGGGCAATGGAACCCAAAGCGCGATACCGCCACGCTCCGAATTTCCACCGCGCCACCCCAATCAAGGTTTCAGTGGTCAGGTTTCAGGTGTCAGAGAAAGAACAGTGGCTTCCCTGATACCTAATACCTGACACCTGACACCTACTCAATCGTGATATCCGCCAGAATCGTCTGCGTCCCGTCTTGCGAGGCGCGCTTGACGACGATGGGAACCGAGGCTCCGCTGTTCAATTTGGCGGCGATGTCGGACACCTGATCCGCGCTGGTCACGGCCCTGCCGTTAAGCTTTACCAGAACGTCGCCGGGGTGCAGTCCCGCTTCCTCTGCCGGGCTGCCGGGCAGAATTTCCACGATCACCACGCCGTCTTTAATGGCGCTGCTCAGATGCGCGGCTTCGCGGACTTGCGGGTCGCTGGCATTGCCCAGGCTGATGCCCAGTTTGCCTTTCGCGTGTTCGCGCGCCGGGGCGGGCGTGGCGTCCGCCGTTTTATCCATGGGCGATGTGCCTATGGTTGCCGTCAGGGTTTTTTCCGCGCCCTCGCGCTTCACCACAAGCTGTACCTGCTTGCCGGGAGCGGTGCGGGACACCAGTTCGCGCAGGGTGGCCTCATCCGTGACCGGCTGGCCGTCATAGCGGACAACCACGTCTTCGACCTGCAAACCGGCCTGCGCGGCAGGCTTGCCCGCCTGCACAAGGGTAATCAGCGCGCCTTCCTTAACGCCGTAGCGCTGCTGCATGGCGTAGGTCAGCGACTGCGGCACAAAGCCCAGGTAGCCGCGCGTCACGGTTCCCTTGCTGCGCAATTGCTCCATGATGTAGCGCGCCTGGTTGGACGGGATCGCGAAGCCGATGCCAACGTTGCCGCCGCTCGGCGATTCGATGGCGACGTTGATGCCCATGATGCGTCCGTACACATCCACAAGCGGCCCGCCGGAGTTGCCCGGATTGATGCTGGCGTCCGTCTGGAGCAGGCTCGGATACAAGCGTCCGTCCGCGCCGCTGCCGCCGATCTCTTCGCGCCGCTTGGTGGACGAGACAACGCCGACTGTCATGGTATCATTCAAACCGAACGGGCTGCCGAAGGCAATGGCCCACTGGCCCACTTTCACGCCGTCGGAGTTGGCGAACTCGGCGGCGGGCAGGTTGCTGGCGTCCACTTTGATCAGGGCCAGGTCGCTGCGCTGATCCCGGAACACCTTGCCCACAAACTGGCGCCCATCCTGCAATTTGACCGTAACGCGATCCGAACCCGCGACAACATGGTCGTTGGTCAGAATGTAACCGTCACTGGAAACAATCACGCCCGAACCGCTGGCTTCCGCCGAGCGCCGATAGGGCTGCTGCGGGAGCATACGGGGCTGACGCCCACCGCCCGGAACCTGCGGGAACGTAAAGCCGAACGGGTTCTCATCATCACCGCCGCGCAACGCCGTATTCGTCACGGTTTGGCGGCTGACAATATACACTACAGACGGGCGCAGTTTGTCGGCAACTTTCTCAAAAGCATCCTGAATATTGAGTACCTGCGCGCTCGGCTGCACGGGCGGCGGGGTGTTCTGCGGACCGGCGTTGCCGCGCAATCCGGTCAAAGCAAGCGCGCCGGTTCCCAAAGCAGTGCCGGCCAGCAGCGCGCGCGGAATTCGTTTTTGCCATCGCGTCGAAACCATTGTTATCATCTCTCCCTGAAATGTGTTAGGTAGTGTAATCGTGGGAAGACAAAGCGCGGAGGTGGCGCAAAGAGCGTTGCGCGGCTCTGTTCCCTGTATCGCAGACAACTGTTCCAAATTTGAATTCAACCGGCGAATAAAGGTCAAGCGGCCTGTCGGCAGAATGGAACAGCAAACATCTGTGTCTAGTTGTTTATACGGAAGTTTGTCAAGGGGTTGTTTCCGAAAATGTCCCAACTCACAAGTATTTACAGAAATTTTTAGCGATTACAACAGTATGACAGCCTGCTTGCCTTAGCGAGTTTGCTCGTAAAAGAAAACAAACGCAAGCAGCGTTGCGTTTGCGCGTGTTTCTTCTTCAACAACCGTATGCAAAGGTAGACGCGCGGCACACGGGTTTGTAACACAGATTTGCAGCATGGCTGTTGCTGATGTGATAGTATCTTCTCCCAACAATGGAAGAAAGAAGCGAACACAAAACCCGCTCCAGCATAATCGCTGAACCGGGGTTTGAAAATCACCAACCACCAATCACCAGCCACCAGCCATCAGTTTCACGGCCCGACTTTGAGCAGTTCCACTACGAATGTCAGGGTGGCGTTGGCCGGGATGACGGGCGGAAAGCCGCGCGCGCCATACGCAAGGTCGGGCGGGCAGATCAATTTACGCTTGCCGCCGACGCGCATAGTCGCCACGCCCTCATTCCATGCCGGAATCACTCGCCCTCCCAGATCAAATTCAAAAGGCTGACCGTGCGGATGATCCGGGTCTACGTGTTTGGAGGACGCATCGAACACGGTTCCGTTCGCCAGCGTACCCGTGTAATTGACCGTCACCATGTCGCCGACTTTGGGCATGGCTCCCTTGCCCACCTTCAAATCCACGTACTTCAGTCCTGTTTTGGTCGTGACCACTTTGCCGCCCGCGTCCGCTTTTGCGGCAGGTTTTTTGGCGTCGTGTTTAGGCGGCGCGGCAATCGCGCCGACAACCAATACCAGCAGCAGCCCGGCAGAAATCGGGAACATTCCTATCTTTTGCATGGGGTTTCTTGTTCTCCTCACTTTTTATCACCAAAGGATTAGCTCGCCTGATGCGAACCTCACCCGCTAATTCGCGCTTGCCGCTTCTGTTTCCTGCTTCTCCACATGCGCGTTACACAGCGGTCTGCAAGCGGGGCGTTTGCTGGCGCAGTTGCTGTCGCTGCGCCTGAAACACCAGGCTGATAATGGTTTCCTGCTGCCAGGCGGGAAGTTCTACAAATTCGCCCCGCACCCGCAGACCCAGGCCGCCGCGAACCACGATACGCTCACAGGAATGGACGCGCAATTTTAACGGTTCGTCGCGCAGGAGCGGCAGGTTGAGGCGACATTTCAGCAGCGCGTTCCTGTCCCACTGTTCGCACAAGCGGGCAATGGTGTCCGGGCGTAAGACGCTGTTGAGTTCCAGGCAGAGGCCACTCCCGGACAAATCGCGCAGCGTCCCGCGCAGGACGTTATTCACATTCTCCTTTGCGCGATTATTGCCGATGCTGCCGGGGTTGTCCGTCATTTGAACCGCTGCGCCGCTGTGAATGGAAGCGCGGACGTGCCGCCGCCGCTGAATACGGGCCAGCCAGAACGGAAGTTTGACCGCGATTTGCGTACACAAGGGCTGTTCCGGGTCCGGGCGAACACTGCGCACAGTGGCTTCAAAACGGAAAAGTTCGCTGTCGCCCGTGACCTGAAGCGCAAGGGTTTGCCCGACGCGCAGCGAATTTCTCAGCGCGATTGCGCCGCGCTCATCCCGCGTAATCGTTTCCGGTTCCAGCAGAAGCAGCAAAAGTCCGCGTGACATTCCGATGATGCGCCCGGTCATTTCGCTGCCGATACTTGCTTCCGGTTCACCGAAAATTGTGTCGGCAACAGAGGCGGAGGCAACAAGCCCTGCCGCAGTGTGACCTTCACGTGGAAAGGCTGAAGTTGCAGCGGCTTTGTCTTCCCCCGCCGCAATGCGAAAACGCTGGCCGGCGCACAGCGCTGCGGTCGCCTGCGCTACTTCGCCTGCCGCCAGTTGCCGCGCCTGCTTCCAGTACCAGAACCGCTCCGATGCCTGCCACAAACTCGCCAGAATCAAGCCCGCCCCGGTCAGCAACATTGCCCAAACAATCCAAACGGCCCACGTACCCTCAGCGTACTGCATGGCTGCGCTCCCTGTAACAACAACTTGCTGCTAACGTAACAGCGAGTTGCTGCAATGGCCTCGCGCTTCCATGCGCCACGTCGGAAATCCGTTTCCTGATTGCGTTTGCATATAGACGTACAACCTGCAAGATTTGTGCCAAAATGCGCGAAACGTCCCTACAGGAACATTTCGCGCATTTCTACGAGAGTATTCTTATGGGCATGCCGTCCGTCCCACATCGCCGTAGATGTAGCCCGCGCCGACAATCTGGCTGGGCCGATGGTATTTGGAGTGGCCGTCCATAAACGTCACATTGGAGCCGTCAATGTGCCGGGTAGAAATCAGGTTGCCGCCAAGTCCATTAGTGGGCGGCAGAAAGTAGCCGTCGTCGGTGGAATCGCCGGAGATGTCGCCGGCATCTTCGCACTCTTCCATCAGCATAATCCAACTGCTCGTTGAGTCGAAAGCGGCCAGCGTTTTGCCGTAAACGAACGGGATTGCGGGCGTGGGGCTGCCATCGAAAGCGCAGCCGTTGACGGCGTAAGAGTTGCCGTTGTAGCGTCCCTTGCTGTCGTCGGGGCACACGAAGACCTGCGCGTTTTTTACGTAGGAGTAGATCGCGCCGTAGCGGGGATCATAGCCCGCCGGCCCGGTTCTGCTGTCCGCCGCAAACTTATTATAGTAAATCCAGCCGCCCTGCTTGCCCGCCGCGTCCGCGCCCACAGCGGCAGACGGCAGCTGCTCGTCGTAATCCTGCACGTACTGGAAAAAGGCCAGTCCCAACTGTTTTTCGTTGCTCAGGCAACTGGTGCGCCGCGCCATTTCGCGGGCGCGGGCAAAGGAGGGAAACAAAATGGAGGCCAAAATCGAGATGATGGCAATGACCACAAGCAGCTCGATGAGGGTAAAGGCGGCATTAGGTGTTAGGCGTTGAGCATTGAGGGTTGTGTGGCGCATACTGCAGTGTCCTTCCAGCGATAGAATGTCACAGGTGACGTTACAAACAAGAGACGTTCCAAACAAAGACTTTAACAGGTTTCCACAAGCAGTCTTTTCGATAGTCTGGTTGGGGAGTGGAAAAGCGTGTGGCGAAAAACAAAGCGTAGGCGGCTGCGCGACCGCCTGTAACCATTATAACACAGGTTTTGCCGGAACACAGATTACCTGACGAATAATGAGCCGTTGCCGGAGGAGCAACGAGAATAGTCTGCACATCGGCGTAATTTCGGTGTATACTATTTCCGCGTATACTAACGAGCCGGAGGAAATCAGCTATGAAACTGGATCGCATCAGCGTCCACCCCGCGCGCATGAACGGTCAGCCCTGTGTGCGGAACCTGCGACTTACTGTAAGGCGCGTCATGCAATTGCTGGCAGCCTACCCGGATCGCCAGGAACTGCATCAGGAATTTCCTGAATTGGAAGACGAGGATATACGGCAGGCGTTGCTCTTTGCCTCCGCTTATCTGGATGACCGCGTTGTAGAATTTCCGGTGAACCATGAAGCTGCTGCTTGATCAGGGATTGCCGCGCTCCACTGCCGTCCTTTTGCGGCAAGCAGGGTTGGACGCGCTCCATGTTGGCGAAATCGGCTACGCGACAGCGGAAGATGAGGCCATTCTGAGCGTGGCAGGGAAGAAGATCGAATCATAGTAACACTTGATGCCGACTTTCATACCCTTCTGGCTCTGTCGGAGGCAAGTACGCCCTCTGTAATTCGCCTCCGCATTGAGGGGCTACGCGGAGAAGCGGCTGCCGCGTTACTGCAAGCGATTATAACGCAGTTTGATGAAGATTTGGAGCAGGGAGCGGCAGTAACTGTGCAAGAGGGACGTGTTCGTGTTCGGCGTCTTCCATTACGGTCAGAGTAAGGTCCTACAACCCGATTATCTGGCGCTGCCGGCCTTCGGTGTCTGACGCTGCGTTCGCCTGCTATTTCGAAGCCGCGCTTTCTCCCAACTTCCACTTTCCTCTTTTTCGTCTTATTTCGCATTTTTCGCGGTTCGTTCACATGTATTCAGGGCTGAAAAGTTCCGATTGCGATGCCGGCGCGCAGGGGCACGATCATGCTTGTGAACTGCGGATGCGCGGCAAGGCGTTCGTTGAATATGCGAATGGCGAGGATGCGCGGATCATCGGCAGCGGGGTCGAGCAGGGTTTGTCCGTTCCACGAGTCGGCGCGCAGCACGTTTCAGCCAGCAGCAATCCGCCCGGACGCAGCACCTTAACCGACCAGTCCAGAAATTCGGGATAGTGCGCTTTGTCGGCGTCCAGAAAGATGACGTCGAATTTTTGGCCGCTTGTTTCCGTTTCGGCTTGCAGCCGCGCCAGCCATCCCGCGCCCCGCCCTCGCGCACTTCCACTTTTTTGCCGCCCGCGCGCTGCGCCAACTGTTCCCGCGCAAAGTCGCGCATACGCGGGGTTGATTTCGAGGTGATAACCTTGCCGTCCTGGGGCAGGGCGCGCGCAAACCACAGAGCGCTATGCCCCGCCAGTGTCCCGAACTCGAGAACCCGCCTCGCCCCGACCGCCCGGCACAACACCTGAAACAACCGCCCCACGTCACGCATAATCTCCCAGCCGGTCGGCATCCCCGCTTCCTGCGCCGCCCGCGTCAGCGCGACCAAATCCGCGTCTTCCGGCGCAAACAGGCCGCGTATTATTCGAGTAATTCCTGCGGCATCGGACCGTTCAGCATGATGCTCCTCTCCTGATTGCCTCACCCCTTAACCTATCCCTTTTTTTTTTTTTTTTTCCCCTTTTTTTTTTTTTTTTTTTCCCCCCGGCAGCAATCTTTACTCTCACTCTTCACTCTCACTCTTCACTTCTACCCATTCACCATTTT